>NZ_CP012268.1:1454704-2909409 GCF_001277195.1 Cronobacter muytjensii ATCC 51329
CCACTTTGGCGCCGCTCAGCCCGATGTTGGTTTTCACGCCCGAGACGTTCCAGAAACGGCTGCCTTTTTTCACCAGATTGGTGAAGCGACGTTCGATGATAACGTCAATGGTCACACCCTGTTTGTCGGTGTTAATCGAGTAGTCATAAACCCGCCCGACCGGGATTTTGCGGTAATAGACCAGCGAGCCGCTGTTCAGCGAGCCGAGATCCGGCGCGTGTAGATGAATCATCAACTCGCCCGTGTTAAGCCGGTATTTGGGCTGGGTATCGAGCGCGCGGAAGTGGTCGCGCGGCTCGCCTTCGCCCGGCATCATGCCGATGTAGTTGCCGCCGACCAGCGCGTCCAGCCCTGAGACGCCTGCAAGCGACGCTTTCGGCGTCACCAGCCAGAATTGCGTCTGATCGCGCAGGGCGTCTTTCATATCACTTTTAATACTGACCGTGACTTCGATTTTATTCAGGTCATCGCTCAGGCGGATATCCTGAACGGTGCCGACCTCGACGCCCTGATAGCGCACCGGTGTGCGCCCGGCGACGATCCCGTCGGCGGACATGAAATCGATAGTGACGGTTGTGCCTCGCTCCTCATAGGTTGTCCAGATAAGCCAGCCCGCAATCAGCAAAGCGATAACGGGCAGTAACCAGAACGGAGAGATGCGACGTTTTGTTTTAATTCGCGCTTCAGTCTGTGAAGCGGGCGTTTCCTGACTCATGTGCGTCCCAAAGTAAGCGGCTGTCCAGCCATTCAACAGCAAGAATAGTCAAAATCACCGCTGCGCCGAAATAAAACGCAGCCGGCCCCATGACAAACGACAACAGCTGATCGCGGTTGACCAGCGACATCGTAAGAGAAATCACAAACAGATCGAGCATCGACCAGCGGCCAATCCAGGCCACCAGTCGCAGCATCAGAATGCGCGTACGCAGCCCCTGCTGGCATTTGAAATGGATACTCACCAGCAGCGTCAGCAGCACCAGCACTTTGGTAAAGGGCACCAGAATACTGGCAATGAACACTACGGCCGCCACCAGAATGTTGCTCTGCGCCAGCGAGACGATGCCTGACATGATCGTATCTTCCTGGCGCGCGCCGTTGATATAGATAATGGAGATCGGCAGCAGGTTGGCGGGCAGCAGAAAGACCATCGAGGCAATCAGCGCCGCCCAGCATTTTTGCAGGCTCTGACGGCGGCGGCGGCGCAGGGGAATGTGGCAGCGCGAGCAGCGACCGCGTTTATCCGGCACGCCGGTGTAATGGCAGCCCAGACAGACGCGGAGATCCTCGTGGTAGCGGGTGGCGGGGCGCTGCGGGTAAAACCGTTCCCAGAGTTGTTCCACATTAAGATGAATCAGCGTCATCACGCTCAGCACCACCAGCGCCACAAATGCCAGCAGCCCGATCCCCGGCTCAAGCCAGGCGTATTCGCGCACCTTGATAGATGCGACGCCGATGCCCACCAGATAGATATCGAGCATCACCCATTCGCGCAACCGCTCCAGCATCAGAAGCACCGGCCGCAGGTTCATGCCGAGGATATTGCCAAACCAGAGATACGCGATGGCGGCCACCAGCGTGGCGGGCGCGCCAACCGCGCAAAACAGTACCATCGCGGCGGTGATGGTGTCGCCCTGACGGGTCATCTGCCAGATGCCCTGAAAGAGATTAGCGTCGATGCGCGTGCCGAGCAGGTAGAGACGCAGCAATGGCTCGCTGTAAGCAAACGGCATCAGCAGCAGCATTGTTATCGCCATTGCCGCCAGCCGGGTGAGCGACCAGTCGCGCCCGTCGCGGATTTTCGCGTCGCAACGCGGGCAGTGCGCGGTCTGGTTGGACTTGACCACAGGCAGCATAAAAAGGATATCGCATTGCGGACAACGCTGATAATGTTCCATCGGCAACGGCTCGCCGATGGCGTGAATGGTCAGTTTTTTGCCAGGAGAAAGCTGTTGGGTTTTGAGTGCCATGTGCGAAGCATTATTTTATATGATTCTGTTATCGTAACTCATGAAATGATTAATCTTGAGCATGAGCGCATTTAATGCTTATTTTAGTAGGCTGGCAGAGTAAGTAAGACAACAAAGCGATCGGATTAATGAACAAAACACAATTTTACGCGGAACTCAATCGCGATTTTCAATCCCTTATGGCAGGGGAAACCAGTTTTCTGGCGACGCTCGCGAATACCAGCGCGCTGCTGTTCGAACGTCTTGATGGCGTAAACTGGGCAGGGTTCTACCTTCTGGAAGACAAAACGCTGGTGCTCGGCCCGTTCCAGGGCAAAATCGCCTGCGTGCGCATCCCTTATGGCCGTGGCGTGTGCGGAACCGCCGTTGCGACCGGCGAAGTGCAACGCGTGGATGACGTGCATGCCTTCGATGGCCACATTGCCTGTGACGCGTCCAGCAATGCCGAAATCGTACTGCCGCTGCGCGTTAACGGTCAGGTTTTCGGCGTGCTGGATATCGACAGCACCGTCTTTAACCGCTTCGATGCCGACGACGAACAAGGCCTGCGTACCCTGGTAGAGCAGCTTGAAGCCGTTATTGCGGGTACTGACTTTAAAAAATTCTTTGCGCCAGACGCATGATAAGCAACGGATAACGTGGCATTTACCGATGGCGTCATTATAATGACGCCTGTTCATGCCTGCGGCTTGTTGGCAACATCCGTTGTAATCAGGAAATTTCATGGAAAATCAACCTAAGTTGAATAGCAGTAAAGAAGTTATCGCCTTTCTGGCCGAACGTTTTCCGCAGTGTTTCAGTGCTGAAGGCGAAGCGCGTCCTCTGAAGATCGGCATTTTTCAGGATCTGGTGGAGCGCGTTGAGGGCGAAATGAACCTCAGCAAAACGCAACTGCGTTCCGCATTACGTCTTTATACGTCGAGCTGGCGCTACCTTTACGGTATTAAGCCTGGCGCGACGCGTGTCGACCTTGACGGCAATCCGTGCGGCGTGCTGGAAGAGCAGCACGTAGAACACGCCCGCAAGCAGCTTGAAGAAGCGAAAGCCCGCGTTCAGGCGCAGCGCGCCGAGCAGCAGGCGAAAAAACGCGAAGCGGCAGGCGCTGAAGGCGAAGAAAACGGCGCAGAGCGTCGTGAACGTAAGCCGCGTCCGGCTCCGCGCCGTAAGGAAAACGCCGAGCGTAAACCTCGTCCGGCTAAAGCCGCTGCTGCTAAAGCGCCACGCCCTGCGCGTGAAGAACGTCACACCCCGGTATCTGACATCACGGCGCTCAGCGTCGGCCAGGCTATTAAGGTGAAAGCAGGCAATAACGCGATGGACGCCACCGTGCAGGAAATTACCAAAGATGGCGTCCGTGTACAGCTGACTTCTGGTATGTCGATGATTGTACGCGCAGAACATTTATTGTTCTGAAACGGAGGTCAACCAGGGCATGAACACTTTTTTTAAGCTTACCGCCGTCGCCGGCCTGCTGCTGATGGCGGGCCAGGCGTTGGCCGTGGATGACATTACCCGTCCTGACCAGATCCCGGTTCTTAAAGAAGAACCGCAGCATGCCACAGTAAGCGAGCGCGTGACCTCCCGGTTCACCCGCTCTCACTATCGCCAGTTCGATCTTAACGAAGCCTTCTCCGCCAAAATCTTCGATCGCTACCTCAACCTGCTCGACTACAGCCATAACGTGCTGCTGGCGGGTGACGTTGAACAGTTCGCGAAGAAAAAGGGCCAGATCGGCGACGAACTGCGCAGCGGCAAGCTCGACGTGTTTTACGATCTCTATAATCTGGCACAGCAGCGCCGTTTTGAGCGCTATCAATACGCGCTGAAAGTGCTCGAAAGACCGATGGATTTCACCGGTAACGATACGTTTGATATCGATCGCAGCAAGGCGCCCTGGCCTGCCAGCGAAGCGGAGCTGAATAAGCTCTGGGACGGCAAAGTCAAATATGACGAGCTGAGCCTGAAGCTGACCGGCAAAACCGATGCGGAAATTCGCGAAACACTGACCAAGCGTTATAAATTCGCGATCCGTCGCCTGGCGCAAACCAACAGTGAAGATGTGTTCTCGCTGGCGATGACCGCCTTCGCGCACGAAATCGACCCGCACACCAATTATCTCTCACCGCGCAGCACCGAACAGTTCAACACCGAAATGAGCCTCTCGCTTGAGGGCATCGGCGCGGTACTGCAAATGGACGACGATTACACCGTTATCAACTCCATGGTCGCAGGCGGTCCGGCTGCGAAAAGCAAGGCGATTAGCGTTGGCGATCGTATTGTCGGTGTCGGCCAGGTGGGTCAGCAGATGCAGGATGTCATCGGCTGGCGTCTTGATGACGTCGTGGCGTTGATTAAAGGGCCGAAGGGCAGCAAAGTGCGCCTTGAGATCCTGCCTGCCGGTAAAGGCACTAAAACCCGCATTATTACGCTGACGCGTGAGCGCATACGTCTTGAAGACCGTGCCGTGAAGATGTCAGTGAAAAATGTCGGTAAAGAAAAAATCGGCGTGCTGGATATTCCTGGCTTCTACGTTGGTCTCACCGATGACGTGAAAGTGCAGCTCCAGAAGCTTGAGAAACAGAACGTCAGCGGGGTAATTATTGACCTGCGCTCCAACGGCGGCGGAGCGTTGACCGAGGCGGTTTCGCTCTCTGGTCTGTTTATCCCGTCCGGCCCGGTAGTTCAGGTGCGTGATAACAACGGCAAGGTGCGTGAAGATCGCGATACCGATGGCGTGGTCTATTACAAAGGCCCGCTGGTGGTGATGGTCGACCGTTTCAGCGCCTCGGCGTCTGAGATTTTCGCCGCCGCAATGCAGGATTATGGCCGCGCGCTGATTGTCGGCGAGCCGACCTTCGGGAAGGGCACCGTGCAGCAGTATCGTTCGCTGAACCGCATCTACGATCAGATGCTGCGTCCGGAATGGCCGGCGTTGGGTTCAGTGCAGTACACCATCCAGAAGTTCTACCGTGTCAACGGCGGCAGCACCCAGCGTAAAGGGGTGACGCCGGACATCATCATGCCGACCGGCAATGAAGAGACCGAAACCGGTGAGAAATTCGAGGATAACGCGCTGCCGTGGGATAGCATCAACGCCGCCACGTATGAGAAGTCAGGCGATCTCAAACCGGTCGGCCCTGTACTGCTCAAAAATCATAACGATCGTATCGCGAAAGATCCGGAGTTTCAGTACATCATCAAGGACATTGCTCGTTTTAACGCCATGAAAGATAAGCGTAATATCGTATCGCTTAATCTGGCTCAGCGTGAAAAAGAGAACCGCGAAGATGACGCAACCCGGCTGGCGCGTATCAACGACCGCCTGAAGCGCGCCGGGAAACCGCCGCTGGCGAAACTCGACGATCTGCCGAAGGATTATCAGGAGCCGGATCCGTATCTCGATGAAACGGTCCATATCGCGCTCGATCTGGCGGATATGACCAAAGAGAGCACGGCGCAGGCCGATGCCGCGAAGAAGTAAACTCCCCAACCGGCGCAGATGATGCGCCGGTTTTTTTAGCGTCGTGTTATCCCCCCGTCAGCGAAATGCTACAAAATGTAAAGTTTCGTATTTTTAGAGACTTGCCAGCCTGTGATGCTTGAAAACGGCGTGCGCGCCCCTACGATGTGTGTAATCGCATAAGGCGTATTGTTAAACCGAGGTAAAAAGAAAATTATGATGCGAATTGCGCTTTTCCTGTTGACTAACCTGGCCGTCATGGTGGTGTTCGGTCTGGTGCTCAGCCTGACAGGGATCCAGTCAAGCAGCGTGACGGGCCTTCTGATCATGGCGCTGCTGTTTGGCTTCGGCGGCTCGATCGTTTCGCTGCTGATGTCCAAATGGATGGCGCTGAAATCGGTAGGCGGCGAGGTTATCGAAGCGCCGCGTAACGAAACGGAACGCTGGCTAATGGATACCGTGGCGCAGCAATCACGCCAGGCGGGCATCGCGATGCCGCAGGTGGCGATTTATCATGCGCCGGATATTAACGCGTTTGCGACCGGCGCGCGCCGTGATGCCTCGCTGGTGGCTGTCAGTACCGGGCTTTTACAGAATATGAGCCGCGATGAAGCGGAGGCGGTTATCGCCCACGAAATCAGCCATATCGCCAATGGTGACATGGTGACGATGACCCTGATTCAGGGCGTGGTAAACACCTTCGTTATCTTTATTTCGCGCATTATCGCGCAGGTAGCGGCAGGGTTCCTTGGCGGAAACCGCGACGAGGGCGAAGAGAGCAACGGCAACCCGCTGATTTATTTCGCGGTGGCAACCGTGCTGGAGCTGGTGTTCGGTATTCTGGCGAGCATCATCACCATGTGGTTCTCGCGCTACCGTGAGTTTCACGCCGACGCAGGCTCGGCGAAACTGGTCGGCCGCGAGAAGATGATTGCCGCGCTTCAGCGATTGAAAACGAGCTATGAGCCGCAGGAAGCGAGCAGCATGATGGCGTTCTGCATCAACGGTAAATCGAAATCGCTGAGCGAACTCTTCATGACGCACCCGCCGCTGGATAAACGTATCGAAGCGCTGCGTAGCGGTGAATACCTCAAGTAATCGCGCCGTTAACTCAACAAAAGCGTGCCCGCGGGCGCGCTTTTTTTATACCCGAAAGCGCCAGGCTAAACGCGGCTTTAAGGTGGTTGACGCATTCTAAGCGGTTGATCTGCCGTTCACGATATATCCTTCATGCATAATCAGGCCTGATGTCGCAGATTTGCCACCATCAGGCACAGATTCATTGCGGCGGTGACGCCCCGAATTTATAATAAAAACCGGTTCTGATTTTTATAAAACAAATGCGATCGAGGTGATCAATGGCAATCGCAGAATTAGATAAACAGCCTGACTCCGTCTCTTCGGTGCTCAAGGTCTTTGGTATTTTGCAGGCGTTGGGTGAAGAACGGGAAATTGGTATCACCGAATTGTCGCAGCGCGTCATGATGTCAAAAAGCACCGTTTACCGCTTTTTGCAGACCATGAAATCTCTGGGCTATGTCGCGCAGGAAGGGGAGTCGGAAAAGTACTCCCTGACCCTCAAGCTGTTTGAACTGGGCGCCCGCGCGTTACAGAATGTCGACCTTATCCGCAGCGCGGATATTCAGATGCGTGAACTGTCGCGTCTGACGAAAGAAACCATTCACCTGGGCGCGCTGGATGAAGACAGCATTGTCTACATCCATAAAATCGACTCAATGTATAACCTGCGCATGTATTCGCGCATCGGCCGCCGCAATCCGCTCTACAGCACCGCTATCGGTAAAGTATTGCTGGCCTGGCGCGACCGAGACGAAGTTCGTCAGATCCTCGAAGGCGTTGAGTATAAACGCAGCACTGATCGCACAATCGTCTCCACCGACGCGCTGCTGCCGGTCTTGGATCAGGTGCGCGAGCACGGTTACGGCGAAGATAACGAAGAGCAGGAAGAAGGGCTGCGCTGCATCGCGGTGCCGGTATTCGACCGCTTCGGGGTGGTGATCGCGGGGCTGAGCATCTCGTTCCCGACGCTGCGCTTCTCCGAAGAGCGCCTGCACGAGTATGTGGAAATTCTGCATACGGCTGCGCGGAAAATTTCCGAGCAGATGGGGTATAACAGTTATCCGTTCTGATAACAGTCCGTGCTGAAAAAAAGCCGCAGCCAGCCTGCGGCTTTTTCCTTGGCGCGCATTAGCCGTTATCCACTACGGTTTCGCTTTTGCGCAGCACCGGGCAGGCGGTAATGCCGATAAGCCCACTGTCAGAGTGAATAAACTGCGCGTTGACCACCTGTCTCGCTGTCAGATAACGGCACTGCAGCCCCAAACCTGCGGCATTCTCATGGCTGCCAATCAATATGCCATAACCGCTGAAAAGCAGTGCAATCCAGACCACGAACAACAGCGCGACAACACGAATCAAATAGCGCATAACGGCTCCGTTTGTTAACGTTCAGGCGGACAGCCTGCCGCGTGTGCCGCTGCGTCACAAGGAGAGGATTCCGGATTACGTGACTTAACGTTACAGTGATATTTGGTTTAAGGTTTCCGTGATAATTTGGACCCGTGAATGCCGTAACGGAGAAGGTAGTGAAAAAATTGAGATGGGCTATTTTGCTGGCCGTGCTGGTGGCCTGTGTATTGTTGTGGACGCAGACGATCAATGTCATGTGCGATCAGGACGTTCAGTTTTTCAGCGGCATTTGCACTATCAATAAGTTCATCCCCTGGTAACGCCTGAGACCGATGCCCTTACGCCGCGGCGGTGGTAAGATAGCGCGTTACTTTGAGGTGGTTAGCATGAATGACATTGTAAATTCTGGTGCATTAAATTTCGTTTCCCTGGCGATGTCTCTGGCGGGCATCATCGTGGCGCTGGTCGCCTGGTTCTTTATCAACCGCGCGAGCGTGCGCGCCAACCAGCAGGTGGAACTGCTGGAAGCGCTGCTTGAGCAGGAAAAACGACAAACGGCGCTGTTGCGTCGCCTTTGCGATGCCAACGAGCCAGAGGCACCGAGCGCTGCTCCCGCCGCTACTCAGGATGACGATGACGGGTTTGTCCGCCTGGTGGCTGAACGTTAATTGCCAACGCCAGCGAGGTGATGGGCATGGTCTGGAAAAATCCCTGGTACGATCCCTCGAAAGCCCATCACCGCCCTGACGGCTTTTGCAATACGCACGACGTCGGGCATCAGCCCGGCGATTTGCGCCGCTGGCAGGATGAACGTAAAGCCCAGGGGTTGCCTCGGCCGCCTTCCGGGGGGTACGAGG
The DNA here is from genome assembly GCF_001277195.1 of Cronobacter muytjensii ATCC 51329. Taxonomy (NCBI): domain Bacteria; kingdom Pseudomonadati; phylum Pseudomonadota; class Gammaproteobacteria; order Enterobacterales; family Enterobacteriaceae; genus Cronobacter; species Cronobacter muytjensii. The sequence goes on from NZ_CP012268.1 coordinate 1,463,419, forward strand.
CGTTCATCCGCCAGTGGTGGCAACCCGCCGTTATTGACGGCGAAGATGATGGCGTCTGGTGGCTCGGCCACGCCACGCTGCTGCTTCGTCTCAACGGCCGTTACCTGCTCACCGATCCGCTCTTTTCGCGTCGCGCTTCACCCGTCAGCTTCTATGGCCCCGCCCGTAAAACGCCGTTGCCGCTGGAGCTTGCCCGCCTGCCGCGCCTCGACGCGGTGCTGATTTCTCATAATCACTACGATCACCTTGATAGCAGCACGATACGCCGGCTTGCAAAGCGATTTCCTGACGCGGCATTTTTTGTGCCGCTGGGCCTGAAAGGGTGGTTTACGAAACGCGGCATCGGTCACGTCACTGAACTCGACTGGTGGGATAGCCGGGAATGGGAAGGGCTGCGGATGACCGCCGTGCCCGCGCAGCACTGGAGCATGCGCACGCTGTGGGACCGGAACCGCTCGTTGTGGTGTGGCTGGGTAATGGAGAGCGCGTCGCAGCGCTTCTGGTTCAGCGGCGACAGCGGGTACACGCCTGAGTTGCTTGAGATCCCCCGCCGCCTCGGGCCGCTCACTGGTGCGGCCATTCCTATCGGGGCTTACGCGCCACGCTGGTTTATGGCGCCGCACCATATGGATCCGCAACACGCGGTTGAGCTTTGGCAGCACGCGGGCAGACCGCTTGCCATTCCTATCCACTGGGGGGTTTTTGAACTGGCGGATGAATCTCTGGACGCGCCGCCAGCAGAGCTGATGAGCGCACTTACTGAACGCGGCGAAAAAGCAGCAACGTTCGCGCCGCGCCGTATCGGTGAATATTTATCGCTGGCGGCAAATAAACGTTAAACAAGAATATATCGGGCTGGTTAAATTTACTTCTGGCTGGCTGATTTATTAATCACATTGTCTTATTGCGCTTGCCTCTTTTTGAGGCATTTTCATTAAATTGTCATTATTTTGGTGCATGACGAAAATGGCTTGTACAAATTTTTTTGATTTGTACATTGTTTACTGCCGTCAGGCTGTAATAAAGCTTCGTTAAAATGGAGTTTAACGACATTAATGAATAAGCTTTTGCAGAAATAATAACAAAGCAGAAAAAGCGATAAACATAATCTCGTGTCGCCTGGACGAAGTGAAACTATTGGGCTACGTTTAAAGTGTGCATTCTGGCAACATGCCGGAGTCGGGCGGCAGAACCTCGCTTCGCGGGGCCATGTGCGCCCCTTCTGTGCTTTATTGTCAGTCACATAGCGATCTGTTAAGGAATCTGTGCGACAGATCGTGCAGCGTATAAAAATGGCTTGCCATTGGTTACGTTGTATGTGATAACAAGTTTTGGGTTAAACGAGGTACAGTTCTGTTTATGTGTGGCATTTTCAGTAAAGAAGTCCTGAGTAAACACGTTGTCGTTGAATACCGCTTCTCTGCCGAACCTTATTTTAGTGCCTCAAGCAGTAATGTCTCTGTTTTATCTAAGTCAGCGCCTGCGGGCGAACAAAACAATTGAAGGAATTTGCGAAATGGCAAAGATTAAAGGTCAAGTTAAGTGGTTCAACGAATCTAAAGGTTTTGGTTTCATTACTCCGGCTGACGGCAGCAAAGATGTGTTCGTACACTTCTCTGCTATTCAGGGTAATGGCTTCAAAACTCTGGCTGAAGGCCAGAACGTTGAGTTCGAGATTCAGGACGGCCAGAAAGGTCCGGCAGCTGTTAACGTAGTTGCTATCTAATCGCACTTAAACTGACCCGGTGCCTTGTTTCACCGGCCAGCTATTCTAAAGCCCCGCCCTCTGGCGGGGCTTTTTCATGCATAATGCGCCTCAGCGTTTCCCCATCTGCCGAATCACGTTAAACTTCGCGCTTTGCGCTGTTTCGGAGTCGCCATGTCTTATCTCTGCCCCCTTTGCCATTTGCCGCTTCTGGCGCAAGCAAAAAGCTTTCGCTGCGCCAGTCATCACCAGTTCGATATCGCGAAGGAAGGGTATGTCAATCTGCTGCCGGTGCAGCACAAGCGCTCGCGCGATCCGGGCGACAGCAGCGAAATGATGCAGGCGCGCCGCGCCTTTCTTGACGCCGGACATTATGCGCCGCTGCGCGACCGCGCCGCGCAGATGCTGGCGGCGCATCTGCCGGATGATGGCGCGACGCTGCTTGATATCGGCTGTGGGGAAGGGTATTACACCCGCGCTTTTGCGGCGCTGACGACGGCCCGCGCCGGACAAAGCTGGGGGCTTGATGTCTCGCGCAGCGCCATCCGCGCTGCCGCGAAGCGTTATGCTGACATCGCGTTTTGTGTGGCATCAAGCCACCGTCTGCCGTTCCCCGACGCGTTTTTTGACGCGGTCGTGCGTATTTACGCCCCCTGTAAAGCGCAGGAGCTGGCGCGCGTGGTGAAACCCGGCGCGGTGGTTATGACCGTGACGCCGGGGCCGCGGCATTTAGTTCAGCTCAAAGGGCTTATCTATGATGAGGTGCGGCTGCATGCGCCGAATAAGGAGTCCCTGCCGGGCTTTACGTTGGCAGACGAGCAGACGTTGAGTTATGAAATGCGTCTGAATGGCGAAGAGGCGACGACGCTGCTGCAGATGACGCCGTTTGCCTGGCGTGCGCGCTCTGACGTCTGGCAGACGCTGCGCGAACAGACGTCATTCGCCTGTGAAACTGATTTTTGTCTGCGGTTGTGGCGACGCGACGCTTAGCCCGCGAAATGGCTCCAGAGGATCTGACAGCCGATGCCAATCAGCACCACGCCACCCAGAATTTCCGCCCGTTTGCCGAGCAGCGGGCCGATAAAGCGGCCTATCATCATGCCGAGCGTAGACATTATCAGCGTGGCGCAACCGATGGCGAGCGCGGTTTTTATGATATCAACCTGAAGAAAAGCGAGACCGACGCCGACCGCCATCGCATCAAGGCTGGTGGCGAATGCGGTAGTGACCAGTAGTAAAAAACTGTGGCGGCGGGTTTTTTCCGGCTCATCATCGCCGCCGCCGCGCATGCCTTCGAGGATCATTCGACCGCCCAGGAACACCAGCAGCACGAAGGCAATCCAGTGATTCCAGGTCAGTACAAATTGCGTGGCCAGCAGGCCCAGGAGCCAGCCCAGGAGCGGGGTGATGGCTTCGATAATCCCAAAGATCAGACCCGTGCGCAGGGCGTCGGAGAATTTCGGTTTGTGCAGCGTGGCGCCTTTGCCGATAGACGCCGCGAACGCGTCCATTGACATGCCGAAAGCGAGAAGCAGGGTTGCGGAAAGATTCATACACAGGTCCTGACCGGGATCTCCATATACACGCCGACCGCCCCCAGTAAACAGCAGCAGCGTGCAATGGTCTCGCCTGACTGAAAGGGCTTCAGTCCGTACGCGCCACGTTTTGCAACGAGTATGTTGACGCGTACATTTCCTGACCGGAAATTGGCTACTCCCCAATGACGGGCGCAACCATACCATATTCCGGACGGCAAAGACAATAATCGCGTAATACCCTTCAGGTTATAAATGAGAATTGTTTTCGCTTAATAGCAGGACGTGAAAGGCATGTTAAAAAATACGGAAAGGAAACACCGGGAAATATAGCACTGGCTATAGGTATGGTTATTTTTTACGCATGAAAATAGCCTGTGCTATATTTTTAACTCATTGATTATTAATCATAAAATGATAAATTTTTTCAAGATCGTCGATATTTTTCACCCGAATAAGCAAACGGCGCTGGGCTAATTGAATGACCAGTACGCCATCTTCAGATAAATTCATTGTCTTAATGTGGTTATATTTCACCCAGCCACCGCCAAAGAAAAAGCCTTCGCGCTTAAAGCGTATTTGCGGCTCGCGGATCCAGAAAAGATAAATTGCCACCAGCCCCAGCGCGCACAACAGCCAGGTGGTGAGCGGGGCGCCGTGGGTCGTGACGTTCTGCCAGATAAGAATGGCGACGAGGCCGGTAAAGATCAGGCTGTCGGCGCGCCCGCGTCGTAGCAGCGCTACCCGCAGCAGCGTTTTCCCGTGACGCCGTTCAAGCCCCCACTGGTCGTAAATGGCCCAGCCCAGCAGCGCGATAATAAAAGCGACCAGAATCCCGTCAGTCAGCGTCATGCCATCTCCCTTAAATAAAAAAGCCGGGAGCCATCGGCCCCCGGCGAGCACTCGATATCACTACTGGCCGAGCAGGCCGACCGCGTAACCCGCGATACCAATCACAAAGAACCCGACGATAATCCACAGCGGATTCACTTTTTTGCGCAGCAGCCACATACAGGCGAACGTCAGCAGCAGCGGCACCAGGCCCGGCATCAACTGGTCCAGAATGGTTTGCACAGTGGTGACTTTTTGCGCGCCGTTCTGGTCAGTAATGCGCGACACCACTAGCGGGATATTTACGTGCGTCCACTTGTTAACCAGCGCCCCCATGACAAACAGGCCGAGAATAGACGCCCCCTCGGTCAGTTTTTGCAGGAAGCCGCCGCCCATATCTTTGACAATATCGACGCCTTTACGGTAGCCATATGCCACGCCGTAGTAGCGGGTGGCGAGGCGCACCAGGTTAAACAGCACAAAGAAAAGCAGCGGGCCGAGCAGGCTGCCGCTCATCGCGATGCCTGCGCCGAGCGCCGCGAACACCGGACGCACCGTTCCCCAGAATATCGGATCGCCGACGCCCGCGAGCGGCCCCATAAGGCCTACTTTGATCCCGTTAATCGCGCCATCGTCAATGGCCGCGCCGTTCGCCCGCTGTTCTTCCATCGCCAGCGTCACGCCGAGCACCGGTGCCGCGACATACGGATGCGTGTTGAAAAACTCCAGATGGCGCTTAATGGCCTGACGACGCGCCTCGTTATTCTCAGGATACAGGCGACGAATCGCCGGGATCATTGAGAAGCAGAAGCCGAGCGCCTGCATACGTTCAAAGTTCCACGATCCCTGGAAGAGGTTAGAGCGGATAAACACGCCGCGCACGTCGCCCGGGGTCAGTTTTTTCTCACCAGTTGTTTTAGTCATATCAACCATGTCGCTCACCTGTTAATCCAGTTCGTTATCAAGATCGTTTGCGCCTGCGGTCTGCGCGGGTGCCGCTGCGGAGCGGTTATATTTCGGGCTCAGCTGGATATAGAGCACCGCCATAACGGCGCCGATGACGCCCAGCGCCACGAGGTTGAAATCGGTGAAGGCGGCAGTGACGAAGCCGAGATAGAAGAACGGCATCAGATAGCCCGCGCGCATCATGTTAATGACCATCGCGTAACCTACCACCACGATCATGCCGCCTGCGATGTTCAGACCGCCGGTCACTACTTCCGGGATGGCGCTCAGCATCTGCTGCACTTCGCTGGTACCGACAGAAATCGCCACAATCACCGCCGGGATAGCAATACGCATCGCCTGCAAGAACAGGGACGAGACGTGGATCCAGGACAGCGCGGTGAGGTTGCCGTTTTCGGCTGCTTTATCCGCCGCATGCTGGAAGCCGACGGTAATCGTACGCACAATGATAGTCAGTACCTGGCCTGCCGCAGCCAGCGGAATGGCCAGCGCGATACCGGCGCCAATGCTCTGATGGCCCGCGATAACCAGAATGGTGGAAATGATCGACGCAAGCGCGGCGTCAGGCGCCACGGCGGCGCCGATATTCATCCAGCCGAGCGCTATCATCTCCAGCGTACCGCCGATGATAATGCCGGTTTTCATGTCGCCCAGCACGGCCCCGACCAGCGTACAGGCCACCAGCGGCCGGTGAAACTGAAATTCATCAAGCACCGATTCCATACCGGCGATACAGGCGACGATGAACACCAGCACAATCTGAAGAGTGGTAATCTCCATTGTACTTCTCCTGTGATATCAAACTGACGTGTAGAAACTGAGTAAGCGTTAACCCTGCAAAGCCGTTAATGCGCCACTTTGCTGATTAAATCCATCATTTTGAGTCGGGGATCGTTAGAGACTTTACGCACTTCCAGCTCGATGCCGCGTGCGTTGAGTTTCTTAAAGGCCTCGATATCTTTTTCATCGACGGAGACCGCGTTATTGACCTGCGTTTTGCCCTGGCGATAGGCCATCCCGCCGATATTCACGGAGGTGATCCTGACGCCGCCTTCCACGAGACGCTCGACGTCCGTTGGGTTGGTGAACAGCAGCATCACGCGCTCGCCTGCATATTTCGGGTTGTTATAGACGCGGATCATTTTGGCCACATCCACCACGTGCGCGGTGACGCCTGGGGGGGCGACCTGAGTAAGCAGCGTTTTACGCACGTTGTCAGCGGCGACTTCATCGCTCACCACAATAATGCGCGTCACGTTGGTCTCTTTGGTCCAGCGGGTGGCGACCTGACCGTGGATCAGGCGGTCATCGATACGGGCGAGGCCGATGACCATATAGTCGTTCGGGCCCATCGGTTTTGCAGGCGTTGCCGCTTTTGGGGCGGGTGCCGCGGGTGCGGCTTTTTCTGCGGGTTTCGCTTTCAGCGCTTTGACGCCTTCGCGGCCGGTTTCGACGGCGAGCGCCACCAGTTCATCGAAAGACGGGTCGTCGTCGCGCGCCATTAACGTTTCAACAAGCATCGGGATATTCACCCCGGCGACAACCTCATGATTGGGTTTATCCACCACAATCCGACTCGCCGCGTTAAACGGGCTGCCACCCCAGGTGTCAACCAGAAAGACGACGCCTTTGCTGGTATCCAGTTTTTCGAGCTGTGCGTGATATTTTTCGATCAAGGTTTCCGCATTTTCGCCGGGCACGAAATCGATCCAGCCAACGTTTTCCTGCTCGCCCAACAGCATTTCCGCTGTTTTCAGCAGTTGTTCAGCCGCCCAGCCATGCGTGCCTATGACAATAGCAATGGTCACTTGCTACCTCCGTGGTTATCGTCAATGCCCTAACAGGCACCGCTAACAGTGATTCGCTTATCGAATCGATTCAGATAAGGATTTGTAAGCATTCAGAACCTAAGCACGAATTATTTTAGAACGCGAAAAAATAATGTTTGTGATGAAGCTCTGTAATTTCGCTATCAAAACAAGGCATTCGGCGTCTGTGGAAAATATGCGCGCCTTTTGTGTCACGGCGATTGCAAATTCTGGTAAATCTTTGCCAAACGCTATTACCCTTTGTTAAGGTAGATTTCCGATTAATTCACAGGAGTAGCGGGCAGCAGCCCACCGTATGGACCGTCACCGACGTCTTTTCTTTTCCAGGCTTTCATCAGCCGTCATGTCACAAGGCTTTCGCCTTAATTCACTGATAAAACACATCAAAGCGCCCGACACTGTCGGGGTGCCGTTTAGTCATTCCTTGCGCAGGAGCCTGTTATGGAATTCTTAATGGACCCCTCAATCTGGGCGGGCTTGTTAACGCTGGTCGTGCTTGAGATTGTTCTTGGCATCGACAACCTGGTGTTTATCGCTATTCTCGCGGATAAACTGCCGCCGAAGCAGCGCGATAAAGCGCGTTTGATTGGTTTATCCCTGGCGCTGGTGATGCGCTTAGGTTTGCTGTCGCTTATCTCGTGGATGGTGACACTCACCCGTCCGCTATTCAGCGTCTGGGACCTGAGCTTCTCTGGCCGTGATCTGATTATGCTTTTGGGTGGCCTGTTCCTGTTGTTTAAAGCCACAACGGAGCTGCATGAACGTCTGGAAAACCGCCAGCACAACGACAGCCACGGCAAAGGCTACGCCAGCTTCTGGGTCGTGGTATTGCAGATTGTGGTGCTCGACGCCGTCTTCTCGCTGGACGCTGTGATCACCGCCGTTGGCATGGTGAACCATCTGCCGGTGATGATGGCCGCGGTGGTCATCGCAATGGGCGTGATGCTGCTTGCCTCGAAGCCGCTGACTAACTTCGTCAACGCGCACCCGACGGTCGTGGTGCTCTGTCTGAGCTTCCTGCTGATGATAGGTCTGAGCCTGGTGGCGGAAGGCTTCGGTTTCCATATTCCGAAGGGCTACCTCTACGCGGCGATCGGTTTCTCCATCATCATCGAGTTCTTTAACCAGGTGGCGCGCCGCAACTTCCTCAAGCACCAGTCTAATCTGCCGCTGCGCGCGCGTACGGCGGAAGCTATCCTGCGCCTGATGGGCAACCGTCGTCGCCCGGCGCCGGTAAGTGAGACGGAACACCATGCCGTGGTGCCGGTGCATGACGAAGCGTTTGCGGAGGAAGAGCGCTATATGATTAACGGCGTGCTGACGCTGGCCTCCCGTTCGTTGCGCAGCATCATGACGCCGCGCGGCGAAATCAGTTGGGTGGACGCTAACCGCAGCGTTGATGAAATCCGCGAGCAGTTGTTATCTTCGCCGCACAGCCTGTTCCCGGTATGTCGCGGCGAGCTGGATGAAATTATCGGCGTGGTGCGTGCTAAAGAGCTGCTGGTGGCGCTGGAAGAGGGCGTCGACGTGGCGGCCATCGCCTCGGCGACGCCGGTTATCGTGGTGCCGGAAACGCTGGACCCGATCAACCTGCTGGGCGTGCTGCGCCGCGCGCGAGGCAGCTTCGTTATCGTCAACAATGAGTTTGGCGTGGTACAGGGGCTGGTAACGCCGCTGGATGTGCTGGAGGCTATCGCGGGCGAATTCCCGGACGCCGACGAAACGCCGGAAATCATTCACGACGGCGACGGCTGGCTCGTAAAAGGCTCCACCGACCTTCACGCGCTGCAACAGACGCTGGATCTGTCCTCGTTAGTCAATGATGAAGAGGATATCGCGACGGTCGCAGGCCTCGTTATCGCCATTAACGGGCAAATCCCGCGCGTGGGCGACGAACTGGCTGTGCCGCCGCTGCGCATTACCATCGTGGAGGCAAACGACTACCGCATCGATCTGGTGCGCGTGGTGAAAGACGCGCCGCTGCACGACGAAGAAGAGTAACCGTCAGACCAACGGCGCCGGAAGACGCCGGCGCCAGAACGGCGTGCCTGGATGGGCGCGCCGTTGTTCCAGCCACTGCGGCAGTTCCCGTATCGGCATTGGATGGGCGAATAAATACCCCTGCAACACCGGCACGCCGAGGCGGCACAAATAGGCGGCCTGCTCTTCGGTCTCCACGCCTTCCGCCACCAGTTCAATCTTCAGCCTTCTCGCCATCGCGATAATAATGTCCGTCACGGTGGAGTTCACCGCGTCGGTGCCGATGGCCGCCGTAAAGCGTTTGTCCATTTTCAGTACGTCGGGACTCAGCGTTTCCAGATAGGAAAGCGAACTCTGGCCAGTGCCGAAATCGTCAATCGCGAGCTTCACGCCGAGCTGGCGCAGATCGTGCGCCACGCGATAATCCACCTCCGGCAGCGCATCGCGCTCGGTCAGCTCCAGAAACAGCGGCTGTATCGGGTCAGACGGATACCAGTAACGTTTCAGATCTTCAATAATCACGCCCTGATGAAAATGGCTGGCGGCGATATTCACCCCAATATGAAAATCAGCGGAGGCCGGGAAATAGTGGCGCTGTTCGGCGGTTTTAATCAGCACGTAGCGTGTCAGCGCGTTAATCAGCTTAAGCTGCTCGGCAAGGGGGATAAACACATCCGGCGCAATCGGCCCCAGGCGCGGATTATTCCAGCGCAGCAGCAGCTCCGCGCCCATACATTCGCCGGTTTTTCCGCTCACCAGCGGCTGGCAGTACACCTCAAACTCATTGTTGGCGATACCAAGATTAATTTCCCAGGAAAAACTCATGCGCCGGGCGGTCGCAAGCCAGGCGATATAGCCAATCAGCAAGCTTAACAGCACCGCCAGCGGCAGCTGGTTCGGCAGATTTTTTAGCGCCAGCGCGCCAGGCGACGGGCCAAACAGCGTTACCGAGAACGGGTAACGGCTGGAGGATTTCTCATAGCGCGTCAGGTCATCGCCGGTAGGCAATGTCTCCACGAGGCCGCGCCCATATTCCAGCTGCGTGCCCGCCACGTCAAAGAGCACATGCTCAATCACCGGCGGGTCAGGGTTGAGCAGCAGGCTTGCGATAAACTCAATATTTACCGACTGCAACACGCCCGATTTGCCGTTATCAATAGCGGGCGTCCAGACAATCAGCACCGGGCTGCCTTTAATTAACGAGCTGTCGCGCGACAGCCGCATCAGCGGCGTGGCGGCGGGCAGATGGGGCTGCAACTCATGTATCGGCACGTTACGCGCGCCGAAAATGCTGGAACAATACAGCGTGCCATCATCGACCAGCGCAATGGTCCGCACCGTCTGCAGGCTCGCGACCATTTCGCGCAGCTGGCGATGCACCTGCTGGCACGGCATACCCACCAGCGGCAACAGCGCGGTGCGCGCGGCGTCTAGCGGTACCAGCAGCTCATCCAGGGTTTTCACCGCATGGTCGGCGTAGCGCGTAGTGTCGTGCTGATACTGTTTGCGGTCGGAGAAATAGCGTATTCCCAGCGTCAGAATTAACGCCAGCAGGGCGAGGACGACACAGAGGATCAACCGCCGACGGCGGTAAGCCCGAATAATACGCTGCGCTTTTTGCATAGGCTTAATCTCTCAGGCTCAGCTGAGTAATAAAAGGCTGAATGTTAAGAGTGTAGTGGGGGTTGACGCGACGGGAGGAATAAAAGACGGGCGGGGATAAAAAAAGCGCCGCGAGCGCGGCGCTGTGAGGCGTTAGTCACACTGTACTTTGATGGCCAGCCCGCCGCGTGAGGTCTCACGGTATTTGGCGTTCATATCCTTGCCGGTTTCGTACATGGTTTCGATAACTTTATCGAGCGAGACGCGCGGCTCGCTGGTGCGGCGCATCGCCATACGCGAGGCGTTGATCGCCTTCACGGAGGCAATCGCGTTACGCTCGATGCACGGCACCTGCACCTGGCCTGCGACCGGGTCACAGGTCAGCCCCAGGTTATGCTCCATGCCGATTTCCGCCGCCACGCACACCTGTTCCGGGCTCGCGCCCAGCAGTTCGGCAAGCCCTGCCGCCGCCATCGAACAGGCGACGCCCACTTCACCCTGGCAGCCCACTTCGGCGCCGGAGATAGAGGCGTTCATCTTATACAGCGTGCCGATAGCGCCTGCCGCCAGGAAGTAGCGGATGTAAATATCGGGGCTCACCGATTCGATGAAGTGATCGTAGTAGGCCAGCACCGCGGGCACAATGCCGCAGGCGCCGTTGGTCGGCGCGGTCACCACGCGACCGCCGGCGGCGTTCTCTTCGTTCACGGCAAGCGCGAACATATTCACCCAGTCCACCACGTTCATCGGATCGCTGGAGAGCTTATCGCTCGCCACCAGCAAGCGGCGCAGCGCGGAGGCACGACGCGGCACACGCAGCGGGCCCGGAAGCACGCCTTCCGTATTCATGCCGCGATCGATACAGGCGCGCATGGTCTGCCAGACGTCAGCGAAATAGTCTTCGATTTCTTTTTTGCTGTGCAGCGCCAGCTCATTTTTCATGACCAGCCCGGAGAGCGACAGGCCGGTCTCTTTGCAGTGCGCCAGCAGATCTTTTGCAGAGTGGAACGGATACGGCACACTCACTTCATTGCTGGCGGCTTTGCCGAAATTCTCTTCGTCGACGATAAAACCGCCGCCGATGGAATAATAGGTTTTGCTGTAGACTTCTTTGTCGCCGCTGTAGGCGTGGATGGTCATGCCGTTCTCATGCAGCGGCAGGTTGTCGCTTTGAAAACGCATGCCGTTGTCTTTCGGGAAATCCACTTCGTGGCTACCCTGAGCGAGCAGCAGACGACCGCGAGTTTCCACGTCCCGGATAAACGCCGGTATGGCATCGATATCCACTGTGGCGGGTTCATTGCCTGCCAGGCCCATAATAATGGCGATATCCGTATGGTGGCCTTTGCCGGTCAATGAGAGCGAGCCATAAACGTCCACCGCGAGGCGCGTGACGTCCTGCAATAATCCTTTTTCGACCAGGTCATCGACGAACTGCTTCCCGGCCTTCATCGGCCCTACGGTATGGGAAGAGGAGGGACCAATGCCCACCTTAAACATGTCGAATATACTAATCACGTGGTAACTCCTGACAGAGTCATCTGCCTTGCAGATGACGGTGTGAAAACAGCGCATAGTGTAAGAGGTTATTGTGCTGCGCAGTTAACTATTCACATGAATTATACTAATGGATACGGCAAGGCCGCCTAATAAAGTGCTGCAGATCGCACTTTTCACCCTTAATAATAGTCAGGGCTTATGGCCGATTTGTAGCGCCAGCTCACGAATAATGCCTGCGGTCATTCCCCAGACAAAGTAGTGCTCATACCAGGAGAGCCAGACGCGATGGCTGTTGCCGCGCCGGTGAATGTCCAGCGGGTGGTAGCGCCCGAGCCGCAGCGCCTCGGCGAGCGGCATTTCGAACACCGCCGCCACTTCCTCTTCGCTGGCGTGATACGGCAGATCCGGCGGGATAATGCCGACTACCGGCGTCACCTGAAAACCGGTCACGCTGTCTACCGGCGGCAGAACGCCTATCACCTCAACCGATTCGGGCGGGATCGCCACTTCTTCTTGCGCCTCGCGCAGCGCCGCGGCAATCAGCGACGCGTCGGTGTCATCCACCGCGCCGCCGGGGAACGCCACCTGACCGGCGTGTTTACGCAGCGTCGCGGCGCGCTGCGTTAGCAGCAGGCCCGGTTCCGGGCGGCGCACCACGGGCACCAGCACTGCCGCCTGGCGCTGATTCAGGCTGTGTCGGGTCATCTGCGGGCGCAGTAGCTGAAAACGCGATAAAAACCGGTCGAGCGTGAGCGGACTGTTCTCCATATCTACCTCTCTAATGCGTGCAGGATACGGTTAACTTTATCAAAAGTTTCCTGATATTCCGCCGCTTCCTCGCTGTCCGCCACGATGCCGCCGCCCGCTGAGCAATACAGCGCGCCGCCTTCAGCGGTCAGCGTGCGGATAGTAATGCTGGTGTCCATTGCGCCGCAAAAGCTGAGATAGCCGATGCTGCCGCACCAGGCGTTACGCCGCTGCGGCTCCAGCTCTTCGATAATTTCCATCGCCCGCACCTTCGGCGCGCCGGTTATCGAGCCGCCGGGAAAACTGGCGCGCAGCAAATCAGTTGCATGAAGCTGCGGCGGCAGCGTCGCGGTAATCGTGCTGACCAGATGATGCACCGCCGGGAACGGCTCGACCACGAACAGCTCCGGCACTTTCACGCTGCCGGGCGTCGCCACGCGGCCAATATCGTTACGCAGGAGATCGACAATCATCAGGTTTTCAGCGCGATCTTTCGGCGACTGCGCCAGTCGGGCGGCCTGGCGCGCGTCTTCCTGCGGATCCTTCAGACGCGGCAGCGTGCCTTTGATGGGCCGCGTCTCAATATGACCGTCGTGCAGGCGGATAAACCGCTCCGGCGACAGGCTTAAAATTGCCTGTTCCGGCAGACGTAAAAAGGCGCTGAACGGAGCGCGGTTGGCGGCGTTGAGCGTTAAAAATGCCTGCCATTCATCGCCTTCATACCCGGCGCAAAAACGCTGCGCCAGGTTCACCTGGTAGCAATCGCCGCTGCGAAGAAAAGCCTGCACCTGGCGAAACTTCTCGCCATATTGCTCGCGCGTCATGTTCGAGCGCCAGGGCGTGGTTAAGCGAAATGGCGGGGTTTTCACCGGCTGCTGCGCCTCAAGCCAGGCGAGACGCGCCCGGGCGTCGCCATAGCACAGCAGGGTGAGCTGCTTACGTTTGTGATCGGCAATCAGCGCCCAGTCATAAATGCCGACCGCCATATCCGGCGCGTTCAGTTCGGCCGCCGCCTGCGCAGGCAGTCGCTCAAAGCGCCGCCCCAGATCGTAGCCGAAAAGCCCCAGCGCGCCGCCCTGAAACGGGAAGTCCGCGTCCGGCTCAGGGGCGAACGCAAATCGCGCCAGCGCCGCCTGCAACAGGCGCAGCGGATCGTCCTCGCTGTACTGGCAACCGTTGGCGTCTTGCGTCATAGTGAGCGCCCCGCGCGTGGTCAGCGTGACGCGCGGCTCGGCCACCAGAATGTCAAAGCGATTATGCGGATGATCGGCAAACCCCGAGTGCAGCAGCATCGCCCAGGGGAGATGATGCAGCGCGGAGAAAATATCTTGCAGCGCGTCGGCGCGCCAGGGCAGGGAGATCAGTTCAGGAGTCAGGTTCGTATTCATCAGGACGACAGATAACAGGTGCGCGGGCGGCGTCTGGCGCTGGCTCGCGCGGCATGAAATAATTGAACTCAGCAATGTAACAGGAGTCAGCGATGTTTGCAGGTTTACCTTCTCTCACCCATGAACAGCAGCAGCAAGCCGTCGAGCGTATTCAGGAGCTGATGTCACAGGGCATGAGCAGCGGCGAGGCCATCGCACAGGTGGCGCAGGAAATTCGCGCTACCCATCAGGGCGATCGCATCGTCGCGCGTTTTGAAGACGACGAAGACGAGTAAGCGCACGCTACCTGGAAAAGGTAGCGATATTTTTTTGTCCCTTCTGACGTGGTATGGTTCGCGCCACTGACAATAACGCCAGACACCATTTCAGATAACGTCCCCGCCTGTCGGGGACGTTTAGCTCAGGGACAGCGCCTCATGGTATTCACATCCCACGCCCCGATAGCCTCACGGCTGAACATCATAGCGACCGGCAAGGCGCTTCCTGAACAGATAATCACATCGGACGAACTCGACCGCCGCCTCGGCAAGCCCGCCGGCTATGTCGAACGCCGCTCGGGCATTCTGCGACGCCACCACGCCACCCACGATGCCAGCCAGGCGGCGCTCGCCGCCGCCGCGTTCCACGATGCCTGCCGCCGTCACGCGATCGAACCGGCTTCCATCGATCTGCTCATCTCCGCCTCGGCCATCGCTGTTCAGGCGCTGCCCTGTTCGGCGGTGCACGTCATGAAAGCGGCGGGATTACCGGCGGGCACGGCGGGGTTCGACGTCAACAGCAGTTGCGTGAGTTTTATCACCGCAATGCAGGTGGCTTCAGCGCTGCTGACGAGCGGTAGCTATCGCCGCATCGCCATTGTGGCCGCGGATATCGCCTCGCGTGGCATCGACTGGCAGCATGAGGAGTCGTCATTAATATTCGGTGACGGGGCCGCCTGCGCCATCGTCGAGGCAGGGAACGGGCGTGCCGGAATTCTCGCGATGATATCCGAAACCTACCCGCAGGACAGTGAACTGTGCGAGATCCGCGCCGGCGGGACGCGCAAAAACCCCCGCGCCGGGATGGACGAGAGCGATTTTCTGTTCCATATGCAGGGCAAAGCGCTGTTCCGCCAGGCCTCGGCGCTGATAGACGGATTCTGGCAGCGGCTGCTCGATGCCGCCGGCCTGACGCTGAATGATATCGCCACCGTGGTGCCGCATCAGGCGAGTCATCTTTCGCTGGAGCATATGCGCAAGCGCCTGAAGGTGAGGCCGGAGGCGCTGGTGGATATTTACCGGCTGCACGGCAACCAGGTCGCCGCGTCGGTGCCTACCGCGCTGCACGAGGCGTTTATCACCGGACGTGTGAATCCGGGCGAGCCGGTCATGCTGGTTGGCACTGCCGCAGGCTTAACGCTGGCCGGTATGGTGCTGCTGCCATGAAATATCTGGTGACGGGCGCGACCAGCGGATTGGGGCGCAACGCGGTCGAGGTGCTGCTGGCGCAGGGGTGCGCGGTACGTGCGACCGGACGTGACGCTAACGCGGGCGCCGAACTGGCCGCTCGGGGCGCGGAGTTTGTGCCGCTGGAGCTCGCGCAGGCGGACGACGCGCGGTTTGACGCGCTGGTGCGCGGCTGCGACGTAGTATGGCACTGCGCGGCGAAATCCTCGCCGTGGGGCAGCGCGCTGGCGTTTCACGCCGTCAACGTCGCCGCCACCGGGCGACTGGCCCTGGCCGCCGCGCGCGCAGGCGTCACGCGCTTTATTCATATCTCGACGCCCGCTATCTATTTCGATTTCCGTCATCATCACAATGTGGATGAACACTACCGGGCGGCCCGTTTCGCCTGCCACTACGCGCGCAGTAAATATGCCGCCGAACAGGCGATTACGGCAGCCGCGCTGCGTTTCCCGCACGTCACCTTTGTGATTTTACGTCCGCGCGGGCTGTTCGGCCCGCATGACCGGGTGATTATTCCGCGCCTGCTGCGTCAGCTGGAGGCGGATCGCGGCGTGCTGCGCCTGCCGCGCGGGGGCGAGGCGCTGCTGGATCTCACCTGGGTCGGCAACGTGGTGCACGCGATGGGACTTGCGACACACCAGCCGGGGCTGACTTCCGGCGAGGCGTTTAATATCACTAACCAGCAGCCGCAGCGGCTGGTGACGATGCTCGACAGTCTGCTGCGAGAACAGCTCCGGCTTCAGTACCGGGTAGCGTCGGTGCCCTGGCCGCTGCTTTCTCTCGTGGCGCAGGGGATGGAGCTGCGCGGACGCGTCACCGGCGTTGAACCGCGGCTGACGCGCTACAGCGCAGGCACCGTCAGTTTTGATATGACGCTCAATCAGGACAAGGCGATAACCCGTCTCGGCTATCGTCCGCCGGTATCGCTCGAGGACGGCGTGCGCCTCACCGGCGCATGGCTGCGCGCAAGGAGAGGCTGAATGGCCACTATCACCACGTATGAAACGGGCTACTGTACCCATTTAGGCTGTATCGCGCTAAAAGGCGCGGGGTTGCGGGTCTGCAAATTCCCGGCCCGCGCGAGCCTTATCGAAGCGGGCGGCAAACGCTGGCTCTGGGATACCGGCTATGCCTCGTGGTTTGACGACCACACCCGCCGCGGGATCTATCAGATTTATCGGCGCGTCACGCCGGTCTATTTCTCGCCGGAGCAGTCGCTGGTGCGCCAGCTCGCCGCTGTCGGGTATCGCCCGGGCGATATCGACGCGCTGATCCTCTCGCACTTTCACGCCGATCATATCGCCGGCCTGCGCGATTTCGCGGATTGCCGGTTTATCTGCTCCGGCGAGGGCTGGGCGCAGACCCGCACGCTGCGCGGGTTTGCCGCGCTGCGCCAGGCGTTCGTGCCGGGTCTTATCCCTGAGCATTTTGAGAGCGCGGTCGCCTTTATCGAGGGCTTTGAGCGCGTGGCGTTGCCCGCCGCGCTCGCGCCGTTTGAGTCTGGTTATTTATTGCCGCAAAGCAATGGCGAGATCATGCTGGTGCCGTTGCCGGGCCATGCAGCCGGGCATATCGGCGCGTTCGTGCTGACCGACGACGGCTGGGTGCTGCTGGCTGCCGACGCGGCCTGGTCGCCGGTCAGCTACCGCGAACAGCGCGGCCCCTCGCGGCTTGCGAATCTGGTCATTGCCGACCCGGCGGCGGCCTCGCGCACGCTCGATTTACTGCATCAGCTCTGGCGCGGCGGCAACGCGGAGATCCGCCTCGCGCATGAGGGCGACCTGTGAATAAGCTCGCCATGCTCTGGCACTATTTCCGCGTGCGGCGCATGCGGTTTCGCAGCCGCGAGGCGCTGGCGCGTCACCAGACGCGACAACTGCAGCGTTTTGCCACGCGCGTGCTGGCGAAAAGCCCGTGGTTTCGGCGCTACCGTATGCTGCCGTTCAGCGAATGGCCGACCATGGATAAAGCGCTGATGATGGCCCATTTCGATGAGATGAACACCGCCGGGCTTAAGGCAGACGCAGTAATGGCGTGCGCGCTGCAAAGCGAGAACGAAAGAAATTTTGCCCCAACGGTGGGCCGCTACAGCGTGGGGCTGTCGAGCGGTACGTCGGGACGGCGCGGTCTTTTTGCCGTCGGCCCCGAAGAGCAGGCGCTGTGGGCCGGGGCGATGCTCGCGAAAATGCTGCCCGATGGCCTGTTCGCTGGCGAGCGGGTGGCGCTCTTTTTACGCGCTGACAATAACCTCTATCAGAGCGTCAACAGCCGCTGGCTGAGCCTCACGTTTTACGATCTCTTTGTCCCCTTCGACACGTTGCTGGCTCGCCTCGAGGCCGAGGCGCCGTCGATTATCGTCGCGCCTGCGCAGGTGCTGCGCGCCCTGGCGCTGGCGGTACAGGCAGGCAAGCTGAACGTGACGCCCAAAAAAGTGATTTCGGTCGCCGAAGTGCTCGATCCGCAAGACCGTGCGCTGCTGGCGCAGGTGTTCCCTTCGGTCGGCGAGGTCTATCAGGCGACGGAAGGATTTCTCGCCGCCACCTGCGCGCACGGTGTGCTGCACCTGAACGAAGCGTTTCTCGTGGTGGAAAAAGCGTGGCTCGACGACCACCGTTTCGTGCCGGTGATCACCGACTTCACCCGCACCACGCAGCCCATCGTGCGCTACCGGCTGGACGATATCCTGGTGGCGCGCGACGCGCCGTGCCCCTGCGGCGATCCGTCGCTGGCGCTGGCCCGCATTGAAGGGCGTCAGGACGATCAACTGCTGCTGCCGGACGGGCAGGGCGGCCAGCGTGTTATCTTCGGCGATCTCTGCAACCGGGCGCTGGCGCGCGTGCTGCCCCTGACGGCGGATTTCCGGCTTATCCAGCACGGCGAAGCGCACCTCACGCTTATGGCAGAGGCGGACGAGGCGCAGCGGGCAGCGGCACAGTCAGCCCTGATCGCACTGTTTGAACAGCAGGGCGTGGCGTGCGAGCTTCTGCGCTGGACGCATCACGCGAGCCTGCCGCCCGCTACGCCAGGCGCGAAACGGCGGCGCATTCTGCGCGTCAGGGAGACGAGATGAACGAGACTTGCTGTCGCCTGAAGGCGCTGTTGTTGGGCTGGGGAAGCGTCGGTGTGGTCTACGCCGCGACCGACGTGTTACAGCGTGCCGGGTATAAGCTGCCGCCGATGTGGGTCGATATGCTGATGGATTTCTCGCCGTCCGCCATCTGGCTCTATCTGTCGTTTTTTATCCTCATCCCGCTGGGCTACTTCCTGACGCCGCTGTCGCAGGTGAAGTGCCTGATGCGCGCCACTCAGCTGGCCGCGCTGTTCGCTGGCGCTATTTATCTCGCCTGGCCGAGCACGATGGATTATCCGACGGTCAGCGGCGAGGGCGTGAGCGTCGATATGCTGCGCCTGCTGCTGGCGGTGGATTCGCCGCAAAACTGTTTTCCGTCGCTGCACATGGCGTTGACCCTGCTGATGGTCTGGGGCATCAGCCAGCGTGGGCAGTGGCACTATACGCTCGGCGCGATGATATGGGGCGCGGCGATTGCGGTCTCCATTTTGCAGCTGCGTCGGCATCTCTTTATCGATCTTCTCGGGGGAACGGCGCTTGCCCTGCTGGCGGGCGCGCTGGCCGTGAAAATAACGACCCGTCGGGTTACGCAGAAGGCGTTGCGCCATGAATGAATTAACGCTGCCCATCGTGGTGATGCTGGCGCTGGTTTTCGGCGAGGCGCTGCTGGTGAAATGGCGCGGCAAAGAGACCGTCAACTGGCGCGATGTGGTGTTTAACGTCAACTCCGGGCAGATGATGCTGTGGCTGTTTCGCGGCCTCGAAGTGCTCTGCTATGGCCAGGTGTCGCGTACCGCGAGCCTGGATTTGTTTGCGGATCTCCCTGCGGCGGCAGTGTGGGCGTTCGCCTTTATCGCCTGGGATTTCGGTTTTTACTGGCTACACCGTCTGCATCATCAGTGGCCGCTGCTGTGGGCGGTACACAGCGTTCATCACCACGGCGAGCACTATAACCTGTCGCTTGGCGTGCGAAATTCATGGTACTCGTCGCTCACTTCGATACCGTTTTTCCTGCTGCTGGCGGTCGCGGGCGTGCCGCTGACGGTATTTCTGGCGGTCTCCATTATCCATTACAGCATCCAGTTTTTTAACCATAACGCGTTTACCGGGCGACTCGGCTTCCTGGAGCGGCTGTTTGTGACACCGTCACATCATCGGGTGCATCACCTGCGCGAGCGCCGTTTTGCCAACAGCAATTACGGCGGCACATTGATCCTGTGGGATAAGCTGTTTGGCTCCTTTACACGTCAGCCGCCTGCGCGCGACGAGCATCACTACGGCGTAAAAGGCTATACCGCCTCCGCGAACCCGCTGCGCGAGAGCAACGCGCCATTTGCCCGCCTGCTCGGCCTGCGACTGACGCCGCCCGCCGTCAGGCCCGGCCCCGCGCCGCAGATTATCGTTAGCGGCACGCTGCTGCTGTTTATCCCGGTTATCGGTTATATCCAGCGTTACGGGTATGGCTACGACGATATCGGCAGGGAACAGACGGCGCTGTTTGTGCTGCTGGTGGCCGCGTCGGTGGCGCTTGGGCTGCTCTGCGACGGACGTCGCGGGAGCCGCGTTGGCTGGGCGACGGTCACGTGCCTGATGCCGCTGCTGTGTCTGTACGGCTTTGGCTGGCAGTCCATTATCTGGCAGATAAGCCTGCCGGCGCTGGCGCTCCACGGCCTGCTGGTGCTGCTGATGGGCGGTGTGAAAACGAGGGCGGTGCGTCATGGCTAAGGCATTGCCTCCACTGCGTTTCAGCGAGGCGCAGGAAAGCGCGTTTCATCAGGCGCTACAACGGCAGGCGTATCGTTACCTCAAAGATCGCGGCGATCATCGCTTCGCCAACCGTCGGGCGATTGTCAAAGCGGCGCTGATCCTGCTGGCGGCCATCGTCAGTTACAGCCTGGCGCTGCGCGCCTCGCAGCCGCTGGCTTTTATGGCGGGCTACGCGGCGTTTGCTGTGCTGATGATGTGGCTGAATATCGACGTCAACCACGACGCCTCGCACCACACGTTTGCCCGCCGCCGCGTGCTGAATGCCGTTATCAGCCGGGCGGTGACGCTCTCCACGGGCATTGAACCGGTCTACTGGCGCGTACGTCACGTCAGCTTTCACCACCGCTACGCCAATATCGAACGCTACGATCTGGATACCGAAGAAAACGGGATTTTCCGCCAGACGCCGTTTCAACGCTGGCGCGGGTGGATGCGTTGGCAGCATCTCTACTGGCCGCTGGTCGCGGCGTTATCCCTGAGCTGGGTTGGCGTCGTGTTTGACTGGGCCGACAGGCTCGGGCGCACGCCGCTGCGCGCGGAGCGCCTGCTGCCGGGCGCGGCGGGCTGGGGGGCGTTTATTTTCAGCAAGCTCGGCCACCTGGCGCTGATGCTCGGTCTGCCGGTGCTGATGGGGCATCACGTCTGGCTGGTGCTCGGCATCTATCTGCTGGTGCAGATGTGTACGTCGCTGATGGTGGTGTTTTTGCTGCTGGGCACGCACTGGGCCGATGCAGCGTTTTATGAGGCGCCGGAAGGCGAGCAACAGGTGGTGGCGCACGGCTGGTATCACCATAATTTCACCACCGCTTGTGACTGGCGCACGCCCCGGCGCTGGCAGGAGATGTTTACCGGCGGATTAAATTATCATCTGACGCACCATCTGTTCCCCGGCTGGCACCATCGTCATTACCCGGCGCTCGCACGAATTATCGGCGAGCAGGCGGCGGAGCACGGGCTGCCGTATCGCTGTATCAGCTATGGCGAGCTGCGGGCCGCCCAGCGGGCGTTTTTGCGCCAGATGGGACGTGCGCATGTCGCATAACTCGCCGCCGCGCGCGGAAGGCCGCGACCGGGCGCTGCATAAGGCGTTTCGCACCGCCTGCCAGCGCTACCTGGCGGCGCGGCGCGATCACCGGTTCGCCGACAGGGGAATGTGGTTAAAGCTCGCGTTTCTCACGCTGGGTTGTGCGCTGTGCTATCTGTTGTGCCTCTCCCGGTCGGACCTTAGCGGTTACGCGCTCTGCTATTTCGGGTTTATCTTTTTCGCCATGATGCTGGTGGTGAATGTGCTGCACGACGCCAGCCATAACGCGTTTTGCCGCACTGCGGCGGCGAACGCCTGGCTTGGCCGCGTTATCAGCCTGCCGCTGGGCCTTGATGCTGATAGCTGGCAGGTGCGGCACGTACAGTTTCATCACCCGTACACCAATATTCAGGGCTACGACCCGGATATCGAAGAGAATGGCGTGCTCTGCCAGACGCCGTTTCAGCGCTGGAAACCTGTCATGCGCTTTCAGCATCTTTACTGGCCGCTGGTGGCGGCGCTGACATTCCCGTGGTACGCCTGGTGGATGGACTGGCGCGACCGGCTTGGCAACACGCCTTTCACATGTCATTTGCCCCGGCAGGGCGCGGGTGGCGCGGGGCTGTTTCTGCTGCTGAAAGGCGCGCATTTTCTGCTGGCGCTGGGCGTGCCGGCGCTGTGCATGGCTGGTCAGATCCCGTTCATCACCCTGTTGTGCGTTTATCTGGCAAGCCAGATGCTGGTCTCAGCGCTGTTTGTCTCGCTGCTTATCGGCACTCACTGGGCGAAAGGCCACTTTTACCCGACGCCGGAAAAAAACGCGGTGTCGCAAAGTCCCTATCATCACGCGTTCGCCACGACCTTTGACTGGGGCGCAAAGCCGCGGCTGCTGGGCTACTGGCTCGGCGGGCTGAATTTGCACCTGACGCATCATCTGTTTCCCGACTGGAGCCACCGTCATTTTTCGGCGTTGAGCGCTATCATCGGCGACGTAGCGCGCGAACACGGGCTGACGTATCAGATCTTGTCGGTGCGTGATCTGCTGCGGTTGCAGCGGCGGCATTTAAAGCGGATGGGCGTGAAACCGGAGAAAAACCGCCGCCGGTAACGGGCGGCGGCAGGGCATTACACTGCGGCGATAATTTTGATTTCGACTTTATAACGCGGGTTCATCAGACGCGCCTGCACCGTGCAGCGCACCGGCGCGGAGCCTGCCACAACCCATTCATCCCACGCTTTGTTCATCAGCGCGAAATCATCGCCATCGGCAAGGAAAATCGTGGCGTCGAGAATGCGCGATTTGTCGCTGCCCTGGGCGGTTAACAGCGTGTCGATTTGCGCGAGCGTATTCGCGGTTTGCTCATAAGCGTCGCCGTCCAGGTTTTCCGGTACGCCGGTGTAGTAAATCGTCTGGTTGTGGATCACCGCGTCAGACCAACGGTCTGCGGGATCGATACGCTTGATTGTCATCGCTGTTCCTTTTCCTGTTGTATTCAGCCGCCTGCAAGCCTGCCATATTGTGCGCCGCACGTCATCTCTTCGGCTGGCTAAAGTGCCGCCTCCCTGACATAATCACTGGCAATTTAACCAGGGGGTAGTGTGACGGACGATTTTGCAGCAGATGGCCAGCTAGCCAAAGCGATACCGGGTTTTAAACCGCGCGAGCCGCAGCGTCAGATGGCGCAGGCGGTCACCGCCGCCATTGAGGCCGCAAAGCCGCTGGTGGTGGAGGCGGGCACCGGGACCGGAAAAACCTACGCGTATCTGGCGCCTGCGCTGCGCGCCGGTAAGAAAGTGATCGTCTCTACCGGCTCGAAGGCGTTGCAGGATCAGCTCTACAGCCGCGACCTGCCGACTGTCGCCAGGGCGCTCGAATTCAAAGGCCGTCTGGCGCTGTTAAAAGGGCGCTCCAACTATCTGTGCCTGGAGCGGCTTGAACAGCAGGCGCTGGCGGGCGGCGATCTCCCTGTGCAAACCTTAAGCGACGTCATCCAGCTGCGCGGCTGGGCCAACGAAACCGTGGATGGCGATATCAGCACCTGCGGGCGCGTGGCCGAGGACGCCCCCGTCTGGCCGCTCGTCACCAGCACCAACGATAACTGCCTCGGCAGCGACTGCCCGCTCTATAAAGACTGCTTCGTGGTGAAGGCGCGTAAAAAAGCGATGGAAGCCGACGTGGTGGTGGTGAACCATCACCTGTTTCTCGCCGATATGGTGGTAAAGGAGAGCGGCTTCGCGGAGCTTATTCCTGAGGCTGACGTTATTATTTTCGACGAAGCCCACCAGCTGCCGGATATCGCCAGCCAGTATTTCGGCCAGTCGCTCTCAAGCCGCCAGTTGCTGGATCTCGCCAAAGATATCGTCATCGCGTATCGCACCGAGGTGAAAGATACCCAGCAGTTGCAAAAGTGCGCCGATCGCCTGGCGCAAAGCACCCACGATTTCCGTTTGCAACTGGGCGACCCAGGCTTTCGCGGCAACCTGCGCGAACTCCTGGCGGATGCTTCCATCAGCCGCGCGCTGCTGCTGCTCGACGACGCGCTGGAGCTCTGTTACGACGTGGCGAAGCTGTCGCTGGGCCGCTCGGCGTTGCTGGATGCCGCGTTTGAGCGCGCCACGCTCTACCGCGCGCGCCTCAAGCGCTTAAAAGAGATCAACCAGCCGGGATACAGCTACTGGTACGAGTGCAACTCGCGCCACTTCACGCTGGCGCTGACGCCGCTGACCGTCGCCGATAAATTTCAGGACGTGATCGCCGAAAAGGGCGGCAGCTGGATCTTCACCTCGGCGACGCTCTCGGTAAACGATGAACTGCATCACTTTACGGAGCGGCTCGGTATTCACGAGGCGCAAACGCTGCTGCTGCCAAGCCCGTTCGATTACGCTCGCCAGGCGCTGCTCTGTGTGCCGCGCGGTCTGCCGCAGACCAACCAGCCGCAGGCGGGCAGAGCGCTGGCGCGAATGCTTCAGCCGCTTATCGAGGCCAACCAGGGGCGCTGCTTTATGCTCTGTACCTCCCACGCCATGATGCGCGAGCTGGCCGAGCATTTTCGCGCCACCATGACGCTGCCGGTCCTGTTGCAGGGTGAAACCAGCAAAAGCCAGCTGCTTGAGCAATTCATCAGCGCGGGCAACGCCCTGCTGGTGGCGACCAGCAGTTTCTGGGAAGGAGTGGACGTGCGCGGCGACGCGCTGTCGCTGGTGATTATCGATAAACTGCCGTTCACCTCGCCGGATGATCCGCTGCTGAAAGCGCGTATGGAAGATTGTCGCCTGCGTGGCGGCGATCCGTTTGACGAAGTGCAGTTACCGGAGGCGGTGATCACGCTTAAGCAGGGCGTCGGGCGTCTTATCCGCGACGTGGACGACCGCGGCGTGCTGGTGATTTGCGACAACCGGCTGGTGATGCGCCCTTATGGCGCCGTGTTCCTGAAAAGCCTGCCGCCGACCCCGCGCACCCGTGATATCGGCGAGGCGGCGCGGTTTCTCACCGACGCCGCGCGGCAGTAATTTATGCCAGACTGTGATAAGATGCGCCCCTTTTTGAACCACCACGACGCGTAAGAGTGTTATTGATCCATGCGAATTCTGGCTATTGATACCGCCACCGAGGCCTGTTCCGTCGCCTTGTGGGATAACGGTAAAACATCCGCCCTGTTTGAACTCTGCCCGCGCGAACACACCCAGCGTATTCTGCCGATGGTCAGCGAGATCCTCGCTGAGCGCGGCGTCGCGCTGACGGCGATGGACGCGCTGGCCTTTGGCCGCGGGCCGGGAAGCTTTACCGGCGTGCGAATCGGCATTGGCATCGCGCAAGGGCTGGCGCTCGGCGCAGAACTGCCGATGGTCGGTGTCTCGACGCTGATGACAATGGCGCAGGGCGCATGGCGCGCATGCGGCGCCACCCGCGTGCTGGCGGCCATTGACGCCCGTATGGGCGAAGTCTACTGGGCGGAATACCAGCGCGACGCGCAGGGCGTCTGGCATGGCGAAGAGACCGAAGCGGTGCTCAAACCGGAGGCGGTCGCTGAACGTCTGAAAACGCTCAGTGGCGAGTGGGCGACTGTCGGCACCGGCTGGCAGGCGTGGCCCGATCTGGCGAAAGAGAGTGGCCTTACGCTCACCGACGGGCAGGTAACGCTCCCGGCAGCAGAAGATATGTTGCCGCTGGCGTGCTGGCTGTTCGAACAACAGCGCGTTGTTGCGGTCGAACATGCAGAACCGGTCTATCTGCGCAACGAAGTGGCGTGGAAAAAATTGCCAGGCCGGGAATAACACCCCGACGCAAGCCGCGGGCGGGTTTAAGGAGTCGCTTATGGTGGGTCAACAATCAATGATGCGCAGCAGTCTACTGGCGCTTGGCGCGTTGCTTCTGGGCGGTTGCGTCAGCGTGCCTGACGCGATTAAAGGCACCAGCCCTACGCCCCAGCAGGATCTGGTGCGCGTGATGAATGCGCCGCAGCTCTACGTCGGCCAGGAGGCGCGCTTCGGCGGGCGGGTGGTGAATGTCGATAATCAACAGGGGAAAACCCGGCTTGAGATAGCGACGCTGCCGCTCGACAGCGTGGCCCGACCTTTACTCGGCCAGCCGTCGCGCGGGCGCATTTACGCCGATGTCGGTGGTTTTCTCGACCCGGTCGATTTCCGTAACCAGCTGGTGACCGTGGTAGGCCCTATTACCGGCACGGCGGACGGTAAAGTCGGCGCCAGCCCTTATAAATTTATGGTGATGCAGGTGAACGGCTTCAAACGCTGGCGCGTGACGCAGCAGGTGGTGATGCCGCCGCAGCCCCTCGACCCGTGGATGTGGGGGCCGCGCCCCGGCTGGGGGTATGGCTATGGGCCGTGGGGCTGGTATAATCCCGGCCCCGCTCAGGTACAGACCGTGGTCACTGAGTAACTTATTGATTAAGTAAGAAAAATAAACAGCGGCTGGTCCGCTGTTTATTCGTTTTATCGGCATAACAAAAATAATTAGTGACGCGCTTCGCAACCTTAAATCAGGTGAATTAATAAACTGGTACAATGAGTTAATATTATGTTAACGCCGTGTTTATTGTTTTGGGGTTGTGATGACGACGAATAATATATTCAGAGGTGACGCATTGAAGAAGGTTTGGCTTAACCGTTATCCGGCGGACGTTCCGGCGGAGATAAACCCGGACCGTTATCACTCCCTGGTGGATCTGTTTGAGCAATCCTGCACACGCTTCGCCGATCAGCCCGCTTTTACTAACATGGGCGAGGTGATGACCTTCCGTAAACTGGAAGAGCGCAGCCGTGCGTTCGCCGCCTGGCTGCAACAGGGCCTGGGCCTGCAAAAAGGCGACCGCGTGGCGCTGATGATGCCCAACCTTTTGCAATACCCGGTGGCGCTGTTCGGCATTCTGCGCGCCGGCATGATTGTCGTGAACGTCAACCCGCTGTATACGCCACGCGAACTGGAGCACCAGCTGAACGACAGCGGCGCCAGCGCCATCGTTATTGTCTCTAACTTCGCGCATACCCTGGAAAAAGTGGTCGCGAAAACCCAGGTGAAGCACGTCATCCTGACGCGTATGGGCGATCAGCTCTCTACCGCCAAAGGCACGCTCGTGAATTTCGTGGTGAAGTACGTGAAACGCCTGGTGCCGAAGTACCACCTGCCGGACGCCATTTCGTTTCGCAGCGCGCTGCATAACGGCTACCGGATGCAGTACATCAAACCGGACGTAACGCCGGACGATTTAGCCTTCCTGCAATATACCGGCGGCACAACGGGCGTAGCAAAAGGCGCCATGCTGACCCATCGCAATATGCTCGCCAACCTGGAACAGGTGCTCGGCACCTACGGGCCGCTGTTGCATCGCGGCAAAGAGCTGGTGATCACCGCGCTGCCGCTCTATCACATTTTTGCCCTGACCATGAACTGCCTGCTGTTTATCGAACTGGGCGGTCAGAACGTGCTTATCACCAACCCGCGCGATATTCCGGGGCTGGTGAAAGAGCTCGGCAAATATCCGTTTACCGCGATGACAGGCGTGAACACGCTGTTTAACGCGCTGCTGAATAACAAAGAGTTCCATAAGCTCGATTTTTCCTCGCTGCATCTTTCTGCGGGCGGCGGGATGCCGGTACATCACGCTGTGGCGGAGCGCTGGGAAAAACTGACCGGCCAGTTCCTGCTGGAGGGTTACGGCCTGACCGAATGCTCGCCGCTGGTGAGCGTCAACCCGCACGATATCGACTACCACAGCGGCAGTATCGGCCTGCCGGTGCCGTCCACCGAAGTGAAGCTGATTGATGACGAAGGCCACGAAGTCGCGCCGGGCGAGCCTGGCGAACTGTGCATTAAAGGCCCGCAGGTGATGCTCGGTTACTGGCAGCGTCCCGACGCCACCGATGAGATCCTTCAGGAAGGCTGGCTGCGCAGCGGCGATATCGCGGTAATGGACGAAGAGGGCTTCCTGCGCATCGTCGATCGCAAAAAAGATATGATTCTGGTTTCCGGCTTTAATGTCTACCCGAACGAAATCGAAGATGTGGTGATGCAGCACAGCGGCGTTCAGGAAGTGGCGGCGGTGGGCATTCCCTCCGAGCCGAGCGGCGAGCTGGTGAAAATCTTCGTGGTGAAGAAAGAGGCCTCGCTGACCGAAGAGGCGCTGATTACTTTCTGCCGCCGTCACCTGACCGGCTATAAAGTGCCGAAACAGGTGGAGTTTCGCACCGAGCTGCCAAAATCCAACGTCGGGAAAATTTTACGACGAGAACTACGTGACGAAGCGCGCCGGGCAGGTGACAATACCGCCTGAGCTGCAATCACGTCGCCCTGACGCCGGTGCTACCGGCGTTTTTTATGGGCGCAGACAAAGAGAGAGCGATTTGAATTACCAGATGATTACCACCAACGACGCGCTGGCGGCGCTGTGCGATACCGCACGCACGCAGCGCGCTCTGGCGCTGGACACTGAATTTGTCCGTACCCGCACCTATTACCCGCAACTGGGGCTTATCCAGCTTTACGACGGCGAAAACGTCGCCCTTATCGATCCGTTGACCATTACCGACTGGGCCCCGTTCCAGGCGTTGTTGCAGGATCAGAACGTCACCAAATTCCTGCATGCGGGCAGCGAAGATCTGGAGGTGTTCCAGAACGCGTTTGGCATGATGCCCGACCCGTTTGTCGACACCCAGGTGCTGGCTTCGTTTGTCGGCCATCCGCTCTCCTGCGGTTTCGCGACGCTTGTGGAACACCACACCGGCGTGGTGCTGGATAAAAGCGAATCCCGTACCGACTGGCTGGCGCGCCCGTTGACGGAACGCCAGTGCGACTACGCGGCGGCGGATGTCTGGTATCTGCTGCCCATCGCCCATAAGCTGATGGAGCAGGTGCGTGAAGCGGGCTGGCTGACCGCTGCGCTCAACGAGTGCCGCCTGATGACCCAGCGTCGCGGCGAGGTGCTGGATCCCGACGAAGCGTGGCGTGAAATCACCAATGCCTGGCAACTGCGCACCCGTCAGCTCGCCTGTCTGCGACTGCTGGCCGGCTGGCGCCTGCGTAAAGCGCGCGAGCGCGATATGGCGGTCAATTTCGTGGTGCGTGAAGAGAACCTCTGGAAAGTGGCGCGCCACATGCCGGGCTCGCTTGGCGAACTCGACAGCCTGGGGCTTTCAGGCAGTGAGATCCGTTTTCACGGCAAGACCCTGATTGCGCTGGTCGCCGAGGCGCAGGCGCTGCCGGAGGACGCGTTGCCGGCGCCGCTTGCGAACCTCATCGACATGCCGGGTTACCGCAAAGTGTTTAAAGATATCAAAGCGCTGGTGCAGGAGACGAGCCAGAAACACGGTATCAGCGCTGAGCTGATGGCGTCGCGTCGCCAGATTAACCAGCTGCTGAACTGGCACTGGAAACTGAAACCGCAGAATCAGCTGCCGGAATTAATCAGCGGCTGGCGTGGCGAGTTATTAGGCGAATCATTAAAAACGCTGTTACAGCAATATTCATGACGTACCCTGTGATTATTTACAGGAAAGTGAAGCGCCACTGAGAATATATACAGTGGATGCATTAAAAAAATACCCCGGCATGACCGGGGTATTTTTTAGCGTTATTTTGTCTCTTCCGCTTCTGGCAACGTGACGTTAAGTTCGAGAATCGAAATGTCGTCGCCTTTTTGTTCTAGCTGAACGGTGACCATTTCCGGATCAATCTGAACGTATTTGCAAATTACTTCCAGAATATCCCGCTTCAGCTGCGGTAAATAATGCGGTTCTGCGTCGCTACGACGACGCTCGGCAACAATAATTTGTAAGCGCTCTTTGGCGATACTGGCGGTGTTCTTTTTTCTGGAGAGAAAAAAGTCGAGTAATGCCATAACTTATCCTCCGAACAGGCGTTTGAGGAAACCTTTCTTCTCTTCTTCAATGAAGCGGAAAGGACGTTCTTCTCCCATCAGGCGATCAACGGTATCGGCGTAGGCTTTTCCTGCGTCGGATGTGGCATCAAGGATGACCGGCTCGCCCTGGTTGGAGGCGCGCAGCACGGACTGATCTTCCGGGATAACGCCCACCAGAGGAATACGCAGGATCTCCAGCACATCTTCCATGCTGAGCATGTCGCCCTTGCTGACGCGGCCCGGGTTATAACGGGTCAGCAGCAGGTGCTCTTTAATCGGCGCTTCGCCGTTTTCAGCGCGGCGCGATTTAGAGGCCAGAATGCCCAGGATACGGTCGGAATCGCGAACGGAGGAGACTTCCGGGTTAGTGGTAATGATGGCTTCATCGGCAAAATAGAGCGCCATCAGCGCGCCGGTTTCGATGCCGGCAGGGGAGTCGCAGACGATAAAGTCGAACTCCATTTTTTTAAGCTCATCCAGCACCTTCTCCACGCCCTCGCGAGTCAGGGCGTCTTTGTCGCGCGTTTGCGACGCGGGCAGGATGTAAAGGCTTTCGGTGCGTTTATCGCGGATTAACGCCTGATTCAGCGTGGCATCGCCCTGAATGACGTTGACGAAATCGTATACGACACGGCGTTCACAACCCATGATCAGATCAAGGTTACGCAGGCCGATATCGAAATCGATAACTACGGTCTTCTTTCCCTTTTGGGCCAGACCCGTAGCGATGGCCGCGCTGGAGGTGGTTTTGCCAACGCCCCCTTTACCTGATGTAACTACAATAATGCGTGCCATAAAG
Source organism: Cronobacter muytjensii ATCC 51329 (assembly GCF_001277195.1). NCBI lineage: Bacteria > Pseudomonadati > Pseudomonadota > Gammaproteobacteria > Enterobacterales > Enterobacteriaceae > Cronobacter > Cronobacter muytjensii. The sequence goes on from NZ_CP012268.1 coordinate 1,493,982, forward strand.
GAATTCCTTGTTAAAAGGGCTTAATTTAATGGTTGAACCGTCAGCGCGCCGTCGGCCAGACGCAGGCGTGCCGCTTTGTTGTAAAACTCGGCCGGGATTTGATCGCTCAGCCAGTAAACCCCGGCGATGGAAACCAGCTCCGCCGCGAGATTTGTTGAAAAAATTTGTGCTTCTTTATCGCCGCTGGCGCCTGCGAGCGCGCGCCCGCGCATGGTGCCATAGACATGAATATTGCCGTCGGCGATAAGCTCCGCGCCCGCGCTGACGTGGCTTGTGACCACCAAATCGGCGTCCGGCGCGTAGATCCGCTGGCCGGACCGCACCGGCAGATCGATTAAACGCGTACGGGGTGTGGGCGCTGGCGGCGCAACGGGTGCTTCAGCAGGCTTTGCGGCACGCGGCGCGCTGGCCTTGCCCTCCGTCAGCAGGGCGAGCCCCGCGCGGGAGATTTCCGCTTTCAGCGCGTCGTCCTGACAGCCGCTGATGCCCACCAGATGCAGCCCGCTGTCGACAAAAGTCTGATGCAGCTGTTGCCAGTTTATCGACCCGTCGAGCCCTGCGACATTCACTACTACTGGCGCATTTTTGAGAAAGGCCGGCGCCTGAGCAATTTTTTCTTCAAGCGCTTTGCGAATAACCTCGGGGTGAGCATCATGCAAATGAACCACTGATAAGGTGAAACTACTGCCTTTTAGCTCGATGGGCGTGTTTGACATCCTGGCCTTACTCAATTCAGTTTAAATCCCCACCGCAGTGGGATGATATTCCGAAGCACATCAGGCATGTTATAGTCAGCCTTATATTCAGGCAAGTAACCATCTGGCTAAATTAGAGTAAAAACATGTTTTGTGTGATCTATCGAAGCGCGCGTCGCGAACAGACTTATCTTTATGTTGAAAAAAAAGACGATTTTTCGCGCGTGCCGGAAGAATTGCTGGCGGGATTCGGTCAGCCAATTATGACCATGATGCTGCCGTTAGACGGCCGTAAAAAATTAGCGCACGCCGATCTCGAAAAAGTGAAACAGGCGCTAAAAGAGCAGGGCTATTATTTACAAATGCCGCCGCCGCCGGAAAATTTGTTAAAACAGCACCTCGAATCGCTCGGTAAAAAATAGCAAGGCGCGCCGTTCATCCCAAACGGCGCGTTTTTTCATCTGCCGCCTGTGCCGCCCCCGCCGGGTTTGACTTTTCGCGCTGCCGGGGCGAATAGTTAGTACTGTCTTACCAACATCATAAAAAGGCGAGGAAAGCGATGTACCAACATCATCACTGGCAGGGCGCGCTGCTCGATTATCCGGTCAGCAAAGTGGTCTGCGTAGGCAGCAATTATGCGAAGCATATTCAGGAGATGGGGAGCGCCACGCCGGAAGAGCCGGTGCTGTTTATCAAGCCGGAAACCGCGCTGTGCGATTTGCGCCAGCCACTGGCGCTGCCGCAGGGGCTCGGCTCGGTGCATCACGAGGTGGAGCTGGCGGTGCTGATTGGCGCCACGCTGCGTCAGGCGAGCGAAGAGCATGTTGCGAAAGCGATTGCAGGTTACGGCGTCGCGCTCGATCTCACCCTGCGCGACATTCAGGGCAAAATGAAAAAAGCCGGACAGCCGTGGGAGAAGGCGAAAGCGTTCGATAATTCCTGCCCGATCTCCGGGTTCATTCCGGCAGGGGAATTTTCAGGCGATCCGCAAAACACGCCGCTCAGCCTGCGCATTAATGGCGAGGTGCGCCAGAGCGGCAATACCGCCGAGATGATCCACAAAATAGTGCCCCTGATCGCTTACATGAGCCGCTTTTTCACGCTGCGCGCGGGCGATGTCATCCTCACCGGCACGCCAGAGGGTGTCGGCCCGCTCACCAGCGGCGACGCGCTGGAAATTGCTTTTGACGACCACACCTTGAGCACCCGCGTTCTGTAAAGATGCCGCCCATAGGGCGGCAAAACTTGCATCCGGGAGCCAGAGTGTTTATAAGGTGCAGCTTAATTTTTGATGCGCGGACACCGTTATGACCGAAACGCCTTTCTGGCAGCGTAAAACCCTGGATGAGATGAGCGACGCCGAGTGGGAATCCCTCTGCGACGGGTGCGGTCAGTGCTGCCTGCATAAGCTGATGGACGAAGATACCGATGAAATCTATTTCACTAACGTCGCCTGCCGTCAGCTGAACATTAAAACCTGCCAGTGCCGTAACTATGAGCGCCGCTTCGAGTATGAGCCGGACTGCATCAAATTGACACGCGACAACCTGCCAACTTTTGAATGGTTGCCGCCCACCTGCGCCTATCGTCTGCTGGCCGAAGGCAAAAACCTGCCGCTGTGGCACCCGCTGCGCGCCGGCTCCAAAGCCGCGATGCATGCTGAACGTATTTCAGTGCGCCATATAGCAGTAAAAGAATCAGAAGTCCGCGACTGGCAGGACCATATTTTAAATAAACCAGACTGGGCAGAATAATATCAGATGCGATCATTATGCTATCGCTGATATAAGCCGTGTTAAATAATCATTCAATAAAAAAGCCGCTCTTAATAGCGGCTTTTTTTATCCGATTATGACGCGTTGCGTATTTTTTCGCCCTGTGGGCGTACAACACACCGTGCTGAAGAGGGTTTGAAAGCAGTTGCGAGACGCGGCGCGCCTGTCAGAGCCAGCCAAACCTGACGGATAAGGAAAGGAGTAGACCAGCAAAGGCGAACAGGTTAAGTAAAACCGCAGTTCTGCTTGAAATCTCCATACAATACTCCGGGCTTGTTTGTGACACAGGGAGTATAGCCAGAGTTTAATAGCCTGCATCTGCCTTTTTGAAAAATCGGATTATTCGGTCATCAGGTGTTGAGATATTTCTTAAGCATGACTGAATAGTTGCATTTTCATTAATTGAGGATGAAGAAGAGTTAATTACGGTTCTGAAAATTGTTCGAGAAACGCTCGGAGCGTATTTTGTTCATCCACAGTAAGGGATAAAAAACGCGCAATCTGTTCCTGAAGGTGGTCGCAGGGCTGCGCAATAATCGTCATCCAGGCGTCATTACCTGGCTTGCGAATAAGCGATACGCCGCGCAGAGTGCCGGAAGGCGTAAGGATAGCTTTGACGGAAACGTCGTCACGGAGGATCAGTGGATTCATAGGGCTGAAAAGGCTTAGCAAAATCATCTGACCACACAAATAGCACATCTCCCGTCTTGATACAATTCACCTTTTTATAGTGATTGAACTGATAGCTAATCTCTATTGTAGTAATAGTTAACACTTTGTTTTAACAGTAAATTTACGTAAAGGTGAATTTGTATATTAATGCAGCGTCAGGCGGAAAAGTGTACAAAAAAGGCCGCCTCAGCGACCTTATCATTACTTCTGGTTCGGACTCGGTTTTTTATCACCAGATTCCGGGGCTTCATTCGGATCGTCTTTTTCGACGCTGAGTGGATAATTAAGCATACGTCCTCCTGTCGTTTCATGTTCACCCTGAAAGTATAGACAGGGAGCGGCGAAACAAGCCAGGCGGCAGGGGAGCGGAACGCAGTCAGGCGCATAAAAAAGCCCACCGGGCAGGGCGCGGTGGGCGTGGTGTGGCGCTAATAAGTTCGACTTAGTAGCGGCCGAAGAGATCGCGTTTTTTCGGTTTAAACGCCTGCGCCAGCAACACCAGCAGCGCGACCAGCAGGTAGGCGGCGAAAATGCCCACCAGCCACTGCGGCATCTCCAGCGTCAGGAAAGACCACTGGCGCTCGGAGCAGTCACCGCTCGCGACAAATACCTGTGGCAGCCACTTATCAAGCGGCAGCCAGCCCGGGAAGCGGGCCGCGAAATCGCAGGTCACAAACGGTGATGGGTGCAACTGCATCATCGTATGCTCCCATGAGAGCATCAGGCCCTTGCAGGCGCTGTAGATCCAGATACCGATCGCCACAAAGCGTAAGGGGGTTTTCGGTGCAATGGCTCCCACCAGCCCTGCGCCCATCACGCCGAACAGCGCGCAACGTTCATAAATACATAACACGCAGGGTTTCAGCATCATGACATGCTGGAACCACAGCGCCACCATTTCCAGCGCGAAAGCGGTGAGCGCCAGCAACAGCCATGCGCCGCGCCCACGCGAACACTGGTTTAAAAATCGCAACATAATGATTATCTCTGCAATCTGCGTTGAACCGGCAGTGTAAACGAATTCCTTTTACACGCCACTAGCGGCATCAAAAATAACGCATTTATCGGGGGACGGTGAATAAAAAAACGGGCCGCGAGGGCCCGATAAAGATTAATGCAGCAGCGCCGTGGCGGTGGGCGTGCTGAGCCAGCCGCTTTGCAGCAGCCAGTCGGTAAAGGGCACCAGCGTATACTGCACGCAGGCGAGGCCCACCAGCGTCAGAACCAGCGTATACGGCAACGCCATCCACACCATCCGGCCATAGGAGAGACGGATGAGCGGTGCCAGCGCTGAGGTCAGCAGGAACAGAAACGCTGCCTGGCCGTTCGGCGTGGCGACAGACGGCAGGTTGGTGCCGGTATTAATCGCGACCGCGAGCAGCTCAAACTGCTTAGCGTCAATCACGCCCTGTTGCAGCGCGCTTTTCGCTTCGTTGATATAGACCGTACCGACAAATACATTATCGGAGATCGACGACAGCAGGCCATTGAAGAGATAGAACAGCGACAGCTGGTTATGCGGCGAGGCTTCCAGCACATACGCGATAATCGGCGCGAACAGATGCTGGTCAATAATCACCGCCACAATGGCGAAGAAGACGGTCAGTAGCGCGGTGAAGGGCAGCGCTTCGGTAAAAGCTTTGCCGATGGCGTGCTCGTCAGTCACGCCGCAAAGCGCGCTCGCGAGAATAATCACCGACAGACCAATCAGGCCTACCTCCGCCAGATGCAGCGCCAGCGCGGTAATCAACCAGACGCCGATCAGCGCCTGAATAATCAGCTTAACGCTATCCTGACGGGTGCGTTTCTGACGGCTCTTGTCGTCATAGTCGCGCAGGATCTTACGCACTGGCTCCGGCAACGGTTCGCCGTAACCGAAAGATTTGGTTTTTTCCACCAGGACGCAGGTCAGAATGCCGCAGATGAACACCGGTACGCTCACTGGCGCCACGCGCAGCAGGAAATCGCCGAAGCCCCAGCCCGCCGCATGGGCGATGATCAGGTTCTGCGGCTCGCCGACCATCGTCATTACGCCGCCAAGCGCGGTGCCGACGCCCGCGTGCATCATCAGGCTGCGCAGAAACGCGCGAAAGCGATCGAGCGTGGCGCGGCGTTCGTCATCGAGCTGCGCGTCATCAACCAGTTCGCTGCTCTCGTCCTGGTGAGACGCGACGCGATGATAAATGCCGTAAAAACCGACCGCCACGCTGATTACGACCGCGACGACCGTCAGCGCGTCGAGGAAAGCGGAGAGAAACGCCGCCGCGAAGCAGAACGCGAGCGAGAGCAGGGTTTTAGAGCGTATACCCAGCAGCAGACGGGTAAAAATCAACAGCAGCAGCTGTTTCATAAAATAAATACCCGCTACCATAAAAATAAGCAGCAGTACCACGGCGAGGTTATTCGCCACTTCTTCGCGCACGTGTTCGGCGCTGGTCATGCCGATAAACAGGGCTTCTACGGCCAGCAGGCCGCCCGGCAACAGGGGGTAACATTTTAGCGCCATCGCCAGCGTGAAGATAAATTCAACGACCAACAGCCAGCCCGCCGCGAAGGGGCTTACCCAGAACACCAGAGGATTCAGAATCAAAAAGCCAAGTAAACAAAGCTTGTACCAGTCCGGAGATTGTCCTAAAAAGTTACGATACAACGCCCGGCCATATGAAATTTCCATGCCATGATCCTTTACGGTTATAGTTCGTTAACATGTCAGGGTAACCGGCAGCGGGGCGGCAATCAAGCCGCGGGCGCGTGGGGCGGGGCGGCGGGGATGGCTAAAAACCGAACCCCGATCCCTTTTTTTACATTTCCTCATGCTATCTGCGCCGCGGTGCGTCTGGTATGATGAGTGAATTTTGCATCTTAGGTGTATTGGAAAGATCATTATGGTGATTAAGGCGCAGAGCCCGGCGGGTTTCGCGGAAGAGTACATTATTGAAAGCATCTGGAATAACCGCTTCCCTCCGGGATCTATTCTGCCTGCTGAACGCGAACTCTCTGAACTGATTGGCGTGACGCGCACCACCCTGCGCGAAGTGTTGCAGCGCCTGGCGCGCGACGGCTGGCTGACTATCCAGCATGGCAAGCCGACAAAAGTAAATAACTTCTGGGAAACGTCGGGCCTCAATATCCTCGAAACCCTGGCGCGTCTTGACCACGAAAGCGTGCCGCAGCTCATCGACAACCTGCTCTCCGTGCGCACCAACATCGCGACGATATTTATTCGCACCGCGCTGCGTATGCACCCGGAACGCGCGCGTGAAGTGCTCGCCACGGCGGATGAAGTGGAAGATCACGCGGATGCGTTCGCGGATCTCGACTACAACATTTTCCGCGGTCTGGCATTTGCGTCCGGTAACCCAATCTATGGGCTTATCCTTAACGGTATGAAAGGGCTCTATACCCGCATCGGCCGCCATTATTTCTCAAACCCGGAAGCGCGCAGCCTGGCGCTGGGCTTTTACCACAAGCTCGGCACGCTCTCGCGCGAAGGGCAGCACGATCAGGTCTACGACGTGGTGCGCACGTACGGACGTGAAAGCGGCGAGATCTGGCACCGGATGCAGAAAAACCTGCCGGGCGATCTGGCGATGCACAGCCGCTAAGCGCGGCAGGCAGAAAAAAGGCTTCCTTCGGGAAGCCTTTTTTGTCTGAGTTGCAAGCCGCTTACAGGGTATTAATGCGCGGCGGGCAGCGCTCCAGCAGCTCGACGCTGCCGTCCTCGTTCTGCTGCTCCAGCAACACGTCAAAGCCCCACAGGCGATGCACATGCTTGAGCACCTCGCGGCGGCCTTTGTCGAGCGGCGCCCGGTTTTGCGGGATATAGCGTAGCGTCAGGGCGCGGTCGCCGCGCAGGTTGACGTTCCACACCTGAATATTCGGCTCCAGGTTACTCAGGTTGTACTGGGCCGACAGCTCGTTGCGAATCGCCCGATAGCCCTCTTCGTTGTGGATCGCCGCAATTTCCAGATAATTATTACGATCGTCGTCCAGCACCGTGAACAGGCGGAAATCGCGCATCACTTTCGGCGACAGGAACTGGCTGATAAAACTCTCGTCTTTGAAATCGCGCATCGCAAAATGCAGCGTTTCCAGCCAGTCGGAGCCGGCAATATCCGGGAACCAGTAGCGGTCTTCCTCCGTCGGGTTCTGGCAGATGCGTTTGATATCCTGGAACATGGCGAAGCCGAGCGCGTAAGGGTTAATGCCGCTGTACCACTGGCTGTTATAGGGCGGCTGGAACACCACATTAGTGTGGCTGTGCAGAAACTCCAGCATAAAGCGCTCGGTCACTTTCCCTTCATCATAGAGATGATTAAGAATGGTGTAATGCCAGAATGTCGCCCAGCCTTCGTTCATGACCTGGGTCTGTTTCTGCGGGTAGAAATACTGGCTCACCTTACGCACGATACGCAGGATTTCGCGCTGCCACGACTCAAGCAGCGGCGCATTCTTCTCCATAAAATAGAGCAGGTTTTCCTGCGGCTCGGCCGGAAAACGGTGATGCGCCTCGACGGTTTTCTCCTCCTCGCGCCGTGGCAGGGTGCGCCAGAGCATATTCACCTGGCTTTGCAGATACTCTTCGCGGCTTTTCTGGCGCGCTTTCTCTTCCTGTAACGAAATCTTCTGCGGGCGTTTATAGCGGTCGACACCGTAATTCATCAGCGCATGGCAGGAGTCCAGCAGTTTTTCGACCTCATCAACGCCATAACGCTCCTCGCACTCGGTAATGTAGTTACGAGCGAAAATCAGGTAGTCGACAATCGAGCTGGCGTCGGTCCAGCTGCGAAACAGATAGTTATTCTTGAAAAACGAGTTATGACCGTAACAGGCATGGGCCATCACCAGCGCCTGCATGGTGATAGTGTTCTCTTCCATCAGATACGCAATGCACGGGTTGGAGTTAATCACAATCTCGTAGGCGAGCCCCTGCTGGCCGTGCTTATAGAGCCGCTCAGTTTCGATGAATTTTTTGCCGAACGACCAGTGCGGGTAGTTAATCGGCATCCCGACGCTGGAGTAGGCGTCCATCATCTGCTCGGAGGTGATTATCTCAATCTGGTGCGGGTAAGTGTCCAGCCGGTAGAGTTTCGCCACACGGTCGATTTCGGCGAGATACACGTCCAGCAATTCAAACGTCCAGTCCGGCCCGTCGCTCAGACGTTGGGTATCCTTTTTCAGGGAATCAGTTACGGTAGCCATCAGCGCGCCCTCATTGTTAGCGGCTCTCATCCGGGGAGAGCCTTATTTTCAAGCATAGATCACCCCCGCCTTATCAGCGCCACGGCAAAAATTTTTTCTGCGCGATTTCCTGAGCCCGCCTGTCGGTAAATCGCGGGCGGCGCAGAATTTTATTTTGCCGGGCAGGGAAGGGAAGCAGGAGATCCTGAAAGCGCCATTCCTGCTGTGGCGGGGAAAGATGTGAGTCGGCTCACCATAAAAAAGCCATATGTTGAATAATATTTTCTTCTGGGTTATCAATTTGTAATCAGTTAATTATTCTTTAGCCTGAGAAGGAAGAGGACATGCATGTAGTCGTGCTGGGGAGTGGGGTAGTCGGCGTGGCCAGCGCCTGGTATTTACGCCAGGCGGGGCATGATGTGACGGTTATCGATCGCGAGCCGGGCCCGGCGCTGGAAACCAGCGCCGCCAACGCGGGACAGATCTCGCCCGGTTATGCAGCACCATGGGCTGCGCCCGGCGTGCCGTTGAAGGCCATCAAGTGGATGTTCCAGCGCCACGCGCCGCTGGCGATAAGCCTGGACGGCACGCACTTCCAGCTTAAGTGGATGTGGCAGATGCTGCGCAACTGCGACACCCGCCACTATATGCAGAATAAAGGCCGCATGGTGCGCCTTGCGGAATACAGCCGCGACTGTTTAAAAGCGCTGCGTGAATCCACCGGCATTCAGTATGAAGGCCGCCAGGGCGGCACGCTGCAACTCTTTCGCACCGAACAGCAGTATGAAAACGCCTCGCGCGATATTGCGGTGCTGGAAAGTGAAGGCGTCCCGTTCCGGCTGCTGAAAGCGGCCGAGCTGGCGCAGGTGGAACCGGCGCTGGGCGACGTCGCGCATAAGCTTACTGGCGGCTTGCAACTGCCGAACGACGAAACCGGCGACTGCCAGCTTTTCACCACGCGCCTCGCGCAGATGGCGCAAGAGGCGGGCGTCGTATTTCGCTACAACACGCCGGTAGACCGCCTGCTTTCGGAAGGCCAGCGCATCTATGGCGTGAAGTGCGGCGAGGAAATTATCAAGGCGGACGGCTACGTGATGGCGTTCGGCTCATACTCTACTGCGATGCTCAAAGGCATTGTCGATATTCCGGTCTACCCGCTGAAAGGCTACTCGCTCACCATCCCGATCGCCGATGAAACCGGCGCGCCGGTCTCCACCGTGCTCGATGAAACCTACAAAATCGCCATTACGCGCTTTGATAACCGCATCCGCGTCGGCGGTATGGCAGAGATTGTGGGCTTTAACACCGAGCTGCTGAAACCGCGTCAGGAGACGCTGGAAATGGTGGTGCGTGACCTCTACCCGCGCGGCGGTCATATCGAACAGGCGAAATTCTGGACCGGCCTGCGCCCGATGACGCCAGACGGCACGCCGGTCGTGGGGCGCACCGGGTTTAAAAACCTGTGGCTTAACACCGGCCACGGCACGCTCGGCTGGACGATGGCCTGCGGCTCAGGCCAGTTACTGAGCGATATTATCTCTGGTCGCACGCCCGCCATTCCGTTTGAAGATCTTTCGGTGGCCCGCTACGCGCCCGGCTTTACGCCTTCATCCTCACACCGCCTGCATGGCGCGCATCCCTGAGAAGGAACCCGCATGTCTCGTCCGATACAGGCGAGCCTGGATTTGCAGGCTCTGCGTCACAATCTGGAAGTGGTCCGCCGCGCCGCGCCGCGTTCGCGCGTCTGGTCCGTGGTCAAGGCGAACGCTTACGGGCACGGGCTTGACCGCGTCTGGTCGGCGCTTGGCGCGACCGACGGCTTCGCGATGCTCAATCTCGAAGAGGCCATTCTGCTGCGCGAGCGCGGCTGGAAAGGCCCCATCCTGATGCTGGAAGGCTTTTTTCATGCCGATGAACTGGCGCTACTGGATAAATATCGCCTCACCACCAGCGTGCACAGCAACTGGCAGCTGAAGGCGCTTGCCGGGGCGAAGCTCAACGCGCCGCTCGATGTCTATCTCAAAATCAACAGCGGCATGAACCGCCTCGGCTTTGCGCCGGAGCGGGTACACAGCATCTTCCAGCAGTTAAAGGCGATTGCGAATGTGGGACAGGTAACCCTGATGGCGCACTTCGCCGACGCCGATCGCCCGGACGGCATCGACGAGGCGATGGTGCGCATCAACCAGGCAGCGGAAGGTATTGACGCGCCGCGTTCGCTCTCAAATTCCGCCGCGGCGCTCTGGCACCCGCAGGCGCATTTCGACTGGGTGCGCCCCGGCATCGTGCTTTACGGCGCCTCGCCGAGCGGCCAGTGGCGCGATATCGCCACCAGCGGGCTGCAACCGGTGATGACGCTCAAAAGCGAGATTATCGGCGTCCAGACGCTGAGGCCGGGCGAGACGGTCGGCTATGGCAGCCGCTATCGCGCCGGGCGTGAGCAGCGCATCGGGATTGTCGCGGGCGGTTACGCCGACGGCTACCCGCGCCACGCGCCGGACGGCACGCCGGTGCTGGTGGATGGCGTGCGTACCGGCATCGTCGGGACGGTATCGATGGATATGCTGGCGGTGGATCTCACGCCCTGTCCGCAGGCGGGCATCGGCAGCCCGGTGGAGCTGTGGGGCAACGAGATTAAGATAGACGACGTGGCCGCAGCGAGCGGTACAGTCGGGTATGAGCTGATGTGCGCGCTGGCGCCGCGCGTGCCGGTCAGCGCACGCTAAACCTGTCGCCTTTGGCCATAAAAAAGGGAAACCCGTGGGTTTCCCTTTTTGTTGCGACGTAACAGCGCAACGCGTTTATTCGTCGTCGTCTTCCGCCACTTTCAGACCGATGCGGCGGATCTGGTTGTTCTCTTTCTCCGCCACTGTCCACGTCATTCCGGCGAAATCCACCTGGTCGCCCACCACCGGGGCGGCGCCAATCAGCGCCAGCACCACTTCGCCGATGGTGCGCTCTTTATCGACGGCCGACTGATCGTCAAGCCCGTAGATAAACGCCACGTCGGCGAATTTGGCGTCCGCTTCGAGGATAAAATCGCCGAAGAAGCGCTGATCGAGCGCGACCGGCGGCGACTGGCTAAAGAGCTTGCCCAGCGCCGGCAGGTCGCGTTCGCGGCCAATCACGCACAGGACATCGCCTTCGCGCAGACGCGTGCTGCCGGTCGGGTGCATCAGCTGGTTGTCACGGAACAGCGCCGCGATGCGCGTCTCTTTCGGCATATGCAGGTCGCGCAGCGCCGCGCCCACGCACCATTTATCGGCGCTCAACTGATAAACAAACTGCTCCCACGGGTTTTCCGGGTGAATATCAAGCCCCACGCGCGACTGCGGGCGTCCGACTTCCGGCACCACCACTTTGGCCTTTTTCGCGGCCCAGCCAAGCGTCGTGCCCTGAAAGAGCAGCGACACCAGCACCACGAAAAACGCCACGTCGAAGAACAGACTGGCGCGCTCAAGGCCCGCCATCATCGGGAATACCGCGAGAATAATCGGCACCGCGCCGCGAAGCCCCACCCAGCTGATAAACACGCGCTCGCGCAGCGTAAACCCGCGAAACGGCAGGAGTCCGGTAAAGATGGAGAGCGGACGGGCGATAAAAATCATCCACAGCGACAGCAGCAGCGCGGGCACGGCGATAGGCAGCAGGTGAGAGGGCGTCACCAGCAGGCCCAGCACGAGGAACATGCCGATTTGCGCAAGCCAGGCGAGGCCGTCGAAGGTTTGCTGAATGCCGTAGCGGTTGCGAATCGGCTTATTACCCAGCACAAAGCCGCACAGGTAGACCGCCAGAATGCCGCTGCCGTCCAGCGCGGTGGTGACAGAAAAGACCATGATCCCGCCGCTCAGCGCCAGCAGCGGATAGAGCCCGGAAGGCAGCGGAATGCGGTTAATCATCTTCAGCAGCAGCCAGCCGCCGCCGAGACCGATGACAATGCCAAGCCCGAATTGCTGGACAATGTGCACCAGGAACAGCCAGCTCAGGGCGGTCTGATGCTCCTGAATCATCGCGATAAGCGTGATGGTCAGAAACACCGCCATCGGGTCGTTGCTGCCGGATTCAATCTCAAGCGTGGAACTGACGCGTTCGTTAAGCCCCTTGCCGCCAAGCAGTGAAAAGACGGCCGCGGCGTCGGTGGAGCCGACAATCGCGCCAATCAGAAGCCCTTCGATAAGGTCGAGGTGAAACAGCCACGCGGCGGCCATGCCGGTCAGCCCCGAGGTGATAAGCACCCCGACGGTCGCCAGCGACAGCGCAGGGCCGAGCGCGACCTTAAACGAACTCGCCTGGGTACGCATCCCGCCATCAAGCAGGATCACGGCCAGCGCCAGGTTACTGATGAGATACGCTAACGGGTAGTTGTCGAACGGAATGCCGCCTACGCCATCGACGCCCGCAAGCATGCCGATAGCCAGGAAAATCACCAGAATGGGGATACCAAGACGCGACGAAAATGAACTTAACAGGATACTGCAGGTGACCAGTACCGAACCCAGAATAAACAGACTAATTATCGTCCCGGCGTCCAACGTGCGCGCTCTCCTCTGCTGATGTGTTTTTTAAAAACTTAACATATTAATTATGAACCAATCGGTTTAATTAGCATGGTGAATATACTTTTCCTGCGGTTTCAGGCGAATCTGCACGTCAGGGGAGCCGATGAGCAGGCTTGCCCGCCGTCCTGTTACGTTTTTTCCGCACCAAACGCGCGGTTTCATCGACGGCTCGGGATTGAGCATATTCTTAAGGCATCCGGGTAAATCTGATCCGCTCTGCGGCTTACCGGCGTCAGTCAAAATACGGGCGTAACACCTCTTCAATCCAGGCCATAAAGGCCCTGACGCGCCGCGACAAATTGCGTCGGTGCGCGATGACGAAAGACGCATCCAGCGGGGCGGGGCGTAGATCCGGGAGGATTTCAATAAGCGCACCGCGCGCAACCCAAGGCGCGAGGGTGGAATAACCGCCCTGAATCAGCCCTAAACCCGCCAGCCCCGCCTTATGATACGCCTGCACGCTATTGACCCTGATGGCTCCCGGTAACATCAGCGACTGGTAACCCTCTTTTGTCGGATACTCCCATCCATCAGGCCTGGCGCTAAAACTGCGCATGTAATGCACCATCCTGTGCCCTTGCCGGATCAGGTCATCAAGGGTCTGCGGCACGCCATAGCGCGCCAGGTAATCCGGACTGGCGGCATTGATCATCCGTAATTTGCCAAGCGGCCGGGCCACCAGCGTTTCATCAACGATGGGCCCCAGGCGGATCACGCCGTCGAACCCTTCCTGAATAAGATCAACCCGACGGTCGGTACTGGAAATCTCCAGTTCAAGTTCAGGATGGGCTTCAAGCAGTGAGGGCAGGGCGGGAATGACCACGTTCTCTGCCAGCACCGCCGGCATATCGACCCGTAAACGCCCCCGTAGCGGCGTCGTGCTGAGAGCGAACATGGAGGTCAGTTCTTCGACTTCTGAGAGCAAATCGCGTGCGCGGGTATAAAACGCGCGGCCTTCTTCGGTGAGTTGAACGGTTCGCGTCGTGCGGTTCAAAAGCGTGGCGCCGAGCGCCTGTTCAAGCTCGCGGACGACCACAGAGGCGCGCCCTTTCTGGATCCCTAAGCTTTCAGCCGCCTGCGTAAAACTCTTCATCTCCGCCACGCGCGCAAAGATCATCAGCGGTTCAAGGTTTCTCATTGTTCATCTCACGAGTAACAGTACGTTCTTTTTACGATTATTTATACCCATATTAATACTTAATAGACTGCTTTCACACCGCGTACCCCGCATAACGTCGGCCAGAGACAGGCCGGCGAGCATCACGCTTAAACGATGAGCGTGCAACACCGGGCAGCCGATGCTCAAAGGAGAATACCGTGAAATATAAACAACTGGGACGGACAGGCATGTTCGTGTCGGAACTGTGCCTCGGCACGATGACGCTTGGTGGTAACGCCGACGCGGGTATGTGGGCTTCTGTCGGCGCGGTCGCGCAGGACGAGGCCAACCAGCTTATCGCGCAGGCGCTGGCAGGCGGAATTAACATTATCGACACCGCCGATATTTACTCCTTCGGTCAGTCAGAAAGGATAACGGGGGTAGCGCTTAAAGAACTTGGCGTGGCGCGCAGCGACATCATTCTGGCGACCAAAACGGGGGGAGTGATGGGTAAAGGGCCTAACGATCGGGGCGCATCGCGCGGGCACATTATGGATTCCGTACAGCGGAGCCTGGAGCGGTTGCAGGTCGACCATATCGATTTATACCAGATCCACGCCAGCGACAGCGTTACGCCGGTCGAGGAAACGCTGCGTGCGCTTGACGATCTCACCCGCCAGGGGCTGGTGCGTTATGTGGGTGTCTCCAACTGGGCCGCTGGCAGGCTCGGTAAGGCGCTGGGCCTGAGTGAGGCGCTGCACGCGACGCGATTTGAGACATTGCAGGCCTATTATTCCATTGCCAGCCGCGACATCGAGCGCGAACTGGTGCCGCTGGTTAACGAAGAAAAACTGGGGCTGATGGTCTGGTCGCCGCTCGCCGGGGGCTTACTGTCCGGGAAATTCGGCCCCGGTGCGTCTGCGGATCGCAATGCGCGCCGCAGCACATTCGATTTCCCGCCTGTCGACCGTGACCACGCCTGGCGATGCGTGGCCGAAATGCGGGCTATCGCAGACGCGCGTTCGGTATCGGTCAGCCAGATTGCCATCGCCTGGCTTCTTGCCCGTCCGGCGGTCACCAGTGTGATTATCGGAGTAAAACGCTCTGAACAGCTCACCGATAATCTCGCGGCGGCCGCCATTACGCTCACTACCGATGAACTGGCGCGTCTGGATGCGGTAAGCGCGATGCCGCCGCATTACCCGGCATGGATGATTGAGCGTCAGGATGCCGCGCGCTATCCGGCACCTGCCGGCGCTCAGGCAGCGAACAGCTAAACCCCTTTTGCGTGCGCTCCGGCTCCCGCCTTCGCGCGTCAACCCCACTGTTAATGAAGGAAAACACCATGAATAAAGGTTATCTGGTGGCTCACGTCACCATCACCGATCCGGCTGCCTACGCGAAATATGCCGAGGCCGCCGCCAGCGCCATGCAGGAATTCAGCCCTCATATTGTTGCCTGGTCAGGGCAGTATGAGAACCTTGAAGGCGAATCTCATCAAAAGCATGTGATTTTTGAGTTCGCGTCCTTTGATGAGGCAAAACGTTTTTATGAGAGCCCGGCGTATCAGGCGGCCAGAGCGTTACGCTCCGGCGCGGCGACCGGCACGTTTGTTCTGGTTGAAGGAACGCGTATCTGATCGGTTAAAAAGGGTTTGTCCGCTTCGTCCAGAAGCGGACATTATTTATTGCCCTGCTAACGTTGGGTAAGGTAAACACCTGCTGAGGAATCCGGACGGTGAAAACCTGAGTCTGAAAATCAAAGGCATTGTCATGGATCAGGAATATGTCGCTATCAAGTGATCCCTGAAACGTCGGATTTCATTTTCCACATCCGGCGATTTGACTACATCATTGGTGATGAAGGTAGGCAGCGCTGTCATGCCCAGGAACTGATTGGCCTTATGAAAATGCAGGTATAACCCGTCCACACCAAAGCCCTCAAAGAACTGCTCAGGATCGTTAAAAGCTTCCAGAGGGGCATTCCATGTCAGGGACAACATGTATTTTTTATTGTGAAGAAGACCACCCGAACCGTATTTTTTTGATCCATCAGTGCGCGTACGACCATCGCTTTCATACAGAGAGCCATGCCCCTGGGTGAATACTTCATCGACCCATTTCTTCACCGTCCAGGGTTCGCCCATCCACCATCCCGGCATCTGATAAATCAAAACATCGCTGTTATGAATTTTGCTGATCTCGTTCTGCGGATCAAAATCGCTGTCAGCCTTAGTCACGGACACATGGTGCCCTAGCTGGCTCAACACCTCACGCGCAGTGTTGACATAGAGTTCGTTTAACTCGCCTTTGGCGAAATTAAAACTTTTGGCGCCATTAATAATCAGAATATTGCTCATAAAACACTGCCTTTTCAAACAATTAAAGTTTTTCTTAACAAGTTTTCCACCGGTTTAGCGAGCGATAAGAATCAGCCTGTCGAGGCGGCGGGTTCCAGATAGACGTTTCGTCCGGCTGCCAGACCGGTACAGGCGCTGGCCACAGTAATGGCTGCGGTCATCAGCAGCGGTACCGTCCAGCCGCCGGACCAGTCGTGGACTTTACCCAGCAGCAAGGGACCCATTGCAGCCATCAGATAGCCTACGCACTGGGCCATGCCTGATAGTGCTGCAGCATCGCCAGCATTTTTCGTGCGTAGACCGATGAACGTCAGCCCCAACATCATGCTGGCGCCGCAACCGAATCCCAGAATCGCAGCCCACAGCATTGACAGGCCTGGTGTATACAACATTCCGATAAGGGATATTCCGGACAGCAAACTGACAACAACGGCTGCCATTTTCTGGTCCTTCAGACGACGCAGCGTGGCCGCCAGTATTAGCCCAGGAATAGCGGTGGTGAATTGCAGCATCCCGTGGATGGCTCCCGCTTTTTCAGGCGAAATACCATTATCGGTAAGGATCGCTGGCAGCCAGCCCACCGCTACATAGAAGGGCATTGCGTTTAATCCCATGAACAGAGTGACCTGCCACGCCAGAGGAGATGTCCATACGGAGACGCTCCTGGTCTGATGCGGACCTGAGAGTTTGTGCTTATGGTGATTGCTCAGTTGCGGGAACCATAAAACCAGAGCAACTACAGGCGCTATCACTAACAGAGAAAGGGCAACGTTCCACCCCCATAGCTGTGCCAGAGGAATGATGATGGCTGAACCCACGGCACCCGCCGCTCCCATGGTGATAGAGTACGCGCCGGTCATTGATGCGACGTTTCCAGCAAAGTTACGCTTGATAAGCCCTGGCAGCAGGACATTCCCCAGCGCGATACCGATCCCTATAAGCATCGTTCCGACGTAAAGCGCCCAGACGCTACCTGCTGAACGCAGCAGAATACCCGCTGAAATAACCATCAGCGCGCCGAAAAGGGTGCGCTCAAGACCACATTTCCTGGCAATGGTCGCGCTGACTGGCGAAAACAGCGCAAAGGCAAATAACGGCAATGCGTTAAGCCATCCAACAGACGTGATACTCAGCTGAAAGTGCTCCTGGATGAGCTGCAAAACGGGCGCTGTCGCCGTAAAGGGAACACGCAGGTTAATAGCGATAAAAAGAATTCCGGTCACAAGGGCAACAGAGGGCCACTTGTTCGTTGTGTCTGACATATCTCTTACGTTCTCTAAAAAAAGAGAGAGACTTTAAGAAACATGTCGGTTACAAGATATAGCTAATCAGACAACATATTGCTAAATTATGCCAGCTCATAAAAAAGTGGTTTCCTCGCCTGACGAATTTGACGCCGATACCTTTTCTCAGTCTGCGATTGCTCTGCACGCGGCACCGGCGCAAGAATATTCCGGTATCACTCCGCACGCTCACCGGAAAGGTCAGCTTATCCTGTCCTTACACGGCGCCGTGAGCTGTGAAGTTAAGGATGCCCTGTGGCTTGTCCCACCACGTCATGCTGTCTGGATCCCGGGTAATACGCCTCACCGTTGCCGCGTAACGCAAAACGCCCGTACCTGTTTTCTGTTTATTGAGCCCGGCGCCGCAGTGATGCCTGAAACATGCTGTACAGTCGCCATTACGCCTCTTGTCCGCGAACTCATTCTTTATCTGGCTGAGCAGGACCCCTCGTATTCGCCTGACGGTAAAACGTCCAGACTGGCTACCGTACTCCTGGAACAAATTCCCGGCGTACCTGTTGAAGCACTCCACTTACCTGTATCCGACCATCCTAAAATCAGCCATATGGCCGAGGCGCTTTTTGCCGATCCGGGAGACAGAACGACGTTGCAGCAGTGGGCTGTGCGTCTTGCAACCAGTGAACGCTCGCTGGCGAGAGTGGTGCAAAGCGCGACGGGAATGAGCTTCGGACGCTGGCGCCAGCAGCTTCATTTGATGATTGCCCTGAATCATCTTGCTGAGGGGATGTCAGTGCAGAACGTGGCCGGCACGCTGGGATATGACTCGGTGAGCGCCTTCATCACCATGTTCAGGAAGGCGCTGGGTAAATCGCCGACGCACTATTTTGCTTCGTTGAACTGAGGCAGTTCAGGTAAACATAGCCTTGAAGACGTTGAAGGGACAGAAACCCCCTTAAGTTAATGATGACAGTGATTACAGACGTTCACGCTTCGCTCAAAGCCGACCTTACGCCCGGGCCCGTGCGCTTTGTGCCAGAAGCGGCATTACGCTCGTTGTCAAAAACTCATAACCAATCGCATTTTACAGACTTGCCAGTCTGATAAATATAAGTAGACTTGCCAGTCTGCTTAATCATTTATGTGGTCATTCTCATGTTCAACCAAAAATCTTCTTCGGTGACACTGTATTTCTCACGCATTTTGCTGACCTTTTTTTTCTGGATGGCGGGCATCTTCGGCCTGTTCAACTTCGACATTATTGTTCAGGAAATGGTGGCTGTGGGCCTGCCACTGCCTACCCTGTTCGCTGCCGGAACCATCCTGTGCCAGCTTGGGGGCTCCGCTCTGGTGATTTCTGACCGAGCCGGGTATGGCTGGGTTGGATCGATAATGCTGATTGTGTTTACATTGCTCACTATTCCGGTGGGCCATCCCTTCTGGACATTCAGTGAACCTGCACGCACGCAGGAATTCCATATCGCTCTTGAGCACATTAGCGTAGTCGGGGGGCTGATGATGAGCATGCTGCTTTCGGGTCGTAAAAGATGAACGAAAATAAAAGACAGAAAGGCCGGCCTAAAGATCCCCTGAAACAACAGGCCATACTGCAGGCGGCTCGAAAATTGTTTCTGGAAAAGGGACTTAGCGTTACAACTGAAGAAATAGCGCGTATTGCAGGAGTGGCGAAAGCCACGCTTTACGTGAACTTCGCTGATAAGGAAACGCTGATTGAAGCTGTGCTGCGTAACGAATCCGATCTGACCATCAGTGACAGTGAGTTTTCGCAACGCCACGATTTGCCCCTGCAGGAAGTTTTAACCGCTTTTGGTAGAAGGTTTGTACGTTTCATAAACCAGAAAGAACTGACCGGCTGGGACAGGCTTATTGCGTCTGCTGCTATCCGTCACCCGGATCTGCCCGGGCGCTTCTATGCAGCCGGGCCGGGCCGGGCGCAGCAGATGCTGGAAACGATTGTTACTGAAGCTACAGAAGCAGGGCTTCTCAGGGCGTGTAATGCCCATGAAGCAGCTGACCATCTGGCCGGTTTATGGCTGGGTATGACGAGCCTTGAGATAAAACTCGGCGCAAGAAAAGCGTTGACTGAGAGTGAAATCCAACGCCGGGTTTCGCATGCTCTTGATGTATTTATGAGAGCTTACTCTCCTGAGCAGCGATGAAGCATTGGCCTAACATCAAGGCCCATCCCTCGCTCAAAGCGGAACTTTGGATAAGCTAACGCGTCCCGTTTGCGCCAGAAGCGGAGGCGTTTAAACCCGGCGTTTTCATTCGGTTGCCTTTAATAGCCGGCAAATTTAGCGGCAAGAGCCTGTCGGCGGTTTGTGCAGGCCATCACCCACCGGAGAGGATATCGCCAGGATTGACAGTCAGGTCGACGTGTTGCTTTGCACTATCCTCAAGAACCGCCTCAGGCGCGAAAATATTGCCATGTGTTGATATAACCGCCAGCTTCACGATGCGCTCCTGTCTGAAAGCACTCGTTACCCCTGAAAACTCCTGACGGCGGATGCCCGGCATTCAGACACAGCGCACGCCCTGTTTTCCGTTGGCCCGCGCCGTCTGATGTTCCCGCTTTACAGCCCTGCGCAGGGGGGGATGGAAGACAACACCGGATGGCCGCTCAGGCGCAACTGCGCGCGTTCGCCGTCGTGGCGTAATTCGCCGTGCGCGCCGAGCGGCAGCGTGACGGTCTCCTGCTCGTGGCCGAACGCGAGCCCGGTCAGCACCGGTATATTGAGCCGTTCGCGCAGAAGGGCGGCGACGCTTTCCAGCGAGTAACCGTCGTCATAATCATTGCTCGCGGCGGCGGTAAAGCTGCCCAGAATCAGGGCCTTCTGGCGTGCCAGGATCCTGGCGGCGTGCAGTTGCAGCAGCATGCGCTCCACGCGGAACGGGTGTTCGTTGATGTCTTCCACCACCAGAATGCCGCCGTCAATCTGCGGCATCCACGGCGTGCCGGTGATGGATGCCAGCATCGCCAGGTTACCGCCCCAGACGGTGCCTGCGACAGCGCAGGGCGCGCCGTCGCTGCGCCACGCGAGCGTAAATTCCGGTTCGGTCAGCGCCTGCCAGAAGTGACGCCAGGTAAAATCGTTCATCTCCGGCGCGCCGAAATTGCCCGCCAGCATCGGGCCGCTGAAGGTTATCGTGTTGCCGCGCGCCAGCAGGCGCATCTGCAGCGCCGTGAAATCGCTGTGGCCGCAAATCAGCAGCGGGTTTTCTTTCTGGCGGGCAATCAGCGGCGCCGGATCGAAGATGTCCAGCAGGCGCGTCATGCCGTAGCCGCCGCGCACCGGCATCACGATAACGTCATTTTCAGACAATGCGCTCAAGGCCTGTAAATCGCCCAGCCGCTCATCGTCGCGCCCGGCGAAACGCTGCATGCGGCGCGTGATAACCTGCTGATTATTAACCGTTAAACCGGCTTCTTCGAGACGGCGGACGCCGCGCCAGGCGGCATCCTGATTAAGGCAATAACCGGACGGGGCGATGAGATGAATACGGGCCATAACAAATCCTTGCTGACATACCAGGCGAAACCGCTATCATGCCGCTAACCTTAGCGGTTGTCACCCGGACGCCCGCGCTGCGGTTCGGGACGACGCATTGTTTTGCACTGATATGGAAAGGAAAGTTGCGTGAAATTGAGATGGTTGATGTGGTTAGTGGTGTTTCTCGCCGGGTGTTCTTCCACGCCGGATTATAAAAACCCGCCCTGGAACCCTGAGGTGCCGGTAAAACGCGCGATGCAGTGGATGCCAATCACCGTGAAAGCTGGCGAGGCCTGGGGCGTCAGCCCGCGTCTGGTGACGGCGATTATCGCCGTGGAATCGGGCGGCAACCCGACGCTTGTGAGCAAATCCAACGCCGTCGGGCTGATGCAGATCAAAGCCTCCACCGCCGGGCGCGAAGTCTACCGCTATATGGGCTGGAGCGGTCAGCCGTCGTCCAGCGAGCTGAAAAACCCGGAGCGCAATATTTCGCTTGGCACCGCGTATTTGAGCATTCTGGAGCACGGCGTGCTGAAGGGCATTGAAGAGCCGCAAACCATGCAGTACGCGCTGGTGGTCTCTTATGTGAATGGCGCGGGCGCACTGCTACGTACGTTCTCGTCGGATCGCAAAACCGCTATCGAGAAGATTAACGACCTGAGCCCGGATGAGTTTGTCGACCATGTCGCGAAAAACCATCCGGCGCCGCAGGCCCCGCGTTATATCTGGAAAGTGCAGCAGGCGATGAACGCCATGTGATTAGCGCACCCGGCTGGCTTTTTCCCGGGCGATACGCTCCAGCGCGAAGATAATGCGCTGGAGCTCGCGCTCCGTCGCCGGGCTGACGTTTAAGAAGCGAAAGCTCAGGCGCGGCGTGGCGATGGTTTCGTTTTTACTGTCCACCACTTTGCGCTCGCTGATAGTCAGCAGCTGCGCGTCGAAGCGAAATTTTCCCCACTCCAGCAGATCGATTTCCAGCGGCGAGAATTGCATGCCGGCTTCCAGCCCTTCCGGCATCGTGCCTTCCAGCAGCGTTCCCATACCACCGAGCGACAGATCCTGTAAGCGCCCGCGAAACAGTTTGCCGTCCGGCATCCGCGCCAGACAGTAAAACTGCGGCTGTACCGGCGCGCTGATGCGAAAATGCTCGCGGCGCTGCACAAACCATATCGCTTCTGGCAGCGGGGCGACAAAGGCAGGCAGATTCTGATACTCCCCGGCGTTCAGCGCAGGCAGATTAAACTCCACCTTGGCGCCCTGGGCTTCGGCGCTGAACTGGATATGCGTCGCTTTTTGCACCGCCTGGTTTTCGCTGGTCTGGCTGCCGAAATCCAGCACCAGCTGGTCCGGCGACGCATCGAGAATGCGGCTGATAAATTGCCAGCTACCCCATGAAAGGCGGATCGGCGCCTGGCTTTTTTGCAAGTCGCGCAAAATCCCCAGTACGGCCAGCGGGTTTTGCTTCAGAAACTGCTCACTGTAATTGCTCACGTCGCGTGATTCCTTTAAATACTGACAGAGAGATGTGGATGGTTATCGGCCCGCGCGCCTGAAACTTAAGATTTATCCTAAAATATTTTTATTTCAGTATGAGGATAATCCGAGCTTACCGGAAGAATCTTTATTTATTACCTATACTTGAATCACTTCGGTTTACCGCGGCTTGCGGCAAGCCATTCTGAGAACTTAACCAAGAGGGTGGAGACTATGGGTATTTTGTCCTGGATAGTGTTTGGGCTTATTGCAGGCATCATCGCCAAACTGATTATGCCAGGCCGCGACGGCGGCGGATTTATTCTGACCTGCGTGCTGGGGATTGTCGGCGCCGTGGTCGGCGGCTGGCTGGCGACCTTCTTTGGTATCGGCGGCAGCGTGACGGGCTTTAATCTGCCAAGCTTCCTGGTGGCGGTTGTCGGCGCGATTGTGGTGCTGCTGGTGTTCCGCATGGTGCGCAGGGATTAACCCCACGGCATCCACGCGTTTATAAAAAACGGCCCCGCGGGGCCGTTTTTTTATGTCAGAAATCGTAGCCGACCGTTGCGGTCACGCTGCGCTCCGCCCCCCAGTAGCAGTTGGTGGTATAGCAGCCGGAAATATAGTCGCGATCGGTCAGGTTATTCGCCGTCACCTGAACAAACGCCCCTTTGAGCGCGCTGTTCCAGGCGCCGAGATCGGCCTTGACCATCGCATCCATCAGCGTCACGGAAGAGACGCGACGCGTGTTCTGGTCATCCGCCCACTGCTTGCCGATATAGCGCACGCCCGCGCCCGCGCTAATGCCGTAATCGAACTGATAGTGCGCCCAGAGCGAGGCTATCTGATCCGGCGTCAGCAGCGGCGTGTTGCCATTTTTACCCCCGAGAGAGTCTTCAAAACGCACACGGTTCCAGCTGTAGCCTGCAATGGTGCTCAAACGCGGCGTAAGCTGGTTACGCGCTTCAATTTCCACGCCTTGCGACTTCACGTTACCGACGGCCTGATAGCTCGACGTCGCGATATTTTCATCGCGCTGGGAGACATCTTTCTGTTTCAGATCGTACATAGCGATGGTGTACATATCCGACGTGCCTGGCGGCTGGTACTTCAGGCCGCCTTCATACTGTTCAGAAGTGCTGGGCTTAAGAAAATCACCGCTGGCATCGAACAGGATGGATGGGGTGATCGCCTGGCTGTAGCTGATATAGGGCGATAACCCGTTTTCGAAGGCATAGAGCAGCGAGGCGCGCCCGCCAACATGGTCATCAGAGCGACGGATCGTGGTGCCTGCGGTATCACTTACCTGTCGGGATACGATGCGGTCATAGCGGCCAGAAAGCGTGGCGTGCCAGCGATTCCACTCCAGCTCATCCTGCAGATAGACGCCGGTCTGATAGTAACGACGATTAAAGTCATTCGTGGAAGTGACCACATGCCCGGTTTGCGCCGTATCGCCGGTGAACGGGTTGTACGGCGCGGCGGTGCCGTACGCGCCCTGGATATCATTGCGGAACCGATGATATTCCGCGCCCAGCACGACGGTGTGGTTCACCTCGCCCGTCGCGAAATCCGCCTGCAGGCGGTTATCGGTTGACCACGCGTTAAGCGACTCCTCATAGCCGACATAGCCGCGCGCCAGCTGGTTATTGCTAAGCCACCCTGTCTGGTAAACCTGATCCAGCGAGGCGTTGCTGTGGGTATAGCTGCCGCTGGAGTGTACCGACCACGTCTCGTTAAAGCGGTGATCAAACTCCACGCTGTAAATCTGCTGGCGGCGGCGATAGCCATCGCCGGCGTCGCCTTCGTTATAGGTGTGGCTGACTTTGCGGCCATTGTGTGAATAAAGCGATCCCTCGGCAGGCGAAGAGCCGTGATAGCCGCCTGACGGATCTTTTTGCAGATACGCGCTTAACAGCAGGCTGGTATCGCTGTCCGGTTGCCAGAGCAGGGAGGGCGAAATCGCGTAACGCTCTTCCCGGGTATTGTCGTACTGGGTATCTGTGTTGCGGGTAATGCCGGTCAGGCGGTATGCCCACTGATCGTTAATGGCGTCTGTGTAATCAAACGCGGCGCTTTTGGTATTTTGCGTGCCGGCGGACAGGCGGAAATGCCCCTCGGAATCGAACTGCGGACGTTTAGCCGTGAGATTCACCAGCCCGCCCGGAATGGTTTGTCCGTAAAGCGCGGATGACGGGCCTTTAATCACATCCACGCGTTCAATAAACCACGGATCGATTTGCAAAATGTTATGGCTGCCGCCGTCGCTCATCAGGCGCATGCCGTTGAGGAAAATATTATCGACATCGCCGCCGTGAAAACCGCGCAGCGCCAGCGCGTCAAAGCGCGTCGCGCCGCCGCCCACATTTGAGAAAACGCCCGGCGTGTAATTGAGCGCCTCTGTAAACGTGCTGGCCCCCTGATCTTCCATCTGCTGACGCGTCACTACAGATACCGACTGCGCGGTCGTGATGAGCGGCTGGTCGGTTTTGGTCGCGCCGGTGCTGCTTTTTACCGTATAGCCTTCAGTGGGGGAGGTAGCAGTTTGCGCAGGGGCGGCGCTGACGGTGATGGTCTCTTCAGCAAGCGTTGCGTGCGGCGCGGCCAGCGCCAGCGCACAGAGCGCTGCGGAGCGTTTCAGGGTTAAAGCCATTTTCATTGTTGTCTTCTCAGGTTTGCCCGCTGCTGGTGTAACAGGGACGTAACGATATGTAATAAAGAATGCGAATTATTATCGTTAAGGGCGGGGGATTTCAACTGACAAAATTGGCGGGGAAAATATATCTGGTGAAAAAGAGCGCGAAGCGCGTCAGAAAGCGAAAAAAACTGCCCCCGAACGAGGGCAGTGGGAGGTCACGCCGGTATTACTGTGCCGGAGCCGGAGCGCTGCTGGTCGGCGCGGCAGGCGCGTTAGCTTCGGCAGGTGCCGCAGATTCCGCTTTCGCCGGCGCGGCGGTTTCCGCTTCGGCAGGCGTGTTCTGCGCGGCGGGTTTGCTCAGCATTTTGCCGTCCTGCTGCGGTGCCGCAGATTCCGCTTTCGCCGGTGCGGCGGTTTCCGCTTCGGCAGGCGTGTTCTGCGCGGCGGGTTTGCTCAGCATTTTGTTGTCCTGCTGCGGTGCGCTAGCGCTGCCAGGACGCGTCTGCGGCACGTCATTACACGGTTTTTCCGTGCCGCACAGCAGGTCGAGCATTTTTAGCGTCACGCCGTTCGTCCAGCCGAAACCGTCCTGCAACGGGTATTCACCGCCGCCGCCGCCGGTGCCGGTAGAGGAGACATCATATTTCTCCACCAGTTTCTGCTCGCGGTTATAGGTGTGCTGCACGTTAGTCAGGAAACGCCAGGTGACGTCCATCGCCAGATCTTTCTGACCATAATTCATCAGCCCCTCAGTGGCGACCCACTGCAACGGCGCCCAGCCGTTTGGCGCATCCCATTGCTGGCCGGAGTTAACGGTGGTGGTCAGAATACCGCCCGGTTTCAGTAGTTGCGCGCGGGTGGCGGCCGCCACTTTCTCGGCGCGATCCTGCGCCGCCGCTTTCACATACAGCGGGTACAGCGCGGCGGCGGTCAGCTGATCGCGCACCTTATTAGTTTTCAGATCGTAATCGGCATACCAGCCATGCTTCGCGTTCCACAGGTGGGTTTCCATCGCCTGCTGACGCTGGCTTGCGAGCGATTCATAGCGGGTAGCGCCCGCGGCGTCGCCCGACGCTTTGCTGGCGCGCGCCAGGGTTTTTTCCAGCTGGAACAGCAGGGCGTTGAGATCCACCGGCAGGATCGTGGTGGTGCGAATCGAGCCGAGCTGCTGGGGGTTATCCATCCAGCGCGAGCTGAAATCCCAGCCGGAGGCGGCACCTGCGCGCAGATCGCGATAGATTTCCGTCGCCGGACGATCCGGGTTGTTTTTAGCGGTGGTCACGTCGTCAAGCCAGGATTCGGTACGCGGCGCGTCGCGATCGTCCCAGTAGCGGTTCAGCAGCGCGCCGTCTTTCAGCTTCACCACGCGCTCATGGGCGTCGCCCGGGGCGAGATTTTCGCTGCCTTCCATCCAGTAGGCATACTCTTTTTGCAACTGCGGCAGATATTTTTTCAGCGTCTCGTCGCCGCCTTCATGGGTCGCCAGCAGTTCCACCATAAAGGAGAAGAACGGCGGCTGGGAACGGCTTAAATAGTAGCTGCGGTTGCCATTCGGGATATGGCCCCAGGCGTCAATCTCATGGGCGAAGTTATCGACCATATCCTGCACTTTATCCCAGCGATCGCTCTCGGCGAGGCCCAGCATAGTGAAGTAGGTGTCCCAGTAATAGACTTCGCGAAAACGTCCCCCCGGCACCACGTAAGGCTTCGGCAGCGGCAGCAGGGAATCCCATTTGCTGGCGGAATCGGTGGAGCGCGTCAGCACCGGCCACAGGCCGTCGATATGCTCGCGCAGGCTTTGGCCTGCGGGCGGCACATAGGCTTCACCTTTCTGCGGCAGGGTAAAGTTCAGCTCGACGAAGTGGCGTAAATCGAAGCCCGACTGGTTACGCTGCATGCGGTAGTCGGCCAGGATCATCAATGGGTCGCTTTTGGGCACCGCATCGGCGAAGGTTTTCTGATCGGGAAACAGCTTCGCGCTCTGCACATCGGTAAACAGCGGACCGAGCAGCTGATCCGGCGACTGCGGCGCGGCGCGTTCCGCGGGCGCGTCCTGCGCGCTGGCAGGCAGCGTGGAGAAGGCCAGCAGCGCGCCGCTGAGGGCGACCTGAATGGCGAAAAACAGCGTCCGGGGACGGCGCGTAACGGCTTGTGTCATCAATTAATTCTCCTTAACGGGGCGCAGCGCACACCACTGCGAATCAACCATATGAAAACCTTAGACGAATATTCCCGTTACGAGGGCGCGTAAAGGGGAAATTTCTGTTTTTCGCCCCCGGTTCAGCCCCGGTTTAGGTTAGCCGGGGCGAGGTCTGCCGGTGCACGAGCGTGACGGGAACCCACTCGACGCGCGCGGGCGTATGCGGCTGGCGCGCGCGGTCGGCGAGACAGTCGAGCGCCCGTGCGGCAAGCGCCGTCACATCCTGATGCAGCGTGGTAAGTTGATAAGCGTCATACGCCGTCTGCGGGGTGTTGTCGAACCCGATCAGATGAAAATCGTGCGGCGCGGTTTTGCCAAGCCGCCGCATGCCGTCGAGAAAGCCGCAGGCGAGCTGCGCGTTGGCGCAGAAAATCCCGTCCAGCGAGGCGTGAGCGCTGCGCGCCGCCGCAAGGCCCCCCTGGTAGCCGTCTTCCGGCGCGTTAAGTGGCGTGGCATGCGCCTCGCGCACTCCGCGCGCGCGGAGCGCCGCCTGAAACGCCGCGCCGCGCTCAACGCCCGCCCAGGTCGAGTGCGGATAGTTAAGCCAGCCGAAGCGGCGACAGCCCGCGTCGCACAGCTGCGCGGCGGCAAGCTGCGCGCCCTGGGCGTTATCGGAGCAGACCGTGTCCACCCGCGCATGCGTTGCCGGGCGGTTAATGCCGACCACCGGGATCTGATGCCGCACGCAGTCATCGATAATGGCCTCGGGCGGCTGGCCGGACGTCACCACCACGCCTGAGACGCGATATTGCATAAAACGGCGCAGCGTCACCTCAAGCTCCGTCTCGCCGGCGATTTCCGTCACCAGCGCCTGGTAGCCGCGCTGCGAAATAGCCTTAATGAGCGCCTCCAGCAGCGCGCTGCGAAACGGATCGCCGATGCGCGCCACAATCACGCCGATAAGCTGGCTGCGCTGGCGGTTAAGCCCCTGCGCCAGAAAATTAACCTGATACCCAAGCTCTCTGGCGGCGGCCAGCACCCGCGCTTTGGTCTCAGGTGAAATGCTGCCGCTGTCGCCAAGCGCGCGCGACACCACGGCGCGCGACACGCCCGCAAGCGTCGCGACATCCTGCGCCGTTACCGCCCCCCGCGTCTGACGCGGCTTCATAACGCCGCCCGCAGGCGAGCCAGATCGTAACGCTGGCCGTCTTGTGCTAAAAACAGCGCCGGGTGGCGCTCGCAGGCGTCGCGAATAGCCGGAATATCCGCCTCCCAGCAGTGATAAAGCCCCAGCGCGGGCAGTTGCAGGCATTCGCACACCGTCAGGCAGGAGGGGAAATCGCCGTGGGAGGCGTCATCCTCCAGCGCCTGCCACGAGGCGCACTCCTGAAACGCCAGCGTCGCGCCGGCCATCAGCGCCAGGCTGTCGGGCGTCGGCCGGCCGTCACCGCTGTAAAACAGCGCCATGCCGTGCGCGTCGATGCGCAGCGCGCGGCACGGGATTTCATGCTGCGTCGGCGCGCTGCGGATGCGCCAGTCGCGCCAGCGCGACTCGGCGGTAATATCCTGCCAGTCGATATCAAAACAGAACGTGGTCTGCGGCCAGACCGCCAGCAGAGACAACTGCTGCAACACCGCGCGCTGGGCAGGCTCGCAAAAAATAGTGAGCGGTTTGACGCGCCCGAAACTTTTCCACTGGTTCAGCAGCGGGGCGAGCCCCGCGCAGTGGTCGGGGTGGATATGGGTAAACCAGATAACGTCGATAGCGTTAATGTCCGTTTTACGCTGCCACAGCGCGCGCGGGATCGTCGGGCCGCAATCCACCAGCCACTGCCCGCCGCCCTGGATAGTGATTGACGAGGTATTTTGCTGCGTGGCAAACGCGCTGCCGCTGCCGAGCACATCAATAATCATTTTCCCACCTGTTTTCCCGCTCACTTAATTAAATTGTCACAAAGGCGCGACAAAGTAGGTGCCTATCATGTCGGGGCGACGTTGCATTTTTTTTACACCGTAGTGAACACGTGTTCATCGTTAAAAATAATGTCGCGAGAATGCAGGTGAGGGCGATGAGTTATTTACAGATAACGCAATTAAAAATGGGCTATGGCGATAACACGGTGCTTCACAATATTGATTTATCCGTGCATCGCGGGGAAATGATTGCGCTGCTTGGCCCGTCCGGCTGTGGGAAAACGACGCTGTTAAACGCGCTGTGCGGTTTTGTGCCAGTGGAATCCGGTGAGATTATTCTCGCCGGGCGCAATATCACGGCGCTGGCGCCGGAGCGGCGCAATATTATTATGGTGTTCCAGAGTTATGCGTTATGGCCGCATTTTACGGTGGCGCAAAATATTGGCTTTGGATTAACCCTGCGTAAATTACCGAAGGCCGACATCCAGGCGCAAATAAAAAAGATGCTGGCTTTGGTGAATTTATCCGGCTTTGAAGACCGCAAAATCAGCGCGCTGTCCGGCGGGCAGCGGCAGCGCGTGGCGCTGGCCCGGGCGCTGGCGGTAGAGCCGGATGTGCTCGTGCTCGACGAGCCGCTCTCAAACCTTGATGCCCGCGTGCGCCTGAATGTGCGCCATGAAATCAAAACCCTGCAACAGCAGCTCGGTTTTACCTCGCTTATCGTCACCCACGATCAGGAAGAGGCGCTGGTGATGGCCGACCGCGTAGCGGTGCTCAACCAGGGTCGTATTGAACAGGTCGGCACTCCGCAGGCCATCTGGCAGCAGCCTCAAACGCCGTTTGTGGCCGATTTTATGGGCGCCACGAACCGTATTCGCGCGCAGGCGGGCGAGACGCTCTGTTTTCGCAGCGCCGACGTGACGATAAGCGCCGCGCCCGGCACGGCCCTCGCGGGCGGGCTGACGCTTGCGGGCGTTGTCGAGCAGAGCGCATTTATGGGGCACCAGTATCGCCACAGCGTGCGGGTCGACCATCATCTTTTCCAGGCGGACAGCCCGCAGAGCTGGCCCGTCAACGCCGCCGTGGCGCTGCATGTGCCAGCCCGGGCGCTGCACCGTTTTAACCAGCCTTAGTTCTCTTTTACTCACACAGTCAGGGGTATTTCATGTTTGCTAAAACTCACATTGCGCTGTGCGCGGCGCTCTCGTTCGGCACGCTTGCCAGCGCGCAGGCGGAAACGGTGCTGAACGTGGCGACAGCGGGCGACCAGAATATGGTCGATTACGTTAAAACCTTTCTTGCGCCACGCTTCGAGGCGAGTCATCCCGGTGTGAAAATCCGGGTGGTCGGCACCGGGCCTGGGGGTGCGGGCTCTAATAAAATCATCGAAAAGCTGACCGCCCAGCAGCAGAGCGGGTCGCCGCAGTGGGATATCGACGTCGCGGTTGTGCATCAGAAGGCGGGTGGGGAGCTTGTGGAAAAGGGGCTGCTGGCGAAATTCCGCGACCAGATCCCGACCGGGAAAATGGTCTCGCAGGCGAGCGCCCGCAATGCGCTGGGCGTGGATGTCGACGGCTATGTGATGCCGATGTTCCTGAGCCAGACGGCGCTTGCTTACAACAGCGAGCTGGTAAAAACGCCGCCCGCCTCGTATGACGAGCTGGTGCGGTGGGCGCAGAAAAACCCGAAGGCGTTTGGCTATAACGGCATCAAAAACGGCATGTCCGGCGTGAGTTTCGTGGTGGGCTGGATCTACGCTTACGGCACCGACGCCGCGCGGCTCAGCGCGCAGCCTTATGATAAAAGCGTCGAGAAAAGCTGGGGGCCCGCGTTTGAAAAACTCAAAGCTTTTAACCAGAACGTGACCTTCACGCCGGGCAACGCCGGCACGCTCGATATGCTAAGCCGCGGCGAAATCGCCATGGGGCCTGTGTGGGTGGATATGTTTTATAGCTGGAAAGATCAGGGCAAAGTGCCGCCGTCGCTGAAGCTCGCGCTGATTGCGCCGGGGATGCCGGGCCAGCCGATGTATTACGTCGTCCCGGCCCGTGCGGCGCAGGCGACGCTTGCGCAGGACTTTATCGCGCTCGCGACAAGCCCGGACGTGCAGGCGCAGGGCATCGTTAAGCAGTTCAACTGGTATCCGGGCATCGACGCGCAGTACGTAAAAGCAAAGCTCGACGCGCCGACCTGGCAGAAATTGTTCGCCGAAATCTCGCCGCAGACGCTGGCGAACTACGGCAAGAGCTTCCCGATTGCCCCGTACTTTGACGATATCAAAGAGGGCTACGAGAGCCAGGTCTCAAACTGACCCCCGCGCGCCCGACGGTCGCGTCGGGCGCTGTTCTGGTGACTTTCCGGGAATAACCTGATGAGAAAATCCCTTCATTACGGCCTGCTGGTAGCGCCCGCCGCGCTGCTTACCGCCGTCCTGTTTTTATATCCGCTGGGCTTTTCGCTGGTGTCGGCGTTTGTCACCGACGCCTCAGGGTTTACCCTGACGCACTTTCGTAAAGTTTTTGACCTCTACTCGCAGGACATTCTGTTCTCGCTTGCTATCGTGCTGGTGTCGGTGGCCCTGCTGGCGGTTATCGCCGTGACGCTTTCCGGCGTTATTGTGCTCTCGCCATACCCTCTTCTGGCGCGCGCGTTCGGGCTGCTTTACCGTCTGCCGCTGTTTATTCCGTTTATCGTGACGGCGCAGATGATGCGCACGTTTCTCGCCAAAAACGGCCTGATGAATAACGCGCTGGTGGCAGGCGGTCTGATGACGCCGCTCGACACCGTCTCCTGGCTCGGCTGGAAGGGCATCATTATTACGTTCGTCTGGAAGCAGATGGCGTTTGTGACGCTCCTGACCTGCGGCGCGATGGCGGCGATTGAGCCCTCGCAGATCCAGGCGGCGAAAAATCTCGGCGCGTCGCGCCTGCGGATTCTGTTGCAGGTGCTGCTGCCCCAGGCGCTGCCGACGCTCGGCGTGGCGCTGGTGCTCTCCACCGTCACGATGCTCTCGGTATTGTCGGTGCCGCTGATGATAGGCACCGGCACGCCCACCATGATGACCGTCGATATGGCGTTTCGCGTCAGCTCTTATGGCGATTATCACGTCGCGAACGCGCTCGGGGTTATCTCATATCTGATTTGCGCCGCGCTGTCGTGGTTTTACCTGCGCCATACGCTTAAAGAGAAAGGAGCCCACGCATGAGCCCGATGGCGGAAAACCCGGCGTTCACGCCCGCGCGCGCCTTTAGCCTGACGCCGTTTCGCGCGGGCCTCTTCTGGCAGACGCTGCTGCTGGTGTTGCTGCTGCTGATACTGCTCGGCCCGGTGCTGAATCTGCTTATCTGGACCGTGGCGGAGCGCTGGTATTTCCCGCACGCGCTGCCCGCCGAATGGGGAATGAAATACTGGTCGCAGGTATTCAGCCCCTACAGCGATGTCGGGGGATCGCTGCTCACCAGTATCGGCATCGCGCTACTGACCGTGGCGGTGTGTCTCGTGGTGGCGGTGCCCGCCGGCTACGCGCTCTCCCGCAAGGGAATGCCGCTGCGCTTTTTCTTTATGCTGCTGTTTCTGATCCCGCAGGCGTTTCCGGGACTGACGGTCTATATGAACGTGGCGCGGCTCTTTTATCAGTGGGGGCTGAACGGGACGATAACGGGCGTAGTGCTGGTCCACAGCGTTCACGGCATGATGTACGCCATCTGGATAAGCGTGGCGGCGTTCAGCAGCGTCGACCCGCTACTTCCGCGCGCCGCGCGCAACCTCGGCGCGAGCGCGGCGTACACGTTCTTTCGCATCGTGCTGCCGCAGGCGGCGCCTGGCATCATCGCCGCCAGCATTTTTGTGTTTCTGGAGTCGCTGGATGAGTTTACCGGCGCGTTTTTTGTCGGCGCTCCGGATATCAGCACGCTGCCGCTACTGCTTTATAACGCCAGTATGTCCGGCAATTATCAGATCTCGTCGATTACCGCGCTGATCCTGCTGCTCCCGTCGGTGGTGTTTATGCTGGTGGTGAATAAGTTCATGCGCCCGGAGATGCTCTCGAAGCTCGGCAAATAACGGCGTTTAGCCTGTCTCGCCGAGCAGCGCGCGCGTGTCGGCCACGGCGCGCGTCAGGAGCGCCACTGCCTCTTCCTGCGAGCGAAGATTGGTGTAACCGATAATTAACCCGTAACGTTTTTCGGGCAGCAGGTACCAGGGCGAGAGCGCGTTCACCTGCAACTGGTGCTGCTGCCAGACGCGGGCGAGCGCCTCGTCGCAGGTGGCCGTTTTTAAATAGGCCACGACATGCATGCCGCCATCCTCAAGCGGCGTGGCAAACACGCCGGGATAGACCTGGTGCAGCGCCCTGATAGCCATTTCACGCCGCCGGGCATAAAGCGCGCGCATTTTCTTCAGGTGCGCGTAGAAATCGCCGCCGCTTAAAAACGCCGCCAGAATCTTCTGCATCAGCAGCGGCTGGCCGCCGGTGAAGAGGGCGCCGCTTTCGAGGAAAGCCTGTCTGGCCGACCGCGGCATCACCAGATAGCCGATGCGTACCGAGGGCATAATGGTCTTGCTGAAGGTGCCGATGTAAATCACGCGATCATCGGTATCAAGGCTTTTCAGCGACGGCAGCACGTTACGCGTGTAGTGAAACTCGCCGTCGTAATCATCTTCCACAATCCACGCGTTGTGCTGAGACGCCCATGCGAGCAATTGCTGCTTGCGCGGCAGCGAGAGCGTGACGCCAAGCGGGCTGTGATGCGAGGGCGTCACGATGGCGAGCCGGGCGTCCGGGCAGTGGCGTTGCAGATGCGCTACCTGTATGCCCTCATCATCCACCGGCACCGGATACAGCGCAGGCGCGCGGGCTTTCAGCAGCCGCTGCCCCACAAAATACCCTGGCTCTTCCAGCGCCACGCGGTCGCCGTGGCCCAGCAGCGCCTGGAGGGTGAGCAGCAGGTTGCCGCGATAGCCGCTGGTGATGAAAATATCGTCGGCGTCACATGCCACGCCGCGCGAGATGGTCAGATAGCTGGCGATGGCCGCGCGCAGCGGCGCGAAGCCCGCGACGGGCGGGTTTACCATCTCTTCCGGGCGCATGGCGCGCGTTGCGCGCGCGCACAGCAGCAGCCATTTCTTATAAGGAAAGCGGTCCAGCGACGGAATGCCGGGGCGCAAAAAGCCGTCAGGTTCGTGAAGGGTGAGCAGGCCATCGTTACCGGCCGGGTGCGCTGGCGCTGGCACTGCCGGGCGCGGTACTGACGCGAGCGCCGGGTTGACGCAGGTGCCCTGCGGCCCGCGGCTTACCAGATAGCCTTCGCCTACCAGCACCGCGTAGGCCGCCTCGACGGTTTTCTTCGCGACCTGTAACTCCTGCGCCAGCAGACGGATGGACGGCACGCGGTCGCCCGGTTTCAATACGCCGTCGCGGATATTCTGGCGGTAACGCTGGTAAATCTCGCGATAGCCCGGTTTCATGTCCTGCCTCGTTTCATCATTTATGACCCTTTTTACTATGTCATAGGCCCGTAAGATAGACGAAAAGTTTCTGACGCGCTCCGCACCGCGCGGGGTGATTTTTTGTGATGAAGGAGTTCCCATGAATACGCGCGTAAACCATTACCAGGCCGTTCCGGCGCTGGTCAACACGCTGATGAACGCCAGCGCGGCGCTGAAAAAAAGCAGCCTGTCGCCGACACTCAAGCATCTGATTGACCTTCGCGCGTCGCAGCTTAACGGCTGCGCGTTCTGTGTCGATATGCACTGTAAAGAGGCAAGGATGGCGGGCGAGCGCGAACTGCGGCTGTATCATCTGGCGGTATGGCGCGAGTCGCCGCTCTTCAGCGCGCAGGAGAAAGCGGCGCTGGCCTTAACAGAAGCGATGACACGTATTGATGAGTCTGGCGTCAGCGACGCGCTGTACCACAAAGCGCGCGAGCATTTCTCCGAAACGGAGATCGCGGAAATCGCTTTTGCCATTGCTATCATCAATAGCTGGAACCGACTGCAATTGGTGTCGCAAATGGCGCCCGGCAGCCAGGATGCCGCGTTCGGCCTGGCGCGCGCCGGGCTCGAATGACCCCGTTTTTTTCTCGCTGAAAGCCCGCCTGTGCGGGCTTTTTTTATGGGCCTGATCCACGGGTGTCACAGGGCTGACTCCAGAAAAGCTTATTTTTTAAGCACATAGCAGACCTCTTTGCGCAACCCGCGCCGCGCCTGAGACTTAAGTGAAACCGATTAAAAAATCTACTGGATATTTAACCAGGTGCCTGTATACTATTTCTACAAAGCACCAGGTGTTGTTGTAATTGAGTCAGTGAATGAGTGGTGAAACCTATGATGATTCCGCTGGAAAATCTTAATGCTCAGGATCAATCGGTCACAATGAGCAGCCGTGAAATCGCTAAGTTGACAGGTATTGCCCACAGTGAAGTGAAGCGCATGATCAAAAGCCTGGAGACGGCGCAGCGCCTGTCCCAACCCATCGGCATTACGCTCTACGAGCGGGATGGAGAGATGCGTCAGGAGTTCCTGTTAAACAAACGTGATTCGCTGCTGACGGTCGCGCGTATTTCGCCGGCGTTTACCGCTGAAATGCTTGACCGCTGGCAGGAGCGCGAACGTAACGCCAGCCTGCCGGACTTTACCAACCCGGCCGCCGCCGCGCGCGCCTGGGCCGAGCAGTATGAAAAGCGTCAGCGGGCGGAGCAGCAGCTGGCTCTCTTCGCCCCTAAAGCCGAGTTCTTTGACCGTTTCGTGCAGGTTGAAGAGTCGCTGGGCTTTCGCCAGCTGTGCAAAATGCTCAAGGTGAAGGAGCCGGAGTTCCGCCAGTTCCTGCTGGAGCGCAACATTATGCAGCGCGCCAACGGCACGCTGGTGCCGCAGCACCATCACCTCCAGGCGGGTTACTTTACGCTGCGCTCGGGCGTGGGCGAAAACCTGCATACGTTCTCTCAACCGCGCTTTACGGCGCGCGGCGTGAAATGGGTGGCGAGCCTCTGGGCGGCGCACCTTGCCGCACAAACCAGCGGCGCCGCGGCCTGACGGCCAGGTGTCGCGCTATCGCCCGGCGATGTCCGGCTTACGTCTTGTTTCTGCGATGCCCGCAGGCGGAGGCGGCAAGACCGTGCGCGCCGGGTTTTGTTTATTCTGCCGCTTTCCCGCCACCACATTTCGCACTTGAGCGCCGCGCGCGCGCCGCGTATAACCCTCGCAACAGTCTGAAAGGATAATGCGATGTCTGTGTTTGCCCCATTACGCGCCCCGCAGGCGCTGGCGCTGATTAACCGCTGGTTCGACGACACCACGGAACGCTTTACGTCGCCCGACGCGCCACCCGATCATCCGCTGCGCGCGGGCGACTATTCGCTGATGCTGAATGTTGAGTCGCGTCGGGTGACGCTTGAGGAGAGGGACGAGGGAGAGGCTGATGACGACCCTGCCGGGTGGCACGGCGCGCTGTCGCCCGATGAGGTGCGCGCCGACTGGCTCGCGCCGCTGACGGCGCTTATCGGGGCGCGGCTCGACATGCTGCGGCGCGAGACGCCGTTCCGCTATTGCCGTTTCCATATTGAAGCCCGTTTCGCCACGAGCGAGGGGCTGTTGCAGACCACGCTCTTTGAGCATCGTGATACGCGATACATCGACGAGCTGCGTCAGGCGATGCAGGCGTATCAGCGCGACGTGCTGGAGAAGGGCGACGCGCCAACCGATCCGACGTCGACGCTTTTTTATTGCGGTAACGCGCTAAATCATGACCTCTTCCCGCAGCCGGATCTTCCGGCGCTGTTGCGCGACTGCGAGCGCATCCAGCAACTGAATAAGGGCAGCGCCGCGCTTGCCGAACACCGCCACTGGATAGCGTATCTTCTGAGCG
Organism: Cronobacter muytjensii ATCC 51329; assembly: GCF_001277195.1. NCBI lineage: Bacteria > Pseudomonadati > Pseudomonadota > Gammaproteobacteria > Enterobacterales > Enterobacteriaceae > Cronobacter > Cronobacter muytjensii. Next base: position 1,531,104 of record NZ_CP012268.1, read on the forward strand.
ACTATGTGGAGCGCGAGTGTCTGCCGCGCTGGTTTACGGTGCAGGAGAACGCCTGGCGCGAGCGGCAGTATGAGCGCAGGCCCGACACGCCGCCGCCTGCGGCAGACGAAAGCGAACTGTTGCTGTATACCGCCGTGATCATCCTGCGTTTTGAGCCCTCTTACAGCAAATCGAAAGGGCTGCAACTTCTGACGCTGGCGCAGCAGCTCGGCATTAAAAAAGCCGCCGCGTATCTGAAAACCGGCACCGGCGTGCTGGCGCAGGACGTAGCGACGTTTGAGAGCGAGCAGGTGAAATGCGCCGCTAACGATGTTATCGCGCAGGTGACGGTGCAGATCCGCGAGGAGACGGCTGCGGCCTATGAGCAGGCGCTGGCGTTTCTGTGTCGACTGCTGGCCCATGAATTCCCGCGCAGCTATGCCCTTAAGCTGAAGTCTGGCGCGAAGCACGGGTTGCCAGTGAAGGGCCTCGCGCGCAATGACACGCACCGGTTTTTCGCCAACGCGCTGACGTTTGAAAGGCTGCATCCGGCGCTTGAGCGTTACGCGCGCGCGGCGATGCGCCAGTATGAGTGGTACAGTGACGCGCAGGCGGAAAAATGCTGTATGCCGGGCAGCTACGCCGTTTTCGGGCTGGCGCTGGCGAGCGAGGCGTATTTCCCGCTGCTGGCGGATTATATGGCGCTGCTGGATGACGAGCACCAGTCGGTACAGGATGGTTTCATTAACGCCTTTGTGGCGCGCTATGCGCTTAACGCCCGGACGGCGCCCGCCCTGGTGGCGTGCCTTCGCTGCGCTACCGACGCGCTAAAGCTAAAACTTTCACCGTCGGAAGACGCCGATCTGCTGCATGCGCTGGCGATGGCGTTTCGCGATTTATCGCCTGACGAGGCCTGCGCTGTGCTGTTCCGGCTGTGGGGCAAGCCGGAACGGCTGGCGAAACGGGCGGCGAAAACCAGTGGTGAGACTGACGCGCGCTGGCAGGCGCTGCTGGAGGCCGCCGGTCTTTCGCAGGCGTAACGTGCGTTACGCCCGGGCGGCGAAGATCTTCGCGCCGATCGCGCGTGCCCGGTCGGTTGCGGCGTCGGGCGTACTGAGATCCGGCAGAAACAGCAGCGCATTGTTGATAACCGGCGCGCCGCAGTAGTCGAAAATCCCGTGAGCTATCTGCGTGTGGTACGCCTGGCGGTAATCATGTTTCTCGTACGTTTTGCGATCCGCTCCGCCGATGCCGACCAGGTGTACCGGCAGATGCCCCAGCTTTTTCACGATCCCGCCCTCAGGGCGTTCTTCATACGCCCAGCCGTTCGCGAAGACGCGATCGATCCAGCCTTTCAGCAACCCGGGCATCGACCACCAGTAGACCGGAAAAACCAGCACCAGCGCGTCGGCGTTATCGATGCGTGCCTGCTCTTTCGCGACGTCCGGCGGCACCGGCGCGGTTTTCATAAACGCCGCGTAGTCGCCCTCGTTAAACACCGGGTTGAAGCCTTCGCGGGTGAGGTCGGCAATCTCCACGCTGTGCTGCGCGCTGGCGCTTTTCACGCCGTCGGCCAGCGCATGCGCGACGCTGTGGGACAGAGAGTGTTCTGACGGATGGGAAACCACGATCAAAGCGTGCATGTTTACTCCTCCTGCGTTGCCATCAGGCGGCAATGGACGTAATCTGATATACCAAAGGTAACCTACCTTTGGTAAGTTACTTTTGGTAGGTCATGTTGTCAAGGAGAAAACCTATGTCTGACACCCGTACGCGCACGCGCCTTAGTCGCGATGAGCGGCACATCCAGTTAATGGCCGTTGCCTGGGAAATTATCCGCGACGAGGGCACCGAGGCGCTGACGCTGGGCCGGCTGGCGGAACGGGCGGGCGTTACTAAACCAGTGGTGTACGATCACTTTACCAGCCGCTCCGGCTTGCTGGCGGCGCTCTATCGCGAGTATGAACAGCGCCAGAACCGCAAAATGGACGAGGCGATTGCGCGCACGACGCCCGAACTGGCACCGCTTGCGTCAGTCATCGCCGATGCCTATATCGAATGTGTGCTGTTGCAGGGCCGCGAAATGCCGAACGTGATGGCGGCGCTTACCGGTACGCCGGAGCTGGAAAAACTACGCCAGGAGTACGCCTGCGACTTTATCGCCAAATGCCGCACGCTTTTTGCGCCGTTTCGCGGGGCTGACACGCTGCGCGACGCCGCGCTGTGGGCGATGTTCGGCGCAGCCGAGGGGCTCTCATGGGCCGTGACGATCGGTGCCATTGACGCCACGCAGGCAAAAGCGGAACTGCGCGACGCGATAGTAGGGATGGTGGAGAAGGGATGAGGTATGGCCGCAAGGGGCGAGAATACGCGCTCTGGCATGTTGTATGCGCGGCTCTCAACGCCGGGGCTGCATCTGTGGGGCAAACGGACATTGCTGGATAAAACCGCAGCGCCAGGATAACGTACCGCATGACGTATTATTCACCCCATCTGGCTTCGCATGTTCCTGATTAAAACACTTTCGCTGAGTTTTCTTTGCATTACCCTGCTTTCACTTGCCGTGAGCGTCGGTCTGGCGGTGTATCACCACGACCCCGAGGCGCAGCGAGGGTGGTGGGCCGCCCGCAGCGACTCTGCGGGGCTGGCGCCCGATCCCCGCAAAAACGCCGGGTTGGCGGTGGTGCAGGTTTACGCCGCCCCGACCTGGGGCTGGAAAGGCGTGGTCGCAGTGCATCCGTGGATAATCTATAAGCGCGCCGGAGAAACGCACTATCACCGCTATGAAGTCATTAGCTGGGGAGCGGGTAAGAAAGTGCGACACAACCGCAATGCGCCAGACGGCTACTGGTATGGTTCGAAACCCCGTCTGCTGGTGGAACATCGCGGGACACAGGCCGAAGCGATGATCCCGCAAATTGAAGCCGCTATCACCTCCTGGCCCTGGCCTGAGACTTATCGCGTCTGGCCTGGGCCAAACAGCAATACGTTTATCGCCCATATCGGCCGGGAAGTTCCGGCGCTGAAACTGGATATGCCCGCTAACGCTATTGGTAAGGATTTCCGCTCGCTGCGCCATATCGTTGGTTTGCCGCCGTCAGGGCGCGGCGTTCAGATCTCCGTGTTGGGCGTGGCGGGGATCACGCTGGGCGCGGAAGAGGGCCTTGAGGTCAATGTGCTGGGGCTGAATATGGGCGTGGATGTCTCGCCGCTGAAACTGAGGCTGCCATTTATTGGCGGGGTGGGACGCGACAATTTGCAGAAAAACCGCGAAGGCGGCGAGCAATAAACTGACGCCTGCGTGACGAAAAAACGATAAAGCGAGCCGGCGAATTTTAGCAGGATTATCGTTAGCGGTTTATTTTGCGGCTGGCCCTGGCATGCAGGTGCGACTTTTTTATCGCCAGTAAAGCGTGATGGCACCCCTTAAACAGGCTTTCTGAGCCTGTTGAGGCATAAAAAATGCGCCCGCAGGCGCATCATATTTAGTGCAGACAGCACTGCTTATATTTTTTACCGCTGCCGCAAAAACAGGGATCGTTACGCCCCGGTTTCTGTTCGGACACTACCGGTTGCTGCGGCTCAGGAATCGCGTCCGGCTGCGCAATCCAGTAATCGTGTAAAGCCAGCGCGGCGGGGCGGATAGCGGCGAAACGTTCTTCCAGCTCTTGCGGTGAAAGCGCCTCCAGCTGCGGGAAGTTTTCTTCTTTGCCGTGCAGGGCGATGGCGTCCAGCGCGGGCTGTAACGTCTCCGGCAGCGACGACCAGTCGCTCAGCGTCACGCCGCGCATATAGCCAAAGCACCACTCTTCCACCACGGTGAACGCCTGGCCTTCGGTCTCGCGCTCGCCAAACAGCGGATCGAACTGCTCCGGGAACTCCGCGAGGCGATCGGCGATATCGTTCATATGCTGGAAGCACAGTTCCATAAAGCGGTTCATCTCACGCTCGTTGCTCCAGCGCGGAATGCGGTTTTGTCCGCCCCAGAGCGCCACCAGCCATTCGCTCGGTTCAATGCTGCGTGGGCCGGAAAGCACGGCGGTCAGCAGGCCATCCAGCTCGGCGACATCGACAATCGACTCCTCGCTGCCATATTTTTCCAGCATATCGTCAAGCCATTGCAGCTCTTTTTCGGTCAATGGGCCTTCGTTCATACTGTTGCCTCCCGGGCGCTTACGTTAAAGAGCGCAGCAGTGTACACGCTTTTCTCCTGCGCTTAGCGATAAATCTGACTGCCTGAGAGAAACCGCGGCGTTATTCGTAATCGCCCGTCGCTCTGAATGCGTGTCTAAACATAAAAACAAAAATCCACGCGATGGCGTGGATTTTAATAAGTTTGCCTCAGGAGAGGTAATACAACCTCATACGGCGCACATTTTCTTTAGACGTTGAACAGGAAGTTCATGATGTCGCCATCTTTGACGATGTAGTCTTTCCCTTCCGCGCGCATTTTGCCCGCTTCTTTCGCGCCCTGTTCGCCTTTGTAGGTGATGAAATCGTCATAGGCGATGGTTTGCGCGCGGATAAAGCCTTTTTCAAAGTCGGTGTGGATTTTACCGGCCGCCTGCGGCGCGGTCGCGCCAACCGGGATGGTCCATGCGCGCACTTCTTTCACGCCTGCGGTGAAGTAGGTTTGCAGGTTCAGCAGGGAATAACCGGCGCGGATCACGCGGTTCAGGCCCGGCTCTTCAAGGCCCAGTTCCTGCATGAATTCATCGCGCTCTTCATCGTCGAGCTCAGCGATATCGGATTCCACGGCGGCGCACACCGGCACGACGACAGACCCTTCTTTCGCGGCGATTTCACGGACCTGGTCGAGGAACGGGTTGTTCTCAAAACCATCTTCGTTGACGTTCGCGATGTACATGGTCGGCTTGAGCGTCAGGAAGCTCAGGTATTTGATGAGATCTTTCTCTTCTTTGCTCAGATCCAGCGCGCGCAGCATACCGGCGTTTTCGAGCTGCGGCAGGCATTTTTCCAGCACGGCCAGCTCGGCTTTGGCGTCTTTGTCGCCGCCTTTGGCTTTCTTGGAGATGCGATGAATCGCACGCTCGCAGGTGTCGAGGTCAGAGAGCGCCAGCTCGGTATTGATGGTGTCAATATCTTCTGCCGGGTTCACTTTGCCCGCGACGTGGATGATGTTGTCGTTTTCAAAGCAGCGCACCACGTGGCCGATAGCTTCGGTTTCGCGAATGTTGGTCAGGAACTGGTTGCCCAGACCTTCGCCTTTCGACGCGCCTTTCACCAGGCCCGCGATGTCCACAAACTCCATCGTGGTCGGCAGAATGCGCTGCGGCTTGACTATCTCGGCAATCTTGTCCAGACGCGGATCGGGCATAGGCACGACGCCGGTGTTCGGCTCAATGGTACAGAACGGGAAGTTCGCCGCCTCAATACCTGCTTTGGTCAGCGCATTGAACAGAGTGGATTTACCGACGTTCGGCAAGCCGACGATACCGCATTTGAATCCCATGTTTTACATTACCTTAATTGCTGGTTTATCAGGGGGTTAGAAATAACCCGATGATGAGAAATGGTGTTATTTGGCTATTATACACGTAACAGGCGCGCAACGGGGGAGAAATCACCCTCGCGCCGCGCCGCCGCGCCGGTTATTGCGCTTTAAAACTGTGCAGGCGATTAGTGGCTTTGGTTAAGCCGTCCTGCAGCCAGATTTCGGTGCAGCGCGCCGCTTCGTCAACGGCCTCGTTTATGAGCTTTTGCTCGCTGACCGGCGGTTTGCCAAGTACAAAACCGACAACTTTATTTTTATCGCCCGGATGACCAATGCCGAGTCGTAAACGATGAAAGTTCGGGTTATTGCCAAGCTTGCTGATGATGTCTTTCAGGCCGTTATGACCGCCGTGACCGCCGCCGAGCTTGAATTTCGCCACGCCCGGCGGGAGATCCAGCTCATCATGCGCGACCAGGATTTCATCGGGCGTGATGCGGTAAAAGGTGGCCAACGCCGCCACAGCCTTACCGCTCAGGTTCATAAAAGTGGTCGGCACCAGCAGACGCACATCATTGCCGTTGATATTAATGCGCGAGGTATAACCAAAAAATTTGGCTTCTTCTTTCAGCGGCGCGCGAAAGCGTTCCGCCAGCAAATCTACATACCATGCGCCCGCGTTATGGCGAGTGGCAGCATATTCCGCGCCGGGGTTGGCAAGGCCCACTATCAGTTTAATCGTCACGTTATTGTTCCTGAACATCTCTGTTTGCGGCGTAGTTTACTGTGACGCCGCGCAGATCACAAAACCGCGACGCGGCGGGGCGGCAAAATCAATAATCACTGTCATGAATAATTAGATTTTCATTCAATTCATTGGCTTATTTGTAAAGTTTCGTTCCTGGAATGTTCATAAATGTGATCCCCGGCGCAACCCTCACGCATAAGCGTTGCCTATACTTTACACATAAATCGCAGGGATACTTTCCCGCCCAACATTCCGGAGGTGACTATGAAACGCAAAAACGCGTCGTTGCTCGGCAACTTTTTGATGGGGCTGGGGTTAGTTGTCATGGTCGTCGGGGTCGGTTACTCCATTCTTAACCAGTTGCCGCAGCTTAATCTGCCACAATTTTTCGCGCACGGCGCCATATTGAGTATTTTTGTCGGGGCTGTGCTCTGGCTTGCGGGCGCCCGTATCGGCGGTCATGAACAGGTATGCGATCGCTACTGGTGGGTGCGCCATTATGATAAACGCTGTAAGCGAAACCATCACTCCAGCTAATGCTTAAATGCTGTGAAAAAGCTCCCGCCGGTCGGGAGCTTTTTTTATGGTAGTCTCTTGACCCTCACGTTACGTCAGGGCTCACAGTGGACTTCGCAAGGGAAGAGGAGAGCGTTTATGTTGCTACAGGTGGGTGAACTCGCGAAGCGCGCCGGACTGACGGTTCGCACGCTACACCACTACGAAAGCCTCGGGCTGCTCATTCCCTCCGGCCGTACTGCCGCCGGCTATCGGCTCTATAACCGTGATGATATTCAGCGTCTGCATCATATTCAGGCGCTAACGCGGATGGGGCTGAGCCTGGCGCAGGTGCGGGAGTGCCTGGAGAGCGGTAGCGTGACGCTGCCGGAGGTTATCGACACGCAAATCGCCATGCTTAACGCGCAGCTCAAACGTACCGAGACGCTGCGCGACCGGCTGGTGGCGCTGCGTGAAGGGCTTCTGGCGGGCGACGAACCGGATCTTCAGGAATGGCTTAAGACACTGGAGTTGATGACGATGTATGAGAAATGGTTTTCCCCGGACGAACTGAAACAGCTGCCGTTCGCGCAGCAAAATACCGATCGCGAGGCGCAGTGGGCGGCGCTGGTGAGTGAGGTAAAGGAAGCCGTGCGTCGGGGTATGTCGGTAAGCGACCCGGCCGCGCAGGCGCTCGCCACACGCTGGATGGAGACGCTGGAGCGCGATACCGCCGGCAATCCGGCGTTTCTGACGCGCCTTAATGAAATGCATGCTGCCGAACCCATGATGCGCGACCAGACCGGGATTACGCCTGATATCATCGACTGGATAACGCACGCGTTTGCCGAGAGTAAGCTCGCTATCTACCAGCGCTATCTGACGCCGGAAGAGTTTGCGTTCACCCGCGAGCACTATTTCGATCGCATGATGGAGTGGCCGCCGCTGGTGGCGAAACTGCATGAAGCGGTAGACGCGCAGCTCGATCCTGAAAGCGAAGAGGCGCGCGGGCTCGCCGCGCACTGGCTGGCGCTGTTTGAGTCGTTCGCGGGGCGTAACCCGCAAACGCAGCAGAAATTTCGGGAGGCGATGATGCGCGAGCCGCATCTCTCTAAAGGCACCTGGATGACGCCGGAAGTGTTGGGCTGGCTGCAACAGGCGTTTGGCGCGCTGATGCAGGCGCAGGGGGCTGCGCCTGCGCGTTAACTTAACTTAGTGTGCGGCTAAGGCCGCGTGGCTGTCCGGGAAGAACGCGAGACGCCCAGGGATGGGCTGGACGCCTGCGCGCGCCAGCGTGCGCAGCGGCTGGAATTCCAGATGACACAGGCGCAGCTCGCAGCCCTCCGGCAGGCGTTCAATAAAGCGCTGTAACGCATCAAGACCGCCTGCATCCAGCACCGGCACCGCGTCCCACTGCATCACGATAACCCGTTTGCCCGCCGCCTGCGCCAGCAGCGGCGTAAAGACGCCTTCCGCCGCGGCGAAAAACAGCGGCCCGGTTATCCGTACGGCCAGCGTGTCATCCGGCACGCTAACGTTAAGCGGTGCAACCCGCGTCATCCGCGCCACCCGGCGCATAAACAGCAGCGAGGCCAGCACCACGCCGACGCTGATGGCGATAACCATATCAAACAGCACCGTCAGCGACATGCACAGCAGCATCACGATGATATCGTCCTGCGGCGCGCGGCGCAGCAGGCCGATAACCTTATGCGCCTCGCTCATGTTCCACGCCACCATCAAAAGTAGCGCGGCCATCGCCGAGAGCGGCAGCCACGAGAGCAGCGGCGCCAGCGCCAGCAGGGCCAGCAGCACCAGCAGCGCGTGAAAAACGGCAGCGACAGGCGAGGTGGCCCCGGCGCGCACATTCGCCGCCGAGCGGGCGATGGCGGCAGTCGCGGTGATACCGCCAAAAAACGGCGCCACCAGATTGCCGAGCCCCTGACCGATAAGCTCGCTGTTCGCGTTATGACGCGTGCCGGTCATGCCGTCCAGCACCACCGCGCACAGCAGCGACTCGATAGCCCCGAGCATCGCCATCGAAAACGCGGCGGGCAGCAGGGCGCGCAGCGAATCGAGGCTCAGCGTAAAGCCTGAGCCCGGCAGATCCCACGGCAGCATCAGCTGCGGCAGAAGCGGTGGAATGCCGCTGCCCTGGGTGCCGTCCGCGAGCAGGTAGTGGAAGCGCGAGCCGATGGTGGCAACGTTGCCGCCAAGCAGATGCACAATACCCATGACCGCGCAGCCCGCCAGCAGCGCAGGTAAATGCCCCGGCAGCCGGATGCCAAGACGCGGCCAGAGGATCAGCACTGCCAGCGTGACAACACCGATCGCCGCATCGCCGGCGTTAAAACCCGGCAGCGCCATCGCCAGCGCCGCCACTTTCGGCAGATAGTGTTCCGGCACGTGCGCCATCTCAAGGCCGAAGAAATCTTTGATCTGCATGGTGGCGATGGTAATACCGATGCCGGAGGTAAAGCCGAGCGTCACCGGCAGCGGAATATATTCGATCAGCCGCCCGAAGCGCGCGAGGCCAAACAGCACCAGGAACACGCCGGACATGAGCGTCGCCACCAGCAGGCCCGACAGCCCGAACTGCTGGGCGACAGGATAGAGGATTACAACAAACGCGGCGGTTGGCCCGGAGACGCTAAAGCGCGACCCGCCGCTCAGCGCGATCACGATCCCGGCGACGGCAGAGGTATAAAGTCCGTACTGCGGCGGCACGCCACTGCCGATAGCCAGCGCCATTGCGAGCGGAATGGCGATGATCCCGACTGTGATACCCGCAATCAGGTCGCGGCTCAGCCGGGAAAGCGTGTATTTTTCACGCCAGCAGGCCTCCACCAGCGCGCGGAAAGGAAGAATTTGCGAAAGATACTGAGTGTTCACGATACGCGGTCCATGATCTCATCATCTCAATCAATATATGATGATGAATTGATAAATCATACAAATAAAAATAAAGGAATAAAAAAACCCGCCGTAGCGGGTTTTTAAGCACAGTCCGATTAATGTTCGAACATAGCGGAGATAGATTCTTCGTTGCTGATACGACGAATCGCCTCGGCCAGCATGCCGGAGAGGGTCAGGGTGCGCACGTTGGGCAGCGCCTTGATCTCTTCCGCCAGCGGGATAGTGTCGCAAACCACCACTTCATCAATCACGGAGTTGCGCAGGTTGTTAAGCGCGTTACCGGAGAAGATAGGGTGGGTGGCGTAGGCGAAAACACGTTTCGCGCCGCGCTCTTTCAGCGCTTCCGCGGCTTTGCACAGGGTGCCGCCGGTGTCGATCATGTCGTCAACCAGTACGCAGTCGCGGCCTGCCACGTCACCGATGATATGCATCACCTGAGAGACGTTGGCGCGCGGACGGCGCTTGTCGATAATCGCCATGTCGGTGTCGTTAAGCAGTTTAGCGATGGCGCGGGCGCGCACCACGCCGCCGATGTCCGGAGAAACCACGATCGGGTTATCCAGGTTCTGCTGCAGCATATCTTCCAGCAGAATCGGGCTGCCGAATACGTTGTCTACCGGCACATCGAAGAAGCCCTGAATCTGTTCTGCGTGCAGGTCCACAGTGAGAACGCGGTCAACCCCAACGCTTGACAGGAAATCCGCCACCACTTTCGCGGTGATCGGCACACGCGCAGAACGCACGCGACGGTCCTGACGGGCATAACCAAAATAGGGGATAACGGCGGTAATACGACCTGCGGAAGCGCGGCGCAGGGCGTCGACCATAACAACCAGTTCCATCAGGTTGTCGTTGGTGGGGGCACAAGTGGACTGGATGATGAAAATATCACCACCGCGTACATTTTCATTGATTTGTACGCTGACTTCGCCGTCGCTAAAGCGACCGACAGCAGCGTCGCCGAGGGAAGTGTACAGGCGGTTGGCAATACGTTGTGCTAGTTCCGGGGTGGCGTTACCAGCAAAAAGCTTCATATCAGGCACGAGAAGAACCTCAGGCATGCGTCCAGTGGTGGATGGCGGCGCCGCAAAACGCGACAGGAAGCAGGTTCGCCATCCAGGCGGTGTATTTAAAGAGCATGGCGCAACGTCTGGAACAGGGGTGACGTTGTCACCAGGACTCAGTTTGCCCGGCGATGGCTTGCTGTAACGGAGAGTGGTTGACGCCTCGCGCAACAAAACCTTTCAGCCATTCCGGGGCTTTCTCAAGCACCCGGCGGGCCTCGGATTCGGTGTTAAATTCAGCAAACACACAAGCTCCGGTGCCGGTCAGGCGCGACGGCGCGTATTCTAACAGCCAGGAAAGCGCGGCATCAACCTCACGAAAACGTTTTCTTGCGATATGCTCGCAATCGTTGCGAAATTCACATTTCAGCAACGTTTCCATTGACCGGACGGGCGTATCGCGCGTCAGCTCAGGATCGGTAAAAATCACCGGTGTCGGAATGCTGACGCCAGGGTGCGCCACCAGATACCATTTCTCCGGCGGGGAGGCGGGCGTCAGAAGCTCCCCAACGCCTTCAGCGAACGCCGCCCGACCACGCACGAAGACCGGCACGTCGGCGCCGAGGCGCACGCCAAGCGTTGCCAGCGCGTCTTCGCTAAGCCCGGTCTGCCAGAGATGATTGAGCGCCACCAGCACCGTCGCGGCGTTCGATGAACCGCCGCCGAGCCCGCCGCCCATCGGCAGACGCTTTTCAACCCCGAGATCCGCGCCGGCGCCCTGGGGCAGCCGTCCGGCCTCGCGGGCGTGCGTCATCAGCAGTCGCGCGGCGCGCATGATTAAATTGTCTTCTTCCGCCACACCGTCAAAGGGCGTCACCAGGCGCAACTGCCCGTCGCGGCGCGGCGTAATCAGCACCGTGTCGCCATAGTCGAGAAACTGAAACAGCGTTTGCAGATTGTGATAGCCGTCCTCGCGACGACCAGTGATATATAAGAAGAGATTAAGCTTCGCCGGAGAGGGCCAACGGGTCATTATTTAACAATCCAGTTATCCATTTTCAGCTTGATGCGCTGATCGCCTTCGCGCAGCTCCAGGTTCGACGGCATCGCTGGCTGGGTTTTCGTGTCGTAGCCGCCGTAAACCACTTTCCAGGTTTTGCCGTTCTGCGTGTAGTTGACTTCACGCAGGCGGTACTGGTCGTCGAGCGAATAATCAGTCGCGTCGCCCGGCAGGCCGACAATCCACTGGCGCAGGCTGTTGAGCGGAATCGGCATGCCGGTCAGCTTGCCAATCATCTCTTCCGCGTCCGTCGCCTGATAATGCTGGCCTTTGTTATCCACCAGCTCAACCGCGCCCGGCTTTGCATTCAGCTCAAGCTCGGTGCTGCCGAGCGGGTTGGTGAGCAGCAGGCGATAGTTTTCTTTACCGGTCTGCTGCCAGAAGAAGCGCGCATAGACTTTCTGCTGATCGGAAAGCCAGGCGAAGGCGCCGCGGGTCTGGAACTGGGCCAGGTTTTTTACCTGCTCCTGATGCTGTCGCCACTGGGAGGAGTCGGGGCTTTTGCCGGGGCCTTGCGGGGCATGGCTGACGCAGGCGGTCAGCACCAGGCTCGCCAGTGGGGCGAGAGACCAAAAACGCACAGAAGAAATCGCCATAACAGGAACAAATCCTTGATGTTGATTGAGGTTATAACCCTTCATGCTAGCGTCCGGGGCTAAGGGCGTCTATGGTCAAGTTGTCTTAAATCATGAATCTGTCTATTACTCCAAAAGAGGCGGTTCTCTTTTATTGACCTTACGCATCCTGTATGATGCGCACAGCAAACCTTATCAACGCTGGTACTATTCCCGCTCCATGACTCTGTTAGCTCTCGGCATCAACCACAAAACGGCTCCTGTTTCGCTGCGAGAACGCGTGACGTTTTCGCCGGATACGCTCGACCAGGCGCTGGAAAGCCTGCTGTCGCAGCCGATGGTGCAGGGCGGGGTGGTGCTTTCTACGTGCAACCGCACGGAGCTTTATCTGAGCGTTGAAGAACAGGACAACCTGCACGATAAACTGGTCCGCTGGCTGTGCGATTACCACAAGCTTGATGAAGCGGAAGTGCGCAACAGTCTTTACTGGCACCACGATAACGACGCGGTCAGCCACCTGATGCGCGTCGCCAGCGGGCTGGATTCGCTGGTGCTCGGCGAGCCGCAGATTTTAGGCCAGGTGAAAAAAGCCTTTGCCGATTCTGGTCGCGGCCATGCCAACGCCAGCGAACTGGAGCGCATGTTCCAGAAGTCCTTCTCGGTTGCCAAACGCGTGCGTACCGAAACCGATATCGGCGCCAGTGCTGTTTCGGTGGCGTTCGCCGCCTGTACGCTGGCGCGCCAGATTTTCGAATCGCTCTCAACAGTCACTGTCATGCTGGTCGGCGCGGGCGAAACCATCGAACTGGCGGCTCGTCACCTGCGCGAACACCACGTTCAGAAGATGATTATCGCTAACCGCACCCGCGAGCGCGCCCAGCGCCTGGCGGATGAAGTGGGCGCGGAAGTTATCGGGCTTGGCGAGATAGACGAACGGCTGAAAGACGCCGATATCATTATCAGCTCCACCGCGAGTCCGCTGCCGATTATCGGCAAAGGAATGATGGAGCGCGCGCTGAAGGCCCGCCGCAACCAGCCGATGCTGCTGGTGGATATCGCGGTGCCGCGTGATGTCGAGCCGGAAGTTGGCAAACTTGCCAACGCCTACCTGTACAGCGTCGACGATCTCCAGAGCATCATCCAGCACAACATGGCGCAGCGTAAAGCGGCGGCGGTGCAGGCGGAGTCTATCGTCGAGCAGGAAGCCCACGAATTTATGGCCTGGTTGCGCGCCCAGAGCGTCAGCGAGACCATCCGTGAATACCGCGCGCAGGCCGAGCAGGTGCGCGAAGAGCTCACCAGCAAAGCGCTGGCCGCGCTGCGCGCCGGCGGCGACGCCGAAGCCATCATGCAGGATCTGGCGCGCCGGCTGACCAACCGCCTGATCCACACCCCAACCAAATCTCTTCAGCAGGCTGCCCGTGACGGGGATGATGAACGCCTGCATATTCTGCGCAACAGCCTCGGGCTGGAGTAGCACAACACAATTCTAATTACAGGGTGATCTACCGCCTATGAAGCCTTCTATCGTTGCCAAACTGGAAGCCTTGCAGGAGCGTCATGAAGAAGTTCAGGCTCTGCTGGGCGATGCGGGTACGCTTGCCGACCAGGAGCGTTTTCGCGCGCTGTCGCGTGAGTATGCCCAGCTGAGCGACGTTTCGCGCTGTTTCCTTGAGTGGCGCCAGGTACAGGAAGATATGGAAACCGCGCGTCTGATGTTAAGCGACCCGGAAATGCGCGATATGGCGCAGGATGAGCTGCTTGACGCGAAAGCGAAAGGCGAAGCGCTGGAGCAGGAGCTTCAGCTGTTGCTGTTGCCAAAAGATCCGGACGACGAGCGCAACGCCTTCGTGGAAGTGCGTGCGGGCACTGGCGGCGATGAAGCCGCGCTGTTCGCAGGCGATCTCTTTCGCATGTATAGCCGTTACGCCGAATCCCGCCGCTGGCGTGTGGAGATCATGAGCGCCAGCGAAGGCGAGCATGGCGGCTATAAAGAAGTCATCGCCAAAATCAGCGGCGAGGGCGTCTACGGGCGGCTGAAATTCGAATCCGGCGGTCATCGTGTCCAGCGCGTGCCGGCGACGGAATCCCAGGGCCGCATTCACACGTCTGCGTGCACCGTGGCGGTGATGCCGGAACTGCCGGAAGCCGAACTGCCGGATATCAACCCGGCAGATTTGCGTATCGATACCTTCCGCTCCTCCGGCGCGGGCGGTCAGCACGTTAACACCACCGATTCCGCCATTCGTATCACCCACCTGCCGACCGGCATCGTGGTCGAGTGCCAGGATGAACGCTCGCAGCATAAAAACAAAGCCAAAGCGTTGGCGGTGCTGGGCGCGCGCATTCACGCCGCTGAAGTGGCGAAACGCCAGCAGGCGGAAGCCTCGACGCGTCGTAACCTGCTGGGCAGCGGCGATCGTTCCGATCGCAACCGCACGTACAACTTCCCGCAGGGCCGCGTGACCGATCACCGTATCAACCTGACGCTCTACCGCCTCGACGAAGTGATGGAAGGCAAGCTGGATGCGCTTATCGAGCCGATAATCCAGGAACATCAGGCGGATCAACTGGCGGCGCTGGCCGAGCAGGAGTGATGGAGTATCAGCAGTGGCTGAAACAGGCCATCCACCGCCTCACTGAAAGCGAATCGCCGCGCCGCGACGCGGAAATCCTGCTGGGTTTTGTAACCGGCAGGACGCGCACGTTTATCCTCGCCTTTGGCGAAACCGCGCTGACTGACGATGAGCTCACGCGGCTCGATGCCCTGCTGGCGCGCCGCGTCCAGGGCGAGCCGGTGGCGTATCTGACAGGCCAGCGCGAATTCTGGTCGTTGCCGCTTGAGGTCTCTGCGGCGACGCTTATCCCCCGTCCCGATACCGAATGTCTGGTGGAGCAGGCGCTGGCGCGTCTGCCCGCCGCGCCGTGTCGAATTCTCGATCTTGGCACGGGCACCGGCGCAATTGCGCTGGCGCTCGCCTCTGAGCGGCCCGACTGTCAGGTGACGGCGCTGGATGTTGTGCCGCAGGCTGTTGAGCTTGCAAAACGCAACGCGCAGCGGCTTGGCATCGATAACGTCACTGTTTTGCAAAGTCACTGGTTTTGCGCACTGACGGACGCGCGTTTTTCGCTTATTGTCAGCAATCCTCCGTATATCGACGGCGACGATCCGCATCTGACGCAGGGCGATGTGCGTTTTGAGCCCAAAAGCGCGCTGGTGGCGCAAAACGCGGGGCTTGCCGATCTCGACGCGATAATCGCCGGGGCGCGCCGCTTCCTTGAAAACGACGGCTGGTTACTGTTAGAACATGGCTGGCGACAGGGCGAGGCGGTGCGTGCGCTTTTCACACGCGCGGGTTACCAGGGCGTCGAAACCTGCCGCGACTACGGCGGCAACGAGCGTCTGACGCTGGGACATTATCGCAACACACAGGAGTAGGGCAGCATGGCCGCTTACTTTGCAGTAAAACACTTACATCTTCTGACGGTGGCTATTTCCATCAGTCTTTTTATTTTGCGCTACTGGTGGCAATACCGCGGCTCGGCGATGTCGGGCAAGCGCTGGGTACGCATTGTGCCGCACGTCAACGACACCGTGCTGCTCGGCAGCGGCGTCGCGCTGGTGCTGATCACCCATTTTTATCCGTTCACCCCGCAGGGCGCGTGGCTGACTGAAAAACTCTTTGGCGTTATCATCTACATCGTTTTAGGCTTTATCGCGCTCGGGCGTCGCCCGCGCAGCCAGCAGGTTCGCTGGGTAGCTTTCCTGCTTGGGCTGGTGGTGCTCTACATCATCGTGAAACTCGCCACCACCAAAATACCGCTATTGGGGTTAATATGAAGTCGTTGGCCGATTTTCAGTTTAACAACGCGCCGCTCTGTGACGGCATGATTCTGGTTTCACAGCATATTCGCGACGATTTTCCGGCGCAGGATGTTTACGACCAGCTGGAGAGCCTGGTGCGTCTGGCCCGCGAAGAGATTTGCCAGGGCTCGCATCAGGACTCGCAGCTTGAGCGTCTGCTGGAGTTGTTCTATGGCGAATGGGGCTTTAGCGACGCGCGCGGCGTCTACCGTCTCTCTGACGCCCTGTGGCTCGACAAAGTGCTGAAAAATCGCCAGGGCAGCGCGGTCTCGCTCGGGGCTATCCTGCTGTGGATCGCAGGCCGTCTCGATATTCCGCTCATGCCGGTGATTTTCCCGACGCAGCTTATTCTGCGCGCCGACTGGATGGATGGCGAAATGTGGCTCATCAATCCATTTAACGGTGAGACGCTTGACGAACATACGCTCGAAGTCTGGCTCAAGGGCAATATCAGCCCGGTGGCCGAGCTGTATATGGATGACCTCGAAGAGTCCGAACATATTCTGGTGATCCGCAAGCTGCTCGATACGCTGAAATCCGCGCTGATGGAAGAGCGGCAGATGGAGCTTGCCCTGCGCGCCAGCGAGGCGTTGCTGGAGTTCAATCCGGAAGACCCCTATGAAATCCGCGACCGCGGGCTGATTTATGCCCAGCTCGACTGCGAGCACGTGGCGCTGAATGATTTAAGCTATTTTGTGGAGCAGTGCCCCGAAGATCCCATTAGCGAGATGATTCGGGCGCAGATTAACTCGATTTCGCATAAGCAGGTTACCCTGCACTAAGCGGCGGCAGTGTACCGATTTACACAGGATAAAGGCGACAATATGAAACAAAAAGTGGTTAGCATTGGCGACATTAATGTAGCGAACGATCTTCCGTTCGTACTGTTTGGCGGGATGAACGTGCTGGAATCGCGCGATCTTGCGATGCGCATCTGTGAGCATTATGTCACCGTGACCCAGAAGCTCGGCATTCCTTACGTCTTCAAAGCCTCTTTTGATAAAGCCAACCGCTCCTCGATTCACTCTTACCGCGGCCCGGGCCTTGAAGAAGGCATGAAAATTTTCCAGGAACTGAAGCAGACCTTCGGCGTGAAAATCATCACCGACGTTCACACCGCCGAGCAGGCGCAGCCGGTCGCGGATGTGGTGGATGTTATCCAGCTGCCGGCGTTCCTGGCCCGTCAGACCGATCTCGTCGAAGCGATGGCGAAAACCGGTGCCGTTATCAACGTCAAAAAACCGCAGTTCATCAGCCCCGGCCAGATTGGCAACATCGTGGATAAATTCAAAGAAGGCGGCAACGAGCAGGTTATCCTGTGCGATCGCGGCACCAACTTTGGTTACGACAACCTTGTCGTTGACATGCTGGGTTTTGGCGTCATGAAGAAAGTCTCTGGCAACGCGCCGGTAATCTTTGACGTCACCCACGCGCTGCAGTGCCGCGACCCGTTCGGCGCCGCGTCCAGCGGTCGTCGCGCTCAGGTAACGGAGCTTGCCCGCGCCGGCATGGCGACCGGTATCGCCGGTCTGTTTATCGAAGCGCACCCGGACCCGGAAAACGCGAAATGCGACGGCCCGTCCGCGCTGCCGCTCGCGAAACTGGAAGCGTTCCTCACGCAGATCAAAGCCATCGACGATCTGGTGAAAAGCTTCCCGGAACTCGACACCGAGCATTAACTGACCCGGTCGTAAAAAGCAAAACCCCGCATAGCGGGGTTTTTTTATGGGCGTATCTGCGTTGGGATGATGCATGTGGCGCGCCTGCCATGCAGGCGCAGCGCTCCGCCTTAACCTCTACGCAAAAATCGTCATCAGATACGCGGCGAACAGCGCCAGATGCGCGCTACCGTTCAGTACATTGGTGCGCCCGGTCGAAAACGAAATCTGGCACAGCATCAGGGCGGCGAGCATCACCACCATTTCCGGCGCGCCAAGCGCAAACTGCAATTCATTGCCGGTCAGGATGGCGATAATCGTCACCGTCGGCACCGTCAGGGAGATGGTCGCCAGCACCGAGCCGAAAAACAGATTCATCGCGCGCTGTACCTGGTTATTGAGCACGGCTTTCAGCGCCCCCAGGCCTTCCGGCGAGAGGATCAGCAGCGCGACCAGGAAACCGGTGAACGACACCGGCGCGTTCAGGTGACTGAGCAGCCCTTCCAGCGGATTAGCGTTCATTTTGGTCACGGCGATGACAGCAATCAGGTGCACCACCAGCCAGGCCGCGTGCCACAGGTTGCCGTGCGCCGACGGTTTGCCATGATGCGGGTCATCGTCATCGCTCTCGTCTTCATGTTCGTAAACAAACAGGCTCTGGTGCGTTTTGGTCTGAATCAACAGGAATACGCCGTACATTGCCGCCGAAATCATCGCCACCAGCAGCGACTGCGCGGTAGAAAAATTGCCGCCCGGCAGCGCCATCGGAAAGACCAGCACGATCACCGCCAGCGGAAAGAGGGCGATCAGATACTGCTTAATACCGAAGAGATTGACATATTGCGTAGCGAACTTGCGTCCGCCCAGCAGCAGCGCCACGCCCACCAGACCGCCGCTGACAATCATAATGATCGAATACAGGGTGTCGCGCATTAACGTCGGCGCGGCGTCGCCGGTGGCCATCAGCGCGGAGATAAGACTGACTTCCAGAATCACTACCGACAGGCTCAGGATCAGGGAACCGTACGGCTCGCCGAGGCGATGCGCCAGCACATCCGCGTGGCGCACCACGCTGAACGCACTGCTGAGAATCCCCACCAGCGCCAGCGCGTTGATGCCGACAATCACTGGCAGCGACTGGCTGGACCCCCAGAACGCCAGCACCGCCAGCGCTAACACCGGGAAAATGAGAGAAGTCTCCTTATGGCGGGTTTTCACCGCCTCATGGCTGGTTTTGGTCACGTTATTTCTCCAGAGAAGCAGGTCATTATCATTATAGTGAGGGGTATTGCTTATCGTAAAAGTACCAAAAAACGCGCCTTCGCGACCGTTTATTTACGCTTTTTTACGGCTTACGTTTAACTTTTCGATAAATACGCCGAAAAATGACATTATGTTGAGAATCCATTGAGCAAACAGGCCATTGCGAATCTCACCGCCAATGCTTCGCTTACCGCTGGCGCGGATGCGTATCCTGTTCCACACTTAAGTTTTGGTCAGAAAAAGGGGTAGCGCCATGCCTTATTCATCAAGAACCGATTTACCCGATAACGTGCGTAATGTGCTGCCAGCCCATGCGCAGGATATCTACAAAGAGGCGTTTAACAGCGCCTGGGATCAATATAAAGACGAAGACGACCGCCGCGGCGACGCCAGTCGGGAAGAGACCGCGCACCGCGTTGCGTGGGCTGCGGTCAAACATGAGTACGAAAAGGGTGATGACGACAAATGGCATAAGAAAAAGTAATGCGTTGTTAATCGCCTGATTCCCTTCCATCTTTAGCTTAACCCTGCGCGCCGTATGGAAAACGATAAGTTTTTTATGGGGCGCAAAGGCTGCTGCGGTCTTGTCAGCGGCGCGTTAATCCCCTATCGTCACCCCGTAATTGCTTTCTGATTGAGCGATAAAAAGATCCTGAAGGCGCTTAAAATCGCAGGGAAGCAGCAGTGGTGGAGGTAGAAGGTGTTAACACGTGATTTCTTAATGACAGCAGACTGTAAGACGGCTTTTGGAGCCATTGAGGAATCGTTACTGTGGACGCCAGAGCAGCGAGCGGCGTCACTGGCCGCCACGCTCGCCTGTCGTCCCGAAAACGAATCGGTCTGGATTTTTGGTTATGGGTCCCTGATGTGGAACCCGGCCATGGTGTTTGAAGAGCGCTGCGCCGCGACGCTCAACGGCTGGCACCGCGCGTTCTGCCTGCGGCTTACCGCCGGGCGCGGCAGCGCCTGTCAGCCAGGACGTATGCTGGCGCTTAAAGAGGGCGGCGCCACAACCGGTGTTGCCTATCGTCTGCCTGAGTCAGAGCTCGAAACCGAGCTGACCCTGCTCTGGAAGCGCGAGATGATCACGGGCTGCTATCTGCCAGGCTGGTGTAAGCTCACGCTCAACGATGGTCGTACCGTACACGCGCTGGTCTTTATCATGGATCCGAGCCATCCGCTTTATGAGGCCGACACCCGTCCGGCGACCATCGCGCCGCTTATCGCCCGCGCCAGCGGCCCGCTTGGCACTAATGCGCAATATCTCTTCTCGCTGGAGCAGGAGCTGAAAAAGCTCGGCATGTGCGAAGCGTCGCTTGATGAACTGGCGGTTGAAGTGCGTGCCTGTCAGGCGCGCGACAGCGGGGAAAGCGGCGAACTGCAACCGGGGTTTGCGTAAGCGTCGTGAAGGCGTCAGTGAAAACCCCGGCGGACGCCGGGGCAAAAATCAGGCCGGAACGTAGCTGATGGAGTGCTCCAGCGTCTGGCTGTGACTGTCGATAAGCACATCCCAGACGCCGCTGTAAGGCACGCTGATATATGCGCTGTTGCGGTTCTGGACGCTTAAAATATCTGCCCCGGCGCGCGTAAACCGCTCGCCTGCGCTCATTAAATGAATGTGGCAATTCGCCGAGCAGCGCACCACCACCGTATCTCCGCCAAACAATTTCAGGCTTGCTTTTACCCGCGCCATTTTAAACCCCTCTGTCAATGATAAATCCCGTCAGGACAGCCTTTCGAACGTGAGGCTGTTCACAAAACACTCCGGGAATAACACCAAAGCGAGAGGCGCTGAACGCTGATTTTGATCAAAAAAGGCGGTCTCGCCGCCATATTCATCACATTGTGCGTTAAAGGGGCGGGCAGGCGCGCGGAAAATGTCCGAATGCGCGCCTGCGCCTGATTAAATGCGGAAATGCCCGGCCGTCTGGGCGAGTTCGCCCGCCTGGCCCTGCAACGCGCCTGCCGCGGCGGCGGACTGCACCACCAGCTCGGCGTTCTGCTGCACCATCTGATCGAGCTGGATAACCGCGTGGTTAATCTCCTGAATGCCTTTCATCTGCTCGCTGGTGGCGACCGTGATCTCACGCATAATCCCGGAGACATTGCCGATACTGCTTACAATCTCCTCCATCGACTCCCCCGCAAGGCGTACGTAACGCGAGCCGGTCGCCACGCTCTCGGTTGTCGAGTCGATAAGCGATTTAATCTCTTTCGCCGCCTGGGCGCTGCGGCTCGCGAGGTTACGCACTTCGCCCGCCACCACCGCGAAGCCGCGGCCCTGTTCGCCGGCGCGCGCCGCTTCCACCGAGGCGTTAAGCGCCAGAATGTTGGTCTGGAAGGCAATGCCGTCGATAACGCTTGTGATATCGCCAATCTTCGCCGAGGCGGTTTCAATCAGCTGCATCGTCGAAATGGCTTTCGACACCACTTCGCCGCCGCGCGAGGCGGCATCCGTGGCGCTCTGCGCCTGGCTGTTGGCCTGGGCCGCCGCATCCGTCGAGTTTGCCACCGACGCGGTAATCTCCTCCACCGCGCTTGCGGTTTCGCGCAGGCTGGAAGCGGCCTGTTCGGTGCGCCCGGAGAGATCCTGGTTGCCCGCGGCGATTTCATTAGCCGCCACTTTCACCGAGGCGCTGGCGTCGCGCAACTGGCCCATCACGCCCGCGAGCTTGTCGCAGAAGGCATTAAAGGCGTGGGCTATCTGCGCCACTTCATCACGGCCATTTTCCGGCAGACGCTGCGACAGATCGTTGGTGCCGCTGCTGATGGCCACCAGCGCGTCGCGGATCATCAACAGGCGTTTTAACAGCTTCGTTACCAGGAAATGCATCAGCGCGCCGGTGATAAGCAGCAGTACCAGCACCGAAATGGCGGAGGTATTAAGCAGCGCGCGCATGCCGGAGGTCGCGTCGCTTTCATCGAGCGCCACCACCAGATACCACTGGGTGCCCGGCACCGGTGTCGCCAGCAGCGCTTTTGGCGCGCCGCCGATGTCGCCGTCAAGCGCCGTATCGCTGGTTTTCAGTTCGCGAAATGCGACGCCTGACACCGCGTTATCAAACGGTTTAGAGGTCAGCGCCGGATCTTTCGCAGCGATAAGCGTCCCGTCTTCATTGACCAGCAAGCCGCTGCTGTTTTCGGTGGGGTGAATACTGCGTACGTTGGCAATTACGCTGTCCATGGAAAGGTCGCCCGCGACCACGGCGGCAACGGTGCCGTTTTGCTTCACCGGCACCGCGAAGGTGACGACCAGCTTGCCGGTGCCCGCATCCACATACGGCGCGGTCACGACAGGCGCGTCAGCTTTCACCGCCTGCTGATACCACGGGCGAATGGTCGGATCGTAATCCGCCGGGACGCCTTCCGGGTTGGAAAACTTCGCGGTTTTGGTCGCATAACCGGCGTAGACGTTCATAAAGCCGCCCGCTTTCGCCATCTGCGTGAAGACCGGCACGGGGTCCGCGCCCAGCGCGACGGTGTCGAGCGAGCGGATCATGGCGGTTTTGCTGTTCACCCAGTCGGCGATAGCCAGATTATGGCTGGCGCTGGTGCTTTTCAGGGTATTAAGGCTCGCCTGCTGGTTATCCAGCCGCGTGACCTGATAGTTCATGATGGTATTGAGTACCAGCGCGCCGACCAGACAGCCTGCGGTGGCTGCGATGATGCGCGCG
The DNA here is from genome assembly GCF_001277195.1 of Cronobacter muytjensii ATCC 51329. NCBI lineage: Bacteria > Pseudomonadati > Pseudomonadota > Gammaproteobacteria > Enterobacterales > Enterobacteriaceae > Cronobacter > Cronobacter muytjensii. The sequence continues at coordinate 1,553,793 of NZ_CP012268.1, forward strand.
CGAATCGACGTTAACATAGGCGTTTACCCTGCTGTGTGTTGTATGTGTTGTGTGTTGTTGGGACAGGCTTGTTGTTATGGGTTTTAAGGTAAATATCGGCACACACGGCAGGGACTTGATGGACGACGCAGGCGAATAAGTAAATATTATTACACCTGCGTGATTATCAGAACGTCAGGACTTTATCAGCCTCAAGCGTCCACCGGGCGAGTTCCACGAGCGTGCCTACCTCAACGCCATCCACCAGCGGCAGGGCGCTCACGCCGCGCCCGTCGGCGCAGGTTTTGCAAAGCTTCACCGGCACATTTTGCGCGGTGAGGATCTCAAGCATCTGCTGAATGTTATAGCCTTCGGCGGGCTTCTGGCCGCGAAGGCCGGCGGTCACGGCGTCAGACATCAAAAACAGCTTCAGCGCAGGCGCCTGCGGCTGTTCTCGCAGCGCGATGGCAAGACGCAGGCAGTTGAACAGCGATTCGCTGCCATAAGCTGCGCCGTTGGCGATAATCACGATCGTTTGCATCCGGAACTCCTTTGCCATAAAGGCATAGTTATTGCTTGGTTCCTGTAAAGGCGATAACAGGAGAGTGAGCGATGGCAACACCATCCAGACCGGCGCAAGATGCGCAGGCGTGGTTTCGTTTCGCCCGTGAAAGAGCGCGCAGCCAGCTGGAGGCGTGGTTAAGCGTGGGCGAATGGGCAAGTCAGATAAGCCATCTGGTGCATATGCTACAGCGCGAGCGCGGCGCGTCCAATATCTGGCTCTGCTCCGGCGGGCAGCTGTTTGCGCGCGAACGCGAGTTTTGCGTGACGCAGACCGACCAGCGCGTGGCGGCGTTTCGCGAAGCGCCCCCGCCGCTGGCCTCATCAGGTAGCCTGCTCGCCTGGCGCATGGCCTGCGCGCTCTGGCAGCTCGAACAACTGCCGGCGCTTCGCGCGCGCATTCTGGCGCGTGAGACAGAACCCCTTGAGGCGATGGAGGGCTTTAACCTGGCGATTCGTCATCTGTTGAATCTGGTGCCGGAGGCGAGCGAAAGCGTGGATGAGGCGTCGCTCGCCCGCGCGCTGACCGCCCTTTACAGCTTTATGCAGGGGAAGGAGCTGACAGGTCAGGAACGTGCCATTGGCGCTATCGGCTTTACACAGGGCGCGTTCAGCGAACCGCTGCGTCAGCGGCTCGCGGATCGCATTGACGGGCAGCAGCGCTGTTTTGAGACTTTTTTAGCGCTGGCGGCGGCGGAGATTCGCGAAGGCTACTGGCGTCACGGCGAGGCGGGCCTGGAGCTGGAGCAATTACGACGGCTCGCCTGCACGCGTCTGCCTGCGGATAACGACAACGGCGCGCGGGCGGTGCGCTGGTTTGCGCTGCAAACCACGCGGCTCGACGCGCTGCGGGATATCGAAGAGGCGCTTATCGCCGCGCTGCTGGCGGAAGCACGCAGGCTGCTCGCGCAGGATAACGTCAGCGAATCTCCGGAGGCCCTGCTGGCCCGCCGCGCGCGCCAGCAGGGAGATATGGATGCTCCGGCGCTGGAGCGGCATCTTTTACCGCTGGTGCGCCAGCAGGCCCGCGAGGTGGAGTCGCTGACGCGCCAGCTCGCCTCATTACAGACAAGCCTTGAGGAGCGCAAGCTCATTGAGCGCGCCAAAAGTTTATTGATAACCCATCAGCAGCTTAGCGAGGAGGAGGCATGGCACCAGTTGCGCAAGCTGGCGATGGATCAGAATAAACGGATGGTGGAAATTGCCGAAGCGATGCTGGCGGTCGCCCGGCTCTGGCCCGTCACCCGAAAGGAGTAGATGCACAGCAACCGGGCATTTTATGCATGGTTATGGGGCAGGGATGGAGCGGTGTTTACCCGTTCTACACAGAATTAACGTCGGAGCGGAGGGTTTTGCTCCGGCTAAATAAAATCGGCCGCGCCGGATGGACCCGGTGCGAAGGCATGATAATACAGGTTGCCGTGGCGTGTTGTAGGGTGGGTAAGCGAAGCGCACCCACCGCCCGGTTTCGGGGCCGCGTTGACGGGAAATATGCAACGGCGGTGAAATCGTTCCGTTCGCCATCACGCTGCGCTTATATGTGCCTTTTCCTCACGCGAACGTGCAAAGGGGGCTCGCCGCCGCCCCCTTTGCAATCCCGGCTCCCGGCAGAAAATCGCCCCTGCGGGGAAGCCGTGCCTTATTCCCTCCGGCCACGGGTCGGGCATGACAATACATCCCTGTATTGTCATGCCCTCGCACCGGGTCCCTCCGGTGCGTCCCGGCCTGCGGCGAAACGGCGCGGCCGATTTTTTTAAGCCGGAGCAAAACCCCCCACATTGACGCCGTGACGTACGATTACCCAACATGCCTACCCTTAAACCTGGCACACCGCTTGCTTAACTCTTCCTGACAAACATTTTCGGCGGCTCGCCAACGGCGGCGGGCTTACCGGAAGGATAAAGGCGTCCTGCAATGTCTTCGGACATTGGCGGACGCCTTTTTTATTTTCAGGAGCAGCCATGAGCCATTCGTCATTCTCTCTTTCCCGCCGCAGTTTTTTGCAGGCCGGGGCGGCGCTTAGCGGCGCGATGCTGTTACCGGGGCTGATGGGCAGCGTCTGGGCCGCAGGCACCGACAAACCGGAACTCGACACCGTGCGCGTCGGGTTTATTCCTCTCACCGACTGTGCGCCGGTGGTGATGGCCGCGCTCAAAGGCTTCGATAAAAAATATGGTATCCGCATTGTGCCGAGCAAAGAGGCGAGCTGGGCGGCGGTGCGCGACAAACTGGTCTCTGGCGAGCTTGACGCCGCGCATGCGCTTTACGGTCTCATCTACGGGCTGGAGCTGGGTATCGCCGGTAAGGCGCAGCCGATGGCGAACCTGCTGACGCTCAACCAGAATGGTCAGGCGATTTCGCTCAGCGCCGATCTGCTCGATAAAGGCATCACCACGCCCGACGCGCTGAAAACGCTTATCGCGGCAAGCGAGCCTGGCGCTTACACCTTCGCCCACACCTTTCCGACCGGCACCCACGCGATGTGGCTCTACTACTGGCTGGCGGCGGCGGGCATTCATCCCTTCAACGATGTCCGCACCGTGGTAGTGCCGCCGCCGCAGATGGTGATGAACATGCGCATCGGCAATATGGTCGGCTTTTGCGTCGGCGAGCCGTGGAACGCCCGCGCCATTAACGACCGCATCGGTTTTACCGCCGCCACCTCACAAAGCATCTTCCCGGATCATCCGGAAAAAGTGCTCGGCACCCGCCGCCTCTGGGTGGAGCAGAACCCGAACACCGCCCGCGCGCTCACCGCCGCCGTGCTGGAGGCTGCCCGCTGGATAGACGCCTCGGACGACAACCGGCGCGAAACCGCGCAGGTGCTGGCGAAACGCGCGTACCTCAACACCAAAGCGCAATACCTCACGCCACGCATGCTCGGCGAGTACGACGACGGCGCCGGAAAACGCTGGAAAGACGATCACGGTATGCGCTTCTTCCGGGACGGCGAGGTGAGCTACCCGTGGCACTCCGACGGCATGTGGTTCTTAACCCAGTTCCGCCGCTGGGGATTGCTGAAAACCGATCCGGACTACGCGGCCATCGCCGCACGCATCAACCGCACTGACATCTATCAACAGGCCGCGCAGGCGGTGGGCAATATCGCGCTGCCTGCATCACCGCTGCGCACCAGTCGTCTGATGGACGGCAGCGTCTGGAACGGCCAGGCGCCGGCGGCCTACGCCAACAGTTTTGCCATGAAACGTTAAGGGGGAACCATGAAAGAGCTGCAACAGACCGTGAGCGCGCCGGAAGCCCAGCCCGCCGGTGAAGTGATTGTGATGCCCCGCGTGGCGGTGCGTAAACGCCGCGCGCCGCTGGCTGCCCGATTCAACGCGATCGCAGGCCATGTCGTGCCCGCGCTGCTCGGCCTCGCGCTGCTGGTGATCGCCTGGCAAATCGCCGCTATGACCACCAAAGGCTTTCCCACGCCGCTCAGCACGCTTGACTCAGCGCTGACGCTCTTCGCCGACCCGTTCTATAACGAAGGGCCGAACGATCAGGGCATCGGCTGGAACGTGCTGGCGTCGCTCAGCCGTGTGGCGGTGGGCTTTGGACTCGCGGCGCTGGTGGGCATTCCGCTCGGCTTTTTGATTGGCCGCTTCACCTTTCTGGGCCGTATGTTTCATCCGCTTATCGCGCTGCTGCGTCCGGTGAGTCCGCTCGCCTGGCTGCCTATCGGCCTGCTGCTGTTTCAGAAGGCGGAGCCGGCTTCAAGCTGGACGATTTTCATCTGCTCTATCTGGCCGATGGTCATCAATACCGCCGACGGGGTGAAGCGTATTCCGGAAGACTATCTGAACGTGGCGCGGGTACTGCAACTCTCTGAATGGACGGTGATGCGCCGCATTCTCTTCCCGGCAGTGTTGCCGGCGGTGCTTACCGGGGTGCGGCTCTCCATCGGCATCGCCTGGCTGGTGATAGTCGCCGCGGAAATGCTGACCGGCGGCCTTGGCATCGGCTTTTGGATCTGGAACGAGTGGAACAACCTCAACGTGGAAAACATCCTCATCGCCATCGTCATTATCGGCGTGGTGGGGCTTTTGCTGGAGCAGGGGCTGATGCTTATCGCCCGGCGGTTCAGCTGGCAGGACAAGTAAGGAGCGAACATGAAACCGATTATTCAGGTACAGAACGTCAGCCAGCGCTTCAACACCGCCAGCGGCGAATTCCTGGCGCTGCAAAACGTCAGCTTTGACATCAACGCGGGCGAAACCGTGAGCCTTATCGGCCACTCCGGCTGCGGCAAATCGACGCTGCTCAATCTGATCGCGGGGATCACGCTGCCGAGCGAAGGCGGGCTGTTGTGCGATAACCGCGAAATCGCAGGCCCCGGCCCTGAACGCGCCGTGGTGTTTCAGAACCATTCGCTGCTGCCCTGGCTGACCTGTTTCGACAATGTGGCGCTGGCGGTGGACCAGGTTTTTCGCAAAACCATGAATAAAGCGCAGCGCCGGGAGTGGATTGTCCACAACCTGGAGCGGGTGCAGATGGGGCATGCGCTCAACAAACGCCCTGGCGAAATCTCCGGCGGCATGAAGCAGCGCGTCGGCATTGCCAGGGCGCTGGCAATGGAGCCGAAAGTGCTGCTGATGGATGAGCCTTTCGGCGCGCTGGACGCGCTGACCCGCGCGCACCTTCAGGATGCCGTCATGCATATCCAGCAGGAACTTAACACCACCATTGTGCTTATCACCCATGACGTCGACGAGGCGGTGCTGCTCTCCGACCGTGTGCTGATGATGACCAACGGCCCGGCGGCCACGGTGGGCGAGGTGCTGGAGGTCAATCTGCCGCGTCCGCGCAACCGGGTACAGCTGGCGGATGACAGCCGCTACCACCAGATGCGCCAGCAGATCCTCCATTTCCTTTACGAAAAACAGCCGAAGGCGGCGTAAGGAGCGGCGATGGCGCAACGACTGGTGATTATCGGCAACGGCATGGCGGCGGTGCGTCTGGTTGAGCAACTGCTGGCGCGCGCGCCTGAGCGCTTCGCCATCACGCTTATCGGCGAAGAGCCGCTGCCCGCCTATAACCGCATCCTGCTTTCGCCCGTGCTGGGCGGCGAAACGCCCGCCGCGCAGACGCAACTGCATGACGCGCAGTGGTATCACCGTTACGGTGTCACTTTATTAACCGGCGAGCGGGCGGCAGAGGTGGATCTTGCCGGGCGGACGGTAACCACGACGGCCCGCACGCTGCCCTGGGATGAGCTGGTCTTCGCCACCGGCTCGACGCCCTTTATTCCGCCCATTGAAGGCCGCGACCTGCCGCACGTGCGCGCCTTTCGCACGCTGGCGGATGTCGAGGCCATTCTCGCAACGTCTGGCCCCGCTGTCGTGCTGGGCGGGGGCCTGCTCGGCGTCGAGGCCGCCGCAGCGCTGGCGCGCCAGGGCGCGACGGTCACGCTGGTGCATCGTCATCCGTGGCTGATGGAGCAGCAACTGGATGCGCAGGCGGGCGAATGGCTGGCGGAAAGCCTTCGCGCGCGCCGTATTCGCGTGGTGACCGGCAGCGGCATTACGCGCATCGCGCCCGATAACGTGACGCTCGCCGATGGCGAAACCATAGCGGCCGGGCGGGTAGTGATTGCGACCGGCGTACGTCCGGCCATCGGGCTGGCGCAGGCTGCCGGGCTTCGCTGTCAGCGCGGGATTGTGGTGGATGACACGCTGCGCGCCTCGCACCCGCAGGTAAGCGCTGTTGGCGAATGCTGCGAAATCAACGCGCAGACGTGGGGGCTGGTGGCGCCCTGTCTGCAACAGGCGGATGTGCTGGCGGCCAGGCTCTGCGGGGAGCCGGCGCGTTTTAGTTACGACGAGCGCGGCACACGGCTCAAGGTGACTGGCATTGCGGTGTTCAGCGCGGGCGTGGTCGAACCCGATGCCAGCGCGCAGACGCTGATAAGTCTCGACCCCCTTTCAGGGCATTACCGACGCCTGATTATCAAAGACGACAGGCTCACCGGCGTGCTGCTGTATGGCGATACCGACAGCGCAGGCGCGCTGATGAATCACTTCGGGCAGCCGCTTCGCGCAAGCGTCGGGCTGCTGTTTGATGAAACCGATGAACCGCAGCCCGCGGCTGCAGGATGTGAAACGATGACGAAACAAACTCTGGTGGTCGTGGGCCACGGCATGGTTGGACACCATTTTCTGGAGCAGTGCGTTAACGCCGGGCTGCATGAGCGTTTTCATATCATCGTCTTTGGCGAAGAGCGCTACGCGGCCTACGACCGCGTGCATCTCTCGGAATATTTCGGCGGGCGCAGCGCGCAGTCGCTCTCGATGGTGCAGGGCGATTTCTTCACGCAGACCGGCATTGAACTGCGTACCGGCTGCCAGATTGTCGCCATCGACCGCGCGCAGCAGACCGTGCGCGACGCGCAGGGCCATGAAACGCACTTCGATAAACTGGTGCTCGCCACCGGCTCCTGGCCGTTTGTGCCGCCTGTGCCGGGGCGCGATCTGCCTGGCTGTTTCGTCTACCGTACGCTTGACGATCTCGACGCTATCCGCGAGCGCGCGCAGCACGCCACGCGCGGCGTGGTGGTCGGCGGCGGGCTGCTGGGGCTGGAGGCGGCGAACGCGCTTAAACAACTGGGGCTGAAAACGCACGTGGTCGAATTCGCGCCGGGACTGATGGCGGTGCAGCTCGATGCACCGGGAGCGGCGATGCTGCGTGAAAAAATCGAGGCGCTGGACGTCAGCGTGCATACCAGTAAATCCACCACCGCGATTGTCGAGGCGGACGGCGGCCTGACCATGCAGTTTGCCGACGGCGACAGCCTGCAGACCGACCTGATTGTTTTTTCAGCAGGCATCCGCCCGCAGGACATGCTGGCGAAAGCGGCGGGGCTGACCACGGGCGAGCGCGGCGGTGTTGTTATCAACGACCAGTGTCAGACCAGCGATGAAAACATTTTCGCCATCGGCGAATGCGCGCTATGGGAGAACAAAATTTTCGGCCTGGTCGCGCCAGGCTATCAGATGGCGCGCGTCGCCGCCGCGACGCTGGCGGGCGAGGCGGCGGCCTTCCGGGGCGCGGATATGAGCACCAAACTCAAGCTGCTCGGCGTTGAGGTGGCGTCGTTCGGCGACGCGCATGGACGCACGCCGGGCAGCCAGAGCTACCAGTGGACCCACGGGCCGAAGCAGATCTACAAAAAAATCGTCGTCTCGGCGGACGGCAAAACGCTGCTCGGCGGCGTGCTGGTAGGCGACAGCAGCGAATACGCCACGTTGTTACAGATGATGCTTAACGGCATGGCGCTCCCTGCCGAGCCGGAAACGCTGATCCTGCCCGCAAGCCAGGGCGCGCCCGCGAAGGGCCTCGGCGTGGCGGCGCTGCCGGAGCGCGCGCAGATTTGCTCGTGCCATAACGTCAGCAAGGCGGATATCTGCGCGGCGGTGGCGGGCGGCGCGACCGACATGGGCGCGGTCAAAAGCTGCACCAAAGCGGCGACCGGCTGCGGCGGTTGCAGCGCGCTGGTAAAACAGGTGATGGAGTACCAGCTCGAACAGCAGGGCGTGGCGGTCAAAAAAGATATCTGCGAGCACTTCCCGTACTCGCGCCAGGAGATCTACCACCTGGTGCGCGTTAACCACATCCGCACTTTTGAACAGCTCATCAGCCGCTATGGTCAGGGCCACGGCTGCGAAATCTGCAAGCCGCTGGTGGGGTCGGTGCTCGCCTCCTGCTGGAACGAATATTTGCTGAAACCGGCGCATCTGCCGCTCCAGGACACTAACGATCGCTACTTTGCCAATATTCAGAAAGACGGCACCTATTCCATCGTGCCGCGCATGGCGGCGGGCGAAGTAACGCCGGACGGGCTTATCGCCATCGGCCAGATAGCGAAGCGTTATAACCTCTACAGCAAAATCACCGGCGGTCAGCGCATCGACCTCTTCGGCGCGCGGCTTGAACAACTCCCGGCTATCTGGGCGGAGCTGGTGGCGGCAGGCTTTGAGACCGGCCATGCCTACGGCAAATCGCTGCGCACGGTGAAATCGTGCGTCGGCTCTACCTGGTGTCGCTACGGCGTGCAGGATTCGACCGGGCTCGCGGTGGAACTGGAGAACCGCTACAAGGGGCTGCGCGCGCCGCACAAAATCAAAATGGCGGTCTCCGGCTGCACCCGCGAATGCGCCGAGGCGCAGGGCAAGGATGTGGGCGTGATCGCAACCGATAAAGGCTGGAACCTTTACGTCTGCGGCAACGGCGGCATGAAGCCGCGCCATGCGGATCTCTTTGCCAGCGATCTCGACCGCGAGACCTTGCTGCGCACCATTGACCGCTTCCTGATGTTCTACATCCGTACCGCCGATCGCCTGCAACGCACCAGTACCTGGATGGATAATCTCGAAGGCGGCATCGACTACCTGCGCGAGGTTATCCTGGACGATTCCCTCGGCATCGGCGAGGAGCTGGAGCGTGAAATGGCGCAGGTGGTGGAGAGCTATCAGTGCGAGTGGCAGACCACGCTCGCGAGCCCCGACCGGCTGGCGCTGTTCCGCTCCTATGTCAACAGCGATCAACCGGATGAAGCGGTGCAGCGCCGCGAGCTTCGGGGGCAGCCGCAGCCGGTCGATGTGGTGCAACCGGTGACGCCGCGTGCGCCGGAGCGCCCGTGGCAGGCGGTGTGCGATGTACAGGATATTCCGCCGCAGGCAGGGATCGGCGCGCGGCTGGGCGAGATGCAAATCGCGCTGTTCCGCTTTGGCGATCGTGTTTACGCGCTCGACAACCTTGAGCCAGGCAGCGACGCCAACGTGCTGTCGCGCGGCCTGTTGGGCGATGTCGGCGGCGAGCCGGTGGTGATTTCACCGCTCTATAAACAGCGCATCCGGCTGCGCGACGGGCGGCTCGTGGAGGGGCTTACCGAGGCGGTGCGCGCCTGGCCGGTAAAAATAGAGAGCGGCAAAGTGTGGGTCGCGGGCCAGGCGCTGCTGTTACAGGCGCAGGCGTCATGAGCGGCGTACACACTACCTGCCCGTATTGCGGGGTTGGCTGCGGGGTGGTGGCGCAGCGCGACGAGAGTGGCGCGGTGAGCGTGCGCGGCGACGCGCAGCACCCGGCGAATTTCGGGCGGCTGTGCGTCAAGGGCGCGGCGCTTGGCGAAACTACCGGGCTGGAGGGCAGGCTGCTCTATCCGGAAATCGACGGCGAACGGGCGTCATGGGAGACCGCGCTCGACACGGCTGCCGCGCGCCTTAGCGCGATTATCGAGAAACATGGCCCGCAGGCGGTGGCGTTTTATGCCTCCGGACAACTGCTGACCGAGGATTACTACGCCGCCAACAAGCTGATGAAGGGGTTTATCGGCGCGGCGAATATCGATACCAACTCACGGCTCTGTATGTCCTCCGCCGTGGTGGGTTACAAGCGGGCGTTCGGCGCCGACGCGGTGCCATGCAACTATGACGATGTCGAGCAGACGGATCTGCTGATTTTTGTCGGCTCCAACGCCGCCTGGGCGCATCCGGTGCTCTATCAGCGTATCGCGGCGGCGAAAGAGGCGCGCCCGGCGATGAAAATCGTGGTTATCGATCCCAGGCGCACCGCCACCTGCGATATCGCCGATCTGCATCTGGCGCTCGCGCCTGGCAGCGACGCCGGGCTGTTTGTCGGTCTGCTGAATGCGTTGGCCGGGAGACCTGCGCCGGAAACGTTCGACGGTCAGGCGCAGGCGCTGGCGGCGGCGCGCGACTGGAGCGTGGCGCGCGTGGCGCAGTTTTGCGGGCTGAAGGACGCGGATGTGGCGCGCTTTTACGACTGGTTTTTGAGCGCGCCCAGGGCGATGACGCTCTACACAATGGGCATTAATCAATCTTCCAGCGGCAGCGATAAATGCAACGCCATCATCAATGTGCATCTGGCGAGCGGAAAGATCGGGCGGCCCGGCTGCGGGCCGTTTTCGCTGACCGGTCAGCCGAACGCGATGGGCGGGCGCGAGGTGGGCGGGCTCGCCAACCAGCTCGCCTGCCATATGGCCTTCGAACCGGCGGATATCGCGCGTCTCGGGCGGTTCTGGGGCAGCGAGCGCATCGCGCAGACGCCCGGCCTGATGGCGGTGGAGCTGTTCGACGCTATCGGGCGCGGCGAGGTAAAAGCCGTCTGGATCATGGGCACCAACCCGGCGGTCTCGCTGCCGGACAGCGACGCGGTACGCCAGGCGCTGGCGCGCTGCGAACTGGTGATCGTCTCCGACATTACCGCGCAGACCGACACGGCGGCGTTCGCGCATATTCGCTTCCCGGCGCAGGGCTGGGGCGAGAAAAACGGCACCGTGACCAACTCCGAGCGACGCATTTCACGCCAGCGTCCGTTTCTGCCCGCGCCCGGCGAGACGCGCCCGGACTGGTGGATCGTCGCGCAGATGGCGCGCCGTCTGGGGCATGGCGAGGCGTTCGCCTGGCGACACCCGCACGAGATTTTTTGCGAACACGCGGCACTGTCGGGGTTTGAGAACGACGGCGCGCGGGCGTTTGATATCAGCGCTCTCTCGGGCCTGACTTGTGATGAGTATGACGCGCTCGCGCCGGTGCAATGGCCGGTGACCGCACAGCAGCCGCAGGGCACGCCGCGTCTGCTGGCGACGGGCGCAGGCTGGCGTGGCGGGCGGCTCAATATGGTCGCCGTGACCCCAGCGCCGCCGCAGGCGCGGCCGGGGGCGTCTTATCCGCTGTGGCTTAACACCGGGCGCATTCGCGATCAGTGGCACACGATGACTCGCACCGGCGGCGTGGCGCGGCTGATGCAGCATCAGCCGCTGCCGCGCGTGTCGGTGCATCCGGATGACGCGGCGCGTGCTGGCATCAGCGAAGGCGACCTGGTGGAAGTGGCATCCGTGCAAGGGTTTATGGTGGGCTGGGCGGCGCTCAGTGATGCGCAGACGCCGGGCGCGCTGTTTGCACCGATGCACTGGAACGCGCGTTTCGCAAGCCACGGGCGCGTCAACGCGTTAGTGGCCCCGGTCTGCTGTCCGCATTCCGGCCAGCCGGAGAGCAAACAGACCGCCGTGCGCCTGCAAAAACGCCATACCGCCTGGCAGGGCGAGCTGTTTTGCCGCGCGCTGCCGACACTCGCGCCCGATATGCTGTGGTGGCGTCGGGCGTGGGAAGGAGGAGCGCATGTCACGCTGGCAGGCCGTTTGCCGCCGCAACGCTGGCTGCGTCAGTTGGCCGATAGTGAGGGCTGGCAGATACAGTACGCTGACGGCGCCGACGGCTTTCACGCGCTGGCGTGGCGCGACGGCGCGCTGATGCTGGCCTTTTACAGCGCCGTCCGCTGCCCGGTAGTGGAATCAGAGGCTATCGCGGCGGCGTTCAGCGAACCGCCCGGAACACCTGCGGCCCGTCATGCGCTGCTTGCCGGAAGGAGGGCACACAACGCGCCCGCGAAGGGGCGCATTATCTGTAGCTGTTTTGGCGTCGGCGAGACGGCTATCCGGGCTGCGATTGCCGGCGGGTGCGACAGCGCGAAAAGGCTGGGTGAAACCCTGCGCTGCGGCACCAACTGCGGCTCCTGCGTGCCGGAGCTGAAAGCGCTGCTGGCGCAGAGGGCGTTACTGCCCGAAGCGGCCAATCAGGCCGGTGGCGGCGAGCGCGTGCCCTTTGAGCTTCGTGAAGAGTTCGTCGCGCGTCAGGCCGGGCGGTAGGTCGGCCGGCAGATCGGTGGCGATAAGCGTGAAGGTGTAGTGGTGCGCGCCGCTGCCGGGCGGCGGGCAGGGGCCGTGCCAGGCGGTGGTGCCGGGCGTGTTTTTACCGCCGGTGAAGCCTTTTCCCTCGGTGAGCGCATTGGCGGCAAGGCCGGTGGTCGTGGCCGGAATGTTATAGGCCACCAGATGCGTCACGCCAAGCCCCTTCGCGCCCTCCGGATCGTGAACGATCAGCGCGAAGCGGGTCGTGCCCTGCGGCGCGTGGCTCCAGATAAGCGCTGGCGACTGGTTTTCGCCGGTACAGTTGGGGTTTTGCTTCGCATTACCGGCGAATTTTTTCTCCATCATGCCGTTATCGGCGAACGACGGGGACTGCAATATAAAAATACCGTCGTCCGGCGCGGCGGCAACATTAAAGGCGGCAACAGCAAGCAGGGATGCAAGCAGCGTTTGTTTCATCGGCGTGTCTCACGCAGAGTGGGAATATTAAGCGTAGCGCACCGGGCGCAAACGGGCTGAGGATTATCCTTAAAAGCGGCGCCAGCGCTTGTCGGGAGCGGGGAACTAGGTATGGTATACTGTACAGATGTGTACAATTTCCGGCAAAACCGGTCCAGGAGAGAAAACTTCATACGTGATGCGGTGGTTATTAGTCGTTCTTCCTTCATTTTTTACCGCCGCCCTGCTGCCGGTCCGTGGATACCCGGCCAGCCAGAGCGACGACTACGTGCGTCAGGCGCAAAATCCCTTCGATGAAAATGGCGATAATCTGCCCGATCTCGGCATCGCGCCCGAGAATAACGCGGCGGAAAAGCATCTCGCGCGTATGGCGAAAGCCTTCGGCGAGGCGAGCCAGACTGACAGCACGCTCTCGCCAGGCCAGCAGGCGCGCCATTTTGCGTTTACCCGCCTGCGCGACGCCGTCAGCGATACTATCACCAGCGAGGCCGAAAGCCTGCTTTCGCCTTACGGCAGCGCGACGGTGGATCTGCTGGTGGACGAAGAGGGGAATTTTAATGGCAGCAGCGGCTCGCTGTTCACGCCCTGGCAGGATAACAACCGCTACCTGACGTGGAGCCAGGTTGGCGTCAGCCAGCAGAACGAGGGGCTGGTAGGCAACGCGGGTATCGGCCAGCGTTGGGCCGCCGGACACTGGCTGCTGGGCTATAACACCTTTTACGATCGCCTCTTTGACGACGATTCCTCCCGCGCCGGTTTTGGCGCAGAGGCGTGGGGCGACTATCTGCGCCTTTCCGCCAACTACTATCAGCCGCTCGGCGGCTGGCAGCCACGTAACGGGCTGCTGGAGCAGCGGATGGCGCGCGGGTATGACGTCACCGCCCAGGCGTATCTGCCGTTTTATCAGCACATCAACACCAGCGTGAGCTTTGAGCAATATTTCGGCGACCAGGTAGAACTGTTCGACAGCGGCACCGGCTACCATAACCCGGTCGCGGTAAAAGTGGGGCTGAGCTATACCCCGGTGCCGTTAGTCACCGTCAGCGCGCATCACCGCCAGGGGGAGAGCGGCGTGAGCCAGAACGATTTGGGGCTGAAGCTGAATTACCGTTTCGGCGTGCCGCTGAATAAACAGCTGTCGCCCGGAGAAGTGGCGGCGTCGCGCTCGCTGCGCGGCAGCCGTTACGATCGCGTGGAGCGCACCAGTGTGCCGGTGATGGAGTTTCGCCAGCGTAAAACGCTGTCCGTGTTCCTGGCGACGCCGCCCTGGGATTTGAGCGCGGGCGAAACGGTGGCGCTGAAGCTGCAGGTGCGCAGCCGTCACGGTGTCCGCCAGCTCTCCTGGCAGGGCGATACTCAGACGCTGAGCCTGACGCCGCCGCTGGAGAGCACCAGCGCCGACGGCTGGACGGTGATCATGCCCGCGTGGGATAACACGCCGGGGGCCACCAATAGCTGGCGGCTGTCGGTTACCGTCGAGGATGAACAGGGCCAGCGCGTGACGTCAAACTGGATAACCCTGAAGCTGACCCCGCCGGTGCAGACGTTGCCGCAGGACGATTCGCGCTATGACCTGCTGGCGCCGACGCCTTAAAAAATGCGTTCCTGATGCACCCAGACCGCCGCTTCGACGCGCGATTTGAGCTTCATCTTTTTCAGCAGATGTTTGACGTGCACTTTAACGGTGCTTTCCGTGATATCGAGCTTGCGGGCGATCATTTTGTTCGGCAGGCCCTGGGCGATAAGCTTGAGGATATCGCGCTCGCGCGGCGTGAGCTGGGAGACATCGCGGCCCGAGGTCGCGCGGCTGGCGCGCAGGCTTGCGGCCAGCACCGGCGTCAGCGCTTCGCTTAACACCATTTCGCCCGCTGCCGCCTGTTGCAGCGCTTTGAGCAGATCTTCCGGCTCCATATCTTTCAGCAGATAGCCGTCGGCGCCGCGCTTGAGCGCCGTCACCACGTCTTCTTCATGGTTAGAGACGCTAAATACCACCACGCGGCCCGAGAGCGCCTTTTCGCGCAGTTTGTCGAGCGTTTCCAGGCCGTTCATGCCAGGCATGTTGAGATCAAGCAGGATCAGATCCGGGTCAAGCGCTTCGGCCATTTCAATGCCTTGCTCGCCGTTTCCGGCCTCGCCGACCACCGTAATGGCGGGCGCCATGCTGACCAACTGTTTTACGCCGCTGCGCAGCATCGGATGATCGTCTATCAGCAGAATGGTTGCCGGTTCCGGGTTATTCATGAACTTCTCCTTCTACAAGAGCGGGTACGGAAGAAAACGGCGCATCGGGAATAAAGGTCACCACCACTTCGGTGCCGCCTTCTGTCCGTCGCCGTACCTGACAGTCGCCGCGCAAACTCTGGGCGCGGTCGCGCATAATAATGAGGCCGTAGTGATTGGTGCGCCCGGCGTTTTCCGGCAGGCCGCAGCCGTTATCGGCGACGCAAAGCCGCACCTGGCCCTGATGCAGCGTCACGCTGACATCAATCGCGCTGGCCTGCGCGTGTTTTAAGGCGTTGTTTAACGCCTCGCGGGCTATCTGCACCAGATGGATGGCCTGATGCGACGGCACCAGCCGCGGTGGAAGCTGATAATTGAGCGTCACCGTAAAGCCGAGGCGGGCGCTGAATTCCTGACAGCTCGCCACCAGCGCGGCTTTCAGCCCCGGCTCGTTAAGCTGGAGCCGGAAGGTGGTTAACAGCTCGCGCAGCTGGCGCCAGGAGGCGTTGAGTTCGTTGCGGATTTGACCGAGTAGCGCGCGGCTCTCCTCCGGCAGCGCCTCGCCCTGCATCTGCAGGCAGCTCACCTGCATTTTCATACAGGAGAGCGACTGGGCGATGGAGTCGTGCAGCTCGCGGGCGATGGCGGCGCGCTCTTCCATCACCAGCAACTGCTGTTTGCGCTCCTGCTGCCGCTCCAGCGCAAGCGTTGCGGTGAGCTGCTCCATCAGCGTGTCGATGAGCTGTTGCTGGTCGCGACTTAAGTGGCAGCCGGCGGGGAGCGTCGCCAGCAGCAGGCCGTACTGGGTGTGGGTATCGCCAAGACGCCATTTCATCGTGGTACCGGTTTCGCTCTCTGCGGGAAGATGACGCGGGCAGAGGTGACAGCCGATTTCGTCGCAGCGCTCGTCCGGCTGCCAGACAAACTCCTGGTAATGTTCTTCGTCATCCACTTCGTAGACGCGCAGCGCGATATCACGCAACAGCGTGAGGTTCTGCAGCCGCGTCAGCACCGGCGCCAGGCGCTCGCACAGCGGCACATCCGAGTGCAGGCGGCGGTTCGCCTCCCACAAAAACGACAGGATCTGGTTTTTTTGCTCAAGCCCGGCGGTTTTCTCCTGTACCCGGTGCTCAAGGCTGGCGTAGCTTTCGGCAAGCTCGGCGGACATGCTGTTGAGCGCATGGCCCAGTGTCGCCATCTCATCACGCCCGGAGACGCTGGCGCGCTGGCTGAAATCGCGATGGGCGACGGCATGCGCGATGGCGAGCAGCTGACGCCACGGGCGCAGCAGACGACGGCGCAGCCATAGCAGCGTGAAGAGCAGCAGCAGGCCCATCAGCAGCGCCATGCCGCGTTGCAGCATGACGACCTGGGCGATGCGCCGCTCGGTGGAGCTGTCGAACGCGCTGACCAGCGCGTCTATCTGCCCCACAAACTGCGCCACCTGCGCGCTGACCTCCTGTGGCGAGCGGGCGTCGCGCAGCGAGGGTGAAAGATGCTGACGCCAGTAGCGCTGAATCGATTGCAGCGCCGCCTGCTGGCCGTCGCGGACCGCCGCCTGTTCAAGCTCGTCGCTCCAGGCGGTGCGTTCCATCTCGTTAAACATCGCGGTCTGCGTATTGCCAACCGGCACCGCCGCGAGCAGGCGGTAGCTCTGCATACGCAGCGATCCCGCTTTGTTAATGGCGTGCGCGCTGCCCTGAACGCCCTGCGCCAGCCACCCTGCAAGCGCCATACCGCCCATGCCGAGACCGGCGAGCAACAGCACGATGATCGCCAGTTGATTGGCGAGGGTGAGCGGGGAGAAGAGTCGTTTCAGCATGGCGATGCACACTCCTTTCAGGGCGTCGGAACAAGCGTGGGAACCTATTCTCAGTTATCCCTCGGAGTATACCCATACCCACAGGGGATTACTCCTTTATTGCCATTCACGTCATCCATTGTAAATCCCCTGCCCGGGAGACGCCGCTGCGCCTGAAAAACCACACTTTTTTTAGCGTTTAAGCCTACCCCCTGAGGGGTAAGGCGATTTTTTGCGCGCATAACAGAGCGAATATCCATTGATTTACATCAACTTAAGCGCGCGGGCAGGCTCTATCGTGGCGGCAGTATTCCCTTAATGTTTGAGGTGTTTATGAGTGACTCTTCCGCTGCGGCACGTTCCACAAGCGGGTTGATTACCGACTGGCGGCCCGAGGACAACCAGTTCTGGCAGCATGTGGGCCAGCGCACCGCGCGTCGCAACCTGTGGATCTCCGTGCCTTGTTTACTGCTCGCTTTTTGCGTCTGGATGCTGTTTAGCACCGTGGCGGTAAATCTGAATAAAGTGGGCTTTACCTTTACCACCGATCAGCTGTTTATGCTGACCGCGCTGCCATCGGTATCCGGCGCGCTGCTGCGCGTGCCGTACTCCTTTATGGTGCCGGTATTCGGCGGCCGTCGCTGGACGGCGTTCAGCACCGGCATTCTGATTGTCCCGTGCGTATGGCTGGGCTTTGCGGTGCAGGATACCTCCACGCCGTTCAGCACGTTTATTATCATTTCGCTGCTGTGCGGCTTTGCCGGGGCGAACTTCGCTTCCAGCATGGCGAATATCAGCTTTTTCTTTCCGAAACAGAAACAGGGCGGGGCGCTTGGCATAAATGGCGGGCTTGGCAATCTCGGCGTCAGCGTCATGCAGCTGGTCGCGCCGCTGGCGATTTCGCTCTCCATCTTCGCGGTCTTTGGCAGCGAAGGCGTCACCCAGGATGACGGCACGCGCCTCTATCTGGAAAACGCCGCGTGGGTATGGGTGCCGTTCCTGGCCGTGTTTACGCTGGCGGCGTGGTTTGGCATGAATGATCTGGCGGCGTCGAAAGCGTCGCTGCGCGATCAGTTGCCGGTGCTTAAACGCGGCCACCTGTGGGTGATGAGCCTGCTCTATCTGGCGACGTTCGGCTCGTTTATCGGTTTCTCGGCTGGTTTTGCGATGCTTTCGAAAACCCAGTTTCCGCAGGTGGATGTAATGCATTTCGCGTTTTTCGGGCCGCTGCTCGGCGCGCTGGCGCGCTCTGCGGGCGGGGCGATTTCTGACCGTCTGGGCGGGACGCGCGTAACGCTGGTGAACTTTATTCTGATGGCGGTGTTCAGCGGGCTGCTGTTCGTCACGCTGCCGTCCGGCGGCACGGGCGGAAATTTCGCGGCGTTCTTCGGCGTGTTCCTGGCGCTGTTCCTGACGGCCGGGCTGGGAAGCGGCTCCACCTTCCAGATGATTTCGGTGATTTTCCGCAAGCTCACGATGGATCGCGTGAAAGCGCAAGGCGGCAGCGACGAGCAGGCGATGCGCGAAGCAGCGACTGACACGGCGGCGGCGCTTGGGTTTATCTCCGCCATCGGCGCTATCGGCGGGTTTTTTATTCCGAAAGCGTTTGGCACGTCGCTGGCGCTGACCGGGTCGCCTGCGGGCGCGATGAAAGTCTTTTTTGTGTTTTACATTGTTTGCGTGGTGCTGACCTGGGCCGTTTATGGCCGTAAATCAGCACGCTAACCGGTTAACTTTTTGGTTATCCTTTGCGCGGCCTGGCCGCGCTTTTTTTGTCTGTTATTTAGTTACAACATACTAAAGGGGCGGTGGCGCGGTTTCAGCTGGCGTTGAGCGAGGAAAGTGTAAAAACAGGCGGTTAAACGCGACGGCGTTCACACCCGCTTTCAGACTACCCCTTAATACCCGGCGGGTAACAAAAAGCGGTCAAAAACACGACGATTTTTTAATTTTCATATTAAAAACAGGTGGTTGTTGAAAAATAGCAGATCACCCTTTGGGGGTAATGACGATTTGGCATCTTTTTTCTAAGCCAGGCCGCGTTGATCGTTGTCAATTCTGACACTTATGACGCGCGTTACCTTGCCCGCAAATTGAGCCAATGTCGATTTGACCAGAGAGCCAACAGGCTCCACACAGGAGAACACCCCCGATGAGTAAATTCCTGGACAGGTTCCGCTATTTCAAACAGAAAGGCGAAACCTTTGCCGATGGGCATGGACAACTTCTGGAAACGAACCGGGACTGGGAAGAGGGTTACCGTCAACGCTGGCAGCATGACAAAATTGTCCGCTCCACCCACGGCGTTAACTGCACCGGTTCCTGCAGCTGGAAGATTTACGTGAAAAACGGTCTTGTGACCTGGGAAACCCAGCAGACCGACTACCCGCGCACCCGCCCCGATATGCCTAACCACGAGCCGCGCGGCTGTCCGCGTGGGGCCAGCTACTCCTGGTATCTCTACAGCGCGAACCGTCTGAAATATCCGCTGATGCGCAAACGCCTGATCAAACTCTGGCGCGAGGCGAAAGCGCGTCACAGCGATCCGGTAAATGCCTGGGCTTCCATCATGGAAGACAGCGAAAAAGCAAAAAGCTACAAGCAGGCGCGCGGACGCGGCGGTTTTGTTCGCTCCTCCTGGCAGGAAGTCAATGAACTGATTGCCGCCGCCAACGTCTGGACCGCCAAAACCTTCGGCCCGGACCGCATCGCGGGCTTCTCGCCGATCCCGGCGATGTCGATGGTTTCTTATGCCTCCGGCGCCCGCTATCTGTCGCTGATTGGCGGCACCTGCCTGAGCTTCTACGACTGGTATTGCGACCTGCCGCCTGCGTCGCCGATGACCTGGGGTGAGCAGACCGACGTGCCGGAATCCGCCGACTGGTACAACTCCAGCTACATTATCGCCTGGGGCTCCAACGTGCCGCAGACCCGTACGCCGGACGCCCACTTCTTTACCGAAGTGCGCTACAAAGGCACCAAAACGGTCGCCGTCACTCCGGACTACGCCGAAATCGCCAAGTTGTGCGACCTGTGGCTGGCGCCGAAACAGGGCACCGACAGCGCGATGGCGCTGGCGATGGGCCACGTGATGCTGCGCGAATTCCACCTCGACAAACCGAGCCAGTATTTCACCGACTACGTGCGCCGCTACACCGACATGCCGATGCTGGTGATGCTCGAAGAGCGCGACGGCTTCTATGCCGCAGGCCGTATGCTGCGCGCCTCGGATCTGGTCGATAATCTGGGCCAGGAAAATAACCCGGAATGGAAAACCGTCGCGTTCGATAATCGCGATGGCGACATGGTGGCGCCGAATGGCTCCATCGGTTTCCGCTGGGGCGAAAAAGGCAAATGGAATCTGGAGCAGCGCGACGGCGCCAGCGGTGAAGAGACCGAACTGCGTCTCTCGCTGCTCGGCCACCAGGATGAAATCGCCGAGGTCGGCTTCCCGTATTTCGGCGGCGAAAGCAGCGAGCACTTTAACAGCGTGAAGCTGGACAATGTGCTGCTGCATAAACTGCCGGCTAAACGTCTGACCCTGGCCGACGGCAGCACCGCGCTTGTGACCACCGTTTATGATCTGACGCTTGCCAACTACGGCCTGGATCGCGGCCTTGGCGACGCTAACTGCGCCGCCAGCTACGACGACATTAAAGCCTATACGCCAGCCTGGGCCGAACAGGTGACCGGCGTGCCGCGCGCGCAGATAATCCGCACCGCCCGCGAGTTTGCTGATAACGCCGATAAGACGCATGGCCGTTCGATGATCATCGTCGGCGCTGGTCTGAACCACTGGTATCACATGGATATGAACTACCGTGGGCTTATCAATATGCTGGTGTTCTGCGGCTGCGTCGGCCAGAGCGGCGGCGGCTGGGCGCACTATGTGGGCCAGGAGAAACTGCGTCCGCAGACCGGCTGGACGCCGCTGGCGTTTGCGCTGGACTGGAACCGTCCGCCGCGCCATATGAACAGCACCTCGTTCTTCTACAACCACTCCGGGCAGTGGCGCTATGAATCCCTGACGGCGGACGATCTCCTGTCGCCGCTGGCGGATAAATCGCGCTACAGCGGTCATCTGATCGACTTTAACGTGCGCGCCGAACGCATGGGCTGGCTGCCGTCCGCACCGCAGCTTGGCACCAACCCGCTGCGTATCAAAGCCGCTGCGGACGCCGCAGGGATGAACCCGGTGGAGTACACCGTAGGCGCGCTGAAATCGGGCGACATCCGCTTCGCCGCTGAAGAGCCGGAAAACGGCAAAAACCATCCGCGTAACCTGTTCGTCTGGCGCTCCAACCTGCTGGGCTCCTCCGGTAAGGGGCATGAATACATGCTCAAATACCTGCTTGGCACCGAGAATGGCATTCAGGGCAAAGATCTGGGCCAGCAGGGCGGCGTGAAGCCCGAAGAGATCGAATGGCAGGACAATGGCCTCGATGGCAAGCTGGATCTGGTGGTGACCCTGGACTTCCGTCTGTCCAGCACCTGTCTCTATTCTGACATCGTGCTGCCGACCGCCACCTGGTATGAGAAAGACGACATGAATACCTCGGATATGCATCCGTTTATTCATCCGCTTTCCGCTGCCGTCGACCCGGCCTGGGATTCCAAAAGCGACTGGGAAATCTACAAAGGCATCGCGAAGAAATTCTCCGAGCTGTGCGTAGGCCACCTGGGCGTGGAAACCGATGTGGTGACATTGCCGATTCAGCATGACTCCGCCGCCGAACTGGCGCAGCCGCTGGATGTAAAAGACTGGAAAAAAGGCGAATGCGACCTGATCCCGGGCAAAACCGCCCCGCACATTATTGCGGTGGAACGTGATTACCCGGCGACGTACGAGCGCTTCACCTCCATCGGCCCGCTGCTCGATAAAATCGGCAACGGCGGTAAAGGTATCGCCTGGAACACCCAGAGCGAGATGGATCTGCTGCGTAAGCTCAATTACACCAAGCAGGACGGCCCCGCCAAAGGCCAGCCGATGCTGAACACCGCCATTGACGCCGCCGAGATGATCCTGACGCTCGCGCCAGAAACCAACGGCCAGGTGGCGGTGAAAGCCTGGGCGGCGCTCAGCGAATTTACCGGCCGCGACCATACGCATCTGGCGACCAATAAAGAAGAAGAGAAGATTCGCTTTCGCGATATCCAGGCGCAGCCGCGCAAAATCATCTCCAGCCCGACCTGGTCTGGTCTTGAAGATGAACATGTCTCTTACAACGCCGGTTACACCAACGTGCATGAGCTGATCCCATGGCGCACGCTCTCGGGCCGTCAGCAACTGTACCAGGATCACCCGTGGATGCGCGACTTCGGCGAAAGCCTGCTGGTGTACCGTCCGCCGATTGATACCCGTTCCGTTAAAGCGGTGATGGGGCAGAAATCGAACGGCAACCCGGAACGCGCGCTGAACTTTATTACCCCGCACCAGAAATGGGGCATTCATTCCACCTACAGCGACAACCTGCTGATGCTGACGCTGTCGCGCGGCGGCCCGATTGTCTGGATGAGCGAAGTGGACGCGAAAGCGCTGGGCATTAAAGACAACGACTGGATTGAAGCGTTTAACAGCAACGGCGCGCTGACTGCCCGTGCAGTAGTCAGCCAGCGCGTACCGGAAGGCATGACGATGATGTATCACGCTCAGGAGCGCATCGTGAATATTCCGGGCTCGGAAATCACCGGCCAGCGCGGCGGTATCCAT
Source organism: Cronobacter muytjensii ATCC 51329 (assembly GCF_001277195.1). Lineage (NCBI taxonomy): Bacteria > Pseudomonadati > Pseudomonadota > Gammaproteobacteria > Enterobacterales > Enterobacteriaceae > Cronobacter > Cronobacter muytjensii. The sequence continues at coordinate 1,576,188 of NZ_CP012268.1, forward strand.
AACTCGGTCACCCGCGTCTGCCCGAAACCGACTCACATGATAGGCGGCTACGCGCAGCTCGCTTACGGTTTCAACTACTACGGCACCGTAGGCTCTAACCGCGACGAGTTCGTGGTGGTACGTAAGATGAAGAACATTGACTGGTTGGACGGCGAAGGCAACGACCAGAAACAGGAGAGCGTAAAATGAAAATTCGTTCACAAGTCGGCATGGTGCTGAACCTTGATAAGTGCATCGGCTGCCACACCTGTTCGGTGACCTGTAAAAATGTCTGGACCAGCCGCGAAGGCATGGAGTACGCGTGGTTTAACAACGTGGAAAGCAAGCCGGGCGTCGGCTTCCCGAATGACTGGGAGAACCAGGAGAAGTGGAAGGGCGGCTGGGTGCGCAAAATCAACGGCAAGCTGCAACCGCGCATGGGCGGCCGTGGCATGCTGCTGGGCAAAATCTTTGCCAACCCGCATCTGCCGGGCATCGACGACTACTACGAACCGTTCGACTACGACTATCAGCATCTGCATAACGCGCCGGAGGGCAAACATCAGCCGATAGCCCGCCCGCGCTCGAAAATCACCGGCCAGCGGATGAACAAAATCGAAACCGGCCCGAACTGGGAAGAGATCCTGGGCGGAGAGTTCGACAAACGTTCGCAGGATAAGAACTTCGAGAACATGCAGAAGGCGATGTACGGCCAGTTTGAAAACACCTTCATGATGTATCTGCCGCGCCTGTGTGAACACTGCCTGAACCCGGCGTGCGTGGCGACCTGCCCGAGCGGCGCCATTTACAAGCGTGAAGAAGATGGCATCGTGCTGATTGACCAGGATAAATGCCGCGGCTGGCGCATGTGCGTCACGGGCTGCCCGTACAAAAAAATCTACTTCAACTGGAAAAGCGGCAAATCGGAGAAGTGCATTTTCTGCTACCCGCGTATCGAAGCGGGGATGCCGACCGTCTGCTCCGAAACCTGCGTGGGCCGTATCCGCTATCTCGGCGTGCTGCTGTATGACGCGGACGCTATTGAGCAGGCGGCGAGCACCGAACACGAAACCGATCTCTATCAGCGTCAGCTGGACGTGTTCCTCGACCCGAACGATCCGGCGGTGATTGAACAGGCGCTGAAAGATGGCGTGCCGCAGAGCGTGATTGACGCCGCGCAGCAATCGCCGGTCTGGAAACTGGCGATGGACTGGAAGCTGGCGCTGCCGCTGCACCCGGAATACCGCACGCTGCCGATGGTCTGGTACGTGCCGCCGCTGTCGCCGATCCAGTCTGCCGCCGACGCGGGCGAACTGGGCCATAACGGCATTCTGCCGGATGTCGAAAGCCTGCGTATTCCGGTGCAGTACCTGGCGAACCTGCTGACCGCAGGCGATACCGCGCCGGTGCTGCTGGCCCTGAAACGCATGCTGGCGATGCGCCACTACAAACGCGCGGAAACCGTTGACGGCGTGAATGATATTCGCGCGCTGGAAGAAGTGGGGCTGACTGAAGCGCAGGCACAGGAGATGTACCGCTACCTGGCTATCGCGAACTACGAAGATCGCTTCGTGGTGCCGTCAAGCCATCGCGAACTGGCGCGTGACGCGTTCCCGGAACGCAACGGTTGCGGCTTTAGCTTCGGCGACGGTTGCCACGGCTCGGACACTAAATTCAATCTGTTCAACAGCCGCCGCATCGACGCTATTGATGTGACGGTGAAAACGGAGCCGCGCCAATGACTGAACTGCTGATTATTTCCCGCCTGCTGGAGTACCCGGATGCTGCCCTCTGGCAGCATCAGCAGGAGCTGTTTGACGCGCTGGCGGACACCCAACAGCTGTCGCTGCAAAACGCCCATCATCTGGGCGTGTTTATTCGCGACCTGCTGCAGGAGGAGGTGCTGGACGCCCAGGCGGCGTACAGCGAACTGTTCGACCGTGGCCGCGCCACCTCGCTGCTGCTGTTCGAACATGTGCATGGCGAATCGCGCGATCGCGGCCAGGCGATGGTCGATCTGCTGGCGCAGTACGAACGCGCCGGCCTGGTACTGGACAGCCGCGAGCTGCCGGATCACCTGCCGCTGTATCTGGAATATCTGGCGCAGTTGCCCGCGCAGGAGGCCGTTAACGGCCTGCAGGATATCGCGCCTATCCTGGCGCTGCTCGGCGCGCGTCTGAAACAGCGCGAAAGCCGCTATGCCGTGCTGTTTGACCTGCTGATAGCCCTTTCTGAGGCGCAGGTCGATACCCGCAAGGTGAGCGAAAAAATCGCTGACGAGGCGCGCGACGACACGCCGCAGGCGCTGGACGCCGTCTGGGAAGAAGAGCAGGTGAAATTCTTCGCCGACCAGAGCTGCGGCGAGTCTGACATCGCCGCGCACCAGCGCCGCTTCGCCGGAGCGGTCGCTCCGCAATATCTGAATATCACTGCCGGAGGACAGCAATAATGCACTTCCTGAATATGTTCTTCTTTAGTATCTACCCGTACATTGCCGGTACGGTATTCCTGGTGGGCAGCTGGCTGCGTTATGACTACGGACAGTACACCTGGCGCGCCGCCTCCAGTCAGATGCTGGATCGCAAAGGGATGAACCTGGCGTCAAACCTGTTTCATTTCGGCATTCTGGGGATTTTCTTCGGCCACCTGTTCGGGATGCTGACCCCGCACTGGATGTATGAATCGTTTCTGCCGATTGCCGTGAAACAGCAACTGGCGATGATTGCAGGTGGGATTTTCGGCGCGATGACGCTGATTGGCGGCCTGCTGCTGCTGAAGCGTCGTCTGTTCAACCCGCGCGTGCGCGCGACGTCAACCGGCGCGGATATCCTGATCCTCGCGCTGCTGATGGTGCAGTGTACGCTGGGGCTTATCACAATTGCGTTCTCCGCGCAGCATATGGACGGCAGCGAGATGATGAAGCTGGTGGGCTGGGCGCAGAGCGTGGTGACGTTCCGCAGCGGCGCGGCGGAGCATCTGGACGGCGTGGCGTTTATCTACCGCGTGCATCTGGTGCTCGGCATGACGCTGTTCCTGGTGTTCCCGTTTACCCGTCTGGTGCACGTCTGGAGCGCGCCGGTGGAGTATCTGACCCGCAAATATCAGGTAGTACGCGCGCGTCGCTAAACGTGTCGTTCTGGTAAAAAAGCCCCGGTTCGTCGTCTCCTGGCGGGCCGGGGCTATCCCGCTGCATTCTCCGCATTTCACTCTTCTGCAATGATTTTCGCGCACCCGCTAATGACCGCTCCACTGAGGCAGATAAACCGCTGGCGCATGCGCCACAACGCGCTAAAAGGGTTCAGGCTAAAAATAAAGTATTGAACGTGACCGGCGAAGAGGGCTTGGCCACAGGCGCTGGCGTGGTTGACGACAAGACTCACTCTGGAAAGTGCATTGTGTCCTCTCGTCCTGCGATAGCCTGGTTGGTCCAGACGCTATCGGCGCTACGGTTGCCGCCGCGCTCCATGAAGCGGGGCGCACGCCTGTACTTTGCGGGCGCACCGCGCGCGGTTAATTGTGCGTCACGATGACGGCGAAATCGTGGTGCCGGCGCAGTGCGATCCTGGCGCTATCAGCGCGCCGTGCGATCTGGTTTTCGTGGCGGTAACCGTCCGCTGGAGTGGGATAGCCGTAATGGCGTGATACAGCGTTATGGGGCGCAGGCGGGGATCGCGACGCCCATCAGCGATATGATCGTTCCCCTGCTGGCGGCGGCAAGCGAAGGGCCGGGTTAAATCTACGCCGTCACCCGTAGCGCCATCCTCATGCCAGCAGCGACTCTTCGCGCAGGGCTGGCAGCCCGGGCCGCTCCGTTCTGCTCTGGCGGCGAAATTCGCCCGGCGGCACGCCGGCGTGTTTCGTGAAGGCGACGCTGAACGCGCTCGCCGACTGGTAGCCGGTTCGCAAGGCTATCTGCTCAATGTTATCCTGGCTACTCGTCAGGGCTTTTCTGGCCAGCGACATTCGCCAGAAGAGCAGGTATTGCATGGGCGACATGCCAACGGTCTCGCTGAATGTGGCGAAAAAAGAGGAGCGGGACATCGCGCACTCGCGGGCGAGGTGAGCCATTTGCCAGTCCGCGCCGGGTTTTTCATGGATGAGATGCAGCGCGGTGGCGATCCTGTCGTGTTGTAACCCGCGCAGAATACCTGCCGTTTTCGCGAGTTCTGGATCGCTTCTCAACGACTCTACCAGCAACAGTTGCAAAAGATGCGTCATTACCACGTTACGCCCTGGCCGCCGGGTCCGGCTTTCGTCAAGCAGGAGTTCAAAGAGCGTAATGAAACGGCGTTGTCCTTTAATCAGGATTTCGTTCGGGAGTAACGCGACGATAAGCGCTTTGTCCGGCGTGTCGAATTCACAATGTCCTACATTCATCAGAAGTTCTGCTGGCCCCGTTGTTGAACCAATTCTCACATGCCCGTCGCCAGGGAGGGTCGGCACTGAGAGCTCGGCGGGAGGAGAGGCGTTCGTACTGGTATTTTCAAAGGTGTAAGTGGCAGGGATCAGAATGAAATCACCGGCCACCAGCCGCCTGGGCGCTTTACCGTTAATGCTCATCAGGTATTCGCCCTGCAACACGGCGCAATAAAACGCCTCTCCTGCAGACTCGCGCAGAACGCGCCATTGACCCGCGCCCTCAACGAGTTTCGCACGCGTGGGTCTGGGGTTGAGTAACGCAACAATATCGGTTAACGGATCTGACACTGGACGCTCTCTCAAGTTAGGTGGATTTTTGATTATATATTGTCCAGATGGCGGCGGCTATGATGGTCACTCTTGCCAACAGAGAGGATTAACCATGTCAACTGCACTGATTACCGGATGTTCTTCAGGTTTTGGGCTGGTAACAGCACAACATTTTTTAGCCAGGGGCTGGGACGTGATCGCCACCATGAGAACGCCTGATCCAACGCTTTTTCCTGAAAGCGACAGACTGACACTCTTGCCGCTGGATATCACATCTGAGGAGAGCATTGCTCATGTGGTGAAACAGGCGGGCGCGATTGACCTGCTGGTGAATAATGCTGGCGTTGGCGCACCGGTTCCCGTGGAACTGACCCCCCTGGCCACCGCGCAGCAATTAATGAACACCAATGTTCTGGGGACGCTGCTATTAACGCAGGCGTTTCTTCCGCTGATGAGAGAGAAAAAATCAGGGGTTATCATTAATGTTTCGTCATCTGTGACCACCAAAGCGATGCCGCTGATTGGGCTTTATCGTGCCAGTAAAGCGGCGCTGAATGCCTGGAGTGAGTCATTAGCCCTTGAGGTCAGGCCGTTTGGTATTCGTGTGCAAGTGGTGTTACCGGGACGATCGCCCGAAACCAGGTTCGGCGAAAATGCGCGGGCGTATTTTGGCGGGCGAGACGATGTGGCGTACGGAGAAATGGTGGACGACTTTATCCGCAGGGCAGGTGAGGCCGGATCGCCCGTGACGCACGCAGACGATGTGGCGGAGGCTATTTTCGCCGTTGCGACCGATCAACATGCGCCGCTGTACACCGCAGCGGGTGAAGATGCCCGCCAGTTTCTTAGACAAGCGCAGCAACATTCCCCGTTTTCTTACTGATTATGCGGGCGAAGGCACGAAGAGAGAGCGGCCCTCTCTCTTTTTTGCTCGACGTGCGGGAAGCGCACTTAAGGATCAATGGCCTCCTGCTGGCGCGCATACACGACCAGCCTCAGGTGCCGGTCTTCATCCACGGTCAGTGACGTAAATTCGAAAGGCACCGGCTGGCCATCCGTCAGCAAACGGCGGACGCCGGTGCAGGGCGCATGCACCTGATGCTGTCGCCACCAGGCGTTGAACTCAGGCGAGACCTGTTCCAGCTCATCGACCAGCCCGGCAATATCGGTGCTCTGGCTGGCGCGGGTGAAATCACGGCGAAAGCTTGAGAGCATCAGCGGCGCCTGTTCGTGCCAGTCAACGATACGCGACTGAAACGCGGGCTCGGTAAACAGCAGCCAGAGCAGATTACGCCGCGCGGGTTCATGGCGCGCGAAATCAAACAGCGTGTTGGCGTGCGCATTAAAGCCCAGGACATCCCAGCGCAGATTCAGCACAAAAGCCGGATGCGGCAGGTCATGCATCAGGCGACGCACCAGCGGCGGCAGCACGCACCAGGTTTTACCGGGCTCAGTAGGCGGGCGCTCATGCGCGAGCATAAACAGATGTCGGCGTTCCGCGGCATCGAGCTTCAGCACGCGCGCCAGATTATCCAGAAAGGAGGACGACACGCCAATATCCCGGCCCTGTTCAAGCCAGGTGTACCAGGTTAAGCCAACGCCCGCGAGCGCCGCCACCTCTTCACGCCGAAGCCCTGGCGTGCGGCGTCGGGTACCGCTGGGGAGACCGGCCTCGGCTGGCGACAGGCGTTCCCGGTGCGCCCGCAGGAAGGCCGCCAGATCGGTGCGCGTTCTGTTGAGTGTCCGCATCGCTTATCTCATTGCTTTTAGTAATAGTATAAAGTGTTAAATTGTAACAGCTTAAAAAGGCGGGGAGAATCGTCGCATACTTTGCTTACACTGGAAATGCGCTATGCGTTCAACCCCTTGTCTAACCCTGCCCGCCGAACGTGACGCTCCCCCCTGGGCGGGGTTCGCCGTGCTCCTGCTGGCAGGTTTTGTCACTATCTTTGATCTGTTTGTTGTCAATGTCGCCATTCCCGCGATTCAGACCGGGCTGGGCGCGAATTTCGCGCAGATTGGCCTTGTCGTTGCAGGCTATGAACTCGCTTTTGGCGTGCTGTTAATTACCGGCGGACGGCTGGGAGACCGTTTTGGCCGCCGTCGCCTCTTCATCATCGGAATGGCGGCCTTTACGCTGGCATCGGCGTGCTGCGGTCTCGCGCCCGACATTTCTTATCTCATCGGTGCCAGGGTGTTGCAGGGGCTCGCGGCGGCGCTGTTGTTCCCGCAGGTATACGCCTCTATTCGGGTTAATTTTGGGGGCAACGATCGGCGAAAAGCCTTTGGGCTGCTGGGCATGACGCTGGGTCTGGCCGCGATTGCCGGTCAGGTGCTCGGCGGGTGGCTGGTGCATATCGACCTGTTCGGTCTGAGCTGGCGTACCCTTTTTCTCATCAATGTGCCGGTGGGGATTCTTGCGCTTCTCACCACGCGGTTGATTCCCGAATCCCGCGCGCCGCAAAGGCCTCAGCTGGACTGGGTCGGCGTGGCGCTGGTCAGCAGCGGCCTTTCGCTATTGCTGGTGCCGTTGATTGAGGGGCCCGTGCAGGGCTGGCCTGCGTGGAGCCTGTGGTCGCCGGGTATCGCGCTGATCCTGCTCGCGTGGTTTTACCGCCACCAGGTGCGCCGCCAGAGGGCCGGTCAATGGCCGCTGGTTGATATGCGGCTCATCGTGAAGCGCCAGTTTGCGCTGGGCGCGCTGCTGGTTCTGCTCGTCTACTCGACATCGAGTTCATTTTTCCTCTGCTTTGCTTTACTGGTGCAGACCGGGCTGGGGCTGGATCCTTTTCTCGCAGGGAGCCTGTTTGGGCCTTGTAGCGCAGGGTTTGTGCTGGCGTCACTGATAGCGCCGCGACTGGTCGCCAGAAGGGGCAACGTGACCCTGCTATGGGGCGCCTTCATCTATGCGGTTTTCATCGCGGCGTTGATTGCGCAGGTAGCGCTGGCCGGCGCGGAGCTGGAGCCTGCGTGGTTGATCCCGGCACTCATCATGATCGGGGCCGGGCAGGGTTATATCATGACGCCCTTGCTAAACCTGGTGCTGGGGTTTGTTGACGAGGCGGGATCAGGCATGGCGTCGGGCGTGATATCGACCGTGCAGCAGGTCGGCGCGGCGCTCGGTGTCGCCGTCGTGGGTATCCTGTTTCATGGCGCGCTTTCAGAGGCGGCATCGCTGCCGCCAGCCGGGCAATATGCCAGCGCGTTTGTGGCCGGGATGGGCTATAACCTCGGCGCGGCGGTGTTAATCTGCCTGCTGTTGGTAAAACTGGTGAAACGCAGCGAGCCAGTTCCCCGATAAGCCTGACCTTTCCGGCATGGTCTTATGCCGGAAAGCATCATCCTTCCCCGGCACGGAGAATTATGAGGCAATAAATCAGGGAATATCAGGGGAGTGCGATATAAAGGTGATGGTGGTGGGGATAGGATTATTCGGCGCGTTGCGCCTCACCCTTCGGGCCGTTGCCTGCGGCAACGTTGTCTCGCTGCGCTCGACGCGAACCTTAGTCGAAGGTTCTCATCCTTCCCGGGGCAATTATGTTTGGGGAATCGAAGAGTGTATGAGCAAGGGAGATATCTGAAGAGGATGGTGGTGGGGGAAGGATTCGAACCTTCGAAGTCTGTGACGGCAGATTTACAGTCTGCTCCCTTTGGCCGCTCGGGAACCCCACCAGGGGTATTGCGCTACATTGTCGTGAAGATGGTGGTGGGGGAAGGATTCGAACCTTCGAAGTCGATGACGGCAGATTTACAGTCTGCTCCCTTTGGCCGCTCGGGAACCCCACCACGGGGTAATGCTTTTTACTGGCCGCCTCCACTGCGGGAAGCGGGGCGCATCATATCAAATGTCGCGCCCCTGTAAAGCCTTCCGTGAATCAATCACGATTGATTGCGTACTTTTTACCCGTAACGTGTTAAACCTAAACAGATACGGGCATTTCTTACAGAATAATCGTGCGGTTACCGTAGACGAACACGCGCTGGGCCAGCACCTGGTAGAGCGCGCGGCTGAGGACATTTTTTTCAACGTCGCGTCCGGCGCGCATCATATCTTCCGCCGTGTAGGTGTGATCCACATGGATGACGTCCTGCATGATGATGGGGCCTTCATCCAGATTGTCATTTACATAGTGCGCCGTCGCGCCGATGATCTTCACGCCTCGCTCATACGCCTGATGGTAGGGACGCGCGCCGATAAACGCCGGCAGGAACGAGTGGTGAATGTTAATAATCTTGTTCGGGAAGCGGGCGACAAAATCCGGCGTCAGAACGCGCATATACTTCGCCAGCACGACATAATCCGGCTGATGCGCCGCGATGGCGTCCGCCATCAGATTATCGTGCGCCTCGCGAGTCAGCCCTTCGTGGCTTATCAGCTCAAACGGAATATCAAAACGCTCGACCAGCGGGCGCAGGGTGTCATGGTTGCCGATGACCGCCGCAATTTCCACGTCCAGACCGCCATAGTTGGCCTTCATCAGCAGATCGCCCAGGCAGTGCGCCTCTTTGGTCACCAGAATTACGATCCGGCGGCGTCCGGCCGGGTTAAGCTCACGTACCGAGCCCGCAGGCAGGGCGCTGTCGAGATCGGCAAGCAGCGTGGCGTCATTAAAAATGCCTTCCAGCTCGGTGCGCATAAAGAAGCGGCCGGTGCGGTGATCGACGAATTCGTTGTTCTGCACGATATTCAGCTCGTGCTTGTAGCAAATATTGGTGATGCGCGCGATGAGCCCTTTCTGATCAGGGCAGATGGTGCGCAGTACTTTACGTTGTAATGCTTGCATTGCAGGGGTGATCCTGTTGATGGTTTGCCAGATGTGTTGTCCGTCGGCGGTTTATTGCCCGCAACACTTTTTAAATTTTTTCCCGGAGCCGCACGGGCACGGATCGTTACGTCCAAATACCGGGCGGGTGCCGTCGATATAGTACCAGCGCCCCTGCTCGTTGAGAAAACGGGAACGCTCGATAATCGCGCCGGTTTTGCCATTTTCCTGGAAACGCGCCACGAAACTGACGTACGCTTCGCTTTGGGTATGACCGGGCGCTTCTTCAAAAATCGTCAGGCCAAGCCACTGTGTATGGGCAAAACCCGCTTCGATATCGGCGCGCAGCGCGTCAGCCTGGCAGGCGGGATGCCAGGTCTTTATCAGATAATCCGCATTTTTGAGCACGAAAGCGCAGTAGCGAGAGCGCATAAGTTGTGATGCCAGGGCCGCGCTCTTGTCACCAGAAAGATAAGGCTGGCAACATAGGCTATACTCCAGAGCGCTACCGCAAGGACAAAGTTGCGACACGATTTCTCCTTGAGGACAAAATAAGGCGTTAAACGCCACAGCGGTACTATGTTAACCGAGCGACGGCCTTGACGCCACGCCGCCCGCAGCTTCAGGCGCTGGGCGGCGAAGATTCGGGCGCCGTCCGATACCGCTGACAACGCAGACCTTTACGCCCGGGCGCTGATGCCGTGGCGAACCTACACACAGCAAGGCTTAGCCTTACACAAAGGTATAAAATAAAGTATTCACATGCTGCAGTTTATCTTTTGGTCACAGGACACTATCACCCCCGCTTTCAGGCGCCAGGCGCAAAAGCGTTATGTTTCTTCCTGTTGCGCTTACATTCTTCGGGCAATTCTGACAGGCACGGCCCGCCTGAACATGCCACACTTGGCAACATGTCATTCAGGGGGGGAGAAATGACGCAACCATTAGCCGGAAAACAGATCCTCATTGTTGAAGATGAAGCGGTTTTTCGCTCGATGCTTGAGGCGTGGCTTTCTTCGCTGGGCGCGCAGACGCGGGTCGCCGAAGATGGCGTCGACGCGCTGGAAAAAATGCACGGTACGACGCCGGATCTGCTGATTTGCGATCTGGAAATGCCGCGAATGAACGGTCTGAAGCTTATTGAGCGTCTGCGCAATGACGGCGATCAGACGCCCATTCTGGTGATTTCCGCGACCGACAATATGGCGGATATCGCCAAAGCCCTGCGCCTCGGCGTGCAGGACGTGCTGCTGAAGCCTGTTAAAGATTTTAACCGGCTGCGTGAAACCGTTTACGCCTGCCTCTATCCCAATATGTTTAATTCGCGCGTCGAGGAAGAGGAGCGGCTGTTCCAGGACTGGGACGCGCTGGTTAATAACCCGCACGCTGCGGCGAAGCTGTTGAAAGAGCTCCAGCCGCCGGTACAGCAGGTGATGTCGCACTGCCGCGTCAATTACCGCCAGCTGGTCGCCGCCGATGAACTTGGGCTGGTGCTGGATATTGCGCCTATTTCCGATCACGACCTGGCGTTTTATTGTCTTGACGTAACGCGCGCCGCCGATAACGGGGTGCTGGCTGCGCTATTATTGCGCGCGTTGTTTAACGGTTTGCTGCAAGAACAGCTTTCTCAACAACGTCAACGTTTACCTGAGCTTGGGGCTTTACTTAAGCAGGTAAATCAATTGTTACGCCAGGCGAATTTGTACGGACAATTCCCTTTGCTGGTCGGTTATTACCACAGCGAATTAAAAAACCTCATATTAGTCTCCGCGGGTCTTAACGCCACGCTAAATACCGCAGACAACCAAATTCAGCTCAGTAATGGTGTCCCTTTGGGCACTCTGGGTAATACTTACTTAAATCAAATCAGCCAGCGCTGCGAGTCCTGGCAATGCCAGGTCTGGGGTGCCGGCGGCCGCTTAAGACTCATGTTGTCTGCGGAATGAGCATTTGATTTATCTGATGCAGATAGCTTTTCCAGGCTGTCTGCTCAGGTGCTAATATCGCGTCAGTTTTCTTCGTATTTGTCCTAAATTGCTATGACGCAAGGGTATTCAGACTCTTTCCCCAAATTTAAGCTGATATACTCGAACGCGTTTTTAATTGACGAACAAGTGTGAAACTTGAACAGTCCAGGAGAATATTCAATGGCTGCCATTAATTCGAAAGTGAAAAAAGCAGTAATCCCGGTTGCGGGATTAGGAACCAGGATGTTGCCGGCCACGAAGGCGATTCCAAAAGAGATGCTGCCGCTGGTGGATAAACCGTTAATTCAGTATGTCGTTAATGAGTGTATTGCCGCTGGCATTACTGAGATTGTTCTGGTCACTCACTCCTCAAAAAATTCCATCGAAAACCACTTCGATACCAGCTTTGAACTCGAAGCGATGCTGGAAAAACGCGTTAAGCGCCAGCTGCTGGAAGAAGTGCAGTCTATCTGCCCGCCGCACGTTACCATCATGCAGGTGCGTCAGGGCCTTGCGAAAGGTCTGGGCCACGCGGTCATGTGCGCGCATCCGGTTGTCGGCAACGAGCCGGTTGCGGTTATTCTGCCGGACGTGATTCTGGATGAGTTCGAATCCGATCTCTCTCAGGACAACCTGGCGGAAATGATTAAACGCTTCGACGAAACGGGCCGCAGCCAGATCATGGTTGAGCCAGTCGCCGATGTGACCGCTTACGGCGTAGTGGATTGCCAGGGCGCGCAGCTGCAGCCGGGCGACAGCGTGCCGATGGTCGGTATCGTCGAGAAACCGAAAGCCGATGTGGCGCCGTCTAACCTCGCGGTAGTGGGTCGTTACGTGCTTGGCGCGGACATCTGGCCGCTGCTGGCGAAAACGCCTCCGGGAGCGGGTGACGAAATCCAGCTGACCGATTCCATCGCCATGTTGATGGATAAAGAAACCGTTGAGGCTTACCACATGAAAGGTAAGAGCCACGACTGCGGTAACAAACTGGGTTATATGCAGGCCTTCGTTGAATACGGCGTTCGCCACAATACGCTGGGTGAAGAGTTTAAAGCCTGGCTCAACGATACCGTTGGCGACAAGAAGTAATTAATCACCCAGGACAACGTGAATGAAAGTAACCGTATTTGGTATTGGCTACGTGGGGCTGGTACAGGCTGCTGTACTGGCGGAAGTTGGGCACGACGTGATGTGTATCGACGTTGACGCCAACAAGGTTGAGAACCTGAAAAAGGGGATCATCCCGATTTATGAACCCGGCCTCACGCCGCTGGTGAAGAAGAATTATGAAGAAGGGCGTCTGCATTTCAGCACTGACGCCGCAGAAGGCGTTAACCACGGCGTGATGCAGTTTATCGCCGTGGGTACGCCGCCGGACGAAGACGGCTCCGCTGACCTGAAATATGTGACGGCGGTAGCCCGTACCATCGCCCAGCATATGACCGGCCATAAAGTCGTGCTGGATAAATCCACCGTTCCGGTGGGCACTGCCGATAAAGTGCGTCAGGTGATGAGCGAAACGCTGAAAGCGCGCGGCGCGGATTTCCCGTTCGACGTGGTTTCTAACCCGGAGTTCCTGAAAGAGGGCGCCGCGGTTGCAGACTGCATGCGTCCTGAGCGTATCGTCGTCGGCACCGACAACGATGATGTTGTCGAACTGCTGCGCGAACTCTATGAGCCGTTCAACCGCAATCACGATCGCATGATCCTGATGGATATCCGCAGCGCAGAGCTGACCAAATACGCCGCCAACTGCATGCTGGCGACCAAAATCAGCTTTATGAACGAGATCTCCAACCTGGCGGAACGTCTGGGCGCGGATGTTGAAAAAGTGCGCCAGGGCATCGGCTCCGATTCCCGTATCGGCTACCACTTTATCTATCCGGGTTGCGGCTACGGCGGCTCCTGCTTCCCGAAAGACGTGCAGGCGCTGATCCGCACCGCGGAGCATATCGGTTACGTACCGCGTCTGCTGCGCGCGGTGGAAGACGTCAACAACGATCAGAAAATGAAGCTGCCGGAATTCATTCGCCGTCATTTTGGCGACAATCTCGAAGGCAAAACTTTCGCGTTGTGGGGTCTCTCCTTCAAACCGAATACCGACGACATGCGTGAAGCCTCAAGCCGCGTGCTGATGGAAGAGCTGTGGAAACATGGCGCGACCGTTCAGGCTTACGACCCGGAAGCGATGGATGAAACCCAGCGCATTTACGGACATCGTGCGGATTTACGTCTGATGGGCACCAAAGAGGCGGCGCTTCAGGGCGCGGACGCGCTGATTATCTGTACCGAGTGGCAGGCATTCCGCGCACCGGATTTTGATTTCATTAAAAATTCCCTGAAAGAACCGGTTATCTTTGATGGTCGTAACCTGTATGATCCGGCAAGGCTCAGCAAACGCGGCTTTGTTTATTATGCAATTGGCCGTGGAGCATCTATCAACATTGCATAATTAATGAGGGTCGTATGAAATTTCTGGTTACCGGCGCAGCAGGCTTTATTGGTTTTCATGTCAGTGAACGTCTGCTGGCAGCCGGTCACCAGGTTATCGGTATCGATAACCTGAATGACTATTATGACGTCAATCTGAAACTTGCCCGCCTCAATCTTCTTCAACAAAACACCGCATTTCATTTCGAAAAAATTGATCTGGCCGATCGTCAGGCAATGGAATCCTTATTTGCGCAGCATCAACCGCAGCGCGTCATTCATCTGGCGGCGCAGGCTGGCGTGCGTTATTCACTGGAAAATCCTCATGCTTATGCGGATGCGAACCTTACCGGCCATTTAAACGTTCTGGAAGGTTGCCGCCATCATAAGGTTGAGCATTTATTATACGCTTCATCAAGCTCAGTTTATGGGCTTAACCGTAAAATGCCTTTTTCCACTGACGATTCCGTCGATCATCCGGTCTCTTTATATGCGGCAACGAAAAAAGCCAATGAGCTGATGTCGCATACTTATTCGCATCTGTATGGTCTGCCGACAACAGGGCTGCGCTTTTTTACCGTATATGGGCCGTGGGGCCGTCCGGATATGGCGCTGTTTAAATTTACCCAGGCGATTGTCAAAGGCAGCAGCATTGATGTTTATAACCACGGGCAGATGCGTCGCGATTTTACTTATATCGACGATATTGCTGAGGCTATCGTCCGCCTACAGGATGTTATTCCTCAGGCCGACCCGCAGTGGACTGTGGAAAACGGCTCTCCAGCCACCAGTTCCGCGCCTTATCGTGTTTATAATATCGGCAACAGCGCACCCGTTGCGTTAATGGATTATATTTCCGCTCTGGAAAAAGCGCTTGGCAAAGAGGCGCAGAAAAATATGCTGCCGATGCAGCCGGGCGACGTGCTGGAAACCAGCGCTGATACCTCCGCGCTTTATAATGTTATCGGTTTTAAACCGCAGACCTCAGTGGAAGAGGGCGTAAAACGCTTTGTAGAGTGGTATAAGGCGTTTTATAACGTGACCGACTAGCCAACAGGGCTTCCTGCCCGAAAGCCTCTTATGCGTTGTGAGAGGCTTTAAAAAAAACCCGCCGAGGCGGGTTTTTTTATACAGCACCGAAAGCACTGTCTGGCGAAATTAATCCTTGATCAGGAAATCGTCCAGTTGTTTACCCTGCTCGTCGATCGCTTTTTTGATCACAGCAGGCGTACGGCCCTGGCCAGTCCAGGTTTTGCTTTCGCCGTTTTCGTCGGTGTAACGATATTTAGCCGGGCGTGCAGCACGTTTAGCTTTAGTACCGGTTTTAGCGGCAGACATGCTGTTCAGCAATTCATTCGGGTCAATACCGTCAGCAATCAGCATTTCACGGTACTGCTGTAATTTACGAGTACGTTCTTCGATTTCCGCAGCGGCGGCGCTTTCTTCTTCACGGCGCTCATTTACAACCACTTCTAATTTCTCCAGCATCTCTTCCAGAGTTTCCAGAGTACATTCTCTCGCCTGTGCACGAAGAGTACGGATGTTGTTCAGAATTTTAAGTGCTTCGCTCATTGTAGTAATCTCAAACTTATAATGGGGTGGTGTGTTGAGCTAATAATAGAGCCTTAAATTCAGTTCTGCAATAGCCCCAAATGTAAGGAAGTCAAAATATCGGATTATTTGTGGTCATTTAAAAACGCGAAACTTAAATTTTCCTTGAACTGACGCACAAAGTTACTGGCGCTAAACTGCCGCACCATCCGCGGTGCCTGCCCCGAATTCTCGGAGAAACACCATTTTTTAAGGGATTATTATTGGTTGGGAAAAATATGCTCCCTTTGTATTAGTGGAGTCGCCAATGGTTACGGTGGGGGAGATATTAGAATAGTAAGCGAGCAATGGTTATTTGATTAACCGCCTGAAATGGCGGCTATCTCCACAGTTTATCCACAATGCGCGGTGCGAATTTGTTTCAACATGTTGTGCACAGCGCCTTTCGCGTATCGCTATATAAGAAATGTCTGCGCCAGGCAAAGGCAGCTACACGCCGGTTACAGAGAATATGATACACTGGCTGCAACGTACCAACACTTAAGCCAGGGTTATCGAGCAGATGGCGCAACTTTATTTTTACTATTCGGCAATGAATGCCGGTAAATCGACAGCATTACTTCAGTCGTCATATAACTATCAGGAAAGGGGAATGCGCACGCTGGTTTATACCGCAGAAATTGACGACCGTTTTGGCGCTGGTAAGGTCAGTTCGCGCATAGGATTATCCTCGCCTGCAAAGCTTTATAATCAGCAGACCTCTTTATTAAATGATATTCGCGATGAACATGAGCAGGCGCCTGTTCATTGCGTCCTGGTGGATGAAAGCCAGTTTCTGACCCGCGAACAGGTATATGAACTGTCAGATGTGGTCGATAAGCTGGATATTCCTGTGCTTTGCTATGGCCTGCGTACCGACTTTCGCGGCGAGCTGTTTAGCGGTAGCCAGTATCTGCTGGCCTGGTCTGACAAACTGGTCGAACTGAAAACGGTCTGTTTCTGTGGGCGCAAGGCGGGTATGGTGCTTCGTCTCGATTATGAAGGACGGCCTTACAACGAGGGCGAGCAGGTCGTTATTGGTGGCAACGAGCGCTATGTTTCGGTGTGCCGGAAGCATTATAAAGAGGCGCTGGAAAAAGGCTCTCTGAAAGCCGTACAGGGCCATTAAAACGGCGCAGGCAGTTAAAGGGTTATTCTCACCGTATAAAGCCTCAGAATCGCGCTGAGGCTTTTTTTATTGGTGATGGAACTGCTGCGGCCCCGGTGTCACTCTGTTCGGGGCTCCTGTCGCTCACGGCGCCGCTCAGATGCGGACTCGGATCGGGCCAGGTAAAGATTATCAATGGTGATACGCAGCGACAGAACGCGATTCATAAGAGCGGAGCGTTGTCGGGCAGAGGCGCATTGCAAACGGCGGGTTAATTTCTTCAAGCATAAAAAAACCCGCCAGGCGGCGGGTTTTTGCGTTTAAACACGCTTAAACGGTTTTCTTCGCTTTTTTGTCAGCTTTCAGGATAACCGGAGCGGTTTCCGTCTGGGTTGCTTCTGCGCCTTCTTTAAATTCACGGCCATAGAAGCTATCCAGCAGGATCTGTTTCAGCTCAGAAATCAGCGGGTAGCGCGGGTTGGCGCCAGTACACTGGTCATCGAAAGCATCTTCAGAGAGTTTATCCACATGCGCCAGGAAGTCTGCTTCCTGAACACCAGCCTCACGGATGGATTTCGGAATACCCAGCTCCGCTTTGATGCTTTCCAGCCACGCCAGCAGTTTCTCGATTTTCGCTGCGGTACGGTCGCCCGGCGCAGAGAGACCCAGATGGTCAGCCACTTCAGCGTAGCGACGACGCGCCTGCGGACGGTCATACTGGCTGAATGCGGTCTGCTTGGTCGGGTTATCATTCGCGTTATAGCGAATAACGTTGGAGATCAGCAGGGCGTTCGCCAGACCGTGCGGAATGTGGAACTGAGAGCCCAGTTTATGCGCCATAGAGTGACACACGCCCAGGAAGGCGTTCGCAAACGCGATACCGGCGATGGTGGCTGCACTGTGCACACGCTCACGCGCTACCGGGTTTTTCGACCCTTCATGATAGGACGCCGGCAGGTTCTCTTTCAGCAGTTTGAGCGCCTGCAGCGCCTGGCCGTCAGAGAATTCAGAAGCCAAAACAGAAACATAAGCTTCCAGCGCGTGGGTGACCGCATCCAGACCGCCAAAGGCGCAGAGGGATTTCGGCATATCCATGACCAGGTTGGCGTCGACAATCGCCATATCCGGGGTCAGCGCGTAGTCCGCCAGCGGATATTTCTGACCGGTTTCGTCGTCGGTGACCACTGCGAACGGCGTAACTTCTGAACCGGTACCTGACGTTGTGGTGACAGCGATCATTTTCGCTTTCACGCCCATTTTCGGGAACTTGTAGATACGTTTACGGATATCCATAAAGCGCAGCGCCAGTTCTTCGAAGTGGGTCTCCGGATGTTCGTACATCACCCACATGATTTTCGCGGCATCCATCGGGGAGCCGCCGCCCAGGGCGATGATGACATCCGGTTTAAAGGAATTCATCAGTTCAGCGCCTTTGCGCACAACGCTCAGAGTCGGGTCAGCTTCTACTTCAAAGAACACTTCGGTTTCAACGCCAGCCGCTTTCAGCACGGAGGTGATTTGATCGGCATAACCGTTGTTGAACAGGAAGCGGTCAGTCACGATCATGGCGCGTTTATGACCATCAGTAATCACTTCATCCAGCGCAATCGGCAGTGAGCCGCGACGGAAGTAGATAGATTTCGGAAGTTTGTGCCACAACATGTTTTCAGCTCGCTTAGCAACGGTTTTTTTGTTGATCAGGTGTTTCGGACCAACGTTTTCAGAGATGGAGTTACCACCCCATGAACCACAACCCAGAGTCAGGGAAGGCGCGAGCTTGAAGTTATACAGGTCACCGATACCACCCTGAGACGCAGGGGTGTTAATCAGGATACGTGCCGTTTTCATCATCTGACCGAAGTGCGCGACACGTTCAGGCTGGTTGTCCTGGTCGGTGTACAGACAAGAGGTGTGGCCGATACCGCCCATCGCGACCAGTTTCTCTGCTTTTTCTACCGCGTCTTCGAAATCTTTTGCGCGGTACATCGCAAGCGTCGGAGAAAGTTTTTCGTGAGCGAACGGCTCGCTTTCGTCAACAACGGTCACTTCACCAATCAAAATTTTGGTCGTAGCCGGCACGGTAATACCTGCCATTTCGGCAATTTTCACCGCAGGCTGACCTACGATTGCCGCGTTAAGACCGCCATTTTTCAGGATGATGTTCTGCACCGCTTTGAGTTCAGCGCCCTGCAGAAGGTAGCCGCCATGCGTCGCGAAACGTTCGCGAACGGCGTCGTACACAGCGTCAACTACCACGACAGACTGTTCAGATGCACAGATAACGCCGTTGTCGAAGGTTTTGGACATCAGTACAGAAGCAACCGCACGTTTAATATCCGCGGTTTCGTCGATAACCACCGGCGTGTTACCGGCACCTACACCGATAGCAGGCTTACCGGAGCTGTATGCGGCTTTCACCATGCCCGGCCCACCGGTCGCAAGGATAAGGTTGATATCCGGATGGTGCATCAGCGCGTTAGAGAGTTCGACGGAAGGTTCGTCGATCCAGCCGATGAGATCTTTTGGCGCACCCGCAGCAATCGCAGCCTGCAGGACAATATCGGCCGCTTTATTAGTGGCATTTTTAGCGCGCGGATGTGGAGAGAAGATGATGGCGTTACGCGTCTTCAGACTGATCAGAGATTTGAAGATAGCGGTAGACGTCGGGTTAGTCGTTGGGACGATACCACAGATGATGCCGATAGGTTCGGCGATGGTGATAGTCCCGAAGGTGTCATCTTCAGACAGTACACCGCAGGTTTTCTCGTCTTTATAGGCGTTGTAGATATACTCGGAAGCAAAGTGGTTTTTGATCACTTTATCTTCGACAATACCCATTCCGGATTCGGCAACGGCCATTTTAGCGAGGGGAATTCGAGCATCTGCAGCGGCCAGAGCGGCGGCGCGGAAGATTTTGTCAACCTGTTCTTGGGTGAAGTTGGCATATTCACGCTGGGCTTTTTTGACGCGCTCGACGAGGGCGTTCAGTTCAGCGACATTAGTAACAGCCATAATGCTCTCCTGATAATGTTAAACTCTTTTAGTAAATCATCTGCTCGAAACGACAGTATAGTCAGCCCCAAACAGCGTGCGTTACAGACAGGTTTACCAGCAATACGACCAGTAACCTTCGCTGATTTACTAAAAGAGCCTTGCCTGAAAACATTTATCTGGAAAATGTTTTACTCCCTGGCGGCATCATCAAGATACTCACTTCTGAGTAGCAAAAGCGTGATCTAAATCAATTTAACCCCATGCTGACTCCTTTCAGCAGCCCTTTAAAGGGTATTTCAGCGATGGTTAATATATTTGCTACAGCTTCGGAAATTTAAATTACCATAAAACTAACAAAAGAATAACACAGGTCGACGCGGTCAATTGAGCGCGAGATCCAGAATGCATTAAGGCGCAATGGCATAGCGTAAGCAGGGGTTTTGGATTACATTACGCGACGCCGTTGCCCTACCAATCTGCGGAGCTTCCCTTGAATTCAATGTTGTTTGATTTGCCGACGTTTTTTAAATTTTTTATTGGCCTTTTCGCGCTGGTAAACCCGGTGGGCATCATTCCCGTTTTTATTAGCATGACCAGCTACCAGACTGCGGCCGCGCGCAATAAAACCAACCTGACGGCCAACCTGTCTGTTGCCATTATTCTCTGGACCTCACTTTTCCTGGGTGACGCCATCCTCCAGGTTTTCGGCATTTCTATCGACTCGTTTCGCATCGCGGGCGGCATTCTGGTGGTGACTATCGCCATGTCGATGATCAGCGGGAAGCTGGGCGAAGATAAACAAAACAAACAGGAGAAGTCGGAAACGGCGATTCGCGAGAGCATCGGTGTGGTGCCGCTGGCGCTGCCGTTAATGGCGGGGCCTGGCGCTATCAGTTCAACCATCGTCTGGGGGACGCGCTACCACAGCTGGCAATATATGCTGGGCTTCACGCTCGCCATCGCGCTGTTCGCCGCCTGCTGTTGGGGCGTCTTTCGCCTGGCGCCCTGGCTGGTGCGTCTGCTTGGTCAGACGGGCATCAACGTCATTACCCGTATCATGGGCCTGCTGCTCATGGCGCTGGGTATTGAATTTATTGTGACAGGGATAAAAGCGTTGTTTCCAGGGCTGGTAAGTTAGTCATTTCCTTTCATCGAAAAAGCGGAGCGAAAGCTTCGCTTTTTTCTTTTAATATTAGCATTTCCTATCACACGCCTCGCTTCGCTTTTTATCTCATAACTTTATCTGATATCTGCTAAAGCATTATTAAAACAAAGAATTACACGGGCCGTTACATCCCTGCCGTTCATAAATAAAGCAATCAGTCTGTTATTTTTGTCACATGATACTTTGAGTATTGATGCGGGTTTAACGAAATGTTATTAGTAATTTCAACGCCACCGCAGATAAATGTGCTAATTTTTGTCCAGTTGTTAACTTTATGTTGCGATCCGGGGTGCGCAGTGTCACACCGTCAGGAGAACGCTGCTTTATGGTTCAAACGATTGTTTTATAAAGAAAAAACCTCAAGAACCTTCCTTTTTATAAACTCTGGTGTAAGGCCTGCTGGCGCGACAAAAGAGAAGCGGTTAACAAATTTGTAAATTGTATTGGCGCACAATTCACGCATTTGATACTTTCCGGCAAAACATTTGCCTGCGAATTATCAGCAGATGAGAATGATTTTCGTATGAAAGCGCTTTCCTTCAACAGGACGCGCGAAAAGAGACTGCCCTTAAACAGGGAAGGGCAGAAAAAGAATCGACGCCAGGCTGCCAGAGAGCGGCCGTGATAAATAAAGTCGGTGATAGCAAGTAGTAAAAAGAAAAACCACCTGGCAGACGCGAAAGCTCCTGCGCTGCACAGGTCCCCATAAAGGGGAGAACGGGCTGACTTTGGTCAGTAATAATAATGAGTGGAGTACCAACACAATGTCCATCATCACAAAAAAAAGTCTGGTAGCTGCGGGGATCCTTTCTGCGCTAATCGCGGGTAACGCAATGGCTGCGAATGTTCCTGCGGGTGTGCAACTGGCGGAAAAACAGACGCTGGTGCGCAATAATGGTTCGGAAGTCCAGTCTCTCGACCCGCACAAAATTGAAGGCGTGCCTGAGTCGAACATCAACCGCGATCTGTTTGAAGGTCTGCTGGTGACCGACCTGGAAGGCCACCCGAGCGCGGGCGTTGCCGAAAAGTGGGATAACAAAGATTTCAAAGTCTGGACCTTCCATCTGCGTAAAGACGCGAAATGGTCCAATGGCGAGCCGGTCACAGCACAGGATTTCGTTTACAGCTGGCAGCGTCTGGCTGATCCGAAAACCGCCTCTCCGTATGAAAGCTATCTGCAGTACGGCCATATCACCAATATCGACGACATCATCGCCGGTAAAAAACCGGCCACCGATCTCGGCGTAAAAGCGATTGACGACCACACGCTGGAAGTGACTCTGAGCGAGCCGGTGCCTTATTTCTATAAGCTGCTGGTGCACTCCTCTATGTCTCCGGTGCCGAAAGCCACCGTTGAGAAATTTGGTGAGAAATGGACCCAGCCGGCAAACATCGTTTCTAACGGCGCATACAAACTGAAATCCTGGGTGGTGAACGAGCGCATCGTGCTTGAGCGCAATACCAACTACTGGGATAACGCGAAGACTGTTATTAACGAAGTCACCTATCTGCCTATCTCTTCTGAAGTGACGGACGTTAACCGTTACCGCAGCGGCGAAATCGACATGACCTATAACAACATGCCGATTGAGCTGTTCCAGAAGCTGAAAAAAGAGATCCCAAAAGAAGTGCACGTCGATCCGTACCTGTGCACTTATTATTACGAAATCAACAACCAGAAAGCGCCGTTTAACGATCCGCGCGTACGTACCGCGCTGAAACTGGGTCTGGATCGCGACATCATCGTCCACAAAGTGAAAAATCAGGGCGACCTGCCGGCGTATGGTTATACCCCGCCGTACACCGATGGCGCGAAATTCACCGAGCCGGCCTGGTTCAAAATGACTCAGGAGCAGCGAAACGCTGAGGCGAAAAAACTGCTGGCGGAAGCAGGCTACACGGCTGATAAACCGCTGACATTCGATCTGCTGTACAACACCTCCGACCTGCATAAAAAACTGGCGATCGCCGCCGCGTCTATCTGGAAGAAAAACCTGGGCGTGAACGTGAAGCTGGAAAACCAGGAGTGGAAAACTTTCCTGGATACCCGTCATCAGGGCAACTTCGACGTGGCGCGTGCGGGCTGGTGTGCAGATTACAACGAACCGACCTCCTTCCTGAACACCATGCTGTCCAACAGCTCGAACAACACCTCGCACTATAAGAGCGAAGCGTTCGATAAAGTGATGCAGGAAACGCTGCAGGTCTCCGACGAAGCGCAGCGTAGCGAGCTCTACAACAAAGCAGAGCAGCAGCTGGATAAAGATTCAGTCATCGTGCCGGTGTATTACTACGTGAACGCCCGTCTGGTGAAACCGTGGGTGGGTGGTTACACCGGGAAAGACCCGCTGGATAATATCTACGTTAAAAACCTGTATATTATCAAACATTAATGGCAATTCGTGGGGCAGGGCTTTCTGCCCCACTGTGTCTTATTTTTCCGTGAGTCAAAGGCACACGCCAGAAGGTACGGGCAATGTTGAAATTTATTTTACGTCGCTGTCTGGAAGCGATTCCGACGCTGTTTATTCTAATTACTATCTCCTTCTTTATGATGCGTCTCGCGCCGGGCAGTCCTTTTACCGGCGAACGTAATCTTCCGCCGGAAGTCATGGCGAATATCGAGGCGAAATATCATCTTAACGACCCCATCATGACCCAGTACTTCAATTATCTGAAGCAGCTGGCGAAAGGTGATTTCGGTCCGTCCTTTAAATATAAGGACTATTCGGTTAACGATCTGGTGGCCTCCAGTTTCCCGGTTTCCGCTAAATTAGGCGCCGCAGCGTTTTTACTTGCGGTGGTGCTGGGCGTCGCGGCAGGTGTGATGGCCGCGCTCAAGCAAAACACCAAATGGGATTTCGCCGTCATGGGGGTGGCGATGACCGGCGTGGTCATTCCGAGCTTTGTGGTGGCGCCTCTGCTGGTGATGATCTTTGCAATAACCCTGCACTGGCTGCCTGGCGGTGGCTGGAACGGCGGGGCGCTGAAATTCATGATCCTGCCGATGGTCGCGCTCTCTCTGGCTTATATCGCCAGCATCGCGCGTATCACTCGCGGCTCGATGATTGAAGTGCTGCATTCCAACTTTATCCGTACCGCTCGCGCCAAAGGGCTGCCGATGCGTCGCATTATCTTGCGCCACGCGCTGAAACCCGCGCTGCTGCCGGTGCTCTCCTACATGGGACCGGCGTTTGTCGGGATCATCACCGGTTCAATGGTTATTGAAACCATTTATGGCCTGCCGGGTATCGGCCAGCTGTTCGTGAACGGCGCGCTCAACCGCGATTACTCGCTGGTACTGAGCCTGACGATTCTGGTCGGCGCGCTGACCATTCTGTTTAACGCGATCGTCGATGTGCTGTATGCCGTTATCGATCCGAAAATTCGTTACTGACACTGGAGTACGCCATGATGTTGAGTAAGAAAAACAGCGAGGCGCTGGAAAACTTCAGTGAAAAACTGGAAGTAGAAGGGCGTAGCCTGTGGCAGGATGCCCGCCGTCGCTTTATGCATAACCGCGCGGCGGTGGCGAGCCTGATTGTGCTGGCCATTATCGCGCTCTTTGTAACCCTGGCGCCGATGCTGTCGCAGTTCAGCTATTTCGATACCGACTGGGGCATGATGTCGAGCGCGCCAGATACCGAATCCGGTCACTGGTTCGGCACCGACTCCTCCGGGCGCGACCTGCTGGTGCGCGTCGCTATCGGCGGGCGTATTTCGCTGATGGTTGGCGTCGCGGCGGCGCTGGTGGCGGTGATCGTCGGCACGCTCTACGGTTCGCTTTCCGGCTATCTCGGCGGCAAAGTGGATTCGGTGATGATGCGTCTGCTGGAGATCCTCAACTCCTTCCCGTTCATGTTCTTCGTCATTCTGCTGGTGACCTTTTTCGGTCAGAACATCCTGCTGATTTTTGTTGCTATCGGGATGGTCTCCTGGCTCGACATGGCGCGTATCGTGCGCGGCCAGACGCTGAGCCTGAAACGTAAAGAGTTCATCGAAGCAGCCCAGGTCGGCGGCGTGTCGACGGCCAATATCGTCGTGCGTCATATTGTGCCGAACGTGCTGGGCGTCGTGGTGGTTTACGCCTCGCTGCTGGTGCCGAGCATGATCCTCTTTGAATCCTTTTTAAGCTTCCTCGGCCTCGGTACGCAGGAGCCGCTCAGCTCCTGGGGCGCGTTGCTGAGTGATGGCGCCAACTCGATGGAAGTGTCGCCCTGGCTGCTGCTCTTCCCGGCGGGTTTCCTGGTGGTCACCCTGTTTTGTTTTAACTTTATCGGCGATGGTCTGCGTGATGCCCTCGACCCGAAAGATCGTTAAGGAGTGCCGCCATGAGCACCATTGAACTCTCTGCGCCGCAGACTGCCGCCGCGTCACAAGCGACGCTGCTGGATGTTAAAGATCTGCGCGTCACCTTCGGGACGCCTGACGGCGACGTGACTGCGGTCAACGACCTGAACTTCAGCCTGCGCGCCGGTGAAACGCTCGGTATCGTCGGCGAATCCGGCTCCGGCAAATCCCAGACCGCGTTCGCGCTGATGGGCCTGCTCGCCGCCAACGGCCGCATCGGCGGCTCGGCAAAATTCAACGGCCGTGAAATCCTCAACCTGCCGGAGCGCGAGCTAAACCGCCTGCGCGCCGAGCAGATTTCGATGATTTTCCAGGATCCGATGACGTCGCTGAACCCGTATATGCGTGTCGGCGAACAGCTAATGGAAGTGCTGATGCTGCATAAAGGCATGGGCAAAGGCGAAGCGTTTGAAGAGTCGGTCCGCATGCTGGATGCGGTGAAAATGCCGGAAGCACGCAAGCGCATGCGTATGTATCCGCACGAGTTTTCGGGCGGTATGCGTCAGCGCGTGATGATTGCGATGGCGCTGCTGTGCCGTCCCAAACTTCTGATTGCTGACGAACCGACGACCGCGCTCGACGTCACCGTCCAGGCGCAGATCATGACGCTCCTGAACGAGCTGAAGCGTGAATTCAACACCGCCATCATTATGATCACCCACGACCTCGGGGTGGTGGCGGGCATCTGCGACAAAGTACTGGTGATGTACGCGGGCCGCACCATGGAATATGGCAAAGCGCGCGATGTCTTTTACGATCCGGCGCACCCGTATTCCATCGGTCTGCTGAACGCCGTACCGCGTCTCGACGCGGAAGGGGAATCGCTGCTCACTATTCCAGGCAACCCGCCGAACCTGCTGCGCCTGCCGAAAGGCTGTCCGTTCCAGCCACGCTGCCCGCATGCGATGGAGATCTGCAGCACCGCGCCGCCGCTTGAGGAGTTCGCTCCAGGCCGCCTGCGCGCCTGCTTTAAACCGGTGGAGGAGCTGAAATGAGCACCGTAGCTGAAGAGAGAAAAGTCCTGCTCGAAGTGGCCGACCTGAAGGTGCATTTTGACATCAAAGACGGCAAACAGTGGTTCTGGCAGCCGTCCAAAACATTAAAAGCGGTCGATGGCGTAACGCTGCGCCTGTACGAAGGCGAAACGCTGGGCGTGGTGGGTGAGTCCGGCTGCGGCAAATCTACCTTCGCGCGCGCCATTATTGGCCTGGTAAAAGCCACCAGCGGCCGCGTCGCGTGGCTTGGCAAAGATCTGATGGGTATGAAGCCGGAAGAGTGGCGCGATGTGCGCAGCGATATCCAGATGATTTTCCAGGATCCGCTGGCCTCGCTGAACCCCCGTATGACCATCGGCGATATCATCGCTGAGCCGCTGCGTACCTATCATCCGAAAATGTCGCGTCAGGAAGTGCGTGACCGCGTCAAAGCGATGATGATGAAAGTGGGCCTGCTGCCAAACCTGGTTAACCGCTATCCGCATGAGTTTTCCGGCGGCCAGTGCCAGCGTATCGGTATCGCCCGTGCGCTTATCCTGGAGCCGAAGCTCATCATCTGCGATGAACCGGTCTCCGCGCTTGATGTGTCGATTCAGGCGCAGGTTGTGAACCTGTTGCAGAAATTGCAGCGCGAAATGGGCCTGTCGCTGATTTTTATCGCCCACGATCTGGCGGTGGTGAAGCACATTTCCGATCGCGTGCTGGTGATGTATCTCGGTCACGCGGTCGAGCTTGGCACCTATGATGAGGTTTATCATCATCCGCTACATCCTTACACCCGCGCGCTGATGTCGGCGGTGCCGATCCCGGATCCGGATCTGGAAAAGAACAAGACCATTCAACTGCTGGAAGGCGAGCTGCCATCGCCCATTAATCCGCCGTCTGGCTGCGTGTTCCGCACCCGTTGCCCAATGGCCGGCCCGGAATGCGCCCAGACGCGACCGGTGCTGGAGGGCAGTTTCCGCCATGCGGTTTCCTGCCTGAAGGTGGACCCGTTATAATCGCAAGGGCTGGCAGGTGCCAGCCCTTTTTTCTGCGAGGACAACGTGTCAGGGATAACAGAGTTTCGTCAACGCGCATACCATCTCCTCTTCGATCAACGCCAGCGCAGCGGCCGACGCTTTGAAGCGCTCTGCGGCCTGTTCGCGCTGTTCAGCGTCATCGTCGTTTTTATCGAGTCAGGCATCGGCACCCAGTACCATCTCACCTATGACGAATGGCACCTCTTCGTCTCGCTGGAGGTGGGCATCACATGCGTTTTTACGCTGGAATATCTGCTGCGCCTTGCCGTCTGGCCCAATCCGGCGCGCTACGCACTGAGCTTCTGGGGCATTATCGACCTGGCGACGGTGCTGCCGCTCTATGTGCTGTGGCTCTGGCCGGAGCTTGGCATGAACTATCTCTTCATCTGGCGGGCACTACGCGCCGTACGCGTGCTGCGTATTCTCAAGCTGCTGCGCATGATGTCATCCGCAAGCATACTCTGGCAGGCCATAGTCAACGCCCGTCACCAGCTTATCGTGTTCTATGCGTTTATCTCCATTGTGATGGTCATCGCAGGCTCTCTGATGTACGGCATCGAAGGTGCCGCCAGCGGTTTTACTACGCTCGGCACGTCGGTCTACTGGGCCGTGGTGACGGTAACAACGGTTGGCTACGGCGATATCACCCCGCATACCGCAGGAGGGCGAGCCGTGGCGTCGCTGTTAATTCTTATCGGCTATTCGGTAATTGCGATTCCGACGGGGATTATTACCGCGCAGATGACCAGCGCGCTGGCGGAGCGAAAAGCGGCGCGGCGCTGTCCGGCATGCGGAGCGTCACATGACGCGCAGGCGAACTATTGTCAGGCGTGTGGGACGAAAATGGCAGGGGAGAAATAGCGCGGCGGATGCCGCGCCGCTGGCAATTATTCACGCCACAGGATGTGGCACAGCTTGTGATCTTTTTCGCGGCACAGCAGCACGCGGGCGAAAACGTCGGTAATTTCTTCGCCGTCCTGTTCGGCAAGGCCGATGACGACTTCGGAGAAAAAGTCCGGGTTCAGATCGTAATCGACATGCTGAAGCCACTCTTCAGACGGGTCGAACAGCTCCGCGCCGCCGCGCTCTTCAAACTGTAAATTAAACAGAATGATATCTGCCGGATCGAGATTATCCGGCGCCAGCTCCAGAAAAATGTCATAGGCCTGGTCGAGCGTTTCGTCTTCCGTCAGGCGGTTATTCAGATCCATTTCCATCGTGACTACCCCAGTAAATGATGTTGGGCACGTTTTACAGCAACGGGCTGAAGAAGTAAAACAGTCGCTCTACCACGCGTTGCCAGAACGGACGTTTCACCCACAGGCGCGCATCCAGCAGGCGCGAGCGGGAGATGTAATCATCCTGTACCTCGGCCAGATCGGCGCCGAATCCCGCGTCATCGATAACCAGCGTAATTTCAAAGTTAAGCCAGAGGCTGCGCATATCCAGGTTAACAGTGCCGACCAGGCTCAGCTCGCCGTCAACCAGTACGCTTTTAGTGTGCAGCAGGCCGCCCTCGAACTGATAAATCTTCACACCCGCCGCCAGCAGCTCGCTGAAGAACGCGCGGGAGGCCCACCCCACCAGCAGTGAGTCGTTTTTACGCGGCAGAATAATGCTTACATCCACACCGCGCTGCGCCGCCGTACAAATGGCATGTAGCAGATCGTCGCTCGGTACGAAGTAGGGCGTAGTCATAATCAGATATTCACGCGCTGCATAGACTGATGTTAACAGCGCCTGGTGAATGAGATCTTCCGGAAATCCGGGGCCGGAGGCGATGGTATGAATAGTGTGTCCGCTCGCCTGTTCAAACGGCATGATATTGGCATCCGGCGCGGGGGGCAGCAGCCGTTTGCCGGTTTCAATTTCCCAGTCGCAGGAGTAAACGATACCCATCGCGGTGGCGACCGGGCCTTCCATGCGCGCCATCAGATCCACCCACTGGCCGACGCCCGCATCCTGTTTGAAATAGCGCGGGTCGACCATGTTCATACTGCCGGTATAGGCAATATAGTTGTCGATCATGATCATTTTGCGATGCTGACGCAGGTCCATGCGGCGCAGGAATACACGCATCAGGTTGACCTTCAGCGCTTCCACCACTTCGATACCCGCATTGCGCATCATACCCGCCCAGGGGCTGCGGAAAAACGCGACGCTGCCTGCGGAGTCGAGCATCAGTCGACAGTGCACCCCGCGGCGGGCCGCCGCCATCAGCGATTCCGCCACCTGATCCGCCATGCCGCCAGGCTGCCAGATATAAAAGACCATCTCGATATTGTGCCGGGCGAGCTGAATATCGCGGATCAGCGCCTGCATCACGTCATCGGAGGTGGTCAGCAGTTGTAACTGATTACCTTTGACGCCCGCGATACCCTGGCGGCGCTCGCATAGCTGAAAAAGGGCGCTCGCCACGGCGCTGTTTTCCTCGGCGAAGATATGCTTACAGGCTTTTAAATCGTTGAGCCATTTCGCCGTGGAGGGCCACATGGCGCGCGCGCGCTCGGCACGGCGTTTGCCAAGATGCAGTTCGCCGACAGACAGATACGCGACTATTCCAACCAGCGGGAGAATATAAATGACCAGCAGCCAGGCCATAGCGGAGGGAACGGCGCGGCGTTTCATCAGAATGCGCAACGTCACGCCTGCGATAAGCAACCAGTATCCCAGAATGACCAGCCAACTCACGACCGTGTAGAAGGTTGTCATAGATTAAAAATCCTTTAAAAAGC
Organism: Cronobacter muytjensii ATCC 51329; assembly: GCF_001277195.1. Lineage (NCBI taxonomy): Bacteria > Pseudomonadati > Pseudomonadota > Gammaproteobacteria > Enterobacterales > Enterobacteriaceae > Cronobacter > Cronobacter muytjensii. The sequence continues at coordinate 1,605,975 of NZ_CP012268.1, forward strand.
GTATCGTTAAGAGTTTACGCATAACGCCGTCGCACACCAATAAGAACCTGCCAGAAAAGCGCTGGCCTGCGGGCGGGAAGGGGCTATAATGACGGTTCTGTTTCAGTCAAGAGTATCAGAAATGAGGCGTAGTAGAACGGAAGTTGGGCGCTGGCGCATGCAGCGACAGTCTCAACGGCGTAAAGCTCGCTGGCTGGAAGCACAATCCCGACGCAATATGCGAATTCACGCTATCAGAAAATGTCTTGTGAATCGTCAGCGCAATTCGTTGCTGTTTGCCATCCACGATCGCTAAACGTAGTGAAAGGGCACCGCCTGCGGTGCCCCCGAATACCTCTCTGACACACTCCCTTTCGCCATTTACCGCCGCGCTAATTCCGCTGTTATATCCTTTTTCTCACCCGTTTGATTTCGTCTAATTTGAGATAAATTCCGGCAAGCGACTTCCCGCGCCGCGCTAATGAGTTTAAATAAAATTAGGAATATTCTGGTATAAAAAATCGACAACGAAAGCCGTTCATTTTTAAATATTTCATAAGTGAGATTATGCTGAATGAGTTGTTTATAATCCTTAAAAATCAATGCATTAAAATTGTTTCCATAACTTAACGTAAATTCACACTTTGAAATATATGCTGTATTCCCGCCGGTGATAATTGCTCTAATGTAAAATGAAGCATTTTTAATGTTATTTCCGGCGATTGTTTCTGGTCCGGCCAGGTTAGATTAATGTCATCGAGAACTTGTATTCCTGCAACTGCAACTTTCATCCGTAACTGATGGAGCGTTTATGACCAAGCAAGAGGAATTTCTGACAGAAATCCATAAATTTTTGTTACGCAAAGGAGCCTGCGGCGCACGTCCCAGAACTTTCGAAGACAGAAATTTAACCAGCGGTATTTTCGGCTTTGCCAAAGAGGCCGTGACCGCCAGCCAGCGCTTGCCGGAGAGCGTCTCCGCCTGCGAAGCGGCCCGTCAGTTTGTGACGTCGCATAAGTGTCATGCCGCAAGAAATAACGCTTCCGTGACGATGCTGCGCCTGGTGCCGGGCGGCAAATAACACTCGTTAAGTAACATGACCGTGCAAAAAAAGGGCATAACGTCAGTTAATGCCCTTAAGATTCACGCAGCCTGATGGCGGCGGTCAGAATACTTTCTTATACGGCTTCACCGCCACGGTCTTATAGACGCCCGCCGCGATATAGGGGTCGGCTTCAGCCCAGGCCTGAGCGGCATCCAGCGAGGCGAATTCGGCAATCACCGTTGAGCCGGTAAAACCCGCCGCACCCGGATCGTTGCTGTCTACCGCAGGCATTGGCCCTGCAGTCAGCAGACGGCCCTCATCATGCAACAGTTGCAAACGAGCCAGATGCGCAGGGCGCACCGACTGACGCTTTTCCAGAGAATCAGCCACATCTTCCGCATAAATTACATAAAGCACGTCGCACTCCTTTTATGAAACGGCAAGGTGAATAACGGTAGGTGAAAGCCGCAGAGTGTGCAACGTAAACATAAAAGGCCTGTTAAATCCTTAACATTTAAGCGGTAAATTTCGCCACTTCGCTGAACAAATCAGGCCGAATCAGGCTGAGTTGTTGAATATGATTGCTATTTGCATTTAAAATTAAGCCCTCATTCATTCAGTGAAACGACTATGACTTCAATGACCCTCGATATGCCTCGCCGTTTTCCGTGGCCGACACTGCTTTCCGTCGCGATCCATGGCGCCATTGTGGCGGCGGCTGTGCTTTATACTTCGGTAAATCAGGTTGTTGAAATGCCGGCGCCTTCTCAGCCGATTTCGGTGACGATGGTCGCGCCTGAAGCGCTTGAACCGCCGCAGCCGGAAGTGGTGCAGCCGCCGCCAGAGCCTGTCGCCGAGCCTGAACCGGAACCCGAGCCGGTGCCGGAGCCGCCAAAAGAGGCGCCGGTGGTTATTGAAAAACCGAAGCCAAAACCTAAGCCGAAACCAAAGCCCAAACCGGTGAAAAAGGTAGAGGAGCGGCCGAAGCGGGAAGTTAAACCAGCTGAGCCGCGTCCGGCGTCACCGTTTGAAAACAACACTCCGACGCGCGCCACCACGACCGCGTCGCGTCCGGCGCCCGCAGCGCCAGCGAATGTTGCGCCGGCAGGCCCTCGCGCGCTAAGCCGCAATCAGCCGCAATACCCTGCGCGCGCTTATGCGCTGCGTATGGAAGGTCAGGTGCGGGTAAAATTTGACGTCGCGGCGGACGGCAGCGTGGAAAACGTGCAGATCCTCTCCGCCAAACCCGCCAATATGTTCGAGCGCGAGGTGAAACAGGCGATGCGTAAATGGCGTTATGAAGCCGGAAAACCGGGCACCGGCCTGATTGTGAATATTGTGTTCCGCATCAACGGCGGAGCCACCATGCAATAACGTCCCGCCAGTCAGAAAAGCCAGAGCATCGTCTCTGGCTTTTTTTATACCCATCTGAACACCACCTCCTGTGGAGGTAGTCAGCAACAGGTTTTGGCTTTGCCTTATTGTCTTTGGATTTAAATCTTTCAGAACAGGCCGGGATTTTCTATTAGGGCTTTTAGTACGCCCCACAGAGCCGATATCAATGCCCCTTCCAGGTAGGGGATTTTTATGGCGTTACGCCACGGGCGGCAGCGGGCGCGGTTTGCCGTCGTCATCTACCGCGACATAAATAAATAGCGCTTCGGTGGCGCGGTAGCGCTGGCCGAGCGGTTCGGAAGAGACTTTCTTTACCCAGACTTCAATATTGACTGTCACCGAGGTGTTGCCACGCTTCACGCAGCGCGCATAACAGCAGACCACATCGCCGACCGCCACCGGGCGCAGGAACGTCATGCCGTCCACGCGCACCGTTACCACACGTCCATGCGCAATCTCTTTGGCAAGGATTGCGCCGCCAATATCCATCTGCGCCATCAACCAGCCGCCAAAGATATCGCCGTTGGCGTTGGTATCAGCGGGCATGGCCAGGGTACGTAAAACCAGTTCACCTTGCGGGGTGGCTTGCTCTGTCGTCATGGGGCTTCTCAGTTGTTGTTTTCAGGTTATCGTTCCGCACGCGGGCAAAGCCGAAGGGCGCGGTGCGAACGTATCATACCACTGGCAGCGACAGGGTGAAGGCGGGAAAAGCAGGCAGGAACAGGTGCTATCTTGTGACAGCGAAAAGGGGAGGCGTGCCTCCCCGTTACCTTTCAGAAGGTCATCGTGACGCCCGCGTAGTAGGCGCGGCCCGGTTCGTTGTATGTGGAAGCGCCTTCGTTTTCACGATACAGCGTTTTATCGAACAGGTTGCTGACGCCGCCGTTCAGACGCAGATTTTTGGTCAGCGCATAGTTCACGCCCACGCCGACAATGGAGTACGCGCCAACTTCCTTGTGGGAAAGGTTGCCGCCATCCTCAAGGCGAATTTCTGCCGCCTGACGCGGCTTCTGACGGCCATAGAACGTCCAGTTGAGATTAGTGGAAATTTTGTCGTTCACCTGCCAGTCGAGCATAGTGTTGACGGTATATTTCGGGATAACCGACAGCGGATTGCCGTTCTTTTTGGTTTCCGATTTGATCATATAAGTGGCGTTGGTGCGCCAGTTCAGCGCGTCTTTCAGCACCGGAATAGTCAGATTGCCTTCGAGGCCTTCCACTACGGCTTTACCGCCGTTTTCCCAGCGAAGGATATTGTTGCCATTGGATGCGTAGCCAATCACCTTGTCGCCTGAGACTATCTTGTTCTGGTAGTCGTTACGGAACCAGGTGATCCCTGCGTCAAAACCCTCTTTGGTGAATTCCAGACCGATCTCTTTGTTGATGCTGATTTCCGGCTTCAGATCTTCATTGCCGAGCAGATAGCAGCTGCCGCTCACGCCAATCGGACAGCCGTTGCCGCGCGTGGAGAGCAGGTAGCCTTTGCTCGACTGATAGAGGTTCGGTGCTTTAAACGCGCGGGCGATACCAGCCTTCAGCTTCACATTATCGCCCAGCTCCTGGGAGAGGTTGAGGCTTGGGCTCCAGTTGCCGCCGAACTGGTTATGATGGTCGTAACGCAGCCCGGGGATGACGACGGTACCGGGCAGGACATCGATATTGTCTTCAAAATAGACGGCACCGAGGGTCGCGCTGTTTTTACTGCTGCGCGAGGACGCGTCGCCGGAAACGTCGCCAATTGTGGTGTTATTGACGTTGGTCGCCTGCATGGATGCCGGGTCGTTGAGCTCTTCACGATCCCATTCCGCACCCAGCGTCATGGTCTGATCCACCAGCAGACTCAGCGGCACGTTGATTTCGCTGCTGGCGCGATAGTTTTCGAGCCGGCTGGTGCTGTATTTCTCATCGGTGATCATGCCTTCGACGCGGCCCGTCGTCCCTTCCTGAAGACGCGTATTGTTGGTTTTTTCGTAATAGAAGCCGGTTTTCGACTGGCCCCAGTCCCAGATGCCGTTATGGGTAATGCCGTAGCTCTGGCGATACATCCGGTTGGTTTCGTGGCCGTAGAGCGAAGGGACGAGACCGTCAGGGCTGACATTGCTGTTACTGTTCTGGGTGTCGCCCGCGTAGATGTTGCCCTGGCGGCTGTAGCCGTATTCAAAATCCAGGATCTGCTCCGGCGTTATCTTCCAGGAAACCACGCTGTTGATATCTTTATTGCGCACCCCTTCGCGCCCGGCGGCGTAAGAGCCATTCTGCGCAGTGTTGATGTCGTAATCGTCGGCATCGGTTTTGTTCAGATTGCCGTAAAGGCGCATGGTCAGCGCGTCGCCTGCCAGTGGGCCGCTCAGGCTGAAGTTGGCGCGTCGGGTAGCGCCTTCTTTGTCATTTTCAGGCTGGTTGGTGAAAAGTGAGAGCGAGCCGTGCCAGTCGTTGGTCGGGCGTTTGGTGATGATATTTACCACGCCGCCTGCCGCGCCGCTGCCGTAACGCGCCGCCGCAGGGCCGCGCAGCACTTCGATGCGCTCCACCATCTCGGCAGGCACCCAGTTGGTGTCGCCTCGTGTATCGCGCTCACCACGCCAGCTGTAGCGCACGGCGTTACGTGAGGTAACCGGGACACCATCGACCAGAATTAATGTGTTTTCCGGGCCCATGCCGCGAATGTCAATCTGGCGGTTATTGCCGCGGCTGCCGCTGGCGCTGTTGCCGGTCAGGTTAACGCCGGGCATTTTGCGAATAATGTCTGAAAGGTCGTTGACCGGCGGGTCTTTTTCGATGTCATCCGCGGTAATAACAGAAACGCCGGGCTGCTGCTTCAGCGCCTGCTCTGCGGTGGCCTGAACGACCATTACATCGCCGTCGTCCACATCCGCCGCCTGCGCGGCCCAGGCTCCGCTCCCGAGAAGTGAGGCCACCGCCAGCGCCAGTGGCTTGCGAATGTCATGCTTTTTTTCAAACATTATCAATTATTCCATTTTGTGTAGAAATGTTATCGCAAAACGGCATGATAATGATAACAATTATCATTACAACAGGTTGAGGGGAATCTCCATGATTTCTCCACATTTGCTCTAAATGTGTGCGCGTAATAAAGAAGCGCATAGTGAAAACGGGAAGATAGCCAGTCTGGAAAAACGCGCATAAAAAAGCCCCCGGGGAATGACCGCGGGGGCGTTGCATATTTGGCGTACCGGGAAGCGTTATTTTTCTTCCTGCGGCATGTGACGGTAGATGTAAACGCCGCTCAGCAGGGTAAATACCAGCGTCAGGCCCGGAATGCCAAATACTTTAAAATTCATCCAAACCGCCTCCGGCAGCCAGAAGGCGACATAGATATTCAACAGGCCGCAGAAGATGAAAAACATCGCCCAGGCGAGATTGAGGCGCGACCACGCCTGCGCGGGCAGGGTTATCTCTTTACCCAACATGCTCTGGATCAGCGGCTTTTTCATCACCCACTGCCCAATCAGCAACGCACCCGCAAACAGGGCGTAAATAATGGTCACTTTCCACTTAATAAACTCCGCATTGTGGAAATAGATAGTCAGCCCGCCGAATACCGCGACCAGCACGAAGGTCACCAGCGTCATTTTTTCGACCTTGCGGTATTTATACCAGCTGTAGATAACCGCCAGCGCAGTGGCGACGATCAGCGCCGCGGTCGCCCAGAAAATGTCATGCAATTTATAGACGACAAAAAAAACAATCAGCGGCAAAAAATCGAGTAACTGCTTCATACATCGGTTCCATCAGAAGGCCCACGTGCGACCACCGCCCGTGGGCAAAAGGGTCATTCCCGGATAAGCATATATAACCGGAATAAATAAATGAGCAGCAGCGCCGTCAGCAGGTTGCTGAAAGTGCCGGCAACCACCGCGCCGATTTGCGGCGTCAGCGCGGCAAAGGCAGGCGTAAACAGCAGCAGGGCGGTACGGGCCAGCAACCACAGCAGCACAGCAGGCGCCACCAGGCGCATATTGCGCCACGCAAGCCGCATACTGCTGCGCATCGAACCGAAAATGCCCGCTTTATCCTGCGCCATCATCACTGGCGCCAGCGACAGTAAAATCGCAAGGATCACGCCCGGCACCACCACCAGCATAATACCCATCTGCACCAGAAAGGTGGTCAGGAAGATCAGGATGAATAAGCGAGGCAGCAGCGGTGCGGCGGCGCCAATCGCGCGCAGCGCGCTGACGCTCTGTCCGGCGGAGACCGCCTGGATCAGCAGCAGAACGCCGCCCACCAACAGTGTATTGCCGAACATGCCGGAAAACGTCGAGGCAGCGGAGGCTTTCAGCAGCACCTGCTGCTGTTCCGGCGTCATATTTTGCACCAGCTCAAACAGGCTGGCACTGTTGCTCAGCGCATCACCCTCGCTCAGCATTGCCAGTTGATCCGCGTCCGGCGTGAAGGCGCGACCGAGGATCATAGAAATAAAGGCGCAAAGCAGCGCAATCAGCAGGATGGTCACCAGCTGATTGCGGAAAAAATTACCCGTGTCACGGTAAACGGATTTTGCCGTGATAGACATGCACTCTCCTTGGGTTGGCAGATGTTATTCCGCCGGCAATTGTACCCTGGATGATGGCGCAGTGGCAGCGCTGTAAAGGGGCGCTACAGGTAAGGAATTGTCAGGAAGCGGGGGCAGGCCATAGCGGGCGCGGGCGCGATTACACGCCTCGTTCACCACGCCGCCTTCGCCGGACATCGCAAATTCCCGACACGGCGACGGCCGGTTTTCATAAATTGTGCAGCGTACCGCCTCGCCGGGCGTGCCTTCCAGCGCCACGCAGCGGCTCTGTTTCTGGTTGGTGCCGCTCATGCAGCGCAAAAAGGGGGTGAGCGGCTCGGTAAGGGAAGCCGGGACAAGACCGCCGGCGTCATCCGCCTCGGCCCAGTAGAAAGAGACACGAAAATAAGCACAACAGGCTCCGCACGTCATGCACGGGTTGAGATCGCTCATCATTCACCTGCAACTAAACAACGCATCGTTTCAATATTGTGAAGACGTTAAATTATCCACCCCCGTGACGACTTTCAAGAGGGAGGATGGGGAATATTTTTGACGTTCAGAACGGCGAAAATTGACCTGAAATCAAATTCATCGAAGCCGTAAGATGAGCGGAAATTAATTCAGATCAATGAATGTTAAATTAGCTGGCCGAATGTGATCTGTGTTGGATCACTTCTTAACCCGTAGTGAGTATATTCACCCCGCAAATAAAACCTCAGAAGGGAAACGGGAATGAAAAAACTTATCGTGGCGATGGCGGTAGCGGGTTGTTTTTCGGGTATGGCTTCAGCGCATGAAGCGGGGGATTTCTTTATGCGCGCCGGTACGGCGACCGTGCGTCCGTCAGAGGGGTCTGACAACGTGCTGGGCATGGGCGGCTTTAAGGTAAATAACAACACTCAGCTCGGCCTGACGTTCACGTATATGGCGACCGACAATATCGGCGTGGAGCTGCTGGCGGCGACGCCATTTCGTCATAAAGTCGGCCTGGGCCCGACCGGCGATCTTGCGACCGTGCATCAATTGCCGCCAACCCTCATGGCGCAGTGGTATTTCGGCGATTCGCAAAGCAAGCTGCGCCCTTATATCGGTGCAGGCATCAACTACACCACGTTCTTTGATGAAGATTTTAACGATACCGGTAAAAAAAGCGGTCTGAGCGATCTGAGCGTTGACGACTCCTGGGGAGCCGCCGGTCAGGTGGGGCTGGATTACATGGTGAACAAAGACTGGCTGATTAACATGTCTGTCTGGTACATGGACATCGACACCACCGTCAAATTCAAAGCGGGCGGTCAGCAACAGAATATCGATACCCGCCTCGACCCGTGGGTGTTCATGTTCTCGGCGGGCTATCGCTTCTGATACCGCGCGCCTTCGAGATGCGCTTTCGCCAATAAAAAAACCAACCTCAAGGGGTTGGTTTTTTTATTCCCGCCGGCTGAATGGATAAACCGGCCTGGCGTGCGTCGCCGCTGTCAATATTATCAGCCTCTGCGGCCTCTCAGTGGAATGCGCTGGCGGCAGCCTGACGCATAATGCGGTTAGCTTCATCCCATTTGCGGGCGTTTCGTTTGGTTAACGCTTCACGTGCTGCACGGCGAGCTTTATTCATCATATGCTGGTTAATCATCTTCACCTCCACCCTTTCCCGTAATCCAGCCAGACGGTTCCGGCTGCGATTGCGCGTTACGTTTTCACGCGGTTTATGGTCTGAAGTCAGTTGCCACGCTTTCCGCCGGTCATCCTGCCGGGGCGGCTTCTGTGCCGTAGTGGGTGGCTCCAACAACGCTCTGGTCACCGAAACCTGCCGTCTCCTTCGCGGCGGGCGGGCAAACGTGCTGCGTTTGCTGCCGGGCTTCGTTGTCATGAGAATAAGTTTTGGTCAGGAATGCGACGCGTGCCTTAAGATTTTGCTCAAAAACCGATCGTGTCGCTGGACTCGCATGAAAATTTGTGAATGAAAAGCGGGATGTCCCTGATATTGGGGGAAATTAAAAAGCGCGATCGCTCGCGCTTTTTTTAACGCAAGGGGTTATGCGGGCAAACTACCGGCTTTCAGATCGCGAACAAATGTTTTCAGCGCGTCCAGCATGGCGGCACGATCGTTGAGGTTATTCTCAATGATCTTCACGATCGCCGAGCCGGAGATAGCGCCTGCGGCTCCGGCCTCGATAGCGGCTTTCACCTGCGCAGGCTCGGAGATCCCGAAGCCCTGTAATGGCGGCGCGGCGTGGTACTCGGTGAGTTTCGCAATCAGATGATTCAGCGGCAGCGCGGCGCGATTTTCGGCGCCTGTCACGCCCGCGCGCGACAGCAAATAGGTGTAGCCACGTCCATAAGAGGCAATCTGGCGCAGCAGATCGTCATCCGCGTTTGGCGGGCAGATAAAAATTGGCGCGACGTTGTGGCGCATCGCGGCCTGGCGAAACGGCGCCGATTCTTCTACCGGCACGTCGGCCACCAGCACGGAATCGACACCCACCGCCGCACAGCGGGCGTAGAACTCATCAATGCCGCGACTGAATACCAGATTAGCGTACATCAGAAGCCCTATGGGCAGATCCGGGTATTTCTGGCGCACCGCCGCCAGCATCTCGAAACACTGATCGGGCGTGGTGCCTGAGGCGAACGCGCGCAGCGTCGCGCTCTGTATGGTGGGGCCGTCTGCCAGCGGATCGGAGAACGGAATACCGAGCTCCAGCGCGTCGGCGCCGCCTTCCACCAGCGCGTCGATAATCTGCAGCGACTGCTCCGGCGACGGGTCGCCCAGGGTCACAAAGGGAACAAACGCGCCTTCCTTACGGGCTGTCAGGCGGTCAAACAGCTGCTGATAACGCTCCATTACATTTCCCCTCGTGCTTTGAAAATATCGTGAACGGTGAAGATATCTTTATCGCCGCGCCCGGAGAGGTTGACGACCAGCAACTGCTCTTTTTCCGGGTCAGCGCGCATCATTTTCAGCGCGTGGGCGAGGGCGTGCGACGACTCCAGCGCCGGGATAATTCCTTCCTGACGGCACAGCGTCTTGAACGCTTCCAGCGCCTCATCATCGGTAATCGACACATATTCCGCGCGTCCGGTGCTGTTGAGGTACGCATGCTGCGGGCCGACGGACGGGAAATCGAGACCGGCGGAGATCGAGTAAGACTCTTCAATCTGGCCATCGTCGGTCTGCATCATCGGCGCCTTCATGCCGAAATAGATCCCCACGCGCCCGTGCTTGAGCGGCGCGCCGTGCTCGCCGGTTTCGATACCGTGACCGGCAGGCTCGACGCCAATCAGGCCCACGTTAGTGTCGTTAATAAAGTCAGCGAACATGCCGATGGCGTTGGAGCCGCCGCCGACGCAGGCGATCACGGCATCCGGCAGGCGGCCTTCTTTTTCCATGATCTGCGCGCGCGTCTCTTCGCCGATCATGCGCTGGAATTCGCGCACGATGGTCGGGAACGGATGCGGGCCTGCGGCGGTGCCGAGCATATAATGCGCGCGGTCATAGCTGCCAGACCAGTCGCGCAGCGCCTCGTTGCACGCGTCTTTCAGCGTCGCGGAGCCGCTGTAGACCGGGATCACTTCGGCGCCCATCAGCTTCATGCGAAACACGTTCGGCGACTGGCGCTCCACATCTTTCGCGCCCATATAAATGCGGCACTTCAGGCCGAGCAGGGCGCTTGCCAGCGCTGACGCCACGCCATGCTGACCCGCGCCGGTTTCGGCGATAATTTCGGTTTTACCCATGCGTTTGGCCAGTAACGCCTGGCCAAGTACCTGGTTGGTTTTATGCGCGCCGCCGTGCAGCAGGTCTTCACGCTTGAGATACAGCGTGGTGCGGGTGCCTTCGGTAAGGTTCTGACATTTGGTCAGCGCTGTCGGGCGACCGGCGTAGTTTTTCAGCAAGTCGGTAAACTGCGCCTGGAATTCCGCATCGCTCTGGGCGCTGACAAACGCCTCTTCCAGCTGGCGCAGCGCAGGCATCAGGATCTGCGGCACATACATGCCGCCGAATTCGCCAAAATAGGGGTTTAACAGTGTGCTCATCGTCATCTTCCTTTAGTAAGCCCGCAGGGTTCTGAATACCGCCGCCAGCTTGTCGCTGTCTTTGATGCCCGGCGCGCTCTCCACCCCGGAGTTGAAATCGAGTCCCGCGCAGCCGAGCTGTGCGGCCTGCACGCAATTATCCGCGCCAAGTCCGCCCGCCAGCATTACATTATCAAGCGGTTGCCCTTCGAGCAGCGACCAGTCGAAACGCGCACCGCTGCCGCCCTGACCGTTGTCCAGCACGTAACGGTCGACGTATTGCAGATTGCGGGCCGGGAGCGCGTGGCTGACGCTTTGCGCTTTCCAGATAGCCGTTGTTTCCGGCAGGCTGGCGCGCAGGGCGCTGATATAGGTTTGATCTTCATCGCCGTGAAGCTGTACGGCGCTAAGCGCGAGCTGCTGCGCTTTTGTTACCACGTCATCCAGCGGCGCGTCGCGGAATACGCCGACATAGCGCAGCGGGGCTGCGTCAATCACCGCGCGAGCCTGGTCATCGGTAATGGCGCGTGGCGAGGAGGCCACAAAAATCAGCCCGCCGAACACCGCGCCCGCCTCCCAGGCGCTCTGCGCGTCCTGTGCACGGGTCAGCCCGCAAACTTTGTTTTCGCCCAGCAGCACCTGGCGCACCGCGGTTTCCAAATCGTCATGCTCCATCAGCGCCGAGCCTATCAGGAAACCATTGGCGAAACGGCTCAGCTCGCGGACCTGGCCGTAAGTATGAATACCGGACTCGCTGATCACCGTCACGCCATGACCCAAACGCGGCGCCAGTTCGCGGGTGCGGTTTAAGTCGATAGAGAGGTCGCGCAGGTCGCGGTTGTTAATGCCGACCACTTTCGCCTCAAGGCGAATGGCGCGCTCCAGCTCCTCTTCATTACTCACTTCAGTCAGAACGCCCATGCTCAGGCTGTGTGCCACAGCCGCAAGCTGGCGATACTGGTCGTCGTCCAGCACCGAGAGCATCAGCAGGCAGGCGTCCGCCTGATAAAAGCGCGCCAGATAAATCTGGTACGGGTCGATAATAAAATCTTTGCACAACACCGGCTGCGGGGCGATCGCGCTGACCAGGGGCAGGAAGTCAAAGCTGCCCTGAAAATATTTCTCGTCGGTCAGGACGGAAATCGCTGAGGCGTGATGCTTGTAGACGGCCGCGATGCGCGCCGGGTCGAAGTCTTCACGGATCACGCCTTTTGACGGAGAGGCTTTTTTACACTCCAGGATAAAAGCGGTGCGGGCGCCCTGCAGCGCGTCATAAAAACGGCGCGTGCTCGGTACGACATCATTCTGAAAGCTCGCCAGCGGCTGTTGTGCCTTGCGGGCTTCCACCCAGAGCGCTTTATCAGCGACGATTTTCGCTAAAACGGTTTCCATCTCTTATCCTCTTGCTGCCAGTGCGGTAACGCGGTCGTAAGGGGCGCCGCTGCGCAGTACCTCAAGCACTTTACGTGCGTTGGCCTGTAAATCCTCTTCGCCGTGCAGACGCATCAGCATGGCGACGTTGGCGGCCACGGCGGCTTCGTGCGCGCGCTCGCCTTTACCTTGTAACAGGCGGCTGAGAATGTCACGGTTTACTTCCGGCGTGCCGCCCGCAAGCTCTGCCTGCTCATAAGGCTCAAGGCCAAAATCGGCAGCGGTAAGCTGATAGCTGTGGATCTCGCCATCGCGCAGCTCCGCGACCTGCGTCGGCGCGTGCAGCGACACTTCATCCATCCCGCCGCTGTGCACCACCGCCGCGCGCTGATAGCCCAGCACACGCAGGGTTTCGGCGATGGGCAGCACCAGCTCCGGGCTGTAGACGCCAATCAGCGCCAGCGGCGGATGCGCCGGGTTAATCAGCGGCCCGAGCACGTTAAACAGCGTGCGGGTTTTGAGCTGCTGGCGCACTGGCATAGCGTGACGAAAGCCGGTGTGGTATTTCGGCGCGAACAGAAAGCAGACGCCCAGCTCATCCAGCGCCTGGCGCGAGGCCTCGGCTTTCATCTCCAGATTAATGCCGAACGCGGCCAGCAGATCCGACGAGCCGGAACGGCTGGAGACGCTGCGGTTGCCGTGTTTTGCTACTTTCAGGCCCACCGCGGCCGCCACAAACGCGCTGGCGGTAGAGATATTAATGCTGTTACTGCCGTCGCCGCCGGTGCCGACGATATCGGCAAACGCGTAATCCGGGCGCGGGAACGGCGCGGCGTTTTCCAGCAGCGCGCTGGCGGCGCCGGCGATTTCCACCGGATGCTCGCCGCGCACTTTCATGCTTACCAGCGCGGCGGCCAGCTGTTCGGGTTTCAGCTCGCCGCGGACCACGGCGCTGAACAGCTGATGGCTCTCTTCACGGCTCAACACCTCGGCCTGATAGAGTTTTTCCAGAATCGGCTGAACGCTGTTTTGCTGCTCGGCGCGGGTCAGCGCCCAGGCGAGCGTCTGCTCCAGCAGGCGGGCGCCCTGGGTGGTGAGAATCGACTCCGGGTGAAACTGAAAGCCGCAGACGCGGTCGGCATCGTGACGCACCGCCATCACCATGCCGTTGAACTGCGCATTGACCGTCAGCCCTGCGGGAATATCGCTGCCCACTAGCGAGTGATAGCGCGCCACCGGGAGCGGATTCATCAGCCCGCTGAACATCGCCTGGCCGTCGTGTTCAATGCTCGACGCCTTGCCGTGCAGGATTTCTCCCGCCTGGCCGACATAACCGCCGTAGGCTTCGACGATAGCCTGATGGCCGAGGCAGATGCCGATAATCGGCAGTTTGCCGCGCAGGCGGGTTAACAGCTCCGGCATGCAACCCGCCTCTGACGGCGCGCCAGGGCCGGGGGAGAGCATCAGCACCGGGTTGTGCATGGTGGCGAGACGCTCAATCAGCGTCTGCGCCGGAATATGGTTGCGGTAGATAACCACGTTATGGCCGTTTGCGCGCAGCTGGTCCGCCAGGTTGTAAGTAAAAGAGTCGATATTATCGAGCAGCAGAATGTCGGCCATCAGAAAGTCTCCTGTGCGTGATGGGCAGCGGCGATGGCGCGCAGTACCGCGCGGGCTTTGTTACGGGTTTCGTCAGCTTCAGATTGCGGGACAGAGTCAAGCACCACCCCCGCGCCCGCCTGCACCGTGGCAATACCGTTCTCCACCCAGGCGGAGCGAATAACGATGCAGGTGTCGAGATCGCCGTGGCCGGTGAAATAGCCCACCGCGCCGCCGTAGCTGCCGCGACGCTGACCTTCCGCGCCCGCGATAAGCTGCATCGCGCGCACTTTCGGCGCGCCGCTCAGCGTGCCCATATTCATGCAGGCGCGGTAGGCGTGCAGCACGTCGAGATCGCGGCGCAGTTCGCCCACTACGCGGGAGACCAGATGCATCACAAACGAGTAGCGGTCCACTTTGGTTAAATCCGCCACGTAACGACTGCCCGGCGTACAGATGCGCGCCAGATCGTTGCGCGCCAGATCCACCAGCATCAGGTGTTCGGAGAGTTCTTTATGGTCGGTGCGCATTTCAAGTTCGATGCGGCTGTCGAGGTCACGGTCCAGCGAGCCGTCCGCACGGCGTCCACGCGGGCGGGTGCCGGCAATGGGGTAAATCTCAATCTGGCGCGAGACGCCGTCATATTTCAGCGAGCTTTCCGGCGAGGCGCCGAACAGCGCGAACTCGCTGTCCTGCATGAAAAACATATAGGGGCTCGGGTTGCTCTTTTTCAGCGTGTCGTAGGCCGCGAGCGGCGAGGGGCAGGGCAGGCTGAAGCGGCGCGACGGCACCACCTGGAAAATCTCCCCGGCGCGAATCGCCTTTTGCATCTCACGCACTACCGCGCCGTACTCTTCATCGCTCTGGCTGCATTCGCAGCGCATCTGCGGCACCGTTTCAACCGGCAGCGGCGCGGGCGGCTCCTGCAGTTGCAGCTGAATTTGCGCAAGGCGCTGGCTGAGACGCGCTTTTTCCGCGGCATCTGGCGTAAAGAGGCTCGCCTGAATGCGCGTGGTGCGCGTCTGGTGGTCGATAATCAGCAGGGTTTCGGCGAGGTAAAAACAGTAATCCGGGCAGCTGTTGGTCTGCGTGAGCGGCGGCAAATCCTCAAAACCGGCGACCAGGTCATAGGCGAACAGCCCGCCGAAGAACATCGCCTCGCGCTCGGCGTCCGGCAGGGTGACCAGCGCCTGCAACAGGCGGAACGCGTCGAACACCGACAGCGAACAGAGGCGCGCGTCTTCATCCAGCAGCGCGCTTACCGGCGGGAAGCGCAGCGTGCGGCCCTGCGGGCGCGATTCAACGGTAATCGTCTCCGGCAGCGCCTTGTCCAGTAAGGCGAGCAGCGACGCGCCATTGGCGCTCAGCGCTTCCATCGTGACAGTGTCACCGTTGGCGGTAATGCGCAAGGCGCTGTCGACCAGAAGCAGGCTTTTCAAATCGTCCTTGCTGTCGATATCAGCGGATTCCAGCAGCAGCGTCGCAGGACGCGCGCCGCACAGCTGGTGGAAGACGGCGGTCGGGTTTTCGCGATAAAGGCCGTCGCAGGTGAGCAGTTCGAGTGCCGGTTTGTCTGTTTGCATGGTCTGCATCTCTGTTTTGTGTTCAAAAAAAAGCCCGCGGTGAGCGGGCCTGGTATCTGATTGCTTACGCATACGTGAATACACCGCCCGTGATCAGGAGGTACGCCACCAGCCATGCAGAGAGAAATGATGAGTCATTTGCAGATACCTTCTTTGTGTGAACTTGCGTACTAGTTAACTGGTTCATGGCGAGATTGTCAACACTGATTTTTGATAATTTGCGCAAACCGTTATGATGAACAGGACGATATAAAAGACCTTAGCCACTGGAGCCGTTTTGAGCGAACCTGAATTAGCGAATATTTACGACCTGCACAGCCATACCACCGCGTCAGACGGCCTGTTGACGCCGGAGCAACTGGTGCATCGCGCCGTTGAGATGGGCATCCATACGCTGGCTATTACCGATCACGACACCACCGCCGGGCTGCCCGCCGCGCATCAGGAAATCGCCCGCGCCGGGCTGGCGCTGCGGCTTATCGACGGCGTGGAAATCTCTACGCTCTGGGAAAACCATGAAATTCATATCGTCGGTCTGGGTATCGACATCGCGCATCCGGCGATGATCGCGTTTCTGGAAGAGCAGGCCCGGCGGCGTACGCAGCGCGCGGAGAGGATAGCCGAGCGTCTGGAGAAGGCGCGTATCCCGGGGGCGCTGGAGGGCGCACGTCGTCTGGCGGACGGCGGCGTCGTTACGCGCGGGCATTTCGCGCGCTTTCTCATTGAAGACGGGCGCGCCAATAATATGGCAGACGTCTTTAAGCACTATCTGGCGCGCGGGAAAACCGGCTATGTTCCGCCTCAGTGGTGTACAATAGAACAAGCTATTGATGTCATTCATCATTCTGGCGGACAAGCGGTCGTCGCGCATCCGGGGCGTTATCAGCTCAGCGCGAAATGGCTAAAGCGCCTGTTGAGCGCTTTTGCGCAAGCGGGCGGCGACGCGATGGAAGTGGCCCAGTGCCAGCAGGCGCCCAACGAGCGCAACCAGCTGGCGAGCTACGCGGTGCAGTTTGGTCTGCTGGCGTCGCAGGGGTCAGATTTCCATCAGCCGTGCCCGTGGATCGAACTGGGACGCAGGCTGTGGCTACCGGAGGGGTTAATGCCCGTCTGGCACCGCTGGTCGCCGGAATTGAGTAAAGAGGGGGCAGTATGAGTCAGTTTTTCTATATCCATCCCGATAACCCGCAGCCGCGTCTTATCAAACAGGCGGTGGAGATTGTGCGTAAGGGCGGCGTGATTGTTTATCCGACCGATTCCGGCTATGCGCTCGGCTGCAAGCTTGAAGATAAAGGCGCGATGGAGCGCATCTGCCGGATCCGCGACCTGCCGGACGGCCACAACTTTACCCTGATGTGCCGCGACCTTTCGGAGCTTTCTACCTATTCGTATGTCGACAACGTGGCGTTTCGTCTTATCAAAAACAACACGCCGGGCAACTACACGTTTATCCTCAAAGGCACAAAAGAGGTGCCGCGCCGCCTGCTGCAGGAGAAACGTAAAACCATCGGGTTGCGCGTGCCGTCCAACCCGATAGCGCTGGCGCTGCTGGAGGCGCTGGACGAACCGATGCTGTCGACCTCGCTGATGCTGCCGGGCAGCGATTTTACCGAGTCCGATCCGGATGAAATCAAAGACCGTCTTGAAAAGCAGGTCGACCTGATTATTCACGGCGGTTATCTCGGTCAGCAGCCCACCACGGTGGTCGATCTGACTGATGACGCGCCGGTCGTGCTGCGTGAAGGCGTAGGGGACGTTAAGCCTTTCCTGTAAGAGTGCTAACCGCTATACTACGCGACCTAAAATTGGGCGGTATAACATGGGGTGCGGCCAGACGCTGGCGCGCCCCGGCCCGATTATCCTGTTCGACGCCTGGGAAGGCGACACCTGAAGGAAGCTCCATGAGCGAAAAGTTACAGAAAGTGCTGGCGCGAGCCGGTCATGGCTCCCGCCGTGAAATCGAAGCCATGATCGAAGCCGGTCGCGTCAGTGTCGATGGCAAAATCGCCACCTTAGGCGATCGCGTTGACGTCACGCCTGCGCTGAAAATCCGTATCGATGGCCATCTGATCTCGGTGAAAGAATCCGTTGAGCAGATCTGCCGCGTGCTGGCCTATTACAAACCGGAAGGCGAGCTGTGTACGCGCAGCGATCCGGAAGGCCGTCCGACCGTTTTTGATCGTCTGCCGAAACTGCGCGGCGCGCGCTGGATTGCGGTAGGGCGTCTTGACGTCAATACCTGCGGCCTGCTGCTGTTTACCACCGACGGTGAGCTGGCGAATCGCCTGATGCACCCGAGCCAGGAAGTGGAGCGCGAGTACGCGGTGCGCGTCTTCGGTCAGGTCGATGACGCGAAAGTTCGCGAGCTGGCGCGCGGCGTTCAGCTTGAAGATGGCCCGGCGGCGTTCAAAACCATTCGCTTTAGCGGCGGCGAAGGCATTAACCAGTGGTATAACGTGACGCTGACCGAAGGACGCAACCGCGAAGTGCGTCGTCTCTGGGAAGCGGTCGGCGTGCAGGTGAGCCGTCTTATTCGCGTACGTTACGGCGATATCCCGCTGCCGAAAGGCCTGCCGCGCGGCGGCTGGACGGAGCTTGATCTGGCGCAGACGAACTACCTGCGTGAACTGGTTGGGCTCCCGCCGGAAACCGCGAGCAAAGTGGCGGTCGAAAAAGACCGTCGCCGTATGAAGGCGAACCAGATCCGTCGCGCCGTGAAGCGTCACAGCCAGACGGCAGGCAGCGGCGCGCGTCAGGGCGCGCCTGCTCGTCAGGGGCAGGCGGGCGCAGCGCGTCCGACAGGCAATGCACGTCCGGCGGAAAACACCCGTAGCGGCAACGCGCCGCGCGCTGGCGGTGCTGCGCGCGCGACAGGCAGCGCTCGCCCGACGGAAAATACCCGTAGTGGCAACGCGCCGCGTTCCGGCGGTAATGCGCGTGCGGGCGGTAACGCTCGCGCTGGCGGCGCGGCACGCCCGACCGGCGGCGGTCGTCCTGGCGGCGGCAACCGTCGCTCCGGCGGTGGTCGCGGAAACTAACAAAAACGCCCTCTGATGAGGGCGTTTTTTTATGGCGGCGTTGATGAGGCGCTGTTAATAATCAATTCCCATCTGAGCCTTAATGCCTGCGTCAAACGCGTGCTTTACGGGGCGCAGCTCGCTTACCGTATCGGCGTATTCCAGGATATCGCGATGACAGCCGCGCCCGGTAATAATGACGGTCTGATGCGCCGGGCGTTCGCGCAGCGCCGTCAGCACCTCTTCCAGCGCCAGATAGTCGTAAGCGACCATATAGGTGAGCTCATCGAGGATAACGAGATCGAGCGAGGCGTCGGCCAGCATCCGCTTGCCATGCTGCCAGACGGCCTGACAGGCCGCGGTGTCGCTCTCGCGGTTCTGTGTGTCCCAGGTAAAACCGGTCGCCATCACCTGAAATTCCACGCCGTGCGGCTCCAGTAAATTGCGCTCGCCGTTCGGCCAGTCGCCCTTAATAAACTGCACCACCGCCGCTTTTTTCCCGTGCCCTACCGCGCGCGTGGCGGTGCCGAACGCCGCTGTCGTTTTGCCCTTGCCGTTGCCGGTAAAGACGATAACGATGCCGCGCTCTTCCTGTGCTGCGGCGACGCGCGCCTCGACTTTCTCTTTCACACGCTGCTGGCGCTGCTGGTAACGTTCATCGCTCATTCCGCTATCCCCGGTTTGCGGCCCGGCTGGGCGTCAAAGCTGATGCCGGTTTTGCGGCGGCTGTCGTCGCCCATCAGCCACAGGTAGAGCGGCATCAGATCGGCAGGCGTTTTCAGTTTTTGCGGATCTTCCGTCGGGAAGGCGCTGGCGCGCATTTTGGTACGGGTACCGCCTGGGTTGATGCAGTTCACCCGCAAATGGCGACTTTGATACTCTTCCGCCAGCACCTGCATCATGCCCTCGGTCGCGAATTTCGAGACGGCGTAGGCGCCCCAGTTCGCGCGCCCCTGACGGCCGACGCTTGAAGTGGTAAAGACCAGCGAACCCGCTTCTGATTTGAGCAGCAGCGGCAGCAGCGCCTGAGTTAAAAAGAAGGTGACGTTAACATTCACCTGCATGACCTCGCTCCAGACCGCCGGGTTTTGCTTATCCATCGGAACAATGTCACCAAGCACGCCCGCATTATGCAGCACGCCGTCGAGGCGAGGCACGTGTTCGCCAATAGCCTGCGCGAGGCGCTGGCACTCCTCGGGCGTCGCGGTGGCGTAATCAAGGGTAAACCAGTGCGCCGGTGCCAGCCCCTCATTGTCGATTTCACGAACGACATCGCGAAGTTTCTCTTCGCTGCGGCCAAGCAGCAGGACATGCGCGCCGTAGCGCGCGTAGGTCAGCGCTGCCTCGCGGCCAATACCGTCGCTGGCGCCGGTGACCAGAATGATTCGGTTTTGCAGCAGATCGCGTTGAGGTTGATAGTGCACGGGTCACTCCTTGCTGGGGGCGAAACGGCGTGCTGCCTGGTTTCGCTTCGTATCAGGTAAAAACGCTTTATGCCTTAATCCTTCACGTATTTCAATCAGGCGGCCGGACGGTTATGCCGTACGCCCCTTATTTGCAACTGTTTCATCGTTAAAGAAATCTTCATCGAGACGTCTCGCACAGTTTCGCTTTGTTACAAGACGCCGGAGCGGGGCTCAGTTACACTAACGGCCGAGTCATGCCTGAATATAAAGGTGGAGAAGTGAATTTATTTGCAGAGTATGGGCTGTTTTTAGCAAAAATCGTCACGGTGGTGGTGGCGATTGCCATTGTTATCGCGCTTATCGCCAACCTGACGCAGCGCAAAAAAGCGCAACGCGGTGAGCTGCGCGTAACGCGCCTTGGCGAAGAGTATAAAGAGATGAAGGAGGAGGTCGGCGCTGCGCTGCTTGACCCTCATCAGCACAAGCAGTGGCATAAGAACCAGAAAAAGAAAAACAAGCAGGAGGCGAAGGCCGCCAAAGCGCGCGCGAAACGCGGTGAAGCGGTGCCAGCGGGTAAACCGACGCTTTACGTGCTCGATTTTAAAGGCAGCATCGACGCTCATGAAGTGAGCGCGCTGCGTGAAGAGGTGACGGCGGTGCTGGCTGTGGCGAAACCTGAAGATGAAGTGCTGCTGCGCCTTGAAAGCCCCGGCGGCGTGGTGCATGGTTACGGGCTCGCCGCCTCTCAGCTGCAACGCCTGCGTGAGCGCCAGATCCCGCTTACGGTCGCGGTGGATAAAGTCGCCGCCAGCGGCGGGTATATGATGGCCTGCGTGGCGAATAAGATTGTAGCGGCGCCGTTCGCTATTATCGGCTCTATTGGCGTGGTAGCGCAGATCCCAAACTTTAACCGGCTGTTGAAACGCAACGATATTGATATCGAACTGCATACCGCAGGGCAGTACAAACGTACCCTGACGCTGCTTGGTGAAAACACCGAAGAGGGGCGCGAGAAATTCCGCGAAGATCTCAACGAGACGCACCAGCTTTTTAAGGGGTTTGTTCACAGTATGCGCCCGTCACTGGATATTGACGCCGTCGCGACTGGCGAACACTGGTACGGCGTGCAGGCGCAGGAAAAAGGCCTGGTGGATGAGATAAGCACCAGTGACGATCTTATTATCGCCCGTATGCAGGAGCGGGAAGTAGTGAGCCTGCGCTACATGCAGCGTAAACGCCTGATGGACCGCTTCACCGGCAGCGCGGCGCAAAGCGTCGATCGTCTGCTGCTACGCTGGTGGCAGCGCGGTCAAAAACCGCTGCTCTGAGCCAAATAAAAAGCGAGGTTTATAACCTCGCTTTTTTCTGGCCGGATGGCGGATGCGTTATTGATGCGGTCGCCGCGCTCAGGGCTGCAGGTGATATTTTTCGGAAAGCTGGTGGGCCAGATATTTAAACATATTAAAGACAGCCGTGGTTTTGGCGGTCGGCAACCCTTGCTCATCCATAAAATATTCGCCGCGAAAGATGAGCACACCATTTTTTTGCTCAACGTCAGTGGCCTCCATGCCGACAATATAGTCTTCATGTTCACGGATCATTTTATTGGCCTGCGCCAGCAGAGAAGCGCGGTCTATCGGTTGAGTCATCTCTTGCATAATCATCTCCTTACAAACAGGCGGGTAGTGTACGACTCGCCGGGCATGATGAGCAAATTTTCCATGCTGTTCAAAGGGGTTTTCCATAAGGCCCGGTGGTGGCGTTAATCACTTTTGCATGCTAATAAAGTTGCGTAACGAATTTTATCAGGTAGAGTGTGACGCTTTCGCAAATCTGGCAACAGAATTGCTTGACATTCGACCGAACTTCCGTCGTGCTGTAGCGCATTTGCACGATAAAACCTGACGACTCAACCACCTGTCATGGCGTATACCGCACCGGGTGAGGGATTAAGGGGTTGATAACCTTTGGGGCGGCCACAATATACGAGGCTTGTCACCAGAGACGGTGAATCAACGTGCGACGTATTCTGGAAGAATCAAATCAGGTAAAGGTGAATATGGGTAAAGCTCTCGTCATCGTTGAGTCCCCGGCAAAAGCCAAAACGATCAACAAATATCTCGGTAAAGACTACGTGGTGAAATCCAGCGTCGGTCACATCCGGGATCTGCCGACCAGTGGCTCCGCCCCTAAAAAAAGCGCTGAATCTGCCGCGACTAAAACGACCAAAAAAGTCAAAAAAGATGAACGTGGCGCGTTAGTCAACCGCATGGGCGTTGACCCGTGGCACAACTGGGAAGCGCAATATGAAGTGCTGCCCGGTAAAGAAAAAGTGGTTTCCGAACTGAAATCGCTGGCTGAAAAAGCTGACCACATCTATCTCGCAACCGACCTTGACCGCGAAGGGGAAGCCATCGCCTGGCACCTGCGGGAGGTTATCGGCGGCGACGAAACGCGCTACAGCCGCGTTGTGTTTAACGAAATCACCAAAAATGCGATTCGTCAGGCGTTTGAAAAGCCGGGCGAGCTGAATATCGATCGCGTTAACGCCCAGCAGGCGCGTCGTTTTATGGACCGCGTTGTGGGGTATATGGTCTCTCCGCTGCTGTGGAAGAAAATCGCCCGTGGGCTGTCCGCTGGCCGCGTACAGTCCGTTGCGGTGCGTCTGGTTGTGGAGCGCGAGCGTGAGATCAAAGCGTTTGTGCCGGAAGAGTTCTGGGAAGTGGATGCGCTGCTGAGCACGCCGAAAAGCGATCAGCTCAGCGTTCAGGTCACGCACCATAAAGATAAACCGTTCCGCCCGGTAAACCGTCAGGATACCGAAGCGGCGGTGGCGCTGCTCAAGGCGGCCAGCTATCAGATTGTCGAGCGTGAAGATAAGCCGACCAGCAGTAAACCGGGCGCGCCTTTTATTACCTCCACGCTCCAGCAGGCGGCAAGCACCCGCCTTGGCTTTGGCGTGAAGAAAACCATGATGATGGCCCAGCGACTGTATGAAGCGGGTTACATCACTTATATGCGTACGGACTCCACCAACCTGAGTCAGGACGCGGTAAGCATGGTGCGCGGTTACATCGGCGAGCAGTTCGGTAAGAAATACCTGCCGGAAAACCCGAACCAGTACGCCAGCAAAGAGAATTCCCAGGAAGCGCACGAGGCGATTCGTCCTTCGGACGTTTCCGTACTGGCGGAGTCGTTGAAGGATATGGAAAACGACGCGCAGAAGCTCTATCAGCTGATCTGGCGCCAGTTTGTCGCCTGTCAGATGACGCCAGCGCAGTACGATTCCACAACGCTGACCGTCGCGGCGGGCGATTTCCGCCTTAAAGCGCGCGGCCGTATTCTGCGCTTTGACGGCTGGACGAAAGTCATGCCGGCGCTGCGTAAGGGCGATGAAGACCGCACGCTGCCAGCCGTGAATCAGGGCGATAAACTGTCGCTGCTGGAACTGACGCCTGCACAGCACTTTACCAAGCCGCCAGCGCGTTTCAGCGAAGCGTCTCTGGTTAAGGAGCTCGAAAAACGCGGTATCGGCCGTCCTTCCACCTATGCGTCCATCATCTCGACGATTCAGGACCGTGGTTATGTGCGTGTGGAAAACCGCCGTTTCTATGCGGAAAAAATGGGCGAAATCGTCACCGACCGACTGGAAGAGAATTTCCCGGAGCTGATGAATTTCGATTTCACCGCGCAGATGGAAGACTCGCTCGATCAGGTGGCTAACCACGAAGCCGAATGGCGCGCGGTGCTGGACACCTTCTTCGAAGATTTCACCAAGCAGCTCGATACGGCGGAAAAAGATCCTGAAGAAGGCGGTATGCGCCCGAACCAGATGGTGCTGACCAGTATCGATTGCCCGACCTGTGGTCGTCCGATGGGTATCCGCACCGCAAGCACCGGCGTGTTCCTTGGCTGTTCCGGCTATGCGCTTTCACCGAAAGAGCGCTGCAAAACCACCATTAACCTGGTGCCGGAAAACGAAGTGCTGAACGTGCTGGAGGGCGACGACGCGGAAACCAACGCGCTGCGCGCCAAACGTCGCTGCCAGAAATGCGGCACGGCGATGGACAGCTACCTTATCGATCCGAAGCGCAAACTGCATGTCTGCGGCAACAACCCGACCTGTGACGGCTATGAAGTCGAAGAGGGCGAGTTTCGTATCAAAGGGTATGACGGACCGGTCGTGGAGTGCGAGAAGTGCGGCTCTGAAATGCACCTGAAAATGGGGCGTTTCGGTAAGTACATGGCGTGCACCAACGAGGAGTGTAAGAATACCCGTAAGATCCTGCGTAACGGCGAAGTAGCGCCGCCGAAGGAAGATCCGGTACCGCTGCCGGAGCTGCCGTGCGAGAAGTCAGACGCGTATTTTGTGCTGCGCGATGGCGCGGCTGGCGTGTTCCTTGCCGCCAATACTTTCCCGAAATCGCGTGAAACTCGCGCGCCGCTGGTGGAAGAGCTGCAGCGCTTTTCCGATCGCCTGCCGGAAAAACTGCGTTACCTGGCCGATGCGCCTGCGCAGGATCCGGAAGGGAACCCGGCTGTCGTGCGTTTCAGCCGTAAAACGAAACAGCAGTATGTGGCGTCCGAAAAAGACGGCAAAGCGACCGGCTGGTCTGCGTTTTACGTTGACGGGAAATGGACAGAAGGCAAAAAATAAGCCTGACGCCATCTGACATCAGGGCCAGCGCAAGCTGGCCTTTTTCTTTTTATAACAACCTTATTATTTTTTTTGATGATCTATACACAGAAGCTATAAATGACTGCGTGGTTATAGTATCTTCCTTTCTTATTATCAAATCGTCTTAAGCCTGAGTCCCAGGCGTCTCTGATTCTGGATGGTCGGTCATGAAACTACAGCAGTTGCGCTATATCGTTGAGGTGGTGAACCATAACCTGAATGTTTCTTCCACAGCGGAAGGGCTTTATACGTCCCAGCCTGGCATCAGTAAGCAGGTGCGTATGCTGGAAGATGAGCTGGGGATTCAGATTTTCGCCCGTAGCGGCAAACATCTGACGCAGGTGACGCCGGCAGGTCAGGAGATTATACGTATCGCCCGCGAGGTGCTTTCTAAAGTGGACGCCATTAAATCCGTGGCAGGGGAACATACCTGGCCGGATAAAGGCTCGCTCTACGTTGCTACAACGCACACGCAGGCGCGTTACGCGCTCCCAGGCGTAATTAAAGGGTTTATTGAGCGTTACCCGCGCGTCTCGCTGCATATGCATCAGGGCTCGCCAACGCAGATTGCTGAGGCCGTCTCCAAAGGCAACGCCGATTTTGCTATCGCCACTGAAGCGCTGCATCTCTATGACGATCTGGTGATGCTGCCGTGCTATCACTGGAACCGCTCTATCGTCGTGACGCCCGATCATCCGCTTGCGTCTAAAGAGAGCGTGAATATTGAGGAGCTGGCGCAATATCCGCTGGTGACTTACACCTTTGGCTTTACGGGCCGTTCTGAACTCGACACCGCTTTTAACCGCGCGGGGCTGACGCCACGCATTGTATTCACGGCTACCGATGCAGATGTGATTAAAACCTATGTGCGGCTAGGCTTAGGGGTGGGAGTGATTGCCAGCATGGCGGTGGATCCGGTCTCTGATCCGGACCTGGTGCGCCTCGACGCTCACGATATTTTCAGCCACAGCACCACGAAAATCGGTTTTCGCCGCAGTACGTTTTTGCGCAGCTACATGTATGATTTTATTCAGCGTTTCGCGCCGCATCTGACACGTGATGTGGTCGATGCTGCCGTGGCCTTGCGCTCGAATGAAGATATTGAAGCAATGTTTAAAGATATCAAATTACCCGCCAAATAATCCCGAGCGTACCTTTCCACTGGTGCAAAGGTACGCCTGTTTTCCTGCTTTTATTCAAATTAAAAACATAATCATTCGCACTAAGTGAAACTATTATCGCGCTTTTCCTTATTAAGCGTGCGGGTAAGGTGTCGTCTCGTCACGACAAAAGTAGGAAATAATCTCCCGGTACGCAAATTCACAACTTCAATAATTTATTTCACGTCAAAAGATTGAATATTTTCTCCAAAAATGATCGTAAAGGTGCTGGATTTTTGGCTAGATTTTATTTAGGATTTATCTCAACTGATGATTACTTCTACCAATTGTTTGGTGCCTATATGATAAGCAATGTCGATTGTACGAGGTTAGCAATGCCATCTGAAAGCGACGAATCGCAAAGAGATCCTGATCTTAAGCGTAAAGCGTGGCTGGCGGTGTTCGGCATCTCAACCCTGTTCTGGATTGGGATTGCGCTTCTGGTATGGACGTTTTGGGGTTAAGCATGGCTTTACAACAGCAGGCTTTCACTCGTTCGCCAATATGTCAACCAGATGACAGGCACCAAAACGACCCGAAAGGGGGTTTCACGACTCGTCCTGCGGGTTGGAAGCTAACAAAAGAGCAACAAGATTTTATCGCTTTATTTGCGGAAGAAGATCACAAAAACAATAAACGCTAATTGGCGTTGATAATAAAAAACAAGAATTTAATTTATCTTAAATTTATCTGTTCTCGTTGTTAACGCAGCGAGAAAAATTACACACAGCAATCTTTACAACGCTGGCAAGCGCCAGAGCGATCAACGGTATTAATTATTGGTATAACAGGTATGAATAATCAGCTCACGCTCAAATACTGGTCATGGATTGGCGCATTTACAGTTTCCTCCTTGTTCTGGTGTCAGCTTGTCTGGATGCTTGCTCACTGATTCCTCTGCGCCCGGCTCTCGCCGGGCGCTTTGTTTTTCTCCCGCCGTACTTCCTCACTTTTAGCGATTCGGGTTGTTATCAAATCGTTACGACATGTTTGTGTTATCTTTAATACAGACCCTGATAACAATCGGGGCATCGCTATCTCAGGACTGAAGGAGGAGCTATGTCGTCGACCCTACGCGAAGCCAGCAAGGACACTTTACAGGCGCAGGATAAAACCTATCACTATTACAGCCTGCCGAAAGCCGCCCGGGAGCTGGGCGATATCGCGCGGTTACCTAAATCACTGAAAGTTTTACTGGAGAACCTGCTGCGCTGGCAGGACGGCGAGACCGTGACGCTGGAAGATATTCAGGCGCTCGCGGGCTGGCTTGAACATGCGCATGCCGATCGCGAGATCGCGTACCGCCCGGCGCGTGTTTTAATGCAGGACTTTACCGGCGTGCCGGCGGTGGTGGATCTCGCTGCCATGCGCGAGGCGGTGAAGCGTCTTGGCGGTGACGTCTCGAAAGTAAATCCGCTTTCGCCGGTCGATCTGGTTATCGACCACTCGGTGACGGTTGACCATTTCGGCGACGATAACGCGTTCGAAGAGAACGTACGTCTTGAAATGGAGCGCAACCACGAACGTTACGCGTTCCTGCGCTGGGGCCAACAGGCGTTCAGCCGCTTCAGCGTCGTGCCGCCGGGAACCGGTATCTGTCATCAGGTCAACCTTGAATATCTCGGTAAAGCCGTCTGGAGCGAATTACAGGATGGCGCGATGGTCGCGTACCCGGACACGCTCGTCGGCACGGATTCCCACACGACGATGATCAACGGCCTGGGTGTGCTTGGCTGGGGCGTCGGCGGTATCGAGGCCGAAGCCGCGATGCTCGGCCAGCCAGTCTCAATGCTTATTCCGGATGTCGTGGGTTTTCGCCTGACCGGTAAACTGAGCGAAGGCATCACCGCCACCGACCTGGTACTGACCGTCACCCAGATGCTGCGTAAGCATGGCGTGGTCGGCAAATTCGTGGAATTTTTCGGTGACGGCCTCGATTCGCTGCCGCTGGCCGACCGCGCGACAATCGCTAACATGGCGCCGGAATATGGCGCAACCTGCGGCTTTTTCCCGATTGACGACGTTACGCTTGGCTATCTGCGCCTGAGCGGGCGCAGCGAAGAGCAGGTGGCGCTGGTGGAGGCCTATGCCAAAGCTCAGGGTATGTGGCGTAACCCTGGCGATGAGCCGGTGTTCACCAGTACGCTGGAGCTCGACATGGGCACCGTTGAAGCCAGCATCGCAGGCCCGAAACGCCCGCAGGATCGCGTGAGCCTTGGCGATGTGCCTGCGGCCTTTGCCGCGAGCACCGAGCTTGAAGTGAACTCGCCGAAAAAAGATCTGCACTTAATTGGCTATACGCTGAACGGGCATCAGTATGAGCTGCCGGACGGTGCGGTGGTTATTGCCGCTATCACTTCGTGTACCAATACCTCAAACCCCAGCGTGTTGATGGCTGCGGGTTTGCTGGCAAAAAAGGCAGTTAAACTCGGTCTTAAACGCCAGCCGTGGGTGAAGGCGTCGCTGGCGCCGGGCTCGAAAGTGGTCTCCGATTATCTGGCGCATGCGAAGCTCACTCCGTGGCTTGATGAGCTTGGCTTTAACCTGGTCGGCTACGGCTGTACCACCTGTATCGGTAACTCCGGGCCGCTGCCGGAGCCCATTGAGCAGGCAATCAAGAAAGGCGATTTGACCGTCGGCGCGGTGCTTTCGGGCAACCGTAACTTTGAAGGCCGCATTCATCCGCTGGTTAAAACCAACTGGCTGGCATCGCCACCGCTGGTGGTGGCGTATGCGCTGGCGGGGAATATGAACATTAACCTTGCGACTGATCCGATTGGTCACGACCGTAAAGGCGACCCGGTTTACCTGAAAGACATCTGGCCGACAGGTCAGGAGATCGCGCAGGCCGTGCAGGAAGTTTCCACGGATATGTTCCGCAAAGAGTACGCGGAAGTGTTTGAAGGTACGGAAGAGTGGCGTTCTATTCAGGTCGAGGCGTCAGACACCTATGACTGGCAGAACGACTCAACCTATATTCGTCTCTCACCGTTTTTTGATGAAATGCTCGCCGAACCGGCGCCAGTACAGGACATCCACGGCGCGCGCATTCTCGCGATGCTGGGCGACTCCGTGACCACTGACCATATCTCGCCTGCGGGCAGCATCAAGGCGGACAGCCCTGCGGGACGCTATTTGCAAAGCCACGGCGTAGAGCGTGCGGATTTCAACTCCTACGGCTCGCGGCGCGGCAACCACGAAGTCATGATGCGCGGCACGTTTGCCAATATCCGTATTCGCAATGAAATGGTGCCAGGCGTGGAAGGCGGGATGACGCGGCTTATCCCCGGTAACGAGGTGATGTCAATTTATGACGCCGCCATGCGTTATCAGCAGCAGGGCACGCCGCTTGCGGTGATCGCCGGTAAAGAATATGGCTCCGGCTCAAGCCGCGACTGGGCGGCTAAAGGCCCACGTCTGCTTGGCGTACGTGTGGTGATCGCCGAGTCGTTTGAGCGTATTCACCGTTCCAACCTGATTGGGATGGGCATTCTGCCGCTGGAATTCCCACAGGATGTGACGCGCAAAACGCTGGGGCTGACAGGCGATGAGACGCTGGATATTGGCGATCTGCAGTCGCTCACGCCGGGCGCTACCGTGCCGGTCACGCTGACCCGCGCCGACGGTAGCCGCGAGGTGCTGGAATGTCGCTGTCGTATTGATACGGGTAATGAGATGACCTATTACCGCAACGACGGCATTTTACATTACGTTATTCGTAACATGCTGCGCTAACACGGCGAGCCAAAACAAAAAGGCCTGCAATCGCAGGCCTTTTTTATTGCGCCGGTTACTGACCGGAGAGCAGATGTCCCATCTTGGCGGCTTTGGTATCGAGATAGTGCGCGTTCTTCGGGTTGCGCCCGACAATCAGCGGTACGCGCTCCACGATATTAATGCCCGCCTCGGTGAGGATCTCGACTTTACGCGGGTTATTGGTCAGCAGGCGCACTTCATCGACGCCCAGCAGCTTAAACATATCTGCGCACAGCGTGAAATCGCGCTCGTCGGCGGCAAAACCGAGCTGATGGTTCGCTTCGACCGTGTCGTAGCCCTGATCCTGCAATGCATAGGCGCGAATTTTATTTAGCAGACCGATGTTACGGCCCTCCTGGCGATGATAGAGCAACACGCCGCGTCCGGCTTCGGCGATATGCGACAGCGCCGCTTCAAGCTGAAAACCGCAGTCGCAGCGCAGGCTGAACAGCGCATCGCCGGTCAGACACTCTGAATGCACGCGGGCGAGCACCGGCTCGGCGCCGGAAATATCGCCGAAAACCAGGGCCGCGTGATCCTGTCCGGTTGCCAGTTCTTCAAAACCCACCATCAGGAAATCGCCCCAGGGGGTTGGCAGTTTGGCTTCTGCCACACGTTTAAGCTGCATGTGATTCTCCGGATATTCTGACGCCCGCAGGCGCCTGCCAGTCTGTTGGCTTTCTGTTGTTACTGTCTATTTTGCCACATTCCGCCAGGATTCGCCTCACCCTGGCGTGCGCTGTTGAACAATCATATCGATAGCTAACTATCCTGCCTTGCACGATTTTCGGTTATTCTTGAAGGACTTCAGGAAAAAGGAGAGAACATGCTGGCAATTGCAAAACGTACCGCGGTCGGCGCCGCCCTGCTACTCATTATGCCGCTGGCCGTCTGGGTTTCAGGCTGGCAGTGGGAGCCAGGCGGCGGCTCGCTATGGCTTAAAATGCTGTTTTGGGTGACAGAAACGGTTACCCAGCCCTGGGGCATTATTACCCACGTTTTGCTGTGCGGCTGGTTTTTGTGGTGCCTGCGCTTTCGTCTGCGTCCGGCGCTGATGCTGTTTGCTATCTTGGGTATCGTCATTATGGCGGGGCAGTGGTCTAAGTCGCTGATTAAAGAAAAGGTTCAGGAGCCGCGGCCTTTCGTCATCTGGCTTGAAAAAAACCGTAACATCCCGGTCGACGAGTTCTACAATTTAAAGCGCAAGGCGCGGGGCGAGCTGGTCAAAGCGCAGCTTCAGAACGAAACCGATATTCCGGGCTGGCTTCGTAAGCACTGGCAGAAAGAGACCGGTTTCGCGTTTCCTTCCGGCCATACGATGTTTGCCGCGAGCTGGGCGATGCTTGGCTTCGGGTTACTCTGGCCTCGTCGGCGTACCTGGACGCTGGCTGTCCTTACGGTATGGGCTATCGGCGTCATGGGCAGCCGGATGCTGCTGGGTATGCACTGGCCGCGCGATCTGGTCGTCGCGACGTTGCTCTCCTGGATACTGGTCACTATTGCCGCCTGGCTTGCGCAGCGCCTCTGCGGCCCGCTGACGCCGCCAGTGGAAGAGAAGGTGGAAATCGCGCGGCGCGATACAGAAAAGTGACGGCGCCTTGAGTTTCGCCGTTACGCCCCTACATATAAAGGATGTCCTGGCGCTTTATCATTTCACGCAAAGGGTGGAAATGATAACGTATAGCGCGGTAAGCCGAGGCCGGGACATAGGTCGCACAAAACACATACGGGATGTCATGTGAAATATCTGATTATTTTTTTACTGGTATTAGCCATTTTCGTCGTTTCTGTCACGCTGGGCGCGCAAAACGATCAACAGGTCACATTTAATTTCCTGCTGGCGCAGGGCGACTATCGTATCTCTACGCTGCTGGCGACGCTGTTCGGCGCAGGCTTTATTATCGGCTGGATAATCTGCGGGCTGTTCTGGCTACGCGTTCGTCTGCAACTGGCGCGCGCCGAACGTAAAGTAAAACGCCTTGAGCAGCAGCTGACGCCTGCAGAGCCGGTCTCTGCCAGCGCCGCCGCGCCTGCTGTTAAGGATTAACCCTCTATGCTGGAGTTGTTGTTTCTGCTGTTGCCTGTCGCCGCTGCGTATGGCTGGTATATGGGCCGCAGAAGTGCGCAACAGGATAAAGAGCAGGAAGCGAACCGCCTCTCGCGCGATTACGTCGCGGGTGTGAACTTTCTGCTCTCCAATCAGCAGGACAAAGCGGTGGATCTGTTCCTTGAGATGCTCAAGGAAGATACCGGCACCGTTGAAGCCCATCTGACGCTGGGGAACCTTTTCCGCTCGCGCGGCGAGGTGGACCGGGCCATCCGTATTCACCAGTCTCTGATGGAAAGCGCCTCGCTGACCTACGACCAGCGCCTGCTGGCGGTGCAGCAGCTTGGCCGCGACTACATGGCCGCCGGTCTCTACGATCGCGCCGAAGACATGTTCAATCAGCTTGTAGACGAAACCGATTTTCGCATCGGCGCGCTCCAGCAACTACTGCAAATCTATCAGGCTACCAGTGACTGGCAGAAAGCCATTGATGTCGCCGAACGGCTGGTGAAACTCGGTAAAGAGCAGCAGCGCGTCGAAATAGCGCACTTTTACTGCGAGCTGGCGCTGCAGGCAATGAGCAACGAAGACATGGATCGCGCCATGTCGCTGCTGAAAAAGGGCGCGGCGGCGGACCGCAACAGCGCCCGCGTCTCGATTATGATGGGGCGTATTTTTATGGCCCGCGGCGATTACGCCCGCGCGGTGGAGATGCTTGAAAAGGTCATCGGACAGGACCGCGAGCTGGTGAGCGAAACGCTGGAAATGCTTCAGGTTTGCTATCAGCAGTTGGATAAACCGGACGAGTGGGCGGAATTCCTCAAACGTTGCGTGGAGGAAAACACCGGCGCGGAAGCCGAACTGATGCTGGCGCAGGTGCTGGAGCAGCGCGAAGGCGCAGACAACGCGCAGGTTTATATCACGCGGCAACTGCAACGCCACCCGACGATGCGCGTATTCCACAGGTTGATGGATTACCATCTCCACGAGGCGGAAGAAGGGCGCGCGAAAGAGAGCCTGATGGTGCTGCGCGACATGGTGGGCGAGCAGGTGCGCACTAAGCCGCGCTATCGCTGCCAGAAGTGCGGCTTCACAGCCTTCACCCTCTACTGGCACTGCCCGTCGTGCCGTGCCTGGTCTACAATTAAGCCTATCCGCGGTCTCGACGGCCAGTAATCCTTTTCTTCTGTCACCCCTGCCGCGCCTCGTTCGCGGCAGCGAGGTTTAATGACTTTTTAGTTACAACATGCTAAATGATCTCAGGGCGTCTGCGCTGACGGCAGTGCACTGATACTATGCTGCTAAGTCAGTCAGGGCGATCTTGCCTGTAAATTTGGGCAGTCGGCGGGTAGAATGCTTGCCGTTTATCAACTCCGCGCCGCGCCGGTGCGCCTGTCAGAAGGTCTGGTCATGACGTTAATTGCATCCTCCTCTCATTCTGTTACCCATTCCCCCGTGGTTGTTGCGCTCGATTATGACAACCGCGACAGTGCGCTGGCCTTTGTGGATGGCATCGATCCGCGTGACTGCCGCCTGAAAGTTGGCAAAGAGATGTTTACGCTGTTCGGGCCGCAGCTGGTACGCGATCTTATTGCGCGCGGCTTTGATGTCTTTCTTGATCTGAAATTTCACGATATCCCAAACACCACCGCGCGTGCCGTTGCGGCGGCGGCGGAGCTCGGCGTCTGGATGGTGAACGTCCACGCGGGCGGCGGCGCGCGCATGATGACGGCGGCGAAAGAGGCGCTGGCCTCGTTCGGTCAGGACGCGCCGCTGCTGATTGCCGTCACCGTCTTAACCAGCATGGAAGCCGACGATTTGCAGGGGCTTGGCATTACGCTTAGTCCGGCAGAGCAGGCGGAGCGACTGGCCCGCCTTACGCAGCAGTGCGGTCTCGACGGCGTGGTCTGTTCCGCACATGAGGCGGTGCGTTTTAAAGCCGCGTTTGGCCAGGATTTTAAGCTGGTGACGCCCGGTATTCGCCCGGCGGGCAGCGACGCGGGCGATCAGCGTCGCATCATGACCCCTGCCGAAGCGCAGCAGGCGGGCGTCGACTATATGGTTATCGGACGTCCCATCACTCGCGCGGCTAACCCGTCGCAGGCGCTGCGCGATATTCTGGCGTCTCTGAAGCAGGAGGGATAATGAACGATAATAATAGCCGCCTGGTATACTCCACCGAAACGGGGCGCATCGAGGAGCCGAAAGCCGCGCCTGCGCGCCCAAAAGGGGACGGTGTGGTGCGTATCCAGCGCCAGACCAGCGGACGCAAAGGGAAGGGCGTGTGCCTTATCACGGGCATTGACGCTGACGACGCTGCGCTCAATACGCTCGCTGCCGAACTGAAGAAAAAATGCGGCTGTGGCGGCTCAGTCAAAGATGGCGTAATCGAAATCCAGGGCGACAAACGGGAATTAATTAAAAGCCTGCTTGAGGCGAAAGGAATGAAAGTTAAACTGGCGGGCGGCTAATAGTTAGCCACGGCAAAGACGCCGTGGCTATTTTGTTATGTTTACTGCGGTATAGCCAGACCTGTAATTATTCGATGGTGCGAGTAATACGTCAAAGCGTTACGCTTTTGCGGGCCGCAGATTAATCAACCTGGTGACCGATAATACCGCCGACTGCTGCGCCGCCGAGGGTGCCAAGCGCGCTGCCGTCGGTCAGCACGGAGCCGCCGATTGCACCTGCACCCGCGCCGATAGCGGTGTTGCGGTCACGTTTGGACCAGTGAGAGCATGCGCTCAGAGAGGTTGCCAGAGTAACGGCCAGCACTGCCGCGGCCACTTTTTTGTAATTTAATGACATAATACTTTCTCCTGAATAATTGATTCACGGAAAGGCTTCTCACTTTAAGTATAGTGGCTAAATCGCAGCTTAAAGTTCCTGACCATGAAACGGTACAGCGATACGGAATAAGAATCACGCAGGTGACAATCAACATCCAGTAATATCGCTAAGGTAATTTTAATTTCTTAAGCGAATTCAGACAGGTAAAAAGTCTTAATTGATGCTGAGAATAGTCTCAAGCGAAGGCGCACCTGAAACGGCGCGCCGGTCGGTTTTTAAACACAAAAGATTCAGGCGGTAAAATTCAGGCAGGAAAGGGCGAAAGAATATCCAGCGCCAGGCCGGCCGCGCTAAGCGCGTCGCGCGCGGTCTCTTTAAGACCGTCATCGGTAATAACGCGGCTGAAGCGCGACGTCGGGCCAAGCGTGTATGGATGCACCGCGCCGAACTTACTGCTGTCGGTAAGAATAATCGCCTCGCTGCCTTTCTCCAGCACCGCGTTGACCACATCCGCGCGCATCATATCGCGCCCGGTAAAGCCTGTGTCGGGCGACCAGCCGTCAATGCCGATAAACGCTTTGCTGAAATGCACCTGCTGAATGTACTGGCGCGTCAGCGGGCCGACCATGGTTTCGCTTTTCTTCTGATAGATGCCGCCGAGGAGGATAATTTCACACGAGGTTTCTTTCAGCAGATGCGCAATAAAGCTGCTCACGGTAATCAGCGTTATCCTCTTTTGCTCCGCCAGCGCGCGCGCCAGCAGGGCGTTGGTGCTGCCGTTTTCGATAAAGACCGTTTCGCCGTCATTCACAAGCGAACAGGCGAAATCGGCGAGACGACGCTTGAGCGCGAAATTGTTCATCATGCGGGTTTCAACGTCATCGCTGTCGAGCGGTACGGCGAATCCATGGGTGCGGCGCAGATAGCTCTGCTTTTCGAGAAGGTTCAGATCCTGACGAATGGTGACTTCAGAAACGCCGGTCGTTTTCGCGAGATCCGCCACGCTCATGCGACCGTGGTCAATCACCATCTGTAAAATGATTTGTTGTCGGGAGTTCATATCTGCATCGTTATGCGCGGTGGCGTAACGCCACCGCGGTTTCATTTAAAGCGTATGTTCGGTACGGGCGATAATATCATCCTGTGCGTCAGGGGATAAGGCCGTAAAGAACGCGGAGTAACCGGCCACGCGCACGACCAGATCCCGGTAGTTATCCGGGTGCGCTTTGGCATCCAGCAGGGTTTCACGCGACACGATGTTGTACTGAACATGCCATCCTTTATGCACCTCAAAGAAAGTGCGCAGCATCTGCATCAGTTTCTGGCGATCGCGTAAGTTATCCAGTGTGGACGGGTTAAGCTTCTGATTCAACAGCACGCCGCCAAGAATTTTCGCCACGGGCAGTTTCCCGACCGAGTTAATCACGGCTGTTGGCCCCAGACGGTCCGTGCCGGATGCCGGGCTCGCGCCTTCCGCCAGCGGCGTTCTGGCCTTGCGCCCGTCCGGCGTCGCCATGGTCGCTGCGCCGAACGGCACGTTGGCGGAGATAGACGACGTGCCGGCGTAATAGGTACCGCCAATCGGGCCGCGTCCGAAGCGCGTGTTATGGTACTGTTTCAGCTCGTCGATATAGGTCTGATACGCGCGCGCCAGCAGCAAATCGACATCGTCATCGTCATTGCCATATTTCGGCGCGCTGTTAATCAGTCGCTGGCGCAGTTGTTCGCCAGTGAGCCCGGCGAAATCGTCGTTCAGCCCCTGCGCCAGTTGCTGCTGTGTCACCACGCCCTGCTCGAACACCATTTTTCGCACCGCCGCGAGGCTATTGCCGAGATTCGCGATCCCCACCTGCAAGCCGGAAACCCAGTCATATTTCGCGCCGCCCTGTTTAATACTCTTGCCGCGCTCGATGCAATCATCGACCAGCGCCGAACAGAGAATGTCGTGCGCGTTCTCCTCCAGCACCGTATCCACCACGCACTCGATTTCAATTGATTTGCGGGTGTAGTAACGGATCTGGTTATCCCAGGCGGCCATCACGTCATCAAAGCCGCTGAAGTTGCCGGCGGAGAGCGCATTTTCCTGCGCCAGAAAGGTTTTGCCGGTGGTGGCGTCGCGACCGCCTTCCAGCGCCGCCAGCATCACGCGGGCGAAGTTAATAAAGCTCATGCCGGTGCAGCGATAGCCCCATTTGCCGCCGACCGCCGTTTCGATGCAGCCAATCGCCGCATAGTCATACGCGTCTTCGCGGCTGACGCCAAGCTTTATAAACTCGTCGATGACAATCTCATCGTTATTAAACGCCGGCATCCCGAAACCGCAGCGGATCACCTGCACGCAGGCGTCGAGGAAATCATTGCTCATCCCGG
This sequence comes from Cronobacter muytjensii ATCC 51329, assembly GCF_001277195.1. NCBI lineage: Bacteria > Pseudomonadati > Pseudomonadota > Gammaproteobacteria > Enterobacterales > Enterobacteriaceae > Cronobacter > Cronobacter muytjensii. The sequence goes on from NZ_CP012268.1 coordinate 1,642,707, forward strand.
CGTGGTAGCGCACGCTCAGGTTCGGTTGCGTGGAGCGCAGGCGGCCGCACGACTCCAGCACGGCCCAGGAGAGCGGGTTGACGGCATCCACTGGTTCGCCGTTTTGCAGGCGCTGGCCGCCAATGGTCACGTTCTGGTAGAGCGGGCTGCCCGCTGAGGCTTTCGAATGCGAGCCGGAGCGAATTTTGTTGACCTCCAGCAGCTTCAGCCAGCAGCTCTGCAGCAGTTCGATGGCGCGTTCACGTTCAAGCGTCTGCTCAAGCTCCACATCGCGGCGATACCAGGGGTAAAGATATTGATCGAGACGCCCAAAGGAAACAGAGTGTCCGTTGGACTCAATCTGCAATACTAATTGCACGAAATAGCAGAGCTGCAGCGCCTGCCAGAAGGAGGCGGGCGGCTGGTGCGCGATATGCTCGCAGTTAGCGGCGATAGCCAGCAGTTCATCGCGCCGTGCCGGACGGCTCTCCGCCTGCGCCATACGGGCCGCCAGCGCGGCGTAGCGCAGGATATGCTCGCTCAGCGCACTGAACGTGATGTCGATGGCTTTTAAAAACTGATCTTTATGCAGATCGCCCTGATCGGTTAACGCCAGGCGCGCGCGCCGTTCCGCGACTTTAGCACGCAGACCATCGAGGCCTTTTTCCAGCAGCAGCGGGAAATTCACCGCCAGATGGGCATCACCGGAGGTCATATTGCCTTCCGCTTTGATGATGCCGGACGCCAGCAGCGCTTTTTGCTCATCGGTAAACATGCCATAGCAGCGGTCCTGCACGGTCTGGCCGCGCCACCACGGGCAGATTTCATGCATTACCGCTTTATCCTCGGCACTCACCGAGAACCCGGCGCCGGGGCGGTCGGCCAGATCGTCAATCTCCTTCTCAATCCAGCTGACGGTATATTCCGGGAAAAACGGCGCGGCGCGCACCTGGCTTGCCTGGTTACCGATAATCAGCTCGTCATGCTTGATCCAGATAGTGCGGTTCGCCAGATGGTGCGCCAGCGCCAGGGCGCGACGTACCGGCAGCGGTTTATCCTGATGCGTCTGGTAGATATGGGTGTAGTGCTGCGCGCGCTCAGTACAGACCGGCGGGCGGACGATTTGCACCAGCGCCGCTTTATGGGCTTTGATGCGCTCGGGAAGAAAATCGAGATTGAGTTCAGTCATGATGGTTATCCTCTTATCCAGGCGGTGAGTCCTTTCTGGCGGGCGTAATCTTCAGCAAACGCCAGCAGCGCCGGTTCGTCGAGCGGCGTCGCGGGTGCCAGATAGGGCCAGTCCAGCAGGCGGTACTTATTGATGCCCAGGGTGTGGTAGGGCAGAAAATGGATATGGTGAACGCCAGCCTCATCGGCGGCGAAATCGGTAATGGCGCGAATGGACGCCTTATCGGCGTTAAAACCAGGGATCAGCGGCACGCGGATAATCATTTCTACGCCCGCCGCGGCGAGCCGGCGAAAATTATCCAGTACCCGTTCGGCGCTGCCGTCCGTCCAGTCGTGAAAGCGTTGCGGGTCGACATGTTTTAAATCGGCCAGCAGCAGATCGAGATACGGCAGCGACGGAGCGATATATTTCCACGGCACATGCAGACAGGATTCGACGGCGGTGTGAATGCCCGCCTCGCGACTGCGCTCTAATAGCGCCTGCGTCATTGCGGGCTGCATAAACGGCTCGCCGCCGGAGAGCGTGATGCCGCCGCCGCTGCGCGCATAAAAAGCCCGGTCGCGCAGCACCTGTTCCATGATGGCCTCAAGGCTGCGCGTTTCGCCGCAGACGCTCAGCGCCTGGGTAGGGCAGCAGTCGGTCAGCGCATCCAGCGCCGCGTCATTGAGCGCCGCGCGGTCAATAATCAGCGCGTCGGCCTCACGGCGAACAGCCTGCGGGCATGCCTGTTTGCAGAGATCGCAGCCGCTCAGGCACAGGCGCTCATCAAACAGCACGTCGCGCTCCCGGCGTCGGCTTTCAGGGTTCTGACACCAGCGACACCCGAGCGAGCAGCCTTTCAAAAAGACCACGGTACGAATGCCGGGGCCATCATGGGTGGAGTAGCGTTGCAGATTGAAGATCATAATGGTCGCGCCCTTTAACTTTCTTACGAAAATAATGTTACTTTCGAATGAAAGTTTTATTGATGGCGATCAGCTTTATCTGCACCGGCTGATTTAAAATGGCGGCACTGTTAACTTGCTCAATTCAGGAGTCGTTATGGAACTGTATCTCGACACCGCGGACGTCGCGGCCGTAAAACGCCTGGCCCGCATTCTGCCGCTGCAGGGCGTCACCACCAATCCGTCCATCGTGGCGCGCGCTGGCGTGAAACTCTGGGATCTGCTGCCCGCTTTGCAGGAGGCGATGAATGGCGAAGGTAAACTGTTCGCGCAGGTTGTCGCGGTAAATGCGCCCGACATGGTACGTGAAGCGGAAATGCTGGCGCAGCGTGTGCCGGGCATCGTGGTGAAAATTCCGGTCACGGAAGAGGGACTCGCCGCGATGAAAATCCTTAAACCGTCCGGCATTCCGCTGCTCGGCACAGCCGTTTACGGCGCAGCGCAGGGGCTGATGGCGGCGCTTGCCGGGGCGGAATATGTCGCGCCTTACGTAAATCGTCTCGATGCGCAGGGCGGCGACGGCGTGGCCACGGTACGCGCGCTGCAGCAACTGTTAACGCTGCATGCCCCGCAGTCAAAAGTCCTCGCGGCAAGCTTTCGCACGCCGCAGCAGGCGCTTGGCTGTCTGCTCGCCGGGTGCAAGTCGATAACGCTGCCGCTGGATGTCGCCGGGCAGCTGTTGAACACGCCTGCCGTCGCGGCGGCGGTGGACGGCTTCGGGCGCGAGTGGCAACAGGCTTTCGGGACGCTCAGCCTGTAACCGACGCGCCAGGCCTCAGATCTCCCAGGGCGCCTTTTCTTTTTGATCCCCCGGCTCATCTCCCTGCTGGCTTTGCGCCAGCAGTTCAGCCTTCAGAATTTCCAGATTATGGATGGCGGAGTGGTAATCGCCCGCCACCAGAATATCCAGAACGGTATCGATACGGTCAGCCAGCTGCTGCGGATTTACTGTTGGCATAATGCTTCCTTTTTACGGTCGGTACAGGGCTCATGATGCAGAAAAGCAGCGCTAAAGAGAAGCTGCCCGCCGCCTTATTCCCCCTAAGTAATCAATCATTTCGCTTTAACAGATAAATATTGGTTATAAAACAGGCGGTCGTCCCGTGCTAAAAGCCGCTGTGAATTAGTCTGATCCTGCGCATAACGCGTTAACTTACATGAGGAAAGACTATGACAGTTTTCAACCAATCGACCTGCAAACTCTTTACCGATGCCGCGCGTTTTACTCAGCTTTCCGGGTTTTATGAGGAAGAACGCCGCATTATCTGGATGATGCTGCGGGCCCAGCCGCGTCCCTGTTTTAACCATGTCCTTATCGAAGAGATAATGAACCTCAGCTATCTGGTGCAGGACGCCGGACTGAAGGTGAATTTCTGGGTAACCGGCTCGCTGGTTCCCGGAATGTACAACACCGGCGGCGATTTGCAGTTTTTTGTCGACTGCATTCGCAACGGCAAACGCGAAGCGCTCCGCGCCTATGCGCGCGCCTGCGTGGATTGCGTGCACGCCGCCTCCCGCGGTTTTGACTGTGGCGCTATCAGCCTTGCGATGGTAGAGGGCAGTGCGCTCGGCGGCGGCTTCGAGGCGGCGCTGGCGCACCATTTTGTGCTGGCCCAGCGCGACGCGCGGATGGGGTTCCCGGAAATCGCCTTTAATCTCTTCCCCGGCATGGGGGGATATTCGCTGGTGACGCGCCGCGCCGGGATGCGGCTTGCTGAGGAGCTGATTTATCAGGGCGAATCGCACACCGCGGAATGGTATCACCCGCAGGGGCTGGTGGACCTGCTGTTTGAGCCCGGCCAGGGGTTTGTGGCGACGCGTACGTTTATCGATACCCTGCAACCGCGGCTCAACGGCGTGAGGGCGATGCTCCGCGCCCGCCAGCGCGTGCTGCGGCTCTCGCGTAATGAGCTGATGGAAATTACCGAGGACTGGGTGGACGCCGCGTTCAGCCTGGAGCCCAAGGACGTGGGTTATATGGAACGCCTGATCCAGCTGCAAAACCGCCATACCGCCGCGGCCATGCGTAAAGCAGGCTAACGGCATTACCCTCAGACGCCGGTTACGGCGTCTGTTTCCCGGCGCGGTAATGCTGATACCAGCGTTCCAGCGCGGCGGCGGTCATCGGTTTGGCGAACAGAAACCCCTGTCGCTGGTCGACGCCGTTTTGGGTCAGAAACGCGTCTTCCTCTTTGCTCTCCACGCCTTCGGCGATCACCTGCAAATCAAGCGCCTGCGCTACGGCGACAATGGCGCGCACCAGCGACTGCGACACCTTTTGCTTATGAATATCGCGCACAAAGCTCTGGTCGAGCTTAATCGCGTCAAGCGGAAACCGCGCGAGCTGTGAGAGCGACGAATAACCGGTGCCGAAATCATCCAGATGCACCTCGGCGCCCAGCGCGCTGAATTCGTTAATCACCGACAGCGCCAGGTCGGCATTTTCAATCAGGCAGCTTTCGGTAATTTCCACATCAATGGGGCTTTGCGTGAAGTTGAGGTCGGCAAGCGCCTGACGCAAATCGCTTATCAGCGTCTGGTCGGCCAGCTGGCGGGCCGACACATTCACCGCGACCCTCAGGTCAATGCCCGCATCGCGCCACTGCGCCACCTGGCGCACCACATCCAGCATGACCCAGCGCCCGAGCGGTACAATAAGCCCTGATTCTTCAGCATAAGAGATAAAATCCAGCGGGGGGATAAGACCGCGCTCCGGCGACTGCCAGCGCACCAGCGCCTCCAGGCTCTGTACCTCGCCCTGGGCGGTGATTTTCGGCTGGTAGTGAATAACCAGCTGGTTTTTCTCCAGCGCTTTGCGCAGATTGGTATCAAGCCAGAGGTATTCAAAGACGCGCTGGTTCATCTCAGGGCAAAATACGCAGAACTTCCCGCGCCCGTTCTCTTTGGCGGTGTACATCGCCGTGTCGGCGTTGCGGATGACGCTTTCGCGGTCGTCGCCGTGCTGCGGTGCCAGCGCGATGCCGAGCGAACAGCCGGTATAAACTTCGATAAGACCGATGCGAAAGGGATGTTTCAGCCGGGTGATTATCCGCGAGGACATCGCCTCCAGCGCGGCCTGTGAAGTGTCGGTCGCCAGAACGATAAACTCATCGCCGCCCAGACGCGCCAGCACCTGATCTTTTTCAAGGCAGCTTAAAATCGCGAGCGACACCGCCTGGAGTAGCTGATCGCCGAACATATGCCCGTAGGCGTCGTTCACTTTTTTGAAATTATCGAGATCGAGATAGACCACACCGACCTGGCTTTCGCCACGGCTGGCGATGGCGTTACTTATCATCTCATGGATAGCGTTGCGGTTGGGCAGCCCGGTGATGGCGTCGGTGTTGGCGAGCGTGCGCAGCCGCTCCTGGGCCCGGCGCTCTTCGGTGATATCGGTGCCGGAGCAGATCAGGAAAATTTCATTGCGTCCGCTGCCGCTGTGTACAAATTTATTGCGAAACAGAAACAGGCGCTGGCCTTTACGGGTTTTGACCCAGCGCTCGACTTCGTAAGAGCTGCCGTTACGAAAAAAACCGGTGATATTCCGGCGCGACGCCGCCGCCTCCGCAGGCGTCATAAACAGTTTAAAGACGTTCTGCCCGATGACCTCCTGCTCTTTCAGGCCGGTATACTCTTCGCTCAGGCGATTAAAACGCTGAATATTGCCGTGGCGATCGAGTATCACAATCACTGAATTGGCTTCGGAAACCACCTGTTCGGCAAACGACAGCCCCTGTACCAGATCGCGCGCTACGGACGTGGTGTCGTTCCAGGCCGAGGCGGTGCCAGCCCATTCCTTGCGGGAGACCTTACGGCCTACCAGGTGCACCGGCACCAGTTCGCCAAAGAGCGACAGCGACAGGGTAACGCTTGAGGTGATAACCCCCATGGTACGGATCTGCGCAGCCTGTTCCGGCGTCAGCGGCACCACGTGGCTGGTGGCCGCCGCTTCGCTGGCGGCAAGCTGTAGCGCGTTGCTGTCCAGCGGCAGGCGCCAGAAAGGGCTGGCGGCGCCGGAATAGCGGTACAGCAGATTATTCTCCAGGTCGTCTTTCATGCTCTCTCCCGAACCCACTCCAGGCGCGATGCAAACGCCCCGGCGCAACGGCACAGCCGGACTCAGCCGGCAATCACAGGCAAAACGGTTGTTTTTACGGGAATATATTGTCAGCGAAAGCGGATAATCCGCCGCCGACATGGCCATTTCGCTTAAATCTCAAAGCGTTAAATTACGACGCACTCTGTTAGTGTGATCGTTTTTTGAAAAAATGCCCAAGTGAGACAGGAAAAATGTGCGCGCTCACACAGTGAAACAGACGAGGCGGGAGGGGTGAAAAACTCCCCGGCGGGGCCGGGGAGTGGAGGGTCAGGCAACCGGGCGTGCAATCACGCTGCGGGTTTCCATACGCACTTCAGCGATGGTTACGTCGATAACGTCGGTGACTTTATAGACGGTTTCGCCTTTGATCTGCACGGTGCCGTTTTCCTGGCTGCACGCCAGTTCATCGCGCACCGCGTGCAGGAAGGGGGCCGGAATAAACGCGACTGCGCCGTTATCCACCAGACGCACGCGCATACCGCCGCGACTGACGTCAATGATCTCCGCTGCGAAGCGGGTATCGGTACCGGCTTTGTCTTTCAGGAAACGGGCATACAGCCAGTCGCCCACATCGCGCTCCGCCATGCGGTTCAGACGACGACGTTCCGCCATCTGCACGGTCGACTCTTCCTGCGGACGCTGCGCGCTTTCGCCTTTGATAATCGCCTTCAGCAGACGATGGTTGACCATATCGCCATACTTACGGATAGGCGAGGTCCAGGTGGCGTATGCCTCCAGTCCCAGACCAAAGTGCGGGCCCGGTTCGGTGCTGATTTCGGCAAACGACTGGAAACGGCGGATGCGGCTGTCGAGGAAGCCGGACGGCTGCGCGTCCAGCTCGCGACGCAGTTTGCAGAAGCCTGGCAGGGTAAGAACGTCGTTCGCGTCCACATGCATGCCGTGGCTTTGCAGCAGCGTCGCCAGCTGTTCTGTGCTGGCCGGGTCGAAGCCCGCATGGACGTTATACACGCCGAAGCCCAGCTTATCGCGCAGAACACGCGCGGCGCAGATGTTCGCCGCGATCATGGATTCTTCCACGATGCGGTTGGCGATGCGGCGCGGCTCGGCGACGATATCCAGCACTTCACCTTTTTCACCCAGCACGAAGCGGTAATCCGGACGGTCTTTAAAGACCAGCGCGTGCTCCACACGCCAGGCGCTGCGGCGCTGGCAAACCTGCTGTAACAGACGGATCTGCGCGGCAATCGCTTCGCTCGCCGGCTGCCAGTCGCCTTTTTCTTCCAGCCAGTTGGAAACGTCGTCATACGCCAGCTTGGCTTTGGATTCGATGGTCGCGGCGAAGAACTGAATCTCGTCGCTGATAGCGCCCTGCGCGTCGATAATCATGCGGCAGACCAGCGCCGGACGCGCCACGCCTTCGCGCAGCGAACAGAGATCGTCTGAAAGTTCGCGCGGCAGCATCGGGATGTTAAAGCCCGGCAGGTAGTTGGTGAACGCGCGCACTTTGGCGATGTTATCGAGCTTGCTGCCTTCGGCTATCCACGCGGTTGGGTCGGCAATCGCGACGGTCAGTTGCAGGCGATCGCCATCCAGCGTTTCCACATACAGCGCATCGTCCATATCTTCAGTGCTGGCGCTGTCAATGGTGACGAAATCGAGCGCGGTCAGATCTTCACGCGTCAGGTTTTCATCCAGCATCTCCGTCGCCACACCGTCCGGCGCTTCGCGCTCCAGATTGTGGCGAGCCAGCGTCACCCACCACGGGACGAAATGGTCGTCGCCGAAGGTAATGAACTGGGTCAGCTCGGCGTAAAAGCCGCGATCGCCTTTCAGCGGGTGACGACGCATTTCAGCCACCGCCCAGTCGCCGCTCTGGAAATCGTGGCTGACGCCGCGTTCGGCGCGGCAAGGAATGGCATCTTTCAGCAGGGGATGATCGGGAACGATAGACAGACGATCGTCTTTCTTTTGCACCCGGCCCACAAAGCGGGTCAGGAAGGGTTCGATAAGCTCTTCGGGCTCAGCGGATTCTTTTTCCTTCTCCGTATGGATAACGGCAATAACGCGATCGCCGTGCATCACTTTCTTCATTTGCGGAGGCGGAATGAAGTAGCTTTTCTGCGCGTCAACCTCAAGGAAACCAAAACCTTTTTCCGTGGCTTTTACTACCCCTTCAGCGCGCGGCGTCTGGGAATGCAGTTGCTGTTTAAGCTGCGCAAGCAGCGGGTTATCCTGAAACATAGTGTCGAATTTTCGTGGCCAAAAGAGCGGCTGACAGTTTTACGCGATTGCGCGCCTCCCGGCAAGCGCTCTTTAGGCCGGGGCGGCGCTACACCGTCACGCCAAGACCGAGGCGCAGCCGGTTCACCCAGCCGCAGGCGCTGCCAAAGGCGAGCAGACGCAATGCCGCGCTTTCGTCGACGCCTGCCTCCACGAGCGGCTGCAATTGCGTGTGGCTGAAACGTGCCGGCGCGCGGATTAACGTCTGCATCGCCTGAATAATGGCGCGTTCGCGCGGGTGATTATGGCTCCAGGCGAGCAGTGCCCGTTCGCCGTTGCGCACCGCGTCCGGAAGGTTCGGCTCGCCGCGCCAGCGGCGGGCGGCCTCGGCAAAACAGCTGCTGCTGCCGTTAATGCGTGCGCTGAGCATGGCGACCAGCGCGGCGTCCTGGTCGACTGCCTGAGCGCGCAGCGCGTCCAGCAGCGAGGCGAGTCCATGAAGCGCTGCGGCGTCGTGCGCCAGCAGCGACAGCATCGGTTGCAGTAGCGGCTCGTCGAGCGCTGCGTTATACGCCGCCTGTTGATCGGCGCTCGCCCAGCCCATTTCAAGCGCCGGGAGATCCGGCAGCCAGCGCGGTTCAGGCGCGCTAAAGCGCGCCGCAGGGGCGTCCTGTTGCATGTCGATACCCGGCAGCCAGCGCGCGGGCTGGCCGGGCTGCGCCTGCAACAGCGCCACCGCGCGGGCCTGAAAGCCCACAAAGCCGATAATCTGGGTGAAGGTGACGATGTCGTGCACCGACAGGCCCGCCTCTTCCAGCTGCGCGCGAGCAGCGCTGTCGATAAGCGTCGGTAAGCTCGCCAGCTGGCGGGCGGTCTGGGTGAGCAGAGTCAGGCGACGATTACTTTCGCGCGAAGAGTCAGGCCCCGGCTCCGGCGCCAGGCGGGCGGCATAGTGATTGCACAGTCGCTGTACGCCATAAACCTGCGCCACCGTGAGCGCGGTGCTGAGGCGGTCATACACGCTAAGCGTATGCAGGCGAGTGACATCGCGCTTTGCAGGCAGCAGCGACGGGATTAGCGCGCGGGCGGCGTCGCACCACGGCGCGTGGGCCGCGCGTTGTTCGTCGTCCAGCGGCAGGTCGAGCAGAAAACGGTCCTCTACCTTTGCGGCTTCGGGAACTAACGGCAGCGGATCTGCCGGACAGAGGCTGGACTGGGTTTCATGATACCAGTGGCTTTTGCCGGTAAGGCGGCGTTGTTCCATGGTCGTTCCTTGTCTGAAAATGAGCGCCCGGAACGACTCGAACTGCCAAGACGCCGGGTCAGGTCACGCACGACTATCCTGGCGTAACACTTAACGGCGATAAAAGATTGTTCGGTGATAACAAATATCAGAAAGGCATAAATAAAAAGGGCAGGTTGAAAACCTGCCCTTTAGCGCGAAAGCGGAAGATTATTTCAGTTCCAGCTCGTTCATCGCGGCGATGCTAAAGCCGCCGTCAACGTGGACCACTTCACCCGTGATGCCGCCGGAAAGGTCGGAGCACAGGAACGCGGCGGAGTTACCCACGTCTTCGATGGTGACGGTGCGGCGGATCGGGGTGACCGCTTCGCAGTGCGCCAGCATCTTACGGAAATCTTTAATGCCGGACGCCGCCAGGGTGCGGATCGGGCCTGCGGAGATGGCGTTAACGCGCACGCCTTCCGGACCCATCGCGTTAGCCATATAACGCACGTTCGCTTCCAGAGATGCTTTCGCCAGACCCATCACGTTGTAGTTCGGGATAGCGCGCTCGGCGCCCAGGTAGGAGAGCGTCAGCAGGGCCGCGTTCGGGTTCAGCATGGAGCGGCAGGCTTTCGCCATCGCTACAAAGCTGTAGGCGCTGATGTCATGCGCGATTTTGAAGCCTTCACGGGTCACGGCGTTAACGTAGTCGCCATCCAGCTGGTCAGCCGGGGCGAAACCGATGGAGTGCACGAAACCGTCGAATTTCGGCCAGACTTTGGCAAGCTCGGTGAACAGCGCGTCGATGCTTTCATCTTCCGCAACGTCACACGGCAGCACGATGCTGGAGTCCAGTTGAGCGGCAAACTCTTCCACGCGGCCTTTCAGCTTGTCGTTCTGGTAGGTGAACGCCAGTTCAGCCCCTTCACGGTGCATAGCCTGTGCGATACCGTACGCGATGGAAAGTTTGCTGGCAACGCCAGTCACCAGAATGCGCTTACCGGTAAGAAAACCCATAGCTTTTAATCCTTATCGTCATTGTTATGGCGGCAGGCCGAAAGCGCCAGCCGTCGTTAAAACGCGGCGATTCTAACATGTCTCGCCGGATGAGTTAATCCGACCACTACAGATGGCGGATTAACGGTCTTTTCGCCAGGCGTCGGCGGTTAACGCTTCGCCGAAATGGCTGGCGATAAGCCGTTTAGTTAAATCGTGCAGCGGGGAGGCGAGCACGTCGGCGGTGCTGCCGCGCTCCACCACCTCGCCCTGATGCATCACCATCACCTGATCGCTGATGTGTTTCATCATGCCGATATGCTGGGTGACATAAATATAAGAGATACCCTGTTTTTCCTGTAATTCCAGCATCAGGTTGATTAACTGCGAACGCATCGACATATCGAGCGACGCCAGCGCCTCGTCGGCGACGATGACTTTCGGGCGCAGGATCAGCGCCCGCGCAAGGCCCAGGCGCTGTTTCTGCCCTGGCGCCAGCATATGCGGATAATAGCTGACGTGGTCAGGCAGCAGGCCGACCATGCGCAGCGTCTCTTTAATGCGCTTCGCGCGGGCTTCCGGCTCCAGATCGGTGTTCAGACGCAGCGGAAAGTCCAGAATCTGCGAAATGCGCTGACGCGGGTTCAGCGACGTCGACGGATCCTGAAAAATCATGCGGATCCGCTGGCTGCGAAATGAGTAGTCGCCAAAGGTCAGCGGATGGTCGTCAATCACCAGCTCGCCGGTGGTCGGCTCCACCATGCCCGCCAGCATTTTGGCGAGCGTCGATTTGCCGGAGCCGTTCTCGCCGATAATCGCCAGCGTCTGGCGCTCGCGCAGCGTGAAGCTCAGCGGCTTCACCGCCTCGACGGTCTGGCGGCGAAACCAGCCGGTACGGTAGCGATAGGTTTTGCTCAGGTTGCGAACCTGCAACAGCGTTTCCACCATTTCACTCTCTCTCCATGTTTAGCGGGAAATGGCAGGCGAAAAGATGATTTTTCGGCCCGTCGAGACGCGGGGTTTCGATACATTTACGCTGGGCATACGGGCAGCGCGGCCCAAGGCGGCAGCCGATCGGTAGATGTTCCAGCAGCGGAATAGCGCCCGGCAGCGTATTGAGGCGGCTTTTATGCGGCATCGCGCTGCCGAAGTCCGGGATAGCGCGGATCAGCGCCTGAGTATAGGGATGATGCGGCGTGGAGATAAGCTCATCGCTCGGCGCGGTCTCCACCGTTTGCCCGCAGTAGAGCACATCGATGCGGTCGGCCCACTGGCTCAGCATCTGCAGGTCGTGGCTAATCAGCAAAATCGTCGTGTTATTATTCTGATTGAGCCGGGAGAGCAGGCGGAAAATCTGCGCCTGGGTGGTCGGCTCCATCGCGTTGGTCGGCTCATCGGCGATCAACAGACGCGGCTGATTGGCGAGCGCGATGGCGATCATGACCTTCTGGCACTCGCCTTCGGTCAGCTCGTAAGGGAAACTGCGCATGGCGTCTTTATGGTCTTTAATGCCGACGCGGTGCAGCAGTTCAATGGCCCGGCGCTTGCGCCAGCCAAAACGCTGCCACCACCGGCCTTTATAAGTCCAGCCGGGGATATTCTGCATCAGCTGGCGGCCTATTTTTTCAGACGGATCGAGACAGGATTGCGGCTCCTGAAAAATCATCGACACGTTATGGCCCACCAGCCGGCGGCGCTCGCGGGGCGAGAGACGCAGCAGGTCGATATCGTCAAAACGCATACGGTCGGCGGTGATCCGCCAGTTGTCTTTGGTTACGCCGCATATCGCTTTAGCGATAAGGCTTTTACCGGAACCCGATTCGCCTACCAGGCCGCGAATTTCGCCCTCCGGCAGGCTCAGGCTCACGCGATCAACGGCTTTGACCCAGCCTTCGCTGGTCTTAAACTCAATCGTCAGATTGCGGATATCAAGCAGCGGCATCACTCCACCCCCGCGTCAATGGCGCGACGAATACCGTCGCCCAGCAGATTCACCAGCAATACGCTTATCATAATCGCAGCCCCCGGCAGCATCACCGTCCAGGGCGCGACATAAATCAGCTCCAGCGCGTCGCCCAGCATCGCGCCCCATTCGGGGGAGGGCAGTTGCGCGCCGAGATCCAGAAAACCGAGCGCCGCGATATCCAGAATCGCAATCGACAGCGCGCGGGTGATTTCGCCCACCAGCAGCGACGCGGTGTTCGGCAGCACCGCGAACAGCAGAATATTAAACGTGGTGGCGCCATCAAGACGCGCGGCGATAACGTACTCTTTTTCCAGCTCGTCATGCACCATGCTGTAGACCGACCGCACCATACGCGGCACCAGCGCCAGCCAGACGGCCAGCATCGCGTGGCTCAGCTGCGGCCCGGCGAAGGCCACCACGATAATCGCCAGCAACAGGGAGGGAATTGAGAGCAGCGTGTCCAGCACATGGTTAAGCACCGCCGAGCGCAGCCCGTGAGTCGCGCCCGCCAGGACGCCCAGCAGCAGCCCGCAGACGGTGGCCGCGAGCGTCACCACAAACGCGCCGCCGATGGTGGGCGCCGCGCCGCTCAGCAGGCGGCTTAGCAGGTCGCGCCCTAAATCGTCGGTGCCGAGGAAGAACGAGACCTCACCATAGCGCGACCAGGACGGCGGCAGCAGCTGATAACCGAGAAATTGCTGGTCGATGCCATAGGGCGCGAATACCCGGCCAAACACGCACAGCAGCACCAGACCCGCGCAGCCGTACAGGCCCACCATCGCGACGGTGTCGCCGTAAAACTTGCGCCAGACGGTGCGCAGCGCGCCCGGCGGGCGTTTCTCGCGATAGACGCTATCGTAAGGCATACCATTCCTTATGTTTCAACGGGTTCGCCAGCGCGCCCACAATATCGGACAGCACATTCACCAGAATAACCAGCGAGCCTATCACCATCACACCCGCCGAAATGGCGGCGTAATCCTGTTGGCGAATCGCGTTAATCAGCCAGCGGCCAAGCCCAGGCCAGCTGAACACCATTTCGGTGATCATCGCAAGCGTCAGCATGGTGGAGAATTGCAGACCGAGGCGCGGGATAACCGGCGGCAGGGCATTGTGCAGCACATGGCGGCGCAGGATTGTCAGGCGTGACAGCCCGCGCGTGGCCGCCGCTTTGATGTAGTTGCGCTCCAGAATCTCCACCGTGCTGACGCGCACCAGGCGAATCACCTCGGTGGTCGGCGCGACCGCGAGCGTCAGCACCGGCAGCACCATATGGCGTAGCGCGCTTAAAATCATCTCATGACGCCAGGGCGAATCGGAGAGCCAGGCGTCAATGAGCGCGAAGCCGGTCACCGATTTCACTTCGTAAAGCAAATCAAACCGCCCTGATACCGGGAACCAGCCGAGCGTCAGCGAGAAGAAGAGGGTAAACAGCAGCGCCAGCCAGAACACCGGGATCGAAAAGCCGAGCAGCGCCAGCGCGCTGATGAGCTTATCCTGCCATTTATGGCGCAGAATGCCCGCCGCCATGCCGACCGGAATGCCCACCAGCAGCGCCAGGCCGAACGCCAGGAAGCAGAGCTCCATCGTCGCCGGGAACACGTCACGCAATTGGGTGGAGATCAGCTGACCGTTAATGCTGGAGACGCCGAAATCCCAGTGCAGCACGCTGTCGCACCAGAACAGCCAGGCGTTCCAGAACGACGCGCCCTGCAGCGGCGCATGCGGCGTGAAATAGCTCAGGCAGAAGCCGACTATCGTCAGAAAAAACAGCGTGATGATAAGCAGCACCAGCCGGCGCAGGGTAAAGATAATCATGGCTGCTTGTCCTCTGTGATTTCACGTGAGACGCCCGCGAACGAGGCGTTGCCGAACGGGCTCAGCACCAGGCCTTTCATGTCGTAACGATACGCCTGCAGCCGCAGCGATGACGCCAGCGGCAATACCGGAAGCTGTTCGGCGAGAATCGTCTGGGCGCGGGTATAGGCTTCAATACGGTACGCCAGCTGCTGCGAGGAGAGCGCCGACTGCAAGACGCCGTCGAAATCGCGATCGCACCAGTGGGCGTAGTTGGTTTGCGAGCGAATCGCCGCGCAGCTCAGCAGCGGACGGAAGAAGCTGTCCGGATCGTTGCTGTCCGTCGCCCAGCCCGCGAGCGTCAGGTCATGGTTCATATCCATCAGGCGGGCCTCCTGAAAACGGCCCTCCACCGGCACAATCTCTACCGTCACGCCGACCTGAGCCAGATCCGCCTGCAGCAGCTCGGCGGTTTTCAGCGGGCTCGGGTTCCAGGCCTGCGAACTGGTCGGCACCCAGAGTTGCAGCGTCAGGTTTTCCAGACCGAGCGCTTTCAGCTGCGCACGCGATTTTTCGGGGTTGTATTCGGTGATTTTCGCGTTGTTGTCGTATGCCCAGGAGGCGCGCGGCAAAATGGAGGCCGCAGTTTCTGCCGTACCATAATAGATGGATTGCATCAGCCGCTGGTTGTTAATCGCCAGCGCGAGCGCATGGCGCACCTTCGGATTATCGAGCGGCGGTTTGTGGGTGTTGAACGCCAGATAGGCGATATTCATGCCGGGGCGCAGCGTCAGGCGCAGGCGCGGATCGTCTCTGAGACTGGTGAGCTGGCTCGCGGCAGGCCAGGCGAGCACGTCGCATTCGCCGGTCAGCAGTTTGGAAAGCCGCCCGGTACCGCCGGAGCCAAGATCGATAACCGCCTGCGGCATCTGCGGTTTACCGCGCCAGTAATTATCGTGGCGCAGCAGCCGAATATACTGCCCGGCGCGATACTCGCCGAGACGGAAAGGCCCGGTACCGATCGGCTCGCGGTCAAGTTCTTCCTGATTTCCGCTACGCTCAAGCATGGCGGCGTATTCGGCTGACATTATCGAGGCGTAGTGGGTGGCGAGATGCCATAAAAAAGAAGCGTCCGCCTGGCGCAGACGAAACTCCACCGTGCGATTGTCGAGCTTACGCACGCTGCGCACGTTATCAGCGAACTGGAGACTGTCGAAATAGGGATAACTCGCGCCGTTGACGTTATGCCACGGATGCTTCGGGTCGATAATGCGCTGGAAGCTGAAGACCACATCATCGGCATTCAGCGCGCGCGTGGGCGTGAACCAGCGGGTATGCTGGAACTGCACGTCCGGACGCAACCGAAAGCGCCAGGTGATGCCGTCGTCGGGGCTGTACCAGCTTTCGGCAAGCTCCGGGACCAGACGGTACGTGTAAGGATCGACATCCAGCAGGCGGTCATAGAGCTGTGCGGCGAGCGTATCGACCGTCAGCCCGCTACCGGCCTTCTGTGGATTAAAAGTATTGACCTGGCCGTTAACGCAATAGACAAAGCCGCTCTGGCGAATATCGCCAGGAGACCCGGCGGGAGGCGCAGCAAAAGCCTGTACGCTCAGGAGCCCGAGCGTCGCTAAAAAAGGGGAGAGAATTCCGCGCATAAGTTTTTGAGTTGTTTTAGTCACCAGGCAAAGTGTATCGCACTTAAGCCAGCTTCGTAAAAAACTCTGCGGGCGTTTGGGTTAAAAGTGTCCGCTCTTAGCGTATTTCATGTTTTTTCAGCAGCGCCCGTAGCTGGTGATAGGTTAAACCCAGCAGTTCTGCGGCCTGTTTCTGGTGATATTTCGCCGCCTGTAACGCGGCGTCCAGCAGCCGTCTTTCTTCGTCATGTTGCCATTTGCGCAGATTCAACGGCAACGACGGGCGGCCTTCTGCCGCTGTGGAAGGCATGGCCTGGGCATTTTCTACGGGACTGCGGCGAAACGGGTCGAGAATAATAGTATCGACCGGCTCATCGCTGCTGGCGTGACGATACACCGAACGTTCCACTACGTTTTTCAGCTCGCGGATATTGCCCGGCCAGCGGTAGCCAAGCAGCGTCTCACGCGCGCGCTCAGTAAAACCAGGGAATAGCGGCAGGCCCAGTTCGCGGCACATCTGAATGGCGAACTGCTCCGCCAGCAGCATGATATCGGCGTCGCGCTCGCGCAGCGCGGGAAGCAGCACCACATCGAAGGCGAGCCGGTCGAGCAGGTCGGCGCGGAATTTTTCTTCTTCCACTAATTGCGGCAGGTCGGCGTTGGTGGCGCAGATCAACCGCACGTTCACCTGCAACGGCTGGCTGCCGCCGACGCGCTCCAGCTCGCCATATTCAATCACGCGCAGCAGCTTTTCCTGTACCAGCATCGGCGCGGTGGCGAGTTCATCCAGGAACAGCGTGCCGCCATCAGCGCGCTCAAAACGCCCCGGATGGCGTTTCTGCGCCCCGGTAAAGGCGCCCGCCTCATGCCCGAATAACTCAGAATCAAGCAGGTTTTCATTGAGCGCCGCGCAGTTAAGCGAAATAAACGGCCCCTGCCAGCGGCGCGACAGATAGTGCAGGCGGTGGGCGATAAGCTCTTTGCCTGTGCCGCGCTCGCCGATAATCAGCACGGGTTTGTCGAGCGGTGCCAGCTGCGAAACCTGTTCCAGCACCTCAAGAAACCGGTTCGCCTCGCCAATCAGGTTATCTTTGTATTCGGTCATGATGAAATTCACCACTTAGTAGTGTATCTCACTACTGTAGCCTGGAGGGGCGCAGCGGTGCAATTTTAGTTCGTCCTTATTAATCAATGCATTACAAAGTTGGCACAACATTTGTATTAAGCCATACAGCAAGGGCTTAGCCCGTCTTACCATGTAGAGGATGAAATTATGGGTATTTTTTCTCGTTTTGCCGACATCGTGAACGCCAACATCAACTCCCTGCTGGAGAAGGCTGAAGATCCGCAAAAACTGGTCCGCCTGATGATTCAGGAGATGGAAGATACGCTCGTCGAAGTGCGCTCTACCTCCGCACGCGCGCTGGCTGAAAAGAAACAGATAGCTCGCCGCATCGAGCAGGCGAACGCGCAGCAGGCCGAATGGCAGGAGAAAGCCGAGCTGGCGCTGCGTAAAGATAAAGACGATCTGGCACGTGCCGCGCTTATCGAAAAACAGAAACTGACGGATATTATCCGTACGCTGGAAGAAGAAGCGACCCAGCTGGATGAAACCCTGGCGCGCATGAAACAGGAAATCGGCGAGCTTGAGAACAAACTCAGCGAAACCCGCGCCCGCCAGCAGGCACTGACCCTGCGCCACCAGGCGGCGTCCTCATCACGCGATGTGCGCCGCCAGCTCGACAGCGGCAAAATCGACGAGGCCATGGCGCGTTTCGAATCGTTCGAACGCCGTATCGATCAGATGGAAGCCGAAGCGGAAAGCCACGGTTTCGGCAAGCAGAAATCGCTGGATCAGCAGTTCGCCGAACTGAAAGCGGATGATGACATTAGCGCGCAACTGGCGGCGCTGAAAGCGAAAGTGCAGCAACGCGACGGCGAGTAATCGCTCGCGTTGAAAAGGAGCGCGGCGGCACTGGCCGTCGCAATATTCACCCGTAAGGAGAACTCATGAGTGCACTGTTTCTGGCTATTCCGTTAACGCTGTTTGTGCTGTTCGTACTGCCGGTCTGGCTCTGGCTGCACTACAGCAACCGCTCCGGGCGCGATGCGCTCTCGCAGAGCGAGCAGCAGCGTCTGGCGCAGTTAAATGAAGAGGCGCAGCGCATGCGCGAGCGTATTCATGCGCTGGAGCAAATTCTCGATGCCGAGCACCCGAACTGGAGAAATCAATAATGACGCGGACTTTTAGCGGCAAAAAACTGGGGCGGCTTCCCCGCGAAGGCATGGTCAAAGGCGTTTGCGCCGGTATCGCGCACTATCTCGACGTGCCGGTTAAACTGGTGCGCCTGATAACCGTACTGTCGATGCTCTTTGGGCTCTTTTTTATCACGATTGTCGCCTATATCGTGCTGACCTTCGCGCTCGACCCGCTGGATGAGACGCAGGAGGGAGAGGCGGCGCCGACCAGCAGCGAGCTGCTGAACGCGGTGGACGCCGAGCTTGCCGCCGGTGAACAGCGCTTAAGGGCGATGGAGCGTTATGTCACCTCGGACGCTTTCTCGCTGCGCAGCCGGTTCCGCCAGCTATAATTATTCTATCAGGGGGCCGCGCCCCCGGTTTTAAAGGAGTTGCTATGAATTCCACCACACGCTGGCAGAAAGTCTCCCGCCACGCGAAGCCTGGCCTTAAGCTCGCTGGCAAGCTGGCGCTGATGACCGCGCTGCGTTACGGGCCGGCAGGATTTGCAGGCTGGGCGGTAAAATCGGTCGCCCGTCGTCCGCTGAAGATAGCGCTGGCCTTTGCGCTTGAGCCGCTGCTCAAACGACTCGCAAGACGCGTCTCCGCGCGTTATATCAATAACCCTTCCCGTAAATAGCCCGAGCCCCTCGGGCTTTTTTATTTCTGGCGTTTTTTGCGCTACTTCACAATTACTCACACCCATTTCCGGAAACCGGGTTTTATTCTTAAAAGCAAACTTTTCGCGCGTTGACACTCCCTGTTTTCCGGGAGTAGCCTTTCTACGTGGGACCGCTACCATGAGAAATGTTATCAATGGAAAAAATAACAACAGCAGAAATAAACAGTGATGTTATTCGACATTTAATTACGCGAATTTATGGCGATACTTTTAGCGATAAGCATTTTATTGCGCTTGAGAAAGCTATTTCTCAAACGCGTAGTGAAATAAGTGCGCCGCGTAAAAAAGGGTGGGATGAAACGGACGTAGTATTAATTACCTATGCCGATCAATTCAGCGTGCCGGGCGAAAAACGGCTCGCGACATTGCAGCATTTTTTTAACGACTGGCTGAAACCTTTTTTCT
This sequence comes from Cronobacter muytjensii ATCC 51329, assembly GCF_001277195.1. NCBI lineage: Bacteria > Pseudomonadati > Pseudomonadota > Gammaproteobacteria > Enterobacterales > Enterobacteriaceae > Cronobacter > Cronobacter muytjensii. Next base: position 1,662,045 of record NZ_CP012268.1, read on the forward strand.
CTCATATTCATCTGTTGCCGTTTTATCCGTGGTCGTCCGATGACGGGTTTTCCGTGGTGGATTACCACCGCGTCGACCCCCAGTGCGGTGACTGGGAAGATATCGCCCGGCTTAATCAACATGCGCGGCTGATGTTTGATTTTGTCTGCAACCATATTTCCGCCAAAAGCGACTGGTTTGCGAATTATCTTGCGCAACAGCCAGGCTTTGAGGATTTTTTTATCGCGATGGATCCGGCGACCGATTTATCTGCCGTCACCCGACCACGCGCGCTGCCGCTATTAACGCCGTTTACGCTGAAAAACGGCGAGGTGCGCCATCTCTGGACGACTTTTAGCGAAGACCAGATTGACCTTAACTTCGCAAGCCCCGCCGTATTGCTGGCGATGGTGGAAGTTCTTTTGCATTACCTGCGTGAAGGCGCGCAATATGTCCGCCTCGATGCTGTCGGGTTTATGTGGAAAACACCTGGAACGTCCTGTATCCATCTGGAAAAAACACATCTGTTAGTGAAGCTGTTTCGCGCCATCGCTGATGCGGTCGCGCCGGGCACCGTTATCATCACTGAAACCAATGTGCCGCATAAGGACAACATCGCGTACCTCGGCAACGGGCATGACGAAGCGCAGATGGTCTACCAGTTTCCGCTGCCGCCGCTGGTGCTGCATGCTATTCATACCCGCAACGCCCGTGCGCTATGCCAGTGGGCGCAGGGCCTGTGCGATGCGCGCGTCGGTGAAACCACCTGGTTTAATTTCCTGGCGTCTCATGACGGCATTGGGCTAAACCCGCTGCGCGGCATCCTGCCGGAAGCGGAAATTCTGACTCTGGTACAGGAGCTCCAGGCCGAAGGCGCGCGGGTGAACTGGAAAAACAACCCGGACGGCAGCCGCAGCCCGTATGAAATCAACGTTACTTATATGGACGCGCTCAGCGCCCATGGCGACAGCGACGCGCCGCGCCTGGCGCGTTTTCTGCTGGCCCACGCGCTGTTATTAACTTTTCCCGGCGTTCCGGCCATTTATATTCAAAGCATTCTGGGCTCGCGCAATGATGAAGAGGGCGTGGCGCGTCTCGGTTACAACCGTGCGATTAATCGTCAGAAATATCACGAAACGGAAATCATCGGGGCATTACAGACACCGGGAAATTTACGGCACGATACCTGGAAACAGCTTGGCGATTTAATAATGTTGCGCCGTCAACACGCCGCATTTCACCCCGACAGCGCCTTTGCCGCGCGCTGTATTAATGACAGCGTGATGGAAATTATTCGTACCGCGAATAATGGCGCGCAAATTACCGCACTGTTTAATATCAGTGATAAGCCGCAGACGATTTATTACGACGCGTGCGGTCAGCGTGAATTAATTTCCGGCGTGACGCCAGAGAATGGAACGCTCACGCTCGCCCCCTGGCAAGCAATGTGGCTTAACAAAGCCTGAAAGGACTAAATATGCGAAATAATAATAGCGTGCTGATTTCAGCACTGGTTGCCTGCGCCCTGATGTCAGGCTGCAACGATGATAAAAAAGATCATGTCACTATCGAATTTATGCACTCGTCGGTGGAGCAGGAGCGTCAGGCGGTTATTACGCAGCTGATCGCTCGCTTTGAAAAGGCCAACCCGGATATTACCGTAAAACAGGTGCCAGTCGAAGAGGACGCCTATAACACTAAAGTCACCACGCTCGCCCGTTCCGGCGCGCTGCCGGAAGTGATTGAAATCAGCCACGACTACGCCAAAGTGATGGACAAAGAGCAACTGCTGGATCGCGACGCTATCAAAGCCGCGGTGGCTGACGTGGGAGAAAAGCAGTTCTTTGACGGCATTCTGCGCATCGTGCGCACCGAGGATGGCACCGCCTGGACCGGTGTGCCGATCAGCGCCTGGCTTGGCGGCGTCTGGTACCGAAAATCGCGGCTGGCGCAGGCGGGCCTGAGCGCGCCTCAGGACTGGCAGTCGCTGCTGAACGCCGCGACGCTGCTCAATAAACCCTCCGATAAAAAATATGGCATCGCGCTGCCGACCGCTGAAAGCGTGATGACCGAACAGGCGTTTTCGCAGTTTGCGCTATCAAACGGCGCCAACGCTTTTGACGCCAATGGCAACATTACACTCAACACGCCTGAAATGCGCGAGGCGCTGGAGTATTACCGTGAGCTGGCCATGCTCTCCATGCCCGGCTCCAGCGATGTCATGGAAATCAAAGACGCCTTTATGAACGGCACCGCGCCGATGGCCATTTACTCCACCTACATTCTGCCGGCCGTGTTTAAAGAGGGCGATCCGCAGGATCTCGGCTTTATCGTGCCGACCAAAAAATCCTCCGCCGTCTACGGCATGCTGACCTCGCTTACGATCACCGCCGGACAGCGCGAAGAAGAAACCGCAGCGGCGAAGAAATTCGTGGTCTTTATGGAGCAGGCGGAAAACGCCGCCGACTGGGTGCTGATGTCCCCGGGCGCGGCGCTGCCGGTGAATAAAACGGTCGTCGAAACGCCGGCCTACCAGCAAAACCCTGTCATTAAAGCGTTCGGCGGGCTTACCCGCGAGCTTATCGCGCAGTATCCCAACGTGCAGATCTTCGGCTCCGTCGGCAATAAAAACTTCACCCGCATGGGCGATGTCACCGGTTCCGGGGTAATTAACGAAATGGTTAACAGCGTGACGGTGGGTGGCAAATCGCCGGAAGCAGCGCTCACGCTTGGTCAAAAACGCCTGGATGAACTGGTCGCCAGACCATAACTCCGCTTCAGGAAAGGACGCTCATGAAGACGTTAACTTCCGGTAGAACCGACCTGCCATTTGCCATGCTGCTCCTGGCGCCCAGCCTGCTATTGCTGGGCGGCCTGGTGGCCTGGCCGATGCTGTCGAATATCGAAATCAGCTTTTTACGCCTGCCGTTGAACCCGCGGCTGCCGTCGCAGTTCACCGGGTTTGAGAACTACCGCAACATCCTCACCGATCCGGGCTTCTGGCATTCGCTGTGGATGACATTCTGGTACACGGCGCTGGTCGTGGCCGGAAGCACCGCGCTGGGGCTTGCAGTAGCCATTCTCTTTAACCGCGAGTTCCGGTTTCGCAAAACGGCGCGCTCGCTGGTGATCCTCTCTTACGTCACGCCGTCGATTTCTCTGGTATTTGCCTGGAAATATATGTTCAACAACGGCTACGGCATCGTGAACTGGGTGGCAGGCGATCTGCTGCATCTTTACCAGCGCGCGCCGCTGTGGTTCGACAACCCCTCCAGCAGCTTTGCGCTGGTGGTGCTGTTCGCCATCTGGCGCTACTTCCCGTATGCCTTTATCTCGTTTCTGGCGATTTTGCAGACGATTGATAAATCGCTCTACGAGGCGGCGGAAATGGACGGCGCCAGCGCCTGGCAGCGGTTTCGCATCGTGACGCTGCCCGCCATCATGCCGGTGCTGGCGACGGTCGTGACCCTGCGCACCATCTGGATGTTTTACATGTTCGCCGATGTTTATTTGCTCACTACTAAGGTCGATATCCTTGGGGTGTACCTCTATAAAACCGCGTTTGCGTTCAACGATCTCGGCAAAGCAGCGGCGATCTCCGTGGTGCTGTTCGTCATCATCTTCGCAGTGATCCTGATTACCAGAAAACGGGTGAATCTCCATGGCAACAAATAAACGCTTTGCACGGCGCGCCGGTTTTTATCTCGGCCTGGCGCTGTTTCTTATTGCAACGCTTTTTCCTTTTTTTGTAATGCTGATGACTTCGTTCAAAGGCGTTAAAGAGGCGATTTCGCTGCATCCGACGCTGTTTCCGCAGCACTGGACGCTGGAGCATTACGTCGACATTTTTAACCCGCTGATCTTTCCGTTCGTCACCTATTTTCGCAACAGCCTGGTGGTGTCGGTGGTGGCCTCCGGTGTGGCGGTGTTCATTGGCATTCTCGGCGCGTATGCGCTCTCTAAGCTGCGCTTTAAAGGCCGGATGACCATCAACGCCAGTTTCTACACGGTGTACATGTTCTCCGGGATCTTGCTGGTCGTACCGCTATTCAAAATCATCACCGCGCTTGGCATCTATGACACCCAGCTTGCCATCATCGTGACGATGGTGACCCAGACGTTGCCGACCGCCGTGTTCATGCTGAAAAGCTACTTCGACACCATTCCGGATGAAATCGAAGAGGCGGCGATGATGGACGGTTTAAATCGCCTGCAAATCATCTTTCGCATCACCGTGCCGCTGGCGGTATCCGGACTGGTGTCGGTGTTTGTCTACTGCTTTATGGTGGCGTGGAACGACTATCTCTTCGCCTCGATTTTCCTTTCCAGCGCATCGAACTTCACGCTACCGGTCGGGCTTAACACCCTGTTCAGCACGCCGGACTACATCTGGGGACGCATGATGGCGGCCTCGCTGGTGACCGCGCTGCCGGTGGTGGTGATGTACGCGCTTTCCGAACGTTTTATTAAAAGTGGTCTGACCGACGGCGGCGTTAAAGGCTGACCGGGTCGTTTTCAGGGAGAAAATCATGCAAAAATTAGTGGCTCAGGCACCGCGTGTGGCAGCGCTGGTGGAATATCAGGATCGCGCAGTCGCGCAAAACGAAGTGAAAATTCGCGTCCGTTTCGGCGCGCCGAAACACGGCACGGAAGTCGTGGATTTTCGCGCCGCCAGTCCGTTCATCGACGAAGAATTTTCCGGTGAATGGCAACTGTTCACGCCGCGCCCGGCAGACGCGCCGCGCGGTATTGAATTCGGTAAATTCCAGCTCGGCAACATGGTGGTGGGGGAAATTATCGAGTGCGGCGCGCAGGTGACGGGCTACGCCGTGGGCGACATGGTCTGTACCTACGGCCCGCTGATGGACACCGTCATCGTCAACGCTGTCGATAACTACAAGCTGCGCAAGATGCCGCAAGGCGCGAGCTGGAAAAACGCTGTTTGCTACGATCCGGCGCAGTTCGCCATGAGCGGCGTGCGCGACGGTAACGTACGCGTCGGCGATTTTGTGGTAGTGATTGGCCTTGGCGCCATCGGGCAGATTGCCATTCAGCTCGCTAAAAAAGCGGGCGCGTCGGTGGTTATCGGCGTTGATCCTATCGCGCACCGCTGCGATATCGCTCGCCGCCATGGGGCGGACTATACCTTCAACCCGGTCGGTACGGATATCGGCCTTGAAATCAAAAAGCTCACCGGCAAGCAGGGCGCGGACGTCATTATTGAAACCAGCGGCCATGCCGACGCGCTGCAGGCGGCGCTGCGCGGCATCGCCTATGGCGGCACTATCTCCTACGTGGCCTTTGCCAAACCGTTTACCAGCCTCAACTTCGGGCGCGAAGCGCATTTCAACAACGCGAAAATTGTCTTCTCCCGCGCCTGCAGCGAGCCGAACCCGGATTATCCGCGCTGGAGCCGCAAGCGTATCGAAGAAACCTGCTGGGAACTGCTGATGAATGGCTATCTCAACTGTGAGGACCTGATCGATCCGGTAGTGCCTTTCGCACAGAGCGCGGAAAGCTACATGAAGTATGTCGATCAGCACCCGGAACTGAGCATCAAAATGGGCGTCACTTTTTAATTCACGGATGAAAACACTATGAAAATCGCAACGCAGAATCAGGCTTTCTTTCCGGAAAATATTCTGGAGAAATTCCGCTACATCAAAGCGATGGGCTTTGACGGCTTTGAAATTGACGGCAAGCTGCTGGTGGATCATCTCGACGAGGTCAAAGCGGCCATTAAGGAGACCGGCCTGCCGGTGACCACCGCCTGCGGCGGCTATGACGGCTGGATCGGCGACTTCATCGAAGAGCGTCGTCTTAACGGGCTTGCGCAAATCACCCGTATTCTGGAAGCGCTGGCGGAGGTGGGCGGCAAAGGCATTGTGGTGCCCGCAGCCTGGGGGATGTTCACATTCCGCCTGCCGCCGATGAAAGCGCCGCGCAGCCTGGCAGGCGATCGCAAAGCGGTTAGCGAGTCGCTGCGCTATCTCGACGGTGTGGCAGCACGTACCGGCACCACCGTGTTGCTTGAGCCGCTCAACCGCTATCAGGATCACATGATCAACACGCTTGCCGACGCGCGGCGTTATATCGTCGAAGGCGGCCTTAAGCACGTAAAAATCATCGGCGATTTTTATCACATGAATATCGAAGAAGATAACCTCTGCGCGGCCTTCCATGACAACCGCGATCTTCTCGGCCACGTGCATATCGCCGAGATGATCAGCTATAAGGGTAAGGTGTTTGATTATAAAGAAATTTACAACTCAGCGGTTTTGCTGTGGGGCATGGGTGGGGCATTTACAGTTATGCTTTTGTTCAGGATAGAGAGCTGATCCGCATCGTTTTCAGACATCCATTTACCATAAACCTGATACACCATTCTCGCGTTCGCATGGCCCATTTGCCCGGCAATAAAGTTGGGATTAGCTCCCGCTGAAAGAGCCCAACAGGCATATGTATGTCTGGACTGGTACGCTTTCCTGTGTCGGATACCGGCGCGCCTCATAGCCGAAGCCCAGCTCATGTTCAGAGAACCAGTAGCATAGTTAATCCCGCAATGCGGGTTCTTGGTATATATGCCCGGATTAAAGACGAACGTGCATTTATCCAGTCGCGTCTTACCGTACTCACGAAGAGCAACGCTGATGTCATGCTGCTTACCGAGCCGGGTCAGCTCGGCCTGGTCTCGCAATACCGTAATAGCTGCATCAATTAACACGATCTTTCGGTCTGTTCCGGCCTCAGTTTTGGGCGGTGTAAAATTCCGGGCTGAGGTGTAGTTCCTTGTGACGGTGATAGTGCCAGCCTTGAGATCAATATCCTCCCACGCCAGGGCACATAATTCGCCATGTCTCATTCCAGTAAAAACGGCAAGACTCCAAAGGTTTTTAAGCTGACGGTTGTCGCAGCAGGCAATAAGGCGTTCAAACTCATCTTTTGTTAACGGGTCCGGGTCAGATTTAGCTCTCTTCAAGGGCACTAAGTTTTGCATGGGGTTTGAAGGTAAATAGCCATTATTTTTAGCGAATTCTAGTGCTCCGTTTACTACTCTCAGATAGTAGTTAACAGTCGAGGCTGTACGTCCTTTAACTGGTTCTGTATGCCAGTGTTTAGGGTGTTGAAAACCTACGAGTAGCTCCTTGCGTAGTGAGAGTAAGAACTCCTGATTGATCGAAGCGATGAGCGTTCTGGCACCGATGTATGGCATTACGTTCTTAATGGCAGCCTTGTAACGTACGTAAGTATTCTTGCAGACGTCTATTTGCTTTAACGACAGCCATTTGTCGGTAAGGGTGGCGAAATCAATGTTGGGTTTAGCTTCACCGAAGCGGGCCAGATTGTGTGAGTCCGGAAATTGCGCGGCATAATCAAACGTTCCCGTTTTTATGGCATAACAAATAGCATTGCGAAGCTCACCGGCTTTTTTACGGTTTTTAGGGGAGTCAGGGACTCCCAAGTTTTCCCTGACTCTAACCCCTTTGTAGAGGAACCAGATGCGGAGTTTTCCGCCGTGGTTCTCCACACCCGTTGGGTACTGAATCATTACGACTCCTTTTTACTGAAACGAACTTAAGCGGAGTAACGACGTGGCTTTGCCATTGCCTGCCGTTCGATCCAACGATCTATCTCTTCCAGGTTATAAAAGCAGGGGCTGTTATCCCAGGGCTGGCCATCAGGCGCGACATGTATGTACTCTTTGCCTTCAAGAAAGCTTTGTTCCCTTGCTCTTTTCAACGTTCCTCTTTTGAACCCTTTAAGCGCAATAAGCTGTTCTTCCGCAACCCATTTCCCAGGGGATACAATCATCACTACTTCACTCATGAAATCCTCCTCGGCCCTAAAGCCGCTATCAAAATACAAAATTTAATTCACTACTAAAAAGCGGGGCGTGGGCCCGGTTATTACTGTGGGATCACTTCATCGTAAGCCGCATCTGGTTCGCTTTTCTCCGCGCCAGAAGGAGCGGGGAATTCGTAAGGAACCCCTTCCAGTTGAAGCCATAGAGCGGAGCGGGCCGCTTTGATGGTCGGCCAGTCCATGCCCTTAATTCGCTCCCAGGAGCGAGAGCAGAACACCTGTTCCAGAAGGTCGGCTTTAGCGCGTTTAGCGTCGTTACTGGTGCCGCCATGATGTTTGTTCAGCAGCTCGACGATCTCATCGAGGGCAATCTCTTTCGCGCGTTTCTCTTTCTGCCATGTCGGCAAACCATCATCGGCAAACAGCTCGCCATTATCGCGAGAGGTATCCACGCCTAAATGTGTTCCGCCCAGGTTAAGGAACTCAATGTGCGGCAGAAAGTGTTTAAACGTCGGGTTCGCGAATGTCTGGCCGTCGATACGGGTAGAGCGGTCCTTAAGAATGCGCGCGGTGCGCCATACCTGCCCGGACTCCAGATCCATTTGCTTTTCCATTTGGATCAAAATCGAGGGTTCATAACCAGTCTCGGTTTCGGCTTTCATCTTGATACCGGTTTTCTCTAACTGGCGCTTTCCGTCGTCGCCCTCGAAAAAGTCATACTCATAGCCCGCGCGGCCACACATGATGATGTGCGCCTGGCTGTTAACGAAACGATCGGTAAAACGTCGCCATTCCTGTTTCAGCCACGCCCAGTCTGAGAACTCAAGGCCACGCTTGCGTTTGCGGCGCGTTGCGTACTCATCGCATAAGCACGTCCAGAAATGGCTGATGGAGTCGATGATCAGTACCGAGCCGCTTTGCTCTGCTTCATTGACTGCGGCAATCAGATCCACGAATGCGCGGGTTTTAGCTGTGTAAAGCTCGATGTTTTCGGCATCGAAGCGGGGTTTAACCCAGTCAGAGCCGGTTTCCGTATCGAGGAACATTACCGGCTTATCACCCATTGCAAGCCCGCGCTGGCGCATCAGCAGAACGAGGCCGATCGCCAGTTCGCTGGCGGTGTAGGTTTTGCCGTCTCCGGCAAAGCCCATGATTCCGGCTTTAAGGAAAGCCTGTGTATTAGTGGCTCGTTGGAAAAGGGCCATCTCATCCTCTCCTCAAATCCATGTTAATTGCAGTCTGTTTGGCCGCGAGCGTTTCGGCGGCGTACCGCAGAAACTCCGCAGCCTTTTCCTGAAAATCCACATCATCGAAAGTTGCGGTAAGGGCGGCTTTATCCGCCTGGGTGTTGCTGAGTAGAGCGTGAAGGTGATGAAACTTGATCTGGCGATCGTATAAGTCGGCCAGCTCTGCTTCTTCCTCTTCCCGAGCTATTTGTATGTAGTGGTCTTGCCATGCGCGCTCTTCGATACGGTCATGCATGAAATACGCGTTCACGATTCCTCCTGTAAAAGGGCGTAAAAATCCCCGGCGCCTTGTTAGCCGCCAATTACGAGGGTTTGATTGATGTCCGAAAGGGTGGGTCAGTGAGTTAACGGATTACCGAACCCATCAAGAAAAACTTCGACTACGCGATCAGTAATGCGGATTTGCTCGCGCATTGAGTGAAGGTAAACGTGTTTACCGCGGATCGCTGAGACTCGATAAGCGCAACCATCGCGGAGCGCCATCATTCCAGGTTCAAGGCATTGCCTGATTACCGGCATAGTGCCGTAGTGTTGATTAACCATCTTCTCCCTTGCCGTTATCGCCCGGCTGGCGGAACGTTTAGAGCTTTGTAATCACTGCGTCGTGGTTACGTGATGGAGTGAACTTTAGTTTTCTCATAGTAATTAGTCAATATTATTATTGAGAAAACTCATGATAAAAGACGTGAGTATACAGTATCTTGTTGATTAAAAGGCAATTAAAGTGGGTTAAATTTCAGGGATTATTGGAACGCTTACGGGCTTCAAGCAACTCATCGAAGAGGCGATTAAAGTTTTTTACCCGGGCTCGCATGTTACCCATCTGTGCTTTTTGCTCAGACTCTGGTAATGCGCGGTAAAGCCTGATCATCTCAAGTTCATCATCAGACAGTTCGAGGGGCGCACCCGCTGGAACCGCCTGAGTCGGAGCTTGGTTTTCGTCTCCGAACAACAGCCATGTAGGGGTGCACTGCAGTGCTGCGGCTAACTTGTGAAGGTTTTCACCTCTTGGGGCTGTGTTGTCGCTTTCCCATAGTGATATTGACGAATCGGAGACGCCAGCAGCCCGGCTCAAGTCTCGTTGACTAAAACCTATCTCTTTACGTCTTTGGCGAATACGCCTGCCCAAAGTGATGTTGTTCATATTGAGATATCTTAAAGTTTCTTGACTTGAGATTCCTTGCGATTTTAACATTGAGAAAACTCAGATTAAGGAGTCGATATGTTTAAAGAGGATGCCATTAAAGTTTTTGGAAATAAGTCTCGCGTTGCATTTGCGGCAGGTGTTGACCCCTCCGCAGTCAGCCAGTGGAAAATCCTTGTTCCAGAGCGTTGTGCTCAACGTTTAGCCGATGCTTCTGAAGGGACACTTCACTACGACAAAAACCTTTACGACGAATACCGCAAGAAAAAACGTTTGAGTCGAAAGGCTAACACTGAATCTCAGAAGGATTCTGACTGATGGAAATCAAAAAACTCGGCATGGAGCTTGAGCAGTGGGCGGCGGAAAAGGGCTGGAAGACCATCACGCCGATGATAACGGCGCATCATTCCGGCGGTCTTTTGGAAAGCCTGAGCGTTCAGGACGCCAAAGAGTACAGCCGCCGGCTGCATAACAACGCGCAGATTATCAAACGCGCTTTCCGGGGCGACTCACCAAAGTACCGCCGCAACGCTGAAGCGCTGAGCTATGCGGTTAGGGCTGCCATGAACGCTGAGCTGGAAACCGCTGCCGCCGAACAACTGCGGGCCGCTGTGGCGAACCGCGAGTGTATCGAGGCGACGAACGCCGTGCTGATGCGCAAGCCGAAGGAAATTATCCGTAAGGAAACGCTGGAAGCGATTAATGCCCTGGCAGATTTATTGCCGGGTTACGAAGTGAAGCTGGTTCCGGCTATGCCGAACGCAGTTTAGCGCAGTAGTATCGAGGTCTTATTATGAGTATGGAACTGATGGTTCAGGCAATGAAAGTGAAAGTGGGGAACCCGCTGCGCAAGCTGGTCCTGCTTAAGCTGGCCGATAACGCGAGCGACCAGGGCGAATGCTGGCCGAGCTATCAGCATATCGCCGATCAATGCGAAATCAGTCGACGCTCAGTGATGAACCATATTAATGCATTATGCCTGTCCGGGCTGATGATTAAAGAAACCCGAACCGGACCCAAAGGAAACACCAGTAATTTTTACCGGCTGACCTTAGACGGGGCCAGTAATAAACAAGGCATAGTGCAGCAGATTCACCAGGGGGGTGAAGGAGATTCACTAGGTGGTGCAACAGATTCACTAGGGGGTGGTGCAGGAGATTCACCCAGAATCAGTCACTCTTTTGAACCAGTCAAAGAACCAGAAAACACTTCTTGTCCCGACGCTTCGCTGTCGGACGAAAAGCTCACCAAAGCTGAGTTTTTGACACGGCATCCTGAAGCCGTGGTTTTCAGCCCCAGGAAAAGCCAGTGGGGCAGTCAGGAAGATTTGACCTGCGCGAAGTGGATCTGGACGCGAGTGCTGAAACTGTACGAGCAGGCCGACACCCTTGACGGCGAACCTGTCCAGCCTAAAGAGCCTAACTGGACGGCATGGGCGAACGATATACGCCTGATGCGCATGCTGGATGGCCGTACACACAAACAGATTTGCGAGTTATTTCGACGGGTACAAAGCGACCCGTTCTGGATCCGTCAGGTTAAATGCCCGTCCAAGTTGCGTGAGAAATGGGATGACCTAGTGATCAGGTGTTGCACTGGCGTGAACATGCCCGCCTGGCGCGATGTGAATCATATTCCGGAGCCTGATAATACAATTCCGGCAGGTTTTAGGGGGTAGCAATGTACAGCGGGGGATTACACATAATTTCTGCTTCTGGCAAGAGGGGGCTGAAGCATAGGGTAATGTCCGTTTTGAGCGAGGAGCTGCCGTTCACAATAATCACGACCTCTAACAAACTAGTATGGCGATACTGCCAAAACAAAAGGTAATGGCCCATACATCAACCAGTCAAAATTTTGGTGTTTCTATGGATATCATGGCTTGAAAAGTGCATTCTCTTTGTACTTACGCTGGTTCAATTTATTAAGGGAAATAAAATGGCATTCGTTGTAGATATTCGCGTTGAGGATAATGCTGTTGCTGCACCAGCAACGGCACAAGTTATAGCGCAGAGACTAGGAAGTGGCTTAAGAGAAAGATTTGAGGCCCATATCCATAAGCGTGAATGCCAGATAGATCAACAAGATTATAATACGAAAATGGCAAGTCGAGCCCTAGCCGCGTTTACCATGTATCAGCTAGGCGGCGTTGATGAGAAGCACGCAGGCGAGTCGGTTTGTGATAGTAGCACAGACGGTGGCATTGATGGAATTGTTATAAATCATAGTGAAAAAATAGTTGTTGTAGTTCAATCAAAATTTAATCAGGCCGGTAATGGAACATGGACTAAAGCTGATTTCATTTGCTTTAAAGATGCATGTGAAAAACTACAAAACGAGCGTTATGATTTATTTGACCAAATACTGCAAGATAAAAATTCAGACATAAATATTGCCCTCAATTCTTTTGACTATAAATTTATATTTGCCATGACTCACACTGGTAAAAAGGGTGCTTCAGAGGAAGTGCTTCGTGATATGCAAGAATGGCAAAGCCAATTAAATGATGCTTCCTTTACACCAGGTGAAGAGCCAAAAGAAGAGTGGGCTTTTCAGGTTCATCTAATTTCATCTGAAGACCTTGTTCATTGGCTGCAGACAGGTTCAAGAGGTCAAATAGATCTGTCAAGTGTAGAGGTTGAACGTTATGGATACTTAAATGAACCTTATAAGGCGTTCTATGGAACTCTATCTGGTGATCAAGTTGGTAATTGGTGGAAGCAGTACGGGACTCGCCTGTTTACAAAAAACATTAGAAACATGTTAGGTAAAACTGATGTCAATGAAGAAATAAAAAAATCCGCATCTGAAAACCCTGAGATGTTTTGGTTCTATAACAATGGCGTTACCATTTTAGTTAAGGAAGTGGTTCCTCATAGAAGAAACGCAGCTTCAGGAACAGAAAGAGGTTTTTTTGACTTTAAGGATGTAAGTATTATTAATGGCGCTCAAACTGTAAGCAGCATTGGTTCAGTTATGGATACAATTGGTGATAAAATATTTCAAGTTAAAGTCCCAGTCCGATTTATTGAATTGAGAGAGGATCAGGATAATATTATTTCAAATTCAATAACTAGGGCAAATAACTTTCAAAACAGAGTATTAGGAAGAGACTTTGCTTCGCAGCAACCCGATCAGCATCGCCTGGCAAGAGAACTAATACTTGAAGGATATCAATATCAACTTTTGAGGACAGATGAAGACTATTCTCAAAGTAATATAAAAGTTATAGATCTGGATGAAGCGCTAAATGCGCTTGCATGTTTAAGTAAAAATAACACCATTGTTGCAACATTGAAATCTAATAGAGGTAGATTTTTTGAAAACTTCGATGGTTCACTCTATAAAACGCTGTTCAACCCAAGATTGAGCGGTGTTAAATTAATTAATGCAGTTAATCACTTTAGAGTGATTGAAAGAGCAATTAGTGAAGCATTATTCTCCACGGATAAATCCACCCATAGTAGACGCCACTTAATAATTACTCATGGAAATAGATATTATGCATCTGTTCTGTTAAGCGCTATACAAAATTTAAACTCAAGTACTGATCATTTGAGTCCGGATGTATCGAAGTTAACAGCTGAACTTGCTTTGTTGATAAACAGTACAGAGAGCTATTTAGAGCAAAATTACCCTAATGCATATCCTGCTAGATTTTTTGCCAATCCAGCAAAAATACAGGAGTTATACGCAAGTATCTAGAGTCCCGATGCTGAGCATAGTTCTATCCTTTAAAAGAAACAGGATGAAGCAACACCAAATTGACTTTCTAAGACGACTTTTACTATTTGCCCTCGTCCCCGAGGGCTCATTTTTCTATAACCACTGGCCTGGGCCCAGTTGCTCCACACAAATGTTGTAGCTACTTCCGCTTTTGGCACAAAGCGGACTTTGAATATTTCTTAACATACTTCACCCCCCCGTTTATAGTCTTTTCTTCCTGCTAGTGATTCCAGCTAATGATTGATTTCAATCATAAAATTAAAGTGTACAATTACATGTTGCTTTACTGAGATCATTGAAATTAACCAAATAGAGTTCTTGGTTCTTGTATTTCCCGATCCCACAAAAGATACTGTATTTATATACAGTTAATGTGTCGGTGAGCCGTTACTAAAATGTTATCTGATTGTGTAGGTACATGAATTTTCACGAGCGAAGCTGAGATATAGTTTTTAAGTGTTAGGCGATAACGAACTTATCGTTAAGATGTAAGGGGTGTATTTTGTGAAAACAATCAATATCGAGGTACCCAAGGCACTGATTCCCGTACTCGAAAGCGGAAGTTTCAATGGCGCGATCTTGCTTTACATGAATAATTTAGAGGTTGTGGATGGATTTGCGCTTAGAGAAGATGAGTTCGTGACATCTCTAGAAGATTTCAGACAGGCCACTCGGCTAGCTGGATTTAGCTCCCTTAGCTCGAATATAATTAAGCAATAGGGCTGAACACCCTAGGCTTTGTAGTCACTGCGCCTTATCGGAGAAACCGATGGCGCATATCAACTTAGTACTAGCCTTTCCTGATACGCTGGCCCCGGGTACCCCCGAGACTGGCGCTTTCCTTTGTCCAGCGTTCGACCTCTACGGAGGTGCGGCGTGAACTTCCCCAAAGACGGCATCCGCCTTCACAAATCCAACTTCGCTTCCATCGGCCAGCAATTGCAGCCGCTACTGGCTACTGGCGATTGCTACCGCCTGATCATCAAACCGTGGCGCGAAACTCGCAGCCTTTCACAGAACGCGCTGGCGCACATGTGGTTTGCTGAAATCAGCGACTATCTCATTAAGCGGGGCAAATCCTTTGCTTCCTCGGCGTGGGTTAAGGACGCGCTGAAGCATTCCTATCTCGGTTACGAACGCCGTGAGATGACTGACGTCATTACCGGCGAGAAAACTACAATCAGTTCCCTCCGTCATACCTCCGATCTCGATACCGGCGAGATGCATTTCTTCCTCTCGCAAGTTGAAGCTTGGGCTCTGAGCATCGGTTGCCGTCTCACTATTCCTGAGGACTGTGAATATGCGCAGCTCCGGGCAGAGCAGGAGGCTTAATCATGCGTATGGGATGGTTTGAACACTCGGATTGCACCGCAGAAGAGGCCGACGAGCTGCTTCGCCAGTATCGCAAACGCGGTATGAAAGCGGAGCGGTCTCTGTCTGCTGACTGTAAGACGTTCGTTGTTCGCGTACTGCTGCCGGAAAGCAAATACCCGCCACGGCAGGACACCACATTTCAACAACGGATGTGGAGGTGAGGGTGAAGAGTATTTATCGAAGCGCTAAATGGCTGGCCGCCGTTCGCCAGTTAGATTGTTGCGTGCTTTGCCGCCGCTGGGGTGTACAGGCGGCACATCGCAACGAGGACAAAGGCATGGGCCTTAAGGCAGATGACAGCCTGACGGCAGCGCTCTGTGTTGACTGTCATCATGCTATCGATAACGGCAGCGAACTGACAAGAGAGGAGCGTCGCGCATTAATGGACCGCGCCATCGTGCTTACGCTTCGGGAACTGACGCGGCGCGGTCTGGTGGTGCCCAAATGACGAACACCTATGAATTCACATTGCCGTATCCACCAAGTGTTAACGACTACTGGCGGCGTGGAAATGGCATTACCTACATCAATAAGAAAGGCCGCGAGTACCGTCGGGCAGTGCAGGAGATCCTGCATATCCTCAAGCTCGACATAAACACCCCTGCGCGGCTGAGGCTGCGCATTATCGCGAACATGCCTGATAAGCGCCGCCGCGATATCGACAACATTCTCAAAGCGGTCTGCGACTCACTAGAGAAGGGCGGTTTCATGCAAAACGACTCGCAAATAGACGAACTAAAAGTGGTACGCGGGGAAGTCATTCCCGGTGGTCGTCTGGGTATTAAAGTCACGGAGATTGAAGAGTGATAGCACAGGATTACGAATACATCCGTCAGCAACTCATTACCGCGACCGCTGATTTAAGCGGGTCAACCAAGGGGCAACTCGTTGCGTTCGCAGAAAACGCTCAATTGGCCACGAACCGCTACAAGCGAAAGCGCCTGAAGGTTAGGGATGAGGAAACCGGGAAGATGATTACCTTACATAACCCACCCGTACCGGGAGTGCAGTCCCGATCCAAAGGTTCATCAATCGCGCTGGTGCTTCCCGTCGAATACGCTACCGCGAGCTGGCGTCGGGCTGTACTGGCGCTTGATGAAGTCGAATGCGCCTGGCTGCTTTGGTGTTACTCCGAAAACATCCGTTACGCACATCAGGTCGAGATAGTACGCTGGGGATGGGAGACTTTCAGCGAGGAACTCAAAGGACAGCGCATCGCCGGTAAGACACTGGAGCGTTTGCGTGCGTTGGTATGGCTGGCGGCGCAGGACGTTAAACGCGAGTTACGAAATGAGCCGCAAGGCTGCTACAAAGCCCATGCGTTGGCGCAGACGGTTGGGGTAACAAAATCTACGTGGTCGGAAGGATATGCCGCACGGTGGGCGCAGATGAGAGCCAATTTTATTTATCTGGATAAGAGGGCCGTAATAGATGCAGCAAAAACACGTTCGAAGCAGAAGGTAGCAAATTACAAACAAGTTATTGCAAAACCGAACTAAAACCGGTAAATTTATTTACATTATGTTATTTTGCCTCTGTTATATCTAACCCGCCTTGTGCGGGTTTTTTGTTTCTGCGACATGTGCCATCAGATAATATGGCTTCCATTACCGATACCTTCAGGGGCAACAAATGGCACTGGTGTTTATTCCTGCTCTCATCGTTTTACTCACTGCAAAAGAGAAAGAACTCGGTCGCGAGTTGACGCAACAAGAGGTTGAGACACTGCGCGATAATGCAGTCGGTATGGTAATGCCTGACGATATCGCTTTAAAAATGTATGAGAGCCGTGGTTATCCTGACGTTGACCCAGAGAACGTCTGGCATGATTGGCTTTCCTACAAAAACTCTTTTGACGTCCAGTAAAGAGATACGCTCCTGCTCCTTAACATAGGCAGGTTCTATCAACCGCCTTTTTGCTCGGGTGTAGAGCTTCTTGTGTGAGAGGTGGCCTTTTCATGTTATCTGGCGTTCAAACATTGCAAACGTGCTGGAAACTAAAAAGTTGATAATAATCACGATATAAAAAAATAAAACTTTTTTCGTTAATGCCAGCGATCCTTTTCGTCCCAGGACTTGCTACTTTTAAAGCGCGCCCCTCACATGGTGCAAATAATTAGCTGTAGCGAATTCTTCCGGTATTGAGTGCCGAATGCATCTTGATTGTTAAAATTAAGATGTGCCGCACCTAACTAACTCAGGGAAGAATAGTACGTTACAGAACAAGGGCTATGGAGCGTCCTGAAGTCACGCATGTCGCCAGTTCTGCCGAACTGGCTTTTTTTTGCCCTTTTCCTTATCTCCGTTCCACTCCTGTCTTAACACAGAACACTTCCCTGAACAGAGGAGGTGAGAGTATGTATCAAATGGATAAATTAACGACAGGCATTGCCTATGGGACATCTGTAGGTAATGCCGGGTTTTGGGTGCTCCAGCTCCTCGATAAAGTTTCCCCATCACAGTGGGCAGCTATTGGTGTACTCGGCAGCCTGGTATTCGGTTTCCTTACCTTCCTGACCAACCTCTATTTCAAACTGAAAGAAGATCGGCGTAAAGCCGCAAGGGGAGAATAATGTCCCCGGCATTAAAACAACGAATCGTCGCAGCTGTGGGCGGTGGGGCTATTGCCATTGCCACCGCAATGGTTGCTGGTAAAGACGGCTTAGAAGGGCGCGAGTATGTGCCTTATCGGGATGTGGTTGGCGTTCTTACGGTCTGTGATGGACATACCGGCAAAGACATTATTCTGGGAAAGCGTTACACCGATGCCGAGTGTGATGCGCTTACCCAAGCTGATATGACACATATCGCTCGCCAGATTGATCCGCACATCAAAGTAAACACTACTGATACCCAACGCGCCGCTATCTACTCATTTGCCTATAACGTCGGCCCCTCAGCAGCTATCAAATCTACTCTGATGAAAAAGCTTAACGACGGTGATTATGTCGGGGCATGTAACGAGCTTAAGCGCTGGATTTACGCTGGTGGCAAGAAGTGGAGAGGGTTGATGAGCAGGCGAGAAGTTGAACATCAGGTTTGCATGTGGGATCGGTAATGAAGGTCATTGGAAAATTTGTAATCTATGTACTGCTTTTTATGCTCACGGGTTTACTTTCCTGGCGCGCTGGCTGGAATGCCCACTCTGATTACGTAAACGCGATGGCGGCAAGTAAGAAAGCAAAAGCTGAAGATATGATTCGTTCTTCTGAGATTAAAGCTGCTCGCACCAGTCACGAAGGAAAAATCGTTTACCATGTTATCAATCGTGATGTAATTAAATATGTCCAGTCTCCAAATCGTACTGTGTGTAAGTTTGACCATGATGCTGTGCGGTTGCGGCAACGCGCCATTGACGCTGCCAATTCCCTCAGCGGATTTGATGGAGCCCCCATGCAAAGCAAGTAATGCTGGTAGAAACAGTGACGAAGATTTACTGGCTGATATAGAAACCGCAAAGTGCTTAAGACAGTTAAGGCTCGACAAATACCGATGGCAGGCTTGGTATAATTCTCTGAAATAGGCGCATTTATGAGCTATAAACCCCTATTTTTTGCCTATTTGTGGTCTTTATTGTGGGTAATCACCTGATAAAGCAAGGAATTATCTGACATGGTGCGCATATCCTCTGCCTAAAATTAATTCCCCCTATTAACGACCAAAAATAGCCAATCTACGATACATTGATTGTTACTATCAATTGTTTTAAAATTTTCGATAGTTATTTCCGATTTGGTGTTAAGCTTCGTGTAACTTCGGTTCACCTGCCAACACCAGATGAGGGTATTGAAGCCAGTTTAATTGGCCGAACGTCGACATTTTCCGGTGGCACCTGAGTGTTGACTTCGTTAAGCCCAGCTAAGCGACAAACAAAGGCCACGCTTTTGCGTGGCCTTTTCTGTTAAAAGATGGGCTATCCCTAGCCCATACCTACTGGGAATAATCATGAATGATGTCATGCTGTTCGGT
This sequence comes from Cronobacter muytjensii ATCC 51329, assembly GCF_001277195.1. NCBI lineage: Bacteria > Pseudomonadati > Pseudomonadota > Gammaproteobacteria > Enterobacterales > Enterobacteriaceae > Cronobacter > Cronobacter muytjensii. The sequence continues at coordinate 1,681,287 of NZ_CP012268.1, forward strand.
GATGGTTGGTCTGGCGAGTTGTTTAAAGTCGAAACAAATATCAAATTCTTTGAGCATATACCCCACGACCAAGAAGCCAGATCCGTGATGTTTTTCATAACGACTTATATAACTGATAACGGCATAGCTTATCTGATAGGCACGTCTGACCTGGAGCCTTTACAAGAAGATATTGAAATGGCCATAAGCAATTTTGCGCCAGCACCTACAGATTTTCCGCCATATTGAATTGTGCTATCTCATTAAAATTCTCTTGTAAGTTTTTCTATTCATTAGCGTTTACACCAATGCTGCTCTATTGAATCGCACCATTTTATGGGTAGGAATTACTCGATCTTGCTCACAAAAACAGAGGCTTCTTTAACAGGATTTAATTGTGAATTAAACGCAGTTAAAGTTGCCTGTCGATAAGCTCAAAAGCGTCGGCATGCTTTTGCAAAGCGTGATTCTCGGTGGGCAGGGTAATTTTCCTGTGTCAAAACTCATAATGATGGCCACCATTTACCCACCTGACACGTTGCTGATAATCTGGATTGGCGTTTAGTTATGCAAACATTACAAGAGCTTGCTTTATAATTTTTTAATGATAAAAAATCAATTGAAGATGACTAAATGGTCAGTTGAATTGAGTCCGTATTAATGTTGTGATTTTTCGAGGTTTAAGAGCTGCACAGAGGCGTTTGGGATGAAAATGCGGCGGGGAAGTTAAACTTTTCATAACTCATTCTTTGTAATCAGCGCCCTGGGGAAATATGTCCATCATTTGCTTTTTTTTCATGGTGATTTTTTATGGCGATTTTTTTTAAATTGCCTTTTGCGGAATGCTTGAAAATTTAATTTCGCTAAAAAGCTATCATTTATTTGGTTGTGGGGCTATAGTTTTAAGGCGGAAAAATTCTGCATAACCCAGGAGTTCCCATGAAAAACTACATTATGAACATTGCAAATGATAAAAACGATAATCAGAAAGATTCTGATAAGCGTTCAGAAACTGATAATAAAAAACCCCATCAAGATAAGAAATAACGGGGTGTTTTATCACACACATGTGCAAAATGCTGGAGGTTTTATGTCGCAGCAACCTGATTATGATGAACCCGTTCCCTCGGATAAACCTGTGCAAGACGAGCCAGGTCAAGAGCCAACTGAAGATGAGGGTGTGGATCTCAAGACGCTCGATACCATCGCGGATGATATTACAATCCGCCTTGTATAAACGAACCGCCCTCGGGCGGTTTTCTCACCATAAGTTAATAACCGAAATGTTAAAAGCTTATAAGGGAGTAATGTCTGACATCGCATTTTAAGAATGCGACGCAATTAAAGGATAGTGTGGGGGTGAAAATGGTTATGTCGGAAGTGGAAACATATTACATAAACAGTAATGATAATAGTCGGTTAGTAAGATATGATGTCATTAAAATTGATGATGATTCCTTTGTTGTAAAGGTTTTTGATAACGAGTATCTTGGTAAATCTTTACCTAGCTTTATGTATGAAATAGCAGAAATCAAAATTAACAGAGATGATTTCAATCTTGAAAATAATATTGGATCGACATCTGTATTAAGAAATTGCTTGCCTACTTCATTTAACGGTCATGTGTTGGTTAAATGTCAGCAACATCGGGATTCACTGGAGTCACGATAGTATCAATAATGGCGGTTTATGTGGTGCGTATTCAGGCATGTATGTCAGTCGAATGTTTTTATAAGCTCTGGACATATGTGTAGATAGCTCCAGAAACCTCCAGTTCACTTACGAACTTGTGTTTATAATATCAAAAACCTGCGTTCTACTTGTTAAGGTAGTTTCAGTCTCCAAGTAAATTTAACATCTTTAATTTATATTTATGATAATTACAAAGTCTTTGATAAGCCCAAACCTTTTCCCTCGACGAAAGGTTGATGCCCAACTTGCCTCACTTATGTGGGGCTTTTTTTTAAGATGAAGCACCCGCTTCGTTTAGCAGTAGTCATTTCTTATTACAACCCTTTCCCTGCTGTCCCCTGCAAGAAATCACATATGCCCCCAAGAATTCCTAAAGCCTGCCGTAAACGTGGATGTGGTAAATCAACTACAGACAGAAGCGGATACTGCGAAGTGCATAAAGGCGCTGGCTGGGAACGACACAATAAAGGGCGGTCAGCAGCACAGCGAGGCTATGGTGCTGAGTGGCGAAAGGTAAGGAACCTAGTTATCAAGCGCGACAAGGGGTTGTGTCAGACCTGTAAGCGTGAGGGCGTCATTCGTCCCGGTTCAAGCGTCGACCATATCATCGCTAAAGCTCACGGGGGCACAGACGACCCGAGTAATCTCGAATGCATTTGCTCTGAACATCACAAGGCTAAAACAGCGAGAGAGCGACTGAGCGTGATGCGGTGAATGATGCAGAACATAAGGGAGAGCGAGCAGGGAGGGGCGGGGGTAAATCTCTGGTGAATAAAGCGTTCCAGACTGCCCGCCCCGCTAAATTTTTACGCGTGAGAAATAAGAATTTTTTTCCGGGAGGCTTTTTGCCGGTTTCTTGCTCAACCAGGAGGTGAATTTATGGCCGGAGTCCGGGCCGCTGGTGGAGGTCGAAAGAAGAATCTCCCTGTAAGCGGCAAAAGCTCAATTACAAATATCAGACCGCCGCAAGAGCTAATGAGCGCCGTTGCTGTGAAGGTCTGGAAAAGCACCTCAAAGATACTTATTGAGCGTGGTTTATTTGAACCGGAGGACGCTCCTGTCCTCATGGCCTACTGTAATGCATTTCACCTCATGATCGAAGCCGAGAAGATGATCGCAACCAGTGGAATCATCGCTACCGGCGAGAGCGGCATCAAAAAACATCCCGCGATTAATGTTCGAAACGATGCCGTAGCGCAGATAACCAGGCTTGGCTCGTTGCTGGGCCTGGACCCTATGAGTCGTGCGCGTATGCTCGGCGCGGGTACGCCTGACGATGAAGAGGGAAATGAATTTGATGAGTTTTAACTTATGGCGACCTATCCGAACGTTAACGACGCGAATCGCTACGCGCGGGATGTTGTCGCCGGGAAGATTCTCGCCTGCCGTTATGTAAAGCTCGCGTGTCAGCGCCATCTTAATGACCTTGAGCGGGCCAAAGATCAGCGCTGGCCATACAGGTTCGACAGAGATAAAGCCGAGCGTTTTTGTCGCTTCTCGCAAAAAATGCCCCACACGTCCGGCGAATGGGCCCGTAAAAAGCTCCGGCTGACGCTGGAGGACTGGCAAAAGTTTTGTTTCTGCGTTTCGTTTGGCTGGGTTCGCAAATCAGATGGACTTCGCCGCTTCCAGGAGATTTACATCGAGGTTCCCCGTAAGAACGGGAAATCACTCATCGCTGCCAGCGTGGGCATTTATATGTTCTGCGCGGACGACGAGCACGGCGCTGAAGTTTACTGCGGAGCCACAACAGAAAAGCAGGCGTTTAAAGTCTTTGAACCTGCGCGTCAAATGGTGCAGAAACTCCCGGCGCTGCGTAAGCGCTTCTCAATAAAGCCGTGGGCAAAAAAAATGACCCGGCCAGATGGCTCGGTGTTTGCGCCGATTGTCGGCGACCCTGGTGATGGTGACTCGCCGAGCTGTGCGATTATCGACGAGTATCACGAACACGCCACAGATGCGCTTTACACGACAATGACGACCGGGCAGGGCGCGCGTGAACAGCCACTGACGCTCATCATCACGACAGCGGGCTACGATATTGCCTCGCCCTGTTATGACAAGCGCTCACAGGTGGTGGAAATTCTTGAGGGCATTCGCACTGACGGTGCAAATGAGACGATTTTCGGCATCATTTACACCCTTGATAAGGATGACGACTGGACCTCTGAGGAAGCCATTCGGAAAGCGAACCCTAACCTTGGCGTTTCGCTCAAGCCTGAATTTCTGCGCGCCAAGCAGGAGCTTGCAAAAACTACCCCGAGCCAGACTAACAAGATCCTGACCAAGCACTTCAACCTTTGGGTCTCAAGTAAAGCCGCGTTTTACAACATGCAGCGCTGGCAGGAGGCTGCCGACCCGTCGCTGACGCTTGCCGATTTTGAGGGAGAGCCGTGTTATCTCGGGATCGACCTGGCATCAAAGCTCGACCTCAACGCCGTGGTGCCAGTATTCATGCGGGAAATCGATGGGCTTAAACACTTTTACTGCATCGGCGCTCAGTTCTGGGTGCCAGAGGATACGGTTTACTCAACAGATCCGCAGCTAAAACGCACCGCCGAGCGCTATCAGTCGTTTGTTAATCAAGGTGTGCTGATCCCGACCGATGGCGCAGAAGTCGATTATCGGGTGATTTTCGAGTCGATTCTCAGGCTCCGTGACACGGTGAAAATCGAGATATGCCCCATCGACCCTTACGGCGCGACGTCACTGGCGCATATGCTCAACGATGAAGGGCTAAATCCTGTCACCATTACGCAGAACTTTACGAACATGTCCGACCCGATGCGAGAAATCGAGGCCGCGCTCGCGGCTGGCCGTTTCCATCACGATGGAAACCCGATCCTGACCTGGTGCATCCAGAACGTTGTCGGCAAGTATTACGCAGGCTCTGACGATGTTGTCCGTCCGACCAAAGAGGGCAACGAGAACAAAATTGACGGCGCAGTCGCGGCAATGATGGGTGTTGGCCGGGCCATGCTCAACGAGCCAGGCGATTTCCTTTCTAATCTCGACGACGAGGACATTCTAGCTATATGAAAATCCACGACCTGTTTGGCGTCGCAGGCTTTGGCTTGCTTGTTGCTGCCAGCTACCTGCGCTTTGGTCTGGCTCCGGCACTGGCGGTTGCTGGTAGCGGTTTTCTGATAACCGGGCTCGCAATGGCCCGCAACAGGAGGCGCTGATGTTACTCGACGCGTTTTTCCGTTCTGACCCTAACGCAGGGCAGGGTAATCCCGAAAATCCCGCCACACCGCTGACAGGCGAAAATATCGCGACAACGTCCGGCATGGTTTCAGACGTTTTTGTCTCGCCTGAGACGGCTATGAAACTGGCGGCGGTTTATTCCTGTATTTACGTTATCTCGTCGAACCTGGCGCAAATGCCCCTACACGTTTTGCGGCGCGAAGGGAAAAACGTTCGGCAGGCAACAGAACATCCAGTTTTCCATCTCGTTCATGACGAGCCGAACCCGTGGGAGACCTCGTATAAATGGCGCGAGCTGATGCAACGCCACGTTTTAGGTTGGGGCAATGCGTACACAGAGATTAAACGCAACCGGCGCGGCGAGGTTATCGAGCTGGCGCACCGGATGCCGTGGGAGTCGTGTCTGACTAAATTTGATGGCCGCTGGCGTTACGCGATTTACACCGACGAAGGGAGCTGGTCGGTTCACCCCGACGATATGGTTCATATTAAGGCGATTGGTAACTGCGACAAATGGGGGATCTCCCCGATTATGCAGCACGCGCAAACTATCGGCTTGGGACTCTCGGGGCAGAAGTATACAGAGAGTTTTTTTAACGGCAATGCGCGCCCGGCGGGGATAGTGTCCGTTAAGCAGGAGCTGAACGATAAATCGTGGGATCGGCTTAAAAAAATCTGGCAGAAAGCTGCTGCCGCGCTCCGTTCGCAGGAAAACAAAACACTCTTACTCCCTGCCGAGCTGGATTACAAAGCCCTGACCATATCGCCAGTAGACGCGCAGCTCGTCGAAATGATGAAGCTAAACCGCAGCATGATAGCGGGGATTTTCAATGTGCCGGCGCACATGATTAACGACCTCGAAAAAGCGACGTTTTCCAATATTTCCGAGCAGTCGATCCAGTTCGTGCGATTCACGATTATGCCGTGGGTTGTTAACTGGGAGCAGGAGCTAAATCGCCGCTTGTTTACCCGGCAGGAGCTGGCCGCCGGTTATTACGTCAAATTCAATCTGGCCGGGCTGTTGCGTGGTACGCCGAAAGAGCGAGCCGAGTTCTATCACTACGCAATCACCGACGGCTGGTTAAGCCGTAACGAAGTCCGGGCGCTGGAAGATAAAAACCCGGTTCCGGGGCTTGATGAGATGCTCGTGTCGGTCAATGCGGCGCAGACAAGCGGAAGTAAAGACAAAACCCCGGAGGGAAATCCTGACAATGAGTGATATTGAAAAGCGCTGTTACGTTGGTGACGTCCGCGCCGCTGAGGTTGAGGGCGAACCAACCAAAATTATTGGCTATGCGTCTGTATTTAACAGCCGTTCTGAGCTGATTTTCGGCTCGTTCCGCGAAGTGATTAAGCCGGGAGCGTTTGACGACGTCCTCGGCGACGATGTTCGCGCCCTGTTTAACCATGACCCTAATTTTATTTTAGGACGCAGCTCGGCGGGGACGTTGTCCCTCTCTGTCGACGACAGAGGCTTGCGTTACGAAATCACTGCTCCACAAACGCAGACAATCCGCGATCTGGTTCTCGCGCCGATGCAGCGCGGAGACATTTCACAAAGCTCCTTTGCGTTCCGTGTCGCCCGCGACGGCGAACGCTGGTATCAGGATGAAGACGGCGTCGTCGTTCGCGAAATTACTCGCTTTTCCCGCTTGCTGGACGTTTCGCCTGTCACCTATCCGGCTTATCAGGAGGCCGATAGCGCCGTCCGTTCGCTGGAGCAGTGGCGCAGCCAACAGGCAGAGCAGGATCAGCGGAGTGCTGAGGCGCGGCAAAAGCAGGCGACAGAGAAAGCCGCTCGCGAGCGTGTTCTCGACCTGATAGCGCGACCGTAATTTTAAATAAACAATTCATTAAACAACCTCGCTTCGGCGGGGTTTTTTTATATCTGAAAAAAGAGTGATAGATCTCATGAAATTGCACGAAATGCAGCAAAAACGCGCCACTATCGCCGCTGAAATGCGCGCCCTGAACGAAAAAATCGGCGACGGGTCCTGGACTGAGGAACAGCGCAGCCAGTGGGACAATGCAAAGCACGAATACGACAAGCTCGACGCGGCGATTAAGCGCGAGGAAGAACTCCGCGCGATGGATAATATCCTCGCAGCCGAAAACGAACCCGAACACCGCAACAACCCGGAGGGCTCCGAAGATGAACGTCGCGCCGCTGTTTTCGACAAGTTTGTCCGCCACGGCTTAGGGGAGCTGTCAACGGAAGAAAAGCGCACTCTAAAAGAGTTCCGCGCCCAGGGTATCGACGACGGCGAGGGCGGCGGTTCTAAAGGCGGTTTCACTGTGCCGAAACAGTTCCGAAACCGTGTCGTTGAGGCAATGAAAGCCTACGGCGGGATCGCGGGTGTTTGCCAGATTCTGAGCACCTCGAACGGTCAGGATATCGACTGGACTTACAGTGACGGCACCGCTGATATGGGCGTGATGCTCGGAGAGAACGAGGAAGCGAGCGAAGGCGATGTCACTTTCGAGCCGATCACTATCGGTGCCAAAAAAATGACGTCGAAAATTATCCGCGTTTCTAACGAGCTGTTATTGGATAGCGGCATCGACATGAACGGCTATCTGGCCGCACGTATCGCGCAGCGCCTGGGCCGTGGCGAAGCAGCGCAAATCGTTAACGGTGACGGCACCGGTAAAAACGTTAAAGGCTTGGCTAAGTGGGTGACGAAAACCACATCCGCCGCAGCCGCTGACGCGTTTACTTGGGAGGAGTTGCTCGCGCTGAAACACAGCGTCGATCCGGCCTATCGCAATTCGCCGAAATTCCGCTTTGCATTTAACGACAATACCCTGCTGAAAATCTCCTCTATGAAAGATGCGCAGGGCCGTCCGCTCTGGCTCCCGGATGTGGTTGGTATGGCACCGGCGACCGTGCTCAACGTGCCTTACGTTATTGATCAGGCGATTGCCGATATTGGCGCGGGTAAACAGTTCGTGTATTGCGGTGACTTTGACCGCTTCATCTTACGCCGTGTGGCGTACATGACCCTGATGCGACTCACTGAGCGTTACGCGGAATATGATCAGGTAGGCTTCCTGGCATTCCATCGCTTCGACTGCGCCCTCGAAGATGCCGCAGCGGTTAAAGCGCTGGTCGGTAAAGCCGAGGCAAAGTAACAGGGGTGACGCTTGACCCGACCGTGCTTTCTGTCGCGGTCGGCACAGCCTCGCCAATTAAAGCAAGTGTCACCCCTGCAAACGCCACAAACAAGGCGCTTCACTGGACGTCAGGAGACGAAGCCATTGCAACCGTTGACGCCTCGGGCGTTGTTACTGGCGTCGCTGAGGGCGGCCCGGTAGACGTTACCGCGACAGCGGCGGACGGCTCCGGCGTTTCTGCTTCCTGCGCCGTCACTGTCACAGCGGAAAAGCGAACTAAATCTAAATAACGCCCTCCGGGGCGTTTTTTATTGAGGCCGAGCCGTGATTCTTTCCCTTTCAGAAATTAAAACGCAGTTGCGTATTGAGGAGGATTTCACCGAGGAGGACGCGCTTTTAACCCTCCTCGGCGGGGCCGCTGAGGCCCGCACCTCGAATTACCTCAACCGCAGGTTATACGCGACGGAAGTCCCCGACACTGACGAGGACGGACTCGTCGTATCTGACGATATCCGCCAGGCGATGCTGATGCTCTGTAGTCATCTTTATGAAAACCGATCATCAACGTCTGACGTGGAAATGACGGAGATGCCGCAGTCGTTTAAATGGCTTGTCGATGCATACAGGTTTATCCCGCTATGAAAAGAAGTCCGTCACAGACAGCGACGCGCTATTCATTTCCCGACCCCGGAGAGCTTAACCGACGCGTTCAGTTCAGAAAGCGCGTTGATTCACCGGCGGCTGATTTCGGCACGGAAAGCGAGGAGCTCGACACCTTCCGGGTGTGGGCGAGAGTCCAGCAAACCGGCGCGACGACTTATCAGTCCTCTGTTCAGACTGGCGAGGCCGTGACGCACCTCATCACGATTCGCTACCGGTCGGGCATGTCGAACGAGTGGCAAATCGTGTTGCCCGGAGGTGAGGTTTTGCGCGTCCGCAGAATCCGGGATCTCAATTCCGAGCACCGGTTCTTGCTCCTGGAGTGCGAGAGCCTCGGCGACGCGGATCACTACTGTGGGGTGGTTTATGGCTGATTCCCCTCTCTTTCACGTCGATTACGACGTCCCGGAGCAGATGGAGTTTAAACGCCCCGTCATGCGCCAGGCATTCGTCAAAATCGGTCAGGTTCACATGAAGGATGCCCGTCGGCTGGTAATGAAACGGGGGACGTCGAAACCTGGCGAAAACCCCGGATACAAAACCGGCAGGCTGGCGCGCTCAATCGGCTATTACGTTCCGCGCGCCTCGAAAAACCGTCCCGGCCTGATGGTGCGTATCGCGCCGAACCAGAAACGGGGCGAGGGCAACCGGCCCATTGAGGGCGACTTTTACCCGGCTTTCCTGTTCTACGGCGTTCGCCGTGGCGCGAAGCGGCAGCGCTCGCACCACAAAGGCAAATCCGGCGGCTCCGGGTGGAAAGTTGCCCCACGTAATAACTACATGACCGAAGTGTTAGAGCGTCGCAAAGCCTGGACGCGCTACACACTGCAACGCGCGTTACGAAAAGCCTTGCGACCGCCGAAAGTCAGGAGGGTAAGGTCATGAAATTATCGTTAATTATCGAGGCGTTGAGAGAGCGCGCTCCGTCTTTTAAATCGCGAGTCGCGGGCGCGGCTGAGTTTCAGGCGCTGGAGCCTAACGCAAAGATGATGCTTCCCGCCGCTTACGTCATTCCGACCGGCGATACCGTCTCCCACCAGGAGTCTCAAACCGACTACTACCAGGTTGTGAATGAGGGTTTCGCCGTGGTTGTCGTGCTCGACAACCGGCGGGACATGCGCGGGCAGGCTGCCGCGTTTGATGCCGTCGATTCAATCCGGGCGGAGATATTCGGCGCGATTCTCGGATGGGAGCCGGACGATTGCACACACCAGATCACCTATGACGGCGGGCAGGTGGTCGAAATGAACCGCGCCGCGCTTTATTACCAGTTCGATTTTACTGCTGAACGGGAAATAACCGACATAGACACGCGCCATCACCGCGATCTGGACGAGCTTGTCCCGCTCGAAACGGTGGCTATCGATATGGACTTTATCGACCCCGACAACGGGCCGGACGGCGACATCGAGCATCACGACGAAATCCACTTCACGGAGTAAACCCCATGTTTGTCATTCCAGTTAACGGGCGGAAAGTTCCCGATCCGCGCCGGGGCGACTTTTTGCCCGAAAAGGGGAGAAATGTCGAAAAAAACTCCTACTGGCTCCGCCGTCTCATGGACGGCGATGTAAAAGAAACCTCTCAAAAAAAGGGCGATTAAGTGTCTGTTAGTTTTGATTCCATCCCTTCAAATATCCGCGTTCCGCTGTTTTATGCGGAAATGGATAACAGCAAGGCCAACACCGCGCAGACCTCCGCGCCCGCGCTCCTGATTGGTCAGGCGCTGGAAGATGCAACCATCGAGCGTAATAAGCTGGTTCTGATGCCGACCGCCGATCAGGCACGCAAGTTATGCGGGCAGGGATCACCGCTGGCGCGCATGGTGGACGCCTATCGCAAAACAGATCCGTTTGGCGAGCTGTATGTTATCGCCGTTTCTGACCCGGAAGGGGCTCCGGCGGTTGGTGAGGTAACGTTCTCCGGCAGCGCTAACGTGTCGGGCGCGGTCTCGCTGTATATCGGTGCCAAACGGATCGCGGGCGCGGTAACGTCCGGCGATACAGCGCTGGACGCGGCACAATCTCTGGCCGATGCCATTAATGCCGACCCCGATCTGCCTGTTCTGGCGTCCGCGACCGCTATTACCAGTGACGTAAAAATCACCGAGCTGACGGTCGCCCCGACGCTGACCGTCAAAACCGGCGAAAGCGCAGGCGTCGACGTGACCATTCTCCCGGACAACGCCACCAATAAAACCCTCTCCTGGGAATCTGACGACACCGCGATCGCCACAGTTGACGATAACGGCACCGTTACCGGTATTGCTGAAGGTGCCGCCAACGTTACCGCGACGACGACCGACGGTTCCGGGCTTTCTGGCGTATGCGCGGTTACTGTTGAACAAGGCGAAGTGCGATCAGCCAAACGAAGCCTCAAAAAAGCGACCTCCGCCCGCGCTGCCGCTGAGGTTATTGGGGCAAAAGTCACGCTGACCGCAAAATACAGCGGCGAGGCGGGCAATCAGATCCCGTTGATGCTGAACTATTACGGCGCGATTAGCGGCGAAGAAATCCCGGACGGTCTGACCGTTTCCCTGTCCGCCATGCAGGACGGCGCGGGCGTAATCAGTCTCGATAACGTGATCGCCGCGATGGGCGATGAGCCGTTCGATTTTATCGGCCTGCCATATAACGACGCCGCGACGTTAAAGCAGATGGGCGAGGAGATGAACGATTCCTCGGGCCGCTGGAGCTGGTCACGTCAGCTCTACGGGCATGTGTACACCGCCAAAATTGGCACCCTGACGGATCTCGCCGCGTTCGGGGAAGCGCTTAACGACCCGCACCTCACCATTGCGGGTTACGAGCCAAAAACGCAGACCGCGCCGGAGGAGCTTCTCGCGTCCCGCCTGGGACGTCAGGCAGTGTTTATCCGCAATGACCCGGCCCGACCGACACAGACCGGTGAAATCACCGGCGCGTTACCGGCTCCGGTGGGTGAACGTTTCTCCATGACCGAGCGCCAGTCCCTGCTGACTCACGGGATCGCCAGCTCGACCGTAAACAGCGGGACGCTTCTTATCGAGCGCGATATCACGACCTATCAGAAGAACAAATTCGGCGTGGCGGATAACAGCTATCTCGACAGCGAAACGCTCCACACCTCCGCCTATGTTCTGCGCAAGCTGAAATCGGTCATCACGACCAAATATCCGCGACACAAGCTCGCGAATGACGGGACTCGCTTCGGGCCTGGTCAGGCGATTGTTACTCCGTCCGTGTTACGCGGTGAAATGTGCGCCGCTTATCGCGAAATGGAGCTCGCCGGTATCGTCGAGAATTTCGAAGTGTTCAAAAAATACCTGATTGTTGAGCGTAACGCTGACGACCCGAACCGCGTCGACGTTCTGTTCCCGGCTGATTATGTGAATCAACTCCGCGTGTTCGCGCTTAAAAATCAGTTCCGCCTCCAGTATTCGAATGAGGAAATGGCAAATGGGTAAGATTGCAGGCACCTGTTACATCAAAGTTGACGGGCTCCAGCTCTCCGCAACCGGCGGCGTGGAGGTTCCCATGAACACGCGTCTTAAAGAGGACGTGATCGCTCTTGATGGCTCAGTCGACTACAAGGAAACGCACCGCGCGCCCTATACCAAACTCACCGCGAAAGTTCCGAAGGGGTTCCCGCGCGACAAGCTTATCAGCTCGGAAAATATGACGGTAACGAGCGAACTCGCAAACGGGGACGTGTACGTCCTTTCTAACGCGTGGGTTAATGGCGAAATGAACCATAACCCCGAGGACGGCACGGTCGACATTGAGTTTCACGGTCAGGAGGGCTTTTACCAGTGATTAAAGAAATTACACTTTCACAGCCAGTCATGGCGCACGGCGAAAAACTTCATGTGCTGGAACTACGCCCGCCGCGCTTCGATGAGGTCGAGTCCCTCGGTTTCCCGTTCACCGTTGCCGGTGATGGCGGAATGAAAATCGACAGCGCCGTCGCCCTGAAATACATCCCCGCGCTGGCGGGGATTCCCCGAAGTTCCGCTGAAAAACTGGCGCTCCGTGATGTGTTCATGATCTCCATGCATATCATGGGTTTTTTTACGTCCTCGGGAACGGAAGCGGACTCCGTCGGCGTCTCTACAACGTCGCCCACTTCTGGCGAGTAAATCCTTTAGAGCTGAAACGCGCCTCCATCTCGGATTTCGCCGAGATGGAGGCCGAAGCCGTTCGCATTAATGAGGAGTTAAAAGGCAATGGCTGACTCATTCGAGCTGAAAGCGATTATCACCGCCGTTGATCGCCTTTCAGCTCCGCTAAAGGGGATGCAACGCCAGCTAAAAGGATTCCAGAAAGAACTCTCGGGGCTGGCTGTTGGCGCGGGCGCGACGGGAACGGCGATTCTCGGCGCACTGGCTGGCGCAACAATGCAGGCGGTTGATTTTGAAAAGTCGATGGCAGATGTGCGGAAAGTCGTCGACGGGCTCGAATCGCCGGAAGCGTTCCGCCAGATGCAGGATGATATTCTCAACCTGTCGGCAAAAATCCCGCTAGCGGCAACGGAAATTGCGGACATCGTCGCGCAGGCGGGGCAGTCAGGAATAAAGCGCTCTGAGCTGTCACAGTTTGCCGAGGATGCCGCAAAAATTGGCGTGGCGTGGGATCTGTCTGGTCAGGAGGCGGGGAGGACGCTTGCGGTCTGGCGTACCGCGTTTGGGCTGACCCAAAAAGAAGTCGTCGAGCTGGCCGACAAGGTGAACTACTTAGGCAATACCGGCCCCGCGAATGCGGCCTCTATTGCTAAGGTCGTGACTGAGCTCGGCGGGATCTCGAAATCTGCGCATGTTGCCTCTGGCGATGTTGCCGCGCTGGCATCGACAATTATCGGCGTGGGTATTAATGGCGACGTCGCCAAAACAGGCATTAAAAACTTTATTTCCGGTCTTACGGGCGTTTCTACGGGGGATCAGAAGAAAGTAGCGAAAGCGCTCGGCTTTACGCCCGCCACGCTTGCCAAGAGCATGATCCAGGACTCACGCGGGACAATGCTTAAGGTTTTGGAGGGCGTCAGGAAGATGGCTCCCTATAAGCAAAACAGGATTATGGAGATCTTGTTTGGTAAGGAGTCAGCGGAGGCAATCGTCCCACTTCTCACTAACCTGGACACCTTAAAAGCTAACTTTAATAAAGTTTCGGACGCGCAGCTCTATAGCGGTGCGGCTGCTAATGAATATGCCATCGCGTCGGATACGGCAGCGGCTGATCTGGCGCGAATGAAAAACCAGGTCACACAAATTACCGTAGAGATAGGGCGCGAATTTCTTCCAGTCATACGCGACGCGGCAAAAGAGTTTATGCCGCTACTTAAAACCTTCTCTCAATTCATAAAAGATAACCCCGAAGCCGTTCGCGCCGCGGCAAAATTTGGCGTGGCTTTGCTGGGCGTTTCCGCGTCGATTGGCGCTATCTCCCAGGCGGTCAAGATCATGAATTTTGCGATGAAAATGTCGCCTGCAAAATTGCTGATCGGGGCTCTTGTCCTGGGCGCATATGAGATTATTGAACATTGGGACGAGGTCGGGCCGGTCATTAAAAAAGTGTGGCAGGAAGTCGACAACGTGGCGCAGGAGCTCGGCGGATGGGAAAACGTGATCGAGGGAGTGGGGGCGGTAATGGCGGGCTCTTTCGCGATCAAAACCCTCGGCTCGCTTCGCGAGGCTGTCGCGCTGGCCGGGGCGCTCTCCGGCACCCTCGGCAAGATTGGCAAAATGGGCGCGATGACTGTCACTATCGGCATAGCGGTCTCCATGCTTCAGGCGCTCAAAGAGCTTGAAACTGACGCTAAGGCAGCGGGTGAAAGCTCCGGGGCGTTTGCCGTGCATAAGATGCAGGCTAAGGAGCGGGAGCGCGGATATTACGGCTTCGGTGAGCGTGCGAAAGAGATATGGGCGAGTATCACCGGGCAGGACTATACCCCGCCGATCCCTGATGGCCGCTACTCGCCCAACGTTGGCCTTTCGCGCCCCGTCGGTGGACGCTCACAAAGCGAGTTAACCGTCACGTTTGAAAATGCTCCGCCAGGAATGCGGGTTATCGACCCGAAATCCGGCGATCCGTTTATGTCGGTGAAAACCGATGTCGCATATTCACCTTTCAGAAACCCAGGTTAAACCCGCTCCGGCGGGTTTTTTTATGAGGGCCGATCATGGCATTTGAAACCGGCTGGCGCGCGCGTCTGCAAAGCGCCTCCTTTCGCGGCGTTCCCTTTGAGGTTGAAAGCGATGAAGGCATTTTTGGCCGCCGCGTTCAGGTTCACGAATACCCCAACCGCGACAAGCCGTTTACCGAGGATTTGGGGCGCGCCGCGCGACGGATAACCATCAATGCTTACCTCATCGGTGACGATTACCCGGAGAAGCGCGACCGGCTTATTGCCGCCATCGAGACAGAGGGCGCGGCGACGCTGGTTCATCCCTATTACGGGGAAATGAAGGGCAATGTCGACGGTCAGGTACGCGTGACGCACAGCAATCAGGAAGGGCGAATGTGTCGCGTGTCGTTTCAGTTCGTCGAGTCCGGCGAGCTGACATTCCCGACATCCGGCACGGCAACCGACGCGAGTCTCGACAGCTCGGCGGGTTCTCTGGCCGATGCTATCTCCGGCGCTTTCTCGGCGTTCTCCCTCGACGGGTTAAGCGATTTTGTTCAGAACGGCGTTCTGGCTGACGCGGCGGAGATGTTCGACGTTATCGCCGACGCGTTCACGATGGTTGATTCCGGTATCTCCGCCGCCATGCGACTTGTGCAGGGCGATTTGTCGGTGATCCTGATGCCGCCGAGCTCCGCTAATGATTTTGTTCGCAACCTGCAAAAAGCCTGGCGGGCCGGGACACGGCTTTCCGGCAACGCCTCGGATCTGGTCACGATGGTTAAGACCATCAGCGGCGTTACCGTTGATTCCGGGTTAGCGCCTCGCGGCGTCTGGAGCACAGACAGCGGGACAACCGCCTCACGCAAGGCCCAAACGAACCTTGTCGCCTCGACGATGCGCGTCGTCTCGATATCCGAAGCGGCGCGCGCGGTCGCGCAAATCCCGACGCCACCGGGTAACAGGGCGTTGCAGGGTGGCGCAAACCCCGTATCGGATATTGTCAATATCAATCACCCTGCGCTGGATTCACAGCCCGCCACCACGGCGCGCGCCACACCGGCAACCTGGGACGATTTAACGGATATCCGCACCGCGCTTAATGCGGCGATAGACAGCGAGCAGGCCCGCACGACCGACGACGCCGTTTTTATGGCGCTGACGACGCTCCGGGCCGACCTCAACAAAGATATTTCGTCGCGTCTGGCGCAGGTGGAGAAAACCGTCTCTGTAACGCCGTCCGAGTCGCTCCCGGCGGTTGTGCTGGCGGCGCAGTGGTTCGACGACGCCAGTCGGGAAACTGACATCCTCTATCGCAACAACATAGCGCACCCCGGCTTTGTGCCGGTGGTGCCGCTGAGGGTTCCTGTCCGATGAATAATACCGTTCTCTTACGCGTGAACGGGCGCGAGTGGGGCGGGTGGACAACCGTTCGCATATCCGCCGGGGTTGACCGCGCCGCGCGCGATTTCAACGTTGAAATCACCCGCCAATGGCCCGGTGCGACAGATTCCACGCCGCAGATAAAAAACGGCGACGCGGTCGAGGTCAGAATCGGCGACGATCTTGTCCTCACCGGATGGGTTGAGGCGACGCCCGTTCGCTATAACGCGCGCTCGTTAAGCATGGCGATAGTCGGGCGCAGCAAAACCGGCGATCTGATTGATTGCACCGCCACGCCATCGCAGCACACCGGCGCAACGCTTGCGGAGATTGCCGCCTCGCTGGCCGGGCCGTTTAAAGTGAATGTCATCGACGCAGGCGCGCCGACGACCGCGCTTATTGATGCGCAGCCGCAGCACGGCGAAACGGTCATTGACTGCCTTTACCGGCTTCTCGGTCAGGTTCAGGCGCTGGTTTATGACAACGAAAAAGGCGATCTCGTCCTCGGCGTGGTCGGTTCGGCGAAAGCCGCGACGGCGCTCGTCTTGGGTGAAAACGTTCTATCGTGTGATACCGAGCGAAGCATCAAAGACCGTTTTTCTGAGTATCTCGTCACCGGTCAGCGACCGGGAACGGACGACGATTTCGGCGAGGCAACCATCGCCGCTATTAAACAAAAAAGCGGTGACAGCGCGATCACCCGTTACCGTCCCCACACAATCCAGCAAAGCGGCGCGGCGACATCGGCGACCTGTAAGGCCCGGTGCGAGTTTGAGCAGGCGCAGCGCGCCGCGAAAACACGCGAAACGACTTACACGGTTCAGGGCTGGCGTCAGGGTGACGGCGCTTTGTGGGCACCGAACATGAAAGTTATCGTCTACGACCCGTTTTGCGGCTTCGATAACGAGGAGCTGGTTATCGGTGAGGTGACCTTCATTAAGGGCGATCAGGGGACAACGACAGAGCTCCGCGTCGCGCCCGCGGATGCGTATCTCCCGCAACCGGCGGCACCCAAAAAGAAAAAATCTGGCGATGATGAGGACTGGCTTTTCTGATGGGTATCAAACAGGCGATTTCTAATCTCGCGGCGCGCGCCGTTCTGGCGGCGCTGGACTCCTCCAGAAAATGCCAGGCGGCAGGGTTAAAACTGATTGCCGGTGAAACGAAAGAGAACGTCGAATACATCGAGCCTTACGGCTTCACGTCAACCGCACACACAGGCGCGGAGGCGGTTGTCCTGTTCCCGTCGGGCGACCGTTCTCACGGCGTTGTTATCTCTGTTGCTGACCGGCGTTACCGGCTGAAAGGGCTCAAGTCTGGCGAGGTGGCTATCTACACTGACGAGGGCGACTCGATTGTTCTCAAGCGCGGGCGCGTTACCGAGATAACGACATCCGAGCTTGTGGTTAATGCTGAGTCGAAAATCTCGCTCAACGCGACGCAGCTCGTCGTGAATGCATCCTCCGGCGTCTCATTCACGACGCCGACCATCACAACAAGCGGGGACTTTTCAGCGGCTGGCGAGGTGTCCGACGGCGTCGGCACCATGTCGGCTATCCGCACCACATATAACGGACACACGCACACCGCACGGGGCGAAACCGCAGAAACGACCGGCCCTTCTGCCTCTATGGGATAACGCATGATCATCTTTGTAAATGGATTACTGAAAGAGTCGACCGACTATTTCGACGACCTTACTCGTTCCGTGATCATTTCGCTTTTTTCCTGGCGACGCGCTGAGACGGACGACGAAACCGGGCAGCCTTTCGGGTGGTGGGGTGACACTTACCCGAGTGTGGAGAACGACCGGATTGGCTCCCGCCTGTACCTGCTGCAACGGAGCAAACTCACCAACGCAACCGCGACGCGCGCGAAGGATTACGCCCGCCAGGCGCTCGCCTGGATGGAGGAGGACGGCGTCGCCGCGCGCGTCGACGTGGCCGCCACCCGAACCGGGATTAACTCGCTTCAACTGGAAGTTGTTATCTGGCAGCGGGACGGCAGCAAACACGCAATTATTTTCGATGACATATGGCAGGAGGTGTTAAATGGCTGACTCCGGCTTCTCGCGTCCAGATTTGCCAAATCTGATCGCCACAATCAGAAGTGATTTACTCACGCGATTTGAGACGGACGTCGTCCTCCGTCGCCTTGATGCAGAAGTCTATTCGCGCGTGATGGCGGCTGCCGTTCACACGCTTTATGGCTATCTCGACTATCTGGCGCGAAACATGCTTCCTGACCTTGCGGATGAGGAATGGCTTTCGCGACACGGGAATCTGAAACAAGTCCCGCGCAAACAACCAACCACGGCGGGCGGTTATGCGCGATGGGAGAGCGTGTCGTCCGGGATCACGCTGCCCGCCGGGACGGAAATGCAGACTGACGAGCAAAAGCAGTATGTAACGACCGCAGACGCGACCGTCAACGATGAGGGGGTTCTCCGTGCGCCTGTAGAAGCGGTTGATGCGGGGACAGGCGGAAATCTCGATGACAAAACGCCGCTCCGCCTGATGACGCCGGTCGCGGGCCTCTCCTCGACGGGCTATGCGGAGTCGGTTGAGGGCGGGACAGATTTAGAAGCGCTGGAGGACTGGCGCTCGCGAATCATGGCTCGCTGGTACTACACGCCGCAGGGCGGCGCGGATGCCGATTACCGGATATGGGCGACCGACGTCGCGGGGATCTCCCGCGCCTGGGTGTTCCGCCATCATGCCGGACGCGGGACGGTTGGCGTGATGCCTGCTAACAGCGATTTAGATAATCCGGTGCCGGATGAGACGCTAATCGAAGCGGTTAAACAGTACATTCTTCCGCTTGCGCCGGTGGCCGGTTCAGGCTTGTTTGTGTTCCCGCCAACGCTGAGAAAAATCGACTTCGAAATCGCGCTTGCGAAAGATACTCCGGCAATCAGGGCAGCGGTAACGAAAGAGATTAAATCGGCGCTGTTCAGGGATGGCGAGCCGTCAGGAAAGATTTATCTTTCGCGTATCAGTGAGGCGATTAGCCTGGCGACTGACCAGTTCGCGCACCGCCTGATTTCGCCAGCGAAAGACGTAGCGCTCGGCACCTATGAATTGCCGGTTATCGGGGAAATAACCTGGTCGAACTACAACGAATCTGACGTTGAAATAGATGTCTCCCTGAGCTCGTTCTCACCGAACCCCGTCACGCTGCCGGACAGCCCGGACGCATTCGCGACCGCCACCTTCACGCCTGAGAATCTGCCTTCGCTGGATGGGGTTAACATCACCTGGGATTTTGTCCCGGCAGGCGAGGGCGAACCTGACCCGTCGACGCTTTGCGTCATTACCCCGAGTGCAGATAACAGCGGCGTGAAAGCAACCGGCATCGCTCCAGGGACAGTTCATGTTCGGGTTACTGTCGAGTACAAAGGCAAGACCGCAACGGATAACTCCTATCTCGATATTGAGGAGGTTACGTGGCTGTAGAGGACGAATATACCCGCCTGTTAAAACGGCTTTTACCGCCTGGCCCTGCCTGGGAGGGGAATAATCCCCTCCTCGAAGGGCTCGCGCCGTCTCTGGCGCGGGTACATGCGCAATCGTCGGCATTAATGCGCGAGATTGATCCGGGGGCGGCGGTGCAGCTCCTCGACCGTTACGAGGCGTTATGCGGGTTGCCTGATGAATGCACCATCGAGGAAACGCAAACCCTCTCGCAGCGACAGCGGCGACTGGCGGCAAAGGTCAACGGTTACGGCGGCATTAACGAGGCGTTTTACCGGCGACAGCTCGACGCGCTCGGCTATCAGTCTGTTTCGATTACGCAGTATCAAAACGAGGCCGACAACCCACGCCCGGATATCGCCACGGACGACGACTACCGCTATTTGTGGCAGGTGAATATTCCGACGCTCGCGACGATTGACGTCATGACATGCGCATCAAGTTGCGTGGACAGCCTCCGCACCTGGGGCGATACGGTCATTGAATGCGTGATTAACAAGGTCGCCCCCTCTCATACCGAAGTCGTGTTCGCGTACACGGAATAAAGCGCTTCCTTTCACAGTTAACCCCGCTCGGCGGGTTTTTTATGAGGTAATTACTTTGCATCGTATAGACACCCCCACAGCACAAGAGGGCAAATTCGGCGCGGGCAAAAACGGCTTCACGGCTGGCGATCCGACGCTCGGCGTTCCGGCGACGCAGCTCGACGAGACCTTTTTCGATTCGGTTCAGGAGGAGATTTGCGCCGTTATCGAGGGAGTCGGGATTCAGCTTAAAAAAAGCGACCGCGCGCAGCTCTCCGCCGCCATCAACAAGATGATTCAGGCAAAGCATGAGCTGGCGCTTCTGATTAAGAACAATCTTTCAGACGTCGACGACGTCGAGCAGGCGCGGAAAAACCTCGGTCTCGGCGAGCTGGCGTTAAAAGACAGCTTAAAGGCGAGCGACGTGGGAGCCATTCCAATAACGGGAAGCACCGATATTACCGGGCCGTTGCGCACGACCGGGGAGGTGCAATCAAGCACCCCTAATGGCTTTCGCATCGCTTATGGCGGTTATGGCGCGTTCTGGCGTAATGACAGCGCAAATCTGTACCTGATGCTCACTGATAATGGTGACCCTTACGGAAGTTATAACGGCCTTCGCCCGTTTCGCGTGGATCTTGCAAAAGGAAATGTTTCCATTGGCACACCGTTATATGTCGCCAGTACGATTCAGGCAGATAAAGGCGTTCAGTCAGGTTATGTAGGCTCATATGCATTCTCTGCCCAATTTGCAACAGGAGCTGCTTTCTATGAGACGTTTAACACCACTGGTGTTAGCGAGTTTCATCCGCTTCTGAAACAGAAAGCGACGATAACCAACAAGGCCGCATGGTCTTTTTCTTACGGATCACTATGTGATAATGGCAAGCTTTCCTGGTGCCTACATATGATCGACGGAAGCGGCCATACCTATCGACACGAATGGGATACAAGCGGCAACTATACGTGTCCGGGGCAGCTTATCCCCGGTAACTATGCGAATTTTGACGCCCGTTATCAGGCGAAGAACACCGCGAATCGCGCCTCAAGTGGCTGGTATAAAGACACCTCGACCGGGTTGATTATTCAGTGGGGCGTGGCTAAACGCTCTGCCGATTCGACAAGTATCGCTTACCCGATTGCATTTCCTAATGCGGCCCTTTGTACAAATTTGACGGTGATATGGAGCGGGCATTTCACCGATCAAAACGTATTTTGCCAGCCGGTCGACCGTACCCGGTTTAATTACATTGCGGGCTCTGGCGAAGTTAGCTCTTATTTTCTGGCTATAGGTTATTAACAGACATGCCTTCTTATTATTACAGCCCAAAATTAAACGCCTTTTTTGCGGCAGCGCTGGAGAATGATTATCGCGCTTCCGGTACATGGCCTGATGATGTAACACCAATCAGTGACGATCTCTATCACTCATTAATTGAAGGGCAGGCAGACGGGAGAATCATTACTGCGGATGAAATGGGACAACCTAAGTTGATCGAACCGACAATCGACTGGCGTGCGCAAGCTGAAGCACGGCGTCAGATGCTGCTATCACAAGCTCATAGCGTAACGTCGGACTGGCGTGTTGAGTTGATGCTTGGTGCACTTCCTGAAGCAGACAAGGCCAGCCTGTCACGGTGGATGGAGTACATTCGCAAAGTGAAGGCGTTGAGCTTTACCTGCGTTAGTGATGAGCAAGGTTTTAAGACAATCACTTGGCCTGCAAAGCCTGGCTAACCCGAAGGGGGCTCAAGCTGGGTTGCGCACCGCCTTCGGGCGGTTTCTTCTTCGCCTAGTCTCGTATCACATTGATCGGTGAAAGCGATCAATGTCGTCTTATTGATCTATAGTACCAATTTCAAATCTAGCCGCTTGGCTGGTAGTGTGCCCACAAAAACTAAGTGGGTATTGTTATGCTTCCCAGGCTTACTCCCGGCGCAAAACTATTCTTAATTATTCTGTTTGGCGGCGGATTTATGCTTACTGCATTGATCGCGTACATGCTTACACCATCAGCTTCCAGCAACCAGCATTTCAGAAGGGCTTTACCCGTCAGGCTCAACTGCGATGAGCACGATTTCATTTTTGAAGGGAATGGAGAAGAGGCGAAGGAGCACATTCGGCAACTCCGGACGCGGCATTACGATCACTACTGTCTGAAGCGGGTTGGGGAGCATCAGTGGGACGTTTACGCTAAGTAGTAGTCGTACCGGTTACCTGTGATACAAGCTAAGAAAAATGATATCAATTAACGTCCGCTTAGAGCGAAAAGCGGACGTTGAATGCTCGAAGATTGATTGCATCCTTCTGGTTTACCTGTGCAGGCATACCGCAAACGAATTATCACAAGATGAGCCATTGCCAGATAAACATATCTGAATTAATGAATATATGATTGACTCACAGATTGCAGGCAGCGAGAATGTCTTCAATTCTGGACTCAGGAGTCATCATGCCTCAATTTCAGCCTCTTCAGCTTTTCAAAAATCTCTCTGATGAAACACGACTCAGTCTGGTGCTGCTGTTGCGCGAAAAAGGAGAGCTTTGCGTCTGTGAACTCACGTCAATGCTGAAAGAAAGTCAGCCTAAAATTTCCCGGCATCTGGCGTTACTCAGAGACGCCGGTCTGCTTATCGACAGGCGTGACGGCAAGTGGATTTATTATCGGTTATCACCACACATGCCCGCCTGGGCTGCTGCGGTGATTGAGCAGGCTTACCTGTGTCAGCGCGATGACATTCTGCAACTCAGTCAGCAGGCTGAAAGGAATAACGCGACCACCAACGGCAAGCCTGTCTGCATTTAAAAATTTACCCAAACACATATGATTTTTCATACTTGTTGGCAGGGCTGTCTTTAGTCCGGTTTGCAGGCTTTATATCCAAAGGAGAAAGTATGTTTCTGGCAGGCGCTATATTCGTCCTGACACTGGTGCTGGTTATCTGGCAGCCAAAGGGACTCAGTATTGGCTGGAGTGCGGTTATCGGGGCCGCGCTGGCGCTGCTGACCGGCGTGGTGCATATCGGTGATATTCCGGTTGTCTGGCAGATTGTCTGGAACGCCACGGCCACGTTTATCGCGGTTATTATCATCAGCCTGCTGCTTGATGAGTCTGGCTTTTTTGAGTGGGCTGCACTGCACGTTTCCCGCTGGGGAAGCGGCAGAGGCAGGCTGCTTTTTACGTATATTGTTCTGCTGGGCGCAACGGTAGCGGCACTGTTCGCCAATGATGGAGCGGCGCTTATCCTGACGCCAATCGTCATTGCTATGCTGCTGGCGTTGGGCTTTAGCCCCGGCGCCACGCTGGCGTTTGTGATGGCGGCAGGCTTTATCGCGGACACATCCAGCCTGCCGCTCATCGTATCGAACCTGGTCAACATCGTGACGGCGGACTTTTTTAAGTTGGGGTTCAGCGAATATGCATCTGTCATGGTGCCGGTAAATATCGCGTCCGTGGCGGCCACGCTGGTTATGCTTCACCTCTTCTTCCGTAAAGACCTCCCGGTCACTTATGACCTGGCGAAACTGAAGGTGCCACGGGAAGCCATTCGTGACATGCGAACTTTTAAAGCCGGATGGCTGGTCCTGCTCCTGCTGCTGGCCGGTTTTTTTGCCCTGGAGCCGCTCGGCGTTCCGGTCAGTCTGGTGGCTGCGGTGGCGGCATTTATTCTGTGGCTTGTTGCCCGGAAAGGGCACGTAATTGACACCGGTAAAGTGCTGAAGGGCGCGCCCTGGCAGATCGTCATCTTCTCGCTGGGTATGTATCTCGTGGTGTATGGCCTGCGCAACGCCGGGCTGACGGATTACCTCTCAGCCATCCTGAACCGGTTTGCAGAGCACGGCGTCTGGGGTGCCACGCTCGGCACCGGTTTTTTGACGGCCTTTCTGTCATCGGTGATGAACAATATGCCTACCGTCCTGGTCGGTGCCCTGTCCATTGATGGCAGCACGGCTCAGGGCGCGGTGAAGGAGGCGATGATTTACGCCAACATCATCGGCTGCGATCTCGGCCCGAAAATCACACCCATCGGCAGCCTGGCGACCCTGCTGTGGCTGCACGTTCTGGCGCAGAAAAACATCACCGTCAGCTGGGGCTACTACTTCCGCGTGGGCATTGTGATGACCCTGCCGGTGCTTTTTGTGACGCTGGCCGCGCTGGCCCTGCGCCTGTCTGTTTAACCTAAACCTCGGGGCTGCGTCTGCGCAGCCCCGTAACGGAGTACCGTTTATGACTGATATCACTATTTACCACAACCCGGCCTGTGGGACGTCGCGTAACACCCTGGCGCTTATCCGCAACAGTGGCGTGGAGCCAACAGTGATTTTGTATCTGGAGACGCCACCATCCCGCGACGAGCTGAAGAAGCTGATAGCAGATATGGGTATCAGCGTACGCGCCCTGCTGCGCAAAAATACAGAGCCGTATGAGCATATGGGGCTGGCAGAAGACCGGTTCAGCGATGATGAACTGCTGAATGCGATGCTGGCTCACCCCATCCTCATCAACCGCCCGGTGGTTGTGACGCCGCTCGGCACAAGGCTCTGTCGTCCGTCTGAAGCGGTTCTGGACATTCTGCCTGACCCGCAGCAGGGAGCATTTACGAAAGAGGACGGCGAAAAAGTCATTGATGAACACGGAAACCGGATCAGCCACTGATTTTTTCAGTGTGCTGCCGGCAGGAAGGGAGACGCAAAAACAGAAGCCGGCAGATGCCGGCTTTTTTCATATACTGCGCTGATTAACCCGCTCAGACAGCTGCGCGGCACTCTCCTTCCTTTCGCTGTAGCGATCGGTCAGGTAGTCACTGCGCCCGCGCGTCAGCAGAGTGAACTTCATCAGCTCCTCCATTACGTCCACGATGCGGTCGTAGTATGGCGAAGGCTTCATGCGACCATCTTCATCAAATTCGGCCCACGCTTTTGCCACGGATGACTGATTCGGGACAGTGATCATACGCATCCAGCGGCCGAGGATGCGCATCTGGTTGACGGCATTAAACGACTGCGAGCCGCCACTGACCTGCATAACGGCGAGAGTTTTGCCCTGAGAAGGCCGCACCGCCCCCGACGTCAGGGGTATCCAGTCTATCTGCGCCTTCATGATGCCGGTCATGGCACCGTGACGCTCCGGCGAGCACCAGACCATGCCTTCGGACCAGAGAACCAGCTCGCGCAGCTCTGCAACTTTCGGATGCGTTTCCGGGGCGTCATCGGGCAGGGGCAGGCCGGACGGGTTAAAAATTTTCACTTCGGCGCCCATTGTCGTCAGCAGCCGGGCCGCCTCTTCCGTAGTTAGACGGCTGTATGAGCGTTCCCGCAGCGAGCCGTAGAGCATCAGGATGCGGGGCGGGTGCGCTACTTCTGCAGCCCTCAGCTTATCTTCAGTCAGCGGCACGTCCAGGAGTGAAGTATCAATATTTTTCAGGATATCGTTCATGTTGTTCACAATGAGGTCTCTTCATGAGTCGTCACGGTTGACAGGCTGCAGCTGCCACCTGCACAGCATTCTTCTGTCAGAAAGGCCATCAGCTGTTCAAGCTGCGCATAGCAGGGTCTGCAGAACAGGGTACGGCTCTGCCGCTCCTGGCTGACCAGCCCGGCGGACATCAGCGCGGAAATATGATGACTGAGCGTGGAGGGCGGAATACCGAGGCGCTTCTGCAGAACGCCGACCGGCAGGCCGTCATGACCCGCTCTCACCAGCTCCCGGTACACGCTGAGACGGGTCGGGTGCCCCAGCTCCCGAAGCGCATTTGCTGCTGTATTTAAATCCATGCGGCCTCCTTAAACTATATTTCCAGAATAATGGAAATATAGTCAGCGTCAAATATTTTTCCCCGGAATGGATGGCACGTTCTTATCCCGGTTCTGTCCAGCAGAGGAAGGATGGCGACGCCAGATCACTATGGAAATCGCCGTGATGAACAGGGTAAGGATGGCAGATAAAAGCAGCGTGCCGGGTATGCCGTATCGCTCCAGCAGTATGGCGTAAGCTGACGGAGCGAGCGCCGCGAGCAAAAAAGCTGGTGACAGCAGTACGCCTGTTTTACGGGCATACTGCTGCGGATCAAACAGCACAAGAGGTAGTACGGCCTTAACTACCGTACTCAGTCCGTTCACAGCTCCGTAACTCAGAATAAAGATGGCTGTAGCCACAGGGGTAACATTACCTGCAAGGCCGGCCAGAAAGCAAAATGGCAGCAGAATGCCAGTAACCAGGCTCAGACGAATCGCTGAAGTACGTGCGCCAGAAGCCACGTCCAGCAGTCTGGCGCTCACCTGTCCCACTCCCCACAACATACCCGCCACGGCGGGCATACCATAAGCGGCCAGTATCTGAGGAAAATGAGCGGACACGCCGGTGGAAACAAAGCTTATCAGCGCTATTAGCGTGGCGTACCACAGGCCGCTGATGAATGCTTTTCGGTCTTCTGCTGTTCCGATCGCCGGAAGAGCAGGCTGCCCGGCAACGGGAGGTTGACTCCGATGCCCTGCCGGAACGGTGGACAAAAAAAGCAGGCTGACAATGCCCGCGCAGCCGTAAACGATAATGGCATGCCGCCAGTCGGTAATGTGCAGTAGCGCAGCGCCAGCAGGCCAGAACGCGACTGAAGCGAGACCACCCAGCAGTGTGACCAGGGTAATTGCCCGGCGGGCCCCTGCGCCTGCGGTTTCTACAAGCAGAGCAAATGCGGCATCATACAGTGCAAGTCGCATGCCGGCTCCCGTCAGGAGCCAGACGGCAACCCACGATGTTGTTGAATGGGTAAAAGCCATCAAAAAACAACCGAGGACTATGGCGAAGGTTCCCGCCATCATCATCGTATGTACGCCGGTACGGGCCATAAGGGGGCCGGTAAGCGGCGAAACAAGCCCCATAACAAGCATGGCAGTAGTCAGCCCGGAGAATGTCACAACCGGCGACCAGCCTGTCTCCGCCATGATGGCGCTCCCGAAGACTCCCGGCATATAGAATGTGATACCCCAGTTGATAAACTGCGTCATGCCAATGCAGAAAATGGTGCGGCCTGTCAGATACCCGTCAGTCAACCTGTACTTTCCGGAAATGTGGCGTCGCCCTGCCCAAGCGTACGCTGCATGATGACCGTATCAAGCCAGCGTCCGTGCTTGAAGCCCACAGATTTGAGCGTTCCTGTAATTCTGAAGCCTGCCGCACTATGCAGGGCAATAGAGGCGGTGTTTTCGCTGTTGCCAACTACGGCCACAAGCTGGCGAAAGCTACGGGCCTCTGCCCATACGACCGCATTCGATAACAGCTTTTTTCCAATCCCCTTACCCTGAAAGCCAGGGGCAATATATACAGAGTCCTCCAGGGTGAATCTGTAGGCACACCGTTCCCGGTAGAGTGATAGGTAGCAGTACCCGCGGATATCGCCGTCTTCAACCGCCACAAACCAGGGCAGTCCTGCTGCCCGCACCTTTTTCAGACGGGCTGTCATTTCAGCCGAATCCGGCGGTTCGGTTTCAAAAGTGGCGGTGCCATGCAATACGTGATAAGCATAAATCTGCTGGATGGCAGGAATATGTCGTTCATCTGCTTCGGTTATTTCCATCGGTACGGCTCCTTCTACGGTCAGAAGCAGAGACTAACCCGAATGAATAATTTCAGACAGGCAGCAGGACTTATCAGCGGCATAAGGAAAATTTTGGTATGGCAAACCTGAACCTCGATTACCTGGTTACTTTCAGACTGGTCGTCAGCCGGGGCAGTTTCTCCGGCGCGGCTGAAGCACTTGGTCTGTCGCAGCCGGCAGTGAGCCTGCAGATAAGACAACTGGAGCAGGCGCTTCAGGTCCGACTTATTGAGCGAACCAGCCGGGGAGTAAGGCCCACGCCTGCCGGGCTGACTCTCGTTGAGCACAGCATGAAAATTGATGCAGTGGTAAGTACAGCAGTTGAATCGGTGTGCCTGCATTCCGATGAGATAACCGGCACTGTTACTGTCGGCACAGGCGCAACGGCCTGTATTCATCTACTGCCCCCCTTACTGCAGCAACTGCGGCAGGTCCATCCCCTGCTGAAGGTGGACGTACGCACAGGTAATACTTCCGATATTGTGCGGGGCGTGGAGGAAAATCGTATAGATATTGGCCTGGTGACTCTGCCAGCTGCAGGTAAAAACCTGAGCATCATCCCGCTGGGTACGGATGAGTTTGTTGTCATCATGGAAAAGGATGCATCAGAGCAGAGCGCGAAAATATGGACTCCGGGCGCCTTGCTGCCGCTGCCGCTGATTATCTTTGAACCGGGAAGCGGGACACGCGCCCTGATTGACCAGTGGTTCCGGGAGACGGGACATATTGCCTGCCCGGTCATGGAGCTTGGCAGTATCGAGGCTATTAAAAGAATGGTCCGTGCAGGTCTTGGCTACAGCATTGTTCCCCGAATGTCCGTTGCATGCATCGAGGAAAGATCGGGGCTAGATCTTTACTCTGTGGCGCCCTCTCTTCACAGGACTCTCGGGGCAGTTATGCGGGAGGACCGGATTGTAAGCAGAGGAATCAATGAAGTGCTGAAAAGCCTAAACAGCAGTTTTGCAAAAAAAGAAATCAGATAAATATTATTCGATATCTAAACCGGACAGGTCCGTTCTACTCTTCCCGGCGAAGTATCACTACAGCGTTTACCAGCTACCAATGTCCGCTCCTGGCACAAAGCTGACAACAGGATTAGGCACATGTAATAGCTTTGTACCACTTGCTATTGCCGAGAATGATAGGTCAAACCGTGGGGCATATATGGGACACATGAGTGTCATAAATGCCCCAAACATGAACATAAAGCGAGCTAGTTAAGTGCTTAAAAAAGCCCATTCAGCCCAGAAAATACGGTAAATTTCCAAAACTCCGCACCGTCCTTCCCTTATCGCCGATAACCACCGCTACCAGCCGGGTAGCGGCGCCATCGATTTCCGCGTGGCGTTCGACCAGCTCCGCGCCGACGGCTACGACGGCTATATCGTCTACGAGTGCCGCATCCGGGCTGACGATCCGGCACAGGCGTACCAGCAGTCTCTCGATTTCCTGCGTCAGTGTTAAGAGGCGGCGTGCGAAATGAGTGCTCATCAAGCCTCGCCACTACGGGTCGCCATTATCGGCGCCGGTCAGGTGGCGGATAATGTCCATGCCTCGTTTTACCGCACACGCGAAGAGGTGCAAATGGTGGCTGTCTGCGACAGCCGCCCTGAACAGGCGCAGGCGTTCGCAGAACGCCACGCCATCAGGCACGTTTTCGCCGATGTCGCCACGCTGCTTGCTGACGCGCGCCCTGATGTGGTGAGCGTCTGTTCGCCAAACCGCTTTCATCATGAGCATGTGATGCAGGCGCTGGCCGCGGGCTGCCATGTGATGTGCGAAAAACCGCCCGCCATGACGCCCGCGCAGGCGGACGAGATGCGCCAGGCCGCGCGTCGCGCCGGAACCGTGCTGGCCTATGATTTTCATCACCGTTTTGCGCGCGATACCCAACTCCTGCGTGAACAGGTCGCACACGGTGTGCTCGGTGACATCTATGTAACCAACGCCCGCGCGCTCAGGCGTTGCGGCGTTCCTGGGTGGGGCGTGTTTACCAATAAAGCGTTGCAGGGCGGCGGGCCGTTGATAGATATCGGTATTCATATGCTGGATGCCGCCTTATTTGTGCTCGGCTTTCCGCAGGTCTCGCGCGTCACCGCGCACACGTTCCAGAAGCTTGGCACGACCAAAAGCAGCGGCCAGTTTGGCCACTGGGATCCGCAGCGCTACACGGTAGAGGACGCGCTGTTCGCCACTCTGGAGTTTACGAACGGCGGCATTTTACGTCTCGAAACCTCCTTTGCGCTCAACATTGCGCCGCAGTCGTTGATGAACGTCGAGTTCTGCGGCGATAAAGCCGGCGCGACGCTGTTCCCGGCCCATATCTATCAGGATTGCGATGGCGAACTGCTGACGCTGATGCAGCGTGAAAAAGCCGATGAACGACGGCACCAGCGCAGCATGGAGGCGTTTCTCGACTGCGTGCAGGGCAAACCCGCGCCGATTGCCGATGGTGAACAGGGCTGGCAGATCCAGCGGCTGGTAGCCGCTATTTATCAGGCGGCAGAAACAGGGATGTGCGTTGAACTATGAATCCGTTAACTACGCTGGTCGAAGCGCGCTTTGACCCGCATTACCACAACAAATACGCCACGCTGATGGCCGCCGGTAACGGCGCGCTCGGTGTGCGCGCCACGCATGATGAAGCCTACGTCACCCAGACGCGCGGCATGTATCTCGCCGGGCTTTACCACCGGGCGGGCGAGGGCGAAACCACCGAACTGGTGAATTTGCCGGATCTGGTCGGCATGGAGATTGAACTGAATGGCGAGATATTCAGCCTGCTGAGCGGTGAGCTCCTGCGGTATCACCGCGAACTCTGCTTTGCGAGCGGTGAACTGACGCGCGTGGTCGACTGGCGTTCGGCGCAGGGGTTGCGCTTTACAATAACAAGCTCGCGGTTTGTGTCGGCGCAGCGGCTGGGAGCGTTTTGCTCGCGGATAGCGATTACGCCGCATGACGGTTCAGCCACGATACGCGTCGCGACGGGCATCGACGCCACGCAAACCAACAGCGGTCGACAGCATCTGGCGGAGCGCGAACTGCGGGTATTTGACAACCGCTATTTGCAGGGGCGCTACCGCACGCTGGATAACCACTCTGACGTTACGCTGTGCTGCGCCTGCCAGGTAAGCCCGCAGGCGCAGGTGAGCTTTTCTGCTAAAAACCGGCGTCTGTTACAGCATACTCAGCAGACGATCGCCGCAGGCGAAAGCTTTACGCTGGAGAAGTGCGCATGGGTCAGCGCAACGCTCGACGGGCCGGATGATAACGCCGCCGCGCAGTCGCTTATAAGACTGCGGGAATGCGCCGTCGCAGGCTACGACGCGCTGCTGGCTGAATCCTTACAAACCCGGCGCACCTGGTGGCAGGGCGCGCGCGTTGAGGTCGAAAGCGACCGCGAGCAGGATCAGCAGGCGCTCGATTTCGCGCTCTATCACCTGCATGCCATGACGCCGCGTCACGACGAGCGCAGCAGCATCGCGGCGAAAGGACTGACCGGGGAAGGCTATAAGGGCCATGTATTCTGGGATACCGAAGTTTTCCTGTTGCCGTTTCACCTCCATACGGCGCCAGGCGTAGCGCGCCAGCTGCTGCGCTACCGCTGGCTGAATCTGGCGGGCGCGCATCGCAAGGCGGCGCGCTGCGGCTGGCAAGGCGCGCTGTTCCCGTGGGAGAGCGCACGCAGTGGCGATGAAGAGACGCCGGAATTCGCAGCCATCAATATCCGTACCGGGCTGCGCCAGAAAGTCGCCTCTGCTGAAGCGGAGCATCATCTGGTGGCGGATATCGCCTGGGCGGTCGCTGCCTACGGGCAGGCGACGGGCGACGAGGCGTTTATGGCGCAGGAAGGCCGAGAACTGCTGGAGGAGACCGCGCGGTTCTGGCTCAGCCGGACGCAGACGGTGAACGGGCGGCTGGAGCTACACGATGTGATTGGCCCGGACGAATACACCGAGCACATCAACAATAACGCGTACACCAGCTATCTCGCGCATTACAACGTCGCCCTGGCGCTTGACGCCCGCCGCCGTTCGGGCGGCCCGGACGACGGATTTATCGCGCAGTGCGAGGATTTTCTCGCGCGGCTCTTTCTGCCCATGCCGCGGCAGGACAGGGTTATCGCGCAGGATGACACCTTTTTCAGCAAGCCGACAATCGACCTGACGCGCTACCGGGCGCAAGCAGGCAGCCAGTCGGTGCTGCTGGATTATTCGCGCGCCGAAGTCAATGAGATGCAAATTCTCAAGCAGGCGGATGTCGTTATGCTGCTCTATATGCTGCCGTGGCGGTTCGACAGCGCTACCGTTGCCGCGAACCTCGACTACTACGAGCCGCGCACCATTCACGACTCCTCGCTGAGCAAGGCCATCCACGGCATCGTAGCCGCCCGCTGCGGGCGCAATGACGAGGCATACCGCTTCTGGCGCGCGGGTTGCGACATCGATCTCGGCGACGCCCCGCACAGCAGCGACGACGGCATTCACGCGGCGGCGGCCGGCGCTATCTGGCTTGGCGCGGTGCAAGGGTTCGCCGGTATCCGCATTGAAAAAGGCGAACTGCACGTGACGCCGTCACTTCCTCAGCACTGGACGCGGCTGACGTTCCCGTTCTGCTGGCGGGGCTGCCAGCTGAATATTGCGATGACGCACGACACGCTGACCCTTATCACCGACCGCGCCGTCACGCTGTTTATCGACGCGGCGGCGGTGGAGATAGACGGCAGAACGGTGTTTCACCTGACCGACCACGGCTGGCGCAAGGAGGCGATATGCAACCCGACGCGGTGATTTTCGATCTTGATGGCGTCATTACTGACACCGCCCATCTGCATTTTGTGGCGTGGCGTCAGGTAGCGGCGGACATAGGTATCAGCATTGACGAGACGTTTAACCAGCAGCTTAAGGGCATCAGTCGAATGGGATCGCTGGAGCGCATCCTTACCTTTGGCGGGAAGGACGGGCAGTTCAGCGCGGCGGAGAAAGCCGCGCTGGCCGCGCGCAAAAACGCGTGCTATGTCGACTCGCTGCGCTCGCTGACGCCACAGGCGGTGCTGCCGGGGATCGCTGAACTATTACCGGCATTGCGTGAAGCGAGCATCGGCATCGGGCTTGCCTCGGTATCGCTTAACGCGCCGGCGATTTTACGCGCGTTGGGGCTCGCCGACGCCTTCGATTTTTGCGCCGATGCCGCCCGGCTGACGCGCTCCAAGCCGGACCCGGAAATTTTTCTCGCCGCCTGCGCAGGGCTCGGCGTGCGTCCGGAACGCTGCATCGGCGTGGAGGACGCCCAGGCCGGTATCGACGCCATCAATGCCTGCGGGATGATCGCCGTCGGGATTGGCGCCTCGTTAAACGGGGCGCAGTTGCGGCTCGACGATACCGCGCAACTCACCTGGCCGCGGCTTCACGCACTCTGGAATCAACAACGGCGCGCCACGGCGCGCTGCCAATAAGGACAGCATATGGCTCAACTCTCTTTACAACATATTCAGAAGATTTATGACAACCAGGTTCACGTCGTTAAAGATTTCAACCTGGAGATTGCCGATAAAGAGTTTATCGTCTTCGTCGGGCCATCGGGCTGCGGCAAATCCACGACGCTGCGCATGATAGCCGGGCTGGAAGCGATCAGCGGCGGCGAACTGCTAATCGACGGCGTGCGTATGAACGACGTGCCCGCCAAAGCACGTAATATCGCGATGGTGTTCCAGAATTATGCGCTTTATCCACATATGACGGTCTATGACAACATGGCGTTCGGGCTAAAGATGCAGAAGGTCGCGCCTTCAATCATTGAAGAGCGCGTCGCCTGGGCGGCGCAAATCCTCGGGCTCAAGGAGTATCTGAAGCGTAAACCGGGGGCGCTGTCAGGCGGTCAGCGTCAGCGCGTGGCGCTCGGACGCGCTATCGTGCGCGAGGCGGGCGTGTTCCTGATGGACGAGCCGCTCTCTAACCTCGACGCGAAGCTGCGCGTTCAGATGCGCGCTGAAATCAGCAAGCTGCACCAGAAGCTCAATACCACCATGATTTACGTAACCCACGATCAAACCGAAGCCATGACAATGGCGACGCGGATTGTGATTATGAAAGACGGCGTTGTGCAGCAGGTCGGCGCGCCGAAAGAGGTCTATAACCATCCGGCGAATATCTTTGTGGCCGGTTTTATCGGTTCGCCCGCCATGAATTTTATTCGTGGCGCGATCGACGGCGACTTCTTCGTCACCGAAACCCTGAAACTGCCGCTGCCGGTAAATAAAAGAGCGCAACTCAACGCCAGCGGTTGCCAGCGTAAAGCCGTGGTATTAGGCATTCGCCCGGAAGATATCCTCCCCGGCGCGTCAGGGGAAAATATGATTGAGGCGAAAATTACCGTTGCGGAATTAACCGGCGCGGAATTTATGCTCTATGTTACCGTCGGCGGGCACGAAATGGTGGTACGCGCCAGCGCGGATAAAGATTATCAGGCTGACCAGCGTATCCCGATCGCGTTTGATATGAATAAATGCCATTTCTTTGACAGCGAAACCGAAATCGCCATTGCCTGATTAAAACATGCACAAAATAAGCTCCGTTTAAGACGGAGCTTATTTTTTTGTCATGCCTGACTTTGTAATACATTTCGTCTGCCGTCTGGTTTTTCAGGGCGGTTTTTCCAGTATTTGTAGCTGCTACGATGAGTGGAAAAACCGGCATCCATAGCGCTGGCTGCATCTGCAACGGTGTCGTTCTGGTCAAGGACCAGTGGAGCGGATTCGCATTTAAATTCTGCGCTGAAACTTCTTATTTTTCCTGGGGCATCTGTCATGTTCTGAGTT
This sequence comes from Cronobacter muytjensii ATCC 51329, assembly GCF_001277195.1. Lineage (NCBI taxonomy): Bacteria > Pseudomonadati > Pseudomonadota > Gammaproteobacteria > Enterobacterales > Enterobacteriaceae > Cronobacter > Cronobacter muytjensii. The sequence goes on from NZ_CP012268.1 coordinate 1,715,827, forward strand.
GAGCGTATCGCCTCTGTTCAGATGGCCAAATTCAGTGTGCCACTACAAACGAAACGTTTTAATGAATGGCTTTCAGGATGAAAAAAACTGGCTCAATAGTACAAGCGCACAGAGTATCAACATCGCAATGGTGGTCAGAGCAACTGTCCTGCGCAGAATGATGTCTGTTGACCTGGGGCGTTCCATAAAAAACTCCTTTTTGGTTGAATGCGATTCATGATATACAATTTAGTTAACGGTGTTAACAATATTATGTATCATGAGTCATCGCATCTTTAAAGGACCTAATCTATGGAACAGCAAGAAATACGATCTTTTCGCGCAACGCTTCGTGAAATGGTCAGAGAATTAGGTATGCTCAACCGTAAAGCGAGTGGGACTGAGCTGTCCCCCCTTCAGAGTCATATACTGATTGAACTCAGCAGACAGCCATATGGTTGTACTGAACTTGCCAAAAATCTTTGTGTTGAGAAAGCAAGCATGAGCCGGACGCTCCGGAGTCTTAGTGACGAGGGGTATCTGTTTAAAGAAAATGACACACAGGATGGTAGAGCCTCGCGATTCAGGTTAAGCAAATCAGGCGAACGACTGCTTTGCGCACTTGAAGAAAATGCCGACAGATTTATCGTGGAAGCTCTTGCGTCGTCATCAAATGATGAAATTCAGCTTTTCCAGCAAATCATCAGGCGCTTTTCAGTCAGCTTAAGTAACGCACGTCGTCAACGTGAATCAGGGGTAATTTTCCGTAGACTGGAGCCTGCAGATAACTGCGCAATCGCAGAGATTATCCGTAACAGTTTTCGAGAGAATAAAATTGACCATCTTGAAGGCGTTAGCCTCCATGACCCTGAACTCGAGCGCCTGAGTGAAGCTTATAAACATCCGGGCTGCGGATATTGGGTTGTAGAAGCAAATGGACAAATAGTCGGAGGGGCTGGCCTTTCGCCATTGCGCGGAGAAGAAGGCATTTGCGAAATGCAGAAGTTGTTTTTCAGAAGCGACGCACAAGGAATGGGACTAGGCAGGCGAATGATCGCGTTCATCATTTCTCAGGCTTCTGCAATGGGATACCACTCCTGTTATCTTGAAACCCTTGAAGAACTCAGGCGTGCAGTACGCCTCTACGAATCCTTTGGATTTAAGCATATTCCCGAGCGGCTTGGCGATACGGGCCATAGTAGCTGTGGCATATACATGCTTAAGACACTGTGATGATGACGTTCTCTGTATGTCAGCGCCAGGCACAAACCTGACAGCGGGTTCAGGTACATGAATTCCCTTTGTGCCACTTGTTATAGCTGAGTATTGTGGGGCAATCTTAGGGGCATATATGGGGCATATGAGTGTTATAAATGCCCCAGATATGATATCGATCCGGTTAAGCGTTTAACAAAGCCCCATCAGTTAAGGAAATACGGTAATTTCCCAAACCCCACGCCATTTTCCCTTAACGGGAATAGCTACCGCGAACTCCGACAGCGCAATTGAAAATGCGATGGCCTGATTAAGACTGCTATTAATACGCTCCGCGTAAGACGAAGCTTATTTTCAGATGGGCGTGGTGGGAATTAATGTACGCGCCGGGATGGGCTTTCCGGCAATGCGGGCGAAAAGCAGCGCGCTGCTGATATCGCCTAATTGCTGTGTGGGGATATCGATGCCGCCAGGCGGCGGGTTGAGCAGGAAAGAGAGCGTTTCGTTGCTGTAGCCGACGACCGTCAGCGCCTGCGGGATAGCCAGATCGCGTTCGGCGGCGGCGCGGTAAAGGCTCATCAGCTTCAGGCTGTCGGTGGCAAACACCGCATCGGGCGGTTCGGGCATGGCGAGCAACTGTCGCGCCGCCGCCAGCGCGTTCTCCTGGGTATAGCCGCCATCCACGACCAGCGCAGGGTCGTCTGCACGCCGATGCTTTGCGAGGCTCGCGCGAAATCCGGCGAGCCGGTCGATGGAAACATGATAGTCGAGCGGGGCATGAAGGCAGGCGATGCGCTGGCATCCGCGGGCGATAAGCGTATCCGTCAGCGCGATGCTGTCATGGTAATTATCGGTATCGACGGAACAGATATGCTGATACTGGCCCACCACATTACCGATAACGACCACCGGAATACCGCACTCATCGAGCCTTGCAATAAACGATTCCTCCGCTGGCGAGCTCAGCATAATAATGCCTTTAATCATTTTCTGACGAATGCGTGTCAGGCATTTCTGTAAGTCATCTTCGCTATTACGCGACGTCTGGAGAATAACATCGAAGCCGGTTTCTTCGGCGCGCGCCATAATCGCGTGCAGCACTTCGGAGAAAAAAGGATTACCAGCCGTGGTTTTTGTCGACCTGGTGGAAATCACCATAATGGCGTCAAAGCCGGAAGAAGTCAGCGCACGCGCCAGTTTATTCGGCTGATACTGAAGTTCGTCGATGGCTTTTAACACCCGCTCGCGCGCCGCCTCGGAAATATTGGTCTGATTATTCAGTACGCGCGATACCGTCGATTTTGACACTTTCGCCACGCGGGCAATATCGTAAATGGTCGGGGACATTCGACCGTGCTCCATCACATCGCATCAGAAAATATCTTACTGAAGGCCCGGCGCACTGTCCATGCGGCGCGTTTTTGTAAATCGGCGTCAGTGGCGCTTGAATCGCCGCGTTTAAGCCTTACCTGTTACTATCAGAGGAAATCAACGCATCGGGCGCAGGGATATGATTAAACAACTTCAGAGTGAAATGCAGGCGCTGATGAACCGCAGCGTCGACCGCCATCTGCGGCTGGCCGTCACGGGGCTTAGCCGCAGCGGGAAAACCGCGTTCATCACCGCGCTGGTCAATCAACTGTTGTCAGTCAACAGCGGCGCGCGCCTGCCGCTCTTTTCGCCGGTGCGCGAAGAGCGCCTGCTCGGCGTGCGTCGCGTGCCGCAGCAGGATATGGGCGTCGCGCGCTTTACCTATGATGAAGGGCTGGCGCAGCTTTACGGCACGCCGCCCGCCTGGCCGACGCCGACGCGGGGCGTCAGCGAAATCCGCCTCGCGCTGCGCTACCGGTCGCGCGAGTCGCTGCTGCGCCACTTTAAAGATACCTCCACGCTGTGGCTCGATATCGTTGACTACCCTGGCGAATGGCTGCTGGATTTACCGATGCTCGCGCAGGATTACCTGAGCTGGTCGCGCCAGATGACGGGGCTGCTGCAAGGCGACCGCGCCGTCTGGGCGCAGCGCTGGCGCAGCCTGTGTGAAGGGCTCGATCCGCTGGCGCCGGGCGATGAAAAACGCCTTGCTGAGATTGCCGGGGCCTGGACCGATTACCTGATGCAGTGCAAACGCGAAGGGTTGCATTTTATCCAGCCGGGGCGCTTTGTGTTGCCAGGCGATCTCGCGGGCGCGCCGGTGTTGCAGTTCTTTCCGTGGCCGGGCGTCGATGAGGCGGGCGAGACGAAACTCGCGCAGGCGGGCAAGCAGACGAACATCGGCATGTTGCGCGAGCGCTACAACTACTACTGCGAAAAAGTCGTCAAAGGCTTCTATCGCGAGCACTTTGTGCGCTTCGACCGTCAGATTGTGCTGGTGGACTGTCTCCAGCCGCTCAACAGCGGGCCGCAGGCGTTTAATGACATGCGCCTTGCGCTCACCCAACTGATGCAAAGCTTTCATTATGGGCAACGCACGCTGTTCCGGCGGCTCTTCTCGCCGGTTATCGATAAGCTGCTGTTCGCCGCCACCAAAGCGGATCACGTGACCCACGATCAGCACGCGAATCTGGTGTCGCTGCTCTCGCAACTGGTGCAGGAGGCGTGGCAGAACGCCGCGTTTGAAGGCGTAGATATGGACTGCATGGGCATTGCCTCAATCCAGGCGACCGAAAGCGGGATGGTGGAGAGCCACGGCGAAAGCGTCCCGGCGCTGCGCGGCCACCGCTTAAGCGACGGCGTGCCGCTGACGGTTTACCCTGGCGACGTGCCCCCACGGCTGCCCGGCAGCGCGTTCTGGCAGCAGCAGGGCTTTCAGTTTGAGGCGTTTCGCCCGCGCGAGATGGAGGTTGACCGGCCATTACCGCACATCCGCCTGGACGCGGTGCTGGAGTTTTTAACAGGAGACAAACTGCGATGAGCGAGATCAAACCGCGCCGCGACTTTGACGAGCCGCTGCGCCCGGAGGCAGGCCCGACGCTTCGCGCCACCCAGGCGTTTGACGAGGCGCAGGCGCAGAAATTTATCCCGGTGGCCGAAGAGGAACTCCTGGCGCCCGACGCGCCTGAGCGCGTGGTGGAAAACGCCCTGAAACCGCGCCGCAGCCTCTGGCGGCGCATGGTCACCGCTGGCCTTGGCATCTTTGGCATCAGCGTGGTGGCCCAGGGCGCGCAGTGGGCGGCGAATGCCTGGCGCACCCATGACTGGATTGCGCTCGGCGGCTGTGTCGCGGGCGGGCTCATCGTGGCGGCGGGCGTCGGCGCGCTCGCGAGTGAGTGGCGCAGGCTGCATCGGCTGCGCGAACGCGCCGTGGAGCGCGACGAGGCGCGTGAACTGCTGGCGAGCCACGGGAGCGGAAAAGGGCGTGCGTTTTGCGAGAAGCTGGCGCGCCAGGCGGGGCTTACGCAGGGGCATCCGGCGCTGGCGCGCTGGCATGCCGCAATCCATGAAACCCACAGCGATCGTGAAGTGGTGACGCTCTACGCGCAGATTGTCCAGCCGGTGCTCGATCTCCAGGCCCGCAGCGCCATCAGCCGCTCGGCGGCGGAATCGACGCTGATGATAGCGGTAAGCCCGCTGGCGCTGGTGGATATGGCGTTCATCGCCTGGCGCAACCTGCGGCTGGTGAACCGCATCGCGGCCATTTATGGCATTGAGCTTGGCTACTACAGCCGTATCCGTCTTTTTCGCCTGGTCCTGCTGAATATGGCGTTCGCGGGCGCGAGCGAGATGGTTCGTGAGGTCGGACTGGACTGGATGTCACAGGATCTTGCCGCCCGCGTATCGGCCCGCGTGGCGCAGGGGCTGGGCGCGGGGCTGCTTACCGCGCGTCTTGGCGTAAAGGCGATGGAGTTGTGCCGTCCGCTCCCCTGGACCGGAGACGACAAGCCGCGCCTTGGCGATTTCCGCCGACAACTGCTGAGCGAAGTGAAAACCACGCTGCAAAAGCAGAAACGCGAACGCGAAGAGTAACCGCAACGGCGTCATGCCTGCTCAGGTTTACAGCATGACGCCGCTTTTTACCGCACTCTGTCAATTTTTGTTGACAGACCACTCCCCCGGCTGCGGCAACTGAAGTATTATCTCGCCATTCATTAGCTCAATGCGTGAAGGTGCCGCCATGCGTCTTGAAGTGTTTTGTGAAGACCGCCTCGGTCTGACCCGTGAGTTGCTCGATCTTCTGGTGCTGCGCAGTATTGATTTGCGCGGTATTGAAATCGACCCCATCGGGCGAATCTATCTCAATTTTTCCACGCTGGAATTTAACGCCTTCAGCAGCCTGATGGCGGAAATCCGCCGCATTCCCGGCGTCACCGACGTGCGCACCGTGCCGTGGATGCCGTCCGAGCGCGAGCATCGTTCGCTGAGCGCGCTGCTTGAAGCGCTGCCGGAGCCGGTGTTCTCGGTGGATATGAAAAGCAAAATCGAGCTCGCCAACCCCGCCAGCTGCGCGCTGTTCGGGCAGAATGAAGCGCGCCTGCGTAACCATAACGCCGCCAGTCTTATCAGCGGGTTTAACTTCCAGCGCTGGCTTGAGAGCAGCCCGGCGGAGTCGCATACCGAACACGTGGTGATTAACGGCCAGGATTTCCTGCTCGAAATTACGCCGGTGCATCTTGACGAGGAGAGCGGCGCCAGCATGCTCACCGGAGCGGTCGTGATGCTGCGCTCTACTGTGCGGATGGGACGCCAGCTGCAGAATCTTACCAGCCAGGATCTGCACGCCTTCAGCCATATCATCGCCGTCAGTCCGCGCATGAAACAGGTCGTGGATCAGGCCCGTAAGCTTGCGATGCTGAACGCGCCGCTGCTTATCACCGGCGATACCGGCACCGGGAAAGATCTGCTGGCCCACGCCTGCCATCTGGCAAGCCCGCGCGCCGACAAGCCCTATCTGGCGCTGAACTGCGCGTCGATTCCGGAGGATGTGGTGGAAAGCGAGCTGTTCGGCCATGCGCCGGGCGCTTACGCCAACGCGCATGAAGGCAAAAAAGGGTTCTTTGAGCAGGCCAACGGCGGCTCGGTGCTGCTGGATGAAATTGGCGAGATGTCGCCGCGAATGCAGGCCAAATTGCTGCGTTTCCTGAACGACGGCACCTTCCGTCGCGTCGGCGAGGAGCATGAAGTGCACGTCGATGTGCGCGTCATCTGCGCGACGCAGAAAAACCTTGTCGAGCTGGTGCAAAAGGGCGCGTTTCGTGAAGATCTCTACTATCGCCTCAACGTACTGACGCTGAATCTGCCGCCGCTGCGCGACCGTCCGCAGGACATCATGCCGCTCACCGAAATGTTTGTCGCCCGCTTCGCCGATGAGCAGGGTGTGCCGCGCCCGAAGCTCGCCAGCGACCTGGGCGGCGTATTAACCCGCTACGGCTGGCCGGGCAACGTGCGCCAGCTGAAAAACGCGATTTACCGCGCGCTGACCCAGCTCGACGGCTATGAACTGCGCCCGCAGGATATCCTGCTGCCGGATTTCGACGCCGCGGCGCTGCCGGTGGGGGAAGAGGCAATGGAAGGATCGCTGGACGATATCACCCGTCGCTTCGAACGCTCGGTGCTGACGCAGCTGTATCGCAGCTATCCGAGCACCCGTAAGCTTGCCAAACGGCTGGGTGTCTCGCACACCGCTATCGCCAATAAGCTGCGTGAATATGGCTTAAGCCAGCGCAAAGGCGAAGAGTAACGCCAATAAAAAAGCCTCCGCATGCGGAGGCTTTTTTTATGCGCGGCGCTTACGCTTTCAGCGCGTTAAGCGCGGCGTCATAGTTCGGCTCATGGGTGATTTCATTCACCAGCTCGCTGAACACGACTTCATCATTCTCGTTCACTACCAGCACCGCGCGGGCGGTCAGGCCTTTCAGCGCGCCTTCGTCGATGCCAACGCCGTAATCGCTGGCGAACTGCGCGTTACGCAGGGTGGAGAGCGTAATGACATTGCTCAGGCCTTCCGCGCCGCAGAAGCGGGACTGCGCGAACGGCAGGTCAGCGGAGATACACAGCACGACGGTGTTTTCCATACCGGTCGCCAGCTGGTTGAACTTACGCACGGACGCGGCGCAGACGCCGGTATCGATGCTTGGGAAAATGTTCAGTACTTTACGCTTACCGGCAAACTGGCTCAGTGAGACGTCAGACAGATCTTTTGCCACCAGGCTGAACGGTGCCGCTTTGCTGCCCGCCTGCGGGATCTGACCGACCACGGAAACCGGATTGCCCTGGAAATAGACGATTTGTGACATAGTTATCTTCCTGTTTACATATAGTTAACGTCGCCGCTAGTGTATGTGATCACAGGGGCGATGAATATAAAAAACTGTCCCGGCAGGCTAACTTTCCAGTCGCTATACTGAGGCAAAGCCCGTTGCGAGGAAAATAATGAGAAGCGTAAAAGTGTATCAGGAAGCCTGGCCGCTCCATTCGCCGTTTGTGATTGCCCGCGGCAGCCGCAGTGAAGCGGTGGTGGTCGTGGTGGAGCTGGAAGAAGAGGGCGTGCGCGCCGTGGGCGAATGCACGCCATACCCGCGCTATGGCGAGAGCGTCGCCTCGGTGATGGCGCAGATCATGACGGTCGTCCCGCAGCTCGAAACCGGGCTTGATCGCGCCGCGCTGCAGCGGCTGCTGCCCGCTGGCGCCGCCCGCAACGCCATTGACTGCGCGCTCTGGGATCTTGAAGCCCGCCGCGCAGGCGAGACGCTGGACGCGCATTTGCAGGTGACGCTGCCCGGCCAGCACACCACCGCGCAAACGGTCATTATCGGCGCGCCGGAGCAGATGGCGGTGAACGCCGCGTTGCTCTGGGAAAAGGGCGCGCGGCTTTTGAAAATCAAACTCGACGATACTTTTATTACTGAGCGGATGGTCGCCATTCGTGAAGCGGTGCCGGAGGCGACGCTGATTGTCGATGCTAACGAGTCCTGGCACGCGGAAGGGCTGGCGGCGCGTTGTCAGCTGCTGGCGGATCTCGGCGTCCAGATGCTGGAGCAGCCTCTGCCCGCCTCGGATGACCGCGCGCTCGAAAACTTTATCCACCCGCTGCCCATTTGCGCCGATGAGAGCTGCCACGCGCGCGGCAGTCTCAAAACTCTCGCCGGCCGTTACGAGATGATTAACATCAAGCTTGATAAAACCGGCGGGCTGACCGAGGCGCTGGCGCTGGCGCGTCAGGCGGCGGATGACGGGTTCGGGGTCATGCTGGGCTGTATGCTCTGCACCTCGCGCGCCATCAGCGCCGCGCTGCCGCTCATCCCGCAGGCGCGTTTTACCGATCTCGACGGCCCCACCTGGCTTGCGGTGGATGTCGAGCCCGCCTTACGTTTCACGCCCGGCCAGCTTTATCTCCACCCCGACGCGGCGCCTCAGGTTTCATCATCGTAATGCAATAGCGCGGTCATCGCCGCCAGATAGCGTTCGGTGGCGTCGTCGGCGGAGATGGCCGGAAACTCGGCGGTGATGCAGGCAAGCCCGATATCCGCGCACCAGCTGCCGAACGAGCCGGGCGTTTCATAGCCGACGCTGGTGACGTGCGGCAGCCCGAAAGCCCCGGCGAGCCACTGACCAAGCCGCGTCTGCTGCGGATCTTCAATACAGCCGAGCGGATCGTGAAACGACACCACCCACGCAGGCTTCAGCTGGTGAATTAACTGACACAACGCGGCGGTTTCCGGCTCTGAGCCCGGTTTTTCGCCGGTGGAAAGCGTGACATCGCGCGTCTCGGCAGCGCTGTTCCAGCGATAAACCGTATCGCCCGGCTGCCAGTTCGCGGCCGGGAAATTGCGGTTGAGATCGACGCCGCGCGCATTGGCGCGCAGGCCGAGCTGACAGCCATCCGGGTTAACCGCCAGCACCACATGATGCCGTCGGTGCGTAGGCGCAAGCGTGCGCAGCGCGCAGGAGAGCGTCACCAGCGCCGCGTTCTCATCGCCGTGCGTGCCGGCGATAATCAGCCCCGGCGCGCGCTGCGCCTCCGGGGCCGGAAACCAGAGCAGCGGCGCGCCTAGCGCCGATTCGCCATAACGCCTGGCGTCGTCAGATAAAGCGCCGCGTTGCGCGCGGGGTCTAAGCGTGGTCATAACCGGGCCGCCATTGAAGGAAGATAAAAGGAGTGTTGTCGACAACGGACTGAAATTCAACAGCCTGACGGCAAAAGGCGCGTGGCCTGTTATTCGCGCAGGCAGGCAGTAACACGTTGATCTGACGCAGGGTTAGCCCGCAAAATCCGGGACAGTGGTTTGCAATTTATATTCATCCAACAAATAATTCCCCGACAGCGCGCCCGGAAAGAGCGGTTCGGCGCCAGACTAAAGAGAACGAGGACCTCATGAAAATTCCTGTAAGCATCACCTTAAGCGCATTATGGGTCGCAACCGCGCTGACCGGCGCGTTTGCGGCCGACGTGCCGCCCGGTACGGCGCTCGCCGAACACCAGACGCTGGTACGCCATCTGAAAGATGAACCTGCCTCGCTGGATCCGGCGAAAGCGGTAGGGTTGCCGGAAATTCAGGTGCTGCGCGATCTCTTCGAAGGCCTGGTGAATCAGAACAGCAAGGGCGAACTGGTGCCGGGCGTCGCCACCGAATGGCAGACACACGATAACCGCATCTGGACGTTTAAGCTTCGCGACAATGCCCGCTGGTCTGACGGCACGCCGGTGACGGCGCAGGATTTTGTCTACAGCTGGCAGCGTATGGTGGATCCGAAAACCACCTCGCCGTTCGCCTGGTTCTTCGCGCTGGCCGGCATGGCGCACGCGCAGGACATTATCGACGGCAAGCAGCCGCCCGCGACGCTTGGCGTCAGCGCCGTGGACGCGCGCACGCTGAAGGTCACGCTTGATAAACCGCTGCCCTGGTTCCCGAGCCTCGCGGCCAACGTGGCGCTCTATCCGGTGCAGAAAGCGAACGTTGCGCAGGGCGGGGACTGGACTCGCCCCGGCAAGCTGGTGGGCAACGGCGCATTCGTGCTCAAAGACCGCGTGGTGAACGAAAAGCTGGTGCTGTCGCCGAACAGCCACTACTGGGATAACGCGAAAACGGTGCTGACGCAGGTCACCTTTTTACCGGTCAATCAGGAATCTGCAGCGACCAAACGCTATCTGGCGAATGATATCGACATCACCGAATCCTTCCCGAAAAACCTCTATCAGAAGCTGAAAAAAGAGATCCCAGACCAGGTCTTTACGCCGCCGCAGCTCGGCACCTATTACTACGCCTTTAACACCCGCAAAGGGCCTACGGCAGACGCCCGCGTTCGTCTTGCGCTCAGCATGACCATCGACCGCCGCGTCATGGCGGAAAAAGTGCTCGGCACCGGGGAAAAACCGGCCTGGCGCTTTACGCCGGATGTGACCGCAGGCTTTACGCCCGTGCCGTCAGAGTGGGAACAGATGAGCCAGCAGGAGCTGAACGCGCAGGCGAAAACGCTGTTACAGGCGGCCGGGTACGGCCCGTCGCGCCCGCTGAACCTGACGCTGCTCTATAACACGTCGGAAAACCATCAGAAGATTGCCATCGCGGTGGCCTCGATGTGGAAAAAAAATCTTGGCGTGGAGGTGAAGCTCAAAAATCAGGAGTGGAAAACGTATATCGACAGCCGCAACACCGGCAATTTCGATGTGATCCGCGCCTCGTGGGTGGGCGACTATAACGAGCCGTCGACGTTTCTTTCACTGCTAAGCTCGACCCACAGCGGCAATATTTCGCGCTTTAACAATGCGGATTACGACAAAGTGCTGCAACAGGCCGCGCAGGAGACCTCCGTGAAAGCGCGTAACGACGACTACAACAGCGCCGAGCGAATCATCGCCACGCAGGCGCCCATCGCGCCGATTTATCAGTACACCAATGGCCGGTTAATTAAGCCGTGGCTGAAAGGGTATCCAATTGATAACCCTGAAGATGTCGCTTACAGCCGCACCATGTATATTCTCAAATATTAACGCGTTCTTGATGAAAACCGGCGCCCGCATTGCGCGGGGCCGGAATAAGCCTCCGAATTACTTTTCAGGTTCAGGCTGGATCAGCGCCAGTTCCTCTGTGCGACGCGCGTTCATATTGATAACGCAGCTTAACGCGTGAGCGGCAAGCCAGGGCGTGCCCGCCGCAGACGCGCTCGCCGCCGTGCAGAAGGCATCCCGCGCGGCGGTCCACTGCTGCTGGCTTACCTGTAACGCCTCGACCATCTGCGTGCGTCTCGCCTCGTCGCCCTGCGGCCAGCGGGTGTAATCGAAATTCTGCAACGCCGTAATTTTAGCGCTGAACGCTTGCCTGAGCTGATTATCCGAGGCCAGGCCGGCGGCTTCGAGACAGTCGGCGCTATGTTCACCCGCCTGTTTAAGACAGGCGTCCGTCGCCGCGCTGCGGGTGATGTCGTCCGCCTGCGCACAGAGCGGGCTTAATGCCAGCGCCAGCAGCACGGTTTTCAGCAGAGTTTTCACGGGCGTGAATTCCTTATCGGAAGAGAAGAGTGACGCGATGATGACGTCACCGGGCGGCGTGTCGATGCAGGATTTTCCCATGCCTGCCGGGAAAATGCCATGCGAAACGCCTGAGGGCTTCAATGCAGTTGAAACGGGCAAGTGTGCAGTTTGCATTTACTGCGATAAATGCATTTTGTAACGCTTCGCTGATGGTTGCCGGCACAGTGGGTATTACTCTTAACGATGGTTTGCCAGAATCGCGCGTTATAAAGGGTGGTGCGGTACAACGTAAGCTGAACGGGTTTATTATTGACGGCAATGGCCTCACCGTTGATTGATAATTTATCCCCTGGCGACAAATAATAAGTGGCTTTATACCATAAAATAAGTTTAATTGAATGTTGCGAAGAAATTAATGAAAATACAGAATTAGTATCGGTGCTTACGACTGAATCAACAACCCGCCAGGTCATCCTACCCTCCATTATGGTTTTATCGACTACAACGGCGTGTGCATCCCTTCACTGATGCGTACCAGGTAATTGTAGCGGCAGAATGGTAAAGTTCTTGCCGGAAATATCCACTTATGGAAGCAACGGTAAAGAAAGTTTATTTTTGCTTATGAGTTGTTACGCGTTCTGAAGCGTTTTTCGTTACGCCATGAACTATATAGTCCCCATTACTGTGTTCTGCAATAATCACATGCCAGTTATTAAGTAAAAACTTAATCCAAAAGGAGAACGATTTTTCTTAAATAGTGAAGTGAAACGGTATTGCCGCAACAATCCGCAAGACTGAATAAAAACTGATCATTATGAGCGGGCGGGGGATGCTAAAGAAAATTTAACTTAAGTATTGATATTAAGTGCATAAAAAAACACCGACCCGGCGAACCGGGCCGGTGTTATGCATAAAAAACCGTTTTACCAGGCGTAGCTGACGGTGGCGGTGACTGTCCGGCCCACGCCATAGAAGCACGCGGTATCCGACGCGCAGGCGGAGACATATTTCTTATCCGCGAGGTTGTTGACGTTCATTTGCAGCGCGGCGCCTTTCAACTGGCCATTGAGTTCGCCGAGGTCGTAGCGGAGCATGGCGTCATAAAGATCGACCGACGGTACTTTGAAAGTGTTTTTCGCATCGCCATAGCTGGTACCAATGTAACGCACGCCCGCGCCGGCGGTGAGCCCTCTTAACGCGCCGCCGGGCAGCGTATAGCTGGCGAAGGCTGAGGCCATATGCGCCGGAATACGCGCAGGGGTTTTGCCTTCGGTGCCCGCCACGGTAGTACTGACGTTTTCGGCATCGGTATAGGTATAGGAAGCGATCAGGTTCAGGTGCTGTGCAAGCGTGGCGTGCAGTTCGGTTTCGACGCCTTTTGACTCCACTTCGCCTGCATTTTCGAAATAGCCCTGCGTGCTGTTGTACGTCGCCACGTTGGTCTGTTTCAAATCGTACAGCGCAAGCGACATCAGCACGCTGTCGGTCGGCTGATATTTCAGGCCCACTTCCGTCTGCTTGCCCTCCATCGGTTTAAATGGCGCGGTGCCGGCAGCGCGGTTGGTTTGCAGATTCGGCTCAAACGAGGTGCTGTAACTGAGGTAAGGCGACAGGCCGAAGTCAAAGGCGTAGAGCAGGCCGGTGCGCCAGGTGAATTTATTGTCGTTCTGCTGCGTCGAGGTGTTGTCCAGCAGATCGGCGGTGCGCACCTCTGAAACGTCATAGCGGCCCGAAAGCAACAGTTCCCATCGGTTCCAGCTCAGTTGATCCTGGAGATAGAGGCCCATCTGATCGAGATCCTGCTGTTCGTTAGTGGTCGGCGTCAACGCGCTGTCGCTGATGTCGAGGCCATAGACAGGGCGGGTCCAGTCCAGGTTGTAGCGGGCGCCGCTGTCGCGCGCGAGGCGCTGGTGGTCGCGGCTCTGCTTATAGTCGAACCCGGTCAACAGCGTATGGCTGATATCGGCGGTATCAAACCGGGCTTCCAGCTGGTTATCCAGACCGAACTCTTTTGTGTCGCGCTGTTCATGCTGCGGACGGCGCTGTAACACGGTCGAACTGGCGGCGCTGTTCACATAGACCAGATAGCGATACTCCTGGGTAATATGACTGTAGCGGGCATTCTGGCGCAGGGTGACGGCGTCGTTAAGCTGATGCTCCAGCTCGTAACCCACGGAGGTTTGCTCGCGGCGCGAGGTGTCGTAATCCGGATCGCTGACGTTGAAATCGCGCGCAATGGTGCGCCCGTCAGGCGTTGGTTTTGCGGTACCGTAAGCGGGCAGGAAATTGCGATAGCCCGCATCGGGATCTTTCTGGTAGCTCGTCAGCAGCGTGAAGCGCGTCTGATCGTTAGCGTACCAGGTGAGGGCGGGCGCGATTGCCACGCGGGACTCTTTATAATCTTCCACCTCGTTGCGCTGTGCGCGGCCCAGGCCGTTGAGGCGCCACAGCACACGGCCGTCGTCATCCAGCGCGCCGCCCACGTCAAACGCGCCCTCCGCCAGCCGGTGATTGCCGGTGCGCAGTTGCACCTGTTGCGCCGCCTCGCGGGATGGCCGCTTGCTTGTCATGCTGATAAGCCCGCCGGGGTTGACCTGACCGAACAGCACCGATGCCGGGCCGCGCACCAGTTCAACCCGTTCCAGCAGCCACGGGTCGACCACGCCGGTTTGTGATCCCGCGGTCGCGCCGAAGCTCAGACCATCCAGAAATTTCGGTACATAGCTGAAGCCGCGCACAAACACTTCATCGTTGCGGTTGGATCCGCCGCGATATTCGGTAAACGCGCCGGCGCTGTAGCGCAACGCCTGCGACACCGAGGTGACATCCAGCGCCGTCATCTGATCGCGCGTCACCACCGAGACCGACTGCGGCGTGCGAATAAGATCCGCGCTGGTTTTGGTGGCGGAGAGGGTTTTCGTGGCGACCATGCCTTTCAGCGGGGCGTGCGGATCTTCCGCCACGCCGTTCGTCACCACCATTGTCTCTTCACCGGGCGTGGCCGCCTGCGCGCCGCTACTGCCGACGGCAGCGAGACTGAGGATGCCGGGGATTATTATCTTATTATTTTTTAAGACCATTTCTGTCGTTTTCCTTGTCTTCATCATTAACCTGCGCGGCGGCGCAACGGCGAACCGCGCGTAAATCACACGACTGCAAACGGCTCGATGATATTGAAAATCATTACCATTTGCATTAAGTTGTTAACAAATTTTAAGGAGAGTCGAGTGAAGCGGATTGCGATAGTGATTGGCCTGCTGATGGGCGTCAGCACACTGCCGGGCGAGGCGGCTTCATGCCTGAAGGGAACGGCGAGCGGGGAACTGAGCGGCACGTTTGACCGCCGCGGGCGCGTTTGTATTACCCAGCCGGTGATGAAGGAAAACTATGTCGCCGCGACGCTTTCCGGCGCACAGCGCGCACAACTCACGGACGCGCGCCAGCAGAACCTGCGCGCCCTGGTCGCGCGCGGCCCGGCGGATGGCGCGCATTCGCTGCTGTTTGCGCTGCCGGCGCAGCAGGCATCGACGCTTATTCTTGAGGGCGAGGCGGGGACGCCGTGGTCGCTGCGCTGGCAGGCGCATGAGACCGTGCCGCTCGATCGCGAACAGCCGCTCGCACCGGTCAGTCCGACGCTCCAACAGCTGGCGCGCCACCTCGCGGCAGGCGGCGACACCGCGGCGTTCTGGCGCCAGATCGCCGCGCGCGGCACGCCGCTGGTGGAGCCGGTCGACAATGACCACCGGCGCGTCACGTTTTTATGGCGCGGCGCGCGCCGTAACGTGTTTATTCTCGGCTCCCCTGGCGGCGATCACGATCCGCTGTTCCGGCTTGGTCAGTCAGACGTCTGGTTTCGCAGCTATGTGGTGCCTGCTGACACGCTGATGCAGTATAAGCTTGCGCCGGACGTGCCGAAGACCAATGGCGGGGCGCGCGAACAACGCCGCGCTATTCTCGCAACCGCTCAGGCGGATCCGCTTAACCCGCGGCAGTTTCTCCCAGGCCAGGATGACCGCTGGAACCGCGCGTCGCTGCTGGCGCTCGGCGGCGGGCGTCAGTGTGGCGTACCGGCGGATCTCAACGGCGTGCGGCACGGCACGCTGACACGCCATACGTTTGACAGCGCGCGGCTCGGCAACCGGCGTGATATCCAGCTCTATCGACCGGCAAAGGCGGCGCGCTGGACGCTGATGGTCTTTGACGGCAATACGTATCAGGAGGACTACCGGCTGGCGTCGGTGGTCGACCGCCTGATTGCCGACCACCGCCTGCCGCCGGTGAATGTGGTATTTATCGACAGCCTTGACTTCGCGCGGCGCAGCCACGAGCTGCCGCCCAACCGCGATTTCGCCGACATGATGGCGCTGGAGCTGCTTCCCTGGCTGCGGGCGCGCGGTATTGAACCTCAA
Organism: Cronobacter muytjensii ATCC 51329; assembly: GCF_001277195.1. NCBI lineage: Bacteria > Pseudomonadati > Pseudomonadota > Gammaproteobacteria > Enterobacterales > Enterobacteriaceae > Cronobacter > Cronobacter muytjensii. The sequence continues at coordinate 1,731,835 of NZ_CP012268.1, forward strand.
GGGCGGCGCACTATCGTCACCGGCTCCAGCTACGGCGGGCTGGCGGCGTCGTGGGTGGCGCTGCGCCATCCGGCAGCATTCGGTAATGTGCTGAGCCTGTCAGGATCGTACTGGTGGGCGCCGAAAGGGCAGCCCGCGAGCTGGCTGACGCGCGAATATCAACGTGCGCCGCGTCTGCCGGTGCGTTTCTGGCTACAGGCAGGGAGGTTTGAAACGCAGGGGCCGGATGGCGGTATTTACCGCAATACCGTGGAATTTGCGCAGACGCTGAAAGAGAAGGGCTACGCGGTGAGTTTTCATCCGTGGTCGAGCGGACATGACTATGCCGCGTGGTGCGAAGCGATGATGCAGGGCGTGTTGGATCTCACTCAGGCTCGCCGCGTACACGGCGAGTCAGAGTAATTACAGCGCGCTCAGCTGCTGGTAAAGCGGACCCGCGTTTTTATCGAGCTGCGGAAACAGGCTTTGTGACAAGAGATCAGACACGGCGTGGTTTGAGGCCAGCGCGATGAACGCCTCTGGCTGGCTGACGCTGTAACTGAAACTTGAAAAGGTGGTGGCCGCTTTGATTTCGACATCCGCCAGTTGAGGCGCGTTGCCGCCGTCGATGCGCCAGACATACAGCAGCTCGACATCCCGAATGCTCACTTCGCTCATTACGCGGGCGACATCATCGCGGTGGGCGGCGCGCCAGCGCGCCGTGGTATTCTGCGCGACCAGCTGATTGCTGTGGACGCGAAATTGATCGGTCAGCCCGGCAAGCTCGGATGCCGGCAGTTTGCAGGCGTAGAGCACGACATCGCGCCCGCCGGCGTCTTCAAAGGTGCGCCATGCGCCGTTCACGCAGTCGGTGCGCGCCTCAAAGGTTTCGCCGATGGAGTGCTCCCCGGCGCTGAGCGCTTTAACCTGGTCGATGCTGTCCGCATCGCACCCCTGCAACAAAAAAACTGCCCCGACCAGTGCCAGAATGCCAGACCGTTTCATCTCACTCTCCCTTTTCCTGCAAGCGCGATAACACGCACTCTCGCTTCCAGGTGTGATGGTTGGCGGGTGTGGCGTGAAGATACGCCAGCCGCAGCGACTGCTTTCATGCAAATCTGTTATCGGCCGCGTTTCGCATCGCTTTAATTTTATTACTAAAGTGGGGATATCTCGCCGCGCCACTTATCCAGGCATGGCGAGCGTGGGCTACACTTGAAGTCAATGCGTCACCTGGGGAGCCGATATGCCTTCAATTCAGCTACATCTGAAAGACCGCCCGGAAGTGGATTTTACCGCCACCTATAGCGTCAGTGAACCGGATACTGTCACCGGGGAGACGATAAAAACGTTTGAGATAGATAAAGCGCAGCAGATAAATGAATTTTCCACGCTGGCTGGAGGGGAGATTATCTGTTTTGTTCTGCCAAGCGGCGAGGCACAGGACGTCATGTTAACCGACGAGACGGAGAGTGCCTGGATATTCAGCAGCCACACGGTGTAATACCCGGCGGCAAACACAAAAAAAGGAGAACGAGGGGCGTTCTCCTTTTTATTTATTAGCCGGGATTATTGTCAGGGAAATACCTGATGGTGATTACGCGCCCCGTCAGAGCGGAGCGCTTATCGCGCGCAATCAGGAGCGACCGCCGCCGTGGCTGTTTTCCCCGCCTTTGCGCCCCGCTTCGGAGGCGCGCTCACGGTCATTTTTAAAATTCCCCCCGCTCTGCTGGCCGCCTTTCTGACCAGCCTCAGAAGCGCGTTGCGGGTCATTTTTAAAATTACCGCTGCTGTGCTGACCGCCTTTCTGGCCTGCTTCGGAAGCGCGTTGACGATCTTCTGCGAAATTACCTGAACCACCACGATGCTGAGTCATAATATCTCCTCATGTTGTTGGTCTTACTTAATTCAGCAATGCATCACTGCTGTCGAAAAGGTATTAATAACTGTAGGTAAGGTATTTAACAGGCGCAAGTTAAATGCGCAGAAAAATAAAAATCTTCCAGGAAGATACTGTTTTACGGCTGTATTTTGCAGGGTGTTTCAGGGTTGTTTTTTAATTTCCGCGCTTCGTTTGTTAATTATGGAATATTCAGGCGCAACGGGTGTGGGGATATTAAACTATTTATAAAAGCTGCAAAGGTAATTCATATTTTGCAGGCGCTTGTTATATTTTGTCGCATTTCCTGGCGCCTGCGGCAATCCGGCAGTTTGCCTGACAAGGAGCGCGCGACGTAGCGTGTGGAATGACGAGAGCAAGCAAACGTAACGCGAGAAGTGCGGGCAGGACAGGCGGTGCGGCGATGCGACGTAAAAAAATGGCTCCTCCCTGAACCAATGGTCTCCCTGGTGATGGCAAAGATAACCTTAGTGAAGGGCTAAGGTATGAGATAAGCGTAGTCGGGAAATATCCGTTTACAACACCCTTTTTTAATTCTGTGATTATTCAGCATCATGTTGGGATGGAATGCCGGGGAGGGTATATTAATACACATATTAGACGGTAGCAGTGGTTAATAATAAACCGCAGAAACCAGGTGGTTATTTGCCGGTGCGCTGGGTTCAGGCATGGATATATTTCCGGCGCTTCAGATTTTATGCGCCGGAAATATAATCTATATCCACTGCGCGATATAGTCAGGCTCCACGGGGCGCGAGAAGTAATAGCCCTGCGCTTCATCGCAGCCGAACTCCAGCAGCAGGCGCGCGGTTTCGGCATCTTCCACGCCTTCGGCCAGTACGACGTAGTCAAGTTCTTTCAACATCTGGATAACGTTGCGCACGATAATCTGGCTGGCGCGATCCTCGGCAATACGGCTGGTCAGTGAGCGGTCAAGCTTAATGATATCAATAGGAATGCGGCGCAAATAGTTGATATTGCTGTAACCGGCGCCGAAATCATCCAGCAGGATCTTAAAACCGCGCAGCTTGAGCATCTCCATCTCGCTGAGCGCCGTTTCGCTCTCCAGCGCTTTTTCGGTCTCAAGACATTCAATACGAATATCGTTCGGCGACAGCCCTGCGCGCAGCACGCGCGCTTCCAGCGCATCGGCAAAGCCGCTGCGTGAGAGGTCGCTGACGCTGATATTGACCGACACCGGCAGGACGATGCCCTGACGATGCCACTTTTGCAGCTGTGACAGCGCTGCGCCAATGACCCACTGGGTAATTTCATCCATCAGCGTCGTGTTTTGCGCCAGCGGGATAAACACGCCCGGCGGAATGTCGCCGCGCGTAGGGTGACGCCAGCGCAGCAGCGCTTCGACGCCTACCGCTTTACTGGTGCTGAGTTTGATTTTCGGCTGGTACATCAGATACAGCCCGCGATTTTTCGCGATGCTTTCGCTGAGGTCATGCAGCAACTGGAAATCGACATTACGTTTTTCATCGCGCTCGGGGTCGAACACCATATGGCGTTTGTTAAGCCAGATAGCCTCGTGCAGCGCGCTAATGGCGCGCCGTAGCGCCTCGTTAGGCGTGGTTTTCTCCGGCTGCCAGCCCACCTCGCCCGCAAAAATATTCAGCCGGATGTTGATCCCCTGCAACATCCGCGCGTTTACCAGCGGCAGCGTCGCGGCGTTGCGGCGAATGGCTTTTTGATTGCGTGTTTTTAACAGCAGGGCGTAGCGGCCAGTCGCCACGTTATAAAGCACGGTGTCGGTTTTCAGCCGCAGTTTCATGCGCAGCAGAGGGCCAAGATCGTTAAGCAACGTTTCCAGCGCCGGCATGCCGAGCGAGCGCGCCAGTTCATAGGCGGTGGGCATGTCGATGCAGTCGAAAATCATCAGAGAGTAGCGTTCGGTGCTGCCGCTCGCGCTGAGTCGCTCCATATCGGCCAGGAGTTTCTGGCGGTTGGGCAGGCGCGTCACTGGATCCAGAAAGCCGACGGCGTTTAACGTCTCAAGCCAGGCGCCAGTCAGCCCGGCGATAAGCGTCAGCGTCTGCGCGCGCTCATCGTCAAACGGGCGCGGCGAGGTATCTGTCAGGCCGATGGTGCCGGTGAGGCTGCCATCGCGCGTGCGCAGCGGGGCGCAGGCGTAAAACCGCACCTGCGGCGCGCCAGCGGCGAGCGGATGCGCCCGCGCGCGTTCATCAAGCGTGGTGTCGCTGCACCAGACCGGCTGACCAGGCGCGCAAAGCGGCTGCGTTAATACCGCAGCGTCGACCTGTAACGGCTCAGGGTGTGCGAGGTGTACCGGAAGGCCCCCTTTATCCACCACGGCAATAAAGCAGCCGGACACGCCGAGCGCCAGGCTGGCGAGCCTGGCGAATTGCAGCAGTACCGGGTCCTGATGCCCGTGATCTCCCCGGAGCATGTCCAGGGCGGCCATGCGTCTGGCGTCTTTTCTGTCGATGTGGCTAAACATAGGGTGCTACCTTCAAGCACGGCTTCTTTTCAGGCGCAGGCGCCTCAGGGCTTTTAGAGTCAACGCAGGCGTTGGGCTATCTGATTCATCGGCAAGGTGACAGAGAGCTTTAACAATAAGCGTTTTTTTATTCTGTTAAGGCCGGGCGCAGGAGAAAGCGGAGCGCGTGCTTATCCAGGCGCCCCGTATTGTCACCACACAGGTTTTCTCAGAAGTAACGGCGCGCCGGCCATTTCATACATGCAAAACACCACCAGGCGACAATGTTCAGGCCTGGCATGGTCAGCAGTAGCGCCATTGACCAGCCGAAACCTGCCCGCCGGGCGATTTTGTAAGAAGGGATAAAAATCAGCAGCCAGAGCGTAAAGGCCAGCGCAAGCGTAGGTATTCCAGGTAGCATCAACGTTCCCCCGTCCATTTTCAGAGGGTTATCGGCAGGCGAGGGGAAAGGTTGAGAATTTTCTTAAAACGGGTCAGCGAATGGCAAGCACCGTGAGCGGCGCGCGCAGCATAGTGAATATCTGAAACTGGCTGGCGTCCGAGACGTCGCGCAGCACATCACCGTTGCGATAAATCAGGCTTTTGATATGCCCGAGCTGGCGCCAGACCACAATGGCGGAGGCGATGAGCGAACAGTTCTGCTCCGTCTGGATACACTCCAGCGTGGCATACTGGGTTTCATCCAGCTGATTAATAAACACTTGTAACGCATCCGCAGGAATGATGGCTTTGATGTCATCCAACATAACGTCGCTGACAGCGTGGGAAAGACGTAACGTGACGCGCGTGGTTCTCATTGCGTTGTAACGGCCTCAGTTTGTCACTTTTTCGATATGCCGACGTTAACACATTGCGCGCGGATTTGATTCATCCGCGTAAACGGTAAGGATTCAGTAAGGCAGATCAAATTTTGCTGTGCGGCAGGGAGAATTGATACTTGATCTGCGTCATAAAAAATCGCATATTGCGACCGCACTCTCAGTATGGACACCCGCATTCATGACGCTTTACCAACATATGCTCGTTTTCTACGCCGTCATGGCGGCGATCGCGGCGCTGATCACTTTCTTCATCGCTAAAGACAAAACCAGTATTAAGCTTTTGAGCGCGACGCTGGTTGGCGCAACATGGCCGATGAGTTTCCCCGTCGCGCTGCTGGTGGCGCTGTTTTAAACCGCAACCAACACGCTTTGGCTTGAAATTCCTGCGCAATGTACCACCATAAAGGCCAGTTGAATGACCGGAGCGTAGCGATGCTGCCTGAAAACTATTCCTCCCGCAGCGATGCGGAAAAACGCCTGCTGGCGGTCAACGCCGCGCTGGAAGTTATTAAAGCCTCCGTGGCCGCGCCGAACGGCTATGAAGGGCGTGACAAACTCGCCAAAGATATCGAATATACCCGCCACCATCTGGCTGAACTGGCAGACGCCATTCAGGCTGCGCTGGAAAACCGTTAACGACAGCGTAACGTGGCGCTGGCAAAGGCCAGTTGGTTACCCGACTTAATCATCAGGAGACGCGATGGAGGCCATTAAGGGCTCTGAAGTGAACGTGCCGGATGCGGTATTCGCCTGGCTGCTGGATGGGCATGGCGGTGTACAGCCGCTGCAGGATGACTGCGTTATTGATAAAGAGCATCCGTGCTGGCTGCATCTGAACTATACCAACCCGGAAAGCGCCCAGTGGCTCGCCGAAACGCCGCTCTTACCTAATCTGGTACGCGACGCGCTGGCGGGCGAAAGCCTGCGTCCGCGTGTGACCCGCATGGGCGAGGGCACGCTGATTACGCTGCGCTGCATCAACGGCAGCACCGACGAGCGTCCGGATCAGCTGGTGGCGATGCGGCTTTATATCGACGAACGGCTCATCGTCTCCACGCGTCAGCGTAAAGTACTGGCGCTTGACGACATTATTCACGATCTCAACGAGGGCAGCGGCCCGGCGGACGTCGGCGGCTGGCTGGTCGACGCCTGCGACGCGCTGACCGATCACGCCAGCGAGTTTATCGAAGAGCTGCACGATAAAATTATCGACCTTGAAGATAATCTGCTGGAAGAGATCGTACCGCCGCGCGGCGTGCTGGCGCTGCTGCGCAAACAGCTTATTGTGATGCGCCGTTATATGTCGCCGCAGCGTGACGTTTTCTCGCGCCTTGCCAGCGAGCGCTTTAGCTGGATGAATGACGATCATCGTCGACGTATGCAGGATATCGCCGACCGGCTGGGCCGCGGGCTTGACGAAATCGACGCCTGTATCGCGCGCACGGCGGTGATGGCCGATGAGATCTCCCAGACTATGCAGGAGTCGCTCTCTCGTCGCAGCTATACAATGTCGCTAATGGCCATGGTCTTTTTACCCAGCACTTTTCTCACCGGCCTGTTCGGCGTCAACCTTGGCGGCATCCCCGGCGGCGACTGGCATCTGGGCTTCAGTATCTTTTGTATCGCGCTCGTGCTGGTGATCGGTGGTGTTACGTGGTGGTTACATCGAAGTAAATGGTTGTAAAAATTAGCATTTTATCAGCGATGCGTGGGAAAAAGGACAGTGAGTTTGAGCCATATCAAAAAATGGCACAGGGTTTCACGGCATGATGGCTGTCGCAGGTGAATGCAACGTCAAGCGATGGGCGTTGCGCTCCATATTGTCTTACTTCCTTTTTTGAATTACTGCATAGCACAATTGATTCGTACGACGCCGACTTTATTAAGTCGGCTTTTTTTTGCTTTTTTGACGCGCTGGCGGTGTTAAACCCGGGCGTTTTATCGCAGCAGCCGCGCCGCGCTTTTCCCTTCTGCCGCATCTCCTCTACGCTTACCTTATCCGCAACCACAAAAGGAAAAGGCTATGCATTCTCCGTATGTGATTCAAATGAGCGACCCGGTGCCCATCGATCCGGTTCCGGTACCTGATCCGATCCCGACGCCGCAACCCATTCCCGACCCGCCATCGCCGGACCCGCGCCCCATCGACGATCCGCCGCCGCACATGCGTTGAGCGCGCAAAAAAATGCCCTCCGAAAGAAGGGCTCAGGATTATTTGATTTCCAGCACGTCGAGGCGCTGCATCGGCGGTGCCGCGTCATCTTCCGGCGCCCATCCGACGGGCGTCATCGGGATCTCTTCGCGGTCGAACGCCAGATCGCCGCCGTTCACCACTTCAGCGCCATGATGAATGCCTTTGAAGTCGAACAGTTCGGTGTCGCACAGGTGCGACGGCACCACGTTCTGCATCGCGCTGAACATGGTTTCGATACGGCCTGGATAGCGCTTATCCCAGTCGCGCAGCATGTCGGCTATCACCTGACGCTGCAGGTTCGGCTGCGAGCCGCACAGGTTACACGGGATAATCGGGAAGCCTTTCGCCTGAGAAAAACGCTCAATATCTTTTTCGCGGCAGTAGGCGAGCGGGCGGATAACGATATGTTTGCCGTCGTCGCTCATCAGTTTCGGCGGCATGCCTTTCATCTTGCCGCCGTAAAACATATTCAGGAACAGCGTCTGCAAAATGTCGTCGCGATGATGGCCGAGCGCGATTTTCGTGGCGCCCAGTTCGGTCGCGGTGCGGTAGAGAATGCCGCGACGCAGGCGTGAGCAGAGCGAGCAGGTGGTTTTCCCTTCCGGGATCTTCTCTTTCACGATCCCGTAAGTATTTTCCTCAACGATTATATATTCCACGCCCAGCGCGGCCAGATATTCCGGCAGGATATGTTCAGGGAAACCCGGCTGTTTCTGGTCAAGGTTCACCGCCACCAGCGAAAAATTGACCGGCGCGCTCTGCTGCAAATTGCGCAGGATTTCAAGCATGGTATAGCTGTCTTTACCGCCGGAGAGGCAGACCATGATCCGGTCGCCTTCTTCAATCATGTTGTAATCAGCGATAGCTTCGCCCACGTTACGGCGCAGACGCTTCTGCAGCTTGTTGAGGTTGTACTGCTCTTTTTTGCTAATTTCTTGGATTTCAGACATTTAAAAGTGGCTCAGTTCTGCGTTGCGGCGCGCTCTGGCGGGTTGCCCGGCGCGCGAATTCACTGTTGGCCAGCCCGCGCGCGGCGTTTTCGCCTTGTGCGCCAGCAGGCCCGAATATTGTATCTGTGCGTGGCGTGTATGGTACGGATTACGGCGACGAATGCCAGCGCGTTTTACGCCGCCGCGCCTGTTTTGAGCCCGTCACATTTTGCTGCCACACTCAAAGTTAACCCAACGCCTGGCGTGAGAGGACGACGGCGAGGGATAACCATAACGGGAGGGGCTATGCGTCTGGCGTCATATAACGTAGAAAACCTGTTCGATCGCGCGCGCGTGATGTCGCAGGGAAGCTGGTCGCAGGGGCGGCCGGTGCTGGAGAAATTCGCGAGGCTTAATGCGCTACTCGGCGAGATTACCTACAGCGAGGCCAGCAAAAAAGAGATGGTGAAACTGCTGGTGGCGCTCGGCCTTGAGAAGTCGGACACCGGGCCGTTTGTTATTCTGCGTCGCAACCGCGGCAGTCTGCTAAAGCGTCCACGCGACGGCGGCATTGAGATTATCGCGAGCGGGCGCGCCGACTGGGTCGGGTCGCTGGAGTTGATTGAGTCGCCTGTCGATGAAGTCGCGATGCGCATTACCGCGAGAGTAATGAGCGACCTGCACGCCGATGTGCTGGCCGTGGTGGAGGCTGAAAGCCGCCCGGCGCTGGCGGCGTTCAACCAGGAGATCATTGCAGCGCTCGGCGGCGAGCCGTTTCGCCACGTCATGGTCATCGACGGTAACGACAGTCGGGGTATTGATGTGGGTCTGCTCACCGGCGCAGATTATCCCATCGGCCCGATGCGCAGCCATGTCGACGACCGCGACGCGCGCGGCCAGTTGATTTTCTCGCGCGACTGCCCGGAATACGCGGTGCCGCTGGCGAGCGGCGAGACGCTGTGGGTGATGGTCAACCACCTGAAAAGCAAAGGCTATGGCGGTAAAGCCGAGTCTGACGCGCGCCGTAAAGCGCAGGCGCAGCGGGTGGCGGAAATCTATCAGGCGCGACGCGACGCCGGGGAGCGGTTTATCGCCATCGCGGGCGATTTTAACGACACGCCGGACAGCGATACGCTCTCGCCGCTGCTGCAAGGCACCGATCTGCGCGACGCCTTTACGCACCCGTCTTTCGATACCGGCGGTTTTCCCGGCACCTGGGGCAACAGCGCTAAAAATAACAAGCTCGATTACATCCTCTTGTCGCCCGCGCTCTGGGAGAGCGTCACCGCCGGCGGCGTTATTCGCAAAGGGATGTGGCCTGGCGAGCGCCCCGTCAAATGGGACGTCTACCCGGAGCTTAAAAAACCGCAGCAGGCGGGCTCCGATCACGCCGCCCTGTGGGTGGATCTGAATATTTAAGTCATGCCTCGCTAAAAACGCCGGGCGCGCCAGTCGTTGCCCGGCGTTATTACTGGCTTATGGACTGTGCTTTATAAGAATAAAAGCGTCGAGCGAGAGCGGTAATATTCCAGCTCGCCGGCAGAGGAATTATATTAGCGTAACCCTATGTAAATAAAGAGAATTAGCGTCCGCGTTTCCGCCCCGATAATAATATCCTTTGCGTGTAATTCCGCATGAGAAATAACGCCGGGCGGTGGGTGAAATTTACCCGTCTGGTTTCCCGCTTCGCTTGCATATATAACTCGTCAACTATACTGAAACCTGAATTTATCGTTGGCGCTTAGCAGCGTCAGGTTCCTGAAACCCCGCAGTCTTTCGTGGCTAAGCCCTCGCGGCACGCGAAATGAAAAGAAACAGGAGAGAAAACCATGACGACACGTCCACAACCGCCATTCCCGGAACAGCAGCAGAATGTCCCTGGCAGCACGGCCGAGATGCAGCCGACGCCCGATCACGGTGAAACCAGCTATAAAGGTTCCGGCCGCCTGGCAGGCAAGGCCGCCATCATCACCGGCGGCGATTCCGGTATTGGCCGCGCCGTGGCGATTGCTTACGCCCGCGAAGGCGCTGATGTGCTGATCTCTTATCTGGACGAACATGACGACGCGAAAGACACCGCGCGTCTGGTGGAAGAGGCGGGCCGCAAGGCCGTGCTGGTGGCAGGCGATATTACCGACGCCGCCCATTGCCGCGCGCTGGTGCAGAAAGCGGCCGATACCTTCGGCAAGATTGACATCGTGGTCAACAATGCCGCCTTCCAGATGACCCGCGAGTCGCTTGATGAAATCAGCGATGAAGAGTTCGACCGCACCATGAAAACTAACCTTTACGGCATGTTCTGGATCTGCAAAGCGGCGGTGCCGCATATGCCAGCGGGCGGTTCGATAATCAACACCGCGTCGGTTAACGCCGACCAGCCGAAACCGAAGCTGATTGCGTACTCCGCCACTAAAGCGGCCATTGTCAACTTCTCCGGAAGCCTGGCCGCGCTGCTGGCCGAAAAAGGCATTCGTGCCAATGCGGTCGCGCCTGGCCCAATCTGGACGCCGCTCATCCCGTCCACCATGCCGCCGGAGCAGGTAAAAGAGTTCGGCAGCCAGGTACCGCTGGCGCGCGCCGGACAGCCAGCCGAACTGGCGCCAGTCTATGTGATGCTCGCGAGCGATGAAGCAAGCTATGTGTCGGGGGCCACTATCGCGGTAACCGGTGGTCAGGCGGTTATCTGATAAAAAGGAGAGAGGGATGCTCAACTATCCGCTTAAGCTGACGACGCCGCTTGCGACACACATTTTCGGCGGCTCGCGCATTAAAACGCAGCTCGGCAAAGCGGAACTGCCCGATACGCGCATCGCTGAAACCTGGGAGGTAAGCGACGTTGACGGCATGATAGCAACCGTCGTTAACGGGCCGCTTGCCGGCACCTCGCTTCGCGAACTGGCGACGCGCTATCCCGATGAACTGGTCGCGCCGGGATGGCGCGGCCCGCATTTTCCGCTACTCAGCAAGTTTATCGACGGCAGCGGCATGCTGCCGGTTCATTTGCACGCGAATGACGACACGGCGCAGCGGCTGGAAAACCAGCCCAACGGTAAAACGGAAGCCTGGCATATTCTCTGGGCCGGGCCTGGCGCGACCTGTCTTGCCGGCATTAAAACCGGCATGAAAAAAGACGCTATCCGCGAGGCGCTGCTGGCGGGCGATTACGACCGCGTGATGTACCGTCTGCCGCTGAAAACCGGCGACACCCTCTACGTGCCGGGCGGTCAGTTGCACTCCTTCGGGCCGGACACCCTTATCTATGAAATAGAACAGACCTCTGATATTCAGCAGCACGCGATGCCGTGGAATATGGAGGATGGCTCGCCGGTGCCGCCTGAAGAACAGGCGCGTAATATCGATAAACTCCTCGACGAACTGCGTCCTGAGCTGCTGACCCAGCCGCAGCGCGGTCTGGTGCTGGAGGAGTGTGATGCCGTGCAGCGTCTCGTCTGCTGCGCCGGGCCCTATTTCGCGCTGGAGCGCTGGCGCTTCGATACCTGTTACGACTACCGCTTCAGCTCGGTGCGTATCGTCACCAATATCGGCGCGCCGGTAACCATCAACGCAGGCGGTCAGATAACCAGACTTGAGCGCGCCCAGAGCGTTATTCTGCCCGCCGCGCTTGGCGAGGCGGAATTCTGCGGCAAAGGCGAGCTGCTGGTCGGGTATGTGCCGGATCTGGCGCAGGAGATTGTCGCGCCGCTGCGCGCCGCAGGTTACCCGCAGACGGCCATTGACGCGCTCGGCGATATCAGCGGCCAACTGCGCTAGCGCAGGGCGGCGCGCTGTTTCTCTAAGCGTCGGTAGAGGGTGCTGCGCGACACGCCAAGCTTGCGTGCCGCAAGGCTCATATTGCCATTAACGCTTTGCAGCACAGCGTCAACATCCGGCGCGGCATGGTCAGAAAGCCGCGCCGGCTCTTCGTTTATCAACTGGCGATACGGAAGCGGCAGGTCGCTTAACGTGACAACGTCACCTTCATCCGCGAGCGCCAGCAATACTTTCAGCAGGCTCGCCAGCTGTCGCACGTTGCCCGGCCAGGGCAGGCGGGCGATATGGGCTATCAGATCTGCGGAGAGCGTGACGCCGCGCCGCGCGCCGCCAAGCTCCTGCCACAGCCGCTGGACGAACCGCGGCAGCGCGGGCCATTCGCGCAGCGGCGGAATGCGCAGCCGGTATTCTTCAATACGGTAAAAGAGATCTTCGCGAAACGCGCCGCGCGCCACCATCTCATCAAGCGGGCGGTGCGTGGCGCAGATAAGCGTAAAGGCCACCGGCACGGCGCGCGTGCCACCCAGCGGCACCACCGTTTTTTCCTGTAATACCCGCAGCAGACGGGTCTGCATCGTCAGCGGCATATCGCCAATTTCATCGAGAAACAGCACGCCGCCGTCGGCCTCGCGGATTTTACCGATATATCCCCGGCTGCTGGCGCCGGTAAACGCGCCGGGCTGGTAGCCGAACAGCTCTGATTCAATAAGCTGCTCCGGCAGCGCGGCGCAGTTGATGGCGACAAACGGGCCGTCACGCCACTGGCTCTGCTGGTGCAGGCGGCGGCTCAGGTGCTCTTTGCCGCAGCCGGTTTCGCCGGTAATGCACAAGGCGATACCCGCGTTCAGCAGGCGCAGCGCTTTGCCGGTCTCCACGCCGCTCTCTTCCTCCGGGGCTGTAACGGGCCGGGCGGCCCAGACGCGGCGCGCCGGAAGCTGGCTGCGGGCGTGATAACGCCGCTGATTAACGGCGGTGAGCGCCGCGCCGTCGTCCGCAGGCAGCGCCTGCGGGAACAGCGCGTCGAGCGACAGCGTGCCGATATGCGCGGTTGAGAGATTAAATTCGTCCATCGCCAGCTTATTGGCGGCCACCAGACAGTTATCGCGAAAGGCCAGCAGCAGCTCCTGGGCCGAACCGAGGGCGGCGGGGTCCGCATGCAGGCGCAGCAGCCATTGGCGGGCATCAAGCTGGGCGATAACCCAGTCATGTTCAAGCTGACGCACCACCTGGCGCATCAGTCTGCCCGCTTCCGGCACCGGTTGCTGCGCGGGCGTGGAAAGATCCAGCACGCCTGCAATATGTCCGTCCGGGCGGAACACCGGCACGCCGTAGCAGTAAAGCCCGGCGTTCTGGTTGAGGAAATGCTGACTGCCGTGGACTTCGCAGGGCGCGTGGAGCGCCAGCGCCGTGCCGATGGCGTTGGTGCCGCGCGCGTGTTCGCCCCACAGGTTGCCGGGAGCGAGCGCCACGCGCTGCGCCTTATGCAGAAACTGGTTATTGCCAAAGGTCTCCAGCACCAGGCCGGTATCGTCGGAGGCCACCACTACCGAGGGCAGGCGGTTCAGGCTCTCACCGAGCCGTTGCATCAGCGGGCGCGCCAGCGTGTTCAGCCAACCATGTTGCGAACGGGCTTCCTCCAGCAGCGCGCGGCTGACAAAAGAAGTCGCATCGTCGCTGCGGCTCAGGCCATAGCGCTGGCTGCGCTGCCAGGAGTCGTTCAGCGGACACGGAAAAGACAGCTCGTCGCAGTACGGCGTTAAGCCTGCGGAGGTTAACGAGGCGCTGTGCGGCATGGCATTCTCCGGTAGGTGTATATGTTTCAAATATGTAGCAGTTTAGTGTCCCATGTGTTGCGACACATGACACAGTTCCGCGACATTTTCCAGGCCATGCGCTGAAGTAAGGGAAAAAGGTTTACTGTTTTATTTCATTAACACGCTGTTTTAAAAGCATTTAAAAACGAGAGTAAGCGGCGCCGCCATTCTGGCATAAGAACTGCTTATCTCTGCCTGCCGCACAGCAGACTGTGCTTAACCGATTGTCGCTACACTGAGGATCCTGCCATGAAATATGCTCACCCCGGTCAGCCTGGTGCTCTCGTTAGCTTTAAACAGCGTTATGGAAATTACATTGGCGGTCAGTTTGTCGAGCCTGTCGAAGGACACTATTTCACCAATACGACGCCGGTGACGGGCGCGGTGGTGGCAGAGTTCCCGCGCTCAGGCGCTGCCGATATCGAACGCGCGCTGGACGCCGCCCACGCCGCCGCGCCCGCCTGGGGCAAAACCAGCGTGCAGGAGCGCTCAAACCTGCTGCTGGCGATTGCCGATCGCATGGCGGGCCATATCGAACAGCTGGCGCTTACCGAAAGCTGGGATAACGGTAAGCCGGTACGTGAAACGCTGAATGCCGATATCCCGCTGGCAGTGGATCATTTCCGCTACTTCGCCGGTTGTCTGCGCGCCCAGGAGGGCAGCGTCGCGGAAATCGACCAGTACACCGTGGCGTATCACATTTATGAGCCGCTCGGCGTGGTCGGCCAGATTATCCCGTGGAACTTCCCAATCCTGATGGCGGCGTGGAAACTCGCGCCAGCGCTTGCGGCGGGCAACTGCGTGGTGCTCAAACCCGCCGAGCAAACCCCGCTGGGAATTTCCGTGCTGATGGAGCTTATCGGCGACCTGCTGCCGCCGGGTGTGGTTAACGTAGTGCACGGGTTCGGCCAGGAGGCGGGCGAAGCGCTGGCGCGTAGCAAACGCATTGAGAAAATCGCGTTTACCGGCTCCACACCTGTTGGACGACACATTCTCTCGTGCGCGGCGGAAAATATTATCCCCAGTACCGTCGAGCTGGGCGGAAAGTCGCCTAATATTTACTTTGCCGACATCATGCAGGCAGAGCCTGAATTTATTGAAAAAGCGGCCGAAGGGCTGATTCTGGGCTTCTTTAACCAGGGAGAAGTGTGCACCTGTCCTTCCCGCGCCCTGATTCAGGAATCGATTTACGAACCCTTTATGGAGCGCGTGCTGGCGCGTATGGCCAACATTCGCAAAGGCGACCCCTATGACACTGAGACCATGATAGGCGCGCAGGCCTCTCAGGAGCAGTTCGACAAAATTCTCTCCTATATCGACATCGCGCGCGGTGAGGGCGGTCAGATCCTCGCGGGCGGCGCTCGCCTGAACCACGGCGCGGCGCTGGAGAAGGGCTTCTACATCGAGCCGACGCTGATTAAAGGCGAAAACGAGATGCGCTTCTTCCAGGAGGAGATCTTCGGGCCGGTTATCGGCATCACGACCTTTAAAGACGCGGAACAGGCGCTGAAGCTTGCGAACGCCACGGAGTTCGGCCTCGGCGCGGGCGTCTGGACGCGCGACACCAATCTGGCCTGGCGCATGGGCCGCGAAATCAAAGCGGGTCGCGTCTGGACCAATTGCTACCACCTTTACCCGGCCCATGCCGCCTTTGGGGGCTACAAAAATTCCGGTATCGGCCGCGAAACCCATAAGAAAGCGCTGGAGCATTACCAGCAGGTGAAAAATCTGCTGGTCAGCTACGACATCCAGCCTCTGAACCTTTTCTGATCCATCTGAACTATCCGTTAACGAGGTGACCGATGAAAGTGATGAAAATGAAAGCGGCGGTGGTCAAGGCCTTCGGGCAACCGCTGGAGATCCAGGAAGTTCTGGTGCCGGAAGTGACGCCGGGCAAGGTGCTGGTGAAAATCGCCGCCACCGGCGTTTGCCATACCGATCTCCACGCCGCCGAGGGCGACTGGCCGGTGAAGCCAAACCCGCCGTTTATTCCGGGGCATGAAGGCGTGGGTCATGTGGTGGCGGTCGGCCAGGGCGTGACGCACATTAAAGAGGGCGATCGCGTGGGCGTGCCGTGGCTATATTCGGCGTGCGGCCACTGTGAACACTGCCTCGGGGGGTGGGAAACACTGTGCCACGGCCAGCAAAACTCCGGCTATTCAGTGAACGGCAGCTTCGCCGAGTATTGTCTTGCGGACGCCAACTACGTGGGCATTCTGCCGGATAACGTCGATTTCACCAGCATCGCGCCTATCCTCTGCGCAGGCGTCACGGTTTATAAAGGGCTGAAGATGACTGACACCAAACCGGGCGACTGGGTGGTGATTTCCGGCATCGGCGGATTAGGGCACCTGGCGATTCAGTACGCCAATGCGATGGGCCTGAACGTGGCGGCGGTGGATATCGACAACGATAAGCTGGCGTTTGCTCAACGTCTCGGCGCGCAGGTCGTCGCGAACGCGCTGGAGGTCGATCCGGGGCGTCATTTTCATGACACCTTCGGGGGCGCCCACGGCGTGCTGGTGACGGCGGTATCGCCTAAAGCGTTCGCGCAGGCCACCACGATGATGCGCCGTGGCGGAACCATGGTGCTAAACGGCCTGCCGCCGGGCAAATTCGATCTCTCTATCTTCGATATGGTGCTGGACGGCACGACGGTGCGCGGGTCGATAGTCGGTACGCGTAAAGATTTGCAGGAGGCGCTGGACTTCGCCGGGCATAACAAAGTGGCAGCGGAGATTGCGGTGGAGCCGCTGGAGAATATCAACGATATTTTCGACCGTATGCGCAACGGTAAAATCACCGGCCGTATTGTGGTGGATATGTCGCTGTAAACGCTTAAGCGCCGCAGGGAGGCGGCGCTGGCGTGCGCGGTTAACGCTTACGCTTTTTCATCGCCATAACGATAAAAATTACAATCAGCGCGCCAATAATCATTCCTAATGTATGCATTTTTTTCTCTCACTTCGCAATAACGCCCGTTCAGGCAAGCGGCGCAGTATAGTCAATAACGCATTCAGATTATACCTGGCGTCTGCCCTTAATTATGGGGGTTGTCAGCCGTTATTTATGCTTATTTTGTCAATAGTGACGCAGCGTTATTAAACCCGCGTGGTCAGGTTGCCACTAAAAATATTTCGCTTTATGGTTGGCTTTTTCTGACAAAAGGAAAGGTCATGTTCGGCTTATTGCACAAACTGTCACGTCAGCTTCCCGCGCTTATTCTTTTCTGGTGCATTAACTGGATCATTACGCTCATTCTGCTCGCCAGCGCCAATAAAACCCATCATCCGTCCCTCGTCGGCGCGGCGCTGTGGTTCAATATGCTGTGGATCTGCGCGTATATCGTTGAATTCCAGGGGCACGCGGCGTTCCATGCTCAGGAGCGCGAACGCCTGAAGCGTTTTCTGCCGCGCCAGCAATACAGCCGCGTAAAAGCGCTGGTGTCGATGGCAAGAGCCACAATGTTATTACTCTCAGCAAGCTTTTTGCTGGCGGTCGCGCATGCCAACTCCACGATAGTCTGGTTGCTGGTCGCGGCCTGTTGCGGATTTGGTGCCATCTGTCTCGTGCGTTTTTATCTGCTTTGTTCGTCGGTATTAAGCCCGCAGGCCGCGTCCCTGTTCGGTAAAACCTGGCCGCTGGTGCTCGCTCTGGTGCTCTTTTTGGGGAAAATGCTTGCCAGCACCATTTTACTTGAGTCCTGGGATATTTCCGCTGCGCAAATGCCTTATACCACATGGTGCCTGACACTTTTCATGGCCGCGTTTATTGCCTTTAACGTCGCTTATATTTTGATTATGCTCGTTTCCGCGCTGATGGAAGCGAGCGTGCGGCGACGTAAAAAACGCGTCTCGCTTACCATGGGTAGCCAGATATTACTGGTGGCGGCGTTTGCTGGCATTATGCCCGGTTTAATCATGGCGAATACCCGCACCATTGGTGGCGCGTTATTAAACAATTTTTATCAGTTCGATACCCGCACCACCTTCCGCTGCGGCGATCGTTACCAGACGATTTATGATCTCGGCGAAAAAACGCGTTATTTAGCGGTGGGGGAAAATCAGTATCGTGGGTTTTTTCTGAAGAACGGAGATTTAAATGGCGTGGCGGTAAAATGCACCACCGGCGATAAATTTACCTGGTACCCGGTATTAAGCCGCGAGGAGCTGGGTGCAAACGCCCCTGCCAGAAACAGGGGCGATAAAGATAAGCGTTAAACTACTCGTTCAGTTACTCCGCTTTGCCCGCGAGCTGCGCCAGGAAGTCGTAGCGTTTTTGCAAATCGGCGGCGGCGTCCTTCCAGAGCTGTTCCGCGACCTCCGGCTGCTGGGCATTGAGACGGCGGAAACGTTGCTCGGCGAGCAGGGTTTCCGCCAGCGCGTCCGACGGCGGACGTGAGTCAAGCGCCAGCGGCAGCTTGCCTTCGTCGGCGCGGCGCGGGTCGAAGCGGTAGAGCGGCCAGAAGCCCGTCGCGGTGAGCTGGCGCATCTGATCATGGCTCAGCGCCAGGTCGTAACCGTGCTCCTCGCAGGGGCTGTAGGCGATAATCAGCGACGGGCCGGGGTAGGCTTCCGCCTCCTGAATCGCTTTCACCGTCTGGTTGAGCTGCGCGCCGAGCGAAATCTGCGCCACATAGACATGCCCGTACATCATCATGCTCACGCCGAGATCTTTACGCGCCTTGCGCTTGCCGTGTTCGCCGAATTTCGTCACCGCGCCGAGTGGCGTGGCCTTCGACGCCTGGCCGCCGGTGTTGGAATAGCACTGCGTATCCAGCACCAGAATATTGACGTTTTCGGTCAGGCTCAGCACATGGTCGAGGCCGCCGAAGCCGATGTCATACGCCCAGCCGTCGCCGCCAATCAGCCAGATGGATTTCTCCACCAGCGCGTCGGCGTCGGTGAGCAGCTCCTGCGCGCCTTCCACACCCTGTAACTGCTGGCGCAACTGCGCCACCTGCTCGCGGCGCACCTCAGGCGTGGCGTCGCTTTGCAGCGCCGCGTACAGCGCAGGCGTTAGCTTATCGGCGAACTGCGCCAGCAGACGCTGCACGCGCGCTTTGTGCTGGTCGACCGTTAAGCGGAAACCGAGGCCGAACTCCGCGTTATCCTCAAACAGCGAGTTGGCCCACGCCGGGCCGCGACCGTTCGCGTCGGTAGTGTAAGGCGTTGAGGGCAGGTTACCGCCGTAAATCGACGAGCAACCGGTGGCGTTGGCGATAAGCAGCCGGTCGCCGTAGAGCTGAGTCAGCAGCTTGATATACGGCGTTTCGCCGCAGCCGGAGCAGGCGCCGGAGTACTCAAACAGCGGCGTGATGAGCTGTGAGGTGCGGATGTCGATACGTTCAAGTTTGTTGCGATCTATCTCCGGCAGCCCCAGGAAGAAGTCGTAATGGCGTTTTTCTTCCTCCACATGCTCCAGGCGCGACATCATATTGATGGCCTTGATCTCCGGGTTCTGCCGGTCTTTCGCCGGGCAGACTTCGACGCACAAATTACAGCCGGTGCAGTCTTCCGGCGCCACCTGGAGCACATATTTCTGGCCGCGCATATCGCGCGATTTTACATCCAGCGAGGCCAGCGACGCGGGCGCGTCGGTGAGGGCTTCAGGTGCCACCACTTTGGCGCGGATCGCCGAGTGCGGGCAGGCGGCGACACAGTGGTTGCACTGGGTACACAGCTCCTCCTTCCAGATGGGGATCGCTTCCGCGATATTGCGTTTCTCCCATTGCGTGGTGCCGAGCGGCCAGGTGCCGTCCGGCGGCAGCGCGGAAACCGGCAGCGCGTCGCCGAGCCCCGCGAGCATCGCGGCGGTGACGGTTTTAACAAAATCAGGCGCGGCGTCGGAGACCACCGGCGGGCGCAGATGGCTTCGCGCGTCGACCGGCTGGCGCGCGACGCTGAAAATGGACTCGCGGGCCATCGCCAGCGCCTGCCAGTTACGCGCCACCAGCTCCTGGCCTTTGCTGCTGTAGCTTTTGGCGATAGCGCCCTGCAACGCCTCAAGCGCGCTGTCGCCCGGCAGGATCTGCGTCAGATGGAAAAACGCCATCTGCATGACGGTGTTGATCCGCGCGCCGAGCTGGCATTCGCGGGCGATTTTGGCCGCATTCACCACATACACCCGCGCTTCTTTGTTATTGAGCTCCGCCTGGACCTCCTGCGGCAGCCGGTGCCAGACCTCTTCGGGCGGGTAAGGGGTGTTAATCAGGAAAATACCGCCGGGCTTGAGGCGCTCGGCCATCGGGTATTTATCGATAAACTGCAACTGATGGCAGCCGACGAAATCCGCCTGGCTTACCAGATACGCGGAATTGACAGGCCGCTCGCTGACGCGCAGGTGAGAAACGGTCAGCCCGCCCGCCTTTTTGGAGTCGTAAACGAAATAGCCCTGCGCGTACCACGGCGTGGTGTTGCCGATAATTTTGATGTTGTTTTTGGTGGCCGAGACGCTGCCGTCGCTGCCAAGCCCGTAGAATAGCGCTTCGAGCCGGGCGTGAGAGGGCAGCGTATTTTCCGGCAGGGGCAGCGACAGATGCGTCACGTCGTCATAGATACCGACGGTAAAGCGCGGCTTCGGTTGCGCGGCGCTGAGTTCGTTAAACACTGCCAGCACGCAGTCAGGGCCGAACTCTTTCGATGAAAGCCCGTAGCGACCGCCGATAACGCGCGGCAGACGGTCACGCTCGCCGCGGTTAAAGGCTTCAGCAAGCGCGGTCATGACATCCAGATAGAGCGGCTCGGCGAGCGCCCCCGGCTCTTTGGTGCGGTCGAGCACCGCGATGCGCTGCGCGCTTTGCGGCAGCGCCGCCAGCAGGTGACGCGCGCTGAACGGGCGGAACAGGCGCACTTTCAGTACGCCCACTTTCTCACCGCGCGTCAGCAGCTCATCCACCACCTCTTCGCAGGTGCCGCTGGCGGAGCCCATCAGAATAATGACCCGTTCAGCCTGCGGGTGACCGTAATAGTCGAACGGCTTGTACTGGCGTCCTGTGGCGGCGGCGAAATCGTTCATCGCCTGTTCGACATGATCATAAACCGCGTTATACCAGGGATTGGTCGCCTCGCGGGACTGGAAATACGTGTCCGGGTTAGCGGAGGTGCCGCGTATCACCGGGTGCTCCGGGTTCAGCGCGCGGGCGCGGTGGGCGTCAATCTCCGCCTGCGGCAGCAGCGCGCGGATCGTCTCATCGGCGAGCGGCGCGATTTTGTTTATCTCATGCGAGGTGCGAAAACCATCAAAAAAATGAATAAACGGCACGCGGCTTTTCAGCGTGGCGATATGGGCTATCAGCGCAAAATCCTGCGCCTCCTGCACGCTGCCCGCGCAGAGCATCGCACAGCCCGTCTGACGCACGGCCATGACGTCCGAATGATCGCCGAAAATCGACAGCGCATGGGTGGCGACGGTACGCGCCGCCACATGCAACACAAACGGCGTGAGCTGGCCCGCGAGCTTATAAAGCGTCGGGATCATCAGCAGCAGGCCCTGGGAGGAGGTAAACGAGGTGGAGAGCGCGCCGGTCTGGAGCGCGCCGTGGACGGCGGCGATAGCGCCCGCCTCGGACTGCATCTCCACGACGCGCGGCACGTCGCCCCAGACGTTTTTCATGCCGTTGCCGGCCCAGGCGTCGGCCTGCTCCGCCATGGTCGAACTCGGTGTGATGGGATAAATTGCGATAACTTCACTGGTGCGAAAAGCGACTGAAGCGACTGCGCCGTTGCCGTCGATAGTAATCATAAGTGACCCTTACATTGCGCAACATTGTCAGGCCTGCACAGAAAAACAGACCCTGTAGTAATAAGGGAATTTTAGCAAAGGGCGGAGGGCGGGATTTTCGTTTTTGTGTACTGACTATTTGCAAAGTGAATGGTTTCATGCGAGTGAACACGCGCACGATGCAGAAAAAGGCAAAAAAATGTGTCTTCGTCCAAAAAAGCAGCAGTGCGAATCTCGACGGGCCGCGCCGGGCGGCCTATGATGCTCAGGTTTTGCTTGTCAACGAAAGGGGAGAATCATGCGAGCAGCGTTTTGGGTAGGTTGTGCCGCGTTACTGTTATCGGCATGCAGCAGCGAACCCGTTCAGCAGGCCACCGCGGCGCACGTGCCGCCGGGCATGCGGGCGGCGATGTCGAGCGCAGGCCAGGCGAACTGCGCGATGGTGGGCGGGTCGATGTCCGTTGCGCGTCAGCTTGACGGCTCCACCACCGGCATGTGCGCGCTGCCCAACGGCAAACGTTGCAGCGAAGCGGCGCTCGCCACCGGCGCCTGCGCCGCGTACTGATTACTGCACCAGATCCGCCAGTTTATATACCAGCGTATACTGGCGGTACTTCAGGGTGAGCTGCTGTTTTCCGACGCTCACCGTCGCCCCCTGGCTTAACATCTCGCCAATCAGTTTATCCAGCTCATTAAGCTGCGGCTCGGCGCACAGCATACGCGTCGATGCAAGCCCGTTCACTTTCAGCGTATCGCCATGCAGCTCGCCCTGACCCATAAAACGGTTACACATGCTGCCAGAGACATGCATATGTTCGCCAAAGCTCAGCTCCGGTACGCGACGCGTGGCATCCAGCGGCGCGCCGTTGACGGTTTGCAGCACGTAGCGGTGGTGTTGCAGCGTTTCCGGGGTGAGGCGCGAAGACGAGGGGGCGGTGCTGTGACAGCCCGCGAGCGTCATGCCCGCCAGTAAAGGGATAAGGATTTTTTTCATGAAGGTCTCCCTGAGGTAAATGACGCGGCGCGCCGTGTGACGCGCCGGTCTGTATCACACCAGTTCGTTGGGGCAGGTCTCGCCGCGCTCCAGCTGGCGCAGGTTTTCAAGCGTGGTTTCAGAGATGCTGATTAACGCCTCTTCGGTCAGGAACGCCTGATGGCCGGTAAACAGCACGTTGTGACAGGCGGAAAGACGACGGAACACGTCATCCTGGATAACATCGTTGGATTTATCTTCAAAGAACAGGTCGCGCTCATTTTCATACACGTCCATGCCCAGCGCGCCGATTTTCTGGCTTTTAAGCGCTTCAATCGCCGCCTGAGAATCGACCAGACCGCCGCGGCTGGTGTTGATGATCATCACGCCGTCTTTCATCTGCTCAAACGCATTCTGGTTCAGCAGGTGGTAGTTTTCTGGCGTCAGCGGGCAGTGCAGGGTAATGACGTCTGACTGAGAGAACAGCGTTTTAAGATCGACATACTCAACGCCGAGCTCCAGCGCGGCGGCGCTCGGGTAGGGATCGAACGCCAGCAGACGCATGCCGAAACCTTTGAGGATGCGCAGCGCGGCGACGCCGATTTTACCGGTGCCGATAACCCCAGCGGTTTTGCCATACATGGTGAAGCCGGTCAGCCCTTCAAGGTTGAAGTTGGCGTCGCGGGTGCGCTGATAAGCGCGGTGAATGCGGCGGTTCAGACACATCATCATGCCCACGGCATGTTCCGCCACGGCCTCCGGCGAATACGCCGGGACGCGCACCACTTTGAGGCCAAGCTCTTTCGCCGCGTCGAGATCGACGTTATTAAAGCCTGCACAGCGCAGCGCGATAAACTTGACGCCATGCTTTTTCAGCTCTTCCAGCACCGGGCGGCTGCCATCGTCGTTAACGAAAATGCAGACGCCGTCACACTGAATAGCGGTTTTCGCCGTGCGCTCGGTTAACAGGAAGTCATAAAATTCAAGATCGAAGCCATATTCCTGGTTAACATGCTGCAAATACTTTTTGTCGTACTGCTTTGTGCTATAAACCGCCAGTTTCATAAGACTTTCTCCAGTGATTTTCTGTGATCACGTTAGCATAATTAAAAATATCGTACAAAGTTTAAAAATTAATTGCCGTACAGGCGCTTACCTCTAAGTTTAGGTCAACTATGCTTTCAGAGCCGCCCTGGCTTCACCAGGCCTGCCAAAGGTGTCACAATAAATGCTTTCCCCGGCATAATTTCTCGCTGAATCAGGATATTAACGGCCCATGAAGGGTAAATACAGAGCCGTCATCGCTTTATTACTTCTGCTTGTGCTGCTGCCGCTCACCCTGTTGTTAACCGCAGGCTACTGGCTGCCGACGCTCGCGGGCGTCTGGCTGCCGCAAGGAACGCGAATCGCGCTGGAGCATCGCCCGCGCCTGACCCGCTCCGCCATTGTGCTGCCGGATCTGCGCTATTTCGCAGGCGACTGCGAACTCGCCCGCGCCCATAACGTCGTCTTAAGCCACCCTGCGCGCTGGCGGCTTCATCTTGACGCGCTCACGCTCAACACCGGCTGCTTCAGCGCCATTCCCGACGACCCGACGCCCGGCGCGCCGCGCACGCTTGCCCAGTGGCAGTCGATGCTTCCTGAAAGTGACGTAGAGATCGCGCGTCTGACGCTCGTTGACCTCGCCGATTACGTCGGCGCACTGCAGGCGAGCCTGAGTCCACAGGCGCAGGTGGTGACATTTACCGGCGATAATCTGGACGTCAAAGCCCGCCTCGTGGGGCAGGCGCTGCGCATTGAGCGTCTGCGCGTACACGCGTTCGAGGGCCAGCCGCCGGTTTCGCTGCTTGGCGATTTCACGCTGGGCTTGATGCCGGATGGCATTCCCACCAAAGGCGCGGCGCAGGCGCGGTTCTCTCTGCCGCAGGCGCCATACCACGCCCGCGCGGAGCTGGAGTGGCGCGGCGGCGAAGGACAACTGCTGGTGTTCGCCGACGGCGATCCGGACCCGCTACTGGATCTGCCCTGGCAGGCCGGGCACGACGCGTTTGCCTTCAGCGACGGACGCTGGCGCTGGCCTTATCAGGGCTTTCCGCTGAGCGGGCGCGTGGCGCTGCGCGTGGAGAACTGGCGCGGCGGGATTGAGGCGGCGCGCGTCAGCGGGCGCATGAATGTGGTCACGCAAGGGAACGCGGGTAAGGGGAACGCGGTGCTCAGCTTCGGCCCCGGCACGTTGAGCCTGCGCCAGAGCGCCATGCCGCTGCGCATTACTGGCGAGGCCAAACAGAACGCGCTGGCGTTTTACGCGAGCCTGCCCGCCACGCTCGGTGGGCCGCTACTGTCACCCGAGCTGCGCTTTCTGCCGGGCGCGCTGCTGCGCTCGCGCGGTCGCGTCATTGACGCGCTGAATATTGAAGAGATTCGCTGGCCGCTGGCAGGCGTGACGGTGACAGAGAAGGGCATCGACGGACGATTACAGGCCATCGCGCGCGCCAGCGAGCCGGGCCAGGGTGATATGCTGCTGCATCTCGATGGCCGCGCCGATGATTTTCTGCCTGATGCCGGGCTGTGGCGCTGGCGCTACTGGGGGAATGGCACCTTTGAGCCGATGCAGTCTCGCTGGTCCATCGCCGGGCGCGGCGAATGGCGCGACGAGGTGATAACGCTCAGCGAACTCACTACCCGCTTCGATCGGTGGCGCTACGGCAGCATGACGGTCGAGCACCCCCGGCTGGCGCTCAGCACGCCGGTGCGCTGGGCGAGGGCGCAAGCCGCGCAGGCGCTGGAGGGCGCGCTCACGCTTGACGCCGGGACGACGCGTTTTACCAGCGGCGCGAGCCTCCCGCCGTCGACGCTCAACTTCAGCGTGCAGGGGCGTGACCCGAGCGCGTTCCAGTTTAAGGGCGATCTGCACGCGGGCGACATCGGGCCGGTACGCGTCAACGGGCGCTGGGATGGCGAGCGTCTGCGTGGTCAGGCGTGGTGGTCGCCGCAGCCGCTCGCGGTTTTCCAGCCGCTGCTGCCGCCGGACTGGAAGCTGCTGCTGCGCGACGGCGGCTTTTACGCCCAGGTGGCGTTTTCCGCCGCCGCAGGCCAGGGCTTCGAGGCGGGCGGACATGGCGTAGTGAAACAGGGCAGCGCCTGGACCAAAGACAATCAGTTCAACGACGTCGATTTCGTGCTACCGTTCCGCTTTCGCGATGCCACCTGGCAGCTCGGCACGCGCGGGCCGGTGCGGCTGAACATCAAGGAAATCACAAGCCAGGTGCCGGCGCGGGAGATAACGGCGTCGTTGCAGGGCAGTTACCCGTGGAGTGAGGAAAACCCGCTGGTGTTAAGCGACGTCAGCGCCTCGCTGCTCGGCGGGAAAATTCGCATGCAGCAGCTACGGATGCCGCAGCACACGCCCGCGCTGCTGCGCCTTGAGAATATCTCGTCAAGTGAGCTTATCACCGCCACGAATGTGAAACAGGTGGCGCTCTCCGGGGCGATTAACGGCGCGCTGCCGCTGTGGCTTGATAACCCTCAGTGGATTGTGCACGACGGCTGGCTCACCAGCCCCGGCCCGCTAACGCTGCGCGTCGATAAAGAGATGGCCGACGCGATGGCGCACGATAACGCGGCGGCCGCCGCGGCGGTGAACTGGCTGCGCTATATGGAAATTTCCCGCTCCTGGACGCGGCTCGACGTCGATAACCTCGGGGTGTTGCGCATGCGCTCGGAGTTTCAGGGCGAAAGCCACGTCGACGGCAAAAAAAGCGGCGTGCGGCTTAACTATCAGCATCAGGAAAATCTTTTCACGCTGTGGCGTAGTTTACGTTTTGGCGACAATTTACAGTCCTGGCTTGAGCAACACGCGACGCTGCCCGCCGCGCGCTGCAAGGCAACGTCAGGGGAGACCTGCGAGGAACAACCATGAAAATCGTAACCGCGCTTCTGTCGGGCATCATCACAATAGCGCTGTCCGGCTGTACGCCGCGCATTGAGGTGGCGGCGCCGAAAGAGCCGATTACCATTAATATGAACGTCAAAATCGAACACGATATCCATATCAAAGTGGATAAAGACGTCGAAGCGTTGCTGCAAAGCCGCAGCGATCTCTTCTGAGGAGGCGAGACGATGAAACGCCTGCTGGTGTTAACGCTGGCGCTGCTGCTGGCAAGCCCTGTCAGTGTCGCGCTGACGCTGGAAGAGGCCCGCGCTCAGGGGCGCGTAGGTGAAACGCTGACGGGCTATCTCGCGCCGGTGACGCAGGATGCCGAGACCACCGCGCTTGTGGCGCGCATCAATCAGGCGCGCGCGGAAAGCTACCGCCAGGTGGCGCGGCAAAATGGCCTGCCGGTCGATGCTGTGGCGACCATGGCGGGCCAGAAACTGGTGGAGCGCAGCAAAGCCGGTGAATATGTGCGCGGGATTAATGGCCGCTGGATGAAAAAATAGCGCCGTACCTCCCACGGGTAACAGACGAACGCGCGCCCCTGTGTCACGCTCGGGGCGCGTTCTTACAGGAGAAACCTTATGGCAACTGACTATACTCTGCCGCTGGATGGCGCGCCGTCGTTGTCCGCTATCGCCGACACATTGCGCGCCAACGCCGGGCTGTTTAAACATCTGGTGATGTCCGAACATCCGGACGATATCCGTTACGCGTACCAGCCGGAGTCATTTGAGATAACGGAGATGACCGACAGCACGTTTACCTTCCGCTGTCTGGTGCATTATTTTGAGCCGTGCTGCGACCGCAATATGCACGATCCCCGCACCTATACCATTCCTTATCAGGTGCGTGACAACACGCTGTTTTTCGCGCTCGACGAAACGCCGTGGGTGGTGGTGTAACGGTGCCGTTCGCCCATAAAAAAACCGCCCCGGAAGGCGGTTTTTTTTCTCGCGCGTCGCTTACGCGGAGATCAGCGCGTCGATAGCGGCTTTCGCGTCGCTCTGCGCTTTGGTCGCCATTTCCGGGCCGTACGCCACGCCTTCGGCGAAGACGAATTTCACATCGGTCATGCCGATAAAGCCCAGGAACAGGGAAAGGTACGGGGTCACCAGATCGGTCGGGGTATCTTTATGGATGCCGCCGCGGCTGGTCAGTACGATAACGCGTTTGCCCGTCACCAGGCCTTCCGGGCCTTTCTCGGTGTAGCGGAAGGTGACGCCCGCGCGGGCCACCAGGTCAAAGTAGTTTTTCAGCTGGGTCGGGATGTTGAAATTGTACATCGGCGCCGCAATCACAATCACATCGTGCGCGTTCAGCTCGGCAATCAGTTCATCAGACAGCGCCAGCGCGTCCTGTTGACGTGGTGTCAGCGGCGCGTCGGACGGACGCAGGGCGCCAACCAGCTCGCCATCCAGCACCGGAACCGGGTTCGCGGCGAGATCGCGCACGGTAATTTCATCCGCGCTGTGCTGTTCACGCCACTGGTCAACGAAATAGTCGGAAAGCTGGTTGGACTGGGAGTAACCTGCCAGAATACTGGACTTCAGAACGAGTACTTTGCTCATGGGATGTTCCTTTTTGATTTGGTTGTCAGGGCGGTCGCCCCCGTTGCTTGTCGACAACTCTATTCACAAACCGATGACAGTGATAGCGCAATATATCGAAGTCTATGTTCTAAATTTTTGAACAAGGCGCGCCAGAAAGCGGTGTGGTACTCTACGCTTAACGAAACCCTAAGATTTAACGGGCTGCGCTCAGGCCCTATAACGCAATGATGGAAAAACAAAATATTACGCTCTCCGCCCTGATGGCACGTCTCGATTCGCTGATGCTGCGCGACAGGAGCCGTTTCGCTCGCCGTCTTCACGGGGCGAAAAAGATTAAAAATACTGAATCTCAGCAGGCGCTTTTTACGCAGCTTGCTCAGGAGATAGACGAGGCGGCAGGGAGAGTCCTGCTGCGCGAAGCCGCGCGCCCGGCTATCACCTACCCGGAAAACCTGCCGGTCAGCCAGAAGAAACAGGATATTCTCAACGCGGTGCGCGACCATCAGGTGGTCATCGTGGCCGGTGAAACCGGCTCAGGGAAAACCACCCAGCTGCCAAAAATCTGTATGGAGCTGGGCCGCGGGGTGAAAGGGCTTATCGGCCACACCCAGCCGCGTCGTCTGGCCGCGCGCACCGTCGCCAACCGCATCGCCGAAGAGCTGCAAACCGAGCCGGGCGGCTGCGTCGGGTATAAGGTGCGCTTTAGCGATCACGTCAGCGATAATACGATGGTCAAGCTGATGACAGACGGTATTCTGCTGGCGGAAATCCAGCAGGACCGGCTGCTGATGCAGTACGACACTATCATTATCGATGAGGCGCACGAGCGCAGCCTGAACATCGATTTCCTGCTGGGATATCTGCGCGAGCTGCTGCCAAAACGCCCGGATCTGAAAATCATCATCACCTCGGCGACCATCGATCCCGAGCGTTTTTCGCGCCATTTTAATCACGCGCCGATTATTGAAGTCTCTGGCCGCACCTATCCGGTAGAAGTGCGCTATCGCCCGATAGTGGAGGACGCGGACGACACCGAGCGCGATCAGCTGCAGGCGATTTTCGACGCCGTGGACGAACTGGGCCGCGAAGGGCCGGGCGACATTCTTATCTTTATGAGCGGCGAGCGCGAAATTCGCGATACCGCCGACGGCCTGATGAAGCTCAACCTGCCGCATACCGAAGTGCTGCCGCTCTATGCGCGGCTCTCGAACAGCGAGCAGAACCGGGTGTTCCAGCCGCACGCCGGGCGGCGTATTGTGCTGGCGACTAACGTGGCGGAAACCTCGCTCACGGTGCCGGGCATTAAATATGTTATCGACCCCGGTACGGCGCGCATCAGCCGCTACAGCTACCGTACCAAGGTGCAGCGCCTGCCGATTGAGCCGGTTTCCCAGGCCTCCGCTAACCAGCGTAAAGGCCGCTGCGGTCGCGTCTCGGAAGGCATCTGTATCCGTCTCTATTCCGAGGACGATTTCCTCTCGCGCCCGGAATTTACCGACCCGGAAATCCTGCGCACCAATCTGGCGTCCGTTATTCTGCAAATGACCGCGCTGGGGCTTGGCGATATTGCGGCGTTCCCGTTCGTCGAGGCGCCGGATAAACGCAATATTCAGGATGGCGTCCGTCTGCTTGAAGAGCTGGGCGCGATTACCACGGACGCGCAGGCCTCGGTCTATAAACTGACGCCGCTCGGCCGCCAGCTTTCGCAGTTGCCGGTTGATCCGCGTCTGGCGCGCATGGTGCTGGAGGCGCAAAAGCACGGCTGCGTGCGCGAAGCGATGATTATCACCTCCGCGCTCTCCATTCAGGACCCGCGCGAGCGCCCGCTCGATAAACAGCAGGCGTCTGATGAGAAACACCGCCGCTTCCATGATAAAGAGTCCGATTTCCTGGCGTTCGTGAACCTGTGGAACTACCTTGGCGAGCAGCAGAAGGCGCTGTCATCCAACCAGTTCCGCCGCCTGTGCCGCACCGATTATTTGAACTATCTGCGCGTGCGCGAATGGCAGGATATCTACACCCAATTGCGTCAGGTGGTGAAAGAACTCGGCATTCCGGTTAACAGCGAACCGGCAGGCTATCGCGAAGTACATACCGCGCTGCTCACCGGTTTGCTTTCGCATATCGGGATGAAAGACGCGGATAAACAGGAGTACACCGGCGCGCGCAACGCCCGTTTTTCTATCTTCCCTGGCTCCGGGCTGTTTAAAAAGCCGCCGAAGTGGACGATGGTGGCGGAGCTTGTGGAAACGAGCCGCCTGTGGGGACGCATCGCGGCCCGTATCGATCCGGAGTGGATAGAGCCGGTGGCGGGGCATTTGATTAAGCGCTCATACAGCGAGCCGCACTGGTCGCGCGCGCAGGGCGCGGTGATGGCGAGCGAAAAAGTCACACTCTATGGACTGCCGATTGTGGCGGCGCGCAGCGTGAACTACAGCCAGATCGATCCGGTGCTCTCCCGCGAGCTGTTTATCCGTCACGCGCTGGTGGAAGGCGACTGGCAGACGCGCCACGCCTTTTTCCGCGAGAATCAGCGGCTTCGCGCCGAAGTGGAGGAGCTTGAGCATAAATCGCGCCGCCGCGACATTCTGGTGGATGACGATACGCTGTTTGAGTTTTACGACCAGCGCATCAGCGTTGACGCGATTTCCGCACGCCACTTCGATAGCTGGTGGAAAAAGGCGAGCCGTGAAACGCCGGATCTGCTTAATTTCGAAAAGAGCATGCTGATTAAAGAAGGCGCGGAGAAGGTCAGCAAACTCGACTATCCGAACTTCTGGCATCAGGGCAACCTGAAGCTGCGCCTGACCTATCAGTTCGAGCCAGGCGGCGACGCCGACGGCGTGACGGTGCATATTCCGCTGCCGCTGTTAAACCAGGTGGAAGAGGCGGGCTTTGAATGGCAGGTGCCGGGCATGCGCCGCGAGCTTATTATCGCGCTGATCAAATCGCTGCCGAAACCGGTGCGCCGCAATTTCGTGCCCGCGCCGAACTACGCCGAGGCGTTTTTAGGCCGCGCGACGCCGCTGGAATTACCGCTGCTGGATGCGCTGGAGCGCGAGCTGCGCCGTATGACCGGCGTCACCATTGAGCGCGAGGCGTGGCAGGCGGAACAGGTGTCCGATCATCTGAAAATGACCTTCCGCGTGGTGGATGAGAAAGGCCGCAAATTGCGCGAGGGCAAAGATCTCAGCGCGCTGAAAGAAGGGCTCAAGGAAAAAGTGCAGGAAACGCTCTCGGCGGTGGCGGATGACGGCATCGAGCAGAGCGGCCTGCATATCTGGAGCTTCGGCGCGCTGCCTGAGCGCTACGAGCAGAAGCGCGGCGGCTACCAGGTGAAAGCCTTCCCGGCGCTGGTGGATGAAAAAGAGAGCGTCGGCATCCGGCTGTTCGACAACCCGCAGGAGCAGCAGCACGCCATGTGGCGCGGCCTGCGCCGCCTGCTGCTGCTGAACATTCCCTCGCCAATTAAGTATCTGCATGAAAAGCTGCCGAACAAGGCCAAGCTTGGGCTCTACTTCAACCCGTACGGCAAGGTGCTGGATCTGATTGACGACTGCATCTCCTGCGGCGTCGATAAACTTATCGCCGAAAACGGCGGGCCGGTATGGACCGAAGAGGGCTTTGCGCAGCTGCATGAGAAAGTGCGCGCGGAGCTGAACGACACCGTGGTGGATATCGCAAAACAGGTGGAGCAGATCCTGACGGCGGTCTTCAGCATCAACAAGCGGCTGAAAGGGCGCGTGGATATGACGATGGCGCTCGGCCTTTCGGACATCAAAGCCCAGATGAGCGGGCTGGTCTACCGCGGTTTCGTTACCGGCAATGGCTATAAGCGGCTTGGCGACACGCTGCGCTATCTCAATGCGATTGAAAAGCGCCTTGAGAAAATGGCCGTCGACCCGCACCGCGATCGCGCCCAGATGCTGAAAGTGGAAGCGGTACAGCAGGCGTGGCAGCAGTGGCTTAACAAGCTACCGCCCGCGCGCCGCGACGATGACGACGTCCGGGAGATCCGCTGGATGATAGAGGAGCTACGGGTGAGTTATTTCGCCCAGCAGCTCGGCACGCCGTACCCGGTCTCCGATAAGCGCGTCTTGCAGGCGATGGAGCAGGTCAGCGGGTAGGGTGGGTGGTAAGGTGTGTAGCGCGAGGGGCGGCTTCGCTTACCCACGCTACAACGCCCGCATCAGGCAGTGCTCAGGGCGGGTAAGCGATGCCGCACCCGCCCTGTCACAGTTCACACCTGTCTGCCATGTCAAAACTTCTCCTCCCCGCCAGACCTTTACTACTTCACTACCGCGAGAGTAAACCCGTCCCAGCCTTTGCTGCCGACGGTTTGCAGGGCGGTGGCGCGCAGGCGCGGGTGGTTGCCGAGCATTTCGATAAACGTGCGCACGCCCTGAACGCGTTGGTCGTCGCTGTGCGGGGCGGCAACCGCGCCGTCACGCACCACGTTATCGCCGACAATCACCGTCCCGGTGCGCGACAGCGTTAACGCCCACTCCAGATAGAGCGGGTTGTTCGGCTTATCGGCGTCGATAAATATCAAATCAAACGGCGGCTCATCGGCGTAGAGCGGCAGACTCTCGGCCGCCGGGCCGACGCGCAACTGCACCTTTGGCGTCACGCTGGCGAGCGCGAGATTGGCTGCCGCTACCCCGGCGTGTTCCGCGCTCGCCTCAAGCGTCACAACCAGCCCGTCCTCCGGCAGCGCGCGCGCCAGCCACAGCGTGCTGTAAGCCCCGAGCGTGCCGATTTCGAGCACCCGTTTCGCGCCGGTCATCATTACCAGCAGCGCCAGAAACTGTCCTTGTAACGGCGACACATCATGCGGCGGCAGGCCTGCCAGCCGGTTGTTCTCCAGCACCTGCGCCATCAGCGGATCGTCTGCGATTAGCGCCTGCGCGAGATACTCGTCCACTTCGCTCCACTTTTGCTGCATCGAACCGCTCTCCTGAAAGCGCGCCGCAGGGGCGCGTTATGCTACGGGTGGGTGTTATAAGCAGCATAGTCGGGTTTCTCGCCCGGCGCCGCTGCGCCTGGCCAGCCGCCGCCAAGCGCGCGGTAAAGATCGACCTGCGCCAGCAGCAGATTATTTTTCACCTGTACCACGTTAAGCTCTGTGGAGAAGAGCGTGCGCCTGGCGTCCAGCTCGTCAAGATAAGAGGAATAGCCGTTCTGGTAGCGGTTGTGCGCGATGCGCAGCGTCTCCTGCGCCGCCTGCTCCTGAGCCTGTAACTCGGCGAGCTGTTCGCTAAAGCGCTGCACCGCGTCTAGGCTGTCGTTCACCTCCCTGAACGCGTTACGCACTGTGCTCTCATAGCTGTAGAGCGCCTGGTTTTTCTGTGACGTTGTCACGTCGACCTGCGCATTCAGCGCCTCGCGATTAAGCAGCGGTGCCAGCACGCTCGCGCCCACGCTCCAGAGCCGCAGCGGATTGGCGAGCAGTTCCGGCAGCGTATTTTCCTGAAGCGATCCGGAGGCGGTGAGGTTGATCCCCGGCAGCAGGCGCGCGCGGGCAACCGCCAGCTGCGCGTCGCTCGCCACCAGCGTCCGTTCAGCCTGCACGATATCCGGCCTGCGGTTTAACAGCGATGAGGGCAATGGCGACGCAATAGCGAGCGGGCTTAAAGCGTCAAATTCGCCGCCGCGCGCAATCGTACCGGGATTCTGACCGATAAGAATACTGAGCGCGTTCTCCTGCTGGGTTATCTGATGCTGAAGCTGCGGAATTTGCGCGCGCGTGGCGCGCAGTTCAGACTCAGATTGCATCAGCTCCAGCCGCGAACTGTAACCCGTCTCATACTGACGTTTGGCAAGCTTCAGCGCGTCTTCGCGCGCCGCCAGCGTCGAGCGGGTCACCCGCAGTTGTTCGTCGAGCGCCAGTAGCGTGATATAGCCGGACGCCACCTGGGACGCCACGGTCAGGTTGGCGGCGGCGGCCGCGGCTTTCTGCGCCTCAAGGTTCGCCCGGGCCGCGTCGGCGGCGCTGCGGTATTCACCCCAGATATCGACGTTATAGCTCGCGTTCAGGCTGCCTTTATAGAGATTGCCATACACCGGCAGGCCCGTCGCGGCGGACTGCGAACGGCTGCGCCCGGCGCTGAAGCCCGCGTCGAGCATAGGGAAGCGGTCGCCAAGCGCGGCCTGTACCTGCGCCTGATACTGATTCACCCGCTCGCGCGCCAGCAGCACATCGCTGTTATAACGCAGCGCCTGGTCCACATAGCGGTTAAGGGCGGGGTCATGAAAATTACGCCACCAGAACCCCTCAACTGGCGACGACGGGCCGACGGCGGCGCGCCAGGCGGGCGGAATAATCAGCGAGGGCCGGGCCTGCCCGACGTCTCCTGAATGACAGCCCGCCAGCAGCAGGGCGGCGGTCAACAGCGCAAGTGAACGACGCATCACTTCTCCTCGCTGTGAGTGTCAATAGTGACCTGCACCGACATGCCGGGGCGCAGGCGCGCGCGTTTGTCGTCGTCGCCCAGCACTTCGATGCGTACCGGAATACGCTGGGCGATTTTCACAAAGTTGCCGGTGGCGTTATCGGGCGTGATGGCGCTGAACTCCACGCCCGTCGCCGGTGAGATGCTCTGTACGCGGCCTTCGAATTTCTCGTCATTCAGCGCGTCTACGGTAAAGGTGACCGGCTGGCCGGTTTTCACATCGGCAAGCTGCGTCTCTTTGAGGTTGGCGATTATCCAGTTTTGCGGCGGCACCAGCGACGTGAGCCGCGTGCCGGCGGTCACGTAGCCGCCCAGGCGCACTGTTATCTGACCGAGCTGCCCGTCGCGCGGGGCGATAATACGGGTTTTTTGCAGATCGATCTCGGCAAGCTCCAGCGCCGCGCGGGCATTTTCCACATCCGCCTCCAGCGACGCGCGGTTCACAATCACGCTTTGCAGATTCTGGCGCGACACTTCTAGCTGGGCGGCGGCCTGCTCCACGCTGGCGCTGCCCTGAGCGGCGCTGGCGATGGCGGCGTCGCGCTCGCGCACCGACAGCGAGCCGTCCTGCGTCAGCGCCTGCACGCGGCGCAAATCAGCCTGGTTATGCAGGCTCTGGGCGCGGGCGCTGGCGAGCGCGGCTTTATTCTGCGAGATGGTCGCCTCGGCGCTGCGGCGCTGTTGCAGATTATTGGCGAGCGCCGCTTCACGCATCGCAAGCGTCGCCTGCGCCTGATGCACCCGCTGTTTGTAAATGCGGTCATCAATCGTCATCAGCACGTCGCCCTGTTTCACCTTCGCGAAATCCTGCACATTGACGGCGGTGATATAGCCGTTGACCTGCGGGCTGATAAATGTCGTCATGCCGCGCACGTAGGCGTTATCGGTGGAGGCTGCGTGCCGGGTGAACGGCGGCAACTGCCAGGCATACATAATCACCAGCAGGCCGACCAGCCCGATGGCGCCGGCGGCAAAAAAGGAGACCACGCGCAGGTTGTTCTTTTCCGGCGTCGCGGGGGTGGGGGCGCCTTGTTGGCTCATCACTACTCCAGAATTATGTCAGTCAAAAAATCGTCAGGTTACTGGCCGCTTTGCATCGCCTGCTTCAGCGCCCGCCGCGCGGCGAGCCGCAGACGGATGAGACGCCAGAAGATCCACAGCAGCGTCGAGGCGGCGATGGCCGCCGTCAGCAGACAGGTATCGTTATAGGCCAGAATATTCGCCTCGGTGGTGGCGACGGTCTGTAACTGCTGCACCGCCTGGGCGTTCAGCAGCGTAGGATCGTTAAGCACATTGCCCCACAACTGGCTGTACTGCGCGAGCCGCTCATTCACCAGCGGGCTTAACGTTGAGAGCTGATCGGCAAGCAGGCTGGAGTGATATTTCTCCCGCCAGGTCTGGAAGGTGCCGAGCAGCGCCGAGCCGATAAGCCCGCCGAGGTTCTGACTCATGCCAAACAGCACCGAAAAGCTCACCAGGTTTCGCGGGTCGGCGATAACGCCGCCGATGCCCGCGAGCATTGCCGGGGCGAGAAAAAATGCGCTGCCGAAACCGAGCAGAAACTGGCTTATCAGCATCTGATCGGCGCGAGTCTGGCTGGTGGCCTGGCTGTCCATCAGCGAGGCGATGATCATCAGCGCCAGCGACACCATAATCGGCCAAACAGTTTTCTGCGGGTTGATGGTGAGCGCGCTGGTGACGATGCCGCATATCACGCCCGCCAGGATCGCCAGCGCCAGATGGGTCATCTGTTCATTCTGCAACCCGACATACTGCAGCCAGCCGATAGCGCCGGTGTTTTGCTCCGCCAGCACAATGCGGATCAGCACCATAATGAGCCCAAGCCGCACGATGCTGCCGCTGGAGAGCCAGCGGGTGTTGAGCAACGGGTTATTGCGGTTATGTTCAAAAGCGATAGCCGCCACGATAAGCACCAGCGATGCGCCGAGCGCCCAGCCTATCCACGGCGCTTCAAACCACCAGTCGAGCCGCCCGAGCGACAGCGCGCCGCACAGCAGCGCCATGCCCGGCGCCAGCAGACAAAACGTAATAAAGTCTTTTTTCTCAAAGACCTTACGGCGGTCGCCCGGCGGCAGTTTCAGCGCCACCACGCAGGCGAGCGAAATCATCGCCAGCCCCAGCTCGAAGAGATAGAGCCCGCGCCATTCGTCAAGCTCCAGCAGTTCCGTTGAAAAAAGACGGGCGATGGGGATCGCGAGCTGTGAGCCGGTGATGCCGATAGTCAGCGCCTTCAGACGGTGTTTCGCGGGCCATGCCTGGATCTGGTAATAGATGCCAAGCGAACTCAACGCCGCGCCCACCATGCCGTGGGCGGCGCGCACCATCATCGCCGTGTTGATATCGTTTACGAAGAGGTGGAAAAACGTCACCAGCACATACAGCACCAGAAACCCTTCGGTGAAGGCGCGCAGCCCGTATTGCTGGCGAAACTTCACCAGCAGCAAATTGATGGAGACGTTGGTCATCACATAGACCGCCGGCAGCCAGGCGATTTCGGTTGACCAGGCGGCGAACGTGCCCTGCAAATTTTGCAGATTGGCGGTCACCATCGCGTTGCTGAGCGCGCCGGTCAGACAGACCAGCAGCCCGACGATGCCATAGGCGATGCGCTTATAGGGCGGATGATGCGGCGTCGACGGCGAGCCGAGCAGCATGGGTTTTTCATGGGGCGCCCACTCGCGCGGCGCGTAAGGGTCCTGTTTCACCGATCGCATTACTGTTTTTCAATTTCCTGCAACAAACGGTCCAGCACGCGACGCGTTACGGCCAGTTCTTCGGGGGGAATAGTGGAAAGGATAGTCTCCCTGAGACCATCCGCTTCGACTTTCACTTTTTCATACAGGGCCTGGCCCCGGGCGGTGGCGACCAGCAGCCGCTTGCGACGATCGCCTGGCGGCGTGACGCGCTCAATGAGCTGCTGCGCGACCAGACGATTCAACAGCGGCACCAGCGTGGCGCTCTCGACGCCCAGCTGCTGGGCCAGTTCGCCCTGCGACAGCGGCGTGTCGTGGCGCGCGATAGCGGCGACGGCCACCCAGCTCGCCTGGCTCATGCCGAGGTTTTTCAGGCGACGGTCTACCGCGAGCCGCCAGTGGTGGGCGGTCATCCACAAAAGATGTGAGAAAGTCAGGTCGCGTGTATCCACTGAGGTATCCATTTCGTTAGTGCTCTAACTATTTTAGAACCCGCTATTTTAATAATTCAAGTGAATGTAAATTTATCTTTAAATAATTGTATGAATGGATTGCGGCGCGTTGTCTGAAATCGCGCGGGGCATATCCCCGCTGCGCTATGCTGTTGATGCGGTCTGATGCCGCATGACTGAGAGAGAAAGATGCCTGATTATCTGATTGAACCGAGCGACCCGACACACCCGGACGCCATTCCCTTGCTGGCCGCGCTTTCCGAGACGCTGGCGGCGCTCACCGGCAGCTCTGGCCGCCAGTCGTTTGATAATGAAGATGTGCGCGTCGAGGGCGCGACGTTTTTGCTGGCGCGTAATGCCGACGGCGCAGCCATCGGCTGCGTGGCGTGCCGGCCCCTCAGGCCTGACGTCGCCGAAATTAAACGTCTGTTTGCGCTGCCTGATAACCCCGGCGCGGGCAGCCAGCTCTTAAGCGCGGCGGAGCGCTTCGCCCGCGAATTCGGCTACCAGCAGGCGTGGCTTGAAACCCGCCGCACCAACCCGCGCGCGGTGGAGTTTTACCTGCGGCGCGGCTACCAGATTATCGACAACTACGGGCGCTACGTAGGCCAGGAAGACGCGGTCTGTTTCGCAAGATCGTTGCAGGAAGAGGCGCCGCCGCATGCTGAACGGCCTTAATCATCTGACGCTCGCGGTGCGTGATGTAGCGCGAAGCGTCGCGTTTTACCATACATTGCTGGGGCTTCGGCTGCATGCCGTCTGGGACGG
Organism: Cronobacter muytjensii ATCC 51329; assembly: GCF_001277195.1. NCBI lineage: Bacteria > Pseudomonadati > Pseudomonadota > Gammaproteobacteria > Enterobacterales > Enterobacteriaceae > Cronobacter > Cronobacter muytjensii. Next base: position 1,770,278 of record NZ_CP012268.1, read on the forward strand.
CGGGGCGTATCTCTCCTGCGGTGAGCTGTGGCTCTGCTTATCGCTTGACGACGCGGCAGGCACGCCGCCTGCGGATTACACCCATTACGCGTTTAGCGTCAGCGAGGCGGATTTTCCCCGGCTGGTGGAGAAGCTCACCCTCGCGGGCGTGCAGACCTGGAAAACCAACCGCAGTGAAGGTGACTCCTGGTATTTCCTCGACCCGGACGGGCACCCGCTCGAACTGCATGTCGGCAGCCTCGCCACCCGGCTGGCCGCCTGTCGCGCGCGGCCGTACCGGGGAATGCGATTTTTTGACTGATCAGCGCGTCGTGGTTTCGCCTGCCACAGGCGTCTCACGACGATGGAGGCGGCTGGCGCACAGGATAGCGAGAAGCGAAATCGCGACCGTGACCGCCAGATACCAGGCGACAGGCGTCCAGTCGCCGCCGGAGTGGGCCAGCAGGCCCGTGGCGATAAGCGGCGCAGTGCCGCCGGCGAGCGCGGCGCCCAGCTGATAACCGAGCGTGATGCCGGTATAGCGCACCCGCGCGTGAAAAATCTCCGAACAGAGGGTGCCGAGCACCGCTGTGATGGGCGCCCACAGCACGCCGAACGCGATAACGGTCGCCAGCATGATCCCCCAGGTGGCGCCGGTGTCGAGCAGCATAAACCACGGCACGATAAACGCGCCCAGCAGCATTACGCTCACCGCATACATCCGCTTGCGGCCAATTTTGTCCGACAGCAGCCCCATGAGCGGGATCAGTATCGTCGCCACCAGCGCCGCCAGCGTCACCGATTCCAGCGCCTGGGATTTCTCATAGGCAAGCGTCGTGGTGGCATAGCTCACCACGAAAGTGGAGAAGATATAAAAGGGCGCGGTCTCCACGACTTTTAACCCGGCGGCGATCAGCACTTCGCGCCAGTGATGGCGAACCGTCACGCGCAGCGGCGTTTTGCTGAGCTGTCCGGTGCGCTTCGCCTGCTGAAAATCAGGCGTTTCATCAATCCCACGGCGGATCCATAACCCCAGCAGCACCAGCACCGCGCTCAGAAGAAACGGAATGCGCCAGCCCCAGGCGAGAAATTGCGCTTCGCTAAACAGCGTCATCAGCGAGACGATAAACGTCGCCATCAGCATGCCGATGGTCACACCCGCCTGCGGGATGCTGCCGAAAAACCCTTTGCGTTTTTTGGGCGCGTATTCGTAAGCAAGCAGTAACGCGCCGCCCCATTCACCGCCAATGCCCATGCCCTGGATAATGCGCATCAGGATAAGCAGCACCGGCGCCCAGATCCCTATCGTTTCGTAAGTGGGCAGCAGACCAATCATTACCGTCGCGCCGCCCATCAGCGAGAGCGTCAGCACCAGCGTTTTCTTGCGCCCGATACGGTCGCCGATATGCGCGAAAAACACGCCGCCAATGGGACGGATAAAAAAGGTCAGCGAAAAGGAGAGCCAGGAGAGAATAAGCCCGATCACCGGGTCAACCATCGGGAAAAAGATCTTGTTAAACACCAGCGCGGCGGCGGTGCCGTAGAGAAAATAGTCGAACCATTCAATAGCGCTGCCGGTGAGGCTCGCGATAAGCACTTTTCGGTTCTTTTTGAGGATAGCGATACTGCTGTCGTGTGTCGTCATTAGAGTAAAACCCTCGCACGTGGAATGGTGGTGCAAGGCGCTACCTGGCGCGCGACAGGTGCAACCCTGAACGGTAAAAAAGGTTGTCAAAGTGTTAAGCAAATTATGTTTGGTCAGAGCGTTTGGCAAGTGACTGGTCGCGCCAGTGGCGTAAAAACAGCCATGTCGACCAGGCGTAAAACCTTAAATAACGCTGGTTTGCCGCAGATTATTATTTGGGATGGGGAATCAGTCAGAATGGGAAACGGGTGCAACCCGACGATTTTCAGCAAATTCGATTTATTTCAAATTTGTAACATTTGGCGGTCTGCGGCGCATGAGGCGCAGGCAGATTAGGAGCTCTCCGGTAGGGGCGACATGCTCCGGCCGGTAGGCTGAATACTGGCTCTTGATAAGGAGGTAACCATGAACATGATGCCTTTTCCTCTGCTGGCGGAAGGCACGCTGCAGCGCGTTAACCTCATCGGCGGGTGGCTGGCCCGTAACGATTTTACTGCCGCGCCCGGTGCCGGCGACGCCCAGCTTATCGTGCTTGCGGGCAATGCGGTGTTGCCGACCGTCGACGCCGCCGCGCAGCTTGCCAAAGAGAGCGGGTTGCCGCTGCTTATCACCGGCGGGCTGGGCCATTCAACCACGTTCCTCTACGCCGCTGTGGCGCAGCACCCGCGCTATAACCGGCTGCGCACCACCGGGCTTACCGAAGCGGGCATTCTGGCCCGCATCGCCCGGGAGTTCCATGAGGTGCCGGAAGCGCAGCTTATCCTTGAGGAGAAATCCACGAACTGCGGCGAGAACGCCAGCTTCACCCGTACGCTGCTGGAGACACGCGGCGAGCTGCCCGCGCGGGCGGTGCTGATTCAGGATCCGACCATGCAGCGGCGCACCCATGCCACGTTCACCCGCGCCTGGCGCGACGCGCCATCAGCGCCCCAGTGGCTGAGCTACCCGGCGGTGCAGCCGGTGCTGGAAAACGGCGCGCGGGCGGTGCAGTTTCGCGAACCTTCGGAAGGGCTCTGGCCGGTGGAGCGTTATCTGTCGCTGGTGCTGGGTGAGATCCCACGCCTGCGCAACGATGCGAACGGCTACGGCCCGGCGGGACGCGACTTTATCGACGCGGTGGCTATCCCGCCTGAGGTGCTGGACGCCTGGCAGGCGCTGCACGATGAGCCGCAGCTCACGAGTTTTTTACGTCATCGTTCGCTTGCCTGAGCGCGTCGGGCTGCCCGTTTGCGCCATAAACCGCGCAAACGGGCAGCGGCGTGTTGCGCTTTTGTTATTTTTTGCGCCTCTCTTCGCCGCTTTTCCCGAGCCGCCTCACAGTTTCAGCTAAAACGCTTCGTCAGACGTCCTGTTGTTCGTAGTTTTTTAACAAACCATTCACCTGTTAAAAACATCAATGCGACAGCAGGAGTCAACGATGACAGCACCCGTACAACACCCGATGTATATCGACGGTCAGTTCGTTCAGTGGCAGGGCGACGCGTGGATCGATGTGGTCAACCCCGCCACGGAAGCGGTGCTCTCCCGTATTCCGGACGGCACGGCGGATGACGCCCGCCGCGCCATTGACGCCGCCGCCCGCGCGCAGGACGCCTGGGAGGCGCTGCCGGCGATTGAGCGCGCAGGCTGGCTGCGTAAAATCGCCGCTGGCATTCGCGCCAAAGCGGCGGAAATCAGCGCGCTGATTGTCGCGGAAGGCGGCAAAACGCAGCAGCTCGCTGACGTGGAGGTTAGCTTCACTGCCGATTACATCGACTATATGGCCGAGTGGGCGCGCCGCTATGAGGGCGAAATCCTGCAAAGCGATCGTCCGGGCGAAAACATTCTGGTGTTTAAACGTGCGCTTGGCGTCACCACCGGCATTCTGCCGTGGAACTTCCCGTTCTTTCTGATTGCCCGCAAAATGGCGCCCGCGCTGCTTACCGGCAACACCATTGTCATTAAACCAAGCGAGTTCACGCCGAATAACGCCATCGCTTTTGCGCAGATCGTCCATGAGGTGGGCCTGCCGGCAGGCGTCTTTAACCTGGTGCTCGGGCGTGGCGAAACCGTTGGTCAGGAGCTTGCGGGCAACCCGAAAGTGGCGCTGGTAAGCATGACCGGCAGCGTCGGAGCGGGGGAGAAAATCATGACGGCGGCGGCCAGAAACATCACAAAAGTCTGCCTGGAGCTTGGCGGCAAAGCGCCTGCTATCGTTATGGATGACGCCGATCTTTCGCTCGCCGTAAAAGCGATTGTCGATTCGCGGGTCATTAATACCGGGCAGGTCTGTAACTGCGCCGAGCGCGTTTATGTGCAGAAGGGCATCTATGACCGTTTTGTGAGCCAGCTTGGCGAGGCGCTGAGCGCGGTGAAATTCGGCGATCCGGCGGCGCGCAACGATATCGCGATGGGGCCGCTGATTAACGGCGCGGCGCTTGAGCGCGTGAAAGAAAAAGTGGCGCGCGCAGTCAGTGAGGGCGCAACGGTAGCGCTCGGCGGCAAGCCGGTCGAGGGTAAAGGCTATTTCTACCCGCCGACGCTGCTGGTGGATGTGCGCCAGGAGATGAGCATCATGCACGAGGAGACATTCGGGCCGGTGCTTCCGGTTGTCACCTTCGATACGCTGGAAGAGGCCATCGCGATGGCGAACGACAGCGATTATGGTCTGACATCGTCGATTTACACCACCTCGCTTGCGACCGCCATGAAGGCGATTAAGGGCCTGAAATTCGGCGAAACCTACATCAACCGCGAAAACTTCGAGGCGATGCAGGGGTTCCACGCGGGCTGGCGTAAATCCGGCATCGGCGGGGCCGACGGCAAACATGGGCTGCATGAATATCTGCAAACCCAGGTCGTCTATCTGCAAAGCTAACGTTTCCGGGCCGCCTGTGGGCGGCCCGCTGCATTATTGTTTACTCTCGATCCAGTTCATCAGCAGTTCCGGCCAGACCTGCGCGGGCAGCCCCAGGGCGTCGCGAATGCCGAAACCGTGCTTGCCCTCTTCGAACAGATGCATCTCCACCGGCACGCCCTGCGCGCGCAGCGCGTTAAACATCAGCAGGCTGTTTTCCACTTTCACCGCCGGGTCGTCCACCGCATGCAGTAAAAAGGCGGGCGGGGTTTCGGCGGTCACGGCCTGTTCCGGCGAATAGCGGTGGATGGCGCTTTCATCCGGGCGCGTGCCGATGAGTTCCTGTCGGGAGCCGGGGTGCGCTACGGGCTCCTCCATCGTCATCACCGGATAGACCAGCCCCATAAATGCCGGACGGGCGCTCCAGGCGTCGATGTCATCAAGCGGCGCGTAGACGGCATCGTTCCAGCGGGTGCCGAGGCTTGCAGCGGCGTGGCCGCCTGCGGAGAACCCCAGCACGCCGAGTTTTTCCGGGTCGAGCCGCCAGCGTGCCGCCTGGGCGCGGATAAGCCGCATGGCGCGCTGCACATCCGAAAGCGGCGCGTCGGCCCCTTCGGCGTGGCCATCGCCCGGCAGCCGGTAGGTCATCACAAACAGCGTATAGCCGCGGTCGTTAAACGCCGGCGACAGCGCGCTGCCTTCTTTATCGAGCACCACGCGGCGGTAAGAGCCGCCGGGCGTCACCAGCAGCCCGATGCCGTTTGGCTCGCGCGGCGGGTAGACCACGATGCGCGGCGCGCGCACGCCCCTGACGGCGCGGTCGAGTTCGCTCTCGCCGGTCTGGCGCTCTTCAAGGGTAAACACCGCCTGGCTTTCGTGCGCGCCTGGCGCCTCCTCCTGCGGCCAGACGGCCAGTTCCTGGGCGCGCGCCACCGCCTCGCGCATACGGGTTAGCAGAACGTCGCGGGCGTGATGATCCGGCTTCATGCTCTCTCCTTGCTGTCATTATTCAGTGGGCCTGTGAAAACGAATGAATTTTTCATCTTCAGCCGTTATCCTGGTCTTTTCGTTGCGTTTAATCAGGATAGTCTTATGCGCAGTAAATACACGTCGTTGCAAATTACGCTTCACTGGCTGGTGTTTATTCTGGTGGTGGTGGCTTACGCGGCCATGGAGTTACGGGGGATGGTGCCGCGAAGCGTCGGGCGGCTGTTTATCTGGACGCACTTCAGTTGCGGCATCGCGATTCTGGTGCTGATGATCACACGCCTGCTGGTGCGGCTTAAATACCCGGCGCCGCCCATCGTGCCGAAACCGCGCGCGATGTATATCGGGCTTTCCCATCTTGTGCATCTGATTATCTACCTGATGTTTATCGGCCTGCCGCTGCTCGGCATTGTCGCCAAATATTATGGCGGCGGCGAATGGTTCGCCTTCGGCATCAGCATGCCGGTGGCTTCCGAGCCGAACGAAGATTGCGAAATGGAACTGCGCGCCATTCATGCGTTTATCGCCAATCTCAGCTACGTTGTGATTGGGCTACACGCGGCGGCGGCACTGCTGCACCACTATTTCTGGCGGGACAACACGCTGCTGCGCATGATGCCGGGCAAGCGCGGGTAACGCGCGTCGAAGTGTGATCTTGGCGACTTTTTACGCAGGGCGGCGTGGCGTAGCTCACATTTTAAACGGCGCAACGTGGGCGGTCTCGTCACGGCGGCTTATAGATCTATATCTATTATAGAAACACGCTGGCGCTGTGATTCGCAGCGCCAGCCAGGAGAGGCGTCATGACGCAGTCGGTACAACGTGAAGTGACAGGGGCAGCCGCCGTGGATGACCAGGCGCAGCTGGCGCGTAAATTACGCAAGGTGTTGCTGGCGACCGGCGTCGGGCATTTTGTCGAATGGTTTGATTTCGGGCTGTACGGCACGCTGGCTGCGATTATCGGCATGCAGTTTTTCCAGACCGGCGACCCGGCGGCGGCGCTGTTGTCGTCGTTCGCGGTGTTCGGCGCGGGGTTTGTGATGCGCCCGCTTGGCGGGCTGTATTTCGGCTCGCTCGGCGATCGCATCGGTCGCAAACGGGTGCTGGCGACGGTCATTTTGCTCACCTCTGGCGCGACCTTCATTATGGGCCTGCTGCCCACCTATCATCAGATTGGCCTGCTGGCCCCGACGCTGCTGGTGCTCACCCGCCTGGTTCAGGGCTTCGCGGCGGGGGGCGAGACCTCCGGCGCGACCACATTCCTTGCCGAATACGCGCCGGTACACCAGCGCGGCTACTTTACCTGCTGGATAGATAACTTCGGTTTTATGGCGTTTGTGGCGGGCTCCGGGCTTGTGTTTCTGCTTACCGCCGGGCTTGGCGAAACGGCGATGAACGACTGGGGCTGGCGCATTCCGTTTCTGATTGCCGGGCCGCTTGGCTGGGTGGGGCTTTATCTGCGCACGCATCTTGAGGATACGCCGGAATTCCAGGCGGCGGCGAAAGCGGGCACGACCGAGGCCGCGCCGCTGCGCAGTACGCTCAAAAGCGCCCGCGGCGCGCTGCTGTTTTGCGTCGGGTTTGTGGTGATTAAAGCGGTGGGGCACTGGATGCTGCAAACCTTTATGCCGGGCTATCTCATCACCCAGATGCGCTTTAGCAAACTCGACGCCTACGCCATTACCACCATCGGCCTGTTCGGCATCGCGGTGATGGTGCCGTTTATGGGCTGGCTCTCCGACCGCTACGGTCGTCGTCCGTTGATGCTGGCGGGGTGCGGCGGCTTTATCCTCTTTACCTACCCGGCGATGATGGTGATGGCCAACGGCGATATGCTTTCCGCCGTGCTGGCGATGCTGCTGCTGGGCGCGTTTATCGCCGCCTTTGACGGGGCCTGCAGCGCGGCGATGGCCGAACTGTTTCCGACCAGCGTGCGCTACGGCGGGCTGTCGGTCGCCTATAACCTCTCGGTCGCCTTTTTCGGCGGTATCACGCCGTGGTTCTCGGCGTTTCTCATCGCCTCGACCGGCAATCTTTTCTCGCCCGCGTTTTATGTCATGGGGGCTGCGCTGATTACGTTTATTACCGTCATGCGCGCGAAAGAAACCGCCGGGCTGCCGCTGCGGCGTTAAACGCCCGGCGGCGGTTCATTCGTGAAAATACGGGAGATCCACAGGCCAGGCGTTTCTGATGCTCTGGAGCTGGCAGTGGACAAACTGCGCCTCCCGGGCGTACCAGAAGCCAAAAGATTGCGTCATCTGGTCATAAATCATGCGATCCAGATTAGCGAACTGAAAAATCACCAGGCTGCCTCTCTTCATATGACCGCCGCCGGTTTCAAACTCGTCGTTGCCCCAGGCTTCCTGCGTGTGCTCATAGCGATGCAGGATCACCTCAATGCTGCCTCTGCCGGGGCAGCGCAGCATCAGCACGCTGTTATCAAAAGCGAAGGCATACGCGAGGCGGGGGATAAGCGCGAGTACAACCATTAACAAAAACGTTTTCATAACCATCCTGTTTTTTACAGAGTGGCCGTTATGACACGCTGTAAATATGACGGCATTGAGATATATCATGCTGTTAGTTTGGTTGAGGGTTATATATACGTCTGGTGAATGTTTTTAAGTCAGGGTGGATCTTCCTTGTCGAGACACAGGGTAAATGGGCGGCATAAATGACAGCAGAAACCCCTCAGTGCTCGATCACATTCACAATTTCGTCGCTCCGCTTTGGATGAAATTTGATCGCCATATGACGTTATGGCTCACCAAAGGAGTTCAAGCATGGATAATTATCACATCACCAAAGACGGCGATAAGTGGAAATTGCAGAAAGAAATACCAGGCCCAGTAAAACGGCAGATACCAAAGCAGAAATGATCAGGCAGATGCAGGAATTTATGTCTGATAAAACAGGGTCAGTTAAAATTCACACAACGGATGGTAAAATTCAGGAGGAGAGAACTTATCAGCGTAAAGATGATCCTGAATCTTCTAAAGGTTAACCCGACAGAGCCGCCTTACTGGCGGCTTTTTGGTTAAAAGCATTGCGCCTGTTTTTACATGTAACCTGACCACAAAAAAATGATGTGGGCTTTAAATGATCACTTCACTTGCATTTAATAAGCTGCAAAAAAAAGTAAAGCAATAGGGTGCTGGCTACCACGCCTGTACAGGTGAAAACATATAAAATGAAATCCATGACGTTTTCGTCACCATAGCATCCCATAAACTCAGCAAAGGCGTACTGAGTCTCTGCTGGTATGAAAGCATAAAAGCTTTTAATGAAGATGAAAAGGGTAACCACCCATGCAACGATAATTAATAGATATTTCATTAATAAACCTGTATTACACCATGCGCTATAAGATAATTGCCCACATACTGCCCAGAGGTTCTGAGAATAGCTTTAGCCAGTATATCAAAATCTTGCTGGCTATAAAGGGTAATGCACCCTTTACTTAGCCCGCTGGGGCCTATAGGGTGTAAACGAAACATCCCACGTTGTACGTCATTAATGAATGTGCTGTCATCGATTTTTCCATCATCACGATACAAAGCAAACCATGTACTACGATCTGAGCCGGTAAAAAATGCATTGGCTTTATCTCTTGCCTGAGCAAACGCTCCGCCTCTGCCTCGTAAAACAATATAATAACGCCCGCAGGGTAAGGGGCCGATGTCTTTTAGCATTGTTTTATCAGCGAGGTTAATAGCTGAACCACTACCTGAAAATGCTGAAAAAAATCCAACGCCAGGGCATGAAAGCGTTCCATAGTTTTTTCCATTCAGGCGAAATGTGCACCGCAGTAAATCCATTACTGTCACTCCATGTGAGTAATAAAGTTATGATTTCGTGATATATTGAGGTTTAATAAGGTGTTGCGTCGATTTATAAATTACAGGAATATGTCAGGTAATGACTGCCTGTAATCATTTTTAGAGGTCTAAAATGACGCCTTAAGGCATTTGGTTTTTGACATATTGTGCCTGGAGAAAATAAAAGCCAGGCGTTCCATTATGAATTGCGATGTTATTAAGCTAGCCAGTTAATATATTTTTATTCTTTTGCCACTATTGTTTTACATTAACATTTATGCAGCTAAATTTGCTGTTTACAGATGACTCCATGCTCCTATACTATACCCCCCTATAGTATCAATGAGGCCACAACCATGCCGCATTCTCCTGAGGATAAAAAACGCATTCTGACGCGCGTGCGCCGCATTCGCGGTCAGGCGGAGGCGCTGGAGCGCGCGCTTGAGGCGGGCGAGCCCTGTATCGCCATTTTGCAGCAAATCGCCGCGGTGCGCGGCGCCGCCAACGGCCTGATGGGCGAGATGGTGGAAATCCACTTAAAAGATGAGCTGGTCAGCGGCGATACCACGCCCGAACAGCGCGCGCAGCGGATGGCGGAAATCGGCCAGCTTCTGCGTGCTTATCTAAAATAACTATGACGACTCACTACAACGGAAGGACATTATGAAATCACGTGCAGCAGTCGCATTTGGTCCCGGCAAGCCGCTGGAGATCGTAGAAATTGACGTCGCGCCGCCGAAAAAGGGTGAAGTGCTGGTCAAAATCACCCATACCGGCGTCTGCCATACCGATGCGTTCACGCTCTCCGGCGACGATCCGGAAGGCGTGTTTCCGGCGGTGCTCGGTCATGAAGGCGGCGGCGTGGTCGTGGAAGTGGGCGAGGGCGTCACCAGCCTGAAGCCGGGCGACCATGTGATCCCGCTGTATACCGCCGAATGCGGCGAGTGTAAGTTCTGTAAATCGGGCAAAACCAACCTCTGCCAGGCGGTGCGCGCCACCCAGGGCAAAGGCCTGATGCCGGACGGCACCACCCGTTTCTCTTATAACGGCGAGCCGGTTTATCACTACATGGGGACCAGCACCTTCTCTGAATACACCGTGGTCGCCGAGATTTCGCTGGCGAAAGTGAACCCGCAGGCGCCGCTTGATAAAGTTTGCCTGCTGGGATGCGGCGTCACCACCGGCATCGGTGCGGTGCATAACACCGCGAAGGTGAAAGAGGGCGATACGGTTGCCGTGTTCGGTCTCGGCGGTATTGGTCTTGCGGTTATTCAGGGTGCCGTTCAGGCGAAAGCCGGTCGCATTCTCGCGGTCGACACCAACCCGGAGAAATTTAAGCTGGCGGGCGAAATGGGCGCCACGGATTTCGTTAACCCGAACGATTACGATAAGCCCATTCAGGACGTTATCGTCGAGATGACCGATGGCGGCGTCGACTTCAGCTTCGAGTGCATCGGCAACGTCAACGTGATGCGCGCAGCCCTGGAATGCTGCCATAAAGGCTGGGGTGAAAGCGTTATCATCGGCGTCGCGGGCGCGGGCCAGGAAATTAAAACCCGTCCGTTCCAGCTGGTGACAGGCCGCGTGTGGCGCGGGTCAGCGTTCGGCGGCGTGAAAGGGCGCACCCAGTTGCCGGGCATGGTGGAAGATGCGATGGCGGGCAAAATTCGCCTCGATCCGTTCATCACGCACCGCCTGCCGCTTGAGCAGATCAACGAAGCGTTTGACCTGATGCATGAAGGTAAATCGATTCGTACCGTCATCCATTTCGGCGATAAATAACCTTATCCGCCAGCGGGTTAGCTACCGCTGGCGTTTTCACTTTCCCGCCCTTTAGCCCCTCTTTTCGAATCTGTGAGCCAGGTATCGCTTTTCAGGGTAAGCGTTTACGAAAAAATGCCGATGTCTTAAAGGCAAGACTATTTTTGCATCTTACCCAAAGGGAAATCGTGGCCATGAATAAAACAACAACCCGTGATTCCGGGGCGCTAAGCTTCTGGCATCACATTCGGCTTGTCCCGCTGTTCTCTGTCATTCTGGGAGGGATTCTGGTGTTGTTCGCCCTGTGCGGCGGGCTGGCAGGATACTTCCTTATGCAAGGCGACAGCGCGCTTAATAACGTAACGCAGGAAATTCAAATCCGCAGTGGGCTTGCGGATAGCGCTAACCAGCTTCGTACGGCGCGAATCAATATGATCCACGCGGGCGCTGCCAGCCGTGTGGCGGAGATGGACGCGATGAAGCGCAACATCGCGGACGCCGAAAAAGCGATAGCCCAGGCAGACCAGGGCTATAAGCAGTATGTGAACCGCGAGTCGCACGGCGCGTCGGAAGAGGCGCTCGACAGCGAGCTGAAAGCCCGTTACGACGCCTACGTGAGCGGCCTCGCGCCGATGCTTAAATATGCCAAAAACGGCATGTTCGAAGCGATTATCGAGCATGAAAATGAAACGGCCCGCAAGCTTGACGATGACTACAACCAGGTGCTGTCGAAAGCGCTGGCGAGCCGCACCGATCGCGTCGAGCAACTGCGAAGCGACGCCAGTAGCCGCACCCACGTCAGCCTGATGGTGATGGTCGCCGCGTTTGCCGTGGCGCTGGTCATGACGCTCCTCACCTTCGTGGTGCTGCGCCGCGTGGTGATAGTCCCGCTGCAACATGCCGCGACGCGCATTGAAACCATCGCCAGCGGCGATCTGACGCTGCCGGAAGAGGCGACAGGGCGCAGTGAAATCGGCCGCCTGAGCCAGCATCTGCAAATGATGCAGCACTCGCTTGTGAAAACCGTCAGCGCGGTGCGCGAAGGCGCGCAGGCCATTTATCAGGGCACCAGCGAAATCTCCGCGGGCAATACCGATCTCTCCTCTCGCACCGAGCAACAGGCCGCTGCGCTGGAGCAGACCGCCGCGAGCATGGAGCAGTTAACCGCCACCGTGAAACAGAACGCCGACAACGCCCACCATGCCAGCAAACTGGCGCAGGACGCCTCCGGCAAAGCCACCACCGGCGGGCAGATTGTCTCCGGCGTGGTCACGACAATGGGCAACATCTCCAGCAGTTCGAAGAAAATTTCTGAAATCACCGCCGTGATTAACAGTATCGCTTTCCAGACGAATATCCTGGCGCTCAACGCCGCGGTGGAAGCCGCGCGCGCCGGTGAGCAGGGCCGCGGCTTCGCGGTGGTCGCAAGCGAAGTGCGCACGCTCGCCAGCCGCAGCGCCCAGGCGGCGAAAGAGATTGAGGGGCTTATCAGCGAATCGGTGGCGCTTATCGATCGCGGCTCCAGCGAAGTGGTTAACGCTGGCGATACCATGAAAGGTATCGTCGAGGCGGTGAAACGCCTGACCGACATTATGCTGGAGATCGCTGCCGCCTCTGACGAACAGCGTCAGGGCATTGAGCAGGTGGCGCAGGCTATCGCCGAAATGGACAACGTGACGCAGCAGAACGCCTCGCTGGTGGAAGAGGCCTCAGCGGCGGCGGTATCGCTTGAAGAGCAGGCCGGACGTCTGACCCAGGCGGTCGGCACTTTCCGCTTAAGCGGCGCGGCGCCTGCCCGTAAAAACGAACCGCAATCCCCGGCGGCGCAGCCGCTGGCGCCCGTCGTTCCGCGCGCGGCGCTCGCGAAAAGCGAACACTGGGAAACCTTCTGATCCATCAAGGGCAGCGCAGCCTGCCCATCGCTCTACTCTTAGCCTGACCTTTGGCCGCTCCCGTGAGCGGCTTTTTTTTGGCGCATCGTTTTCGGAATATGCTGTATCACTTTTCGCGTTTGCCGCCTGGCTTATTTTTCCATTCCTTGTCCATGCTTAAAGGGCTTTACTTTTCACAACCCTAATGGAGGCAAGAGATGCAGATCAAAACCGCTCAGGATCTTTTTGTACATTTACTTTCAGACACCTATAGCGCAGAGAAACAGCTGACCCGCGCTCTGCCGAAGCTGGCGCGCGCCTCTTCTGATGAAAAGCTGGCCGCGGCATTCCGCGCTCACCTTGAGGAAACCCGGGGCCAGATTGAGCGTATCGACCAGGTGGTTGAAAGCGTGCCTGAGCTTAAACTGCGCCGCATCAAATGCGTGGCGATGGAAGGGCTGATTGAAGAAGGCCAGGAAGTGATTGACGAGATTGAACAGGGCCCGGTACGCGATGCAGGTCTTATCGCCGCCGCGCAGAAAGTGGAGCACTATGAAATCGCCGCCTACGGCACGCTCTGCACCCTGGCGGAACAGTTAGGCTATAAAGACGCGAAAAAACTGCTGGCGGCGACGCTTGAGGAGGAGAAATCCACCGACGGCAAGCTGACCACTATCGCCGAAACCGCCATCAACGCGAAAGCGTCCAAAGCGGCGTAATCCCGATCGTCCTGTGCTTTCATGACCGCATGAAAGCAGAGCACACGCGCAACCCCCGGCTCGCCGGGGGTTTTTTATGCCTGGCGTTTATGCCCGCATCTGAAAAGCAAAAGGAAAGGGCGCCGCAGCGCCCTCATGTTGTTGCCCGCCTTTACGCGGTTTCGTCGCCCAGGAACGGGTAGTCGGTGTAGCCGGTCGCGCCTTCGGCGTAGATGGTCGCGTCGTTAAGCGGGTTATATGGCCCGTCCTGGCGAAAACGCGCCACTAAGTCCGGGTTGGCAATGTAGAGTTTGCCGAACGCGGCTGCGTCCGCTTCGCCGCTGGCAATCACCGCCTCGGCGCTCTCTTTGGTCAGCCCCTCGTTGGCAATCCATGCGCCGCTGAATTTATGACGAATTTGCGGGCCGACGCGGTTCGGCGTGTCCAGCGCCTCGCGCGAGAAGACAAACGCCAGACGGCGTGCGTTCAGTTGTTCCAGCACGTAGCCAAACATCGCCACCGGATCGGAGTCGTGCATTGAATAGGAGTTGGACATTAAATTCAGGTGCACCCCGACGCGGTCGGCAGGCCACTCGGTCAGCAGCGCATCCACGGTTTCCAGCAGAAAACGGGCGCGGTTTTCAATGCTGCCGCCGTATTGATCGGTGCGCTGGTTGGAGCCGTCATGCAGGAACTGATCGAACAGATAGCCGTTCGCCGCGTGAATTTCCACCGCGTCGAAGCCCGCGCGCTTGGCGTTGATCGCCGCCCGGCGGAAATCTTCCACAATGCCTGGGATCTCATGGGTTTCCAGCGCGCGCGGCGTTTCGTAAGGGCGCTTCGGGCGCACGGTGGTAACGTGGCCTTCCGGCGCGATAGCGCTCGGCGCGACCGGCTTTTCGCCGTTGAGAAACACCGGGTCGGAAACGCGGCCTACGTGCCAGAGCTGCAATACCATTTTGCCGCCCGCCTGATGCACCGCATCGACGATTTCCCGCCACGCGCCAACCTGATTCTCTGACCAGATCCCCGGCGTGTTCGGGTAACCGACGCCCTGCGGCGTGACCGAGGTCGCTTCAGTGAAGATAAGCCCTGCGCTGGCGCGCTGGGTGTAGTACGTCTTGACGATTTCCCCCGGCGTGCGATCGTTCACCGCGCGCATGCGCGTCAGCGGCGCCATCACGACGCGATTTTTTAACTCCAGCGCGCCAATGTTTACCGGTTCTAACAGCGTTGACATAACAGAACTCCCGTCAGGATAAAGGCGTATCTGTCATTTAAACGATATCACGCGCCGGATGGCAAGCCTTCGGGCTTATTACTTTTCACGCTAATCAATGCTTTTGCGCGCCGGCGGCTCAGTTCAGCATCGATTTACGGATGGATGACAGCAGCGCCCGCGCGCCCTGCGAGAGCGGTGCGTCAACGCGCGTCAGAATGCCAATCGGCTCGCCGGGGCCCGGTATGGCTATCGGCAGCGCCGTCAGCGTGCCCTGACGTAAATCCTCTTTTACCGCGCCCGACGGCACAAACCAGACGTAGTTGTAATCGACAGTCAACTGGCGCGACAGCGAGGCCGAGAGGGTTTCGATACAGGTGGAAGGCAGCTCGCAGCCCTGGCTTGCCAGCAGCGTTTCGGCGTTGTCGCGCGGCACGGTGCCTTTGGGCGAAACCACCACCGGCCACTCCATCACGCGGCTTAGCGTCACGGTGTCCTGCAACAGCGGATGGCCGGGGCGCACCACCAGCTTCAGGGATTCCATAAACAGCAGTTCATAATTAAGCCCGGTCATCAGTTCCGGATCGGACATTCTGCCCACGCCGAGATCCAGTTCGCCCGATTTCAGGCCCGCCAGCAGCATGGTGTTATTCATGATAGCCACCTGCAGCGTGATATCGCTCTGTTGTTTATGGAACGGGCCTATCACCGCGGGCAGTACACCAAGCGCGGCCGTAGGCAGCGCGCCGATGCGCACCACGTCGCAGCCTTCCTCCGGCTTGCGGTTCAGCGCCTGGCCGGCGTGGTTGAGCGCGTCGAGCACTTTCAGCGCATGGGTGAGAAACTGCTCGCCGAGGAGGGTGAGCTGCGCGCCGAGGCGTCCGCGCTCGAACAAACGCGCGCCGGTCAGTTGCTCCAGCTCGTTGAGCGTTTTAGACAGCGCAGGCTGGCTGAGATTAAGGGTTTCCGCCGCGCGCCCGAGGGTTCCCTGCTGAGCGACGGCCACGAAAGTATGCAAATGGCGCAAGCGAATGCGCTGGGAGAACAAACCATTTTTTTCCATATCTGATGTTAAAAACAGAGCGGGAGTGGTGACAAGATAACTTGTTTAATTTTGATAACTTGCTAGCAAAATAATATTAACAAAACAGATAAATTTTCAACATCATCCTCCGCCGCGCAGAAGAGTTATCCATAATGCAGGAGCGTTCGTGGTTCCGGGTGTGACCGGATGTAAGCCAGACGGCGCGCGGTGGCAGGTAGAGCTGCGCCGTTCTCTGTTGTTTTCACGCGCGTTTTGCCTTGCGTGCGGCGTCCGCCCCCTTGTTACGTTTTGGATCACAAATTGTAAATTCTTCACCGCTGAAACTGCCGCCGTTCTCTACAATCTCAGCAATATTCACTGGAGGCGCGACACCATGGCGAACAGCATCACGGCAGATGAGATTCGGGAACATTTTTCGCAGGCCATGTCGGCCATGTATCAGGATGAGGTGCCGCAATACGGCACATTGCTGGAACTGGTGGCCGACGTTAACCTGGCGGTACTGGAAAGCCACCCGCAGCTGCATGAACAGCTCGCCAACGCCGATGAACTGGCGCGGCTTAACGTCGAGCGTCACGGGGCCATTCGCGTCGGCACCGCTGAAGAGCTGGCGACGCTGAGGCGCATTTTCGCCATCATGGGCATGCACCCGGTCGGCTATTACGATCTTTCACAGGCGGGGGTGCCGGTGCACTCGACGGCGTTTCGTCCGGTGGATGACGTCTCGCTTGCGCGCAATCCGTTTCGCATTTTTACCTCGCTGCTGCGCCTGGAGCTGATTGACGACGAAAAGCTGCGCAGGCGCGCCGCCGCCGTGCTTGCCCGGCGCGATATTTTTACTCACCGCTGCTATGAGCTGCTGAATCTCTACGACGAGCAGGGCGGGTTCGACGCCGCGCAGGCGGAAGCGTTTGTGCGCGAGGCGCTGGAGACCTTCCGCTGGCACAGCCACGCGACGGTGGACGCGGCCACTTATCAGGCGCTGCATGACGAGCACCGGCTGATTGCCGACGTGGTGTGCTTTCGCGGCTGCCATATCAACCACCTGACGCCACGCACGCTGGATATCGACCGGGTACAGGCGCTGATGCCGGAATATGGCATTGAGCCGAAAGCGGTCATTGAAGGGCCGCCGCGCCGGGAATTTCCTATCCTGCTGCGCCAGACCAGCTTTAAAGCGCTGGAAGAGCCGATTCGCTTCGGCGGCGACAGCCCCGGCACGCATACTGCGCGCTTTGGCGAAATTGAACAGCGCGGCATGGCGCTGACGCCCAAAGGCCGCGCGCTTTACGACGAACTTCTGGCTTCGGCGGGCAGCGGCAAAGATAACCTGACCCACCAGCTGAAACTACAGGAAGCCTTCAGCCGTTTTCCTGACAGCGATACGCTGCTGCGCCGTCAGGGACTGGCCTATTTCCGCTACCGCCTGACGCCGGTCGGCGAAACGCACCGTCACGCCATCCGGCCGGGCGACGATCCGCAGCCGCTCATTGAACGTGGCTGGCTGGTGGCGCAGCCGATTATTTATGAGGATTTTCTGCCGGTCAGCGCGGCGGGGATTTTTCAGTCCAATCTTGGCGAAGACGCGCGGGCGCGCCGCCACGGCAACGCCAGCCGCGATACGTTCGAAGCGGCGCTCGGCTCCCCGGTGCTGGATGAGTTTACGCTCTATCAGGAGGCGGAAGATCGTAGCAAACGACGTTGCGGTCTGCTCTGAACCGGCTACGCTCCAGGGATTGCCATTAAAAAAAGGAAGCCGTAATGCGCAACCCGGAACAGCCGATCGTCATGACCACCTACGGCCAGGTGCGCGGCGTGACAGAACAGGATATCGACGTCTGGCGGGGCATTCCGTATGCCGCGCCGCCGGTGGGGGAGCGTCGCTGGCGCGCGCCGCAGCCGCCGCAGCCCTGGCGCGAGACGCGCGACGCCACCGCCTTTTCCGCCGCCAGCTGGCAGAACGCGCAGTTTTGCCGTGAACTTGCCGGCGGCGACCCGGGCGGGTTCAGCGAAGATTGCCTTTATCTCAACGTCTGGTCGCCGGCCGCGCGCGATAAACCGCTACCCGTTATGGTCTGGCTGCACGGCGGCGGGTTTACGCTTGGCGCGGGCAGTCTGCCGCCTTACGACGGTCGCGCGCTGGCGCGCCGCGGCGTAATACTGGTGACGGTTAACTACCGCCTCGGCCATCTCGGCTTCTTCGCCCATCCGGCCCTTGAGGGCGAAGAGGAGGCCGGGCCGGTGCATAATTTCGCGCTGCTCGATCACATCGCCGCGCTGCGCTGGGTGCAGGACAACATCGCGGCTTTTGGCGGTGACCGTGACAACGTCACTCTGTTTGGCGAATCCGCTGGCGCGCGCAGCGTACTGTCGCTGATGGCCTCGCCGCTGGCGAAGGGGCTGTTTCACAAAGCGATTATCCAGAGCGGCTATACGCTGCCGGATATCCCGCGCCGTAAAGCGCTGGCGAACGGCGCGGCGCTGACCCGGCATCTCGGCCTGGAAAACCCCACGGCGGCGCAACTGCGCGCGCTGCCCGCGGAAACCTTCTGGCAACTCACCGCGCCGCATGTCATCGGCCCCGCGCCAGTCGCGGGCGATATCGTGCTGCCGGAGCCGATGCTGGAAACCTTTTTCGCCGCGCGCCAGCACCCGATGCCGGTGATGGTCGGCAGCAACAGCGACGAAGCCAGCGTGCTCGCTTACTTTGGTGTCAATCTCGAAGAGCAGATCCGCAAGCTGCGTCGCGAGCGGCGCTTCGGGCTTGGGCTTATCCGGTTGCTGTACCCAGGCGTGCGCGGCGACCGCGAGCTGGGGCGACAGGTCTGCCGCGATATGGCGTTTACCACGCTCGGTTTTGTGGTGATGCAGGCGCAGAGCCGTCGCGGCGTGCCGTGCTGGCGCTACTGGTTTGACTATGTGGCCGAGGCCGAACGGGAGACTTACACTCACGGCGCCTGGCACGGCAATGAAGTGCCTTACGTGTTTGATAACCTTACGCTTGCCGAACCGGTGAAAACGTACGCGACACAGGCGGATCGGGATTTCGCAGGCCAGGTAGCGGATTACTGGGTGCGCTTTGCCACCGAGGCGACGGCTCAAAGCCAGGCGCTCGACGGCCCGGTGCGCTGGCTCGCCTGCGTGCGTGGTCGCGATCGCCTGTTGCGTATCGGCATCAATAAAAAAGCGGGGTGGCGGCTTGAAAACCGCTTTATGCGCGCGCGGCTGGCGCTGTTTAAGCGTGTGATGCGCTATCACGTCACGCTGGATTAGCGCGCAAAAAACAAAACCCCGCGCCGTGGCGTGGGGTTATACGCGGTGTTTCCCGAAAGAGAACCCGGCGAAGCCGGGCCACCGTGAGCTATCATCATTAAATTATGGTGTTGACCGATGTGTTTGTATCGTGCGTCTGTCGGCCCCTCCCACAGGGAGGAATATAGGCATATACAGGGGCCTGAACGGCGCAGCGCCGCCAGTCTCTGCGTGCGAGAAACTATCCTGTCCCGGTGCGGCTGGCAATATCGTCAGCCATAGTTTTTTGTGATGGCTCTCGCTAATCTTTGCGAAACCCGCCGTGGCGTGCCTTGTAATGGCCGCACGCGAAGTAACCTGTTGATTCCAGTCGTCCCCGCGCCGCTGCCGTTGACATAAATTTACCCATCTTTATGCATCTATTAATCTGAAATATAAGGGATTATTTAATTTTCCTGCCGCCTGTTGGCTTCACTCTGAATTTTGTCTAGAGTGGGCGGTCATATTGCTTGTAACATTTGCCGCCGCCAGGCTCTGGCCTTGCGAAATACTTCGACAAAAAAGGACGGTTTCTCAGGCATGAACCGCAGACGTTTTATCAAGGCCTCGTTGGCCCTCGCCGCGGCATGCGGCACTCCAGGTCTCGCCACGCTCTTCTCCCGCAACGCCTGGGCGCAGGAGTCCGATATTGCGGACGGCCAGATGCGCGCCTTCGATTTCAGCGTGTTACAGTCAATGGCCGCCGATCTCGCGGAAAAACCGTGGGGCGGCGCGCCGCGTCCGTTGCCCGATACGCTCGCAACCCTGACGCCGCAGGCGTACAACAGCATTCAGTATGACGCCGGGCATTCGCTGTGGAATAACATTGATGGCCGCCAGCTCGACGTGCAGTTTTTCCACGTCGGCATGGGCTTTCGCCGCCGCGTGCGGATGTTCTCGCTGGATCCCGCCACCCGCCAGGCGCGCGAGGTGCATTTCCGCCCTGAACTCTTTAACTACCACGACGCGGGCGTCGATACCCGCCAGCTGGAAGGGCAGACTGACCTCGGCTTCGCCGGTTTCCGCGCGTTCAAAGCGCCAGAGCTGGCGCGCCGCGACATCGTCTCGTTCCTCGGCGCGAGCTACTTCCGCGCGGTAGACAGCACCTATCAGTACGGTCTCTCCGCGCGCGGGCTGGCGGTAGATACCTTCACCGACACGCCGGAAGAGTTCCCGGATTTCACGGCCTTCTGGTTTGAAACCCCGAAAGCGCAGGACACCACGTTTGTTGCTTACGCGCTGCTCGACAGCCCGAGCGTTACGGGCGCCTATAAATTCATCATCCATTGCGAGTCGAGCCAGGTTGTCATGGAAGTGGAAAACTTCCTGTTCGCGCGCAAAGACATTAAGCAGCTCGGCATCGCGCCGATGACCAGTATGTTCAGCTGCGGCAATAACGAACGCCGCATGTGCGACACCATTCATCCGCAGATCCACGATTCCGATCGCCTCGCCATGTGGCGCGGCAATGGCGAGTGGGTGTGCCGCCCGCTCAACAATCCGCAGCGCCTGCAGTTCAACGCGTTTATGGATGAAAACCCGAAAGGCTTCGGGCTGTTGCAGACCGACCATAAATTCGAAAGTTACCAGGATGTGATGGGCTGGTATAACAAGCGGCCGAGCCTGTGGGTTGAGCCGCGTAACCGCTGGGGCAAGGGCACCGTCGCGCTGATGGAGATCCCGACCACCGGCGAAACGCTGGATAACATCGTCTGCTTCTGGCAACCAGAAAAGCCGATCCGCGCCGGAGATAAGCTGAACTTCCAGTATCGCCTCTACTGGAGCGCCGACGCGCCGGTACGCACGCCGCTGGCGCGCGTTTACGCTACCCGTACCGGCATGGGCAGCTTCCCGGAAGGCTGGGCGCCGGGCGAGCATTTCCCGACGCAGTGGTCGCGCCGTATTGCGGTGGATTTTGTCGGTGGCGATCTGAAAGACGCCGCGCCGCGCGGTATCGAGCCGGTCATCACGCTCTCCAGCGGCGAGGCGAAACAGGTCGAGATCCTGTATGTGGAGCCGTTCGACGGTTATCGCATTCTGTTTGACTGGTATCCAACGTCTGACTCCGTCGACCCGGTCGAGATGCGCATGTTCCTGCGCTGTCAGGGCGAGGCCATCAGCGAAACCTGGCTGTGGCAATATTTCCCGCCCGCGCCGGATAAGCGCAAATATGTCGACGACCGGCAGATGCGCTAAAAAATGCCTGCAAGCCCCGTTTCGACGGGGCTTTTTTATGGGCGTCAGGCGCAGAAGGCGACAGGCACGCTGCGGGTTCAGCACACCCCTGCCGATTCCGGCAGTGTTTTTGCGGCTTCCGCTGTGGTAACTGTAGAACCTTTCCGGCAAAAAGGAGCCTCACTTGCAAAACGCCACCGACACCTGGCAGGATGACATTCTTATCGTCAATGACCGCATTCAACTGCATTCCGTTCATGAACGGTTTGCCGGGCCGCTCTTTGATCTGGTACAGCGCAATAAAGCGTGGCTGCAGAAGGCGATGTACTGGCCGCAGTATGTTAATAAAATTGAAGATACGCTTCAGACCATTCAGGGTAACTATCTGTTGCACCATCGCGGCTACGCAAAAATGTTTATGATTTTGCTTGATGGCGAGCTGGCGGGCGTCGTGTCATTTAACCAGATTGAGCCGACCAATAAAGCCGGTTCTATCGGCTACTGGCTCGACGAGCAGCATCAGGGCCAGGGAATTATCTCCGGCGCGCTGCAAACGATGATGGCGCACTATGCGCAAACCGGCGAAGTCCGGCGGTTTGTGATTAAGTGCATTGTCACCAACGAGGCGAGCAACCGCGTGGCGCAGCGCAACGGTTTTACGCTGGAAGGCCGCTTAAAAGAGGCGGAATATCTCAACGGCGCGTTCCATGACCAGCATATCTACGGGCGCATCATCGATGCCGATACACGCCCTTAGGCAAGACCTGGAAGGGGCGTGCGCAGAATGCGTTCGTCCCCGCTCAGCGTTTTAAAACCATTCAGCCGGATAATATCGCCCGGCGGCGCGGCGATCGTCACGTCATCAAGGATGGTCACGCGATCTTCAATCATCACCTCGCCGCTAATCTGCGCCCGCCCGGCGATCGACACATGATTGTCGAGCCGTACCGGCCCGCCGGTTATCCTGGCATGGCCCTCGACGCGCACGTGATGCCCCAGCAGGCATTCGCCTTCGATAAGCGCGTTGCCCGCCACCTCAGAGCTGTAGCGCACCGTCGGCGAGGCATTCTCCGTAAGGCCCGCCACCAGTCGGGCGTTGCCGTAAATTTTCGCACAGTCGCACACCCAGACGTCATTCTCGTCGTTGCCTTCCAGGATGGCGTTTTCAAACACTTCGGCGCGATGTTCGATAAACGCGTGCGTCACCAGCGCGTGGCCGTAGATTTGCGCCTGATGCACTACGCGGGAGGCGCTGACCGTGGCGTGGCCGTAAATATGCAGCGCGTTATCGCCGTCAGCGGTTAACCCTTTCGCGCCCACCACCAGGCTGTTTTGCATCACCCGCGCCTCGCCGAAAATATGGCAGTCGCCGCGCACGACCGAGCGCTGAACCATCGCGCGGCCGCTCACGTGCGCGCCGTCGCTAATCTCTGCGCCGTCAATCCAGGCATCGTCGTTAATCACCGCGTTATGATGAATGACGCACGGCTGACTGACGCGCGCGTTGCCGCGGATTTTCGCCCCGGCGAACACGGCGCTGTTGTGATCGTAAACCCAGCACGCGCCCTGCTGGCTGAGGTTTTCTGCGGATTCCACCCAGCCGCCCGCCGTTCCGGCGCTCACATCAGCGAAATCGCGCAGCGCGATAAGCTGGCGCAGCGTCACGCTGCAGGGTTCGCCGTTGCGCGTATAGCGATACACCCGCGTGGCCTCACTCAGCTGGTATTTATTCATCATGGCTTCCTGTCGGGGGCGATAAATTAACCGTAGCAAATTTTAGCGCGCCGGGAAGGCGATAGCGTTCAGCGCGGAAGTTTTATAAAATGCATTCAGAATATATCTTTGCCGTCTCGCCGACAGGCCGCACGGGTTATTGTCCGCAGGCGACATCTCTGAGGAACTCCCATGAACGTTCGCGATGAAAATTACTTCACTGAAAAATATGGCCTGACGGCCACGCACTCCGACGTACTGAACGCCGTGAATTACGTCCAGCCGGGCCGCGCGCTGGATCTCGGCTGCGGCAACGGGCGCAACAGCCTTTATCTCGCCGCGCGCGGGTTTGAGGTCAACGCCTGGGATAAAAACCCGGCAAGCATCGCTAATCTTGAGCGCATCGCCGCAGCGGAAGGGCTGAATAACCTGCATACCGCCGTGAAAGATCTCAATACGCTGCGGTTTGAGGGAGAATATGACCTTATTCTTTCAACCGTGGTGATGATGTTTCTTGAGCGCGACACGATCCCTGGGCTTATCGATAATATGCAACGCTGCACCGCGCCAGGCGGTTATAACCTGATTGTGGCGGCGATGGACACCGCTGATTATCCGTGTACCGTCGGCTTTCCGTTTGCTTTTCAGGAGGGCGAGCTGCGTCGTTATTATGAAGGCTGGGAGCTGATTAAATATAATGAGGATGTCGGGCAGTTGCATAAAACCGACGCCAGCGGTAATCGTATTCGTTTACGCTTTGCGACGATGCTTGCAAAAAAACGCTAATCAACCGGCGCGCCCGGGAACGGCCATCGCGCGGTTCCCGGTTAAAAATATAACCACTCGTATATATTTTTATAACCAACATCAATTTTATTTATTGTTCTAATCTGATTTTACGCCCCGGATCGCTTTTTCCTCTCATCCCACCGTTTTTATGACTCTTTTTACGTGCCCGTTTGCTATAAATTCAGTGCTCACCCAATCACAGGTAACGTCCTATGCAAAGCACATCGTTATTTAAAGCCTCCGGGCTGGCGGCGCTTTTGCTGCTGGCTGGTTGTTCATCCAGCGTCACTAAACCCGAACAATATTCTGGCTTCCTGAAAGACTATTCGGGGCTTGAAAAAACCACCTCCGCCACCGGCAAACCGGTCATGCGTTGGGTTGCGCCAGGGTTTAATCTCAATAATTACGACAGTATCGTCTATAACCCTGTGGTCTATTACCCGGCCCCGAAACCCACCGGGCAGATCTCCCAAAAAGTGCTGGATGGCCTGCTGAATTACACCAATGATAAGCTTAAAACCGCAGCGGCGAGCCGCAAGCCGCTGGTGGCGACGCCGGGGCCGCGCAGCGTCATTTTCCGCGGGGCGATCACGGCGGTGGATAGCAGCAAAGAAGGCCTGCAATTCTATGAAGTGTTACCGGTGGCGCTGGTGGTTGCGGGCACGCAGGTGGCGACCGGCCATCGCACCATGGACACCAGCCTGTTCTTTGAAGGCGAACTGATTGACGCAGCGACGCAAAAACCGGTAGTGAAATTAGTGCGTAAGGGCGAGGGGAAAGATCTGAACAACGAAAATACGCCGCTGACGGTCGACAACCTCAAACAGGTCATCGACGATATGGCGACCGATGCGCGCATGTTCGAGCCCGCACCGAAGTAATGGTCACGAGGGAGCCTGGCTCCCTCTTTTTTATCCCGCCCGGCGCGCCAGCAGCGCGTAGCTTATTCCCCCCGCGATCAACCCCCAGAAAGCCGGGCCCACGCCCAGCAGCGTGACGCCGGACGCCGTCACCAGAAATGTGATAAGCGCCGCGTCGCGGGCGCGTTCATTCGCCAGCGCCTGATGCAGGCTCCCGCCGATGGTGCCGAGCAGCGCCAGCCCGGCGAGCGTCTGCAGCCAGGGCGTCGGCAGGGCGGTCATCAGTGCGCCGATAGACCCACCGCACACGCCCGCCAGCAGATAAAACAGGCCCGCCAGCGCCGCCGCTATCCAGCGTTTGTCGTGCGACGGATGCGCCTCCGGGCTCTGGCAAATGGCCGCGGTAATGGCGGCGATGCAGATGGAAAAGACGCCGAATGGCGCCAGCAGCAGCGCCAGCAGCCCGGTCGTCACCATCAGCGGCGAGACCGGCACCCGGTAGCCGGAGGCCTGTAATGTGGCGACGCCCGGCGCATTCTGCGAGGCCATCGTCACCAGAAAGAAGGGCAGGCCGACGCCGAGCAACGACGACAGGCTAAACGCGGGCGTGACGAATTCCGGCGGCGCGACGGCGAAATGCAGCGCTGCCGTGTTCACCTCGCCCTGCAACAGACAGACCGCGACGCCTGCCAGCAGCGCGGCTATCACGGCATAGCGTGGAGCGATCGCTTTACTGATAAGCCACGCGCCCGTCATGGCGGCGCACAGCACAAAATTCCCCTCCAGCGTACCGAACGCCTGTAGCCCGAAACGCAGCAGAATGCCTGCCAGCATCGCGGCGGCAAGCCCAGGCGGAATGATTTTCATCAGGCGGGCGAACAGCCCGGTAGCGCCACAGATAATGATAAGCGCGCTGGCGAATATAAAGATCCCGACCGCCTCATGCAGAGTGTGGCCGTGAAGCCCCGTCGCCAGCAGCGCCGCGCCGGGCGTCGACCAGGCGGTCAGCACCGGCGCGCGATACCACAGGCTCAACGCGAGCGTGCTGACGCCCATGCCGATGCCGAGCATCGTCATCCAGCCCGCCGTTTGCGCAGGCGTGGCGCCGGCCGCCGCCGCGGCCTGCCAGATAATGGCGGCGGAGCTGGCGTAACCGACCAGCACCGCCACAAAGCCTGCGATAACGGCAGGCGCGGGGGGAAGCGAAAAGCGCATAATAACTCCGGCTGTGCGTTATAACGTCCAGCGACTCTAGCATCGTGCGCTATAACGCACAAGGCGCTATACTGACCGCAGCAAAGGAGAACGCATGGATATCACCGCCCATCTCGCGCAGACGCTGAAAGCGCTACGCCAGCGGAAAAACTGGAGCCTGACGCAGGCCGCTGAAATCACCGGCGTGTCGAAAGCGATGCTTGGCCAGATAGAGCGCAATGAATCAAGCCCGACGGTGGCGACACTGTGGAAGATAGCCACCGGCTTCAACGTGCCGTTCTCGGTGTTTATCCTGCCGCGCGCGTCGGGGGCGCGCGCCGTGTTTGACGGCGGGCAGGCGATGATCGTCGAGCCGTTGTTTCCGTGGGATGAACAGTTGCGCTTCGATATGCTCGCCATTACGCTCGCGCCCGGCGCGCAGAGCGACTCCACGCCGCATGAGAAAGGGGTGACGGAGCATGTGGTGGTGATTGAGGGCGAGCTGGAGCTTCAGACGGAGGGCGTCTGGCGACGGCTCGGCCCCGGCGACGGACTGAAGTTTGCCGGCGACCAGCCGCACGCCTATCGCAACGCGACGCCGCTGCCGGTGCGCTTCCATTCGGTTATTCACTACCCGGCGGCATAAAAAAAACCGCAAGCGAGCTTGCGGCCAACG
The DNA here is from genome assembly GCF_001277195.1 of Cronobacter muytjensii ATCC 51329. Classification (NCBI taxonomy): domain Bacteria; kingdom Pseudomonadati; phylum Pseudomonadota; class Gammaproteobacteria; order Enterobacterales; family Enterobacteriaceae; genus Cronobacter; species Cronobacter muytjensii. The sequence continues at coordinate 1,796,835 of NZ_CP012268.1, forward strand.
ACAATCTACAACGACACGATGAAACTGAGGTGATAAGTCAGGAATACCGCCCCAGCGTATCGCGTCTTGCACGGCGCGCGAACGAAACCTTTGTGCAATACTTTCCCGCAGAATGGCAAACCGCCGCCAGCGCCGTGAAACAGTTTCCGTACGCCCCGAATGTGACTACAATAGCCGCCTTTCAAATAACGGATAACGACGAATTATGCGCCTGCAATCGCATCACCTTGAACTGCTCAGCCCCGCCCGCGATACCGCTATCGCCCGCGAAGCCATTCTGCACGGCGCAGATGCAGTCTATATCGGCGGCCCCGGCTTCGGTGCCCGTCACAACGCCAGCAACAGCCTCCAGGACATCGCAGACCTGGTGCCGTTCGCCCATCGCTTCGGCGCGAAAGTGTTTGTCACGCTCAACACCATTCTGCATGACGACGAACTGGAGCCGGCCCGTAAGCTTATCGGCCAGTTCTACGACGCGGGCGTCGACGCCCTGATCGTGCAGGATATGGGGATCATGGAGCTGGATATTCCGCCCATTGAGCTGCACGCCAGCACTCAGTGCGACATCCGCAGCGTCGAGAAAGCGAAGTTCCTCTCCGATGCTGGTTTCTCGCAAATCGTGCTGGCGCGCGAACTGAACCTCAACCAGATCCGCGCCATTCACGAAAGCACTGACGCCACTATCGAATTCTTTATTCACGGCGCGCTCTGCGTGGCCTATTCGGGCCAGTGCTATATCTCCCACGCCCAGACGGGGCGCAGCGCCAACCGCGGCGACTGCTCGCAGGCCTGCCGTCTGCCGTACACCCTGAAAGACGATCAGGGCCGCGTGGTGGCCTATGAAAAACACCTGTTGTCGATGAAAGACAACGATCAGACCGCCAACCTGGCGGCGCTTATCGACGCGGGCGTGCGCTCCTTCAAGATTGAAGGGCGCTACAAAGACATGAGCTACGTGAAAAATATCACGGCGCACTACCGTCAGATGCTTGACGCGATTATCGAAGATCGCGGCGATCTTGCGCGGTCTTCCGCCGGCAACACGGCGCACTATTTCGTGCCATCCACCGAGAAAACCTTCCATCGCGGCAGCACCGATTACTTCGTGAATGCCCGTAAGATTGATATCGGCGCGTTCGACACGCCGACGTTTGTCGGCCTGCCGGTCGGCGAAGTGCTGAGCGTTGCGAAAGATCATCTGGATGTCGAAACCACCGAGCCGCTCGCTAATGGCGACGGGCTGAACGTCATGATCAAGCGCGAAGTGGTGGGTTTTCGCGTTAACGTGGCGGAAAAAACCGGCGAAAACCGCTATCGCGTTTTCCCGAACGAGATGCCCGCCGCGCTGAAAACCCTGCGCCCGCGCCACACGCTTAACCGCAATCTCGATCACAACTGGCAGCAGGCGCTGCTGAAAACCTCCAGCGAGCGCCGCGTGGCGGTGGATATCGAGCTTGGCGGCTGGCAGGAACAGCTAATTCTGACCTTAACCAGCGAAGACGGCGTCAGCGTGACGCATACGCTGGACGGGCAGTTCGACGAGGCCAATAACCCGGATAAAGCGCTGACCAGCCTGAAAGAGGGCCTGGCGAAACTGGGGCAGACTATCTATTTCGCCCGCGACGTGCAGATTACGCTTCCGGGCGCGCTGTTCGTGCCGAACGGCCAGCTCAACGCCTTGCGCCGCGAGGCTGTCGAGGCGCTGGACGCCGCGCGTCTGGCGAATTACCAGCGCGGCGTGCGCAAGCCGGTTTCCGTGCCGCCGCCGGTCTATCCGGAAACGCACCTGAGCTTCCTCGCCAACGTCTATAACCATAAAGCGCGTGAATTTTATCAGCGCTATGGCGTGCAGCTGATTGATGCCGCTTATGAAGCGCACGAAGAAAAAGGCGACGTGCCGGTGATGATCACCAAACACTGCCTGCGCTTTGCCTTTAACCTCTGTCCGAAACAGGCGAAGGGCAACATCAAGAGCTGGAAGGCGACGCCGATGCAGCTGGTGCACGGCGACGAAGTGCTGACGCTGCGCTTTGACTGCAAACCCTGTGAAATGCACGTGGTCGGCAAAATCAAAAACCACATCCTGAAAATGCCGCACCCCGGCAGCGTGGTAGCCTCCATCAGCCCGGAAGATCTGCTGAAAACCCTGCCGAAACGCAAGGGCGCCTGATTCGCCTATCCGTAAAAGCCAGAGCATGCGCTCTGGCTTTTTTATGCCTGTTATCCCCGCATTTGCTGACGAAACCCGCAAAAACTGGCCGTTCTCCAGGCAATTACGCCGCTTCGCTTAAAAATAGGGTTGTCAGAATACCGCAATTCAAACTACTGTATATAAACACAGTAAACAATAACATAATAAACGGATGGAGCACGCCATGTTAATGATGCGTCTCTTACCACAGCCTGATGCCGAAGGGCTGCCGCTGTTTCTGGAGAAGGTGGCCTGCGGTTTTCCGTCTCCCGCGCAGGATTACATTGAAAAGCGCGTGAGCCTGGATGCGCACTGTATTGTGCATCCCAACGCGACCTATTTTCTCCGGGCGTCTGGCGAGTCGATGAACGGCGCCGGCATTGAGGATGGCGATCTGCTGGTGGTCGACAGCGCCCTGAAGCCGCAGGAGGGCGATATCGTCGTCGCGGCGCTGGAAGGGGAGTTCACGGTAAAAACCCTGCGTCTGCGCCCGGTGGCGCAGCTGGTGCCAATGAACCCGGATTTCCCGCCCATTACGCTTGCAGGCGACGGCGAACTGGTGATTTTCGGCGTGGTGACCTGGGTGTTGAAAAAGAGGCGCTGACATGTACGCGCTGGTCGACGTCAACAGCTTTTATGCCTCCTGCGAGACGGTGTTTCGCCCGGATCTTAGGGATAAGCCTGTCGTGGTGCTGAGCAATAACGACGGCTGCGTCATTGCCCGCAGCCGTCAGGCGAAAGCGCTCGGCATCACGATGGCGGAGCCTTATTTCAAACAGCGCGCGCTGTTCGAGCGCCACCGGGTGGCGGTCTTTAGTTCCAACTACGCTTTTTACGCCGACATGAGCAAACGCGTGATGGATATTCTCGAAGAGATGTCGCCGCAAGTGGAGATCTACTCGATCGATGAGGCGTTTATCGATCTGCGCGGCGTCAGCAACGTGATGGCGCTGACGGAATTTGGACAGGAGATCCGCGACAGGCTCTGGCGCGAAACCCATCTGCCGGTGGGCGTCGGCATCGCGCCCACCAAAACCCTCGCCAAGCTTGCCAATCTCGCCACGAAAAAATGGCCGAAGTCGGGCGCGGTGGTGGATCTCTCCGATCCGGCCCGGCTGCGCCGGGCGCTGGCGCATTTTGACGTGGACGAAGTGTGGGGCGTTGGCCGCCGGCTCAGCAAAAAGCTCAACGTAATGGGCATCAACACCGCGTTTGATTTGGCGAACAGCCCGGCGTGGGTTATCCGCAAAAACTTCAACGTGGTGCTGGAGCGCACCGTGCGCGAGCTGCGCGGCGAGCCGTGTCTGGGGCTGGATGAGTTTACCGCGCCGAAGCAGCAGATAGTCTGCAGCCGCTCGTTTGGCTACCGCGTGACCGACTATCAGGATATGCGTCAGGCGGTCTGCGCCTGGGCCGAGCGCGCGGCGGAAAAGCTGCGTCAGGAGCATCAGTTCTGCCGCCAGGTGGCGGTGTTTATCCGCACCAGTCCGCATGACGATCCGCAGGCGCGCTACAGCAATCAGGCGCTCGGCCAGGCGCTGACGCCCACCAACGACACCCGCGATATCGTCCGTCTGGCGGTGAGCGCGCTGGACGCCATCTGGCGCGAAGGTTATCGCTACATCAAGGCGGGCGTCATGCTGGGGGATTTTTTCAGCCAGGGCGTGGCGCAACTGAATCTGTTTGATGAGCATCTGCCGCAGGCCAACAGCGCGCCGCTGATGCATTTGCTGGATGAATATAATCGCTCCGGCAAGGGCAAGCTCTGGTTCGCAGGCCAGGGCATCGTCAAACCCTGGGCGATGAAGCGTGAATTTCTCTCACCCGGCTATACCACGCGTTTCAGCGAGCTGCCGCGCGCGAGCGTGTGGTGATCCGTTCTGTAACGGGGCAGGACCGCGCAAGAGAAGGGCGGCCTCACGCCTCGCGCTAACCCCGCTTCTGGCGCTGATTTCTGTTCCGCCAGTTGCTGGCGGAACCACGCCATAAACCGCTGCGTTCGCGCGATGAACTTGTCGGGCGCATCGCCAGGCGTGCGGCTTTCACGTAAAACGTCGTTTAACTCGTGGACTTTTGACGGGTACTTTTTGGCGAACAGCGCCAGGTAATCTTCCAGCGTATCTGGCCAGTCAGTGTCATCGTCGGCGCGAAGTAAATTCGTCGCGCGAATACGTTTTCCGGCGGCCGCGCGTTGGAACGGTATACGGCCCTTTTCATCAGGCTGTCCTGAAAGCGCCGCGATATCAGCGTTTATCACGGCAACGACATCGCCGTTAACAGCCTGCGCAATGGTTCGTGATGGCCTGAAACGCGCGAAACGCTGTGAAAGATCCTCGCCATAAAGACAGCGGCAGTGATGCTTTAACCAGTAGCTCCAGCTATCAAGATTGTCTGGCGCAAGCACCCCGGCGACGCTGCCGATAGCGAAATCGATTTTGCTCACCACCGGAAACGCCGCCTCCATTTCCTGTTTGATGGCGGCCAACTGCGCGCTTTCCGCTTCGGTGGCGGTGTGCGTCAGGATGAGGCAGAGTTCGAGGTCGGATATGCCCACAACGGCGTTACCGCGCGCGACGCTACCGTAAGACGCTGTAAAGCGTATCTCCCGGACGGCGCGCCAGGGCGTTTATCACCCATCCACTACCTCGCGGAAAGCGGGCTGAAGCGCAGTCTGCGGCAGTATGCGAATAAATCCGTCGGCATCGGTCATGGCGGGGCATATTCTCTACAGCTTGACGTCTTCAGAAGCGCATGAATAAACCAGGGCGTGTTCAGCAGCGCTCCACCAGGGCAAACTCTTCAAACATCAGCAGCATGTCTTTCGCGAAACAACCCGCGCGGGTAAAAAACGCTTCATGCTCATGGCGCCAGTATGCGAGGCTTAAATCGCCTTCGCCTTCCAGCGCCGCCAGCGTGTCGGTCACGTCGCAAAACGCGACCATCCGCAGCGTGTGGGTGCGGATCACGCACAGCGGCTCGCCCGCGCCGTTGAGGATAATATGGTAATCCCCCGGCAGGGTTGGCTCCGCGTCCTGGCGCCAGGCGTGATAATCGCTACAGGTCGCGCGCTTAGCGCCGCTTGCCACCAGTGCGCCCAGCTCGTCCGCCATGTGCGGTGAATCGCCGAAACTCCAGGCGCGCGCGCCGGGATATTTCTGTTGCAGGTCGTGTTGCGTTGTCATATTTCTTCCCTGTTAAAATAATGTAGAAAATTATCATACTGGCTGAATAAACGTTCGCCAATGATTATTTAATCGCTGGCCATGCGTAAATAATCGTGCCCTGAAAATAAGCCACTGTTCTCTGGTTCAATAAAAAATAAACCGTGCCGTAAAGTAGTGTAAACGGGTTGAGAAAAGTCTAACGGCATGGTTTAATTCAGCCGTGTTTGACTACCGAGGACAATTTTGATCCGCAACGACGAGAAGCAAGACCGCGGATAAATTGAATGATTATGGACAACCAGTTCAATCGCTTTATTTCATCGTTTTACGCTTTTTCCACTCTTTCCTCTGCCGTCTTTCCTTGCGGCGAACAGCACTGGCGCAACGCGCTGTAGTCAGGTTCTCTCTTTTTATCGGCCTGGGCCGCCCCTGTGCGCCCGAACGGTTTTGTCATTTTTTATCACGTCGTTTTAAGACGCCGTTTTTTATGACGTGTCGCTACGCGTCATCAGATACGCCTGTGTATTTTTTCAGGCAGGAGAGAGACCATGTTTTACTGGATTTTATTAGCCCTGGCGATTGTCGCCGAAATTACCGGAACGCTGTCATTAAAATGGGCAAGTGTGGGCGGTGGCCACGCCGGATTTATTTTAATGCTGGTGATGATTTCCCTTTCTTATATTTTTCTTTCTTTTTCGATTAAGCGTATTGCGCTCGGTGTGGCGTATGCCCTGTGGGAAGGCGTTGGGATTGTCTTAATTACACTCTTCAGCGTCCTGCTGTTTAACGAAACGCTGACGCTGCAAAAAGGGCTGGGTCTGCTGGTATTGATTGCCGGGATCCTGCTGATTAAAACCGGCACCCAGACGCAGCCCCGTAAACCGGAGGTGCGCCATGTCGCAGGTTGAATTACAGCATATCCTCTGGCTGCTGCTGGCAATTGGCCTCGAAATTATCGCCAATATCTGGCTGAAATTTTCCGACGGCTTTCGTCGCCCGGTGTATGGCGTGGCCTCGCTGCTGGCGGTGCTGGCCGCCTTTAGCGCGCTCGGTCAGGCGGTGAAGGGCATTGATCTCGCCGTGGCGTATGCGCTGTGGGGCGGGTTCGGGATTGCGGCCACGGTCGCGGCGGGCTGGATAATGTTCGGCCAGCGCCTGAATCGCAAAGGCTGGGTGGGCCTCGGGCTGCTGCTGGTGGGAATGGTGATTATCAAGCTGGCGTAACGCGAGCAAAAAACAAGAGGGGCGCTGAGCGCCCCTTTTTTATTCTTTATTCGTCCGCCAGGGCTTCAAGCCGCTCGCGAAAGCCGGTGACCGCAATCGCCCGGTTATCGGCGCGCCAGCGGTCTTTGGCGGCAGGCGCGGAGCTCTGTACGCCAATCAGTTGCCAGCCGCTGTCGGTGCGCAGCATCAGCGGCGAGCCGCTGTCGCCGGGCAGCGTGTCGCACTGATGCGCCAGCACGGAACGCTGCGCCCAGCCCGTTATCAGGCAATCCTGATGGCTGTAGAGCGCGTCGAGATGATCTTCCGGATAGCCTGATTGCGTCACGCGGCGGCTCGTGGCCTTCAACGCGCTGTTCAGCGCCGCGCGGTCGCCCTCAAAGAGCGGCAGCGGCGTCAGGCCCGACGGCGGATTGCGCAGGATAATCAACCCGAAATCTTCAGGCGCGGCGGATGAAGGCACTATCCAGCCTTCGCCGTCGGCTTTCAGCTTGCGACCGAGGGACGGCGCGACGCGCCCTTCAATGCTGTGGATCTCATAGCGCCACTTGCCCTTTTGCGACACAAAACGCAGCGCCACCGGGCGATCCGCCGTGCCGTCCGGCGGCGAGAGCAGGCAGTGGCCAGCGGTCAGCGCCAGATGGGGAGAGATGAGCGTGGCGGTGCACAGGTTGCCGCTCTCGGTTTCGAGCTGGCCGATAGCGTCCCAGGGGGAAGAGGCCGGGTCCGGCACGGGCGTGCGGTCATCATGGCCAAAAAAGAGGGTTTGCACCTCGCTGGCGGCGTCAGAGGCGTCATCCCCCTCGTCGGCGTGTGTACTAAAAGCAGGTAATAATAGCGATCCCAGTAACAAGAAAACGGTTTTGCGCATATCACTCTCTGGTGGGGCAATTATGATTATTAAAGTAACCCTGTGAGGTAACTATAGACGTGACGCGAGCAAAGTGAGAATAAAATCAGCGTGCTAGCGTGGTTTACCAGTAAAAAAAGGCCGTCAGCGCGCCGCACAACAGCAGCAGCGTCAGGATTATCTCAAACTGATAACGGCGGATCATGTCGGGCCTCCGGAAATCGCAGCCCGCGCGTCCGGCGCAAACGGCAACGCGCGTGCCTGAGCGCGCAGGCCTGACCAAAGCGGCGAAAAAAAACGGCGGGGCGTGGCAGGACTATAAAGGCGCGGCGGGGCGGGCGTCCGTAGGTGATTAGTATCGGCGTGTAACGGAATGTACAGCGCCGGGCGCAGGGCCCGGCGCTGAGGAGCGCGGTTACAAATAGCGCGCCGTCAGGTGGTCCTGGAAGTAGCGCGGGTTGAGATCTTCGCCGGTGGCGTTGGTAAGCAGCTGCGACGTGCTGAAACGGCTGCCGTGCTGCCACACCGACTGGCGCAGCCAGTCAAACAGCGGGCGCAGATCGCCTGCCGCAATCGCGGCGTCGAGGTTCGGCAGCGCCTGGCGCGCGGCGTGGAACAGCTGCGCGGCATACATCGCGCCGAGCGTATACGACGGGAAATAGCCGAAACCGCCGTCGGTCCAGTGAATATCCTGCATACAGCCGTCGCGATAGTTGCCGGTGGTGGAAATCCCAAGCCACTGCTGCATTTTCTCATCCCATAGCGCCGGGATATCATCCACTTCGATATCGCCATCAATCAGCGCGCGTTCAATTTCATAGCGCAGCACCACGTGGGCCGGGTAGCTCACCTCGTCGGCATCGACGCGAATAAAGCCTGGCTTCACGCGCTGGTTCCAGGCGAGATAGTTCTCCTCCTCAAACGCGGGCTGCATCCCGAAAGGCTCAACCACCTGCGGCAGCAGGAGTTTCAGGAACGGGCGGCTGCGCCCAAGCTGCATCTCGAAGAACAGGCTCTGGGATTCGTGGATGGCGGTGGAGCGCGCCAGCGCCACCGGCTGGCCCGGCCATTCGCGCGGCAGATTTTGCTCATAGCGGGCGTGGCCGGTTTCATGGATGACGCCGAACAGCGCGCTGAAAAGTTCGTTTTCGTCATAGCGTGTGGTGATGCGCACATCTTCCGGCACGCCGCCGCAGAACGGGTGCGCGCTGACGTCCAGCCTGCCGCCGTCGAAATCGAATCCCAGCAGGCGCATCGCTTCAAGGCCCAGCTCGCGCTGTTGCGCGACCGGGAACGGCCCCTGCGGCGTGATAAGCGCGGTGCGCTGCTGTTTTTCCACCGCGCGGGCGAGGAGATCCGGCAGCCAGCTGCGCAGATCGCCAAATAGCGTATCGAGACGCGCGCTGGTCATATCCGGCTCGAAAATATCGAGCAGCGCGTCGTAGCGCGAGCAGCCTTTGGCTTCGGCGCGGATGGCTGCCTCTTCACGGCTCAGTTTCACCACTTCTTTGAGGTTTTCCGCGAAGCCGTCCCAGTCATTGGCCGGACGCTGGCTGCGCCAGGCGTGCTCGCAGCGGCTACCGGCAAGCGATTTGGCCTCCACCAGCGCCTCGGGCAGCAGCGCCGCCTGCTGATAGTGGCGCTGCATTTCGCGCAGATTGGCCTGTTCAAGGTCGTTGAGGTCTTCCTGCTCCGCGCCGCGCAGCCACTCGGCCATTTTTTTATCGGTGAGGATCTGATGCTGGAGCACGCTCAGTTCGGCCAGGGCTTCGCCACGCGCGCGGCTGCCGCCTGGCGGCATCATCGAAAACATATCCCAGCTGGCGATAGCCGAGAGATGAGAGAAGCGGGACAGTCGCAGGAACGTGCGGCTAAGCTGTTGATAGTTTTTGTTTTCCATAAGGCCTCGTGACGTTGTCGGCAAGCTGAAAAGGTAGCATTAACCCTGACGAAACACGAGACCCTGAGGCAGATCAGTGGACCCGGCGATGCAGGCCGCTCCCCACCAGCAGCGCCAGCACCAGCAGAAGCGCGATAAACCCGCCGACGCCGTTCCAGCCGAAGCGATGCCAGAACAGCCCGCCGAGCGTCCCTGCGACGCTTGAGCCCAGATAATAGCTGAAGAGATAGAGCGACGAGGCCTGGCCTTTGGCGCGCCGCGCCCGCGGACCAATCCAGCTGCTGGCGACCGAATGGGCGGCGAAAAACCCGGCGGAGAAGAGCAGCATGCCTGCGAAAATCAGCCACAGCGAGGAGAGCAGCGTCAGCAGCAGCCCGCAGAGCATCACGCCGGTGAAGGCAAGCATCACCGGGCCGCGGCCAAAGCGCGCGGTCATCGCGCCCGCTTTCGGCGAACTCCAGGTGCCGGTGAGATAGGCGACCGACAGCAGGCCCACCGCCGCCTGGCTTAAGTGCCAGGGCGAGAGCATCAGCCGGTAGCCGATATAGTTAAAGAGCGTGACGAACGCGCCCATCAGCAGAAAGCCTTCGGCAAACAGCAGCGGCAGACCGGCGTCGCGCCAGTGCAGGCGAAAGTTAATGAGCAGCGTACGCGGGCGCAGCGAGGAGGCGCGAAAATGGCGCGAGGCGGGGAGGATTTTCCAGAACATCAGCGCCGCCGCGAGCGCGAAGCAGCCGATAAACGCCATCGCCGCGCGCCAGCCGAAGAAATCAGTGATAACGCCGCTCAGCAGACGACCGCTCATGCCGCCGATGGAGTTGCCGCTGATGTACAGCCCCATTGAGAACGCCACCACGCTTGGGTGGATCTCCTCGGAAAGATAGGTCATCCCGACCGCCGCCACGCCGCTCAGAGAGAGCCCGATCAGCGCGCGCATCAGCAGAATGCCGTGCCAGCTGTGCATCATGGTGGCGAGCAGGGTGCAGATGGACGCCAGCAGGAGTGCGGTCACCATGACGTTTTTGCGCCCGATGGCGTCAGAGAGCGGCCCGGTGAACAGCAGCCCGACCGCCAGCATCCCGGTCGCGACTGAGAGCGAGACGCTGCTGGTGGCGGGCGTCACGCCGAACTCCTGCGACAGCACGGGCAGTATAGGTTGCACGCAATAGAGCAGGGCGAAAGTCGCGAGGCCCGCTGAGAAGAGCGCGAGCGTGACGCGCATAAAAGCGGGCGTGCCGCGTTTGATACAGGTCGCCGGCGCGGCAATCACAGCATCGTCAGCGGCCTGCGCCGGCGCGGCGCTGACGGAAGAGGTACGACTCACAGCAGATCCTTAATGAATATCCCCGCGATTGTTGGCCGACGGGTAAGGCACTCACGCAAGAGTAGAAAGCGGCGAATCATCTGTCTAATATATTAATAATCTCAAATAATATGAATTAAATATGAATATCGAACTGCGCCATCTTCGCTATTTTGTCGCGGTGGCGGAAGAGCTGCATTTTGGCCGCGCCGCCGCCCGGCTGAATATCTCCCAGCCGCCCCTGAGCCAGCAGATCCAGGCGCTGGAGGCGCAGACCGGCGCGCGGCTGCTGGCCCGCACCAACCGCAGCGTCAGCCTGACGGCGGCAGGCAGGCAGTTTCTCGCCGACAGCCGCCAGATCTTAAGCGAGGTGGAAGCCGCGGCGGTGCGCGCCGCCCGGCTCCATAACGGCGAAACCGGCGAACTGCGCATTGGCTTTACGTCGTCGGCTCCCTTTATCCGCGCCATTTCCGATACGCTGTCGGTGTTTCGCCGCCGCTACCCGGACGTGCATCTGCAGACGCTGGAAATCAACACCCGTGCTCAGATAGCGCCGCTGACGGAAGGGCGGCTGGATGTCGGGTTGATGCGCAACACGCCGCTGCCGGAGACGCTCGCCTGGCAACTGGTGCTGCGCGAGCCGCTGCTGGCGCTGATCCCCTGCGATCACCCGCTCGCCGCGCGCGAGGCGGTATCGTTAAGCGAACTGGCGGGCGAGCCGTTCGTCTTTTTCGATCCGCATGTCGGCACCGGCCTGTATGACGATATTCTCGGCCTGCTGCATCGTTACGGCGTGCAGCCGCGCATCACTCAGGAGGTGGGCGAGGCGATGACGATCATCGGCCTGGTGGCGGCCGGGCTCGGCGTGTCGATTCTGCCGGCGTCGTTTCAGCGCGTGCGGCTTGACGAGATGCGCTGGATAAAACTGCGCGAGCCGGACGCGATTTCAGAAATGTGGCTGGTCTGGGCGCGTCACCGCGAGCAAAGCGCCGCGGCACAACGTTTTATTTCGCTGCTGACCGGCGCGCCCATGCCCCCCGAAACCCGTGCTGAAGCCCAATAAAATGTGCGGTAAATCACAAGGCTAAGTAAAAATTTGACGCGCCCTGGCGAAGTGCTTCACCATAGCCGAATGTTTATTTCGAAGCGCGAAAATAAGGGAGTGAGACGTGGCTGCTGATAGTCAACCGGGCCATATCGATCAGATAAAACAGACCAATGCGGGCGCGGTGTATCGCCTGATTGATCAGCTTGGCCCGGTATCACGTATCGATCTTTCCAGACTGGCGCAGCTCGCTCCCGCCAGCATCACGAAAATCGTGCGCGAAATGCTCGAGGCGCATCTGGTGCAGGAGACGGAAATCCAGGAGCCAGGCAGCCGCGGGCGTCCGGCGGTGGGACTCGCCGTGGAAACTGACGCCTGGCACTATCTGTCGGTACGCATCAACCGCGGCGAAATCAACCTCGCGCTGCGCGATCTCAGCAGCAAACTGGTGGTGGAAGAGCAGCTCGACCTGCCGCTGAAAGAGGCCCGCCCGCTGCTCGATCGTATCATCGACCATATCGATCGCTTTTTTATTCGCCACCAGCGCCAGCTGGAACGACTCACCGCCATCGCCATTACGCTGCCGGGCGTTATCGACACCGAGCACGGGCTGGTGCGCCAGATGCCGTTTTACGATGTCACCGATATGCCGCTCGGCGCGGCGCTGGAAGCCCATACCGGCGTGCCGGTGTTCATTCAGCATGACATCAGCGCCTGGACGATGGCCGAAGGGCTGTTCGGCGCCTCCCGCGGCGCGCGCGACGTAATTCAGGTGGTAATCGACCATAATGTCGGCGCGGGCGTTATTACCGATGGCCGCCTGTTGCATGCGGGCAGCAGCAGTCTGGTGGAGATTGGCCATACGCAGGTCGATCCTTACGGCAAGCGTTGCTACTGCGGCAATCATGGCTGCCTTGAAACCATCGCCAGCATCGACAGCGTACTGGAGCTTGCCCAGCAGCGCATGAACCAGTCGATGGGCTCGATGCTGCACGGACAGCCGCTCGGCGTGGCGTCGCTGTGCGATGCGGCGCTGGCGGGCGATCTGCTGGCGCGCGATATCATTCTCGGCGTCGGCACGAATGTCGGGCGCATTCTCGCTATTATGGTGAATCTGTTTAATCCGCAGAAAATCCTGATTGGTTCGCCGCTCAACCGGGCCTCGGATATTCTGTTCCCGGCCATTGCTGACGCGGTTCGCCAGCAGTCGCTGCCCGCCTATAGCCGTAACATCAGCGTCGAAAGTACCCAGTTCTCCAACCGCGGCACAATGGCCGGCGCGGCGCTGGTGAAAGACGCGATGTATAACGGTTCGTTATTGATTCGCCTGCTGCAAGGGTGACAACTTTTCCCTGATCCACTAAAAATTGCGCTATCTCAAGCTGACCCTGAAAGTCTTCTTTTAGACTTTTGCCACTGGATCATTCTTTTTAACACAATGGCAGATGGAGTCAGCGATGCTTAAGCGCGTCTTTATTACCGGTACAGATACCGCCGTCGGGAAAACGGTGGTTTCCCGCGCCCTGTTACAGGCGCTGGCCGCCACCGGCAAGCGCGTGGTGGGCTATAAGCCGGTGGCGAAAGGAAGCAAAGTCACGCCGGAAGGGCTACGCAACAAAGATGCCCTGGTGCTGCAAAGCGTGTCCACCCTGGCGCTGCCGTATGAGGCGATTAACCCTGTCGCGTTTAGCGAAGAAGAGAGCAGCGTGGCGCACAGCTGCGCGATTAACTATTCCTTGTTATCAAAAGGCCTGGCGCAGTTGAGCGAACAGGCGGATCACGTCGTGGTCGAGGGCACCGGCGGCTGGCGCAGCCTGATGAACGATTTACGCCCGCTCTCCGACTGGGTAGTGCAGGAACAATTGCCGGTGCTGATGGTAGTGGGTATTCAGGAAGGCGCCTGAACCATGCGCTGTTAACCGCGCAGGCGATTGCGAGCGACGGTCTGCCGCTGGTGGGCTGGGTGGCGAACCGTATTAATCCGGGTCTGGCGCATTATGCGGAAATCATCGACGTGTTAAGCCAGAAACTTCCGGCGCCGCTGCTCGGCGAGCTGCCGTATCTGCCGCGCGCCGAACAGCGCGAGCTGGCGAAGTGGGTGGATGTCACGCGCCTTGGCGCGACAAACCCGCTGCGCACCGCGGTATGAGCGCGGTTTGTACCGGTTATCATGGTGTGAACGCTACCCGGCGCTACCTGGCAGTGGTAAGACATGAAAAGGGCGGGAGCGCTGCGCTTACCCGCCCTGTACGACAGTGGCGTTAATGCCGGACGGTAAGGCGGGTAAGCGCAGCACACCCGCCGCCCACTCACAGGCCCGCTATCATACCCATAACGCCTGATATTACTTCACAACCCTGCCATCCTTCACAGCCCTTCATGAATATTCAGCGCCCGGCGGGTACGACCGGAACTGAGGTAATCGGCGATATAATCCTGAGAGATTTCACCACTGTAGCGGCCATCTTCATCCACAATCGGCATCCAGACGGTGTTGTGCTCATACAGACGCGACAACACCACGCGCAGGTTATCTTCCGCTTTGCCGGTCACGCGGAACGGGTGGAGCATATCGGCGCAGACGCCCACCGCGCCGCGCGCTTCGCGACGCTTCACAAACCCCAGCGGTTTCTCGTTTTCATCCACCACGGTTACCGAGCGCATATCATTGTCATCCATCAGCGCGAAGGCTTCGGCGAGCGGCGTTGCGGTACGCACCGTAATGGTCGGCTGTTTGTCGGTCACATCGCCCGCCTGAATCAACAGCAGACGCTTGAGCGTGCGATCCTGGCCTACGAACGAGCCCACAAATTCATTCGCCGGTTTGGCGAGCAACTCGTCGGGGCTCGCGCACTGAATGATTTTCCCCTGGCGGAATACCGCGATGCGGTCGCCAAGCTTCAGCGCTTCGTCGATATCGTGGCTCACCAGCATCACGGTTTTTTTCAGCTGGCGCTGCATCTCAAGAAACTGGTTCTGGATAACTTCACGGTTGATCGGGTCCACCGCGCCGAACGGCTCATCCATCAGCAGCACCGGAGGATCCGCCGCCAGCGCGCGGATCACACCGATACGCTGCTGCTGGCCGCCGGACATCTCTTTCGGATAACGGTTCAGGAAGCGTTTCGGATCGAGCGCCACCATCGCCATCAGCTCGGTCGCGCGCTCCTTACAGCGGGCTTTGTCCCAGCCCAGCATTCGCGGCACCACGGTAATATTCTCTTCAATGGTCATGTTCGGGAAGAGACCTATCTGCTGGATAACGTAGCCGATGTTGCGGCGCAGCGTCACGGTGTCCAGATCGGTCGTGTCTTCGCCGTTGATGTAAATCTTGCCGCTGGAGGGGGCTATCAGCCGGTTAATCATCTTCAGCGTCGTGGTTTTGCCGCAGCCGGAAGGGCCGAGCAGTACGCACATTTCGCCTTCCGGCACGTTCAGGTTGACGTTATCCACGGCATTGACGGTCTGGCCGTTTTTCTGCGTAAACTGTTTGGTGAGGTTTTCAAGTTTAATCATTATCGGATCCCCTTAGGCGTCAGCACGACCTGCAAGCGGTGCAGTAACCAGTCCAGAATAATTGCCAGTAAACAGATCATCAGCGCGCCGGCGATGAGCATACGAATATCGCTGCCGCCGATGCCGTTAAGCAGCAGTAACCCGAGCCCGCCCGCGCCGATGACCGCGGCGATCGCCATCACGCCGATATTCATCACCACGGCGGTGCGGATACCGCCAAAAATCACTGGCAGCGCCATCGGGATCTCTACCCAGCGCAGACGCTGCCAGAACGTCATGCCGATGCCGCGTCCGGCTTCACGTAGCCCTGGCGGCAGGCTGTCGAGCGCCGTGTGGGTGTTGCGCACAATCGGCAGCAGCGAGTAGAGAAACACGGCGGTAATGGCGGGCAGGGCGCCAATGCCCTGGCCTATCAGCGAAAAGAGCGGGATCATCAGCCCGAACAGGGCGATGGACGGAATGGTCAGCACGAGCGTGGCCAGTCCCAGCACAGGCGTGGCGAGCCATTTGTAGCGCACAATCAGAATGCCGAGCGGCACGCCGATAATAATCGCGAACCCTACTGCCAGCAGCACCAGCCATAAATGCTGGAATGTCAGGGTAGCGAGGAAACCGGCGTTATCGATCATATAGTGAAGGGTATCCATCATCTCTCCTTAAAGCAGACCTTTGTCGCGCAGGAAGTCGCGGGCGACCTGTTGCGGCGTCTGGTGATCGATATCCACCTTCGCGTTAAGCGTGGTGATGGTCTCGTTATCCATCAGCCCGGATAGCGTATTCAGCGCGTCCTCAAGGCCCGGGTTCGCCGCCAGCGTGTCTTTGCGCACCACCGGCGTCACGGCATAGCTTGGGAAAAAGCCTTTATCATCCTCCAGCACTTTCAAATCGAACCCTTTGACGCGCCCGTCAGTGGCGTACACCAGGCCTGCCTCGACAAAGCCGTCGCGAATCGCGTTATAGACAAGGCCGGGGTCCATCTGGCGGATCTGCGGGCGGTCAAGCGGCATGTTGTACGCCTTTTGCAGCGGCTTCATGCCGTCGCTACGCCCGTAAAACTCCAGATCGAGCGCCAGCATCCAGTTGTTATCCGGGTCGGTTTTACGCACCTGCTCCACTTTTTCCGCCAGTTGCGAAATGGTGCTGATGTGCTCCGCCTCGGCGCGTTTACGCTGCATGGCGAACGCGTAGGTGTTGTTCATGCTGGCGGGCTTGAGCCACACCAGACCGAGTTTCGCATCCAGCTTTTTCACCGTGTCGTAGGTCTCTTCCGGCGACATCCGTTTGTTGATGTGATTAAAGATAATCAGCGACGTGCCGGTGTACTCCCACGTCATATCCACCTGTTTGTTGATCATGGCGTTACGTGAAATGACCGTCGCGATGTTAGTGCGCGGCTCGACCTGAAAACCTTTCTTTTGCAGGTACAGGACGGTCATGGCGGAAAGAATATGCTGCTCGGTAAAGCTCTTGGTGGTCAGTACCAGCGGCGCGGCGCTGGCGGAGCCGGCGAAGAGTAAGCCCGCGGTGGCGAAGGCCAGCAGACGATATAACAGGGTCATCGGAAGCTCCTTATCATCAGGCGGTATGCGGGCTGAGCACGCGGCCCAGCGCGGCGAGCGCCATATCCAGAATCAGCGCGAACAACGCCGTGGCGGCAGCGCCGAGAATGAGCGTCGGGAAATCGTTCAGGTAGATGCCGGGGAAAATCAGCTCGCCGAAGCTGCTGGCGCCGATAAGAAAAGCGAGCGGCGCGGTGCCGACGTTAATGGCGGTGGCGATGCGGATACCGGAGAGCATCACCGGCCAGGCGTTGGGCAGTTCTACCTGCCAGAGTCGCTGTCCTTTGGTCATGCCGATACCGTTGGCCGCCTCCAGCAGCGAGCCTGGCACGGAGCAGAGCCCGGCATAAGTGTTGCGCACAATCGGCAGCAGGGAGGCGAGAAACAGCGCCACAATGGCGGGCTTGTCGCCGATGCCGACCACCACCATCGCCAGGGCGAGAACCGCCAGCGGCGGCAGGGTGTTGCCGATGTTAAATATCTGCATCGCATATTCCGCAAAACGACGGGCGGCAGGGCGGCTTAACAAAATGCCGCTCGGGATGCCGACCGCGAGCGCCAGCGCCATTGAGCTGAACACCAGAATCAGATGCTGTTTACCCAGATAAAGCAGATCTTCGCGGCGGGCGGCGATAGTCGCAGGGCCGATGCCCCAGACCAGCAGCCCGATAACTACCGCGAGGCCGGCCAGCGCCCCGATGGCGCGTAAAGTCAGTGAGGCTTTCTGCATGAGGCGTTGTCTCCCTGGTGCACGTTTTATGGCGATGGGTATCGCCTGTTGTTATGCCGTGTGTCGGCAGGGTGTATTGAGCTATAGCAACCGCGCGGGAAGGATTCCAGTCGGCGTGACCATTAACTGACAAATGGTTTATCCCGGCAATTAACGGTTTGCCCTTACGCCGTCTCGTTTACACAGCGATCAAGAGAATTATCTTAAAAGCGGAGCGCGATAAGTGACACCGTCACAAAAGAAGGTGGCTGCCGTGAAAAAATCCCGCTAATGCGAGCAGTTATGACAGGGTCGGAAAAAGCCGAAACCTGCAAACGGAACGTGAGACGATGGGGTTGTTGATAAAAGCGCTGCCTGGCGCGGCGGTCGTGGTGCTGCCAGGCATGCTGTCGAAAACCAAAAATTATTATCTTGCCGGGCTGATCCCGCTTTTTCCGACCTTTGCGCTTATTGCGCACTATATCGTCGTCACCGGGCGCGGCGTCGGGGCGCTACGCACCACGGTGATTTTCGGCATGTGGGCGATTATTCCCTATTTTGTCTGTCTGGCCTCGCTGTGGGTGCTGAGCGGCATGGTCAAAGTGCCGCTGGCGCTCGGCGGGGCGGTCGCCTGCTGGTGCCTGAGCGCCTGGCTGCTCATTGCGCTGTGGAGCCGTTTTCACTAACGGTACAGCGGCTTTTGCGCCACCGGCATCGCCAGCCCACTGCGCCACCAGCCAAGCGTCGCGCGCGTCAGTTCGCCGAGCGCCACGTAAAACGGGTGACGCGCCTGTGCGCAGAAGACCTCCAGAAAGCGCGGCGCGAACGGCAGCAGATGCCAGGCCAGCAGCTCTTCCAGCTCACGCGTTATTCCCTCCCCGGCAAGCCAGGCGGCCAGCAGCAATAACAGACCGATATGATCCGCGGGCTCCTGCGGCGGCGTTTCAAAGGCGATGGCGTTCTCACGCAGCCAGCGCTGCAACGCCTGCGTGGAGTCGCCAAACAGTACCGATTCGCGATCGAGCCAGACCGAGCCCCACGGCGGCGCGGGCAGCGCGTGCGGGCCGATAAACAGCCGCTGCCACGCCTGCGCCAGCGTTTCGCCCTCAGCGTCAGACGCGCGAAATCCTGCAGTCAGCGCGGCGTCAAACGCCCAGGGCCACTCTCGCTCCCAGCCCGGCGCGCGCAGCGCGTCAACAATGCCGCGCGCCTGCGGGGCATCCGGCGAATAATAAAAGAGCGCGCCGAGAATACGGGCGCTGGTAGAGATATCCGTTAATGTCTGTTTCACTGCTCACTGTCCTGAAAAAGCCGGGCGGCGTCGCCGCCCGAAGATTATCCTGCAACGGTCATACCCACCGTCATATGCAGGCCATAAAAGAGGCCACGACCGATAAGCTCTCCTGCCAGCACCAGCGTAAACCCTGCAGTCAGCCCCCACGGGCGCGGCGGAACGCGGCGTATCAGCGGGCAGAGCCAGCAACCAATGCCGAGCGCCAGCAGCGCCATGCGCCACGCCTGCCAGAAGCCGTAATCCGGCAGCAGGGCGCTCGCCTGTTGTACGGAGGTATGGATGCCCGCAAGGCTTGCGCTTTGCATCAGCGCCCCCACGAGGCTTATCACCAGCGCCAGCACACAAACCACGGTGAAAACCCGCGACCCTGCCACACCCGCGGCCGCCAGCAGAAGCGCGCCGAGCAACGGCCCGCCGAGAAACGCCGTCAGGAAAAAGCCGAGCGTGGTGTAACCGTTGTGCCAGGTGGGTATGGTGTTAATCTGATACACGCGCGTCATCGCGAAGATAAACAGCGCGCCGAGCGCCATCGCCACGATAAGCCATGCTTTCCCGAGCGCCTCCGGCATTTTGCCGAGTACTGCCACCAGCCACCACAGCCCGCCGACCGCGAAAAACAGCGATCCGCTGGCGATTTCATTACTGAGCGGCGAGTCACCGAGACGGTTCAGCGAATTAAACGCGCGCAGCGGCGAGCCGAGATGCATCACCGAGGCGAGAAACGCGATACCCATTAATACCCAGAGAAAAAACATGACGCGCACGATGCGTGCGCGGTCATTCTGATTGCCGGTAAACCACGCCTGACCGGTAACGATAAGCCCGCCCGCCACGCACTGGCCGAGCACGGTGAATAACACCAGCGGCCATTCATGCCATCCACTTCCCATTTCAGACCTCCTTCGGATTCGCCAGTCTGCCGGTGGTGTCACCGGTCGGGCGGCTGTTTGCGTTGGGTTTAATCACGATATTCGGGCGGGTAAAGTGGGCGGCGGGCAGCGGCGCGACCTGCGCCAGCGAGCCGTACTTTTTACGCAGCTCTTCAATCGGCGCCATATCCAGTGCGCGCAGCGGGCAGGATTCGACGCAAATCGGTTTTTTGCCCTCAGCGATGCGCTCATAGCAGCCGTCGCATTTGGTCATATGCCCTTTGGCCGCGTTATACTGCGGCGCGCCGTACGGACACGCCATATGGCAGTAGCGACAGCCGATGCAGACATCTTCATTCACCACCACAAAGCCATCCTCACGCTTGTGCATCGCGCCGCTCGGGCACACTTTGGCGCAGGCGGGATCCTCACAATGGTTGCACGCAATGGAGAGGTAATAAGCAAAAACGTTCTGATGCCAGACGCCGTTGTCTTCCTGCCAGTCGCCGCCCGCGTATTCATAAATGCGGCGAAAGCTCACATCTGGAGTGAGATCGTTGTAATCCTTGCACGCCAGCTCACAGGTTTTACACCCGGTGCAGCGGCTGGAATCGATATAAAAGCCATATTGTGTGGTCATCGGGACTCCTTAAACCCTGGCAAGCTGAACCAGATTGCTGTGAGACGGGTTTCCTTTCGCCAGCGGTGATGGCCGCTGGGTGGTCAGTACGTTAATGGAACCGGCGTGATCGATGCCCTGCGCATCAGGCTGGTACCACGCGCCTTCACCCAGCGCCACGACGCCCGGCATAATGCGCGGCGTCACTTTCGCCTCGATGCGCGCTTCGCCGCGCGCGTTCCAGACCCGCACCTGGTCGCCATCATTGATGCCGCGCGCCTGCGCATCCTGCGGATTGATCCAGATCTGCTGGCGGCAGGCGGCCTGTAAAACATCGACGTTGCCGTAAGTGGAATGGGTGCGGGATTTATAGTGAAAACCGGTGAGCTGGAGCGGGTAGTGCGCATGCTGCGGATCGGTTGCCTGTTCAAAGCCGGGGCTGTAGACCGGCAGCGGGTGGATCACATCGCCTTGCGGCAACTGCCAGTGCGCGGCGATATCGGCAAGCGCCGAGGAGTAAATCTCGATTTTGCCGGAGGGCGTGGTAAGCGGGTTCGCGGTCGGGTTTTCACGGAAAGCCTGATAGGCGACGTGATGGCCCTGCGGATCGCGAAGCTTAAAAATGCCCTGCTTACGGAACGTCTCAAAATCCGGCAGCTCGGGGATAGCACGCCGCGATTGCGCGTAAAGATGGCGCAGCCAGCCTTCCTGCGTGCGGCCTTCAGTAAATTTATCGCTGACACCCATACGCGCCGCCAGCGCGCTGGTGATGTCATAGATAGTGCGGCATTCAAAGCGCGGCGCAATGGCCCGATCGGCGAAAATCACGTAGGCCATGTTGCCGCAGGAGGCGTCGAGCGCGAAATCCATCTGCTCCGACGCGGTGCAGTCCGGCAGCAGGATATCGGCATAGCGCGCCGAGGCGGTCATATGGCAGTCGATGACAACGATCAGCTCGCACTTTTTATCGTCCTGCAAAATTTCATGGGTGCGGTTGATGTTTGAGTGCTGGTTAACAAGACAGTTACCGGCGTAGTTCCAGATCATCTTAATCGGCACGTCGAGCTTCTCTTTACCCCGCACGCCGTCGGCGGTCGCGGTCATCGACGGGCCGCGCTCGATGGCGTCGGTCCAGGTAAACATTGAGATACTGGTCTGTACCGGGTTTTCCAGCGTCGGCATCCGCGCGAAGGGGAGCGAGAATGAGCCTTCGCGCGCGCCGCTGTTGCCGCCGTGAACGCCGACATTGCCGGTGAGGATTGGAAGCATCGCTATCGCGCGGCAAGCCAGTTCGCCGTTAGAGTGGCGCTGCGGCCCCCAGCCCTGCGCGATAAACGCCGGTTTGGCCTCGCCGATTTCGCGGGCGAGTTTGATAATGCGCGCTTCGGGGATGCCGGTAATGGGCGCGGCCCAGGCGGGCGTTTTGGCTATTCCGTCCGGCCCGTCGCCGAGAATATACGCCTTATAATGACCATTGGCAGGCGCGCCGGGCGGCAGGGTTTTCTCGTCATAGCCGACGCAGTAGTTATCCAGAAACGCCTGATCGACATAGTTTTCAGCGATCAATACCCAGGCGATGGCGGAGGCCAGCGCGGCATCGGTGCCAGGGCGGATCGGGATCCATTCATCCTCGCGCCCGGCGGCGGTGTCGGTATAGCGTGGATCGATGACTATCATCCGCGCCTGCGATGCGGCGCGCGCCTGTTCAAGGTAGTACGTCACGCCGCCGCCGCTCATGCGGGTTTCGCCAGGGTTATTGCCAAACAGTACCACCAGCTTGCTGTTGGCAATATCCGATGGGCTGTTCCCGTCAGCCCAGCCGCCATAGGTGTAGTTAAGGCCTGCGGCGATCTGCGCGCTGGAGTAGTCGCCGTAGTGATTAAGATAACCGCCGCAGCAGTTCATCAGCCGGGCAATCAGCGTTTTGCCTGGCGGCCAGGAGCGGGTCATGGTGCCGCCGAGCGTGCCGGTGCCGTAGTTGAGATAAATCGCCTCGTTGCCGTATTCGCTGATAATGCGCTTCATCCCCTGGCTGATGGTATCCAGCGCTTCTTCCCAGCTGATGCGCACGAATTTGCCTTCGCCGCGTTTGCCGACGCGCTTCATGGGGTATTTCAGACGATCAGGATTGTAGACGCGCCGCCGCATGGAGCGCCCGCGCAGGCAGGCGCGTACCTGGTGCAACCCGTTATAGTCATCGGTGCCGGTGTTATCGGTTTCGACATAGCGGATCTCGCCATTCACTACATGCATTCGCAGCGGGCAGCGGCTGCCGCAGTTGACGGTGCACGCGCTCCAGACGACACGTTCATCCGGCGCGCCAACGGCGCGTCCCACTGCGGCGGCGGCATGCCGGAGCCCGAAGGGCAGAGAGATGCCGCCTGCCGCCAGCGCCAGACCGCCCAGCGCGGTAGATTTCACCAGCGTACGGCGGCTGATCCCGGCCGGACTATCGGTATTTGACATTACTTGCTCCTTGTCTCCATAGCGGAGAGTCAATGTGGTACCTGTTGTCAGGGTTGTGGTTAGCCCGCAGCGGATCTTCGCTATATGCACAAGCCTGGTGTGCTGCGGATTGCCTCTGGCGAGCAGCGACCGGCGGCCATGAGGGAAAAATTCAGACGATTAGAGCGCTAATGATTAGCGTGGGAAGATTTTTACCCAGAATGGAGTAGTAAACGTTAACGAGGGTCAATAGATGGGGCTTGAGGGATGTGACAGGAACAAAAAAGGGGCCGAAGCCCCTTATAATTATTGTGGTTCGCTCGCCGCGCCTTGCGACGTCGCACCGCCTGCGGCGTTACCGCTCTGGGTGCGGGTATAGAGAATTTTTTGCGTATCGTTGGCGCAGTGGCCGACAACCTGCGCATCCGGCTGGTCAGCCTGGTCATTAGGCACGATAGTTAACGTAAACCCGTTTTCCGGTACGCCATTATTAATGATGCGCTGTTCAATATCGGCTTTTACCCGTTCACAGGAGTTTTGCGCGGCGCTGACCGGCAATGTCGCGGCCAGCAGCAGGGCGCCTGCCCAGTAACGTTTTTTCATTAACGGCTCCTTATTGGCGTAAAACAGATGTAGTAAGCATAGCAGTTGTTATATATATCACTGACTTTTCAGATATCATGCCGCTTTTGGCGAGGCCGCAGAAGGATAATAAAACGTGAATAAATACGTGACGGTAATGATGGTGTCGCTGGCGCTGACCGGCTGCGATAAGCCGGACGCGCTCGCGCCGTTCAGCCCGGAAATGGCCAGTTTCTCCAGCGAGTTTAATTTCGATCCGCTGCGCGGCCCGGTAAAAAACTTCACCCAGAAGCTGATAAACGACAGCGGCGACGTGGAAACCGAAGTCAATGGCACGCTTTCAGAAGAGGGGTGCTTCGAGACGCTGAACTACGTCGATAAACCGAGCAACAGCCATCTCTCGCTGGTGCTGGACGCGAATTATTACCTGGACGCGCTGACCCGCGAAAAGCGCATCCGGCTACAGGGCAAATGCCAGCTGGCGGAGCTGCCGGCGGTCGGCATGATCTATGAAACCAACGAGCGCGAATTCGTGGTGAAAGGGCATACGCAGGAAGTCACGGTCAGCTACCGTTACGACGACGAAGGCTATCCGCTTGGCAAAACCAGCAAAGCCAAAGACGCGGAGCTTTCCACGATAGCCACGCCGAGCGACAAGCGTAAAAAGCATGACTACACCTCGGTGACGAAACTTAACGACAAGGTCGTCGATACCGCGAAGCAAAGTTGCGAATATGACCGCCATCTCAATCCGTTAAGCTGCGTGCTGGAACTGACCGACACGGGCACAACGCCGCCAAAACAGCATAAGTTCACCATCCAGAACGAAATCAATTACTACTGACAGGCGGTGTAGTGACGGGCCGTGAAAAGCGCAGGCATCCTGCGCTTCACGGGCTTACTGCGCGGTGGGTTTCAGCAGGCTGTTCCCGGCAGGTTTGAGCTGCGTCAGATACTGATGCTGGAAAATGCACATGCGGATGGTGTTACGATACTCGCCATTAATAAAGAATTCATGGACCAGCTCGCCCTCGACCATAAAGCCCAGCTTGCGATAAATATGGATGGCTTTGGCGTTCTCTTTATCGACGATCAGATAGAGCTTATAGAGGTTCAGCACTGTAAAGCCGTAATCCATCGCAAGCTTCGCCGCGCGGCTGGCGAGGCCTTTGCCCTGATGTTCCGGGGAGATGATTATCTGGAATTCGGCGCGGCGGTGAACATGGTTAATTTCCACCAGCTCCACCAGGCCCGCTTTATCGCCGTCGCACTCCACCACAAAGCGGCGTTCGCTCTGATCGTGAATATGTTTGTCATAGAGATCGGAAAGCTCAACGAACGCTTCATAAGGTTCTTCAAACCAGTAGCGCATCACGCTGGCGTTATTGTCGAGCTGATGGACGAAACGCAAATCTTCGCGTTCCAGCGGGCGCAGTTTGACATCAACGTAGTCTGACATCGTTCATCCTTTTTGTGCGCGGGAAAGCCGGCCCCCGGCGGGCGGGAGCCGTGGTGCAAACGAGCGTTACGGATTAATGACGCGGCCGGTGCGGCGGTCAAGACAACGCAGGGTGTTAGGCTCCCAGTAGGCGTTGAGGTTGGCGCTTTTTTCGCAGTTATCCTGGGCGTCAAACGCGACATCCGCTTTATCCCACTCTTTTTCGGCGCGTTTATTGACTTTCTGGCGTAAAGAACGGGTGTCATTCCATTGCTCTTTATCCATCGCGGCGTCCTGACGGGTGCGGGCGTTGTCGCCGGATTCGATAATCAGTTTATCGGTCTGCGCGTGGGCAACGCTGGTGAATGCACCGGTCAACAGCACCAGCAGCAGTGAGTGGCGAAGGAATTTATTCATGGCGATATCCTTAATGAAGCTGTTCTTGTCGTGAAGCCGACACGCTTTACTATATCATCGTGCGCGAATCGCGCACAGCGGCGACGATTGCCGATATTATCTACATGAGCCTCAATATGATTAAAACCACTTTGCTTTTTTTCGCCACCGCGCTTGCGGAGATCGTCGGCTGTTTTTTGCCGTGGCTGTGGCTGCGCAAGGGGGCGAGCATACTCTGGCTGCTGCCTGCGGCGCTGTCGCTGATGCTGTTTGTCTGGCTGCTGACGCTGCACCCGGCGGCGAGCGGGCGGGTCTATGCCGCTTACGGCGGCGTCTATGTGATGACCGCGCTGCTCTGGCTGCGCGTCGTCGACGGTGTCCGCCTGAGCGTTTACGACTGGGCGGGGGCGGCGGTGGCGCTGTGCGGCATGCTGATTATCGTCACCGGCTGGGGCCGCGCCTGACGTTTCTGTGAATTCCTCTTTACGGGTAACTCTGGCAGCGCTTCACGCTTTGTGAAGCGTCGCGCATTTTTCCTCTTAATCAACTTGTATGGTAGTTAAGTCAGTTGTTCGCGGTGCGTACAGTTTGCGTATCGCCATGTCTAAAAGGAAAGATGCATGAAAATCAGTAAGGCGGAAGTGTTTGTCACCTGTCCCGGTCGCAACTTTGTCACGCTAAAAATCACAACGGAAGATGGGCTCACCGGGTTGGGCGATGCCACGCTTAACGGGCGTGAACTGTCAGTGGCGAGCTACCTGCGCGATCATCTCTGTCCACAGCTGGTGGGGCGTGATGCGCAGCGCATCGAAGATATCTGGCAATTTTTCTATAAGGGCGCCTACTGGCGACGCGGCCCGGTAACGATGTCAGCCATTTCGGCTATCGACACCGCGCTGTGGGATATCAAAGCCAAAGCCGCCGGGATGCCGCTTTATCAGCTGCTGGGCGGCGCGTCGCGCGAAGGCGTGATGGTCTACTGTCACACCACCGGCTACACCATCGATGACGTGCTGGACGACTACGCGCGTCATAAAGAACTCGGCTTTAAGGCAATTCGCGTGCAGTGCGGCGTACCGGGCATGAAAACCACGTACGGCATGGCGAAGAGCAAAGGCGCGGCGTATGAGCCCGCCACCAAAGGGCAATGGCCGGAAGAGCAGCTCTGGTCAACGGAGAAATACCTCGATTTCACGCCAAAACTGTTCGAAGCGGTGCGCAGTAAATTCGGCTTTCACGAACATCTGCTCCACGACATGCATCACCGTCTGACGCCCATCGAGGCCGCGCGTTTTGGCAAAAGCATTGAAGATCACCGGCTGTTCTGGATGGAAGATCCAACGCCCGCCGAAAATCAGGCCTGCTTCCGGCTTATCCGCCAGCACACCGTGACGCCCATTGCGGTCGGCGAAGTCTTTAACAGCATCTGGGACTGCAAGCAGCTCATAGAAGAGCAGTTGATTGATTATATCCGCACCACCGTTACCCACGCGGGCGGCATCACCGGCATGCGGCGCATCGCCGATTTCGCCGCGCTGTATCAGGTGCGCACCGGCTCGCATGGCCCGTCGGATCTCTCACCCGTCTGCCACGCCGCCGCGCTGCATTTCGATCTCTGGGTGCCGAACTTCGGCGTGCAGGAATATATGGGCTATTCGGCGCAGATGCTGGAGGTCTTTCCGCACAGCTGGACTTTCGACAACGGCTATATGCATCCGGGCGACAAGCCGGGGCTTGGCATTGAGTTCGATGAAAAGCTGGCGGCGAAATACCCCTACGATCCGGCTTATCTCCCGGTCGCCCGCCTCGAAGACGGCACGCTGTGGAACTGGTAAGCCCGGCGCGCCTGTCCCTGCGATAACATCACAATACCCGGACCCTACCCATGAAAATTAAACATCTACGCTGGTATATGATAGGCCTGGTGTCACTGGGCACGATTATCAATGCGCTGGCGCGCAGTTCGCTCAGCGTTTCGGCCCCGACGTTGTTTACCGAGCTCCATATTAATGAACAACAATACGCCTGGATCTTGAGCGCCTTTCAGTTCGCCTACACGATTGCGCAGCCCCTTTGCGGCTTCTTTATCGATGTGGTGGGCTTAAAGCTCGGCTTTTTCATCATGATTATCGCCTGGTCGGTGACCAATATGGCGCATGCTGCCTGCCATTCGTGGGGCGGCCTGGCCTTTTTGCGCGGGCTGATGGGGCTGAGCGAAGCCTCAGCCATTCCGGCTGGCGTAAAGTGCAACTCAGAGTGGTTCCCGGCGAAAGAGCGCGGCATTGCGGGCGGGGTTGCGAATATCGGCACCTCCATTGGCGCGATGCTGGCGCCGCCGCTCGTGGTGTGGGCCATCATGGCGTACAACTGGGAAATGGCGTTTGTGATAACCGGCGCGCTCGGCCTGGTGTTCGCGGTCATCTGGTGGTTCGGCTATGAGTCTCCGGCGCGCCACCGCGCGCTGAGCGTACAAGAGGCGCAGTACATCGATGAAGGGCAGGAGAAACATCTGGAGGCAGACGGCAGCAAACCGTCAGTCATGCAGATCCTGCGGCAGCGTAATTTCTGGGGGATCGCGCTGCCGCGTTTTCTGGCCGACCCGGCCTGGGGCACCATTAACTTCTGGCTGCCGGTCTATCTGATGACCGTTCGACACATGCCGCTTAAAGATATCGCGCTGTTCGCCTGGCTGCCGTTTCTGGCGGCGGATTTCGGGGGCATGGCGGGTGGGTTTTTAAATAACTTTATGATGAAGCGCTGGAATATCTCGACCATCAACGCGCGGCGCATCGGGTTCAGCACCGGCGCGGTACTGATGCTGCCGCTGGCGTTTGTCGGGTTTGTCGACAGTGCCTATATGGCGGTCGGGCTGGTGTCCATCTGCGCGTTCGCGCACCAGATGTTGTCAACCCAGGTGATTACGATGGCGACCGATCTCTTTCGCCGTAATGAAACCTCCACCGTCAGCGGTTTTGCCGGCACGGCAGGCTGGACGGGCATTTTTATCTGCACGCTTATCATGGGCGGCCTGGTGAAAACCGTTGGTTACAATCCCTTCTTTATTATTCTGAGCATGATGGACATCCTCGGCGCCATTATTCTCTGGACCGTGGTAAAAGCGCCCGGTCACGAAAAACTCGCCGCAAAACCCGTCACGATCTGATCCCGGCTCTGCCCCTCGGCCCTTATGCGAAAGCGTGATGTAAATCACGCTTTACTACCATTCTAGTTAAGGTAGTTAGTAAAAGCTGTCGCAAATCATAAAGCGCGCCGCTGCGATGCGTAGGCTTCATACAAATTACTTTATTTATCAAATGAGTCATGACTATGGAAAACACGCTTCTTAAAGCCCGCGCCATTCTCCCCACGTATGACCGCGACGCGCTCACCGCCCGCATTGTTCACCTCGGCTTTGGCGCGTTTCATCGCGCGCACCAGGCGGTTTACGCCGATATTCTCGCCGCAGAGCACGGCAGCGACTGGGGGTATTGCGAAATCAACCTGATCGGCGGAGAGCAGCAAATCGCCGATATCCGGCGTCAGGATAACCTCTATACCGTGGCGGAAATGTCGGCCGACGCCTGGCGCGCCCGCGTGGTCGGCGTGGTGAAAAGCGCGCTGCATGCTGAGGTGGATGGCCTGGACGCCGTGTTCGCGGCGCTCTGCCAGCCGCAGGTGGCGATTGTGTCACTCACGATCACCGAGAAAGGCTACTGCCATTCGCCCGCGACCGGCGAGCTGGTCATTGACAACCCGCTTATCGCCGCCGACCTGTCGCATCCGCAACGTCCATCCTCTGCTGTCGGAGTGATTGTCGAGGCGCTGGCGCGCCGTCAGGCCGCCGGGCTTAAAGGCTTTAGTGTGATGTCCTGCGATAACATGCCGGAAAACGGCCGCGTGGCCCGCAACGTGGTGACGGCCTACGCCCGCGCGGTGAACCCGGCGCTGGCCTCGTGGATTGAAACGCACGTGACGTTTCCTTCGACGATGGTGGACCGCATTGTGCCCGCCGTGACGCCGGAGACGCTCGATAGCATCGCCGCTATCACTGGCGTACGGGACCCCGCGGGCGTCGCCTGCGAGCCGTTCCGCCAGTGGGTAATTGAAGATAACTTCGTGGCGGGCCGCCCCGCATGGGAAAAGGCGGGGGCGCAGCTGGTGCGCGACGTGGTGCCGTTTGAAGAGATGAAACTGCGCATGCTCAACGGCAGCCATTCGTTTCTGGCGTATCTCGGCTATCTGGCGGGTTACCCACATATCAACGACTGCATGGAGGATGACCATTACCGCCGCGCGGCCCGCATGCTGATGCTCAATGAACAGGCGCCGACGCTGCGCGTGCAGGGGGTGGATCTTGCGCACTACGCGGATTTGCTGATTGAACGTTACAGCAACCCGGCGCTGCGCCACCGCACCTGGCAAATCGCGATGGATGGCAGCCAGAAGCTGCCGCAGCGCTGGCTCGATGCCATCCGCTGGCACCGGGCGCACGGCAGCCGTCACGATCTGCTGACGCTCGGCGTCGCAGGCTGGATGCGCTATGTGAGCGGAGTGGATGAGCAGGGCAAGGCGATTGAGGTTTGCGATCCGCTGCTTGACGCGATTCAACAGGCGGTGCGTATCAGTGAAGATGGCGAGGCGCGCGTACATGCGCTTCTGGGGCTGAAGGCGATTTTTGGCGATGATCTCGCGCAGCAGCCGGCGTTTGTGGCGGCAGTGACGCAAGCCTATCACCTGTTGTTATCGCACGGCGCGAAAGCCACGGTGGCGGCATATATGCAGCAAATGGCGTAACGCGGCGGTGGATGCGCGACAGGAAAAGGGATGAAGAGAAGTGGCGGGATTCTGACGGCGCAAGCGTGGGCGGCGCTTCGGGACTTACTCTGAACAGGCTGTCATGTTCATTATTTGTCGCACGTGGGGCGGGTAAGCGCAGCGAACCCGCCATTCACAACGCCTGCGTTATTAATTCATACCCAGACGAATCAACTCGATCGGCTCGAATTTACCTTCGCAGCCTTCCACTTCCACGGTACGGCCACGACGGATCTGCTCCGGAGTCAGGCCGTCGCCGTGGATGGCTTTAATGATGCCGGTTTCGCCGGAGGTGCTGATCATTACGCGGCTGCCGGTAGTAATGGCGTTACGGTTGCGATCGTAGGTCATCATGGTGATATCTCCTCTGAATAGTTGGGAATGATCCAGACGAGGCCCATTTTAAAAATCACGACCACAAAAACGTTAATCTCGATCAAAAACGAGGCATTTGTGTGATGAATGTCACGCCGTCTGATTACTCTCCGGCAGGCGCGTTACGCACGATTTTTCCGCTCGCGATATCAATATCGATGGTCGCCACAACGGGGGCAACCTCAGGATCTGCGCCGCCGCGACACCCCTCGCGGGTATGGTCTTCGCGCACCAGCAGGCGATACACGCCGCCATCCTGCGCGTTCTCATAGAAAATGCACTGGCCACGCGGGTCGAGCAGCAACGAAACGGTGCGGGTCACGCGGGCAAGCGGACTGGTGCTGATATCGTCACGCCACACATCGTGCGCGTTGGTCGCGCGAAGCGAGGCCGCGTCGAGCCAGCCTTTAATAATGCGTCCGTCTTTGCCATACCACGTCGCCTCGCGGTATCCGGCGTCCGGCAGCGTCCGGCTGACGCTCACCGTGTCGCCGTCCACCAGAAACAGGGTTGTGCTGCGGCACTGCGCATCGGGGGCGGAGTAGAAGAAATGGCGACCGCTGCCCGTCACCTGATAACGGGTGCCCGCGTCAGGTAATGGCGTATCGTCAGGGGCCGGCAGCCGGGCGGCGCAGACGCCCTGTGGGGTTAATGCGTCAGGCTGCGCGCGCAGGGCGGCGGTTTCCATCCAGCCCGTCGCCACGCGCCCGGCGGCATCACGATAGCGCACCCAGGCGAAGGGGCGCGCCGCGTCATCGCGATTGTCCGCCTCGCTGCGGGAAAGCCGAACCACCTGCACCGCGTCGCCGGGCACCAGAAACGCCGCGAGTTTGCACTCCGGCGACGGGGCGGAATAGAACCTGGCGCGGGCCGCGCCGGTCACCGTACTGACGGATGACGTGAAATCCGCGGCGGCCGTGGCGATGGCCTCTTTTTGCAGGCAGTCCGCCAGCAGCGGAGAAGAGAAAAGGGCGCAGCCCAGCAGCAGTAATGCGCGCATCGCATCCATCCTTAGCAAAGTAACGTCGCGCAGCTAGTCTTCGCTGAACCAGTCGCGGTTTTCCTGGCGGATCAGCAGCACCGATTCGCTGATTTCCTGCAAATGCAGACGCATCGTTTCATCGGCGGCCTGCGGATCGCGCCGCTCCAGCGCGTGAAAAATATCGTTATGCTGGCGCAGCAGCATTTCCGGCGGGGAGACGTGATCAAGGCTCATGTAGCGCACCCGGTCGATGGTCGCTTTAATATTCTCCACCGTGTCCCAGGCGAGCTGGCAGTCAGCCACCTGCGTCAGGCGGTAGTGAAATTCGTCGTCAAGCTGGAAGAAATCGCTCAGCTGTTTGCGGTCAATGGCGGTGCGCTGCTGGTTAAGATTTTGCTCAAGCTGATAGAGAGAGGCGTCGGTCAGCATTGTGGCCGCGCGCTGTACCACCGCCCGCTCAATGGCCTGACGCACAAAACAGCCGTTGCGCACCTGGCGCAGCGAGATTTTATTCACGAAACTGCCGCGCTGCGGGCGGATCTGAATCAGCCCGTTTTCCGCAAGCTTAATAAACGCCTCGCGCACCGGCTGGCGCGACACGTCAAAGCGCACCGACACCTCTTTCTCCGAAAGCGGCGTGCCAGGCGGGATCAGACAGTGCACGATATCGCGGCGCAGGATGCGGTAAATTTGTTGACTCACCGGCTGGGTCGGGTTGAGCGGAGTTTCAGCGGCCATTCTTCTGTCTTTATTTGCGGGTTACTGCGGCAATTTACCATTAATTGCCCACCCCGCCCAGCGGCGGCGCGGGGAACGGGCAAGGCGGGAACTACTGGCGGTGTACGCTAAGCCCGGCAAAGCTCTGGCTGACCGGCATCATCTCCAGCGTGTTGATGTTGACATGCGCAGGCAGCGAAGCTACCCACCAGACGGCCTCGGTCACATCTTCCGGCGTCAGCGCGTTCGTGTTTTCGTAAGTTTTACCGGCTTTGTCATCGTCGCCTTTAAAGCGCACGTTTGAGAACTCCGTGCCGCCCACGAGACCCGGCTCAATATCGGTCACGCGGACCGCGGTGCCATGCAGATCGGTGCGCAGGTTAAGGCTGAACTGGCGCACAAACGCTTTGGTCGCGCCGTAAACATTGCCGCCCGCGTAAGGCCAGCTACCCGCCGTGGAGCCGATGTTAATCACGTGTCCGCGATTGCGCTCCACCATGCCCGGCAGTACGGCGCGGGTCATATACACCAGCCCTTTATTGTTGGTGTCTATCATATTTTCCCAGTCTTCGACGCTCGCTTTATGCGCAGGCTCCAGCCCCAGCGCCAGCCCGGCGTTATTGACCAGCACGTCGATGTCGCGCCACTCCAGCGGCAGACTACTCATCGCCTCTTCAATAGCCGCGCGGTTGCGCACGTCCAGTTGCAGCGTCAGCACGCTCTCGCCGAGCGCGTCTTTCAGCGCATCAAGACGCGCCTGGCGGCGGCCTGTTGCGATCACTTTATGGCCGTTTTTCACAAAACGACGGGTAATGGCCTCGCCAAAGCCTGCCGTGGCGCCGGTAACCAGAATAATCATCTCGCTGTTCCTCAAGGCTTTTTCAGAACCGTTACCTTAGCACGCGCGGCGCGAACTGTGGAATATCACTTCCTGATAGCTTGCGTCGTGAAACCATTGCTGTTTAGGACGTGGCTGCATAAGCTGTGATTTTGCCATCACGCTTTTGCGGGAGACTTTCATGCCGGTGACTACCCCTTTTTCTTCAGCGAGCGCGCTGCCATATGAAGCGCCGCCGTTCAATGCGATAACCGATCAGCACTATCGTCCCGCCTTTGATGAGGCGGTGCGCCAGAAGCGCGCCGAAGTGGAGGCTATCGCGGCCGATAGCGCGGCGCCCACCTTTGAAAATACATATCTGGCGCTGGAGCGCAGCGGCGCGATGCTCGCGCGCGTCACCAGCGTCTTTTTCGCGATGACCTCAGCGCACACCAACGATTACCTGCAAACGCTGGATGAAGAGTTTTCCACTGAGCTGGCCGCGCTGGCGGACGATATCCACTTTAACGAGACCCTATTCGCGCGGCTCAACGCAGTATATGAACAGCGCCATACGCTCGGGCTGGATGACGAATCGCTGCGGCTGGTGGAGGTGGTCTGGCAGCAGTTTATGCTCGCGGGCGCGACGCTTGGCGCGGAGCAAAAAGCGCAGCTCAAGGCGCTGAATCAGGAGGCGGCGCAGTTGACCAGCCAGTTTAACCAGCGCCTGCTGGCGGCGGATAAAGCGGGCGGCCTGCTCATCTCATCCCGCGAACAGCTGGCGGGCCTGAGCGAGGCGGAGATTGCCGCAGCCGCTGAAGCCGCGCGTGAAAAGGGGCAGGAAGGGCGCTGGCTTATCGCGCTTCTCAACACCACTCAGCAACCCGCGCTGCAGTCGCTCACCGATCGCGCCACGCGCGAGGCGCTCTTTAACGCAGGCTGGCATCGTACCGAAAAAGGCGACGCTAACGACACCCGCGCGCTGGTGCTGAGGCTTGCCGCGCTGCGCGCGCAGCAGGCGGCGCTCCTGGGCTTTGACGATTTCGCCTCCTGGACAATCGCCGATCAGATGGCGAAAACTCCGGACGCGGCGCTGCGCTTTATGCGCGATATTGTGCCTGCGGCGACGGCGCGCGCCGGGAGAGAGCTTGCGGATATTCAGCAGACTATCGACCGACAGAATGGCGGTTTTCAGGCCGAAGCCTGGGACTGGGCATTTTACGCCGAGCAGGTGCGGCGTGAGAAATACGCGCTCGACGAGGCGCAGATCAAACCGTATTTCGAACTCAACAATGTGCTGACGCGCGGCGTTTTTTATGCCGCCAGCGCGCTATTTGGCCTCACGTTTACCGAGCGCACCGATATTCCGGTTTACCATCCGGACGTACGCGTCTGGGAGATTTTCGATAAAGACGGCAGCGGGCTGGCGCTGTTTTACGGTGATTTCTTCGCGCGCGACAGCAAAAGCGGCGGCGCCTGGATGGGCAATTTCGTCGAACAGTCGACGCTCGCCGGTCACAAGCCGGTTATCTACAACGTGTGTAATTACCAGAAGCCCGCCGCCGGTCAACCCGCGTTAATCTCCTGGGATGACGTCATCACCCTGTTCCACGAGTTCGGCCACACACTCCACGGCCTGTTCGCGAACCAGCGTTACGCCACGCTCTCCGGCACCAACACGCCGCGCGATTTCGTGGAATTTCCGTCGCAAATCAACGAGCACTGGGCGAGCCACCCGGAGGTTTTCGCGCATTACGCGCGTCACTATCAGACCGGCGAGCCGATGCCGGCGCAGCTTCGCGAAAAACTCTTCCGCGCGGTGCGCTTCAATAAGGGCTATGACATGACCGAACTGCTGGCCGCGGCGCTTCTCGACCAGCACTGGCACAGCCTGACGCCGTCATCGTCCCCCGACGACGTGGCGGTATTTGAGGCGACGGCGCTGGCGCAGGAGAATATTGCGCTGCGCGCCGTGCCGCCTCGCTATCGCAGCAGCTATTTCGCGCATATCTTCGGCGGCGGCTATGCGGCGGGCTACTACGCCTATCTCTGGACGCAGATGCTCGCCGATGACGGCTACCAGTGGTTTGAGGAGCAGGGCGGGCTGACGGCGCAGAACGGCGCGCGCTTTCGCGAGGCGGTGCTTTCGCGGGGCAACAGTCAGGATCTGGAAGAGGTATGGCTCGCCTGGCGCGGGCATGAACCGCGTATCGAGCCGATGCTGAAAAACCGTGGCTTAAGCGAATAACGCCGCGTTTAAGCGGCGTTGAACCTGCGCGTGCAATCATAGGGAAATAAGCGTGATGTTGAGCGCAGGACAATAACAATCCATGCAAGCCTTACCGTCAGGTCCGCCTGGCGGTATTTTTTTATTCCGCGTTCAGTCATCCCATTTATTACTGCAATAAGCGGCAAGAAACCCCACCAGTAACACAATTTCCGGCATACAGATAAACAGCTCCGCGGCATCCGGCATCGTAACTCCCGCCTTTTCATTCACACCATCCTTTAACAAAGACCCTGATATGTGACGAAAAGACGACAGTCCGATAACCGTTTTGCGACACGCGCGTTTAGCGCGCCTCTTCGCGACGCGGCGCGTCAGGCACGTTGGCGGCGTCCGGCAATTGCGGCGGCACGGCGAACCCGGCGCCTGCGCTGAAAACGGGCTTGCCCGCAAGCTGCCACTGCTGCCAGAGCGCCAGTTGCGCGGGCGTCAGCGCGACATCGCTGTATACCAGGTAATGATCGGCGTCGAACTGCGTGAGATCTGGCAGTGGCACCGGCTGGTGCAGCACATCAATGCGAAATCCTTCGCCTGAGAAGCGAATCGCCTCCAGCCAGACGCTGAGCGAATCCTGGCTGTTCATGGCCATGATCACCAGCCCGGAGGCCGGGCGCTTGCGCAGCGCCTGCAGCGTAAAGGTGGCGTACTCAATAATCAGCGTGTCGAAACGGGAGCGGAGGGTGAGCTGCGTGCCGCTCGCGCCATGGTTCAACCACTGACGCAGCGGCAGCACCACGTTATCCAGCAGCATCGCCGCCGGCAGCTCGCGGCCCATTTTGCGCAGCAGCGCGCGGGCTTTTTCCATGGTGGGCTTCTCCAGCGCGGCGAGCAGTTGTTCCTGCCACACCTCCCACTGGCTTGCCAGCGAGCGTTCTTCACCTTTTAGAAGGCGGGCGACTTCATTCAGGGGCAGGCCGCGGTCGAGGAATTTTATAATGGCGTGAATACGCATCAGGTGGCTGTAATCAAAAAAGCGTCTGCCGCCATCATCGCGCGCGGGCTTCAGTAATCCGGACCGTTGCCAGGCGCGTAAATTAGTCATGCTGACTCCGCACTGATCTGAGAGCATTTCGATCGTGAAATGAGACATGGCGTTTCCTTAAAGCCAGGCTGCAATAAAACAGGGGAGGGAAAAGGCCCAACAGGCGACATGAAGGGATGAGGAGAGCAGGGGTAACGCTACCATATCTCATTATCCCTGCTAATGATTAATTACGGATTATTCATGAAAAATCGAGAATCGCCTCTCGCATTAGGTGAGCTGATAATGCCGGTTCGGCAAAAGCTTAGCCGGTTTTTGCGACTCGTTATTCATTTCACGCAGGTCTATTTCAATGTTATTACACAGCGCATCCAGCGGCAGATCGTTATCTTCAGTGCCGAACGGATCTTCCAGCTCTTCCGCGAGCGTATCCAGCGCAATAAAGGTGTAGGAAATAAACACCGAAACAAACGGCGTCATAAAATGCAGGTCGGTCACCAGCGCGAACGGCAGCATAATGCAGAAGCAATAGACCGTACGGTGCAGCATCAGCGAATAGGCGAAAGGCGGCGGCGTATTCGCGATGCGTTCACAGCCCGCCAGCACAGCCGCGAGCTGGTTAATATGCTGATCGAGCGTCTGGAAAAGAATATCCGACAGCCCGTTGCGCCGCGCGGCGAGCCATTCGCCCATGATGAGTAAAATCGTATTGCACGGCGAATTGCTGTTCATCACACGCGCCATTTCGTTGCGGGTTAAATAACGGTCTAACACATTATCAAGCTTTTTACGGCGCAGCGTCAGGCGCAGGCAGTGGCAGAACGCCACTTCCAGATTCACAAGATGATGCAGCTCCTGCGTGTTATCGGGCATCAGCGTGCGGGCGGTGCGCAACATCGAGCGGCAGTGAATAACCAGTTGCCCCCAAATCTGACGCGCTTCATTAAAGCGGGCGAAACAGGTGCTGTTGCGAAAGCCGAGAAAAATCGCAATCGCCACGCCGAGAATACTGAATGGCGCGGTGGTCAGTTTTATTCCGAGCGCTTCATACCACGGCAAAAAGAAAATAACCGTAATGGATAACAGGAAATTAAGGAGTAGACGCGTGGATATTTTGGCTAATACGGATCCATGCCAGACAAAGAGTCGGGCAAACCAGTGCTGTGGGGGACGAACAATCATGATACTCACAAGGGGTTAACAAAAGCGCTACACATTAAACGAGATAGCGCTTTTGTCTGCAACCAGAAAAACGTCGTGGTTTACCCCAGAGGAATAAAATTCGCTTTCTCGCGGGCCAGCCAGTCGCGGGACTTTCTTATTGAACCGCCTTTGCGGAACAGCAGGAAAACATCCTGTCCCATAATCAGCACCATGAACCGGTCTTTAAGTTTGATGGCAGGGCAGCAGTACCATTTCTGTTTCATTAATCACTCCTCAGCGGAAATTAAATCAACGAACGACACTTCGCAGATAAAGAATAGTCGCAACGACAGAAACGAAATTATTAATGCTTTCTTTTAAGAATTTTCTTATTAAGCGAAGGGGCGGGGAGAGAATTTCCTTTGGCATTCAGGAGATAAAAGTGCATTTCCTGAAATATCTGGCAGAACGCAGCGGTAAAATAGATGCCGGCGGCTAATGTAACTTGCGAAACGGGAAAGCGTGCCTATAGTTAGTTCTGCGTTCGCATTGTGAGGACGCGGTTTAAATTATCTCTGCTAATCCGAGGAGAATATTATGGCTCAACATCGTGGTGGTTCAGGTAATTTTGCTGAAAATCGTGAGCGCGCTTCTGAAGCCGGTCGTAAAGGCGGCCAGAATAGCGGCGGGAATTTTAAAAATGACCGCGAGCGTGCAGCAGAAGCAGGCCGCAAAGGCGGTAAAAGCAGCAGCCGTTCCTCTTCCTGACGGAGCGGCGGGCCGCATGCGCCCGGCATAACGTCCCTCCGGTATGGGTTAATGCTCATACCGGAGGTCGTGTCGCGCATGACATAAATACCTCTTCATCAGTTTAATTACCCTATGAAATTACAACGTGCATTAAAAATAACGTTACTCCCGCTTTTATCCGTCGCATTTATTGCCCATGCGGAAAAAGATACCCCACCGGGCGCCAGTAAATCGACCAGTACCAATTTACTCGAAACCGGCTCGGCAGTGTTGCAAAGTAATGCCCCGTTAAAAGGTTTTGATATTTATCTGGTGGGTTTCCATCCGATGAAAGAGATCCCGGAAAAACAGATGGAAGCGCACCACTATTGCCATCAGGTCAACGAAGATTTCGCCCAGTGCGTTTTATTTGACGGGAATTCTAAAGACGCCAATATGAACGGCGTAGAATATATTATCTCTGAAAAACTCTTTAACCAGTTGCCGCCGCAGGAAAAGCAGTACTGGCATCCGCATAATGGTGAAATCCTTAGCGGCCAGTTAATCGCGCCCGGTATTCCGGCACCGGTTGAGCATCGTCTGATGCAGAGCAAGATGAACAGCTACGGTAAAACCTGGCACGTCTGGCATACCGGCGGGCCGGGCGAGAAGGGCGACGCGCTGCCGCTCGGCCCGCCAATGCTTGCCTGGTCGTTCAGTCGCGATGGCGAGGCGAAACCGGAGCTTGTCAGCGAGCGCGATAAAAAACTTGGTGTTAATACAGATGAGATCCGCCGCTCGCGCGCAGATTTAGAGACATTCGCGAAGCCGCAAAGTGGCGTGGATGCCCTCAACGGCCAGTTCAAACGTGAAACCACACCCATCCCGGGCGTCGTGGAGAGCAACGCCGCCGCCGGGAAAAAATAAATACGCATTGTGCCTTTCTTTTCCCCACTCCGGTGGGGATTCTTTTAGATGAATTTTTTTCAACACCCATGAAATTTCCTCGTTTGCCTGAACGCCTGCCAGATGTCATTCTTCGGACATATAGCCATCCAGACGGCCAAATATTCAAATTTTGAACTATCACCTGACGCAATCATCGCGTCAGGCCACGAGGAGAACACCATGCAGCGTCAACACGCCCCTTTTCGCGCCGATATCGTCGGCAGCTTTTTACGTCCCGATGCCATTAAGCACGCCCGCCAGCAGTTTGCGGCAGGGGAGATAGACGCCGCGCGCCTGCGCAAAGTTGAAGACGAGGCCATTCGCCACGCCGTTGAACAGCAGTGCGCCTGCGGCCTGCATGTGGTCACGGATGGCGAATTCCGTCGCGCCTGGTGGCACATGGATTTCTTCGCCGCGCTGCAAGGCGTGGAGCTGGTGGAAGTGAATCAGGGCATCCAGTTCAACGGCATCCAGACCAAAGCGCAGAGCGTGCGCGTGACCGGTAAAGTGGCGTTTGGCGACCATCCGATGCTGGAAGATTTCCGCTTCCTGAAAAGCGTCAGCGGCAACGCCGAACCGAAAATGACCATCCCGAGCCCAAGCGTGCTGCATTTCCGTGGCGGTGCTGCGGCGATCGACCGTAACGTTTATCCGGATCTGAATGCGTATTTCGACGATCTCGCTACCACCTGGCGTGACGCTATCCGCGCGTTCTACGACGCGGGCTGCCGCTATCTGCAGCTTGACGATACCGTATGGGCGTACCTGTGCTCTGACGAACAGCGCCGCCAGATCCGCGAGCGCGGCGACTGTCCGGACGAGCTGGCGCGCATCTATGCCCGCGTGCTGAACCAGGCGCTGGAAGGCAAGCCGGAAGATTTAACCATCGGGCTGCATGTCTGCCGCGGTAATTTCCGCTCCAGCTGGATTGCGGAAGGCGGCTATGAGCCGGTGGCGGAAGTGTTGTTCGGCACCGTGAACATTGATGCGTTTTTCCTGGAATATGACAACGACCGCTCCGGTGATTTCGCGCCGCTGCGCTTTATCCGTCCGGGTAAACAGCAGGTGGTGCTGG
Organism: Cronobacter muytjensii ATCC 51329; assembly: GCF_001277195.1. Taxonomy (NCBI): domain Bacteria; kingdom Pseudomonadati; phylum Pseudomonadota; class Gammaproteobacteria; order Enterobacterales; family Enterobacteriaceae; genus Cronobacter; species Cronobacter muytjensii. The sequence continues at coordinate 1,836,806 of NZ_CP012268.1, forward strand.
GTCTTATCACCACGAAAAACGGCGAACTGGAGAACCCGGAATTAATCAAGGCGCGTCTGGCCGAGGCCGCGAAATATGTCGATATCAACCAGATCTGCTTAAGTCCGCAGTGCGGGTTCGCCTCGACCGAAGAAGGCAACAGCATCAGCCCGGACGAGCAGTGGCAGAAAGTGCGCCTCGTAACCAGCGTCGCCAGCGAGGTGTGGTAACAGAAGCGAAGGAGCCGGGTTATCGGCTTTTACGAGGGGGGAGCGTAGCGCCCCCCCTTTTTTATGGGCGGGGGACGGGGTGGCTTTTCTCCCTCCCGGCTCGGGTTTTGGGACAACAAAAATATGTCGGGGTGGTGAAATGGCGAACGGAACGATGTCATCGCCGTTGCATATTTCCCTTCAACCCGGCTGCGAAAACCGTTCGGCGGGTGCGCTGCGCTTACCCGCCCAATTTTACCTTGTCTTCCTGTCCAGGATGGGTAAGCGTAGCGCACCCCCCCGCCGTGATATCCCATTTATAAAAAGACGCATCGAAAAACCTTATTCCCCGCGCTGCTCATCATCACTTTTCTTTATTTCTTCCTTCATTGCACATTTATGTCGCACCGCTGCACCATCACGTATCCCTTTTTTATTAAAAAACTCAGCGCTACATAACCAATCCCGCCAGTAACGCCTTTTTAAATAAGTAACTGGCTGATTTTAAGGGTATTAATAAAACTGGCATTCCCTTTGCTAAATAGCTTCCATCTTGTATACCAGATGGGATGCCAGTTATGTCACAGAGTTCACCGCTGTTTACGCCGCTGACGCTTGCTGAGTGGCGCAGCGAATATCAGGACTGCCCGCAGCGCATTCGCGAAATATATTCCGCTGCCTTTAATGATGCCGACAATAACGATCCGGCGTGGATAACGCGGGCCAGCGCGACGCATCTTGAAGAACAAATTGCGCTGCTGCTGGCCGCGCTGAAGGAGGGAAAAACCCTGGCGGATTTTCCGCTCTTCGGGGTGCCGTTCGCGGTGAAAGACAATATCGATGTCGCGGGACTGCCCACCACGGCGGCGTGTCCGGCGTTTGCGTATACCCCGCAGGACGATGCCGCGGTGGTTGCGAAGCTTAAAGCCGCCGGGGCCATTGTGCTTGGCAAAACCAATCTCGATCAGTTCGCCACCGGGCTTGTCGGCACCCGTTCGCCCTTTGGCGCGGTACCCAACACGTTTAACCCGGCTTATGTCAGCGGCGGCTCCAGTTCCGGCTCCGCCTCGACGGTCGCGCGGGGCCTGGTCGCCTTTGCGCTCGGCACCGACACCGCAGGCTCCGGCCGCGTGCCCGCCGGGTTCAACAATATTGTCGGCCTGAAACCCACCAAAGGCTGGCTCTCAAACCGCGGCGTGGTGCCCGCCTGTCGGCTTAACGACTGCGTCTCGGTTTTCGCGCTGAGCGCCGCCGATGCCTTTCAGGTTGCGAGTATCGCAGGCGGTTATGACGCAGACGACGCGTATTCGCGCCATAACCCGCGCACTGCGCCCGCGCGTCTGCCCGCGAACCCCCGTCTGGCGGTGCCTGATGTGCTCGAATTTTACGGTGACCCGCACAGCGAAGCGGCCTTTCGCCAGAGCCTCGCCCGGCTTGAAGCGCTGGGCGCGACGCTGGTGCCCGTTGATTTCACCCCGTTTCGCCAGCTTGCGGAGCAGCTCTATCAGGGGGCCTGGGTGGCGGAGCGCACCGTCGCGGTGGGCGAGATGCTCAACCAGCCGCCGGAGGTGATGGACCCGACGGTGCGCGGCATCGTCGAAGGGGGGCTTAAGTACAGCGCCTGCGACGCCTGGCAGGCGGAATACACCCGTGCGGAACTCGCGCGGCGCATCGCCCTGGCGCTGGATGAGGTCGATGCGCTGGTCGTCCCGACGTCGCCCACCATTCACACCCTTGAAGAAATGGACGCTGAGCCGGTGCGCTACAACTCGCATTTCGGCTACTACACCAACTTCACCAATCTGGCCGATCTCTGCGCGCTGGCGCTGCCTGGCGATTTCCGCGCCGATGGTCTGCCTGCGGGCATTACGCTTATCGCGCCCGCCTGGTATGACGCCGCGCTGGCGCATTTCGGCGCGCTCTGGCAGCAGGCGACGCCGCTGCCCCTCGGCGCCACCCATAAAGCGCTGCCCGCCGCCTTGCCGCCGCCGTCCTCCCCGCACCATGTGCGCCTCGCCGTGGTCGGCGCGCATCTGCGCGGCATGCCGCTCAACCACCAGCTCACCACGCGTGATGCCGTGTTTATTGAAGAAACCACCACGGCGGCGGATTACCGCCTTTATGCGCTCGCCAACACCACGCCGCCGAAGCCCGGCCTCGCGCGTGCTGCTGCCGGTCAGCCCATCGCGGTGGAGCTGTGGGACATTCCGCTCGCGCGCTTCGGCGAATTTGTCGCGGAGATCCCATCACCGCTCGGCATCGGTACGCTGACGCTCGCCGATGGTCGCGCCGTAAAAGGCTTTATCTGCGAGCCGCAGGCGCTTGAGAGCGCCACCGACATCACCGAATGGGGCGGCTGGAAAGCCTGGCTTGCCCGTCACCAGCGCGCCTGAGGAGACCCGACCATGTTCAGCAAAGTGCTTATCGCCAACCGTGGCGAAATCGCCTGCCGCGCCATCCGTACCCTGAAGAAAATGGGCATTGTCAGCGTCGCGGTCTATTCCGATCCGGACAGTAACGCACAACACGTGCACGACGCCGATATCGCCATCGCGCTCGGCGGCGACACGGCGCGCGACACCTATCTCAACGTCGATAAAATCCTGGCGGCCGCGAAAGCGAGCGGGGCAGAGGCCATTTTCCCCGGCTACGGGTTTTTATCGGAGCGCGCGGAGTTCGCGGCGGCGTGCGAGGCCGCGAATCTCGTGTTTATCGGGCCGACCGCGCAGCAGATTAGCGATTTTGGGCTTAAACACCGCGCCCGTGCGCTTGCCGCCGGCGCGGGCGTGCCGATGACGCCTGGCACCGGGCTACTGCATTCCCCTGACGAAGCGCTACAGGCGGCGCGCGAAATCGGCTACCCGGTGATGCTGAAAACCACCGCTGGCGGCGGCGGTATCGGGCTTATGCGCTGCGGGGACGAGGCGGCGCTCAGGGACGCCTGGGAGAGCGTGAAACGTCAGGGTCAGCAGTTCTTCAGCGACGACGGCGTGTTTATTGAGAAATTCGTCAGCCGCGCCCGCCATCTCGAAGTGCAAATTATGGGCGACGGGCAGGGGCGCGTGGCGGCGCTCGGCGAGCGCGACTGCTCGCTGCAACGCCGCAACCAGAAAGTGGTGGAAGAGACGCCAGCGCCGGGGCTGCCGCAGGCGACGCGCGACGCCCTGCACGCCGCTGCGGTGGCGCTGGGCGAATCGGTTAACTACCGCAGCGCAGGCACCGTGGAGTTTATTTATGATGCCGACAGCGACCGCTTCTGGTTTCTGGAAGTCAACACCCGTTTGCAGGTGGAGCATCCGGTGACTGAAGCCGTGACCGGGCTCGATCTTATCGAATGCATGATCCTGGTCGCCGCAGGTGAGCCGCTGGACTGGCCGCGGCTGGCGCAGGCGCCGCAGGGCGCGGCCATTGAGGTGCGTCTGTATGCTGAAGATCCGCTGAAAAATTTCCAGCCGTCGCCGGGACAACTCACCGACGTCGCTTTCCCCGCGAACGTGCGGGTGGATGGCTGGGTCAGCACCGGCGCGGAAGTGAGCGCGTTTTACGATCCGATGATCGCCAAAATCATCGTTCACGCCGACGACCGCCCGCAGGCGCTGGCGAAACTACGGAAGGCGCTGGACGCGACGCGCCTGCACGGCATCGCCACTAACCTTGACTATCTGCGCCAGATTATCCGGCTGGAGGCATTCGAAGAGGCGACCATGTGGACGCGCCTGCTGGATGAAGTGAAATACCAGGCGCACGCCATTGAAGTGCTGGAACCAGGCACCTGGAGCAGCGTGCAGGATTATCCGGGACGTCTGGGCTACTGGGATATCGGCGTGCCGCCCTCCGGGCCGATGGACGACTACGCCTTCCGGCTGGCAAACCGCATTGTTGGCAACGCGCCTGAGGCAGCCGGGCTGGAGTTTACGCTCCAGGGGCCGACGCTGCGCTTTCACAGCGAGGCGATTTTCGCGCTAACCGGCGCGGACTGCGACGCGACGCTCGACGGCGAGCCCGTCGCCTGCTGGCAGCCGGTAACCGCCCGCGCCGGACAGACGCTGAGGCTTGGCCGCGCGCGTACCGGCTGCCGCGGCTATCTGGCGGTGCGTAACGGCATCGACGTGCCGTGCTATCTCGGCAGCCGCTCCACCTTCGCGCTCGGGCAGTTCGGCGGCCATGCCGGACGCACGCTGCGCCCCGGCGACGTGCTGGCAGTCTCCCGCCCGGCGCTCGCCGCGTGCACCACGCCTGCGCCCATCGCGCCGCCCCAGACGCCGGAGCCGGGGCTGATCCCGGGCTATGGCGACGTGTGGGATATCGGCGTGCTTTACGGGCCGCACGGCGCGCCCGATTTCTTTACGCCCGCCTCGATGGATACCTTCTTCGCCGCCGAGTGGCAGGTGCATTACAACTCCAACCGGCTCGGCGTGCGCCTGGTCGGCCCGAAACCGGAATGGAGCCGCGCCGATGGCGGCGAAGCGGGCCTGCATCCGTCTAACGTGCATGACTGCGAATACGCCATCGGCGCGATCAACTTCACCGGCGATTTCCCTGTGATCCTCACGCGCGACGGCCCGAGCCTTGGCGGTTTTGTCTGCCCGGTCACCATTGCCCGCGCGGAGCTTTGGAAAGTAGGCCAGGTGAAGCCCGGCGATCGCATCCGCTTTCACCCGATAAGCATTGAACACGCGCAGTCGCTGGAGCTGGCGCAGGAGGTGGCGTGCAACCATCTGCGCGCGGTCAGCGCGCGCCCGCACGAGACGCCCTCAATGCTGCCGGGCAGCACGTCGAGTGCGGCGATCCTCGCCGAAGTGCCCGCGCAAAACGGGCTGCCTGCGGTGGTATGGCGACAGGCGGGCGACAGCTACCTCCTCATTGAGTATGGCGATAACGTGATGGATCTGGCCTTGCGCCTGCGGGTGCATCTGCTGATGAAAGCTATCCGCGCCAGTGGCGTCGCGGGTGTTGAAGAGCTGTCGCCCGGCGTGCGTTCGCTACAGGTGCGCTATGACAGCCAGCGTCTGGGGCAGCGCCCGCTGTTAACGCTGCTGATGAGCCTTGAGAAGCAGCTCGGTGATGTGGAATCGCTGAAAATCCCGTCGCGCATCGTCTGGCTGCCGATGGCCTTTGAAGACAGCGCGACGCTCGGCGCCGTCGAGCGTTACCAGCAGACCGTGCGCAAAGAAGCGCCGTGGCTGCCGAACAATGTCGATTTTATCTGCCGGGCCAACGGCCTTTCGCACCGCGACGAGGTGAAAAACATCGTCTTTGACGCCAGCTATCTGATCCTGGGGCTGGGTGACGTCTATCTCGGCGCGCCGTGCGCGGTGCCGGTGGATCCTCGCCACCGCCTGCTGAGCTCGAAATATAACCCGGCGCGCACCTGGACTGCCGAAGGCACCGTCGGTATTGGCGGCATGTATATGTGCATATACGGCATGGATTCGCCAGGCGGCTATCAGCTGGTAGGGCGCACGCTGCCCATCTGGAACAAATTCCTCAAGAACCCGCAGTTCGGCGACGAGCCGTGGCTGCTGAAATTCTTCGACCAGGTGCGGTTCTACCCGGTGAGCGAAGCCGAGCTGAATGATTTCCGCGACGCCTTCCGCGAGGGCCGCGCGCCGGTGCGCATCGAAGAAACCGAGTTCGATTTCGCCGCCTACCGGGCGTTTTTAGACGCCAACGCGGCGGATATCGCCGCGTTTCGCGAGCGGCAGCAGGCGGCTTTCAGCGCCGAAGTGGCCCACTGGCAGACGCAGACCAATGAGAGCGACGCGCTTACGGTAGAGCCCGAAGAAGAGACGGACACCGCAGGCCAACTGGTGAGCGCCGATCTCAATGGCAACGTCTGGAAAATCCTGGTCGAGCCGGGCCAGCGGGTGAAGCAGGGCGAGCCGCTGATCGTGGTCGAGGCGATGAAAATGGAGCTGATGGTCCATGCGCCGGTCGACGGTGTGGTGTCAAAAATTCGCTGTCAGCAAGGGCGGCCCGTGGCCCCCGGCGATGCCCTGTTGTGGCTGGGCTGACCTGGCTTACTGGTCAGATTGCGCCGGGCTGCGCTCATCTGGGGCTCGTAGGGCGTGTACGTTCCCCTCGCGGCGTACAGTCCGCGCTCAATCTGACGTCGCCGCCGACGGCCAGTGCGCCTCGTTAACTGTAAGGCGGGTAAGCGTTAGCGCACCCGCCGGACGGCACACAAAAGGAGAGGATATGCCATTAACGGCCAGACAACGCGCGGCGCACCCGGAAGCCCAGGGCGAGCGCATTTACCGGCTGCTTAAACAGGAGATTTTCGATTTCCTCCTGGTGCCCGGCGACCGCTTTAGCGAAAACGACATCGCGGCGCGCATGGGGGCGAGCCGCACGCCGGTGCGTCAGGCGCTGCACCGGCTCGAACAGGAGGGCTATCTGGATGTTCAGCCGCGCAGCGGCTGGCAGGTGAGGCCGATTGATTTCGACAATCTTGAGGCGCTCTACGATCTGCGCGTCGTGCTGGAGACCGAGGCGGTGACGCGGCTCTGCGCGCTCCCGACGCACGTTACGCCGCTGCCGCTGCTTCAGTTGCGCGAGTTCTGGATAGAGTCGCCGCCGCTTTCCGAAGGCTGCGACGTCGCCCCCTTTGACGAGGCGTTCCATATGACGCTCGTGGGCGCGGTAGGTAACCCGGAAATGGCGCGAGTGCATCGCGAGATCACTGAAAAAATTCGCATCGTGCGCCGGATGGATTTCACCCAGGCGGCGCGTATCAGCGCCACGTACGCCGAGCACGGTCAGATCCTGCTCGCGGTTTTTGAACGTAACGCACAGGAGGCCCGAACCAAACTGCACGACCACATTGCTCAAAGCCAGAAAGAGGTTCGCAAGATAACGCTTCACGCCCTGCATCAGGCGCGGCGGAAGACGCGAGATTAACCATACACACAGCCCTTACTACCAGGAGTGAAGTCTATGCATCGTCGTACCTTGTTAAAAGCGTTCGCCCTTTCCGCCTCGGTCATCAGCATGGGGTTCGCCTTCAGCGCCCAGGCCGCCGACACCATAAAAGTCGGCATCATGCACTCGCTCTCCGGCACGATGGCGATTTCCGAAACGCCGCTCAAAGACGTGGCGCTGATGACCATCGACGAGATAAACGCCAAAGGCGGCGTGCTCGGCAAAAAGCTCGAACCGGTGGTGGTGGACCCGGCCTCCAACTGGCCGCTGTTCGCTGAGAAAGCCCGTCAGCTGTTGAGCCAGGATAAGGTGGCGGCGGTGTTCGGCTGCTGGACGTCGGTCTCGCGCAAGTCGGTGCTGCCGGTGTTTGAGGAGCTCAACGGCCTGCTGTTCTATCCGGTGCAGTATGAAGGCGAAGAGATGTCGCCGAACGTTTTCTATACCGGCGCCGCGCCGAACCAGCAGGCGATCCCGGCGGTGGAGTACCTGATGAGCGAAGACGGCGGCAGCGCGAAGCGCTTCTTCCTGCTCGGCACCGATTATGTCTACCCGCGTACCACCAACAAGATTTTGCGCGCCTTCCTGCACTCAAAAGGCGTTCAGGATAAAGACATCGAAGAGGTCTACACGCCGTTTGGCTACAGCGATTACCAGACCATCGTCGCGAATATCAAAAAATTCTCCGCCGGCGGTAAAACGGCGGTGGTCTCCACTATCAACGGTGATTCCAACGTGCCGTTCTATAAAGAGCTGGCCAACCAGGGCCTGAAGGCGACCGACGTGCCGGTGGTGGCGTTCTCGGTGGGTGAAGAAGAGCTGCGCGGTATCGACGCCAAACCGCTGGTGGGTAATCTCGCGGCGTGGAACTACTTTGAGTCGGTGGATAACCCGCAGAACCAGAAATTTGTCGCTGATTACCGCGCGTACGCCAAAGCCCACAAGCTGCCGAACGCCGACACGGTGGTGACCAACGACCCGATGGAGGCGACATATGTGGGCATCCATATGTGGGCGCAGGCGGTAGAGAAGGCAGGCACGACGGATGTGGACAAAGTGCGCGAGGCGATGGCGGGGCAATCCTTTAACGCGCCGTCCGGCTTTACGCTGACGATGGATAAAACCAATCACCATCTGCACAAGCCGGTGATGATTGGCGAGATTGAAGGCAACGGGCAGTTCAACGTGGTGTGGCAGACCGAAGCGCCGGTCCGCGCGCAGCCGTGGAGCCCGTATATCGCCGGCAACGACAAGAAAGCTGACGCGCCGGTGAAAACCGCCAGCAATTAAGGGCGGTGACGGGGCTCATGGGGTGCCGGATGAGGTGGCGTGGATTGACGCGGCGGGGGCGCTTCGCTTACCCGCCCTGCATCTACAAAACGTGTTGTTGCAGGCGGTAAGCCTGCGTACCGCCATCAACGCTATCCATCGCACTGACCTTCCGGCCCCTGACGCCATAACGGTTTCACAGGAGATAACCATGACATTATTTCGCTGGCTGATGGTCGCCGCCTTGCTGCTGCCGTGGGTTGCCCGCGCCGCCGATGCCGATGATTTCGCAGCGAGCAGCCGCAGCCAGCAGGCCGCGCTGCTGCAAACCTGGGCGACCAACCCGGACGCCGCGCGTCTGCCGCTGCTGGTATCGCTCAACCAGGAAAACCTGGTGGTGGATAGCGAAAAACACCCGTTCGCGCAGCGCGCCGACGGCCTGACGCCGCTTGGCCGCGCCGCGACGCCTGCGGGCGCGCTTAAACCCCTGAGGCTTACCAACCGCCTGCGCAATCTGGCGGCTGCGGCGCTGGCGACGCATCGCCTGGTAAGTGACAACGTCACGGAAAGACTTGAGGCCGCCCGCGCATTACAGCGCGACGCCGACCCGCAGATGGCGCCTTTACTGACGCAGCGCCTGGCGACGGAGAAAGAAAACAACGTGCGCGAGGCGCTGACGACGGCGCTCGCCAGCCTCCAGCTCACCAGCCCCGACGCCGCGGTGCGCTTAAACGCCGTCACGCTGCTTGGCGAATCGGGCGACCCGCAGACCCGCGCGCGGTTGCAGCCTTATACGCAGGCGGCGACTGAGCCGGACGCCCGCGTGCGTGAGGCCGCCACGGTCAGCGTGCGGGCGATAGAGCGCCGCCTGATGGCGGGCGACCTGCTCGGTCAGGCGTTTATGGGGCTGTCGCTTGGATCGATCCTGCTGCTCGCCGCACTCGGCCTCGCTATCACATATGGGCTGCTTGGCGTCATTAACATGGCCCACGGCGAAATGCTCATGCTCGGCGCTTACGCCACCTGGTGCGTGCAAAACGCGCTGGCCACCTTTGCGCCGCAGTGGCTGGCGTTCTATCCGCTGCTGGCGCTGCCCGTGGCGTTTCTGGTGACGGCCTGCGCCGGCATGGCGCTTGAGCGCACTATCATCCGTCATCTCTACGGGCGACCGCTTGAGACGCTGCTCGCCACCTGGGGCATCAGCCTGATGATTATTCAGCTGGTGCGTATGGCGTTCGGCGCGCAGAACGTTGAGGTGGCGAACCCCGCGTGGCTCTCCGGCGGTGTCCAGGTGCTGCCGAACCTGATCCTGCCGTGGAACCGCCTGGTGGTGATGGGCTTCGTGCTGCTGGTGCTGTTCTTCACCTGGCTTGTGCTGAACAAAACGCGCCTTGGGATGAACGTGCGGGCGGTAACGCAAAACCGCGCGATGGCGGCCTGCTGCGGCGTGCCGACCGGGCGCGTCGATATGCTCGCCTTCGGGCTCGGCTCCGGCATCGCGGGCCTCGGCGGCGTTGCGCTGTCGCAGCTCGGCAATGTCGGGCCGGAACTCGGCCAGGGCTATATCATTGACTCCTTTTTAGTGGTGGTGCTGGGCGGGGTGGGCCAGCTGGCGGGCAGCGTCGCGGCGGCGTTCGGTCTTGGCATCTTCAATAAAATTCTTGAGCCGCAGGTGGGCGCCGTGCTCGGTAAAATCGCCATCCTGGTAATGGTCATCCTGTTTATCCAGAAACGCCCGCAGGGGCTGTTCGCACTCAAAGGGAGGGCCGTGGAATGACGCAGCCAGTCACCTTAACGCTCGTTCAGAAAGCGCCGCGCCTGAGCTTTATCGCGGGCGGTCTCGCGCTGGCGGCGCTGTTCGCGCTGCCGTTTCTGACGCTGTTGCCGGCAAGCCATCCGCTGGCGGTCTCCACCTGGACGCTGACGCTGATGGGTAAAATTCTCTGCTATGCGATTGTCGCCGTGGCGCTCGATCTGGTCTGGGGTTACGCCGGGCTGCTGTCGCTCGGCCACGGGATTTTCTTCGCGCTTGGCGGCTACGCGATGGGCATGTACCTGATGCGCCAGGCCGCGGGCGACGGCCTGCCCGCGTTTATGTCGTTTCTCTCCTGGAGCGAGCTGCCCTGGTACTGGTGGGGCACGTCGAATTTCCTCTGGGCGCTGCTGCTGGTGGTGCTGGTGCCGGGGCTGCTGGCGCTGGTCTTCGGCTTTTTCGCCTTCCGCTCAAAAATCAAAGGCGTCTATTTCTCCATCATTACTCAGGCGCTGACGTTTGCAGGCATGCTGCTCTTTTTCCGCAATGAAACCGGCTTTGGCGGCAATAACGGCTTCACCGGTTTCACCACGCTGCTCGGCTTTTCACTGACCCACACCGGCACGCGTATTGCGCTGTTTATCGCGACGCTGGCTCTGCTGCTGGGCTGTCTTGGCGTCGGATTCTGGCTTGCGCGCAGCAAGTTTGGCCGGGTGCTGACGGCGGTGCGCGACGCCGAGAGCCGCCTGATGTATTGCGGCTACGATCCGCGCGGCTTCAAGCTGCTGGTCTGGACGCTGTCGGCGGTGATGTGCGGGCTGGCGGGCGCGCTCTACGTGCCGCAGGTCGGCATTATCAACCCGGGCGAAATGTCGCCCACTAACTCCATCGAAGCGGCTATCTGGGTGGCGCTCGGCGGGCGCGGCACGCTGGTAGGCCCGGTGTTCGGCGCGCTGCTGGTAAACGGCGCGAAAAGCCTCTTCACCGTGGTGATGCCGGAGTACTGGCAGCTTTTCCTCGGGCTTATTTTTATTGTTATCACCCTGTTTCTGCCGCGCGGCGTGGCGGGGCTTCTGCGCAGAGGAGAGAAATAATGCACGCCATTGATACCCTCCATACCCGGCAGTATGAGACCGACCGTTTTCGCGCGCAGACTGACCCGGTGTTGCAGCTTGAAAACATTAATGTCAGTTTCGACGGGTTTAAGGCGCTCACCGATCTGACGCTTTCCATCGGCGTCGGCGAGCTGCGTTGCATTATCGGCCCCAACGGCGCAGGGAAAACCACGCTGATGGATGTGATTACCGGGAAAACCCGGCCCCAGAGCGGGCGGGTTATCTACGATCAGGAAACCGACCTGACGCGGCTCACGCCGGTGGACATTGCGCGGCGCGGCATCGGGCGCAAATTCCAGAAGCCAACCGTCTTTGAGGCTTTGACGGTCGCGGAGAATCTGGAACTCGCGCAAAAGGGCGACAAAACGGTGCGCGGTACGCTGCGTGCGCGGCTTAGCGGCGAACAGCGGGATCGCATTGATGAAATGCTCATGACGCTGCGCCTGGCAGGCGAGCGTCGCCGCCCGGCTGGCGCGCTCTCCCATGGGCAAAAGCAGTTTCTGGAGACAGGCATGCTGCTGATGCAGGAGCCGCATCTGCTGCTGCTCGACGAGCCAGCGGCGGGGATGACCGACGCCGAAACGGAATACTCCGCCGAGCTGTTTCGCGCGCTCGCCGGGAAGCATTCGCTGATGGTGGTGGAGCACGACATGGGCTTTGTGGAAACCATCGCCGATAAAGTGACGGTGCTGCATCAGGGCCAGGTGCTGGCAGAGGGGTCGCTTGCCGAGGTGCAGGCGAACGAGCAGGTGATTGAAGTCTATCTTGGGCGTTAAGGAGCCGGCATGTTAGAAGTCAGCGAACTGAATCAATATTACGGCGGCAGCCATATTCTGCGCGGCGTGTCGCTTGCGGCGCGCGCAGGCGAAGTCACCTGTCTGCTCGGACGCAACGGGGTGGGGAAAAGCACGCTGCTGAAATGCCTGATGGGGCTGATTCCGGCGCGCTCAGGCGAGGTCACCTGGCAGGGCAACGTCATCACCCGCCATAAGCCGCACCAGCGTGTCGGGGCGGGGATCGCGTATGTGCCGCAGGGGCGTGAGATTTTCCCGCGCCTGACCGTTGAGGAAAATCTGCTGATGGGGCTGTCACGCTTTCACGGCGCGCAGGCGAAGCGGGTGCCGGAGGAGATCTACACGCTGTTTCCGGTGCTGAAAGCGATGCGCCAGCGGCGCGGCGGCGATCTTTCCGGCGGTCAGCAACAACAGCTCGCCATCGGACGCGCGCTGGCGAGCCGTCCGCAACTGCTGATCCTCGACGAGCCGACCGAAGGCATTCAGCCGTCTGTTATCAAAGAAATTGGCGCGGTGATCCGCGAGCTGGCGGCGCGCGGCGATATGGCCATTCTGCTGGTGGAGCAGTTCTACGACTTCGCCGCCGGGCTTGCGGACAACTATCTGGTGATGTCGCGCGGGACGATTATCCAGCGCGGTCGCGGCGCGGACATGGACGCCGAGGGCGTAAGAGGGCTGGTGGCGATTTAGCGCGGGGAGCAGGGCTGGCGGGATGCTGGTGGAGAGCGCCAGAGCGTGGCGGTGGTGATAGCGTTAATACCGACTTTAACACCAAAAGAAAATGCCCCTCAGAGGGGCATTTTTACATAGGTTGACCGCGCTCCACTCAGCCCGGCTGCATCACCCCAACCGTTTTAACGCGCATACCTTTAACCAGCATCAGGTACGCCATGGCGGCGAAGACCATCAGCGAGGCGAAAAGCGACCACGACGGCAGCGTCGTTAACACAAACCCGCTGTACATCGGGTTGAAGGACGCGCCCAGCCAGCCGAGCGACTGGACTGAGAAGTAACCCGCCTTGAGCCCTGGCGGCGCAATGTTGTCGATAAGCATATATTCGCCAGGCGCGTAGATAATTTCGCCAATCGTAAAGACCGCTGCCGCCGCGCCCCAGATCCAGAGGTTGGTGCCCGCCATCAGAAAACCGCCGAGGCCCAGAATAAAGCAGACGGTGCCGAACAGCATCAGGCGGCTTAAGTTGTCAGCGCGCAGGTTTTTCCCTACCAGATACTGGAGCGAGACGACCAGTATGGCGTTTACCGGCAATACAACGGCGACAATCTGCTGCGCCAGCGCGCTGTCGGAAAAGGTCAGGACATATTGCGAGATGCAGATAGCGAAGGAGCCCGCCACCAGCGAGCCGAGAAACGCCGAGCCGGTGAACCACAGCAGACGCTGGTCGCGCCACAAAAGCGAGAGCGGCGGCGGGCCGGAAGGGGAATCCGCCTGCTCATGCGCGGGCGCGACACGCTGCACGAAGACGCTAATGACCATAAAGGTAATGCCGGAGGTTACGGCTGAAAGCCAGAACGGCATATTGAGGCCATAGACCATCAGCAGCGTGCCGATGGGCGGGCCGACCGTCCAGCCGATATTTAAAAAGGTGTAATTGAGCGAGAAAATGCGCGCCTTCGCCGCCGCGCCCAGGGTATCGGCGAAATAGCTTTTCAGGACGGTGGAAAACACGGAGTACGCGCAGTTAATTATCGCGAAGAAGAGGATAACCAGCAGAGCGTTATGCATCAGCGGGATCGCCACAAAGCCCGCCACAAAGATGGCGATGGCGATCAGCATATAGCGCTTTTTATCGAAGCGGTCGGCGAGCACGCTGAACGCCAGGCTGAAGAAGACGCCCGCGGTCATCGCGCTGGTGAGCGCCACGCCGATTTCATCCACCGACATTGCGAAGCGCTTTGCAAGGTAGATAGCCATAAAGGGCAGCGTGGCGCCGCGACCGATAGTCAGTAATAACGACGAGCCGAGCAGCGCGACGGTAGAACGCGTTTTCTTTGATAACATTTTCTTATCTTTTTTATGAGGTGAGCGGGAGCGATAACCTGATGCAGGCCTCTTTTTAAGCAATAACACGCTCACACGGCGCTGTACACCCTGGCGGGTGTTCAGAAGTGCTTTACCTTCCCCCCATAATTTAGTGATCTGTCTCTCACCGGAAGATTCCGGTATGGTGAAGTATTAACATAATTTTAATAAATAACAGGGGCAGGGGATGACGCGCAAAGACGGGTTGCTGGCGCTACTGGTAGTGCTGGCCTGGGGGCTGAATTTCGTCGTAATCAAAGTCGGGCTTCACGCCATGCCGCCGCTGCTCCTGGCAGGGCTGCGGTTTTTGCTTGTCGCCTTTCCCGCGTTGCTGTTCGTGGCGCGCCCGAAGGTGCCATTGCGCCTGTTGTTAGGATACGGGCTGACCATCAGCTTTGGGCAGTTCGCGTTTCTCTTCAGCGCCATCAAATTTGGCATGCCCGCGGGCCTCGCCTCGCTGGTGCTCCAGGCGCAGGCGTTTTTTACCATTGTGCTCGGCGTGTTTGCGTTTCGCGAACGGCTCCAGGCGAAACAGCTGACCGGCATCGCGCTCGCGGTCATCGGCATGCTGGTGCTGATCGAAGGCAGCCTCAACGGCCAGCACGTGGCGCTGACCGGCTTTATGCTGACGCTCGCCGCGGCGCTGAGCTGGGCCTGCGGCAATATCTTTAACAAAAAAATCATGCAACTGCCGACGCCGCCTGCGGTAATGTCGCTGGTGGTGTGGAGCGCGCTTATCCCGGTGCTGCCGTTCTTCGCGGCAAGCCTGCTGTTTGACGGCGCGCAGGCGGTGACGCAGAGCCTTCTTCATATCGACCGCGTGACGGTGCTCTCGCTGGTTTACCTGGCGTTTATCGCGACCATTCTCGGTTATGGCATCTGGGGGACGCTGCTCGGGCGTTATGAAACCTGGCGCGTGGCGCCGCTCTCACTGCTGGTGCCGGTGGTCGGCCTTGCCAGCGCCGCGCTGCTGCTGGATGAGCGGCTGTCGGTGTTGCAGATTGTCGGCGCGCTGCTGGTCATGGCGGGGTTGTATATCAACGTGTTTGGCTGGCGGGTGCGGCGGGCAGTGCGCAGTGCATAAAAAAACCGGGCCTGTGCCCGGTTTTTCGCGCGAGTGGTTAGTTGTAGTACGGTACGCCCAGCTCGTCGGATTTATCGCTGCCGGCGCTGCGATGGCTGAGATCCAGCGATTCGTGATGCTCAATCGGCACCGTCATCGTGCTGTGGTCACCGGCGCACACGTCGGCTGTCGGGCTGCCCGCCAGCGCGTAGCCGGAGGTCAGCGCCAGAAACAGCACGGTGGCGCGCGTTACGGATTTCATGTTGTCCTCGGTTATCTCCCGCAGGAGAAGTGTAACGGCGCAATGGTGCCGTCTGTGTGCTTTACCACTTAGTGATTCAGCGGATGGAGGTATTTACCTTCGCCCGGCATCCGTGTTACGCGATACTTATGCGGCGGCACGGAGAAATAGTTCTTGAACGTGCGGGTCAGCGTCTGCTGGGATTCAAACCCATAGCGCTCGGCCAGATAAAGGATCGGTTCATCGCTCTCTTTAAGCTTGAGCGCGATTTCAGTCAGTTTCCGGTTACGGATGTACTGGCCCAGCGAATGGCCGGTCTCTTTTTTAAACATCCGTTGCAGGTGCCATTTCGAGTAACCCGAACGCGCCGACACTTTCTCAAGGGAAAGGGGGGATTCCAGGTTATCTTCGATCCAGTCCAAAATGCTATGAATTGTAATGGCATCATTATTGCGTCTGGACATCGTTTTACCTCTTTGCTGTTACGGCAGCACCCTTTTAAGCAGGTATTCGAGGGTCGCCACTTCGTCTGCCGTCAGGTTTTTTGTTAATTCTTGATGCAGGTTTTGTCCTACCAACTGGTGGCACTGTTCACACAGCGCCGCGCCGTCTTCCGTGAGCTCAACCAGTACGCCCCGTTTATCGTTCGGGTTGGGCAGGCGTGCCACCCAGCCTTTGCAGACCAGACGGTCCAGCATGCGCGTCAGGGCGCCTAAATCTACTGAGAGCACCTTTTTCAGCTCTCCCGGCGTGATACGACCAGGGCAGCGAATGGAGCAAAGCACCTTAAACTGCGCCGCAGTGATATCGAGCGGGGCGAGATACTCGTTGAGCAGGCGATCCTTTTTCTGATTCACCAAATGAATCAGCCGTCCTAAAGGAATAATCTCGTTAAACAGATCGCTGTTATTTTCCAACATATTTGCCCAGGCAAGTAGATTAGTCACGCGAGATATTATTGCCCAGGCAAACATAAGTCAACTGAATGATTTTTGAAATCACACGATCTGCTAAAACTGCGGGAAACCATTTAAAAATCAAAGGCTAAATGGTGGCTATCAGTACGATAGCCATAGCCTTTTGATGACGGGGCGACGCAAGACGCCGGGCAGAATTAGCCGGAAAAGAGGTAAAAAAACGCCGCCTCAAGCGGCGGCGTCAGGATCAACTGTGGTGCGGTTGCTCATCCGGAAGCTGTACCGGCCAGCGCCGGAATATCACAATCGCCCAGATAAATGCGGCCAGCGCCGGAATAGCGCCCATATAGCCGATGGAGGACATCGAAAGCTGCAGGCTGACCTGATTGCCCACCAGCGCGCCTGCGCCGATGCCGATATTAAAGATACCGGAGAAGAGCGACATCGCGACATCGGTGGCATCGGGCGCCAGCGCCAGCACTTTGACCTGCATTCCAAGGCCGATAAGCATAATCGCGATGCCCCAGAAGGCGCTGAGAATGGTCAGGTTCACCGCGCTGTGCGATGCCGGCAGTAACAGCAGCAGGCAGATAACCAGTACGCCAATCGCGCTGCTGATAAGCCCCGAGGCGTGCAGGTTGCCGAGCTTGCCGAATATCACGCTGCCGATGATCCCGGCGGTGCCGAGCACCAGCAACAGGAAGGTCGCGAAGTTTTCGCTCAGGCCCGCGACGTTTTGCACGAACGGCTCAATATAGCTGTAAGCAGTAAAGTGCGCGGTCACCACTACGGCGGTCAGAATATAGATGCACAGCAGCGCCGGGCGGCGGAACAGCGCCGGCAGGCTTGAAAGAGAGCCGGAGTGTTCGCTCGGAATTTTCGGCAGCAGTTTCACCAGACAGGCGAGGGTAATGAGCGCCCCGATGCCGATGGCGAAGAACGTAGTGCGCCAGCCAAAATATTGCCCGACGATGCGCCCGATGGGCAGCCCAAGGACGGAAGCCAGCGCGGTGCCGGTAGCAATCAGGCTCAGCGCCTGGGCGCGTTTGCCCGGCGGCGCCAGGCGAATAGCCAGCGATGCGGTGATCGACCAGAAAATCGCATGGGCGAAGGCGATACCGATGCGGCTGATGACCAGCACCTCAAAGCTCCAGGCCATAAACGACAGCATATGGCTTACGACGAAGACCACAAACAGCGCAATCAGCAGCTTGCGGCGCTCCACCTGGCTTGTCAGCAGCATAAACGGCAGCGACATCAGCGCCACCACCCAGGCGTAGATAGTCAGCATGATGCCCGCCTGCGCGGATTCCATATGGAAACTTGCGGCGATATCGGAGAGCAGGCCCACCGGCACAAATTCGGTGGTGTTAAAGATAAATGCCGCGACCGCAAGCGTGACAACCCGCAGCCATGCGGTTTTGCGAGAGACTGTATTCATCGTCATAGAACAGATTCGCGCTGGTTAGAAGTGAATAAGAAGCAAGCGATCTTAAAACTATCGCTGGTCGGGATACAACCATTTTGTGACGTAAATCTCACTTTTGCGCCGGTTTTGCAACAAGCGCAGCGGCGCGTATGCAAATCGCGTCACGGTTTTCGGCGCGCGTGATACGGTGGGAGAACCATCACCACACGAAAAGGGCAGGGAACATAATGCAATCAGTGGACTTTTATATGGTGGACGCGTTTGCCGACAAAATTTTCAGCGGCAATGCGGCAGCGGTCTGTCCGCTCAGCGTCTGGCTACCGGACGAGACGCTGCTTTCAATGGCGCAGCAGCATAACCAGTCGGAAACCGCGTTTTTCGTGCGTACCGACGACGGCTTTGAACTGCGCTGGTTCACCACACAAAATGAAATCAACCTGTGCGGCCATGCGACGCTTGCCGCCGCGCACGTTATTTTCGAGCATCTCGACTATCCGCACAGCCAGATCCGCTTCTCGACGCGCTTTGTCGGCGAGCTTATCGTGGCGCGCCGCGGCGACTGGCTGACGCTCAATTTTCCGGCCTGGCAGACGCAGCCGGCAGAGGCGCCCGCGCTGCTGCTGGCCTCGCTCGGTATCGACAACCCGGTCGCGGTGCGCGCCGGGCGCGATTATCTCGTCGAGCTCGCAACCCAGGCGCAGGTCGAGGCGCTGAGGCCGGATATTCACGCTATGCTGCCGCTCGGCAAAATGGTGTGCGTCACCGCGCCGGGCACGCCTGGCGGCCCGTATGATTTCGTGAGCCGTTTTTTCTGCCCCGGCGAAGGCGTGGCGGAAGATCCGGTTACCGGCTCCGCGCACAGTATGCTTATCCCCTACTGGGGCGCGAAGCTTGGCAAAACCACGATGCTGGCGCGCCAGGTGTCGGCGCGCGGCGGCGATTTGCGCTGTGAATGGCAGGGGGAGCGGGTACTGATTAGCGGGCAGGCCGTGACCTATCTTATCGGCCAGATATTGCTGCGCTAAACGTCCGGCGCCCATGCCGGGCGCCGTCATATTTCAGGGCAGGCGGGCGATATTCTCTTTGATAACCGCGACGGAATGCTGAAACTTCGCCTGCTCTTCGCCTTCCAGCTGTAACTCGATAATCTGCTGCACGCCGCGCTGGGCGAGTACCGCCGGCACGCCGATTGCCACGTTATCCACGCCATATTCGCCGTCGAGAATGCACGATACCGCCAGCGCGCGGTGGCTGCCGGTAAAGATATTGCGGCAGATCTCGGCAATCGTCCCGGCGATGCCGTATTCGGTACAGCCTTTGCGGGCGTAAATCTCAAAACCTAATTTGCGTACTTTCTCGGCGAGCGCCGTGGTGTCGAGAGGTGTACCCGTTTTGCGTTCATACACCTGCGCCACCGGCGAGCCGTAGACCGATGAATGCGACCAAACCGGGAACTGGGTGTCGCCGTGCTCGCCGAGGATAAAAGCGTCGATGCTCTGCGGGCCGATATCGAGCGCCTCGGCCAGCGTGCGGCGCAGGCGCGTGGTGTCGAGCCAGACGCCGGTGCCAATCACCTGGTTGCGCGGCAGGCCCGAGAGCGTCCAGACCTGCCAGGTGATGATATCGCACGGGTTGGTCGCCACGAGGAAAATGCCGTTAAAGCCGCCCGCCATCATCTGCGGGACTATCTGCCCGACGATGCGCGCGGTATTGGTCAGCTCGTCAAGTCGTGTCTGGCCGGGCTTCAGCGCGCCCCCGGAGACGGTGATGACGGCGATATCCACATCCGCGCAGTCGCTCGCCTGCCGGGTGGAGATTTTTATCATTCCTGGCATATACGCCGCGGCGTCGCGCAAATCCTGACAGTGTCCCTCAACGCGCGCGGCGTCGAGATCCACCAGAATCAGCTCCTCGCCGATATTCTGGTTCAGCAGGGCCCACGCGGCGGCGGTGCCGACATTGCCTGCGCCGATAATCATCACTTTTCGTGCCTGGTTGTTCATGGCGTCATTCCTTGTTAACCCATTTCCCGACAGAGTACCTGCACAGAGCCGTACCCGGAAATCCCCTTTGCTTATTTATCGGGGATCATAAGACAATCCTCTGACCCGTGGGTTGCGCGCGGCGACGCGGCACCGTAAAGCTAATAAAAACAATACAGGAGCGCACCCATGTACCAGATAACTGTCGCATCACCCGAAAGCGCGGAGAGCCGGGCGCTGATCGCCGCCCTCGACGCTTACCAGAGCGCGCTGTACCCGGCTGAGAGTAATCATCTGGTGGATCTCGCGGGCGTGGATGACGGCGCGCTGATTTTTATGGTGATACGCCATCAGCAGGCGGCGGTAGGCTGCGGCGCGGTGCTGCTGACCGGCGACGGCTGCGGCGAAGTCAAGCGTGTCTATATCGATGAGCGCCACCGCGGGCAGAAGCTTGGAGAAAAACTGATGGCGGCGCTGGAGGAGGCCGCGCGGCTGCGCGGCTGCCATACGCTGCGACTGGAAACCGGCATTCACCAGAACGCCGCGGTAAGGCTCTACGAGCGCTGCGGCTTTCATCACACCGGGCCATTTGCGCCCTATCTGCCCGATCCGTTGAGCCTGTTTATGCAAAAGTCGGTGTCGGCGACGACGGCAGCAGTTCCGTAAACGCCTCCAGCTGGCGGGTTTTCGCGCCGCGCCGCCAGATAAGCCAGGTATCAATAAACTGCCATTTATCGGCCAGCGGCCAGGCCTGCACCTGATGGCTCCCCGGCATGCTCTCCAGCATGCTGCGCGGGATCATCGCGACCCCTGCGCCGGCCACCACGCACGCCAGCATGCCGTGGTAAGACTCCATTTCGTGAATTTTACCCGGCATCGCCTGATCCTCTTTAAACCAGCTTTCAAAATGCCGCCGGTAGGAGCAGTTGGCGCGAAAGGCGTAAATGCTCGCGCCGTTAATCGCCTGGGCGCGCGTCACCGGCGGATGACCGGCGTGCGCCACCAGCATCATCTCCTCGCGATACACAGGCATACCCTCCAGGTTCGGATGCAGTACCGGCCCGTCGACAAACGCGGCGCTCAGCTCGCCCGCCAGCACGCCGTCAATCATGGTGCCGGAAGGGCCGGTCGCCAGATCGAACTGGATTTTCGGGTAGCGCTGGTTAAACGCGGCGAGCACGGCAGGGATACGTACCGCTGCCGTACTTTCCAGCGAACCGAGCGAGAAAATGCCCTGCGGCTCGTCGCCTGAGACGACTTCACGCGCCTCCTGCACCAGCGCCAGGATGCGTTTGCTGTAGGCGAGAAAACTGTGGCCTGCCGGGGCGAGCTTCAGTCGCTGATTCTCGCGGATAAACAGATCCACGCCCAAATCGTCTTCGAGCTGGCGGATACGGGTGGTCAGATTCGACGGCACCCGGTGCACGCGCTGGGCGGCGGCGGTAATGCTGCCGGTTTCGGCCACGGCGTTGAACATCTCAAGCTGGGTTAAATCCATTGCATTCTCTCCGGGTGAATGGAATCGTCAATATTATTCACTTTTCAGAAATACCAGAGCAGGCCAGGCTATAGCAATCATTTTGACGATGTAGCGTAAAAATCGTCGCGCATAACAACGATGAAAAGAGGCCCACTGATGAGCATTTCCCCTGCGACTCACGCGATTTCCGTTAACCCGGCCACTGGCGAAACGCTGGCGGCGTACCCGCTGGCGAGCGCCGAACAGGTCGAACTGGCGATAACCCGCGTAAGCGAGGGCTTTCGCCGCTGGCGCGCCACCCGCCTGGATGAGCGCGCGCAGACGCTGCGTAATATCGGTAATGCGCTGCGCGCCCGGAGTGAAGAACTGGCGCAGATGATCACCGCCGAAATGGGCAAACCGATCCGCCAGGCCCGCGGCGAAGTGGCGAAATCCGCCGGGCTGTGCGACTGGTACGCGGAGCACGGCCCTTCGATGCTCGCGACAGAGCCGACGCTGGTGGAAAACCAGCAGGCGGTGATTGAATACCGTCCGCTCGGGCCCGTCCTCGCCGTGATGCCGTGGAACTTCCCGCTGTGGCAGGTGATGCGCGGCGCGGTACCCATTCTGCTTGCAGGCAACACCTATCTGCTCAAGCATGCGCCGAATGTGATGGGCTGCGCGCTGTTGATTAACGAGATTTTTGAAGACGCGGGCGTGCCGTCTGGCGTGTTTGAAGTGATTAACGCCACCAACGACGGCGTGAGCCAGGCGATTAACGACTCGCGTATCGCTGCGGTCACCGTTACCGGCAGCGTGCGCGCGGGTGCCGCCATTGGCGCGCAGGCGGGCGCGGCGCTGAAAAAATGCGTGCTGGAGCTGGGCGGCTCCGATCCTTTCATTGTGCTGGCGGATGCCGATCTCGACGAGGCCGTGAAAGCGGCGGTGGCGGGGCGCTACCAGAATACCGGACAGGTCTGCGCCGCCTCGAAGCGTTTTATTGTTGAAGCCAGCATCGCTGACGCCTTTACCGAAAAATTCGTGGCTGCCGCGCAGGCGCTGACAATGGGCGCGCCGACCGATGAAGAGACCTTCCTTGGGCCGATGGCGCGTTTCGATCTGCGCGACGAACTGCATGCGCAGGTGACCGCGACCTTAAGTGAAGGCGCGACGCTGCTGCTTGGCGGCGAGAAGATTGCCGGCGCGGCCAACTACTATGCGCCGACAGTGCTTGGCAACGTGACGCGCGACATGACCGCGTTTCGCCAGGAGCTGTTTGGCCCGGTGGCGGCCATCAGCGTGGCGCGTGACGCCGAACAGGCGCTGGAGCTCGCGAACGAGAGCGAGTTCGGCCTCTGCGCCACCGTCTGGACGGCCGATGAAGCGCGCGCGAACGATTTCGCGGCGCGTCTGGAGTGCGGCGGCGTCTTTATTAACGGCTACTGCGCGAGCGACGCCCGCGTGGCGTTCGGCGGCGTGAAAAAGAGCGGATTTGGCCGCGAGCTGTCCCATTTCGGCCTGCATGAGTTTTGCAATATTCAGACCGTCTGGAAAAACCGTCGTTAAACGATGCGGTGAATAATAGCGTTATCCCGCCGGGCGCGCACAGGGGTGTGGTCTGACTGGCGGGTGCGCTTTGCTTACCCGCCCTGGATACTGAATCGTGGCGTCATGCCAGCATCAAAAGGGCCGCTGTCGCGGCTCTTTGTCATTTAAGTGACATGGTTCTGTCATTTTTGCTTTGTAGACTCGCGGAGGTTTTCGCTGTTTAACGAAGAAAAACATGAACCTAACTAAAATTTTCCGCGCGCTCCGGCGCGTCGTGCCACGCACCCGTTTCGGGCTGATGGCCGGCATTCTGTGTGTTATTACGCTTTTCTCCGCACTGCAAATTCTCTCAACATTACTGCTTTCATCGCTTCTTGGCGAAACGCAGCAGCAGGTTCAGCGCCACGAAGCGCAGCGCCAGCAGCAGGCGGCGATGGATGACGCGCGCGTCACGCTCCTGATGGCAAGCGACCTGCTGAACCGCGCCGGCATCTATTTTATGCAGGATAAAGAGACCGGCTCGGTAGGAAGCTGGAACAGCCTGATGGATGAGGCGCAGGCAGCGCTGAAACGCTCCCATACGGCGTTTGAACGTTACGGCCAACTCAATACCGCAAAAGACGATCCGCTCAAGGCAAGCTACCAGAACTTTTACAGCGCGCTGAAAGAGCAGGCGGACGGGCTGGTTACCACTAACAGCGTCGACGCGTTTTTCGCGGTGCCGGTGCAGGCCTTCCAGGCGGATTTCAACGATAACTTTGCCCGCTACCAGCGCGACAACGCGCAGCGCGCGGACAAAGAGAGCCAGGAACTGCTGGGCGGACTGGAGCAGGCACAACGCATGTTTATCGTGGCGCTGGGGGTGCTGCTGTTCATCGCCGTGCTGGTGTGGCGCAGCATGGCCGTGTGGGTGATTCGCCCGCTCAGGCGGCTTATTGATCATATCAATCGTCTGGCGGCAGGGGATCTCTGCGCGCCGCTGCCGGCGGGCACGTTGATCAACCGGGAGATGGCCGAGCTTAGCGAAAGCATCGGGCAGATGCAGGGCGGCCTGCAACAGCTGGTGAGCGATGTCCGGGAGGCGACCTCCGCTATTGTCGCCAATATCAGCGAGCTGGCGGCGGGCAACGAACAGCTGTTCAGCCAGTCTGCGTTACAGGCCGAAGAGCTGCGCAAGGTGACGTCACATATCGAAACGCTCGAAGCGCATGTGGAAGAGAACAGCGAATATGCCCGCGTGGCCAACGCCCGCGCCGACGAGGCGCGCGGCGTAGCGGCAGGCGGCGACGCGATGATGCAAACCGTAAACCACTCGATGCAGGATATCGTGTCGCGCTCCGCCGAGATGCGCGGCATCGTGGCGATGATTGACAGCGTCGCCTTCCAGACGAATATTCTGGCGCTTAACGCCGCGATAGAAGCGGCGCACGCCGGGAATCACGGTCGCGGTTTCGCTGTTGTGGCGAAAGAGGTCGGGCTGCTGGCGCGTAAGAGCAGCCATTCGACGCAGACTATCCAGGCGCTTATTCACCACTCCTTGCAGGGCATTGAAAAAGGCTCGGAGGCGGTGTCGAAGCTTGAAGAGAACCTGCAACGGGTGATGGCGCTGGTCAGCCACCTGACGGGATTGCTTGGCGAAATCGCGGTAGCGACCGTCAACCAGGGCGAAAGCATTCATCAGGTGACGCAGCGCATCGGCGCGCTGAATCAGGTGGCGGGCGAGACCGGCTCGCTGGTGCAGCACACCACGCATGCGTCGCTGCGCCTGCGCGACGAGTCGCGCCGCCTTACGGATGCCGTCTCGCGCTTTCGTCTTCCCGCCTGAGGTTGATATACTCCCGGCCCGAACGTCATTCGCGCCGGGAGTCTCTGGTGACCCACAAGCTTAACAACGATTTACTGGCTTCAATTCTTGAGCAGGTGCGCCCGCTCGCCGCACAGGGCAAAGTGGCCGACTATATACCGGCGCTGGCGGAGGTGCCCGCCGACCGGCTCGGCATCGCCGTCTGTACGGTCTCCGGCGAGTGCTTTAGCGCAGGCGACGCCGACGAGCGCTTTTCAATTCAGTCCATTTCCAAAGTGCTGAGCCTCATCCTCGCCATGGGTCGCTATGACGACAGCGAGATCTGGCGGCGGGTGGGGAAAGATCCGTCCGGCCAGCCGTTTAACTCGCTGGTGCAGCTGGAGCTGGAGCAGGGCAAACCGCGCAACCCGTTTATTAACGCCGGGGCGCTGGTGGTCTGCGATATGCTGCAAAGCCGCCTCAGCGCGCCGAAGCAGCGGATGCTGGAAGTGGTGCGCGGGCTCTGCGGCGCTCAGGATATTGTCTATGACACCGGCGTGGCGCGATCTGAGTTCGAACACTCGGCCCGTAACGCCGCCATCGCTTATCTGATGAAGTCCTTCGGTAATTTCCATAACGATGTGATTACCGTCCTGCAAAACTATTTCCACTATTGCGCGCTGAAAATGAGCTGCGCGGAGCTTGCCCGCGCTTTTCTGTTTCTCGCGAATCAGGGAAGGGCGCCGCACCTCGACACGCCGGTGATAAGCCCGGTGCAGGCGCGCCAGGTGAACGCCCTGATGGCGACCAGCGGCATGTATGAGAGCTCGGGCGAATTCGCCTGGCGCGTCGGGATGCCGGGGAAATCGGGCGTGGGCGGCGGGATCATCGCGGTGGTGCCGCACGAGATGTCTATCGCGGTCTGGAGTCCGGCGCTGGATAACGCCGGTAACTCGCTGGCGGGTATCGCGGCGCTGGAAATTCTCGCCCGCGAGATTGGCCGGTCTATTTTCTGAGGAGAGGATATGGATGCGCTGTTCGCGCGCCTGAACCGTTCCGCCTTTCGCCGCCGTTTTCATCTCGGCGCGAAAGAGCGGCAGTATTGCTGGGATAAGGGCCCGGGGGTGATTGACCAGCACGCGGCGGACTTTATCGCAAAACGGCTCGCGCCCGCCGAGCCCGCGAACGACGGCAGGCAGACGCCGATGCGCGGCCACCCGGTATTTATCGCCCAGCACGCCACCGCCACCTGCTGTCGCGGCTGCCTCGCAAAGTGGCATAACATCCCGGCGGGCGTGGCGCTGAGCGACGCGCAGCAGGCGTATATCGTCGCGGTTATCCACCGCTGGCTGGTGCAGGAGATGAACCCCTGAACCGCGCTGCGGTTTTCCGAAACTCAAATTAAATTGTTATGAAAACGTGTTAAGCTTACTGCTATTCCGTTATCCCCGGCGCCGTTTCTCAGCCGCGCCCAGCCGTAAGCGATAGATTATGTTTTTTAACCAGGCGACGTTGACTGGTTTTCGTGAAAACAGGATGTGGCTAAACGCATCCCTTCTCTTTCTCCTGACCACGCTGTTTTACGTTCTGGGCGCGATGATGCGTCTGGTTGAGCCGTTGTCGCTGTTCTGGCCGCTCAATGCGGTGATGGCGGCGGTCTTTGCGCGGTATCCCTGGCTTAACCGGCCGGGGTATTACGCCATCTGTTATGTGGCGATGCTCGCCTATGATGCGATGACGACGAGCTGGGGCTCCGCGTCGCTGCTGATTAACTTCTCCAATATGGTGTTTATCGTCACGGTGGCGCAGTTGCTGGTGCGCGATAAACGCCGCGGGCACGCGCTTTCGCGCCCGATTAATGCGCTACGGCTCTTTAACTACTGTCTGGTTGCCGCGCTGCTGTGCGCCTTTTTCGGCGCAACCGGCAGTCTCGGGGTAAACGATCAGGGCTTTCTGCCGCTGCTGTGCGACTGGTTCAGCGAGCAGTTCTCCACCGGCGTTTTGCTGATGCCGTGGATCTTAACGCTGACGCGTCCGTCGTGGCCTGCGCGCGTGCAGCCGGAGCAATTGTGGCCGCTACTGGCGCTGGCGGCGTCGCTGGCCGCCTCGGTGGTCATTGGCGGGGCGGGCTGTCTGGCGTTTCCGGTGGCGGCGCTTATCTGGTGCGCGGTGCGTTATCCGCTGAACGTCACCTGTTTCTTAACTCTCTGTACCGGCGTACTGCAAATTATCCTCGTCAGTAACGGTATCATCGAAATCAGCTCCGCGAAGCTCTCCCTCGGCAGCCAGATGTTCTCGGCGCGCCTCGGCGTGGCGACGATCGCTATCTGCCCGGCGATTGTCGCAGTCAGCGTCAGCGCGATTAACGATCTGCTGGCGCAGATCTCCCGCCGCGCCAATTACGACCATCTGACCGGCGTCTGGTCACGCTCAGGCCTGTATGAAACGCTCGCGCGCGACGATACCAATCCGTCGCTTGCCGGGCAGCCGCTGTGCGTGATGCTGATGGACCTTGACCACTTCAAGAGTATTAACGACAACCACGGTCACGAATGCGGCGACGCGGTACTGGCGGCTTTCGGTAAGAAACTGCGTAAGCTCGCAGGCGAAGAAGGGCGCGTGGCGCGTATGGGCGGCGAAGAGTTTGTGGTGGTCTGCCCCGGTATGACGCTTGAGCGCGCCTGCGTGCTGGCCGAAACCATTCGCCAGCAGGTCGCCGGGGAGGCGGTTATCTTTGGGGATCAGACGCTGCATATCAGCGTCAGTATCGGACTGGGTTATGACGCCGCGCCGCGCGACAGCGTCAGCGAGACCTTTAACCGGCTGATGCGCCAAGCCGACGGCCTGCTGTATCAGTCTAAACGCCAGGGCCGCAACCGGACGTCGGTTCAGGAGGAACATCAGTCGACGCTACATCTAGCGCAGCCTTTATCATAACGCTATCGTGACAACGTCACGGTAATAAGTCACTGAACGGCGGTTTCTTTTCAGAATGTGACCGATTGTTTCTCGAAGCGCTTTAAAGTACTTGCCGGTACGATCCTGGGTTACTAAGATGGCTGGGTTTCGTCACCGGATACTGGTATGAAGAGCGCATCTGAGCAGCTAAACCGTCATCAGCCTTCCTCTGCGCTCAGGTTTGTCAGGCGCATGTTTTTTATGCGCCAGCTGGGCACCACGCTCTGCTTTATTCCGCTCATTGTCCTGTTGCAGGAGCTGCATCGTCCGTTATGGACACAGGGGCTGCTGGCGGCGAACGCGTTTCTCTGGCCCGGTGTCGCGCGGCTTCGCGCCCGGCGCAGCCGTCATCCCGCCAAAACCGAGCGGCAACACCTGGTGGCCGACGCGGCGGCGGGCGGCTTGTGGATAGCCCAGACGGTGGTCTCACCGCTCACTTCCGTAGTTATCGCCACCATTTTACTCTCCGACCGGCTCGCCGCAGGCGGTTTCGCCCTGATGCGGCAGGCCGCGTGCGTCATGACTTTGATGGTCGCCGCCACCAGGTGCGCGCCAGGTCTGCCGCGACATCTTGCGGTTTCGCCCCGTACGCTTTACGCCACGCTGCCGCTGATCGCGGTCTATGTGCTGACGCTGAGTTTTGTGAGCCATGCGCTGGCGCAGCGGTTGCGTCTGAAGTCACGGGAACTGGAGCGTTACGCTAATCCCGATCCGCTGCTGAATATCGCCAACCGGCGACAGCTGGAGCGCGATATCGACAGGGCGCTCCAGCGCTGCGACAGAAGCGGACAGCCCGCGGCGCTGATGTTTATCGATATCGACGATTTTAAAGCCGCCAACAACCGCTACGGCCATGAGGCGGGCGACAGGCTGCTGGTGACGTTTTCCGATATCCTGCGCCAGACAGCGCGGCCTGGCGATACGGTGGCGCGTTTTGGTGGCGATGAGTGTGTCATCCTGCTGCCTGATACGCCGCTTGGCGTCGCCTGCGCCGTGGCTGACAGGATGATGGCGCAGGCCGCGCTGGTCAATGTCTTTGAGGACAGCGCGCTGCGCTGCACGCTCAGTATCGGCATCGCGCGCGCCGCACCGGAAATGAGCGGGGCGGCGCAGTGGCTGAAGGCCGCGGACAACGCGCTTTACAGCGCCAGGCGCGAAGGTAAAAATCGTATTTACGCGCTTTGACGGCGGCGGTCTCTTTGCCTGATGCCGGATACGCTATGCTTCAATTAAACAGTGCTTACAGGTTGCGCAATGAAAACACCCGATATCCCGGTTAATGAGCAGGCGCGTCTTCAGTCCCTGCATGATTCTGGCCTGCTAGATGCGGCGCCGACAGAGCGTTTTGACCGTCTTACCCGGCTTGCAAAGCGCCTTTTTAACTCGCCGGTGGCGTTGATTAGCCTCGTGGATCAGGAGCGGCTCTGGTTTGCCTCCTGCGATGGCATCGCACCCGAGCCGGTGCCGCGCCGCGTCTCATTCTGCGGTCACACCATTCTCAACAACGCGCCGCTGATTATTGCTGATGCGTTGAGCGACGAGCGCTTTCGCGATAACCCGCTGGTAAGCGGTCCGCCGCATATTCGTTTTTATGCCGGTTGCCCGGTACGGCTGCCCGATGGCGCGACTGCCGGCTCGCTGTGCATTATCGATACCGAACCCCGCGCGTTCAGTGAGACTGACGCGATGCTGCTGCGCGATCTGGCGGCCATCGTTGAAGATGAGTTTACGGTGCTGAGTGTCGCGACCAGCGATGAGCTGACCGGCCTGCTGAATCGCCGCGGTTTCGCCTCGCTTGCGGGGTATGCCATTTCCACCCATCGTCGTCGTAGCGAGCCGATGTCGCTCGGGTTTATTGACCTCGATGAGTTTAAAGCGATCAACGATACCTGGGGGCATGCCGCCGGGGATGAAGCATTAAGCGCGATGGCCACGCTGATGAAAAGCGCGTTTCGCGACAGCGATCTGCTGGCGCGCCAGGGCGGCGATGAATTCGCGGTGCTGTTTAACGATACCGACGATAAAGGCGCCTGGATTGCGATGCAGTATCTGGTAGAGCAGACCGACGCCTTTAACCGCGACAGCGGCAAGCCGTGGCGACTCGGTTTTTCCTGGGGCGTGGTGCAGTTTGATGAGGAGAAGCATCAGGGGCTCGCAGGGCTTCTCAACGCGGCCGACGAAGAGATGTATCAGATGAAAACGGCGAATAAAAAGGCCGGACGATAAGATTTTCCTCTGACCTTTGGCGTCGTTTCTCCGCCATGATAGTGATTAGCAGGTTAACCTTTTAATAACAACTCATGGCGGAGTAAACATGGCGTTACCCTATACTGTGCGTCGCCTCAGCGCGGCGGAAATTCCCTCTCATCTCGATTCCCTGTGTGATGTCCTGATTAACTGCGTGGAAGGCGGCGCTTCGGTGAGCTTTATGCTGCCGTTCAGCCCGGAGAAAGCCCGCGCGTTCTGGCTCAACGTGGCGCAAAGCGCGGCGCGGGACGAGCGCGTTGTGCTGGCGGCGCTGGATGAGGGCGGCCACGTCATTGGGACTGTGCAACTGGTGACCGATCAGCCAGAAAACCAGCCGCACCGGGCGGATGTTTCAAAGCTGCTGGTGCATACTCGCGCGCGACGCGGCGGTGTGGCGCAGGCATTGATGGAAACGCTGGAACAGGAAGCCCGCAAGGCCGGGAAAACGGTTCTGGTGCTGGATACCGCTACCGGGAGCGATGCCGAACGTTTTTATTCACGAAATCAATGGCAACGAGTCGGTGAGATCCCGCATTACGCCTTAATGCCGGATGGCGACACCTGTTCGACCACCTATTTTTTTAAGCATCTATAAAAATTTTTAATAACTCAGTGCAGTTTGATCGAAACGGGGTTTCATTAATGTTTGTTCTGATAGCGTGGAGAGCATTCTCAGTCCGTGGTCTGCTTATCATCCATCAAGGAACACATTGTGAAAACATTGAATCGTCGTGATTTTCCCGGCGCGCTCTACCCGGAGCGCATCATTCAGTTCGGTGAAGGGAACTTCCTGCGGGCGTTTGTCGACTGGCAGGTGGATCTGCTCAATGAACACACCGATCTGAATGCCGGGGTGGTGATCGTGCGTCCCATCGCCAGCGATTTCCCACCTTCGCTCAATACGCAGGACGGGCTTTATACCACTATCATTCGCGGTCTGAATGAGAAGGGCGAGGCGGTGAGCGAAGCGCGACTTATTCGCTCCGTGAATCGTGAGATTGCCGTTTACACGCAGTACGATCAATTTCTGGAGCTTGCCCATAATCCGGATATCCGTTTTGTGTTCTCCAATACCACCGAAGCGGGGATCAGCTATCACGCGGGCGATAAGTTTGACGACGCGCCCGCGGTCAGTTACGCGGCGAAGCTGACCCGGCTGCTGTTCGAGCGTTTCAGCTATTGTCACGGCGCGCAGGATAAAGGCTGGGTGATCATTCCCTGCGAGCTGATTGATTATAACGGCGAGGCGCTTTATGAACTGGTGCTGCGTTATGCCCGCGAATGGGCGCTGCCGGAAGCCTTTAGCGCATGGCTCGACAGCGCCTGTACGTTCTGCTCGACGCTGGTAGACCGCATCGTCACAGGTTATCCGCGCGATGAAGTCGCGGCCCTTGAGGCGAGCCTCGGCTACCACGACGCGTTTCTCGATACCGCCGAGCACTTCTACCTGTTTGTTATCCAGGGGCCGCAGTGGCTCGCGCAGGAATTACGGCTCGATAAACTGCCGCTCAACGTGCGGATTGTGGATGACATCAAGCCGTATAAAGCGCGTAAAGTCGCGATCCTGAACGGCGCGCATACCGCGCTGGTGCCGGTGGCTTTCCAGGCGGGGCTGAATACGGTCGGCGAGGCGATGGATGATACGCAGATGTGCGCTTTTGTGGAGAAGGCTATCCACGATGAGATTATCCCGGTGCTGGATCTGCCTCGTGACGAGCTTAAATCCTTTGCTGACGCGGTGGTGAGCCGTTTTCGCAACCCGTATCTCAAGCATCAACTGCTGTCGATTGCGCTCAACGGCATGACAAAATTCCGCACCCGTATTCTGCCGCAACTGCTGGCAGGACAGGCGCAGCAGGGGACGCTACCGCCGCGCCTGACATTCGCGCTGGCGGCGCTGGTGGCGTTTTATCGCGGCGAGCGCAACGGCGAAAGCTATCCGTTGCAGGATGACGCCCACTGGCTGGAGCGCTATCAGCAGCTCTGGACAAAACTTAGTGATAACACTATTTCGCTGCGCGAGCTGGTGGACGTGGTACTGGCTGATTGCGAACACTGGGAGCAGGATCTTACCGCGGTCCCAGGGCTTGCGGAGCAGGTCACGCGCGATCTCGACGCTATCCTCACCAAAGGGATGCGCGAGGCCGTCGCGCCGCTGTGTTAAATCACACGACACTCTGAGCAAACCCGGCGCTGCCCGGGTTTTTTTATGGCACATCTGTTTTAGGCACAACTCTTTAGTTACAACATTCTTTGTATCTGAAATAAAACCCATCGCCTCAACCACCGCGTCGGTAAATTTCCAGCAGGAGAAAAAGGGCAAACTGTCATCTTTTTCTGGCAGGCTCTCATTTCCAGGCGTTTGCCCGGTGCGCTTTCAGAAACGCTCTACACTCAATAGCGCATAACCCTGGTTATGACATTTACCTCTGAAACATGTGAAACGCAGGAGCGCGTATGTCTTTTCCTCTCTCTGGTCTCTCTGTCCGGGTAGCGCTGGCGCTGGGCTTAGCCTGTAGCGCCGCCGCGCCCGCCGTCGCCTGGGATAACCTTTATGTCTTCGGCGACAGCCTGAGCGACACCGGCAACAATGGCCGTTATACCTTCGACAGCGACCGCTATCCGCTGTATGACGAAATCCTCGCCCAAAAATATGGGGTCACGCTTTCGCCATCCGACAGCGGCGGCAATAACTATGCGGCCGGTGGGGGCGTGGCAGTGCCTGCGCTGGGCGATGACAATACCCAGGATCAGGTGCAACGCTATCTCAGCCAGACCGGCGGGCGGGCAGATAAAAATGGGCTATATATTCACTGGGTCGGCGGTAACGATCTCGGCGCGGCGGTGCTGAACCCGTTACAGGCCACCTCGGTGGTCACGGGGAGCGCGACGGCGGCCGCCTCGCAGGTGCGCACGCTGCTGAACGCGGGGGCGGGAACAGTGATTGTACCAACGGTCCCGGATGTCTCCGCCACGCCGACGATGATGGAATCCGTTATTCAGCTCGGCACCGGCGGCAACACTGCGGCGCTACAGGCCGCGTTCGCCTCGCTCAACAGCGCCGCCACGCCGACGCTTGCGGCGCGTCAGGAGGCTATCCGTGCTGCGTTTTTCGCGGCGGCGGGCGAGGTCAGCGCGCTGCCTGCGCTGCAACAGGCGCTGGCCGACGGTCTCTATTCCGCATATCAGACGCTTGCAGAGCAGGTGTCGGCATTAAGTACGCTTTATAACACCACCGAAGAGCAGGCGCTGGTCGCCAGCGGCGGCGGCAATATCGTGCGCGCCGACATCAACAAAATTTTCAATGAAATCCTCGCTAACCCGACGCAGTTCGGTATCACCAATACCGCCGGAATGGCGTGTCCGCCGGGGCTTTCCGCCGCCGACTGCGCCTCGTCAAGCCCCGGTTTTGACGCAAGCCAGGCGTGGCTCTTCGCCGATCACCTGCATCCGAGCCCGCAGGTGCACAGCCTTATCGCCGATTACATCGAGTCAATCCTCGCCGCGCCGGCGCAGGTTGCGCTGCTCAACAAAGCGACCGCCGCGCAGGTGCAGAACAGCCGCGCCACGCTCGACAGCCGCTATCAGCAGCGCCGTAGTGAGGATCGCGAGCAGGGCAGCGCGGGCGTGTTCGGTGGTTACAGCGGCGAGTATGCGCGCTTTACCGCGAATGAAACCGCCGACGGCAGCGCCAACACCAACAATCTCACCCTGGGCGCGGATTACCGTATTACCGAAAACTGGCTGGTCGGCGCGTTGATTGCCGGTTCGCTGGATGACCAGCGGCCAACCGATAATCTGAGCTTCGACGCGCGCGGCTATCAGGCGGCGCTCTTTACGGCGCTCGATGTCGGGCCTGGCTGGATCAACGCGGACGTCCACTGGCTTAAAGGCGAGTACCGCAACATCCAGCGTCGCGTAGAGCTCGGGCCGCTGACGCGCGTCGAGACAGGCGAAACCGACGCTAAGCTCTGGGGCGCGCGCCTGACGGCGGGCCTGGATATCCCCGTGACCGACGCGCTAAAAACCGGCCCCGTTGTGCAATACGCCTGGGATTACAGCCATGTGGATGGGTACAGCGAAGCGGGTGACGACAGTACCGCGATGCGCTTTCGCGACCAGAATTTCCATTCGCAAATCGGCAGCGTCGGCTGGCGTCTTGATGCGGACATTGGCCCGGTGAAACCGTACGCGCAGGTGGATTATCGTCATCAGTTCGGGGATTCGGTGTGGCGCGGTCAGGGTGGGCTGAAATCGACTGCGCTCACGTTCAGCCGCGACGGCGCGCAGGATGACAAAAACTGGATGGATATTACCGCAGGGGCCAGCGTTGCGCTTAGCCGTAACGTCTCGGCATTTGCGGCGCTGTCACAAACGGCGGGACTGAACAGCGGCGAGCAGACGCGCTATAACCTCGGTGTCAGCGCCTCGTTCTGATGGTCAGACATCGCAGTAAAAAGGGCAGCCGCAGGGCTGCCCTTATGTTTTATGCGGGCTTTACGCTCGCGCCAACGCGTTCACTGCTTTACGGCTCGCCGTAGAGCGCAATCAGGCGACGCGTCACGCCGTTAGTCCAGCCGAAGCCGTCCTGCAGCGGATATTCACCGCCGCCGCCGGGGCGTGGCGAGTAGTCGGCGATGTGATATTTCTCAATGAGCTTATGGTTTTCATTGTAGAAACGTTTCACCGTACGCAACCAGTTATTGGCGATAATGTCCGCCAGCGCGTCATCGCCATAGTTTTTCAGGCCCTGGATCGCCATCCACTGCAGCGGCGCCCAGCCGTTAGGTTTATCCCATTGCTGTTCGGTTTCCACTTCCGTGGTCAGGATACCGCCCGGCGACAGTAACCGTTCGCGGATGTTCGCTGAGATACGATCCGCCTGCGCGTAGCTGGACATCCCGACATACAGCGGCACCACGCAGGCGGCGGAGAACGACGCCAGACGGCCGCGCCGCCAGTCGTAATCGCGAAACGAGCCGAGTTCATCATCCCAGAGATAACGATTCACCGCTTCGCGGCGATCGATAGCCTTTTTACGGAATACCGTCGCGGTCAGCGGATCGCCTTTCAGCTGGGCGACATTGGCGATAGCCGTCTCCAGTTTGTAGAGAAACGCGTTAAGATCGACCGGCAGGAAATGGGTAGTGCGGATGCTTGCCAGACGGTCGGCGTCGCGCAGCCAGCGCGAGGAGTAGTCCCAGCCGGACGCCGCGCCCGCGCGCAGGTCGCGATACACTTCGCTCGCCGGGCGGCCCGAGAGTTTCGCGGTTTCCACGTCCTCGCGCCAGGATTCGTCACGCGGCGTGTCGCGATCGTCCCAGTAGCGGTTCAGCAGCGCGCCGTCAGGCATTCTCACCACGTGACGGAAGGCCTGGCCTGCGTCGAGGTTTTCCGCGCCGTCCATCCAGAACGCGTACTCCATCAGCAGGTGATCCAGATAGCGTCGCGCGCCTCGCACCCCGTCTTCCTCAAAAAGCTCTACCATCAGCGCGAACACCGGCGGCTGCGAGCGGCTCAGGTAATATGTCCGGTTGCCGTTCGGAATATGCCCGTAGTTTTCGATCATCCAGGCGAAGTTATCCGCCATGCAGCGCAACATATCGTGACGGCCGCTTTCGGCAAGGCCGAGCATGGTGAAGTAGGAGTCCCAGTAATAGGTCTCGGTAAAACGCCCGCCCGGCACGATATAGGCTTGCGGCAGGGGCAGCAGCGAGGAGTTCTCCAGATGCTCATGCGGCTGGCGCGTCAGGATCGGCCATAGATTGTCGATATGCTCCGTCAGCGTCCGGTTCGGGTCTGAGACATACGGGTTGGTGTTAATCACCGGAAAGTAAAAATGCTCTTCGACAAAACGGCGCAGGTCGAAACCTGGCAGGCGTTTGGCCTGACGATAGTTCATCAGGATAGTCAGCGGCGACATTTTCGGCGCGCAGTCCGGGAACGTTTTACTGTCTGCGAAAATACGGGAGGCCTGAACATGCTCAAACAGCTCTAAGTAGCGGTCGGCGGGCGTCAGCGCGTCCGGGGCAGGCATGCCCTCGATCGTCTCAGGCTGCGGCTCGACATCGCGGGTATCCGGGATAAGTTCGCCAGATTCAGGGTCCATACGCACCTTTTCAGCTAACTCCTCTGTAAAAGGTAAGCGTGTTGTCTGTTGAAACATGCTAATACGTACCTCCAGAGCGGCTTTCGTTTCAGATTCTGTAAGTTTAGCAAATCGCTATCGCTCTTTAACCGGGCGGCAAAGAGTTTAAGAAGAGACTGAACGCCACGGGGCGTCCAGTTATCCATACAGTGCTTAATCGCCTCAGGGCGCGACGGCGGTCTCGTAAACGTTTTGACCTACCGTTTTGCCTTGCGAATCAAGGATTTCATACTCAATACGCAGCGCGCCTGGGGCGGAGGGAGTGAACGTCAACTGGGCCACCTGGCGACCACTGTCAGGCGGGATGGTCATCGGCTTGCTCTCTTGCTGCTCGGTGTTGCCGGGCATTTTCACGCGCCAGCGCAGTGTACACCCGTCACAGGCTGAAAAACTATCGTTTACTGTCCATAATTTAATCGTCCCTGGCGTGCCGGCCCGCCAGTTCAGCGTCACCGGTTCGATGGAAGGCAGCAGCGGTTGATAGGCGCGTTGCAGCGCATAGTAGCCCGCCTTCGGCTGGCGCAGATAATCCACCACGCCCCAGTTAATCGACGGCCAGGTTTCGACAAACATAAAGTGGAACAGGGCGGTCACCGGCTGATACCGCTGGCGTCGATAGCTCTCCGCCGCCAGGCTCACCAGATCGGCCTGATATTTCTGCGTATTATGAATGAACTGCTCCATATTTTCGCCACGCGGGATTTTGGCAAAGCTGAATGTCTGGAACGGCTGGAAGTTATGGTATTTCCATACCGTCCAGTCCGGGTCATCCGCGCGGGTAGAGGCGGGCCAGCGTTTGTCGGCAGGGATGATGGTGTTGAGCGTCGAGAGTTTCGGCAGCGCCTGGGAGCCAAACTCTGTGATGATGCCGGTTTTCGCCGGTTGCAGCACGTCAGTCATCACGCCGAAATACCAGCCCTGCCAGTAATGCTCTTCCACGGCGGAATAACGGTGCACGATACGGCTGTTGTCCTTCGCCAGCGCATCCGCCACGCGCTCCGTCAGCACGCGGTTCAGGTTGTTGTGCCAGTCCGGGAAGCGTTTTTCCATCCACGGCGAGTTCCACGGCGGCTCGTTATGACCGCCCCAGGCGATAATGGCGGGGGAGTTGCCGATTTGTTCGGTCATCTCAAGGCTCTGGCGCGCGGCGTTGTCGGCGAACGCCTCGCTGTCGTTATAGCCCCACTGGAGCGGGACATCCTGCCAAATCATCAGGCCCATTTCATCGGCCATCCGGTAGAGCGGGCGGCCCGCGACATGCCCGTGTACGCGGATCGCATTAGCGTTCATATCCAGCACCAGTTGAATATCGCGGCGATATTTCTTCTCATCCATCTCGCTCAGCCACGGCGAGCCGATATAGTTACTGCCCTTGATGAAAATCCGCTTGCCGTTCAGCACCCAGCCTTTGTTATCCGGCTGTTCCACTATCTGCCGCAACCCGGTGCGGCTCGCAATCTGCTCCATCACGCCCTGGTCATCGCTGAAGGTTGCGCTGACGCGATAAAGATGCGGGAAGCCGTAGCCTTTCGGCCACCAGAGTCTGGCGCCTTCCATCGGCAGGGTGAATGTCAGGCGCTGCGGCGTGGCGCCTGTGGCTTCAAGGCGCACTTTCTGCTGTTGCGTAAAACGCTCGCCCGCAAAATTCGCCGGACGGGCGCGCAAGACTAAATCCACCTCGCGCGCCGTGGTAGCGCGGTAGACCAGCTCGACGCGCAGCTGCGGTTTATCGAGCCCGTGTTGCCAGTCGGGGCGCAGGATCAGGTTATCCACCGTTACGCCGCGGCTTAGATGCAGCCGCACCGGCGCCCAGATGCCGCCGGAGTTAGCATCCTGTCCGCGCGGCGACCAGGCGCCGCCGGGGCGGGTATCGTGCTGATTCAGTACGCCTTTCACCATCGTTTTATGTAAAGGCCAGATGGTTTTCGGATCTTCAAACGGGCTGTCGACGCGTACCGCGAGCTTGTTGTGACGTTGTAACTTATCGCTGATGTCATACGCGAAACGCTGGAAGTAACCTTCATGTTTACCGAGCGGTTGCCGGTTCAGCCAGGTCTCGGCGAAGTAATCCACGCCGTCAAATTGCAGCGTCGCCATCGTGTCCGCCGGCAGCGGCGGCAAGGTGAATTCGTGGCGATACCAGAGCACGCCCTGATGATCGAGTCCCGCCGTGTACCAGTTTGCCGGCACCCGCAGTTTGCGCCAGTCGCGCACCGGGCTTTGCTGCCCGATAAAGGCGGCGTCGTTGCCGTCATGGGCGCGCCAGTCGCCCGCGAGCGACCAGCTCACCGGCACGGGTACAGAAGGTGTCGGGCTGGCATACGCCGCGCCGCTCGTCAGCAAAAATACCGCACAGGCCAGACGTTTCATTATTCCTCCAGCAGTTGAATCAGGAATTCACGCACCCGACGCTGCTGCGTCGCGAGCGCCTGACGCCACGCCTCGCGCTGCGCCGCAGACGCGCCGGGCTCCTGGCTTTCGACCTCCTGCAACAGCGTCGTCAGCCCTTCAAAACCGAAGGTCGCCGCTTCGCCGCGCAGTTTGTGCGCCAGCCGGTGGGCCTGTTCGCCATCGCCGCTGGCCAGAGCCGCGTCCAGCAGCGCCGCCAGCTCGTCAAAACCGTCGGAAAAGAGCCCGAGCAGCTCTTTTAGCAGCCCCAGATCGCCGTCGAATGCCGCCAGCAGCTGCGCGGCGTCCGGCAGGCCGCCGGGCGGTGGGGGCGGCGTACCGGGGGAGAAGCGCGACAGCTCATCGGCCAGCGCTACCAGAGAGACCGGTTTGGAGAGATACCCGTCAAACCCCATCGCCAGACAGCGCTCTCTGTCGCCCTGCATCGCATGCGCGGTCATCACAATCGCCATCTGATGCCCACCGCGCTGAACCTCTTCCTGGCGCAGCGCGCGGATCGCCGCTTCGCCGTCCATCACCGGCATCTGCAAATCCATCAGCAAAATATCCCAGCCGCCCTGACGCCATTGCTCCAGCGCCAGCAGGCCGTTATCCACCGTCACGCACGTATGGCCGAGTTTCTCCAGCAGCCGCACCGCCAGTAGCTGGTTTACCGGGTTATCCTCTGCCAGCAGAATGCGCATCGGCGCGCTTTCCGCCAGCACCGGCGCAGGCGCGACCGCCACCGGCGCGGGGGATGGCGCCAGATCGGGGCTCAGCGCTTCGCCAAGCGCACGGGCGAGTTCATGCTGGTCGACCGGTTTATTGAGATACCAGGCAATGCCGGTGCGCCGCAGCGTCGAGAGATCCAGGTCGCGGCTCATGGAGCTCAACATAATAATTTTGCTGCGCGACGCCTGAGGCAGTACGGAGATCTCCAGTGCGAGCGAGATGCCGTCCATCTCCGGCATCTGGGCGTCGAGCACGATCACGGGGAAATCGCTGTCGGTCTCCAGCAGGGCGAGCGCGCCGGCAGCGCCGGAAACGCAGATCGGGTTTAAGCCAAGCTGATTGAGCATCGCCTGCATCAGGCGGCGGTTGGTGGCATTATCGTCCACCACCAGCACCCGCTCGCCGCTAAAGTGCGTCAGCGGCTGCACGTCCGGCGTCGTCTGCGCCGCGCTTTGCAGCGGCAGAGTAAAACTGAATTCGCTGCCCTGGTTCGGCTCGCTGGCCACAGTCAGCTTGCCGCCCATCATCGCCACCAGCCGCGCGGAAATCGTCAGCCCCAGACCGGTGCCGCCGTAGCGGCGCGTTGTTGAGGTGTCGGCCTGGCTGAAGGCTTCGAAAATCACCTGCTGTTTTTCCGGCGGAATGCCGATGCCGCTGTCACGCACCCGAAAACGCCATTCACCGGGCTGCGCGCCGGGCGCGACGGCGAGGAGGATCTCGCCCTGAGGGGTGAATTTCAGCGCGTTGCTGAGCAAATTGGTGAGCACCTGGCGCAGCCGCACGACGTCGACGCGCATCATCTCCGGCACGCGTTCGTCCACGTCTACCAGCAGCTCTATCTGTTTTTCGCTGGCGAGCGGCATCAGCGGGCGCACCAGCGACTGAATAAAGGGCCGCAGCGCCACATATTCTTCATGCAGCACAATTTTACCCGCCTCGATTTTGGAGAAATCAAGGATGTCATCAATGATATGCAGCAGCGACTGCGCGGAGCTCATCACCAGCGTCAGGTATTCGCGCTGTTCGGCGTTGAGATCGGTATCCAGGCACAGCTGCGTCATGCCGAGGATCCCATTCATGGGCGTGCGGATCTCATGGCTCATGTTCGCCAGGAACGCGCTTTTAGCTTCACTGGCGGCGCGTGCGGCGTTGGCCGCCTCGCGGGAGATAAGCTCCGCCTCTTTGCGGCGCGTAATATCCTGGAGCGTACCGATTAACCGCTCAATTTCGCCGCTGACGGTTAGCGCGATTATCTGCCCGGAGAGCAGCATCCAGAGCCATTTACCGCTGCGATGCTGCACGCGAATTTCGCATTCAAACACCGGCATCTGGTGTTCACTGGCGCGCTGCATGGCGTTTTTCAGCAGATCCCGGTCTTCGGGATGGATAAGCCCCAGTAAAAAGCGGCTGTTGTGTTGCAACTGCCCGCGCGGCTCGCCCAGCAGGTTCAGAAGGGCGTCGTTAAGGTGCAGGGCGTCGGTGGTGACCTGCCAGTCCCAGATGCCGATATGAATCGACTCGGCGGCCAGCAGGAAATCGTCATGCAGCAGCTGACGGGTACTCTGGAGGGTATCGAGCGCGCTGATATCGGTGTGCAGGCTGATAATGCCGCCGTCGGCGGTACGCTGATGCTGAATAAAGAGCCGCCGCGCGTGAAGCTGGCGCACTTCGCAGTGCCCATCCTGCCGACAGTTGGCCAGCAGCGAGGCGATAAGCGCGTTACGGCTGCGGCTGTCGGTCTGAAAACCGGCGTTAACAAACTGCGCCGCCAGCGCGCTTAGCGTCGCGCCGTGCGCCAGATGGCCGACGATCCCCGGATAAAAGTGGCTGACCTGGGCATTCCAGGCGACCAGCCGCTCGTCTTTATCGTAAAACAGCAGGGCGGCGGGCAGCGCGTCGAGCGCTGGCGGAAAGGCGTGGCCGTTCATAATTGCGCCCCTGGCTTATAGTTCAGCTCCGCCTGGCGCCGCATATACTCAAGCCCCGGCGCGATGGTCATCGCCCAGGCCGTCAGCACTTCTTCATCGCAGTTCGGATCGAGCTCCGCTACCGTCTCCAGGATCGCTCGCCGCCAGTGGGCGAAGAAGTTGGGCGGCAGGCGCACGCCATTGCTCTCCTGCTGGCGCGCCAGGCGTTCCAGAAAATCGGGCACCATCAGCACGCCGTCGACCATTAACATCGCGAAAAAGCTTTTATAGACGAATTTGCGCAGCGTCTGCGGATCCACCGTGGCGAAGTGGTGTTCGGTTTCCGGCGTCATATGGATAAAACGGGCAAAAAAGCGTTCGAAAAACGGCTGTTTGTCGTCGTTGGGAAAGAGACGGCTGTAGCTTTCATCAAACAGATCCCGATAGAGCATCATCGGCGAACCTCCGGGCGGCTTTCGCCAGGCAGACACTGGCGCAGGGGGTTGAACACGTCGCTCAGACGGCGGCTGAAATAGCTGCCGGAGGCGGGGGCGTCACTGGACAACAGCGGGCCGCCGTTGGCTTTGTAAAACAGCGCCTCCAGCACGGTGGCGTTGGTGGAAAGCGTCAGCGACCGGTTGTAGTCGCCCGTCGCCTCAATGCGGCCCTCATACCAGCCGCGCTTTTCGTCATACATCAGGCGGGTCGCCTGCATCAGCGCGTCCGTATAAGGCGTATCCCAGAGCACCCAGAGCGAGAACACCGCTTTGGTGGAGACCTGCGCCAGACGCGGATACTCTTTGCCGTCGTCGCCAAGCGTGTTCCACGCATAGCCATTAGCCCAGAGGGTGTCGGTGGCGTGCCACGGCGCGGCGCTGGTATTGAAATCGGCGCGGGCGGTCAGAATACGCTCCTGCTGCCAGCGGCTCTCCTGAGTCAGGTAAACGAGATGGGCGCGCTCGCGCAGGTTGTTGATTTTGTCACGTTCAACCCCCGGCACTTCCCAGCCGAACTCCAGCCCCGGCAGGGTGTAGGGCAGCGTGGTAATCAGCGATGGCTGCCAGGTCGTACGCGGATCGCGGGCGTCCACCGGCAGCGCGCGATCATACATAATCACGTTCTGCGAAGGCGGGCTCCAGGCTTTCGCGGGCGAAAACCCCCACAGGCTAAAGCCCGCAGCGGCGTATTCGCTCTCGCCGAGCCGGATTTCGTCACGCGGCGCGAGCTGCCCGCTCTGCATCTGCGCGGCATACAGCGCGCCGTCTTTATCGATGACCGGGCAGAAATTCCAGCGGATCACCACGCGTTCCAGATATTCGCTGTACTGCGGGTGATATTGCGCCACCAGGCGCAGCGCCAGCATCAGGCGCGCCATATCGCGCGCCGACCAGCCCATCACGCCCGGTTTGCCGGTAAAATCCACCATCGCCGGGGTCCAGGTCGAATA
This sequence comes from Cronobacter muytjensii ATCC 51329, assembly GCF_001277195.1. Lineage (NCBI taxonomy): Bacteria > Pseudomonadati > Pseudomonadota > Gammaproteobacteria > Enterobacterales > Enterobacteriaceae > Cronobacter > Cronobacter muytjensii. Next base: position 1,879,133 of record NZ_CP012268.1, read on the forward strand.
GAGCCGGTTCGGCGTCTGGCGGGCGGTCAATGGCAGGCGGTTGAGCGTGCCGAGCAGGCGGGTCAGGCGCGCATCGAACGTCTTTTCATCCACCAGGTTAAGCTCACGCGCGGCGGTCAGCGCAATCAGCGCGTCGCCCATCTGCCATAGCGAGGCGACAGGGCGCTTATCGCTGCCGTTCACCAGGCCCGTCGCCTCCTGGGTGTTATTTTCGAAATAGCGCCAGGCGATAGCGGCCCATTCGCGCTCCTGCGGCGTGAGCGCGCTGATGCGTGCCGTGGTGTGCCAGCCCCCGTGCGAGACCCAGCGCCACCCCGCGCGGTCATCGCGCAGCAAAAGCCAGGCGACGAGCGCGCCCAGAACGGCGAGAATAAGCAGCAGTCGGCTTACTGTTTTAAGCATGTCGCGGTTACCGGTGGCAATTTCACTGGTGCGTCATCGTTACAGGTGGCGCACTGGCAGGCCTGACAGGTCGGCTTGCTGCGTACCGCCGTGCCGCTCTGCTGGCACCAGTTCTGGATGCCTGGCGTCATGTTGAGGAACGGACGGTTGCGTCGGGTGTTATTGTCCTCAAACAGATCGACCAGTTTTTTCTCCCACAATGACGGCGCGTAATCTTTGTTCTTCGGATCGTTAGTGTTAAAGCGCATCAGCTTGCCCTGTTTTTTGTACAGCAGCGCTTCGAGCATGATGCCGTTGTTGTTACCGGTGAAGGCGTTAATGGTCCCGTCGCCGTTTTCATAGATGCCTTCGTAGTAGCCCTGTTTCGGATCGTTGGCGTTCTCGATGGTGGTAAAAAGACGGTCGGTGTAGGGCGAATCCCACAGCACCCACATGCCGAGCGCCGCCTTGAGCGACACCGCCGCCACCTGCGGCACGTACTGGCCTTTATCAGTAATCGTGTTCCAGTTGAAACCGTCGCTGAACACGGTGTCGTAAACGAAGTAGGGAGTTTTATCGAGCTGATGCTCGGAGCGGGCAGTCAGCACGCCGGTAATGGTGTAGCGGTTTTCCTGAGCCTGATAGACGCGGTCGGCGAAATCCTTCATCCACGGGTGCGTGAAATTATTCGGACTGTCGTCGCGGTCTTTGGCGGTATCCCAGCCCATCTCAAGCCCGTAGAGCAGGTACGATTCGGTGACCACGTAGTTATGCTGATTAGTGCGACGCGGGTCGCGGGAGTCATACGGCACCAGTACGCAATAGATATCGGCGAGCGCGTAAGGCTCCGGGCGGTTCGCCTGGCAGGTGTTAAAACCCCAGAGCTGATAGCCCGCCGACGCGTACTCTTCATACCCCAGGCGGCCTTCCTGCACATATTTCGGCTGATTGTTTTCGAGATAAGCCCCATACATGGTGCCGCACGGGTCGACCACGTTGGTGAAATCCCAGCCCAGCACGATGTTATCGACGCTGTTGCCATACTCCGGGTAGCGCTCTTTAACGATCCGCAGCCACAGCAGCATGCGTCCCATATCCAGCGCCGAGAAGCCTATCTCGCCGGGTTTGTTTACGTAGTTCACCTTCTGCGCGGTAATGGTGTTATAGGCTTTGTTCGGCACCTGGTTGCGAAACAGATCGAGTTTGTTGAGCGTGCCGAGCAGCTTCAGCATCCGGCGGTCGAACTCCGCTTTATCGATAATCCCCAGCTCGCGCGCCGCGACAAGCGCGCCGATATAAGAGCCGGTATCCCACATGGTGGTCGACGGATACTGGTTTACGGCATTGACCAGCCCGGTTTTGGGCTGATAGTTGACCACGAAATATTGCCAGGCGTTTTTCGCCATGGTCATTTCACGCTCGGTCAGCTCGCCGTGACGCGCCGGATAATCATTCGCGGGCAGTTGGCCCCGCCCCTGGGCCGTCACCGAACAGCCCAGCAGTAAAAAAATGCAGGCGCAAAAGCGAAAAAACTGGGGCAAAGATGTCAAAGTCATGGTGTTACTCCCGCAGAAGCATTGGCGGTGGAAGGCGTGTGCTGGCATCCCAGACAGAGCAATTGCCCGCCGGTGATATAGGCAAGGCTCTCCAGCACCACCGCGTTGGTGTCGGCATCAATCACGTTATTCACGCTGTTATTCAGATTCAGACCGCGCTGCCAGCCTTTACCCGGCACCAGCAACGGTTGCACCTGCTGGCGCAGGGCTTCGCTCCAGCCGTTGCGAAAAAGCGCGTACCAGGCGAAGGCGGAGCGGGTGGATGTAATGGCCGTGCGCTCCGGCGCGGTTTTGTCATAGGCGGTTTCGCCAGCCTCGCGCTCCGGCTGACGCTCAGGAATGGCGGCTGCGTAATCGGGCGCCTGTTCGGCGTAGTCGGTACTGATGGGCGGCTTGCGTACCCGCAGGCTGTTGCGGCGCTGCTGGATCTGCATGATGCGCCACGCCACTTCGCCGCTCTGCGCGTCAAAACCCAGCTCAAGCCCGGTCAACAGCCAGGGCAGGCTCACCAGCGACGGCTGTTTGCCCCACGGCGTGCGAAGCCCTTCGTCCGGCACCATGATCCCGTCGATATCAATCATGCTCTGGCCTTCCGGTGGCTGCGTGACGGCAAGCCCGGCCGTGGTGTTAATCAGGCGCAGCGTATGGCTTGCGTAGGTGCGATAGCCGAAGCTGTCGCGCGGCTCGTCGGTCGGGATCACCCAGTGGCGCACCGGCAGCGCCGCGCTGGTATTTTTCGCCTCAACAAACAGCGCGTCGAGATCCCAGCGCGACATTAGCGCGGTCACGGCGGGCGCATGCTGCGGGTAGTGCCACAGCAGCACCTGTAAGGCCATCAGCAAGCGTCCGGCTCCAATGGCGCTGCTCTCGGGCTTGCCCAAAATCTCCTGCGACTCTGCACGGTAGTAAGCGGCTGGCAGGCCCTGCGGTGTGAGCGGCAGTTCGCCGAGCGTATACAGCGCCTCTGTGACGCGCTCGTCAAACTCGTCGCGGGTGATCACCTCCAGGCGGTAGGCGGAGACCGCCGCCAGCAGGTAACTGCCAGTGCTCCAGAGGCTGAACCACGGCGCGCCGTCCTGGGCGTTCACCAGGCCATCGGGGCGGGTATTGTTGACAAAATATTGCCAGGCGACGCGCGCCCACACGGCTTCGTCGAAGGTGAGCTGGCGCGATTGCGGCAGCGGCGGGAAATCTTCGCTAAGCGTAATGCCGCTGCTGCTCTCCACGCGCGTCGGCATCTGGCGTTCAACCCAGACCACGACGGCGAACCCAATCAAAAAGCCCACCAGAATGGTGATATAGCTGCGCGCGCTCAGCAGGGCGTCGGTGACTTTCATGCGCCGCTCTCCTCATCCGCCGGTTGCCACATGGCGGCCATAATCATCGGCAGCATGGCGGCGATATTCACCGCGCCCCAGAAGATGTTAATCACATAGCCGGACGGATCGTCCACCGCGCCGCGCGCCACCTGAATACCGCCCCAGATAAGCCCGGCAAGCGTCAGCACCACAATGGCGATTTGCGGCTTCACCAGGTAGAGGAAGCGCCCGGTCTGGCGCTCTTTCGGCGTCACGTGGAACTTGATCTGCTCGCCGCGCAGCACCGTATCCAGCGCCTTGAGATTCATGGAGAAGAACGCCAGATACGAGGCGCGGCCATCCCACGCCGAAATCCCCCAGGTACCGAACATAAACGCCAGCTCCGAGACGATAAAAAAGGGCAGAAAATGCAGATAAAAGGGCGTCGACCAGGCGGAAACGGGGGGAATGCCGGTAAAGAGATAGATTAGCGGCGACACCAGAAACACGGTATTCCAGACGCAGGCGAGATAAGACCAGAATGTGGTGGCGTACATCAGCGTCTGGGGCAGCGAGAGCTTAAAGCGACGGCGGCTGAAAATATTGTCGTGAAACAGAATATCGAGGGAGCCGGCGGCATATTTAAAACGCTGGATAATCCAGGTCAGCATGTCCTGCGGCGAGAGCATTTTCGATTCGATGCGCGGATGCATCACCGAGCGCCAGCGACGCGCGCTGTCGCCATGCAATACGATAGAGGTATAGATATCTTCCGAGACGTGGAATTTATAAGGCGTCAGCTCGGTATCATAGAGCACATGCGGGCGCATAGCGTCCTGGAGCGCTTCACGCATCGACGGGTCGCGGATGTCGCGCGTGTGGCGGTCGATTTCTTCTTCCACCGTCCAGACATAACTGCGCAGCGCTGCCTGCATAATCGCCTCCCGGCGATGCACCGACGCCGCACCGCAGCAAAAAGCCGCGTTCGCCCAGTTGCGCCGGCGCAGGATCACATCATAAAACATGCGCGGATCGTTGAAGAACGGGTCGCGACCGATAGTCACCGGGCCGACGATTTTCTCCGACAGCCAGCCGAGCGCATAGCCCGGCTTGCCCGCTTTGCGCGCCAGCCAGCGCGGCAGCCGTTCGCCCTCGGGCAAATCGAAAAACCACTGCGGCGTCTGCACCCAGGCGACGTCCGGGTCGCGGAAATAGCCGAGCGTATGTTCAAGCAGCGTCGGGAATACGCGGGTGTCGGCGTCACAAATCACGATAAAATCGCCGTCAGTCTGCTCCAGGCCGTTACGCAGGTTACCGGCCTTAAAACCGATATTGGTTTCGCGGGTGATGTAGTTAACGCCTTCTTCCTCACAGACCGCGCGCATCGCAGGGCGGCGGCCATCGTCCAGGACATGGATGCGGTAATCGAGCGGGCCTGGATAGCGGATTTTCAGCGCATCTTTGATGGACAGCCGCACCAGCTCAACATCTTCGGAATAGGTGGCGATGAAAAGGTCGACGCGCACCGGGCGCGGCTCCGCGCGGTCATCCGGATTCAGGCAGTCGTTGATATCCAGCGGGGCGGGCTGTTGTGGCGGATCATCCTCACGCCACAGGTTGATGGTAAAAAGCACCGTGCCTATCCAGGCGCAGGTTTCCGCAATGACCAGCGGCAGCGCGTACCACAGCGCATCCATATTCAGTGAATCGGTCCAGCGCCAGCGAATATAATTTGCGCCCAGCACCAACGCCGCGACGGACATTATCTGCCAGAGAATTTTCACGACGCGGGGCGTTTTTAACGGCTCCGGCGGTTTACGGTCTTCAAAGCGGGAGAAATAAAAGCCCATAGCGGTATCATCATCCAGACACAACCCAGACAGCGGCGCGGAATAATTATCAAAGGCAACTATTCCCCATCAGCGAAATATCTCTGGCGCAACAGATCATTGGTTTTAAGTTTATGAAGTGATTGTAGATGCCCGCGCTAAAGTTTCCAGCAGGATAATTTCACCAGGTCGTTTGCGCCGTTTCGCTTTTGCGATTACCCGCGCGGGAAAATATATTTTCCGCGAAACGCTGACAGCCGCTTATTGCCGTATACACTTTTCTGATAATACTCAGAATATATTGCGCTGCCCGGGCGTGGGCGGCCCCAGCCGATAAGAAACCGTGCCGATGAGCGATTCTGCAAGCGTAGCTTCAACCCGCGACATGCCGCGCGCGCGCGTCTCCTGGCGCTATGTCGCGGCAGACCGGCGCGACCTGCGTATCGACCTGATGCGCGGCATTGCGCTGGTTATGATGATAGTGGCGCATACCGAAGTGATGTCGATATTTAATATATTGACGTGGGAACGTTTCGGATTAACCACAGGCGCTGAAGGGTTTGTGATCCTGGCGGGGTTTATGCTTGGCATGCTCAATCGTCAGCGACTGCAAAAAGCCGTATTACTGACGGTGGGATGGGCGCTCTGGCAGCGCGCATGGAAGATCTATCTCGTTAATGCCGTTATTATTTTGAGTGTGTTGTTGCTATCGAAATTGCCCTTCATTAATACCTTTGAAATAACGCACTTTGTCGATCGTTTCTCTGGCAATACCTGGTCACTGTTTCCCACCACGCCGCAAATTAAAGAAACCTGGTTCAACATTGTTTTATTTTTACAAATTGGGCCGCATCAGACGCAAATTCTGGGTCTTTACGTCTTTTTGCTGCTGATTAGCCCGCTGTATCTCGCGCTGCTGCAATATCGTAAAACTCCGTGGCTGATTGCCGTATCAGCGCTGATTTACGGACTGTATCAGGTGAACCCGGTGCGCCTGACCCACAGCGAATTTGAGTTCGCGTTTCCATTGATGGCCTGGCAGTTTATCTACGTTTTAGGGATGTGCTGTGGCTGGCATAAAGAGGAGTTGCTGTCGCTGGCACGCACCGGGCCGGGGAAAGTGACCGTCACGGTAATGGTCATCTGCGCGCTGATATTACTGTTTATCGCCCAGAACCATACCAACCCCTTTATGCCGCCGGGCCTGCTGATGCATGTGATATCGCCTGCGGATTTCAACGCGCTGTATCACACCTGGGCTGCCAAGAACGGGCTTGGGCCGCTGCGCGTACTGAACGATTTTAGCCTGATGGTGACGGTCTATCTGCTGCTGACCTGGTGCTGGACGCCCATCTACCGCCTGACCGGCTGGTTTCTTATCCCGCTCGGCCAGCACTCGCTATATACCTTTATTCTGCATGTGTATGTGGTCTTGCTGGTAAGCCAGGTGGTGCATTTCGATTTATGGCATCAGGCCTGGCTGCAAAATACGCTGGTTCACAGCGTGGCGCTGGGCATTCTCTGGCTGATGGCGAAATATGACGTCGCCGGACGCTGGATCCCCAATTAAGGAACGACAAGGGTATGACGAGGGCATTTCACTACTTCGGTCTGGCGACGCTCGCACTGGCGGCGCAACCGGGCATCGCCGCCACGCCGCCCGCCGCTGCGGCGGCGAAGCAAAGCACCGATACCGAGGCGGAGCCGATTCAGACAGGCGTGTTCACCAGCCGCTGGGGACGGCTTTTCTCCGGCAATGACAATAAGTTTTCCGGCGCGCTGAGCTTTAACAGCGGGCTGAAAGATCAGTGGGTGACGATCCCGAACAGTAGCGATACCGCGTCGCAGACTAACAAAATCAACCAGACCGTTAACCTGAGCATGCAGTATTCGCCGTGGAGCTTTCTCTTCGCTAACGTCACGCTGCGCGCGCCGGTACGTGACTTTAGCCGCTATACCAGCGACTTTCGCTACAGCTTCGGCTATGACGACTGGCACGCCAACACCTTCAGCCTGGTTTACAGCAACTATGGCGATAACCATATCTGGCCTTCAGGCAACAAGCGGCGCACCTATTTTGAGCAGGGCGGCGTCACAGCGGCGTATAAATTCTCGCTTCCCAAACCGCTGGAGAAGCATCTGCTGATTAACAAGGGCGATTCCATTATCTGCCAGGTGGGCTATACCTGGGTGCCGCGTTACTACGATCTCGCCAGCAACGGCATCCGCAGTAATAAAAACGTGGTGCTGGGCGGCTGCGGCTATACGTACAAGCAACACTATTTTGTGCGCGCCACCGCGTTCTGGTACCCGGAAAGCAGCCAGCAACAGCCGTGGAACGGCGATTACAGCTACAGCTTCGGCTACGCGGGCTACAAGCCGGGCACATTCTCGATTCAGTACGCCAACTACAGCGGCACGCGTTACCCCGGTCATGCGAGCGGCAATGGCAAGTTCCGCGAGGGCACCGTCAGCCTTATCTGGTATTTACCGCTTTGAGGAGCCGTCATGCCTGACAGACAGCGCGTGTTAATTGTTGATGATTCCACCGTTTACCGGCGGCTGCTCGGCAGTATGCTGGGAAAATGGGGCTACGAGGTGCTGGAAGCCGTCAACGGCGAGGCGGCGCTGGACGTGCTCGCCACACAGCCGGTCAATATGGTGTTAAGTGACTGGGAGATGCCGGTGATGGACGGGCTGACGCTCTGCCAGGAGATCCGCGCGCGCTTTCAGGAACACTACATCTACCTGATTTTACTCACCGCGCGCGAAAGCGTGGACGATCTGGCGCTCGGCTTTCAGGCGGGCGCGGATGATTTCCTCAGTAAACCTGTCAACCAGAGCGAGCTGCGCGCCAGGCTGCACGCGGGCGAGCGTATCCTGGAGCTGGAAGCGACGCTCGCGGCCCGCAATGCGCGGCTGCGCGAGGCGCTGACGCAAATCGAAAGCGATCTCCAGGCGGCGGCGCAGCTTCAGCGGTCGGTGCTGCCCGGGCGGCGGATGCACTACGACAGCTTTTTCGCCGACTGGCTGTTTGTCCCGTCGGCCTATGTCTCCGGCGATATCTTCAATCTTTTCCCGCTCGACAGCCATCTTGGCTTTTACTGCGTTGATGTGGCAGGCCACGGCGTGGGCGCGGCGATGATGTCGCTCGCGGTGGCGCGCCAGTTCCTGCACGGGCGCGCGGTAGAGCGCTTTCTGTTTGACGGCGACAGCGTGACCGCGCCGCATGAGGTCATTCGTATCCTCAACGAGCGTTTTTGTCATGACGACACCGAAATTGTCAGCTATTTCACGATGGTCTACGGCGTTATTGATATCAACACCGGGGAGGGCACGCTGTGCCAGGCCGGGCATCCGACGCCGTTTATCACGCACCCCGACGGCGCCATTACACGCATCGGCGGCGGCGGGGCGCCGGTAGGGTTACTGGCGGGCTTAAGCTGGGATGAAACGCCGTTCACGCTGCGCCCCGGCGACCGTCTCTGTCTTTACAGCGACGGCATTACCGAGTGCGAAAATCCGCAGCATGAGCAATTCGGCCAGGAGCGTCTGGAAAACTGGTTACAGCGTCACGTTTCCAGCCCGCTGGATGCTATCTTTCCCGCGCTGCATGAGAAACTTGTCGGCTGGCGCGCCGGGAAGAAGGGCGATCAGGTGGCGATGGCCGATGACGTATCACTGTTAATTATTGAACGCAGTACAGAGGGAGTGCGCGATGAATCTTGAAACTGAACATCTGGACGGCGTAAGCGTGATAACGCCCGTGGCGCGTCGGCTTGACGCTTCGGTGGCGGCCGCATTTCGCCAGGGCGTAAGCGAAGAGATAGCCCGCACCACCGGCGGGTTGATTATCGATTTCTCGCGCGTGGATTTTATCGACAGTAGCTGTCTCGGCACGCTGATTGCGCTCTTTAAGCAGATGAACGGCAAAGGGGAGATGGCGCTCTGTTCGCTGAATAACAACATCATGAACATGTTCAAACTCACCCGCATGGACAGGGTATTTGTGCTCTGCGCCGATCGCGCCGCCGCGCTCGCCCGGCTAAAAGGATAAGCCAATGAGCGACGTCCTGACGTTCCCGGCGCGCCTGGAGGCACTCGGCCCGATCGCCGATGCGCTCGCACAGTTTATGGCGTCGCTGCCGGTGAACGACAGCTGGCGTTTCGCGCTGGATTTAGCGGTTTGCGAGGCGGCGGCGAACGTCATCCGCCACGCGCTGGACGAGATCCCGACGCGTGAGTTTACCGTGGAGTTTCAGCGCGAGGGCGAGTGCGCGCGCGTCATTTTCACTGATGACGGCAACGCCATTCCTGACGGCAAACTCGACGAGGCCCGTCAGGCGGCGCAGGACGACGACGCGGCGCTAATGTGTGAAGGCGGGCGAGGGTTGATGCTGATAGTCGCGTGCGTCGATGACGTCCGGTACAGCGCCGGTGCGCTAAATCGCCTGACGCTCAGCAAGCAGTTTACTGGTGACGTTGTCACTTAAAAACCCGCTTCAGTGCGGCTCATATACCGTCATGGTAAAAATCAGCGGCGCATTATGCGCATTGACGTAGCGGTGCGGCGCATCGGTACGGGCCACCGCAGACGACCCGGCAGGCACCTGAACAGGCTCTTCATCAATCACGAGCGTCAGCACACCATGCTCAACATGCAGCAGTTCCGTCGTGCCGTGCGGGTGCCCCGCTGAGCTAAAAGCCTCGCCCAGCGGCATCTCCCAGCGCCACAGCTCGACCATATTCGGGCCGCTTGTACCGGCAAGGAGCCGCGCCGTTCCGCCGTTTTCTCCGCGCCATAACACCGGAATCGACCCGGCATCAATCAGCCGCGCCGCAGGCTGACTCGCCACATCCAGGAGATCGGCCACCGACAGCCCCAGCGCGGCGGCAATCTTACATAAAATGGCGATACTGGGGTTCGCAGCCGCTTTTTCCAGCTCAACCAGCATTCCTTTACTGACGCCTGCGCGCTGCGAGAGCGCGTCCAGCGTCACTTTGTGCGCTTTACGCCAGGCTTTTAAGCGCTGTGCCAGCGCGAGGCTCAGATAGTCAGCATCTGCACCTGAATCAGTCATTATATTGACTTTGCGGGTCACTGGTCATTACCATGAAATAAAATAGTCATTACAGGATTATCCGATGAAACCGTTAAAACCGTCAATCGCGCCGGCAATCATGCAGCTTGCACCCGGCTTCAGGGCCATCAGTATTCACGTGATTGCCGCACCGCTGGTTGACAGTGATGCAGGGAGAAGGGCGCTGGAGACGGCCTGCCGCCACGTTCAACACGACGATTTTCCGTGGGCGCAGGCGCATCTTGACGCGTGGGACGCCGTGTTTCAGGCCTTCGGCGCTAAACCCAAACGCACGCCGTGCTCGGCGCAGGCGCTGCGCAAACGCGTCGCGCGCGATGGCAGCATGCCGTCTCTCGATCCTGTCGTCGACCTCTATAACGCGATAAGTATCAAATACGCCGTACCCGTTGGCGGTGAAAACGTTGCGGCGTACCAGGGGGAACCGCGCCTGGTGATGGCCGACGGCACGGAAGCTTTCGATACCGTTAAAGCAGGCGAGACAGTAAACGAATCGCCGGAGCCGGGCGAACCGGTATGGCGCGATGACGCAGGCGTAACATGTCGGCGCTGGAACTGGCGGCAGGGCGTGCGTACCCGCCTGGATTCCCACGCGCAGGCGATGTGGTTTATTCTGGAATGCTTGCCGCCGATGCCGGAGGACGCCGCCAGTGCCGCAGCCCGGGAGCTTATCGACGGGTTAACCGCGATGATGCCGGGCGCGCAGATAGTTATGGAAACGCTTGCGCCTGGCTGAGTTTATGCAGGAGATAACAATGCCCGCACGATTAATCACGCTTGAGTCGTATAACCCGGCCTGGCCGGATCGTTTCAGTAAAGAAGCAAACTGGCTGCGCGCCTCGCTCGGCAAGGTTGTTGTGGCCGTTCATCATATTGGCAGTACGTCAGTACCGGGGCTTACAGCCAAACCGGTTATCGACATCCTGCTTGAGGTGGCTGATATAGCCGCGCTCGATGCATGCGCTGATACCATGCAGGGGCTGGGCTACACGCCGCGCGGCGAATACGGTATACCGGGCAGGCGTTACTTTGTGAAAGGCGACGCCGCACGCACGCATCATATTCATGCTTTCCGTACCGGCAACGCGCATATTACGCGCCACCTGGCGTTTCGCGATTATCTGCGCGCCCATGAGGAAATCGCGCGGGAATATGAAGCGCTGAAACTGGCCGCCGCCCGCGACAGCGGGTATCAGTCTGTTCTCTACAGCGCGCTGAAAAACGAATTTATTGCAACGCATGAGCGGCAGGCGCTGGCGCAGTGATAAGCGTTAAGCGCGGAGGATCTGATGACAAGCGACAGCCTTGAAGCGCGGGTTTCTACGCTCGTAAGAAAGCATCACGGTTTTTACCTCTTCGGGAAACCTGAACTGACAGAACAGACCGATCTGGATGTCGACCTGCAGCTGGACGATGACGACGCGCTGGAGCTGATGGAGGATTTCTTCACGACGTTTCGCGTGGCGCGCGGGAATTTCTCCATTACCACATACTATCCGCCCGATCCGCCGCTGAGCGTAAGGTGTCCGAACGAAAGCAATGAGCGCAGAGACGCTGTCAGCGTGTCAGCGTGTCAGCGTGTCAGCGACCAGGGCGATGATGACGACCGATAAACGCTGGATTCAGCCACGAATCATCTTGGTGCGCATAATGTATATTATGTTAAATTACATTTTAATCCGGAACCCGGCCATCCGACGCTGTTCGCCTGTCCCCATTCTGACCTGCCCTGCATGCCTGATGCGTAACCTCCGCATCGCGTTAACGTAATGCCGTTGCGCTACGCGAAATCTGCACGGCTGAGCCTCACGCTTTTTCTCAGAATTCACGTAGCGCACCGTTTTTTCTCGCCAGTAAGCGGCGCCCGGCGTATCACTCCCGTCGCGCCACCGTTCCTGCTTTCTCTTTAGCGCGCCGTCGCCTGAACAAATGCTGCCAGCTGCGCGTTAAACCGCGCGGCTTCTTCAATAAATGGCGCATGGCCGGAACGTGCATACCATTCTGACTGTATGCGTGGATTGAGCGCTTTCGCTCTTTTCAGCGACGCCTGCGGGTTAACCAGCGCGTCATGCTGGCCGTAGATAAACAGCAACGGCACACGCGCGGCGCTCAGCGCTTTTTCTGCGGGCACCATTATCTGCGGCACGTTGCGCTGCATTATCCAGGACGCCATTGCCGCGTTGGCCAGCAGACGCTCAAAGGTGTCCCGGTCGGGTTGCTGATAAAAACAGAGCCGCAAAAATTCGCGTTCGCCGTCAAGGTGCGTGAGTAAATCTGCCGCCGTCATGTTGCGATAAATTGCGGGATGCGCGGGAATCAGCGCGGGTGTTAACTCCACCACACCGCCCACGTATAACGCGCCGGCAATCCGGCTGTCGCTGTACTCAGCAAGATAAGATGTGATAACCGCGCCACCCAGAGACCAGCCAACCAGCACCGGTCGCGGCGCGCCGCTTTTTTCAATCACCGCGGCGAGATCGGCTCCCCATCGCCTGCCCTCGCGATACGCATTGTCGTTATCAGGCTTGTCGGAAAGCCCGTGGCCGCGCAGATCAAAGGTTATCAGTCGAAAGCGCTGCAGTTGCGGGTCGGCAAGCTGTCGGCTCCAGTTCAGGTGGCTGCCCAGCAGCCCGTGCAGAAAAATTATCGGTTTGCCGTCTGGGTCGCCGCTTTCCTGTACGGCAATCGTGACGCCATCCGGCGCGGTCACCGTATAGCTACGCGCGTGAGCTAAGGTCACGGTGGCGATAAACAACCACAGGCTGATAAACGTCCGGTAGATCATTACAGGCATTTTCGCTTCCTCGTTAATGGATTCCTGGCTAGCCTGAACGTTGACATTAATGTCAGAGTCAAGCCGTTGATGAGGAGAAACGATGGAACTGACAATCGGTAAACTGGCAAAAGCGACAGGCGTCAGCGCGCGCGCCATCCGGCATTATCACAATAATGGGCTGCTTACGGCAGTACGCGCCTGTAACGGCTATCGCTATTTCGACAGCAAGGCCATTACGCAGGTGCGCCAGATCCAGCGGTTAATCGCAACCGGCTTTAGCGTGGCTGAGATCCGCGCCTTTCCCGACTGCATGCTGTTGATTGAAGGCGCATCATTCTGTCCGGAAACCCAGGCCGTACAGTATCAGCGTCTGAAAGATATTGAAGAACAGATAATCGAGCTCGAGCAGCGTAAAGCGCGCCTGCTGGCAGCGCTGCGCCAGAATAACGACACCGGCGCGTTAAAATAACCTCATAGTTGCTGGCGTTAAATAAATGGCGCGCAAAAGCTAATCACAAATAAATGTAATCACAATGCGTTATTTTCCCCACGAATAATATTTGGTTATCCTCGCAACCGACATTTAAGCGGTCACATTTGAATACTCTATTCAGAAAAATCGCAGTCTGGCGAAACATTATTTTTCATATACGTCAATAAGTGTAAAGCATGAGAAAGGGCTGGCGATAAAACGCATTTTTAGTAAAAATCCCGGCACCGAAACAGTAAACCTTCTTGTCAGTGAGTCGATATGGAATTCCGCGCCACCGCTTTTTTTGCCCTACTCTTTTGTACTTATCTGACAGGATGCGCAACCAAAGCCCCAAAACCTGAAGCTGTCGCCCCGCATCCTGCGGCCACTGCCAACAGCCAGCGCCCCGATTTGATCCCGGTTATCGCGGCATTGCATGATCAGATGAATACCTGGCACAACACGCCCTATGAATGGGGCGGCACAGAGCGCGACGGCATCGACTGCTCTGGTTTTGTCTGGCGTACCTTACATGACCGCTTTAATCTGCCGATGGCGCGCGTCACCACCCATGAATTAATTCAGATGGGCAAAGGGGTCGATAAAAATAAACTGCGGCCTGGCGATCTGGTATTTTTCCGTATTAAGGGCGCGCTGCATGTGGGCTTCTATGATTCCGACCGGCAGTTTATTCACGCCTCCACCAGTAAAGGCGTAACCCGCTCCTCTTTAGATAATCCTTACTGGAAAACCGTTTATTTAGAAGCGCGTCGGTTGCCGGATAATATCAGTTCGGTGGTCACGCTGAATCACAATACAACGCCGGATCTCGCCAGTAACCGCTCCTGATTTACGACTCGTCGTAAAATACCGCCAGCCAGACGGTTGGCGCGGTGGCGTCGGTCCACTCCACGCGGTGTTTACGCCGCGCCGGGATATTCAGGCAGTCGCCGGGGTGTAGCGTAACTTCGTCGCCGTCTTCAAAGCGCAGCGCGGCGCGGCCTGCGATAAGCGCCAGCCATTCGCCCTGCGCCTGGCAGTACCAGAAACCGGGCGGGCTTGCCTGGCCGGTTGAGACGATACGCTCCACCCGCAGCGCCGGGCGTTCTATCAGGGTTTCGAACGTCTCTGCCTCGCGCCGCTGCGCGGCATCGGGGAAATTGAGTAGTAAATTCATCACCGCCTCGCTGTTTTACACACCTTTACCTCGCTGGTAATTTTAGCCGCAGTGTAAAGAATCCGCCGCGCGCCTGCGTCTTGTCGAATTAACCGTTTGAAAATAAACGCCTTCTTTTATTTGCCTGAACAGGCTACGTAAATCTGCTTAAAGCCTTTGGCGCGCCTGCGCGCCCCTCCCTCGCCCGCCCGCTGCGCATGGACGCGCCAGCAGGTAAGATGCGAACACACCTGCGTTTATATAAAGGAAAACATCATGAACAGATTCGCGCTCGCGGCGCTGGTCGGCGCCACGTTTATCCTGGCGGCCTGCGACGACGCGGCCAAAGAGGAACTCAACAGCCATGTGAAAGAGGCGCAAACACAGGCGGAAGCACTGAAAGCGCAGGCCAGCGCCAGCGCCGCCGGGCTGAGAGATTCAGCGCAAAGCCAGTGGGATGAGGCCAAAGAAAAAGCGAGCCGTGCGGCGCAAACGACCGTCTCCGATCTTCTGCCGGGCGACGCCACAGCACAGCTTGACGCCGCTAAAGAGAAAGCGGCGTCGCTGTCAGAGCTGAAAGTGTCTGATTTCCTGCCAGGCAATGAGGAAGAGGAACAGACCCAGGACGAGCAGGCGCAGGAAGAGAAATAACCGGCGTCAGGTAAAAATCCACAGCCAGTCGTAGAGTTTTTGCAGGCCGCGCCCGGTTTTGCGCGCCGCGCCCTCCAGCCAGAGCCGAAAACGGTTTTTCTCACGCGGTGGCGCGCAGTGAACGCCTTTATGCGCCAGCGCGCGCCAGGCGGCGGCGCGCACCGCAAACACAAAGTCGTTTTTCATTATCCACGTCAGCAGCGTGACGCTTTCGGGCGCTGGCGCGTCACGCAGTTCATCGATTAACGCCAGCCGTACCCGGAAATCCGTTTTATCACGCGCGCGCTTTTCCGCGTCCGGGTAATCCATCGCCTGCTCTCCTGTCACTTTACGCCGGGAGCTTAGCGAATCGCCGCCGTAATGAACAGCGGCGCGACGTCATACGGCTGGCGGGTTATCGTCGCCGCCCTTATCGCTCATCTCATTGAGTACGATCTCTTTGGCGGGCGCCTCGTCGAGTTTACCGGCGTAATCCTCAGCCACATCCGGCAGGCTGGTAAACTGCCCGTCAAGGAACAGAAATTCCAGATGCCCTGCGATATCGTCCAGCACCGCAGCGGCGCTTTTTAGCCCTTCGCCGTGCTCGTCATTGCCATCAAGACGCCAGGCGAAGGTGCCGTTCTCATCGGTGGCCTCGCCAAGATCGATAATCCGGCCATCAATATTTTGCGCCAGCACACGGCCTTCGCAGAGAAAGAGAAAATAAGGCATCGCGTCGCGTTGAACAGATTCCGGCATCGTTAACTCCTTGCTGTTGAATGAAAGAGAAGTATAGCAGGCGGCGGTACGTTGCTTCGGGGAGGGAGAAAAGGCCGCACGGGGCGGCCTTTAGGGTTACTGCGCGGCGCTCACGCGCCAGATGGCGTTACCGGCGTCATCGGCAATCAGCAGCGCGCCGTTTTTATCCTGCGCGACGCCGACCGGCAGCCCGCGCACCTGCTTCTGATCGTCCGTCAGAAAGCCAGTGACGACCGGCTGCGGCATGCCCACCGGTTTGCCGTTTTCAAATTTCACCCATACGACCTGATAACCGTTGAGCGGCGAGCGGTTCCAGCTACCGTGCTCGCTGATGAACGCGCCGCCGCGATACTGCGGCATATTCTCGCCCGTATAGAAATGCAGACCGAGCGGTGCGACATGCGAGCCAAGCGCATAGTCAGGCTTGATGGCTTTCTCTACCAGATCCGGGCGCGGCGGTTTGGCGCGCTCATCCACGTGCTGGCCAAAATAGCTGTACGGCCAGCCGTAAAAGCCCTTCTCCTGCACTGAGGTCATGTAATCGGGCACCAGGTCGGAGCCGATCTCATCGCGCTCATTGACGATAGCCCACAGCTTGCCGCTCTGCGGCTCCCACTGCAGGCCAGTCGGGTTACGCAGGCCGCTTGCGTAGATACGGCTCGCGCCGGTAGCGGCGTCCACCTCCAGCACCGCCGCGCGACGGTATTCCGCGCCGATGCCGTTTTCCGTCACGTTACTGTTCGAGCCCACGCCCACGTAGAGCTTGCTGCCGTCCGGGCTTGCCAGCAGCGCTTTCGTCCAGTGATGGTTAATCGGCCCGCCGGGCAGTTCGGTCACCTCTTCGCCCGGCGTGCGGATCTCGGTTTGCCCTTCCTGATACGGGAATTTCACCAGGCTGTCGGCGTTCGCCACCCACAGCGTATTGCCGGTAAGCTGGATGCCGAACGGCGCGTTGAGATTTTCGATGAAGGTATGTTTTTCCCATTTGCCGTTAACGTTACGCAGCAGCGTAATGCGGTTACCGCCAGGCCCGCCCTTGCCGGATGCCTTCTGTACGATGCCCATAATCAGCTGTTTGGGACGGGTGGTGGGCTTCGGCGTGCCGTTGGATTCCGCCACCAGAATATCGTTATTCGGCAGCACATAGACCTGACGCGGATGCATCAGCCCGTCGGCGATTTTTTCAATCTTCAGGCCCTGCGCCACTGTGGGCATCTCGCCCTCTTTCCACGCGACGCCTTCCGGCACCTGCATCGGCGGCAGCAGGAAATTTTTCGCCTCCGGCAGTTCCGGGTTTGGCCCGACCTGTTTTTGCGGGTCGAGCGTGGCGCTGTTATCACAGCCGGCGAGTAAAACGCCCAGCGAAACGGCAAGCGCGAGTCGATGAATGTTGTTCATGCGGGCTTCTCCTTAAGCAGTGCGTTGGCGTAACGCGAGTTGAACATTGGCGAGCAGCATCAGCGCCACGACCAGCGTAGAGAGAATGACGCCCGCAGGCACCACGGCGTAAGCATCACGACTGTGAATAAAGGCGTTAACGATAGCCAGCACAATCGCGACCAGGTTCAGCCAGAAATGCAGCCGCTGCGCCGGGCCGTGCAGATGGCGACGCCCAGGCCAGATCTGCCCGAGGCTTATCAGTCGCGGGATAATGGCGACCACCAGCCCGATGGCGATGAGCCAGCTGGCGGCGTGCGTCCACATCAGCACAAAACTTTTCATGTAGATGATGTCGAAAATCCACGCGGCTACGAAAAAGCCTAAGGGAATGGGGTTGAGCAGTTCATACAGCGCCACGGCAACTGCCGGGGATCGTGAGGTCGTGTGAGGGTGCATCTCCGTCTCCTGAAGTCATCCAGAACCAACGACGTCAGCGCACAGGCGCCGCACGTCGGCGTGCCTGTAAAAGCGTAGTCAAGATGCGCGAGAATGACGGGATAATCGGAACAACGTTTTAGCTTGCGAGCGTGACGGCGGCGCCGGGCGGGCCGCCAGACGTGAAAAAATCAGATTAAGGTGTCGCCCCACTTCACGGCTTCATGCGTCATATCAATGATATCGCGCTCGGTGAGATTAAGTTCTTTCGCCACGACCACCACCTGCAGCCAGTCGGCGCGCTCGAACGCCTCGCACAGACGAACCAGCGTTCCTGGAATGCCTTCGCGGTTGAGAAGCGCTTTCTTGACCTCTTTAGAGACGTAAATCTGCTCCAGCAGCGTCTCCATCGGGATATCCATAATCGCGTCGAGGCGTGAGAACAGCCCGGCGATAAACGCGTCATCCTCACTGACGCCGCCTATCCGGTGCGCCGCCAGCTCGCAAAAGCGTCCGTACACCAGACTCACGTTATAAAGCTCGCTCACTGACGGATCGCTGATATGGGTGACAGCGAGGATCGTAATAAACCTTTTCAGCTCATAGAGCCCGAGAAACGCAAAAATGCTGCGAAACGGCAGCGATTCGGCGTTGGCGTGGTAGTTATGCTGATATTTGATGTTATTCACATAGCGCATCAGCTTATAAGTCAGCGCGACATCCCGGCTGATGAGCGTTTCTATCTTGGCGATATCCGGGCGGGCGGCATTGACCTCGCGAATCAACTCAAGAATAAAGACTTTTTGTTCAGGAAGCTTTTTGGTTTTGATAAGTTCCGGCTTGCTGTAGAAATAGCCCTGGAAAAGATGAAAGCCAAGTTTCTGATACTGCTCCAGCTCTTCGCGGCGCTCAACTTTTTCAGCCAGCAGTTTGCAGCGCAGGTTGGGATGATTTTTCAAAAACGCTTTGATCTGATTAACGCTTGTCGCCTGAATATCAAACTTGATGACGCTGATATACGGCAGAAACCGGCTCCATTCGCTCTCCAGCGTAAAATCGTCCAGCGCAAAGCAGTAGCCCCGCTCATACATGTCGCGCACGGTTGTAAACAGCGCGTTATCCGGCGTGCTGTCTTCCAGGATTTCAATCACCACTTTGTGGCGCGGCAGCGACAGCGCCAGCCCGTTGACGATCATCTCATACGGGAAATTGATAAACGACGTATGGTTGCCGGAAAGACGCTGTAACGGCGTTACCAGAAAATGATCGGCGAGCAGCTGGCTGGTGGCGAACTCGGCGGAGACTTTCGGGAAGGCATTCGTCAGTCCGTCCCGGTAGAGCAGCTCATAGGCCACCGTGTTCAGCGACGCATCAAAGATAGGCTGTCGCGCTATGAAGGAATACATTTCAACCTCCGGTTTCATTTTCGACGTCCATTACAGCGTTTCGCTGCTTGTTCGACCGGCACTTAAACATTCCTGAATTACCCTTCCGGCACTCCGCCGGCAGACCAGAAAGCACAGCGGAAGCGCCCGATCCCCTTCTCCCGCCCCGTACGCCATCAAAGGCGCAGCTTTATAAGACGTTTATCGGCGTGCGGCAGGCTTTCTTGAGCATATATCCACGCGCCGTTATTTCGCGCGCGTCGCCGGTAACAGGAGCGCCACCAGCGCCAGGACGCCAAAAATACCCAGCGCCGTGACTGCGCCGACGCTATCAAGCAGTGCGCCAAACAGCGCGGAGCCCGCCATCTGGCCAATCGCCAGCAGCAGAAACACCGCGCCAAGCCCGGCAGCCGGGAACTCGCCCGCCGCCTCCACGCCGCTCACCAGCAACACGCCGGAGAGCGTGATATACGCAAACCCATACAGCGCCGCCACGCCCCAGCACAGCCACGGCTGCGTATAAGAGAGCGCCAGCAGGCCGAAGGCGAGCAGCGTAAGGATTTGCATCAGCCGGTGAGCCGTATTAATCCCGACGCGTCCGATCAGTGCGCCGGTAAGAACCCCGAAGCATCCCGCCGCGCCGGTCACCAGCCACAGCAGCGTGATGTCGCGCGCGGCTTTATCGGCAAGTGAGGCAAACATCAGCGGCCCGAAAGACCAGTACGCGGCGCTAACGATCCCGCTTAACAGCGCGACGATCAGCGGCGGGCGCAGCGCGGGCTGTCGGACTGCCGCAAGCTGGCGCTGCAACGAGACGCGCTCGCCGGTAGTGCCCGCTGGCATAGCGCGCATCGCCATCAGCGTCGGGACAACCGCTACAGCCGCAAACAGCAGCCAGATATCGCGCCACTGGCCCGGCATCAGCAGTACGGCAAGCGCGGAGACGATAATTCCCCCGCCTGTACCGGCATTGATAACCGTATTGACGCCGGGGCGCTGTGGCGGCGCGACATTCCGGTTCACCGCTTCGGCCATAGGCGGCGACACCAGGCCGGAACTGACGCCGCCGCAGATCACTCCCACCAGCAGCCAGAGCGGGCCGGGCGACCGCGCCAGGATAAGCAACCCGACAATGGCGAAGAGACCCGCCAGCAGCGACGGTAAGCGGGGGCCGGTGCGGGCGGTACAGAGAGAGGCGACGACGCTCGCCACGCCATACGCCGCGAACGACGCCGCCGACAGCACGCCGACGAGCGTTGAAGACATCGGGATATCCCGAATGACGGCAGGCAACTGCAATCCCCAGGAGAAACGCGCCAGGCCATAGGCGGCGGCAATCAGCGAAAACCCGCTCAGAGCGAGAAATTTATGTCCGGACAGCAAAGCGACCTCAGTTCAGTCAATCCCGTCACTGAGTGTAGCCGTCAATCGGCAACCTTAACGCATCGCGCGGGCAAGTTCGTCGCCGCAGGTTTGCGGGGCGGCGGCGAGCGCGTCGCGCGTTGCCCCGTTCATTCCCTGCCAGGTTTTGATCACTTCACGGCCAAGCGAGGCGTTATAGTGCCTTTTTTGCAGGGCGTAATCGTTGTTGCTGCCCTCAATGGCATTTTCCATGCGGGCGGGCCATGTGGCCGGGTCGTCGGCATGGATGGCACAAAAGACCGCAGCGTAATACGCCTTATCTTCAGTGCTGTAATGTGGCGCCAGCCACGCGTACGCCAGCGCCGCGACGGCGAAAAGGAAAAGAACAACGCGCCAGGTGAAAAATTTCATAAGTTGTTTCTGATAAGCCAGTAAATAGCGCGGCAGAACCGCAACAAACGGACAGTATAACGCCCTTCCTTAAACCGCGGCTCTACGGTGTAACGCGGCGGCCGGTTTTCAACTGCTACACTAAAACCAGACATAACCGGAGGGTGCATGAAATTAGGTTTCGCGTGTAAGTTTTTAGATTCAGGGCTAAAGCAGGAGTTTCCGTTTAAATCGACGACCCGCACCCGTTTTTTAAGCCTCAGCCATGAGCAACGGCTGGCGCTCTTATATCAGCTCTCTGAGACCAATCTCAGGAATCTGTATTCTACATTTGAGCAGCTCGCACAGTTACCGCCTGCATTGCGCATGATGCGCATCGGCAGCGATTTACTTCCGCTCTATACGGTGCCCGAGGCAGGACCTGTCTATCAGGAATTTTTGGGCGATCTCGCACCGCTGTTTACCCGCTGCGGCGAATATGCGCGCGAACAGGATATCCGCCTCTCCTTTCATCCCGGCCAGTATTCGGTGTTAGCGTCAGATAATCCTGATGTGGTCGATCGCGCTATTGAGGATGTGGAATATCACGCCACCTGTGCGGTGATGATGGGCTACGGGCAGCGTTTTCAGGATTTCAAAATCAATATTCACATGAATGGCAAGCGCGGCGTCGAAGGCTTTCGCGACGCGTTTACCCGCTTAAGCCCGCAGGCGCAGAAGATGTTAACCGTGGAGAACGATGAAATCTCCTGCTCGCTGGATGATGTATTACAGGCCCAGGGGCTGTGCCCCATCGTGCTGGATATTCATCACTACTGGGTAAAAGAGAATGCGTTTATTACGCCGGACGATCCACGTATCGAACAGATAAAAGCCTCCTGGCGCGGCGTGCGCCCGGTGCTGCATTATTCCATCTCTCAGGAAGGGCTTATCCCGGAACAGGGATACCCGGAGCAGTCGCAGTTGGGCATTCCCAAAACCAAACTGCGCGCGCATTCCGATTATTATTTCAACAGCACGCTGAACGACTGGGCGCTGTCTTTTACCGATTTCGACATCATGTGCGAAGTGAAGATGAAAAATATCGCCCGCGACCGTCTCTACGATTATGCGCTCCTGAAAGGCGTGATGAAGGTAGCGTGATTTTTGCGTGCGCCATATCGGTGGGTGCGCCATTTTGGGTACAGCGATGTAGGGCGGGTAAGCTTGCGCACCCGCCGGTTTAACACAATGGTGGGTGCGCAAGCTTACCCACCCTACCAATCCGTTACGAATAATCGATATCAAGAAGTTCGTAATCGCCAGGATCGACTTCTTTTTTTAATTTCTTAAACGGATTGCCGCAATCTAAAACAAAAAGCTTATTAACCTTTCGATTAGCTAACAGTGCAGCGGGGTTAGTTATTTTCTTGCTATTAATAATTTCCACTTCTTTAATATTCGGTATTTTATCAAAAATGCTACAATCAATTTCGCATTTTGCGCTGTTGATGAAAATAGCTTCCAGATTGCTTAAGCCTTCGAGTGAATGTAGATCTATGGTTTTATCTACGCCGATAAAACTTAGCCCGGTCGCGTTTCTTACAGCGTCTGAATTTATTTCATCATGGGTGATGCAATCTATACTGATTAATTCGAAACTTTTATTATTATCGATCAGCGTTACAAGTTTCCCATTTTTTGCAGAATCGTAAGAGAGGAATGATAAATTCAACATCTGAAAGTCACTAACGCAAGTGAAAGCAGCGCAGGATTCTGATCCAAAATCATTTTGCAAAGTTAACGCTTCTAATGCAGTCGATTCAGCAAGCGCCCTCCATGCAATAGGAGCGGAATAACTACTTGTTTCATAATGAACTAACATTAAACTTTTAAGTCCGACGGGAAGATCTCCCGGCTCCATATTTACCATTAACTCAAGTGGCATTTGCAGAAACGTTAGCTTAGCTAAGCCTGCCAGCCACTGAGGAGGCCTACCCTTCAGCGATTTCACATTTTTGTCGGTCAGCTCCAGTCGAAGAGAGACGACATCATCATCAAATTCTGGAGCCTTAGACCAGGGTATAATTTTTGCGCCATCCTCAGCAAAATGCTGGCAGGCGGTTTTATTTCCCATGCAATAATATCCATTATCTTTATCGGGTAAATAATGATACGTGATAGCACCAAGTTTAGTCTGTTGCATTTTACTCCCTCGTACTAACTTTTTTTACAAGTTGTTCGTCTACTTGATGAACGAATTTTATTTTCAGAAATTAACGACAATGCGTAAGATCTTTTTCGCTTAGCCTGTATCCTCGAACCCTTATCATTAAGCATGTTATTTATACCTACAGTTTTTACTTCCTTATCGAACTCACGCTGTTCAAAATAGCGCAGAATATTATTTCTTTCGCTTTCTGTAAGCGAATCATCAAGGTGAACACGAATGTATTGAACCTTGACATCTGGTTGAGAAAGCAATCTTTGCGCCTTGGCATGTTCCGGGCTCGATACGCGAGAAAGCATCCCCTGTTGCTTAATACCTGCCGAGCCTACATATGACTTTCCGCCTGCATGGATGATATAAACACCGGGCTCATCGGGTAGAGTTGACGGACCGCGAATCAGCCCCAAAGGGTCAATCCACATCAATGGATTAGGAGCGTAGCGATACGGGTTTCCCCCACCCAACATCCCTATCGGGTCCTGGCTGATATAGGCGGCTATCGCCGGATCATAGTAACGGTAGCGGTTGTAATGTAAACCCGTTTCCGGGTCGAAATACTGCCCCTGGAAGCGCAGCGGGTTATCGATGCGGCTGGCAAAAACCTGGCCTTTTTCGCCCCACGCGCCGGTGCGCTCCGCCCAGACGATCTCCCCGCAGACCGACGTCAGGCGGACCGGCGCGCCGTTCGGATCGCAGTGGTAGTGCCAGCTCTCCCGCAGAGATCCCTCCTGCGTCAGGAGCGCCAGCGGGCGGAAAGTGCCGGGGTAATAGATGTATTCACGCATCCGATGAAAAAGCGCCGCCTGGGCCTGCTCGCGTTTGATGCGCCCGCCGGTGTCGAAGAGGCTTAAGGGCGCAAGCGACGCCGCTGCGCGAGTGACCGTTTCGCCCGCCAGCGCGTCGCCCTGCCAGTAGAACCAGCGCGTCTCGTCTGGCGTCTGCTTGAAGACGCGGCGTCCGAGCGCGTCATAACCGTAGCGCACCTGATGCTCGCCCTTGCGCACCGCAATCAGCTGGCGGTTCTCATCCCAGAGGAAATCCTCTTTCGCCTCGCCGGTGTGCAGGTGACGGCGCTGGCGCAGTTCGCCCGCCCGGTCGAAGACGTAACGCACGCCCTCGTGAACGCCTTCGCGAAACCAGCCGCCCGGCGAATCATCAACCGCCTGAACGCACGTGTGCAGATGATTGCCCGCGGCGTCGTGTACAAACTGGCGCAGCGCGCCGTCGGGCTCGCTGTGCGCGACGAGACGCCCCACCGGATCGTAACGGTAGCGGTCATCGCCCCACTGACTGTCCTGCCGCCGCGTCATATTCCCGGCGCGGTCGTAGGCGAAACCGCTCGCAAACAGAGGCATATCGCCCTGCGTCACTTCTTGTGTTGTCAGCCGGCCCTGCGCGTCATACGCCATCGCGCGCCGCAGGGTCGGCGAAAGCTGTTCGCTTGCAAGCCTGCCCGTCTCGTCATAACGCAGCGCCACGGGCGCGTCGTCGTTAAGCTGCACGCTAATGAGCCGGTCGTCGTCGTCCCACGTATAGCCCACGCGGTGCCCGGCGTCGCTCTCGCGCAGTACCGGCAGGCCACGCGCGTTATAGGCATAGCGAAGCTGAAAACCGTCCTGATCTTCACACAGCACGCGGCCTGCGCGGTCGTAGCGCCAGGCGAGCCGCCGCCACGGGTTTTCGCACAGCGTCAGGCGGCCGCCGTCGTCGTAGTGGTAGCGGGCGGTGAGCGTGTCGCCGCTGCGCCGTTCCCGCAGGCGGCCAGAGGCGTCGTAGCCGTAGCGCACCTCGCGCCCCAGCGGGTCGAGGCGGCGTATCAGCCGGTCGCCTTTATCCCATTCGTAGCGTGTCGCCTGGCCCCAGTAGTCGGTTTCCGTCACCACGCGGCCCAGCGCGTCGCGGGCCAGCGCCCAGCGTTCGCCGTCCTGGTTGATAACGGCCAGCAGGCGGTCTTCCGGATCGTATTCATAGCCTGTCTGCGTGCCGTCTGGCGTGTGGCAGGCCGTCACCATGCCGGTGGCGTTATAGATAAAGCGCGTCTCGCGGCCCGCCTCATCGGTGTAGCGCACCGGTTCGTCTTCGCGGTTGTACCCGATGCGGATCTCCTGCCCCTCCGGCGTCTGCATCGCGGCCAGCCGGTCTTTCATATCCCAGAAGTAACGGGTGACGCCGCCGCTCGCGTCGCGTTTCTCCAGCAGATTACCGCGCACCGAGTGGCGCAGCCGCGTTTCGCCCGCGCCTGCCTGCGCAATAAGCGTCAGAAAGCCGTAGCGATCGTAGTCATAACGCGTTACCGGGCGGCCAGGCACGTCCGCCTCGCGCAACTGGCCGAGCGTATCGTAAACGTAATGCGCAGACACGCCCGTCGGGTCGCACCCCGCGATGAGGTTGCCCGCCGCGTCATAGTCTGATGTCCACTGCGCGCCGCTCTCGTCCGTGACGCACAGCGGCTGCCCGAAATCGTTAAACGTGGCGCGCACCACGCCGCCGCCCGGCAGATGCTCCGCCGTCATCCGGCCGTGCGCGTCATACTCCCAGCGGTGCTGGCTGCCGTCAGGCTCCGTCACTTCCACCGTGCGGCCTGCATCGTCATAGCGAAAAACCGTGTTACCGCCGAGCGGATCAATCTCGGACACCGGCAGGCCGTTGTCATCAAAGGTGATACGCGAGAGGTGGCCGAGCGAATCGGTGACCGCGACTTCGTTAAGCAGCGTGTGGTACTCGAACCGGTAATCCCAGACGTTGCCGTCGCCCCAGGCGTGCACCACGCGCCAGGCGTCATCGAAGGCGTAATGAAACCCCTGCCCGTTGCGATCGACGTGGCTGACCATGCGCCGCTGCTGGTAGCGAAAGCGCCGCGGGTGCGAGAGCGCGTCGATTTCCGCAACCAGCTGGCCCGTCTCGTCATATTCATAGCGGGTGAGCGGCGTCACGTCGCCATCCGATGCATTACGCAGCCGCAACGCCTGCAAACGGCCCTGCTCGCAGGTCACGAGGATCTCGCGCCCCGTCGGGCCTTCGGCGCTGAATTCACGCAGGCGCGTCAGCACGTTCGCGTCACGTTCAAACTGCCAGCGGTTGTGGTTGCGGTCGGCGACGGCATCAACGCACAGCCGCCCGTCGCGCCCGGTAAACTGCCAGCACAGCGCGCTCTCCTGCTCCACCTGCCAGCAGGGCTCGCCGTCGCGCAGCTCATACCAGAGGCGGCTGCCGTCCGGCAGACCAGACACCGCGTGCTCGCGACCGGGCGCAGGCGGCAGCCCGACGAACAGCGTCACGCCTTCCGGCTCGGTGAGCAGCGCCACGCCGTCGTCGCGCATGATCTCAAGCGTGGTATCGGCAGGCGTCAGCCAGCCGAAGCCGCACAGCCCCTCCTCGTTAATATCCGCCGAGGAGTAAAAACGTCCCCAGTCGAGCGGCAGCCGCCCCGGCAGCAGGAAGTCGCGCTGCTCAAGATGGACGCTGCCGTCGCGAATATCGACCGGCTCGGCGCGCAGCACCCGGCATTTAAGAAATCCGGGCTCCATATTGCGGAACAGTTTCTGGCGAAATTTCGTAAACCGGCGCATAAAGAGCCGCCACTGGGGCGTCTTTTTAAGCTGTTTCATGCCCTTGCCGAGGCCGCTTAAGCCCGCGCGCATCAGCAGCGCCATCAGGTTGACGGTCGGCGGCCCGCCGACGATGACGTTATTTGGCAGCGCCAGGTTGAACGTGAGCGGCAGCGTCAGCGACGGCAGCTTCGGTTTGGCGGCGCGTTTGGGCCGAAACGGCGGCACCATGCCCACGACGTTGCAGCTCAGCACCGGCATCCCGATACGCGAAAACGGCTCGCCGTCCACCGACACGGTTTTGCTGCCCATAAAGAGTTCATCTTCAAGCTGCGGGCCGCCCGGCAGGCGCAGTGGCGGCACCCAGGCTCCGCCGGTGGGAATATGAATCGCGATGCCTCCGGTGCCCGCGCTGGCGCGCCGGATGCCGTTCACATGCACCGTGGTGCCGATAAACGGCAGGTAGTCGAACACGTCGAACACCAGGCCGATATGCGGCGTCGGCAGCGGCCACGGGTAGAGGTGGATATCCAGGCCAAGCTGTGGGTCGAAATGGGCGCCGGAGTGCATCGCGTTACCGTCAGAATAAGGCGCGAAGCAGCGCGCGCAGGAAGGTGCGGATCTCTGTGGCAAGCTCACTGTCAGAGACGCTTAAAAACAGCATGGCGAGAAGGATCGCCACGACAATCACGATGGCTTTGGTTTTGAAATGGCTGTTGCGACGTTTCATACGTTGTTGCTTCCTGCAGGTTCAGATAACGGGGCCGCGGGCGCGCTCGCGCTCCAGGCGGGAAGGGAGTGCCATTCGCCCGGCGGGGCGTCGAACGGGTGCGCGACATCCGGCAGGCCGTTCCAGTGCGGGTGTAACAGGTCGCGGGCGAGACGTACCGTCTGGCGAAAGCTCTCATCGCCCTGCGCGATTAACGCTTCGCGCTGCTGGCGCAGCGCCAGAAACGCGGCCTCAAGGCCCAACTGCAACCGCCGGTCGGCCTGCTTAACGGCGGGGGCCGTGGGCGGGTTCAGGGTGCTGACGGCGGTTTCCGCCTCCAGGAGCAGCCGCTGGCTCTCCTGCTGAAAACGCGCGGCGGCAATCTCCAGCGCCTCGCTGCGGCGTTTATCCTGCATACGCAGCAGGTCGGCGAAGACCAGCGGCAGCGTGGTCTGGGCGCGTTCTTCCTGCGCGATGGCCTTTGCCGCGCGAACCGCCGCCGCGTAGTCTTCCATCGCCACGGTGCGGTGCCCCTCCTGCCAGAGCGCGAACCCGGCCATGCGACAGCCTTCAAGCTCAAAGAGCGGATGCGGGATCTCGCGCGCAAGCGCGGCGGCGCGGCGGTAGTGCTTCGCCGCCTCGGTGTAATTTTTATCGGCAAACCAGGCGCCCGCCTCGCCAAAGGCGCCCTGCACCGCGAGCTGGCCGCGCACCGGCACATCGGCGACGCGCGCCGCCACCGACTGCGCCTGTTGGTAGTGCGCCACGGCCTGCGCCGTGTTTTTCGCCTTCAGCCACGCCCCGGCGACCAGGTGATGCAGTAACGCCTCCTGATCCGCCCAGCCGCGCCGCTGCGCGATCGGCATGGCGAGCGCCGCCCGGCTCGCGACCTGCGCGGCGCTGCCCTTTTCGAGCAGCAGCATGGCGTCGGCGAGATAGCGGCGAAACAGCAGACGATCGCTGTCCGGATCGGTCTGCTGGCGCGCGGTCTGCTGCATCACCTGCATCGCGTCGGGCGTGTCAGTGAGCAACAAAACCTGCGGCGGGTGCGCGTCGACCAGCGGCTGCCAGAGCGGTTGTTCGGTGTGTAGCCGTAGCCAGTCTCAAACGGCGTATCAAGCGTAAGAAAAAGATCGGCGAGGCTTCGGCCTTCCGGGTGCTGTTGCAGCGCGAAAAAACCGTTCAGCACACATTCACCGCTCGCGGGCACGCGCCAGACGATAACCCTGGCCGCGCTGTTTTCGGTGCGGTCAAGCCAGTGCATTTCTAGTTCGCTGATGGCGTTTTCGGTCGGGTTTTTCGCACTCATCCGGGCATCCTGTCAGGCGTTAAGCTCGATTTTCTTGCCGTTGACCATGACGCCTGCGGCATTGATGGTGATACTGGCGCCGCCAGCGGTTATCTCGATACTGCCGTTGCTGATAAGGATCCCGCTCTCGCCGACGTTAATCTGAAACGTGGTGGTGGCACTGTCGGCGACGCTGCCCTCGGTAAAGCGGGTGTCGCCGCCGGTAATGGTCAGCGTGCGCCCCGCGCCAACAGAAACCACCTGTTTCTGGCTTACCACGTGGTTTTCATTGCGGCTCACCGTGACATCCCGATGGCCGGAGACGTTCAGCGTCTGGTTGCCGGTAACGGCGACGGTGCGGTTCTGCTGTACCTGCACGTTTTCATTGCCGTTGACGGTACGGGTGCGATCCTGATTGACCGTCAGCGTCTGGTTGCCATCAACGGTACCAGTCTGGTTGCTTTTCACCGTCGCCGTGTGGTTGCCGGTGATGGTTTCGTCGCGATTCTGCTCAACGCTCAGGGTCTCATTGCCCTTCACCGTTTCGGTACGGTGCTGGTTTACCGTCGTGGTTTCGCTGCCCTGAATGGTTTTGGTGCGATCCTGGCCCACCGTGACCGTTTCGTTACCGTCTACGGTGCGGGTGCGGTTCTGCTTAATGTGGCTGGTTTCGTCTTTGCCGACGGTTTTGGTGCGGTTGCTGCCCACCGAGTGGGTTTCATCCTGCTCCACCTCGGTATCCATATTGCGCTCCGCATGCAGCCAGAACTGCTCCTCGCCGGGTTTATCCTCAAAACGCAGGGCGTTGGCGTTATCCGGCGAGCCGTCTTTCGAGCGGCTCATAAAGCCCATCTGCGTGGCGGCGGCGGGCAACGCCCACGGCGGCATCCGCGCCTCGTTATAGACGCGCCCGATGATAATCGGCCGGTCGGGCTCGCCGTTGATAAAATCGACCACCACTTCATCGCCCACGCGCGGGATCTGAATGCCGCCGAAGCCCTGGCCTGCCCAGGCGCTGGAGACGCGCACCCAGCAGGAGCTGTTCTCATCGCCCTGGCTCATGCGATCCCAGTGGAATTTCACCTTCACGCGGCCATAGCGATCCGTCCAGATAGACTCGCCCTTCGGCCCCACGACGCGGGCGGTTTGCGGGCCATAAGTGCGCGGCCACGGCGTGACGGGCGCGGGGCGAAAAGGCGTCTGCGCCGGGATCACCGTAAAATCGATCCGCTGGCGGCCTTCGCCGGTGCCGCCGGAG
Source organism: Cronobacter muytjensii ATCC 51329 (assembly GCF_001277195.1). NCBI lineage: Bacteria > Pseudomonadati > Pseudomonadota > Gammaproteobacteria > Enterobacterales > Enterobacteriaceae > Cronobacter > Cronobacter muytjensii. The sequence goes on from NZ_CP012268.1 coordinate 1,909,053, forward strand.
GTGTAAGGGTTCTCTTCGAAGTCATACTGCGCGCTGACAACCAGCCAGTCGGCGTTATCAGCGACGTGCGGTGCTTTAATCAGCCGGAAGGTGTGCCCCGGCGCGATACCGCTGGCGGTGCCGGAGCCGCGCGTCTGCTGCTGTTGCGCCTGCCACGCCTGCTGGCGAATGCGGGCGTAAGCTTCGCCGTCACCATGCTCCACGAAACGACCCGGCCAGTCGTAGACGTCGATTTTACCCGGGGTTGGCGACACCGGGTTTTGCAGGGTTTGCAGCATCCAGGCGTGCGGTTTGCGAAAGTCGTAATCGTCGGTGCTGTAAAGACCGGGCGTGACCACATGGCTTGCGGTGAGCTGGCTTATGCCCTCTTCTTCAACCACCCCGCCGCCGCTGGTGGCGTGCCAGGGAATCACGTCGTAGCCCGGGAACGGCGACGCGCTGGTGTAGTCATCCATCAGCACCAGGGTGTGTCCGTCTTTACCATGGCGGAAGAGATAGCTGATACCTTCCAGCTCCAGCAGGCGGCTCACAAACTCAAAGCTGCTTTCGGCGTACTGCACGCAGTAATCCCACTGGCGGTAGCTGCGGGTGAGTTTGTCTTCGAGTTTGACGTCGTGTTCGGAAAAGAGCGTTTTAACGATATCCGGCACGCGCTGCTGCTGGAAAATACGAAAGTTACGATCGCGCATCATCGGCCAGAAATCGGGCTCCAGCGTCAGCTGATACACGGCGTAGCGCTTGCTGTCGAGCTCTTCGCTGCGCACCGTCACGGCGGTAATTTTACCGGACAGGTAGCGCGGTTCGGGCGTCTGGGTGGGGATGGTCACGCTCATCGGCTGGCCCAATAGCCGCTGCCTGTCAAGCGTGAAGTCATCGCTTAACAGATCGAGCGTAAAGCGAAAGGGCGCGCCGAGGCTTTCTTCGCCCCTCAGCGCCCAGAATAACAGCGAGTCGGGCGCGGATGGTGAGGAAACGCGAATTCGGTTAACCATGCGTACTCCCCTTAAAGGTTGCCATCAGAATGTCCGCATTACAAAACCCGGTGAATCGCATGGCTATATTCCCGTAATGGCACGACCACACGCGTTATATTTCGCAGGCGCGAAATTACACAGCCGGCAGGCGTGAAATAATCGATATCGGGCGATGATGATGCGGTCATATTATCGGCAACAGGACGGTCGTTAAGTGGGAATAATCCCATTTGGCGCGGCCTGGGCGCAAAGCGAGAGCCGCGTCACAGGGCGCTGGCGCGCCCGTTGCCGGAAAATAATGAAACCCGTAACGCGGGCGATTAATTCATTTTGGATTTATCTCACTCTCCGGGGAAATATATTCCCCGGCTTATTTAATCTTAAGTGAAATATCACAACCGTAATGCGGCGTCGGGAAATATAAGCCTGATTAATTGGCGCAGCGTTAATGATTCGCCGTCATGGCCTCAAACTGCGTGGGCGGCAGTAGCGCGAAAGAGTGTTTCATCTCCCGGGTTTCGGCGCCCGGCGTACGGCCAAACAGACGGCGGAACTCGCGATTAAACTGCGACGGGCTTTCATAACCGACGCGCACGGCCGCCGTGGCGGCGCTGAGATTGTCACGGATCATCATGAGCCGCGCCTGATGCAGCCGCACCGCTTTGATGTACTGCACCGGCGAGTTACTGGTGACCGCTTTGAAATGCGCGTGAAAGGCGGGCGCGCTCATGCCCGCTTCAGCGGCGAGCGTCGCGACATCGAGACGCGCGGCATAGTCGACGTGAATGCGTTGCAACACGCGGGCGATGCGGCTGAATTTACCGACGCTCGCCAGCGCCGCGCGAATGGCGCCGCCCTGCTCGCCAATCAGCACCCGGTAGTAGAGCTCTTTGACAATTGCCGGGCCGAGGATCTGCGCCTCCTGCGGGTGGCTCAGTGCGCGCATCAGGCGCAGCGTGGTGTCGGCCAGCGGTTCGTCGAGCGGCGTGGAGAGGATCCCCTCCGGCGGCGTGGCGCGCACCCCCTGCCTGCCATCAAGCGTCAGCACCAGTTCGGCGATAACGGTCATATCGAGCCGTACCGCGACGGCCAGCAGCGGCTCCTCGGGAGTGGCGTCGGTTTCGGTGGAAAACGGCAGCGGCACTGACAGCACCAGATAGTGGCTGGCATTGTAGGTATAGACGTTATCGGCAAGGTAACCGCGTTTGCAGCCCTGGCAGACAATCACGATGCACGGCTCGTACAGCACCGGCGTGCGCGGCAGCGCGCGATCCGAGCGCATCAAGCGCACGGTATCAAGCAGCGAGCGGGTGTAGCCCTCCTGCGGGGCGAGTTTTGCCAGGAGCGCTATCGTCTCACGCTGGCTCTGCGTCATCGTCATCACGGTCTCTCCTCATAATTTCCTGCAAGGATTGTGGCACGTTGTGCGTAAAGCTTCACCAGGGTGAATAGGATCAGGCAATACACCGAGAGGAATGGCGCTGTCGGGAGGCCGTTGGCGGGCGTAGGCTTTATGCATATGGCGCCGGCAAGCCCGCCGGGCCTTCAAACGACGGAGTAAGCACCATGACGATGACCGAAGAACGCAAAGTTATCCTGCTCACCGGCGCCAGCAGCGGTATCGGCGAAGCCACGGCGCGCCTTTTAGCGGCCCAGGGCTACCGTTTACTGATTGGCGCGCGCCGCACCGACCGCCTGGCGGCGCTGTGCGACGAACTGCGCTTTAACGGCGCGCAGATTGACTATGCCGCGCTGGATGTGACATCACTCGACAGCATGGAGGCGTTTGTGCGCACTGCGCTGGAGAAATATGGCCAGGTGGACGCGTTTATCAATAACGCGGGCGTGATGCCGCTCTCGCCGCTCGCCTCGCTGAAGGTGGATGAATGGAACCAGATGCTGGATGTAAACGTGCGCGGCGTGCTGCACGGCATCGCCGCCGTGCTGCCGGTGATGCAGGCGCGCAACCGCGGGCAGATTATTAATGTCGCCTCGATTGGGGCGTACCGCGTCTCGCCTACCGCCGCGGTCTACTGCGCCACTAAATATGCTGTGCGCGCCATTACCGACGGGCTGCGTCAGGAAAATGACACGCTTCGCGTGACGTTAATCAGCCCCGGCGTGGTGGAATCGGAGCTCGCGACCCATATCACCGATGAGACCGCACGCGCGGCGATGGACGATTTTCGCCGCATCGCCCTGCCGGCGGACGCGATTGCCCGTGCTATCGCCTACGCCATCGAACAGCCGGATAACGTCGATGTCAGTGAGATCGTCGTGCGCCCGACCGCCAGCCCGCATTAATCGCTCACCGCCAGGGTTCGCCCTGGCGTTTTATCGCTCTGGTGGCGCGCGTCGCCACAGACTTTCCCTCTTTGCGCTTTTTTACAGGCCATTTACCCGCCCCGACACCTGCATCCTGCGTGTCAGCTATAGTCAGCAACAGCTGATAAACCGTTAAGGAGAAACTGCCTGTGTCTTTACGCCTTTCCAGCGCGGCGCTGCTCTGCGCCCTCGCCGCTCCCGCTTTTGCCGCCACCCCCGCTTACGGCCCGGAACTTGAGGGCTTTGATTACGGCTGGCCGGTGGCGCGTTTTCAGTTTGAATCCCAGCGCCAGCCGATGCAGATGGCTTATATCGATGTGAAACCTGCCGCCCCGAATGGCCGCACGGTGGTGCTGATGCATGGCAAAAATTTCTGCGCCGGCACCTGGGATACGACGCTTCGCACGTTACGTGACGCCGGGTATCGGGTTATCGCGCCGGATCAGATTGGCTTTTGCAAATCCACCAAGCCTGCGCGCTACCAGTACAGCTTCCAGCAGCTGGCGCAGAATACGCATGCGCTGCTTGAAAAACTCGGCGTGAAGAAGGCGACGCTCATTGGCCATTCCACCGGCGGCATGCTGGCGACGCGCTATGCGCTGATGTACCCGAATGAAACAGAACAACTGGTGATGATTAATCCTATCGGGCTTGAGGACTGGAAAGCGAAAGGCGTGCCGTCGCAGTCGGTGGACGCGTGGTATCAGCGCGAGCTGAAAACCAGCGCCGCGGGGATCCGCAAATATGAACAGAACACCTATTACGCCGGAGAGTGGAAACCGGAGTATGACCGCTGGGTAAATATGCTGGCCGGCATGTATCAGGGCGAAGGCAAAGCGCGCGTCGCGTGGAACTCCGCGCTGCTCTACGACATGATTTATACCCAGCCCGTGGTGTATGAATTCGGCCAGCTGAAGATGCCGACGCTGCTGCTTATCGGCAATAAAGACACCACGGCGCCGGGCAAAGACGCGGCGCCGCCGGAGGTGCAAAAAACGCTCGGCGACTATCCGACGCTTGGCAAAGCGGCGGCCCGCGCTATTGCGCACGCGACGCTCGTCACCTTTGACGACCTCGGCCACGCCCCGCAAATCCAGGCGCCGGAGCGGCTTCATAAAGCGCTGCTCGACGGCCTGCGCGCGGTAGAGTAAATGGTGCAGTCCCCGCCGCCCGCTCTCACGGCGGGCGTTTTCCTTCGGATAATCCTGTAAAACGTGTTGATTTCTCCCTGCTTCTATCAGGCTTTCTATACTGTTGGCCGGGAGGTTTTACATGCTAAGAATATTTCGATCGCTTTTTACCAGCCCGGAAAAGCTGGTTCACGCCGTTCATCCGGCACATATACAGGACGCTATTGACGAAGGGGAACGCATCATCATCGACGAGGACGGCAACGCCTCGGTGAATATTGAATGCCTTGCCGTACAGGAAGATTTCGCCCGTCACGTTGACATGCTGAAGAGGGCTTAAGATGGGCACGGCGATATTTATGGTACTGATGGTATGCGGCTACTGGTATACCAGCCGCGATCTCTCCACGCGCTTTAAGTTTATGCGCACCTCCGGGTGGGATGTCTATTTCCTGGTTGCCCTTTACGGCTGTATTTTCGTCCTCCAGGGCGTGCTCGCCACCGGGCTGTTGTGGCTGGCGCTGTTGGGCGTATCAAGCCTGTTGAATGCCTTCCCGGCGTGGTCCGGCAGCGACGATTATCACTACCAGATGGCGTTTATGAACTGGAGCTTTCTCGGCATCCAGGCGCCGGTCGTGATTATGCTCGGCTTCGCTATTCTCTTTTGCCTCTACCGCGCAAACTGGTCGCCGACGGCGAAGCTCGATAACAGCGGGCGTCGCACGCTTTACCGGACGCTATCGCGCGCTAATGGCATTGAGGGGCTGCTGTATGAATGTATGGAAGAGGGCGAGCTTATCTGGATAACCATGAAATCCCAGCGTGTGTATATCGGGATGATCCACAGCGCGACCTTTGACAGCACGCGCAGCGACATCAGTAATCTGGTGCTGATCCCGATGCTGAGCGGTTACCGCGACCGCGAGACGCTGGATTTGCGCGTCGAGCATAACTACAGCGCCTGGTATGACAGCCATGACATTACGCTCACCACGGGCGAGAAATCGGCACTGGCGTACCGCAAGGTCATTTTACTCAATCAGATTGAGAGCCTGTCGCTGTTCGACCCCGCGCAGTCGCTGGCGCTCGGCATGCGCGACACATAGCGTAAAACGGCCCCGCCGGGGCTGTGTTACCCTGCCCGCCTTCGATAACAAAGGGTTATGCGTATGAATGACAATCGTGCCTTTATGGCGCCGGTGCCGCTGGAAAAGGCGTACCGGTTAATTAACCACGGGCCGACGGTGCTGGTTTCCGCCCGTCATGATGGCGTGGAGAACATAATGGCCGCCGCGTGGGCCTGCGGGCTCGATTTCGCGCCGCCGAAAGTCACGGTGGTGATTGATAAAATCGCCCGCACCCGCGAGCTGCTGGAGCGCAGCGGTACGTTTGTGCTTCAGGTGCCGACCGTCGCGCAGCGCGAAATGACGTACCAGCTGGGTACGCTGAGCCTGCATAACGAGCCGGAAAAGCTGCAACGCGCCGGAGCGGAGCTGTTAGAGATGGAAGGCGTGGACGCGCCGCTGGTCGCGGGCTGTTCCGCATGGCTTGCCTGTAAGCTCATTCCCGAGCCGCATAACCAGCAGCAATACGATCTGTTCATCGGCGAGGTGACGGCCGCCTGGGCTGATACACGGGTATTTCGCGAAGGCCGCTGGCGCTTTGAGGATGCGCCTGCGGAACTGCGCAGCCTGCATCACGTTGCGGGCGGGCATTTCTATGCTATTGGCGAGGCGTTCGCGCGCCCCGACAGCGACATCTGACACCGGCCCTTTTCGCTTTAGTTCTTCTCAAAGCCAGCCTGCCTGGCTTTTTTATCGTCTTTACGACACGACGCCCCTTTGCTCTCTATTCGCCCTATTTCTTCCTGCAAGGCAAAATTCACGGCGCTGCCGTTACAGCAGAATGATTGGATCCTTTTAAGTATGTTGTAACTAATAAAGCGGTTTATCGTTCGTTTTAGCGTTATCGCGATCTTTTAGCGCGGTTTTGCGCGGTTTCTTCACAGGCGCACGCGCAGCGGCGGCCAGCCCCTCACGCGCCCAGCGCAGGAATTCGTCGTTATCTTCCACCAGCTCCTCCGGCAACTGGTAATAACCGAGCGCCACCTCCTGTTGGCCACCGCTGCGGCGCGTGGTGAGATAAGTAAAAGGCGGGAACCCTGCGGCGATAAAGCGTTCACGGTTCAGCGCATCGGCTTTGAGATAAAACTGTGCGTCGCTGTCCACCAGCGCGAACATCCTGCCGCCCTGAAACAGCGCCACACAGCCAAACATGCGGCGCGTCTCTACCGCGCCGAGCGGTGCCAGCTGATCTAGCAGAAACGTAAGGTATTCACGCGAAACCTTCATTGCCTTCCTCCGCCCGGTGTACGGGCAACACAGATTAAACGCAACGTCATGCCGGCCAGGATCGCTTACACGATCCTTTTAATCAAAAACGATCCTTAAGCGTGACAGGGTTACCCGTATTCCATGCGGTTGGATCTGATGCGATCCCCTCTCAGGATATTTTTTGTTCACTTTGCACATGTTATCCACAACCAGGCGAAGCCGCACAACAATATCTTTATGATAAATGACTAACCTTTTGATAAGCAAAATGAAAAGTGCAGGTTCCCCACCCCTCTTTATTCGCGCCGCGAATATTTGGTATGGATCACATTTTTTAATGACTTTTTATTTGCGTGAAAACAGTCAGTTACGCGCATTCCGACGTTGCCGACTTGCGAAGCGCGCAATGAATGCCAGAGTTAACAAGGACTTGATGATTACGCACAGCATTGTGCCAGACACTGAAAAGGAGGATGTATGAACCGTTTTCAAGAAAAAGTGGTGGTCGTGACGGGTGCAGGTTCAGGTATTGGCGCGGCGGCAGCGCGTCGGTTTGCCCGTGAAGGCGCAAGCGTGGTGCTGGTTGGCCGCACAAAAGAGAAGCTGGATAAAGTGGCGGCGACGCTCTCGCAAGGTAAGCATCTGGTTACGCCGTGTGACGTCTCCGATCCGGCCCAAGTTCAGGCGCTCGCCCAACGCGTGACCGACGAGTTTGGTCGGGTCGATGTGCTGGTGAATAACGCGGGCGTGATTGTTCAGGGCAAAATCCACGAGATTAAGCTTGAGGACTGGGAAACGCTGATGGGCACCGATCTCAATGGCGTTTTCTATTGTCTGCACGCCTTTATGCCAGGTCTGCTGAAGACCAAAGGCAACGTGATTAATATCTCGTCTGTGTCGGGGCTCGGCGGTGACTGGGGCATGAGCGTCTACAACGCGGCGAAAGGCGCGGTCACTAACTTTACCCGCTCGCTCGCGATGGACTATGGCGCGGATGGCGTGCGCGTGAATGCTATCTGTCCGGGCTTTACCTTTACCGAACTGACTGAAGATATGAAACAGGACGAGGCGCTGCTGCAAAAATTCTATGACCGCATCCCGATGCAGCGTGCGGGCGAGCCGGAAGATATCGCCGATGCCATTGCGTTTCTCGCAAGCGAAGACGCCCGTTATATCACCGGCGTCAATCTGCCGGTCGATGGCGGCCTGACGGCGTCAAACGGTCAGCCGAAACAGGCGTAAATAAACAGCGGGCCCTCAGGCCCGCTCTTTTCTTCGGTGCTGACATTATGGCGCAGTTACCGGTGCCAGACGCGCGCCTTGTTGTAACGACGCCATATCGATAACAAAACGATACTTCACGTCGCTCCTGAGCATCCTCTCCCACGCCTCATTGATTTCCTGAATGTTGATGACTTCCACATCCGCTGAAATCTGGTGCTTCGCGCAGAAGTCGAGCATCTCCTGCGTTTCCGCGATGCCGCCAATACACGAGCCTGCGATGGACCGCCGCCCGATGATCATCGGCACGGTACTTACCGGCGGCTCCATATCGCCCAGCAGGCCGACGAATACCAGCGTGCCGTCAATCTTCAGGGTGGCGAGATACGGATTGATGTCGTGCGCGTAAGGCACGGTGTCGATGATGAGATCAAAATGACCGGCCACCTGCGCCATCTGGCTCTCATCCTCTGACAGCACCACGTGGTGCGCGCCGAGCCTGCGGGCGTCCTGCTCTTTACCGGGCGAACGGGTAAACAGCGTCACTTCTGCACCCAGCGCATGGGCGAGCTTCAGCGCCATATGTCCGAGGCCGCCTAAGCCTGTCACCGCAACGCGACTCCCCTTACCGACCTTCCAGTGGCGCAGCGGCGACCAGGTGGTGATCCCGGCGCAGAGCAGCGGCGCGGCGCCTTTGATATCGAGCCCCTCCGGAATACGTAACACAAAGTCCTGCGAAGCGAGGATAATTTGCGAATAGCCGCCAAAGGTCAGTTCCCCGTCGTGGCGGTCGATACCGTTATAGGTCTGGATATTGCCTTCGAGACAGTATTGCTCAAGCCCCTCGCGGCACGGGTCGCAATGACGACAGGAATCGACCATACAGCCGATGCCCGCGAGATCGCCCGGTTTGAATTTCTTCACGTCGCTGCCTACGGCGGTAACGCGGCCAATAATTTCGTGGCCCGGCACGATGGGATACTGACTAAAGCCCCAGTCATTACGCGCCTGATGGAGATCGGAATGGCAGACGCCGCAGTAGAGGATCTCCAGCACCACATCATCGGGGCGCGGGGTGCGGCGGGTAAATTCAAAGGGAGCCAGCGGCGCCTCTGCGGTTTGCGCGGCATAGCCCAGCACTTTCATGGTCATCGTCATCTCCGGTTACGCGTATCAGCGGTGTTTATTTCTTATACAGCGCATCGGTGACTTTTGCCAGGCGTCGGGGCGTGTCGCAGGAATAACGGGGCGGAGGAAAAACGTCTAACTCATTGATAATAAATAAGCCGCTCCCCTCCCCCACCACGGCAGATTATTCTGCTTTCGGAAAATCCACCACGGTATCGTTGACCCGGTTCACCATGTTGGTAAAGAGAATCGCGCTGATGGCGCTCAGGATCTCAATCACCCGGCGGTCGTCGAAACCGGCCTCGCGGAGCGCGGTGACGTCGCGTTCCGGCAACGTGCCGCGGGTCGTGATGACGGTCTTCACAAAGTGCAGCAACGCGTCGATGTGCGTGTCCTGGGCGAACCGTCCGGCGCGGAGCGCTTGCACGTCTTCAGCGCTATAGCCCGCTTTTTTCGCCATCAGGGTATGTGCGGCGAGGCAATAATCACAGCCGGTGGTCTCGCTCACCACCAGATTGATGGCCTCAAGCTCGCGGGCGCTCAGCGCGCCTTTTTTGAGCGCCATTGAGTGTTGCAGCGCCTGAGAGAGAATGTCCGGCGCGTTGCTGCCGATGGTGGCATAGGCGTTAGGGACTTTACCCATCGCGCTTTTCAGCGTATCGAACAGCTGGGCGGTTTTACCGGTGGCGGTGTCTGTCGCAATAGTGTGTAAACGGCTCATGATGCACTCCTTCGTCAATGGATACCCGTCTGCGGGCGTTGAGTGCATACTACGCCCGACGCCTGTCGCTATCTGCCCTCCGGCGTCCCGGGTTTTTGTCTTATCGTCTCAGGAGCTCTATGGACAGCCTCAGTCAGCTTATCGCCCTCCTCGCGCCGGAGAGTTCTGTCGACTTACACTGCCGTTTCGCCGGTCGCTGGCAGTCGGATCATGCACAGCGCCCCGCGGGTCATATTCCCTGGCATGCGATCCTCGCAGGCAGCGCCAGGCTTGCGGTGAACGGTCAGGCTTTTGACGCCCAGGCCGGTGATATCTTTCTGCTGCCTCACGGCGCTGCGCACCGTCTGGAAAGTCATCAGCAGACAGGCGCACGCGCGCCCGTGTTACGGCGCGATAATGCGGTCGTCACAGAAGTGGTTACGGAAGGCGACGATACGCCGCTGGTGATGCTGTGCGGCGAATTTCGCACCGGCGTTAGCGGCGGGCTGCTCTTTAGCGGGCAGCCTGCGGTACAACGTATCGCGACAGGCAGCAGAGATGACTGCAGCTCGCTGGCGGCGCTGTTAACCATGCTGTCAGATGAGAGCCTGAGCGGGCGTCCGGGCGCCGCCGCGATTGTGCGCGAGCTGTCGTCTACGCTACTGACGCTGGTGCTGCGCGCGTTGTTAAGCGAGGAAAACGGCGCGCCGGGAATGCTTCCGCTGCTGGCTGACAGGCGACTGGCGCCCGCGGTGAGCGCCGTGCTGACAAACCCGGAGCACCCCTGGACGCTCAAGAGCATGGCGGCGCGCTGTTTTCTCTCCCGCGCCACCTTTGCAAGACACTTTGCGGGCCGTTACCCGCTCACCCCTCAGGCCTGGCTGACGCAGGTGCGTATGGCGCGCGCCGCCCGGCTACTGGAGCGTGAACAGGACGCCATCGGGCGCGTGGCCGAAGCGTGCGGCTATCTGACGCAGGCCGCGTTCAGCAAAGCCTTTAAAAACGCCTGGGGCGTCACCCCCGGCCAGTTTCGCCAGCAGCACGCGGGCGTTTAAGGATTATCGCGACGCAGCTGCGCCATCATCGCGCAGAATTCGTCGCGCCCCACGCCGTGCACCGGATGATCGAAACGCAAGCCAAATGATTTTTGCAGGCAGTCATAAACCGCCGCGTCATCCGCCAGCGTTTGCCGTTCGCCGTTGACGGTCAGTTGCTGGTTCAGCAATTTTAACGGCGTCTGGCCTGGGGGATGCAGCGCCGCCAGCAGATGATGGCGAAAGTGCGAGTCCGGCCAGTGGGCGATGAAATGGTTGGCCATCAGGTAATCGCCCGGATACTGACGCGCCTGGTCGAAGCGATAGAGCGCATGCCAGTCGTCGCCTTCTTCTTTCATGAGCAGAAATTCGCTCTGCTGGCTTTCGATGCGAAAGCGGCCTTCGGGGCCGGTGATTTCCGCGCCGTGCCTGAGCGGGATCGGCGCGCTGAGCGTCGCGCCGCCAAAGCCGACATCGGCAATCCAGGGGGCGTCATCAATCATCACCTGCACCAGCCGGTGGGTACGCGGCGGCATGTCGCTGGGCCCGGCAATTAATACCCGCGCCGCCAGCGCCTCTACCGCAAACCCGCATTCAGCCAGCGCGCGGGTAAAGAGCGCGTTCTGCTCAAAGCAATACCCGCCGCGGCCCGCCTCCACCAGCTTGGTGAAAATCGCGTCGTCGTCGAGCAGGATTTCGCGCCCTAACAGGACATCGAGATTCTCGAACGCGATGGTGGCGGTGTGGCGCCGATGGAGCGCGTGTAATGTTTCAGCCGTCGGTTGTGGCTCGCCGGTAAAGCCGATACGGGAAAAGTAATCCTGTCTTCTGAAAGCCATGAGGTGTTCCTTATTCTGCGTCCTTACGTTATGCCTGTCTGAGAATAGACGCTTTCACGCCTGGCGGCGTGGCTTCTCGTAGCACAGCGCGTCTGGCTCTCTCCTCCCTGGCAGCATAAATAAAGTGATCACGCCTTAAACCGCCCTGACCTTAATTTACCGCCTCGCTTAAAATAAAATAACGCATTAATGACAGGTCAGGTAAACGGATTGTAAAAATAAAATGCAATTGCAATTATTTATTATTTGAAGTTATACATAGCGCGAAATGATGTACATATTTAAGCCTCAAGTGAATAATTATTATCCAGTTAATTTCACTTAGGATTACTCTCAAAAAACAGAATATCCCGAATTGCCGCTTCCGTTCAAAAATATCTGCTACGCTTTTTAGTGCGTATCAAATTTAATAAATTCTGTAGAGGACGCATAAAAAATTTCTTTACAGGCAACTGTTTTATTCCGGAAGAGGTGATTTATGACGACATACGAAGAAAATTATCATGACTGGCTGCGTGACGCCCATGCGATGGAGAAACAAGCGGAACAGATGCTGGAATCAATGGCTTCCCGTATCGAGCACTATCCGGATCTCAAAGCACGCATTGAGCAGCACATTGAAGAGACCCGTCACCAGCTTCAACTGATTGATTCGGTTATTGAAAGAAATAACGTATCCAGCTCTGTCGTTAAAGACACCATGAGCAAAATGACGGCAATGGGCCAGGCGGTAGGCGGCATGTTCGCCTCGGACGAAGTGGTGAAAGGCGCTATCAGTGGCTACGTTTTCGAACAGTTCGAAATCGCCTGCTATACCTCGCTGATTGCCGCTGCAAAAGCGGTTGGCGACGAACAGGGCGTTGCGGTATTCCAGCAAATCCTGGAGCAGGAAATTGCGATGGCCGAATGGTGCCTGAATCATTTACCGGATGTTACTCAGCAATTCCTTAATCGCTCCGCGGCACCTGGCGTAGAAGCGAAAAAATAAAAGTGATTTAACTTTGCCTGCCAGTTCGCTGGCAGGTTTGTATTGAGTGTTGTCGTGTAAACAGGAGAGCCTGATGTTCCGACATGTAAAACAACTGCAATATACGGTCCGCGTTGCGGAGCCGAACCCGGGGCTGGCAAATTTACTGCTGGAACAATTTGGGGGCCCGCAGGGCGAACTGGCTGCGGCCACCCGTTATTTCACCCAGGGGTTGGGTGATGAAGATCCGGCGCGTAAAGAAATGCTGATGGATATCGCCACAGAAGAACTGAGCCATCTGGAAATTATCGGTTCACTTGTGGGGATGCTCAACAAAGGCGCCAAAGGCGATCTGGCGGAAGCTACCGAAACCGAAGGCGAGCTGTATCGCTCCATTACCGGTGCCGGCAATGACAGCCACCTGACCCAGGTGCTGTACGGGGGCGGGCCGCCGCTGACCAACTCCGCAGGCGTACCCTGGACTGCGGCTTACATCGACACGATCGGCGAAATCACCGCGGATCTGCGTTCTAACATCGCAGCGGAAGCACGCGCGAAGATTATTTATGAGCGTCTGATTAACCTGACGGACGATCCGGGCGTGAAAGACGCGCTGGGCTTCCTGATGACCCGTGAAGTGGCGCATATGCTTTCGTTTGAGAAAGCGCTCTACTCTATTCGTAATAACTTCCCGCCGGGCAAACTGCCGCCGGTGGAACAGTACACGAATGTTTACTACAACATGTCCAAAGGTGACGACCTGCGCGGCAGCTGGAACAGCGACGAAAACTTTGAATACGTTGCCGATCCGCAGCCGGCAGTTAATGGAGGCGACGGTATGATTGATATCCAGCTTGGCCCCGATCAGCAGGCAAGCGTACTGAACATGGCGCAGCGTCTGCAGTCCGATCCGAGCATCAACCCGGTGACCGGCGCTGAGATGGGCGCTTCTGTGCCCCCGGTTGAGCGTCAGGTGAAAAAGCCGGGCGAGAAAAAATAAGCGATGATTAAACGAAAACCCTGCCACGGCAGGGTTTTTTTATGGCTTACATTTCGTAGCCAGGCTTGCGCGCCAGGGTATCAAGATGCGGCGCTATCTCTTTATCCCACACGGCTTCCTTCCACTGCTCCGGCTGCACTTCGTTAAGCGCCACTGACACCGCGCTTTCTTTGCTTTGCAGATGTTTCACGATGACCTGAGTTAACGCCTCGGCGAGCGCCTGCTGCTGAGGTTCGCTGAGATCGCGCGGGAAGAATTTCACATCAATATGCGGCATAACAGTTCCTTGGTGGAGTAAGCGTAGGTTGATAATGCCTGAAACCGCGCGCGCCGTTCACCCTTTTCTTGCCGCAACGGTCGCTGCCTGGGCTCTTTTAGTGACAGTGTCACGTAATTTTTAGCATTTTTTGCCGCTTACGCGCCCGACAGAACGCGCCGGGTGTTGCTGCCGTCAGGTTTCGACTACTATCAGTTTCCTTAATCATGACAATAACAGACCAGCCCGAGCCGGTGATAAACCGGCCCGGCATTACATCAGGAAATGCTTATGAACCTTAATGACATTATTCGCACACGCCATACCAGCAAAGCCTATGACAACAGCCGTAAGCTCACTGCCGACCAGCAGCAGCAACTGCTGGATCTGCTGCGCTTTAGCCCTTCCTCAGTCAACTCCCAGCCGTGGCACTTCTTCGCGGTGACCAGCGACGAAGGCAAACAGCAGATCCTGCCCGCGCTGATGGAGGCCAACCAGGTCAAAGCGCAGAACGCCGCCATGACCGTGGTATTCACCATTAAAGAAGAGCTGAACGAAGCGCACCTGCTGCAATTGCTGGAAAAAGAGCAGCAGGATGGCCGTTATGACAGCGAAGAAGCGCGCGCCGGCAACGACAAAGGCCGCCGCTACTTCGTGGGCCTGAATAGCGAAACCCCGGAGCAGCAGCGCGAGTGGATGACCCGTCAGGCGTATCTCGCCCTCGGCTTCCTGCTGCTGGGCGCGGCCGCGATGGGCCTCGACGCGACGCCGATTGAAGGCTTCCACCCGGAGAAAATGGACGAGGTGCTGGGCCTTAAAGAAAAAGGCCTGAAGAGCGTCGTGGTGGCGACTATCGGCTATCGTAGCGACGCGGATTTCAACGCCACGCTGCCGAAATCCCGTCTCGATCAGGATGTGGTTATCACGAAGCTCTGATTCGCGATGCGTCATGCGAAGGCCGCCCGCGGGCGGCCTTTTTTATGGCGTGCTATTTATCGAAATGCTCAACAATCTGATACGCCGCTTTTACGCGATCGTCATTCGGGAACCACTTGTTCGCGAGCATAATAAGCGCGATACGTTTTCCGGGGATAAACACCGCATAGGTCGAAAACCCGTTGGTGGAGCCGGTTTTGTTATACCAGGCGGCCTGTGGCGCTTGCTGCGGCGGCACGATGGCGGTCGCCGTGAGCCCTTTCATAATGCGCTGGCTGCTGTTGCCTTCCAGCAGCGTTGAGAGCGACGAGGGCCACGGATAATACTCCCACATCAGTCCCTGCGTGAACTCGCCGCTGCGGTAGTAACCGTTATGCGTGGCATCCAGCGAAGCCCGCCAGCGCGGCGACACCTCGCGCTCGCCGAGCTGAATTTGCAGATAGCGCAGCAAATCGGCGCTGCTTGATTTCAGCCCGTAGGATTCGGCGTCCAGCGGGCCGGGCGTGACGCGCACCGGTTTGTCGTCTTTGTTATAACCCTGCGCGTAGTCGCGCATCGCAGCGGCAGGCACATTCACAAAGCTCTGTTTCATGCCGAATTCCGCCAGCAGCCCCTGCTCCATCGCCTCGCTGAAAGGTTTATCAAGCGCCTTTGCGGTGATAAGCCCAAGCATCCCGATGCCGAGATTAGAGTAAACGCGTTCGGTGCCTGCCGGCTGTTTCGGCTGCCAGGCGCGATACCAGTCCATCAGTTGCGCCGTGGTTTTCACCTCATCTGGCACAAACAGCGGCATGCCGGAGGTATGCGTGGCGAGGTTTTGCAGCGTCACGCCATCAAACGCGCTGCCTTTAAGCGTCGGCAGATAGCGACTGGCGGGCGCGCTGAAATCGAGTTTGCCCTCCTGCTGCGCGTAGCTTGCCAGCGCGGCGGTAAAGGTTTTACTGAGCGAGCCGATTTCAAACAGGGTGTGGTCATCCACCGGTTTGCGGGTCTCCTTCGACGCCACGCCATAATGCCAGAAATGCGTTTCGCCATTGACCGACACGGCCACCGCCATGCCGGGGATCTGGTATTGCGCCATCAGCGGTTTGACTACCGCATCCGGCGTCCAGTCGGTCGCGGCCTGCGCGCTCCCGCCCATCAACATCATCATTAACAGCACGCGTGCTTTGCTTTTCATCGGCTCTCCTCGCCATCAATGCCGCACAGAAAACGGCATTATCAGGGTTTTGCAGGACAAGACAAGACGGCTTTTTTGCGCACTCTGCGCACAACAACCCTGATGGCGTTATGGGCTAACAAGTTCTGGTTCACACCCTGACTGGTAGGCTTTGCGTAGCCCGGAATTTGGGGTTAGGATGCTGCGCCATGTTTTGTCTTATCCGCACAACATAATCACAGGAAAGACAGACATTTGCCGTACAAAAAACCAGCACAGGCAATCGTTTGGTTGGTTTACGGCGGGCGGTTATTTTGGCTCGTTCAGGTTCAGACAGGACTACAGGAAAACGAATGAAAACAACGAAGCAAAACGCGGCTGAGCATCGCGCCGCGAAACGACGCTGGTTGAACTCTCATGAAGAGGGTTATCACAAAGCGATGGGCAACCGTCAGGTGCAGATGATAGCTATCGGCGGCGCCATCGGTACGGGCCTGTTTTTGGGCGCGGGCGCGCGTCTGCAGGCGGCCGGGCCGTCGCTGGCGCTGGTCTATCTGGTGTGCGGCATCTTCTCTTTCTTTATCTTGCGCGCGCTGGGCGAGCTGGTGCTGCACCGTCCGTCGAGCGGCAGTTTTGTCTCCTACGCCCGTGAATTCCTTGGTGAAAAAGCCTCTTACGTGGCGGGCTGGATGTATTTCGTGAACTGGGCGATGACCGGGATCGTCGATATCACCGCCGTGGCGCTCTATATGCACTACTGGGGCGCGTTTGGTGACGTGCCGCAGTGGGTTTTCGCGCTCGGCGCGCTGGCGATTGTCGGCACCATGAACCTTATCGGCGTGAAGTGGTTTGCTGAAATGGAGTTCTGGTTCGCGCTGATTAAAGTGTTGGCCATCGTGGTGTTCCTGATTGTCGGCGTGGTGTTTCTCGGCACCGGTAAACCGCTCGACGGCAACGCCACGGGCTTTCATCTGATAACCGATAACGGCGGCCTCTTCCCGCATGGCCTGCTGCCTGCGTTAGTGCTGGTGCAGGGCGTGGTATTCGCCTTTGCGTCCATCGAGCTGGTTGGCACCGCGGCGGGCGAATGTAAAGATCCGCAGACGATGGTACCGAAAGCCATTAACAGCGTTATCTGGCGTATCGGCCTGTTCTATGTCGGCTCCGTGGTGCTGCTGGTGCTGCTGCTGCCGTGGAACGCCTACCAGGCGGGCCAGAGCCCGTTTGTGACCT
The DNA here is from genome assembly GCF_001277195.1 of Cronobacter muytjensii ATCC 51329. Lineage (NCBI taxonomy): Bacteria > Pseudomonadati > Pseudomonadota > Gammaproteobacteria > Enterobacterales > Enterobacteriaceae > Cronobacter > Cronobacter muytjensii. The sequence goes on from NZ_CP012268.1 coordinate 1,926,288, forward strand.
TCTTCTCGAAGCTCGGCGTGCCTTATATCGGCGATATCATGAATATGGTGGTGCTGACTGCGGCGCTCTCCAGCCTCAACTCCGGTCTCTATTCTACTGGCCGTATCCTGCGCTCGATGTCGATGGGCGGCTCCGCGCCAAAGTTCATGTCGAAGATGAGCAAATCTCAGGTGCCGTTTGCGGGCATTCTGGTTACGGTGTGCGTCTATGTGGTCGGCGTATTCCTGAACTATCTGGTGCCGTCGCAGGTGTTTGAGATTGTCCTGAACGTCGCGTCGCTCGGTATTATCTCCTCCTGGGCGTTTATCGTGGTCTGCCAGATGCGCCTGCGCAAAGCCATCAAAGAAGGCAAGGCCGATGACGTGCCGTTTAAACTGCCGGGCGCGCCGTTTACCTCCTGGCTGACGCTGCTGTTCCTCGCCACCGTGCTGGTGCTGATGGCGTTCGACTACCCGAACGGCACCTTCACCATCGCCTCCATTCCGCTGATCGCCATTCTGCTGATCGCGGGCTGGTTCGGCGTGCGCAAGCGCGTGGAAGCAATCCACAGCACCGCGCCGCAACAGCATCAGGAGTAACCCCGCCTGCGTGAAAAAGGAGCCGCCAGGCTCCTTTTTTTGTGCGTACTATTACTGGTAGGTTGTCCGAAACGCCGCGGCGCTTCACCCTATGGCGCAGCAAAACGTACACAAGGAACCGTTATGAAAGCCGCAACTCTGCGTGGTCTCGCACTGACTCCCCTCTGTTTCGCGCTCAGCGCCGCGGCCGTGATGCCCGAGCGAGCTTACTTCAACCATAAAGACTGGAGCATGGTTTGCGATAACACCGGCACCTGCCGCGTCGATGCCTATGAAGCCAGTGACGGCACCGGCGGCTCGCTGCTGCTGACCCGGGAGGCCGGGCCGAATACGCCGGTCACCGGCCAGATTCGTCTTGGCGACATGAATGACGACGATAAACCCTCACAGGGGCCGATGCGCCTTGCTATCGACGGTAAAGATCTCGGCACGCTCCCTGAAGAGCGCAAAGATGAGACCTGGCAGCTCAACGAGGCGCAGACCGCGGCCGTCATCAACGCCGTCAAAGGCCGCGGCAACGTGGTGTTTAAATCTGATAATCGCCGCTTCGCGCTCTCCGCTGCGGGCGCCAGCGCGGTATTGCTGAAAATGGACGACGTACAGGGCCGCGTCGGCACGCCGGGCGCCCTCATCAAAAAAGGGGATAAACCGGAAAGCGCCGTTCCCGCCGCCGTTCCGGCGCCTGTTATCCACGCCGCTGTGGTAAGCAAGGCGCAGCCTGTCACGCTCACCGGGGCAGCGCTCGCCACGCTGTTGCCGCGGCTTGAAGCCACAAAACTCGACGGTGACAGCTGTGACGGGCTGACCGATGAAACGCTGCGTAACGAGCCGGTGACCGTTACGCCGTTAAGCAACGGCAAGGCGCTGATTGCCGCCACCTGCTGGCGCGCGGCCTACAACGAGGGTAACGGCTACTGGGTCATTGATGAGGCGCTCAGAGGCAAACCGACGCTGATAACGCTTATCGCCAACGACTATGACCAGGGCGTTATCACCTCCGTTCAGCGCGGGCGCGGCATTGGCGACTGCATGAGCGGCGCAAGCTGGACCTGGAACGGCGACACCTTCATACAGAGCGACGATTACAATACGGGTGAATGCCGTCTTATTCGCGCGGGCGGCACCTGGGAGATGCCGACGCTTGTGACGACGGTTATTCCGGCGAAATAATCACAGCGGGCTGCGGCCCGCTTTTTTTATTTTCAGCAAAGCTTCGCGAAAAAAAGCATTTATCTATTCGCGCTAAGTTATTCCAATAAACACTTTTCATTTTTAATCCCGCGCCTGCAAGATAAAAGCCAGAACGCTATATCACCTTTCAATTTTATTATTAGCGGGATTTTATGAAGAATATCACAGCGCGCCCCTGGCTGATGCTGACATTAATGGCGACTGCCGGCGCAGCGCAGGCGGAAGGTAATATCAGCATCGCACAGCAATTCGGCATCGGGTATTTACTGCTGGACGTGGTACGCGACCAGCAGCTCATCGAAAAAGAGGGTAAAAAAGACGGGCTTGATATCAAGGTCGAGTGGCGCACGCTCTCTGGCGCGACCGCCATGAACGAAGCCCTGCTCTCAGGCGCGCTGGATGTCGCCTCGGCGGGCGTACCGCCGCTTCTCACCCTCTGGGACCGCACCAAAGGCCGCCAGAACGTCAAAGCGATCGCCGCGCTCGGCTCCATGCCCAATTATCTGCTCAGCAATAACCCGGCGGTGAAAAGTATCAGCGATCTCACCGACCAGGACCGCATCGCGGTGCCCGCAGCGGGTGTCGGGTTCCAGTCCCGCACGCTGCAAATCGAAACCGCCCGCCGCTTTGGCAACAGCGACTATAAGCGTTTTGACACTATCAGCGTCAGCCTGCCGCACCCCGATGCCAGCGCGGCGCTGATTGCCGGTAAATCAGAAATCACCGCGCACTTCTCAAGCCCCCCGTTTCAGTATCAGGCGCTGGAGCATAGCAACGTGCATAAAGTTTTAAGCTCTTATGACGTACTGGGCGGCAAAGCGACCTTTAACGTGCTCTACACTACCCAGAAATTCCACGATGAAAACCCCAAAACCTGTCGCGCGTTTTATAACGCCCTAAGCGAGGCCGCGAAAATCATTAACGCGGATAAAAACGCGGCCGCCGAAACCTATATTCGCGTGGAAAAATCGCGCCTGCCGCGCCCGCTGGTTGAGAAAATCGTTAACGATCCGGAAATTGAATTTACCGTTTCGCCGCAGCGCACCTTTATTTACGCCGAAAAGCTCCACGAGCTTGGCGTATTAAAAAATAAAGCTGACTCCTGGAAAGACTATTTCTTTAATGACGCCTGGGAAAACCCTGGCAGTTAATCACCTGCTCCCCTGAAGGACACGTTAATGACCACCACGCTTAACGCCACACCGGTTGCCTCGCAATCGTTCACCATCACGCCCTTTGCGCGTCTCGGGGCGGAAATTACCGGCCTGGATCTGCGCCTGCCGGTGAATAACGCGGATTTCGCCCGTATTCATCAGGCGCACCTCGACTATCACGTTGTGGTGTTTCGCAAGCAGAACATCACGCCGCGTCAGCAGATCGATTTCAGTCGCCGCTTCGGCCCGCTGCAAATCCATGTGCTGAAGCAATTTTTGCTGCCGGACCATCCGGAAATCCTGATCGTCTCGAATATTATCGAAAACGGACAGCCGATTGGTCTGGGGGATGCCGGAAAGTTCTGGCACTCCGATCTCTCCTATAAAACGCTGCCGAGCCTCGGCTCCATGCTCTATGCACAAGAGCTGCCAGAAGAAGGCGGCGACACGCTCTTTGCGGATATGGAACTCGCGTATGAGACGCTGCCGGAAGCGCTCAGGCGCGCCGTGGCAGGCAAAAAGGCCGTGCATTCTTATACGGCGACTTACAGCCGCCCGAAATTCGGCAGCCACTGGCGTCCGCAGCTCACCGAGCAGCAGCTTGCCGAGGTGCAGGCGGTCTCGCATCCGGTCGTACGCACGCATCCACAGACCGGGCGCAAAGCGCTGTTTGTCAGCGAAGGATTCACCACCCATATCGAAGGGCTGCCGGAGGACGAAAGCCGGGAGATCCTGGTGGCCCTCTGGGCTCACAGCGTGCGTCCTGAACACCTCTACCGCCACCAGTGGCAGCCCGGCGATACCACCAGTGGCAGCCCGGCGATATGGTCTTCTGGGATAACCGCTCGCTTATCCATCTGGCGACCGGCTGCCCCGCGCATCTGCGCCGCAAACTCTATCGCACCACTATCGAAGGCGACGCGCCTTTTTAACGGAGGCTGCCATGCTCACTGCACAAAACGAAGGGCCGCTGCTGCGCCTTGACGCGCTGAGTCTCGAATACCGTACCCGCGAGCGCCGGGTGCGCGCGGCGCATGAGATAACTTTCGACGTCTGGCCCGGCGACCGGTTTATCCTGCTCGGCCCGTCTGGCTGTGGTAAATCGAGCTTGCTGAAAGCGATCGGCGGGTTTCTTGCGCCCGTCAGCGGCACCATTCACCTTGAAGGTGACGTTGTCACAAAGCCCGGACCGGATCGGATGATGGTATTTCAGGAGTTTGACCAGTTGCCGCCCTGGAAAACAGTGCTGGAGAACGTCATGTTTCCCCTGGTGGCGAGCCGTCAGGCCAGCAAAGCCGAGGCGCGCGAGCGGGCGGAGCATTTTCTCGCCAAAGTCGGGCTGACAAAGTTTGCCGACGCGCTGCCGCATATGCTCTCGGGCGGGATGAAACAGCGCGTCGCCATCGCTCGCGCGCTGGCCATGAAACCGAAAATCCTGTTGATGGATGAGCCCTTCGCCGCGCTCGATGCGCTTACGCGTCGCCATATGCAGGCGGAGTTGCTGACGCTGTGGGAGGACGCGGGCTTTACGCTGCTGTTCGTCACCCATTCGATTGAAGAGGCGCTGATGGTGGGCAGCCGTATTCTGGTGCTATCGCCGCATCCGGGCCAGGTGCGGGCGGAGATCAACTGCCATCAGTTCGGCATGGAAGATACCGCGACCCCGGCGTTTGCGCAGGCCGCGCGCCAGATCCACGACCTGCTGTTCCCGGCGTCCCCCCAACCACCGGCGAAGGAGCCCCAATATGGCGCATCTGCCCCCCGTCCGTCCCGAATATCAGCGTGAGACCGCGCTGCCCGGCACGCTGCCGATAGATACGCCGCTGCCGCTACTCACCCGGCTCTGGAACCAGGCCTGGGCGCGCAAAACGCTGCTGGTCGTTGTGCTGCTCGCGCTCTGGGAAGGCGTGGCGCGCGTTCAGAATAACGATCTGATGCTGCCGGGGTTTGTGCAAACCCTGCGCGCTTTCAGTGAAGATATGCACAGCGGAGAGCTGCCCGATAAAGTGGTGAATTCGCTCGGTACGCTCTTAAAAGGCTATGCCCTGGGGAGCATACTGGCGCTGCTTTTCAGCGCGCTGGCTATCTCGACGCGGCCCGGACGTGACCTGCTCAGTACGCTTACCGCCATGTTCAACCCGCTGCCCGCCATCGCGCTGCTGCCGCTGGCGCTGCTCTGGTTCGGGCTGGGTCAGGGGAGCCTTATCTTCGTACTGGTGCACTCGGTGATGTGGCCGATTGCGCTCAATACCTGGGCCGGGTTTCAGGGCGTGCCGGATACACTGCGCATGGCGGGTCGCAATTACGGGCTGAGCGGCCCGCGGCTGGTGGTGAATATCTTGATCCCGGCGGCGCTGCCCTCCATTATCTCGGGGCTGAAGATTGGCTGGGCGTTCGCCTGGCGCACGCTTATCGCCGCCGAGCTGGTATTCGGCGCCTCAAGCGGCGACGGCGGCCTCGGCTGGTATATCTTCCAGAACCGCAATGAGCTCTTTACCGATCGGGTATTCGCGGGCCTCGCGACGGTGATTATCATCGGCTTACTGGTGGAAGGGCTGGTTTTCGCCACGCTGGAGAAAGCCACGGTGCGGCGCTGGGGTATGCAGCGCTAAAAAAGCCCCGCCTGATGCGGGGCGGTTGATTACAGCGCGATACGGATAACGTCATCCGGGCTGGTGGCTTCCTGCTGACGGCTGGAAGCCTGTTTGACGGTGACGTAAAGCGTTTTGCCATCCGGCGACAGCGCGAGGCTGTTCGGATGCACCGGCGTTTTAAAGGTTTTAGTGACAGCGTAACTTTTTGCATCAATTACGCTGACGCTGCCCGCCTCGCGGTGCGTCAGGTAAACTTCATTGCGCGCGGGGTTAAACAGCACGGCCAGCGCGTCCGGCGCGTCAATTTTCTTCAGCACTTCGCCGTTGCGGGTATCGACCACCAGCAGTTGCGGCTGTTTCGAGTCCGCCACAAAGGCACGGTGATTCGCCACGTCCAGGCTCAGGTTAATAAAGAAATGCTCTTTCCCGTCATCGGCCAGTTTTTTGCGTGACAGCACCTGATGGGTCGCCGTGTCGATAGTAATAAATTCGCCGTCGGCGTTAGTGGTATAAAGGCGCTTCGCCGCCGCGTCCAGCGCCAGCCCGGCGCTGAATTTACCGAGCCCGGTGATGCTCGCGCGCTTTTGCAGCGTTTCGCCATCCACCACCCAGATTTCACTCTCTTTGCCGATCCCGCCGATATAAACGGTGTTGGTGGTTTCATCCACCGCCAGTTCGCGTGGTTGCAGCGGCTTCACGCTTTCTGAGCGGGCGCGCCCGTCGAGCACCAGACGCCCTTTCACCTCGCCGGTTTTCGCATCGACCGCCGTTATCGCGCCGTTGACCGTATTGCCGAACCACAGCGTGTTGGTTTTCGTGTTAATGGTTGCGCCAAACGGTTTGAGATCGTTATGAATGACCTGCGTTATCTCAAGCGTCGCCGGGTCGAGACGGTAAATTACGCCGCCTTTATCCAGCTTGCGGCTCTGCGAGGTAGCGACGAACAGCGCCTGTTCCGCCGGGCTGTAGGCCATTTCATACGCGCCCTTGCCGACTGGCTTGCGCAGCATCTCCTCAGCGGCCTGGGTGGTAAATGTGGCGAACGTGCTGGCGAACAGCAGCGCGCCGAGCAGCGCGCGCGGCGTGGAAAGGTGACGTAACTGCATAAGAACTCCCTTTGAAACAAACAGAATGGGTTGCATCACATTGAATCCAAAAGCGTTGCCCGGCAGTGCCGTGGCGTTTTATTATGGATGAGAATAATAATCATTATTCAACCAAAGGGAAATCTTTTTACGGCGGGTAGAAACCGCAAGCGGCGTCTACACTTGCAGGGTTAACGCAACGTGCCGTTAAGTTTTTCAAAAATTTACATAACGCTTAACATTACGTCACAGATTTTATTCATTTTATGACTTCCGGGATTCAGTAAACCGCATGAAAATCTCCCGCGCTCGCTTTGCGCCCTTCGCTTTTTTGCTGCCTGTCGCGCTCTCACCCGCACATGCCGCCATCAATGAACAAACCCTGATCGTCACCGCCGCCCCCGGCGGGATCTCTGAGCTGGACACACCCGCCTCCGTCAGCGTGGTAAACGGCGAAACGCTCCGTCACGCCGCTCCCCAGATAAACCTGTCGGAAAACCTCGGCAGCGTGCCGGGGCTGCAAATCCAGAATCGTCAGAATTTCGCGCAGGATTTACAACTGTCGATGCGCGGATTCGGGTCGCGCTCCACGTACGGGGTGCGCGGTATCCGCATGTATGTCGATGGCATCCCGGCGACGATGCCGGACGGCCAGGGCTATACCTCAAACTTCGATTTAAACAGCATTGAGAGCGTTGACGTGCTGCGCGGCCCGTTCTCAGCGCTGTACGGCAATGCCTCGGGCGGCGTTATCAACGTGAAAACCGAAACCGGAGCGCAGCCGCCGAAAATCGAAGCGGGCACGTATTACGGCAGCTATGGCAGCGTACGCTACGGGCTGAAAGCCAGCGGCGCGACCGGCGACGGCACGCAGCCAGGCGATGTCGATTACACCGTTTCCACCACCCGTTTCACCACGCACGGCTACCGCGATCACAGCGGCGCGCGTAAAAATCTCGCTAACGCGAAGCTCGGCGTGCGCCTGGATGAGGCCAGCAAGCTGACGCTGCTGTTCAACAGCGTTGATATCAAAGCCAACGATCCGGGCGGCCTGACCCGCGATGAGTGGCATCAAAATCCGCGCCAGTCGCCGCGCGGCGATGAATTCAACACCCGAAAAACCACAAAGCAGACGCAGGCGGGCCTGCGTTACGAGCGCGCGCTGACGGAACAGGACGATCTGAGCGTGATGGCGTACGCGGGCGAGCGCGAAACCACGCAGTTCCAGTCATTCAAAGAGGGCTTTCAGGCCGCGCCCACCAACCCCGGCGGCGTTATCAGTCTCACCCGTCACTACCAGGGCATCGACAGCCGCTGGACGCACCGCGACGCGCTCGCAGGGCTGCCGGTGAGCGTCACGCTCGGCCTCGCCTATGAAAACATGAGCGAAGACCGCAAAGGCTATAAAAACTTCCGCCTGGTCAACGGCGCGCCGCAGTATGGCGAGAAAGGTGAGCTGCGCCGCAATGAGCGCAACCTGATGTGGAACGTCGATCCGTACCTGCAAACGTCATGGCAGCTCACCGACAAACTGAGCCTCGACGCGGGCGTGCGCTACAGCAACATCTGGTTCGACTCCAACGATTTTTATGTCACGCCGGGCAATGGCGACGACAGCGGTGAGGCCAATTACCACAAGTGGCTGCCGGCAGGCTCGCTGAAATATGCGCTGACAGACGCCTGGAATGTTTACGCTTCATGGGGCCGCGGGTTTGAAACGCCAACCATCAACGAACTCTCCTATCGCTCTGGTGGCCAGAGCGGTCTGAACTTCGCGCTTAAGCCGTCCACCAGCGACACCGTGGAAGTGGGCAGCAAAACCCGCATCGGCAACGGGCTTGTCACCGTGGCGCTGTTCCAGACCGACACCGATAACGAAATCGTGGTCGATCAGAGCGTCGGCAGCGGGCGTAGCAGCTATAAAAACGCCGGCAAAACCCGCCGTCAGGGCGTTGAGCTTGCGCTCGACCAGCAGTTTGGCGACGCCTGGAAGCTGAAAACCGCCTGGACCTACCTTGACGCCACCTACCGCGCCAATGTCTGCCGCACCGGCGACTGCAACGGCAACCGGATGCCGGGCATCGCGCGCAACATGGTTTACGCCTCGCTCGGTTATGAGCCGGAGACCGGCTGGTACGCGGGCGGCGACGTGCGCTACATGAGCAGCATCATGGCCAATGACGCCAACGATGCGAAAGTGCCGTCGTATACCACTGTCGGCCTCAACACAGGCTATAAATTCCAGCGCGGCAACTGGCTGCTGGACGTGTTTGGTCGCGTCGATAACCTGTTTGATAAATCCTATGTCGGGTCGGTCATCGTTAATGAATCCAACGCCCGCTACTACGAGCCCGCGCCGGGCCGCAATTACGGCGTGGGCGCGAGCCTGAGCTACCGCTTTGAATAACCCCGCCGGGCGGCCTCGCGCCGCCCGCTTTTTTTCATCGAAACGGCGCACATTTTTTAGTCATCTCCCCGTCCCGCCTATACTAAAGGCTGATTTCCGCTAAAAGGAGTCCGCTTATGAGCCGTCTGTGGCACCAGAACGCCGTCATCTACCAGATCGATCCTACCCGTTTTTTTGACAGCAACGCCGACGGCTGGGGAGACCTGCGCGGCATTGTTGAAAAGCTCGACTATGTCGAATCGCTTGGCGCGACCGCCATCTGGCTGACCCCGTTTTATCTCTCGCCGCGACGCGATAACGGTTATGACGTGGAAAACCATACGGAACCCGACCCACGCATCGGCTCGCTGGAAGATGTCGAGTGGCTGATTGCCGAAGCGGGCAAACGCAATATCCGGGTGATTATCGAACTGGTGGCGCAGCATACGTCCAATGAGCACAACTGGTTTCTGGAGGCGCGCAAGGGCCGCGACAGCCCGTTTCACGACTTCTATCTCTGGCGCGACACGCCGGGGCCGGATGAGCCTGCGCCGATGTTTCCTACCGTCGAGCCGCATATCTGGCGCTTTGATGAACAGGCGCAGCGCTACTATCGGCACCTCTTTTACCATCACGAACCGGATCTCAACCTGCGCCACCCGGATGTTATCCAGGCAGTCGATCACGTGCTGCGCTTCTGGGCTGATAAAGGTGTGGCTGGCTTTCGCGTCGACGCGGCCTCGCACATGGTGGAACAGGCGAGCCTGCCTGGCGACCGCGAGAGCGGCTACCGGCTCTTTAACCACTTCTACGATCTGCTGACCGCCGACCACCCGGATATGATCCTGCTTGGCGAAGTGGACGTGAACGTCTCAGAATTTGAAGATTTCTTCGGCGGCGGCGAGCGACTCACCACGCTGCTGAACTTCTGGATAAACAAAAACACGATTCTGGCGCTGGCCCGCGAAGCGGCCGCGCCGCTGGTGAAAGCGCTCAACGAACTGCCCATGCCGCCTGCCAACGGCGGCTACTGTTTCTGGCTGCGCAACCATGACGAGCTGGACCTTGAAGATCTGGAGCCTGAAGATTACGACTTCGTGATGGAGAAATACGCCCCGGACCCGGATATGCGTATCTACGGGCGTGGGATCCGTCGCCGCCTGGCGCCAATGCTCGGTGGCGATGAGCGTCATCAGGCGATGGCGCATGCCCTGCTGTTTTCACTGCCGGGCACGCCAGTGGTGCGCTACGGCGCGGAAATCGGCATGGGGGATCTGCTTTCACAGCCGGAGCGGGAATCGGTACGCACGCCGATGCAGTGGCATCCCGGAACTGGTGCCGGGTTTTCGGCCTGCGATCCGGCGAGGTTTGTGGAGCCGCTCATCGCAGAGGGGCCGTTTCGCTATCAGGTGGTGAACGTCGAAGAACAAGAGGCGCGCGCGGGCTCATTACTGCACCGTATCCGCGAGATTATCGCAGTCTGGCGCACCCTGCCGGAGATCTGCTATCAGCACTTTCACCCGTTCACGGTACGGGAAAAGAGCGTCTTCGCGGTACGCTACCAGAATCACAACGTCGCCACGCTGATGCTCACTAATCTGAGCCATGCGCCGGTGACGGTGGATTTAGGCGAGCTGGATTTAACGGACGCCCGCGAGATCCTGGCGGATGATGATTATCCGCCAGTCGCCTGCGAGCTTCGCATCAACGGTTACGGCTACCGCTGGCTGCGAATGCGCTAGTCCTTAACGGCGGCGGAACAGGCTTTTCAGTAACAGCCCGGCTACCGCCACCGCCGCCAGGCCCATCACGCGTGAATCGACGGCCACGGCCTTGTTCTTCGCCTGGCTGTCAAATCGCCCGTGTGCCTGATGTCCATTGTCCAGCGGCTGGAACAGGTAATCGGGGCGTTGCGTCGGTTCAGCCTCGTCGGTCAGTTGCCCTTCCCAGGTTTTTGTCACGTAGCGGTCGAGAAGACCCGGGAAAAACATATTGCCGACAATCGACATGACCGTGTTTTTACCCAGCCACACTTCGCGCGGCGGACGGCGCGCCACGGCGGCATCATAAATCGCTTTCGCGGCCACTTCTGGCTGGTAGATAGGCTCAAGCGGCTGCATCCGGTGATGAAACTTATTACGCGCCCAGTTGAACTGCGTGGTGTTGATGGCGGGCAACTGCACCATCGACACCCGCACGCCGCTTTTCTGGTGCAGGAGCTCGCAGCGTAGCGAGTCGGTAAACGCGCGGATAGCCGCTTTCGCCCCGCAATAGGCCGACTGCAACGGAATCGAGCGCCATGCGAGCGCCGACCCTACCTGAATAATCGTGCCGCTGTCGCGTAACTGCATATAGCGCAGCGCGCTGCGGGTACCGTTTACCGCGCCGAGATACGTCACCTCTGTGACGCGCCTGAACTCATCGAAACTGATATGTTCCACCGGCGCGAGCACGGTCGTCATGGCGCAATTGACCCACACCGCCATCGGCCCCAGCTCTTCCTCAATACGTTGCGCCGCGTTACTGACTTGCTGCGGGTCGGCCACGTCGGCACAGATGCCGAGCACGCGACCGCCGTAGCGCTTTAACTCTTCCGTGGTCTCCGCCACGCCCTGCTCTCCACGGGCAATGATCGCCACATCATAGCCAGAGGCCGCAAAGTAACTGGCTGTCGCGCGCCCGACTCCTGAACTGCCGCCGGTCACGACAGCAACAAAGGCGTTTTTTGTCATGTCGTTATCCTGATTTGCGTTAAGGGTAACGAAAGCTTAGTACACCGCGGGAAAAGTGAGCGCCCGGTAAACCGGGCGCGGGAGAAGAAAGCGTGGGCGGGGAAGCTGGAATGTCAGAATGTCGTCCAGCCCTCGTCCGTTACGGGCGCGCGCGGCCTCACTGTCGCCGCGGGTGCGACCGGACGCGCCGCGAAGCCCACTACAGGGCGTGTTGGTGCGGTTCGCGCGTCGAGACGGAACGCGCCGACCAGCCCGCGCAGGCGCGCCGCCTGAGCTTCAAGATCGCCTGCGGCATTTGACGAGGCGCTCACCAGCGCGGCGTTCTGCTGCGTAGTGGCGTCGAGCGCGCTCACCGCGCGGGAGATCTGCTCAATGCCACGGCTCTGCTCCTGCGAGGCGGAAGCGATTTCTTCCATGATATCGTTTACGCGCGTGACGGAGTGCACCACTTCATCCATCGTCTCACCGGCCCGGGCCGCCAGCGTGCTGCCGGTTTTAATACGGTTCACCGACTCATCAATCAACGCCGCGATATCCTTCGCCGCCTGCGCGCTGCGTTGCGAGAGGCTACGCACTTCGGCGGCCACCACCGCAAAACCACGGCCATGTTCGCCCGCGCGCGCCGCTTCCACCGCCGCGTTCAGCGCCAGAATATTGGTCTGGAAAGAAATACTGTTTATCACCTCGGTAATGTCGGCGATTTTGCGCGAACTGGCGGAGATATCCTGCATGGTCTGCACAACATCGCGCACCACGCCACCGCCGCGCCCGGCCGTCTGCGAGGCTGTGGCGGCGATCTGGCTGGCGTGGCGGGCGTTGTCGGCGTTATTTTTCACGGTCGCGGTGAGCTGCTCCATGCTGGCCGCCGTCTGCACGACGGCGCTGGACTGCTGCTCAGTACGCGCCGCCAGCGCGCTGTTGCCGGACGCGATATCGCCTGCCGTGTGGGTGAGCCGCCCGACGCTTGCGCGCAGCTCGCCGGTCATCTCACGCAGGCGTGCGTTCATACGGGCCATCGCGCCGGTGAGCTTGCCGAATTCATCATGGCGATCTGTTGCAATCTGCGCGCTCAGGTCGCCATCGGCGATACGCTCGGCGAGCGCGAGATTCATCATCAGCGGGCGCACAATCTGGCGAGTGATGGCCCAGGCCACGAAAACCCCTGTCACTATCGCCAGCGCGCCCAGGAGAATGGCGAGCGTCGAAGAACCCGACGTCAGCGCGTCATTCTGCGCTTTGGTGAGCAAGACCATCTGTTTGATGGCGGCGCTGCTGCTATCGCCTGCGTTTTTCACCGCGTTTTCAGCGCCTTTCAGCGCCTCCCAGGCAGTGTAATAGTCGCGGCTTAACGTCTGGTAGCGCACGGTGTCCTGCCAGAGTCCGGCGAACGGCGGCAGCAGTTCCGGCGACAGCCGGCTTACCAGCGCCTGATATTGCCCTTCCACCGCCTGAAAGCGGCTGGCGAGCGCCTGGTTCGCCTGTTCTGTGCCGCTAAAGCGCAGGGCCCAGGCGTCATCGCGCAGGCTGCTGATGGCGAACAGCAGATCGTAAATCGCGAAAGAGAGTTCGGTGTCGGCGACCGGGGTGCGGATAAGCTGGCTATAGCGCGCGGTATCGTCCTGGCCCGCCAGCGCGTCGAGCTGGCGGCGGATCTGGCCAAGCCTTCCGGTGGTGTCGCTCATCGTGGTGATGCCGCTCTGAAAGCTTCGCAGATAGCGATGGATATCATCAACGAGGACGCGCTCGCTGGCAGACCACGTCAGCGAGCGCGCCTCGCCGGTTCTGGCCAGCGCCTCGTCGACGTAGCGGCTCATCAGCACGCGAGCCTCGTCATCGCCGGTATAGAAATATTTCAGCCGGTTAATTTTGGCCTGAAAAACGCCGATATTGATATCGTAGATAAGATTGCTTTTAACATTGACGTCGCGGATGGCCATAAAGCGCGCCGCGGAGAGCGCGGTCGCCAGCGCCACCAGCAGCAGCACCACGCCAAATCCGACGGCGAGCTTGCGGGTTATGCGAACGTTGCGTAATCGGTTTACCAGTCCAGCCATCCTGCCTCCTGTTTTACGATAATCGGGCTCCCGGAGAGCCACAGGAGGTTATCGGCAAGGACGGCAGTTTTTTTAGCAAAAAGAAGAAATTATCGGCAATAAAAATGGCCTTTTATCCGAAAGCCTCGCGGGAAGCTGTCGTGACAAAGGCCATTACGCGGCGCGCATAATTCATTCCAGTAGCGCAGCCGGATACCGCGTCGGTAGCGGTTAGCGCGGGCGGTGCAGGCCCGGGTCGATGTTGCCGAAGTCAAGGCCATAGAGGTGTCCATAAGGGATAAAGGATTCGAGCATCAGTGCTCGCGCCTCGGGCGGTTGCGGCGTGAGCCAGGCGCTGAGCATGCGGCGAAGGCGCGAGCGCGCCGCATGACGCTGTGCGGGGGTATGCATGATAATCGCCTCCTCGGCGGGTGCGCAGGCGTTGTGCTGCCCTGTCAGTAAAGCGCCGGGGAGACGAAAAGGGAAATACGCATTCCGGCAATCGTTTGCCGGGGCGCGTCTTAGCCGAAATACTGTTTTTTAAGGATGGCCGCGCCGTCGTTAATCGCTTTGTGCACCGCACGCACGCAGGCTTCACCGTCGCCCGCCTCCAGCGCCGCCAGCAAATCGTCGTAATTATGATGTCCGCGCACAAAATCTTCCGACTGCGGATAGAGATAGTTAAAGCACGGGCCGATGCGCATCCAGAGCTGTTCTATCAGCGCCACCAGCGTCGGCATTTCGGCCCAGCTGTAAATCTGAAAACGAAACGCGCGGTTGGCCTGCAACGCCTGCTCAACATTGCCGGCAAGTTTGGCGTCGCGGAACGCGTCGCACAGTTCGCGCAGGTGCTCCATACGGGCGGGCGTGATATGCGCTGCCGCCGCCTCAACGGCCATGCCTTCGAGATTTTTGCGGATCTTTGTGACTTCGTCGTAACGCGCTTCGCTAATTTCCGGCACCAGAAACGCCTGGGCCGGGGTGGCGTTCAGCGCGCCAGAGGACACCAGACGCAGCAGCGCTTCACGTACCGGCGTGATGCTGATCCCCAGTTGATCGGCGATTTCCTTCGTGACCAGACGCGCGCCAGGACGCAGGCTGCCGACGATAAGGGCGTTTTTCAATCTCACTTCCACTTGCATGGTTAAACTCAGGCGTTGCGCTTTTTCCAGATCCAGCATGTTTATTTCCTGTCGTAAAAAATTTACTTTGTATTAGCAGGCGCTTAACTGACGTCTCATTATCCTGACCAGAGGATATATGTTATATCCTTGATAACATGGCTTTAGGGGTCAGGAAAACCCAAAATAATCAAAACTTTCACTGACCAGTACGACAACCATTAAGGTATTGACCTAATGAAACGACTGTCCCGTAAGCTTCTCTCTCTTTCTGTGGCGCTCTCATTATTCGCTCCGCTCAGTCAGGCCAGCTCGCTGACTATCGCGCAGCCGACTTCCGCCACCGCCATGGATCCCGGCTTTCTGAAAGAAGCCGCGACCCTGGTGGATAACGTTTTCGATACGCTGGTGCTGCGCGACGCGCAGATGCAACTCAAACCCGGCCTCGCCACCCACTGGGAGGCCGTTAACGACACCACATGGCAGTTCGATCTGCGCAAGGATGTGAAATTTACCAACGGCGAGCCGGTGAATGCCGCCGCGGTGAAATTCTCTATCGACCGCATTCTTGACCCGGCTAACCACGCCCCCACCATTTCGTATATTCGCACCATTAAATCGGTTGAGGCGGTCGGCGACTATCAGGTGCGCATTCACACCAACGGCCCGGACCCGCTCCTGCCTACCCGCATGAGCCGTTATCCGGCCTATATCGTGCCGCCTGGTTATGTAAGTAAAGTCGGTGCTGCGGAATTTGCACGAAAACCTGTCGGAAGTGGTGCTTATATCGTCAAAACCTTTATTCCTGACGAGCGCGTTGTGATGGAGGCCAACCCGAACTACTGGCGCGGCAAACCGGCCATTGACGAAGTGACCTGGCGCCCCATTCCGGAAGCGACCGCGCGCATCACCGCGCTGCTGACCGGCGAAGCGCAACTGGTCGAAGGCGTACCGGCGGATCTCGCGCCGCTGGTGAAAAGCAAGCCGGGCGTCAGGCTTGAGCAGGTTAAAGGCGGCGGGCTGACCATTTACCTCGGCATTAAAAATAACCAGCCGCCGCTGAACGACGCGCGCGTGCGTCAGGCGCTGTCGCTGGCGCTGAACCGCGACGCCTATACCCAGTCGCTGCTGCATGGTTTCGGCACGCCGACCGGCACGCTCGCGGGCCCGAAAGATTATGGCTACAAAGCGATTGCCGCCCCGAAACAGGATCTGGCGAAAGCCAAAGCGTTGCTGAAAGAAGCAGGCTTTGCTGACGGCTTTACGCTGAAATTCCAGGCGCCGCGACGCTATATCGCCAGCGCCGATGTGGGCCAGGCGATTGTGCAGGATCTCGCCGCAATCGGCGTGAAGGCGCAGCTTGAAGTGCCGGAGTGGTCGGTCTATACCCAGCAGGTGGCCTCAGGCAAGCAGGTGCCGCTCTATATGCTCGGCTGGGGCTCCACCCAGACGCTGGATGCCGATGCCGCGCTCTATCCGGTGCTGCACGCGGGCGAGCCGTACTCAACGGTAAGCGATCCGGCGCTGGATAAGCTCTTAAACGAGAGCCGCGCCACTGTGGACGCCGCGAAGCGCAAAGCGCTGCTGGAGCAAATCCAGGACCGCGTGGCCAGCGAACAGCCGCTCATCCCGCTCTACCGGGAAGATGCGATTTACGCCTCCAGTGACAACGTCACGTTTAAAGGGCGTGAAGACGCGCGCGTGTCGCTGTTCGACATGAGGGTGAAATGATCTTCCCTGGCCGTTACGCATCCCGTTCACGTCGCCGTCCCCTGCCGGGGGACGGCCTTCTCGGCGGCGCGCTGCTGGCGATTCTCATCCTGGCCGCGCTGCTTTCTCCCTGGCTCCCTTTGCCCGACCCGCTGTTAAGCGATCTCACGGCGGTCTTTCAGTCGCCTGGCGCGAGCCACTGGCTGGGCGCCGACCAGCTGGGCCGCGACCTGCTCGCGCGCATCCTGGCGGGCGCCCGGCTGTCGCTCTTTGTGGTGATCATCGCCGCCGTTATCGCCGCCACGATGGGCACGCTGATGGGCATGATGGCCGGTTACTTCGGCGGCTGGGTCGATGCGCTGATTATGCGGCTTATCGACATCCAGCTGGCCGTGCCGTTTATCCTGCTGATCCTGCTGGTGATGGCCCTCTTTGGCACTTCGCTTGCGAATATTATTGTGATTATGGGCGTGACAAGCTGGGCGATTTACGCCCGCGTGGCGCGCGCCAGAACGCTGGAAATTCGCGAGCTGGAGTATATCGAGGCCGCGAAAACCATGGGTTTTTCGCATCTGCGCATTATGCTGCGCCATATTTTACCGGCGCTCGCCACCCCGCTGCTGGTGCTGCTGACGCTCGATATTCCCCGGCTTATCGTGCTGGAGGCGTCGGTCGGGTTTCTCGGCATGGGCATTCAGCCGCCGACGCCGACGCTTGGCAATCTTATCGGCGAAGGCCGCGCCTATATGCTCCTTGCGCCCTGGCTGGTGGTCTGGCCCGGCTGCGCTATCGCGATGCTGGTGGTGGGCTGTAACCTGCTCGGCGATTACTGGCTGCGCACCACGCAGGCGAGGGTTGAATAATGGCGCGCTATCTCATTTCACGGTTTTTCCAGGCGCTGCTGGTGATGTTCGGCGTTTCGCTGCTTATCTTCTTCAGCCTGCATCTGACGGGCGATCCGGCGGCCGTCATGATGCCGCCCGGCGCGACCACGCAGGAGATCGCCGATTTCCGCCACGCGATGGGCTTTGACAGGCCCTTGCTTGCGCAATACGCCGATTACGCGGGCCATCTGCTGCGCGGCGACCTGGGCGATTCCCTGCGCTTTGGCCAGCCCGTCTCGACGCTGATTGCCGAGCGGTTGCCCGCCACCGCGCTGCTCGCGCTCACCGCGCTTGCCTGGAGCACGCTTGCCGGGCTCGCGCTCGGGCTTATCAGTGCGCTGTGGCGCGACACGTTCTGGGATCTGCTGGCGCGTCTGGTGGCCTTCAGCGGTCAGGCGGTGCCGGTGTTCTGGCTGGGGCTTCTGATGATTTTATTCTTCAGCCTGCAACTGCGCTGGCTGCCCTCCGGCGGCTACGGCGAGCCGTTGCAGCTCATCATGCCTGCCGTCTGTCTTGGCGCCTACTACATGAGCGCGATGGCCCGTCTGGTGCGCGCCAGCCTGATTGACGTGCTGGACCAGGAGTATATCCGCACCGCGCGCGCCAAAGGGCTCAGCGCCTGGCGGGTGCTGGTGCGACACGGGCTTCGCAACGCGCTGATCCCGGTCGTGACGGTTCAGGGGATTTCGCTCGCCGCCCTGCTCGGCGGCGCGCTGGTCACCGAGATAATCTTCGCCTGGCCCGGCATTGGCCGCCTGGCGGTGCAGGCCATCCAGAATCGTGATTTTCCGCTGGTGCAGGGCGTGGTGTTGCTCGCCGCGCTCACATTCGTGGTCGTTAACCTGCTGATTGATTTGCTTTATCTGGTACTGAACCCGAGGATCCGTTTATGACCGTTCAGCCGCATGCCGACCTGGATGCGACCCTGGAGCTGCTCGCGTCGCTCACTGCATGGCAAAGCGTGGCGGATGAGCCGGACGAGCAGCGCTCGCTTGCCGCCTGGCTGGAGGCCTGGCTGGTGGACGCGCTGGACGCGCAGGTGATGCTGCCGGTGGCGCAGCAGCCCCCCGAACACCCGCCGCTGGTGCATGTGCGCGTCGATATCGGCGCGCCCGATACGCTGGTGCTCTACAACATGTATGACGTGATGCCCGCAGACAGAGAAGGCTGGCAGGTCGACCCGTTCACCGGAGGCATCCGTCGCTGGGCTGATAAAGGCGATGTGTTTATCTCGCGCGGCGCGGAAAACAACAAAGGCCCGCTCGCCGGGATGCTTACCGTGGTGCGCGAGCTGTGGCAGAGCGGCAGGCTCGCCACCAATCTGGAGATCCTGCTGGAGGGTGAAGAGGAGTGCGGCAGCGGCGCCTTGCGACGCTATCTCGCCCGCACGCCCTGCCCGGTATCGCCCGCGCTGGCGGTGCTTTTTCCGTCATTATGCGAATATGGCGGCGGCGCGCCGCGCCTCTACCTCGGCTTTACCGGCATGACGACAGGCCGTCTGCGCGTCGCGGGCGGCGACTGGGGCGGCCCACAGGCCGCCATTCATGCCAGCAACGCGGCCTGGATTGCCAACCCCGCCTGGCGACTGGTGCAGGCGCTGGCCGCGATCGCGCCTGCCGGGCGCAACGGCGTGCTGGAAACGCTGCCGCTTGACGAGCGCGCCCTGCGCTGGCTCGACGAACTGGCGCCGCAGTTCAGCATCAAGGATGAACTGACGATGCGTAAAAGCCAGCGGCTGACTGTCGACGGCGACAGCCGCGAAGCGCTGGCGTTTTTACTCGGCAGCGCGGTGCTCAATCTCAGCGAGATCCGCACCTCACCGCTGCCGGGGCGCGGCATTATTCCCCCGCTCGCCTGCGCCGAATTTGCCCTGCGCACGCCGCCTGGCAGCTCGCCCTCAAGGCTGCTGGATGCCATGCGCGCGCAGCTTTCCATGCAGGAGATAAGCGGCGCGGAACTGATGGTGGATGACAGCTACCCGGGCCGCCGCTTTTCCGATGACGATCCGGGCGTGCTGGAGTTGTTAAACAGCTATCACCAGCAGCAGGCCCGGCCGCAAATCTGGCCCTGGGCACCCGGCTGCGCCCCGGCGTATGCGTTCGCGCCCGTCGCTCCGGCGTTTCTTATCGGCGGGCTCGGCTATGGCGGCAACGCGCATGGGGTGAATGAATTTGTCACCCTGCGCGGGCTGTCGCGCTTTACCCAATCGCTTCGCGACTGGCTGCTCTCATTCTGATGGATTCAGGAGGATTTCATGCTATTTCTTAGCGGCCAACAGGTGGCGAGCCTCGGCGGGCTCGACCCGCAGGCGGCGCTGCGCGATGTGACCGATACGGTAACGCTCATGGCGTCTGGCGACGCCGTGATGCCAGCCGAAACGCACGTTCCGCTCGATACCGCGCCGGGCATGGTCTATGCGCTGCCCGCGCGCGTCGGCGGACGCTTTAACGCTACCGGCGTCAAATGGACGGCGCACCGCCCGCAGCCGCAGGACGGCCTGCCGATGGCGCTGACGGTGACGCTCATCAACCGCGCCGACAGCGGGCTGCCGGTCGGGCTTGTGGAAAGTGGCGGGCTGACGGCGGTGCGCACCGCCGCCGTCTCGGCGCTGGCCTTGCGCCACGCCGCGCCCCGCGAGATAAGACGCGTGCTGCTGCTCGGCGCGGGCGTCCAGGCGCGCGCGCATCTCGCCATGCTCAGCGCGCATTTCCCGTCGCTTGAGGCGCTTGGCCTGTGGAACCGCACGCCGGAACGCCTCGACGCCCTGACCACCGCCCCGCTGCCGTTCCCGTTTACGCGTTATCGTCATCCTGACGACGCGCAGGCGCAGCCCTGGGATGCGGTTATCACCTGTACCGGCGCGCAGCAGCCGTTTCTCGGCCCGGCCTGGTTTACCCCCGGCAGGCTGGTGATGCAGATTGGTTATCACGAAGTGAGCTTTGCAGCCATCAGGCGCGCCACACAGGTGGTCGTCGACGCCTGGGGCGAGTTTCGCCATACCAGCGCCAAAAGCCTGTTTCAGATGTATCGCGCAGGCGAATTCCCGGATGACGGCTGGGCCGCCGATCTTCCGGCGCTGGTCAGCGGGCGCTGGCGTCCGGCGGCTGACGACTGCGTCTATTTTTCGTCGTTCGGTCTGAATGTGTTTGATATCGCGCTCGCCGCGCGCGTGTTGCAGGCGGCGGAGCGCGACGATGTGGGCACCTCGCTTGCGCTGTCTTGCGCGCCTTAAACGGTGTGGCGCAGGCGCAGCGCCTGGTGAAGATCGGGCGCGCTGTCGATAAGCCGCCGGGTATACGGGTGCGCGGGCGACGCCAGCACCTGATGCGTCGGTCCCTCCTCCACGACATCGCCAAGATAGAGCACCAGCACGCGATCGCAGAGCTGGCGCACCGCCTGTAAATCGTGACTGATAAACAGCACCGACAGCCCGAGCTTGTCGCGAAGCTCCGCCAGCAGGCGCAGGATTTGTCCGCGAACCGGCAGGTCGAGCGCCGCCACGGCTTCGTCGGCGACCAGCAGATCGGGTTCCAGCGCCAGCGCGCGGGCGATGGCGATACGCTGGCGCTGCCCGCCGGAGAAAGCCGCCGGACGCCGCTGCGCCCAGGAAGGGTCAAGCCCCACCAGCGTCATGAGTTCGCTCACCCGCGCGGGGATGGCGTCGCCGTGGCGCAGGCCGTGTACCCGCAGCGGCTCCGCGAGCTGCTCGCCGATGCTCATACGCGGATCGAGACTGGCGTAGGGGTCCTGAAAGATCATTTGCGCGCGGCGGCGCACACGCTTTTGTTCGCCGCGGCTCGCCTGCGCCATATCGACGCCGTCAAAGAGAATAGCGCCGCTGTCTGCTTCGATAAGCCCGATAGCCGCGCGCCCGAGCGTGGTTTTGCCGGACCCGGATTCGCCGATTAGCCCGACGATTTCCCCGCGCGCCAGGCTGAAGGAAGTGGGATGCAGCACCCGCTGGCGCTCCGGGGGAATAAACGGCAACCGTTGACGGCGCGGATAACTTTTCACGATGCCGGTCACCTGCAACAGCGGCGGCGTCTGGCGTTCAATTTCACGGACCTCTGGCGTTTGCGGCGTGGATGCCGCGATAAGCCGCCGCGTCCAGTCGGCCTGAGGCGCGGTAAAGAGCGGCTCCACCGGGCCCTGTTCGACGATTTCACCACCGTTCATCACGCAGGCGCGATCGGCAAAACGCGCAACCACGCTGAGATCGTGCGTGACCAGCAGCACGCCCATGCCCATCTCCTGCTGGAGATGTTTTAACAGCCCGAGGATTTGCGCCTGGAGCGTCACGTCCAGCGCGGTGGTAGGTTCATCCGCAATCAGCAGATCCGGTTTGCCGCTGATGGCGCTCGCAATCATCACGCGCTGGCGCATGCCGCCGGAGAGCTGATGAATATACTGGCGCGCGCGCTTTTCCGGCTCGCCGATGCCGACATGGCCGAGCAGCGCCACCGCCTCGCGCCAGGCGGCTTTCCAGCCAAGCCCGCGATGACGCACCAGCACTTCGGCTATCTGTTCGCCCACTTTCAGCACCGGATTCATGCTGCTCATCGGCTCCTGGAAAATCATGGCGATGTGCCGTCCGCGCAGGCCCGTCGGGTATGGCGAATCCGGGATAATCGAGTGGGCGTCGTCAAAGCGGATTTCGCCGCCGCTCTGCCAGACGCCGCGCGGCAGCAGGCCGGTAATGGCGAGCGACGTGAGGGTTTTGCCGCAACCCGATTCGCCCACCAGCGCGACCATTTCGCGGCGGTCAACGGTCAGGCTGACGTCATGAAGTAAAACAGCCTGCCGACTTTGCAGGCTGAGGTGGGATACGGTTAACAACGGCACAGGCGGCTCCCGACAACAGGCATGGGTCGAGCATATCGGCAGCCGCCGTGGTTAACAAGTTGTTATTTAGCTGGTTTATGATTCATCCTGACCCACGCGAATTACCAGCTTGCCGAAGTTTTTGCCCTCCAGCAGGCCGATGAACGCCTGCGGCGCTTGTTCAAGACCATCGACAATCTGCTCGCGGTAGTGGATTTTCCCGCTTGAGACCCACTGGCCCATTTCACGCTGGAACTCTTCAATCCGGTGACCATAATCCTGGTTGATGATAAAGCCCTGCATGCGGATGCGTTTTTTAAGCAGCGTGCCCATTAGCAGCGGCAGGCGATCCGGGCCTGGCGGCAGGTCTGTGGCGTTATAGCCGGAGACCAGACCGCAGAGCGGCACGCGCGCGCCGGTGTTCAGCAGCGGCAATACGGCGTCAAACACTTTACCGCCGACATTCTCATAATAGACGTCGATGCCCTGCGGGCAGGCGGCGGCAAGCTTATCCGCGAAATCCGGCGCGCGGTGATCGATACAGGCGTCAAACCCCAGATGCTCAACGGCGTAGCGGCATTTCTCTTCGCCGCCCGCCACGCCGACCACGCGACAACCTTTAATTTTACCAATCTGTCCGACGCTCGCGCCTACCGGCCCGGTCGCCGCGGCGACCACCAGCGTCTCACCCTCTTTCGGCGCGCCGATATCCAGCAGGCCCATATAGGCGGTAAAGCCCGGCATCCCCAGCACGCCGAGGAACCAGGACGGGTGCTCTGGCGATGTGCCGAGCGGAGTCAGTTGTTTGGCGTCACAGATGCAGTAATCCTGCCAGCCGCTGTACCCGAGCACCCAGTCGCCAGGGTGAAAATCAGGGTGTTCGGATTGCTCCACCACCCCGACGGTACCGCCGACCATCACCTCGCCGATTTGCACCGGCGGCGAATAGGACGGCTCATCGCTCATACGCCCGCGCATATACGGGTCGAGCGACAGCCAGACCGTGCGCACCAGCACCTGGTTTTCGCCCGGTGTGGCGACGGTATCTTCTTCAAGACGGAAGTTGTCCGCCACCGGCGCGCCATGCGGCCGGGAGGCGAGCACCCAGCGACGATTACGGGAAGCTTGTTGTGTCATGCGGTTCTCCTTTATTTTCAGGACATCCCCAAAGCGTAGTGCATTCACGTCAACTGGCGACGTTATTCAGACGCACCACCAGATAGACGCAGGGTGCGTCGCCTGGGTTGATGAAATGGCATTCATTCGGCGGGCCGAGCTCCAGACAGTCGCCCTCGCGCATCTGGTGATGCGTGTCGCCTTCGCGAAACACCAGCTCCCCGCGCTGTACCCAGATAAGCTGGCGGGCGAAAGCGTAGGCCGAGGCGGGCATCGGAATATCGCTGCCGGCGGGCAGCTCCACCTGCACGAGATCGAGCGGCAGATCGGATTTCGGCGAGACGTGGCGGCGCAGATAGTGGCTCTGCGGATCCTGCCAGACGGGCTGATCCGCAAAGCGCAGCAGCCGCCCTTCGTTCATCTCCGCGCGCGCGATAAGCGTGGACATGCTAAGCCCGAGCGCGCCGGAAAGCCTGCCCAGCAGCGTCGCCGTCGGGCTGCTTTCGCCGCGCTCGATTTTATGGATCATGGCGCGTGAAACGCCGGCGCGCTCCGCCAGTTCGGAGAGCGACCAGCCGCGCGTCTCGCGCTCAAGGCGAATACGCTCACCAATCCGTTGATTTAATGTGTCGATTATATTATTCATTACGTAACATTATAGTGAACAACCACCGGGGTTCAACCATGCTCATTCGCCACGCCACCGCCGAAGACTGCGCGGCTATCGCCGACATCTATAACTACGCGGTGCAGCACACCGCCGCCATCTGGAACGATGCTACCGTCGATACCGACAACCGCCTCGCCTGGTTTTATCAACGCGGCAACGCGGGCTACCCGGTGCTGGTGGCGGTTGAAGGCAACACCGTCGTAGGCTATTCCTCATTCGGCGACTGGCGCGCGTTTGATGGCTTTCGTCATACCGTCGAACACTCGGTCTATGTGCATCCGCAGCATCATGGCAAAGGCATCGGCAAGCTGTTGATGACGCATCTGATTGCCGAGGCGCGGGCTATCGGCAAGCATGTGATGGTCGCGGGGATTGAGTCCCAAAACGTGGCGTCCATCGCGCTGCATGAAAAGCTCGGGTTTACCATCACCGCGCAGATGCCGCAGGTCGGCACCAAATTTGGCCGCTGGCTCGATTTAACGTTTATGCAGCTCCAGCTTGATAAACGCCGTGAACCGGACGCCATCGGATGAATGCGTCGCTGAGCCTGCTGTTTCTCGCCGCCGCCGGGGTGGGCCTGGTGGTGCAGAATATGCTGATGGTGCGCATTACGCAGTCGGCGTCCACTATCCTGATTGCGATGCTGCTTAATTCGCTGGTGGGGATTGTGCTGTTCTGCGCGATCCTGCTGCTGCGTAACGGCACGGCGGGCTTTAGCGAGCTTATCGCCACCGTGCGCTGGTGGACGCTGCTGCCGGGGCTGCTCGGCTCGTTTTTCGTGTTCGCGAGCATCAATGGTTATCAGCATCTCGGCGCGGCCACGACCATTGCGGTACTCGTGGCGAGTCAGCTTATCGGCGGATTGCTGTTTGATATCGCCCGCACCAGCGGCCTGACGCTGCGTATGGTGGCGGGGCCTGTGGCGGGCGCGGTATTGCTGGTGATTGGCGCCTGGCTGGTCGCCAGGCGCACCTTCTGACGGTTACGCTTTCGGTTTCTGCCCGCTGCGGCGCGCGCTGACGGTGGCAAGCGCCGCCCAGTCCAGCTGCTCGTCGCCGTGGGCCAGCGCGTCGAGATAGTTATCGCGCAGCACCCCCGCAATGCCCATCGGCACGTTTTTACTCTCCGCCGCCTGCTGCGCCAGACGCACATCTTTCAGCCCGAGCTTCATGGTGAAACCCGCAGGCGAATAGCGGTCTTCGGCGATCATCGCGCCGTAATTTTTATAGGCCGGCGCGGCAAACAGCGTGCCCGTCATCATCCCGAGAAAATCGCCTTTGCCGACGTCATACGCCTCCACCAGCGCGGAGGCTTCGCCCATCGTCTCAATCGCGCTCGCGAGCATAAAATTAGCGGCAAGCTTCACCGCGGCCGCCTGCGCCGGGCTGTCGCCAAACGTCCAGGTTTTCTGGCCCAGCACATCGAAAACCGGCTGCGCTTTCGCAAGCCACTCCGGCGCGCCCGCCGCGAGAATATTGAGATTGCCCGCCGCGGCGACATCCACGCGCCCAAGCACGGGTGCGGCCACGTATCCGATACGGCGCTGTTGCGAGAGCGCATCCATCGCCTGCGTGAAAGCCACCGAGACCGTCGCCATGTTGATCCACAGCGCCCCTGGCGCGAGCGACGCCAGCGCGCCCTGCTCTACCACCACGCTTTCGGTGACCGCGTCATCAGCAAGAATGGTGATTAACACGTCGGCGTCATAAATGTCTTTCGGGCTTTGCGCCACCTGCGCGCCGAGCGCGCGCAGCGCCTCAGACGGTGCGGGCGAGCGGTTCCATACCGTTACCGTAAAACCGGCGTTGATAAGATTGGTCGCCATCGGCTGGCCCATGCCGCCGAGGCCGAGAAAAGCAATATGCATGACAATTCCTTATAAAATCGTGCCGCCGCGGGTCAGCTCCGCCAGGCGTTCAGCCGCCTCGCGCTCGCGATCTTCTTTGTGTTGACGCCCGTGATGGGCAATGGCGGTGCGCAGCCGCTGCTGCTCGACGTAGCGCTCGTCGCGGCTGAGCTGCGCGTCGTCGCTGAGTTCAATCAGCAGTTCGTTCATATGCGCGATAACGTGCTCTTCAATCACCGCGTCGACCTGGCGTTTCACTTCATCAAGATGAGACATTAAACCTCCTTAAACGCGTCGCCGCGGCAGAGGCCGCGGCGCAGTGCTTAATTGATTTTCGCTTTCGAGAAGTCGCTGCCCATCAGGCTGACGCTGTACCCCGTCACGTTGCTGCGGGTCGCGTAGAAGGTGCGGCCATTGGCGAGCGGCACCCACGGCGCCTGCTGGTAGAAGATCTCCTGCGCCTGCTCGTAGAGTTTAGCGCGTTCTTGCGGCGCGCTGACGCGCCTGGCCTGATCAATCAGCGAGGTGTACTGCTTGTCGCACCAGCGCGCGGCGTTGGAGCCGCTCTGGATACTGTCGCAGCTCAGCAGCACGTCGGCGAAGTTATCCGGGTCGCCGTTGTCGGACATCCAGCCATACAGCGCGGCGTCGTGCTCGCCTTTACGAATGCCGGAGAGGTATTCGCCCCACTCGTAGCTGACGATTTTCGCCTTCACGCCCACTTTCGCCCAGTCGCTCTGGATCATCTCGGCGATGCGCTTAGAGTTAGGGTTATACGGGCGCTGAACCGGCATCGACCACAGCGTCGCTTCAAAGCCTTTATCCAGCCCCGCCTGCTTAAGCAGCGCTTTGGCTTTTTCCGGGTTGTAATCGTAGTCTTTGAGATCCTTGTTAAAGCCCATCATATTCGGCGGGATCGGCGATTTCGCGACGCTGCCGCTGCCCATAAATACCGCATTAATGATCGACTTCTTATCGACCGCGTAATTAAGCGCCTGACGAACCAGCACGTTATCGAACGGTTTCTTCTCGGTGTTGAACGCCAGATAACCGACGTTCAGCGCCTCGACGCTGTGCAGCGTCAGGTTTTTATCGCCCTTGATCTGCTCAAACTGCACCGGGCTTGGCGCCGGAATAATCTGGCACTCGTTGGTTTTAAGCTTGGCAAGGCGCGTCTCGACGTTCGGGGTAATCGAGAAGATCAGGTGTTTGGTCGGCACTTCGCCGTCCCAGTAGTTCGGGTTAGCGATATAGCGGATAAGCGAGTCGACTTTATACTGTTGCAGCGCATAGGGGCCGGTGCCGATGGGCCAGTTATCGACATTTTCCGGCGTGCCTTTTTTCAGCATCGCATCGGCGTATTCCGCCGAGAGGATCGAGGCGAAATCCATGCCCCAGTCAGCCAGGAACGCGGCGTTTGGCTCGCTCAGCGTGAACTGGACATGGTAGTCGTCGAGCTTTTTCACGTCGGTGATAAGCTTATCGAGGCCCACATCCTGGAAGTATTCATAGTTGCCCTGCGACACCTTATGGTAAGGATGGTTAGGGTCTTTCTGGCGCATCACCGAGAAAATCACGTCGTCCGCGTTGAAGTCGCGCGTCGGTTTGAAAAATTTGTTGCTGTTGAACTTCACGCCCTGGCGCAGCGTAAACGTCCAGGTCTTGCCGTCCTGGCTCACCGTCCACCCGGTGGCAAGCGACGGCACCGGGGTGTTGGTTTTCGGATCGAAGTTGACCAGGCGGTTATACAACACCTGCGAGCTCGCCACGAAGCTCGGCCCGGAACTCGCGATTTGCGGGTTGAAGGATTCCGGCGATGCCTCGGAGCAGTAAATAATCGTATCGCTGTTCGCCGCGATCGCGCTTGCCGGTAACAGGGCGCTTAACAGCAGCCCGAGCAGAGTTTTCCCTGTCTTCATCATGTGCCTTTTATTTTACTTTTCAGAAGGAAAGCCATCACATCACAGGCCGCGTCAACTGGCAAATAACAAAAAACTGTAGCTTTATGCCTTTCTGGCATTTTTCGCCTGAATATCAGTCAATTTCAGCTAAAAATGATTTACGCTCCGGTTAAGTCGCGTTATCACCGCGAATTTTTGCTTAAGTCAAGAAAATTCCTAAGATTCAATGACCCGAGAATTTACGCTTTTTTGCGTTTCTTTCGCGCTTTGCTGGACAGGTCTATCGTTCAAAGTAGCGTGGTGAAAATGTTTTTCCTGGCAGAGAGAATGACGTGGCAAAAATTCTATTGCGCAGTGGCGACCTCGATGACTTCCAGTCTGTAGGCGAAAATGGTCAGGCGGTTTTCGAGTCTGCGCTGCAAATCCGTGAAACGCTTCGCCTGCGCAAGCAGCCGCTGGTGGAGTCTCTGGCTATCCCGCAACTCAATGAAGAGGGTGACCGCGTGGACTGGTATTCACCGGTCAGCGGCAAGGTCATGGGCTGGGCCTCCGCCAGCCACGAAGAGCGCGAGCGCGCCCTGCGCTTTCTGGAAAGCGCCCTCTCTGGCGCCCGCGCGCTGAGCAAGCGCTGCCTGGGGTCGGAAAAAACCGCCCAGCAGCTTTTTGGCGCGCTGCTGGCAAAGGCCGTGCAGTTTCCCGGCGCGAATTTCCTTTATCTGGTGGACGGCAAGCCGGTTATCACCTTCTGGGGCTTCGTTAACTTAAACCAGGGCGCGCGTGACGACGTGCTGGACTGCCTGCGCGAAGCCGAGCCTGTCGAGCCGGAAATCATCATGACGCCGCAGGACGAGCCGGAGCCGGAACCCGCGCCGGTCATGATGAACGAGCCGGACGCGCCGCTGCTGGCCGTACCGCCTGCCGCGCCTCTGCCCACGCCCGTCGCCCCCCCTGCGCCAGCCGTGCCGGTGCCGACTCAGGCCGCCGTGCTCGCGGCCTACGCCGCAGACGCCGGGGCTGTGCCGCAGCCTGAAGACACCGCGCCAGTAGCCGCCCCGACCGCCGCCCCTGCCCGCCGCTCGCGTATTCCGCTCTGGACATGGCCGCTCGCGGCCGCCGTGGTGGTTGGCGCCATCGCCGCCCCGCTCACCTGGTACACGTTGCAACAAAAAACCGTCCCTGCGCCCTCCGTTTCGGTCGAGCAGATCAAGGCGCTGGAAATTGCGCCCGCGCCCGTGAAATCGGTGGATGCTCCGGCGGTTGCCCCTGTCGCGCCCGTGACCTCGCTGCCGCTCGCCGCCGCCCAGGTCACACCGCCCGCGCCGGTGGCTGAAGAGAAGCCTGTCGCGCCTGCGCCGGTCGATAAAAATGCGCTGGTGATGGACGCCAGTCAGGTGAAAGCGGGCACGACCCGTTTCCTTAACGGCACCTGGCGTCTCAGCATCGGCAGCCCCGACCCGATTACCGGCAAGGCGACCTCGATGCGTATTGATATGAAAAGCAACAAAGGCAGCGCCCGCGTGACGCTTGGCGACAATGTTGTCTGTCGCGCCGATCTTTTCTCCGGACTGCACCAGTCCGGCGAGCTGATGATTAAGACTCGCGGCAAAGCCCGCTGCAGCGACGGCTCTCGCTACCCGATGCCGGAAATTTCCTGCAAAGCGGGCCCGAATGACGTTGCCGAATGTACCGGTCGCTATGATGAAAAGACCGTTCTGCCCCTGACCATGAAGAAAGTGAGCGCCTGATTTATGCTGGCAAACCTGTGTGATTACAAACAGAGCGTCACCCTGATTGAAAACAGCGGGGTGCAATTTCTTGATTTCGGCCTGACGCCGGTGGAGGCGCCCCACGACGGGCGTTTTGTCCGTAAAACCGCCAACGGGCCGCTGCTGCGCCTCGATTACGATATCGCTTCCGGCAAGTTCACTCTGCCTGCCCGCCACGGCGGGCAGCCGGAAGTGGTGAAACCGGAAAGCAGCGTCGCACTGAGCCAGTCGCTCGCGATGATGGATGGCGTCTGGCTGCCGCTGCCGGTGCTGCGCTTCAACCCGCCGCGCACGTTCGTGCAGGGGCCGGATAACTGGGCCCGCGTGCAGATCCGCAAGCTCAGCGAGCCGGACAGCGCGGGCAATACTCACCGCGTCACCCTCGCCTTCGACACCCAGATCCAGCAGGACGAAGGCGCGGCCTCCCAGCTTGCGCCGGTAGAAAACGATGTCCGCAACGGCACGCGTTTCGCGCTCGCCTGGCGCGATGACGAAGTGGCGGATTTCCTCGACCAGACCTGGGTCGACGGCTGGCTGCGTGAGGCGTTTACGCAGTTTGCAGGCGCTCAGGAAGCGCGCAGCGAACAGGAGATCCAGCGCGCGCTGAAGGTGTTTGAGTATCAGGCTCACTGGCTGAACGTGATGTCGCTGCTCGGCAATCAGTTGAACGTGCCGGAGATGAAAATCGTTACCGGCACCCTGAGTTCGCCTGCGGTCGCGGTGGATCTCATCCTGGACGTCGGCAACACTCACACCTGCGGCGTGATAATTGAAGATCACGGCGAGGCCAACGACGGCCTGCGCCAGACCATGGAGCTGCAGGTGCGCTCGCTGAGCGAGCCGCAGTTTATGAACGCCCTGATGTTCACCAGCCGCCTCGCGTTCGCCGAAGCGCGCTTTGGTAAGCAGCATTTTTCGGTAGAGAGCGGTCGTGACGAAGCGTTTGTCTGGCCTTCCATCGTGCGCGTCGGCGACGAAGCCCGCAAACTGGCGATGCAGCGTCTTGGCACCGAAGGCAACAGCGGCATCTCCAGCCCGCGCCGTTACCTGTGGGATGAAACCCCGGCGGCGCAGGAGTGGCGTTTTAACCTGATGACACCGAAAACCCAGCGTGAGCCGCTCGCGACCGCAGGCCCGCTGATGAACCTGATGAACGACGATGGCGAACCGCTCTGGCAGTTGCCGCCGGAGGAACGTTTGCCGGTATTTTCCCCGCAGTACAGCCGCAGCTCGCTGATGACCCATATGCTGTGCGAGCTGCTCGCCCAGGCGGTATGTCAGATTAACAGCGTCGCCAGCCGTCTGCGCATGGGCAATGCCAGCTCGCCGCGCCAGTTGCGCCAGCTGATCCTGACGCTCCCCTCGGCGATGCCGAAACAGGAGCGCGAGATTTTTCGCCGCCGTATGCAGGAGGCCATCGCGCTGGTCTGGAAAGCGCTGGGCTGGCACCCGCATGATGACGACTTTAGCGTCGAAAAAGGCCAGCGCCAGAGCCGCGTACCGGTGCCGGAAATCCAGATGGAGTGGGACGAAGCCAGCTGTGGCCAGCTGGTGTGGCTCTATAACGAAGCGATGGTGCACTTCGCAGGCCAGACCGAGCGCTTTTTCGCAAGCCTTGCCCGTCCGGATCGCGAAACGCCGCCTGGCGCCACACCGGGCCGTCAGCTGCGCGTCGCCTCGATAGATATCGGCGGCGGCACCACCGATATGGCGATTGCCGAGTTTCAGCTGGATGACGGCGTCGGCAGTAACGTAAAAATCAGCCCGACGCTGCTGTTCCGCGAAGGGTTTAAAGTGGCGGGCGATGACATTCTGCTGGACGTTATCCAGCGCTGCGTACTGCCTGCGTTGCAGGAACACCTGCAAAAAGCGGGCGTCGCCGACGCCGCGACGCTGATGTCCACGCTGTTCGGTGATTCCGGACGCATGGACACGCAAGCGATTTTGCGCCAGCAGACCGCGCTGCAACTGTTTATGCCGCTGGGGCACGCGGTGCTTTCGGCATGGGAAAACAGCGATCCGGCCGATCCGCAAAGCGGCCTCTACACCACGTTTGGCGAGATGCTGAAACAACCGCCGACCCGCAATGTGCATAATTATCTTCATCAGGCTATCGAACACGCGCTGCCGGCAGGCAGCCCGGCGTTTAACGTGCTGGACGTTCCGCTGCAGGTGAGCTTCAGCGAGCTGGAAGAGGCGCTGCATGCCGGTAAATTCAGCATCTGCGCGCCCATCCAGGCGCTGTGCGAAGCCATCTCTTACTACTGCTGCGACGTGCTGCTGATAACGGGCCGTCCGGGCTGTCTGCCGGGCTTGCAGTCGCTTATCCGCCTGCTCCAGCCGGTGCCGGTCAGCCGTATGGTCTGGCTTGATAACTATGAAGTGCATGAATGGTATCCCTTCAGTCAGCACCGCCGTGTCGGAAACCCGAAATCCACCGCCGCCGTCGGCGCGATGCTCTGCAGCCTGGCGCTCGACCTGCGCCTGCCGCGCTTTAACTTTAAAGCGGCGGATATCGGCGCTTATTCCACCGTGCGCTACCTCGGCGTGCTGGATAATGTGGTGAACACGCTGCGCGACGAAAACGTCTGGTATCGCGATATTGACCTCGACGCCCCGGGCGCGAAGCTCGACGCACGCTTGCATTTCCCGCTGCGCGGCAATGTCACGCTCGGCTTTCGTCAGCTGGATAACGCCCGCTGGCCCGCCACGCCGCTCTATACGCTCTCGGTCAACTCGCCGGAGCTTGCTAAAGCCATCGCCGGCGACGGCGTGCTCAACGTGCGTCTGCAGCTGACCGGCGGCGGCAAGCATCAGGCACCGGAAGGCTTTACCCTTAGCGAAGCCTGGCTTTCCGACGGCACCCGCGTGCCGCCTGAGCAGGTCACGTTTAAACTTAATACTCTGGCTGACCGCCGCAGTTCCGGCAGCCATTACTGGATCGACAGCGGGAGCGTTTATCTGAAATGACTGTTTCTACCCTCATTAACCAGACAATCACGACGCCTGCCGCCCTGACCCAATGGGTCGAGAAGACCCGTGAACATGCGCCGCTGCTGGATGAAGAAGCAGGCCCCCTTCTGGCGCGTCTGAGCGCGCTTCATGCTCAGGCGCAGACGCTGAACGCGCTGGCGGGCGAACCGCGCACGCTCGGCATTTACGGCCACTCGCAGGCGGGCAAAGCGCACCTGCTGGCGACGCTCGCCAATGGCTCGCAGGGTCAGGTGGCCGTAGCACCTGGCGATAAACATCTCGACTGGCTGACCCATATCAACCCTGGCCACAGCGCGACGGCGATGGCCGTTCGCTTCACCCGCACGCCGCAGACGCTGCCGGAAGAGTTTCCGCTGCGCCTGCGTCTGTTCAGCGAGGCGGAACTGGTACAAATTTTCCTCGCGCACTATCAGACCAGCGGCCAAGCGCGCGCCGTGAGCGAAGAGGAGCTGCGCCAGCGTTTAGCGCAGTTGCAGACGCTCGGCCAGCCCCAGCCGCACCCGGCCATCAGCGCGCCGGATGTCATGACGCTCGCCGCCCGCTGGCGTGAACTGACGCCCGCGCGCCAGCGCACGCTTGGCGATGACGCGTGGCACCAGATGGCGCAACTGCTACCCGCCCTGAACCTCACCGAGCGCGTGCGCCTGTACGCGCTGCTGTGGGGAGATATTGCCGAGCTGACGCAGCAGTTCGTCATGCTCGCCGAAGGGCTGCTTCTGCTCGGGCACGCCCGCGAAGTGGCCGCCCCGCTGAGCCTGCTGGTGGACAATTTTTCCCTGCCGGTGGAAGGCTTTCTTCTCCCGGCAGGCTCCGGCGAGGAGGCGCTGCCCGATGAAGTGCTGGTCCGCGCGCTCGAACAGCAGCAGTTGCAGGGGATGGTCAGCGTGCCGCTGACAACGCTGACGCTGCTGTGCGCCGAACTGACCTTGCCGCTCGCCACGCCGTCGGTGCCGGAAGGCGTCGACCTGCTGGATATCCCCGGCGCGACCTATAGTCAGCAGGAGAGCCTGAACGCCAGCAAAATCGCGTTTCTGCTCGACTACTACCGCCAGCATCAACAGCCGGACGTGCTGATGGTCTGTAATGCCGTCCAGAGCCGCGCGGATATCGCGCCGGTCGCGCGCACGCTGCTGCGCTGGGTGAACGCCACGCAGCCAGCCTCTCCGGACGCGCTGCCGGGCCTGGTGTGGGCGATTACGCCGCACGACGCCCGTTTTCTCGACGGCCAGCACCTTGATGAAGGCGTGCAGCGTCTGCTCGGCAAGCCGGGCCACACCTGGGGCACGCTGCAGGCGCTCGATGGCCGCAACCTGCAACGCCTGACCGAATGGTTATCGCAGGCGCTGAGCGAAAACAGCCGCGCGCGCCGTCTGACGCTGCTTAACGCGAGCGCGCAGGCGCAACCCGTCCTGCTTTTCAGCCGTTATCTGGCGCCGCTTACCGCCGATGAAGCCACACTGCGTGCCACCGCCGAAAACGGCGTGCGTACGTTGCAGCGTCAGGCCGCGCGTCACGGCGATCTGCTTCAGGCGCTGTTACCGGACCCGGCCGCGCTGCAGGCGCTGTGTGAAACCGAAGAACGCCGCGAAGAGACGCCCCAGGGGCTGTTCAGCGCTGAGATCGACCTCTTTGGCGAATCGGTCTCCACGCGCCCTGTGGATAACGCCTCCGGCGCGTCGCTGGCCCGCCGCGCGCATCGTTTGTGGGTGAACCATGTGCGCCAGTGGATGCAGAATGACGACCACGCCGCGCAGCTCGGTATCGACACCGCCACGCTGCACTGGCTCGGCGATACGCTGATCATCGCAAGCTACCGCCTTAACCTGGCTGGACGCCTGGAAGCGCTGGCTGCGCACGAAGGCCTCTCCGGCGCGCAACTGCGCGCTGAGCTGGGTAATTTCGTGAGCTGGCTCGGCTTCGAACGCGTGCCGCAGGCCGAACGCCCGGCAAGCCGCGTTAACCCGAACGAACGTCTGTTCGCCTCGGCCGCAGCGCATGACCAGCGTCTGACGCGTCTTGGCGAGAAACCGGTGCATGCGGCCACGCGTTATGTCTACGACTGGCTGGTGGCGCTCTATACGCGCGCCATTGAGAACATCGGCTACGAGCATCCGCTCGATATCAAACCCGCCGACCGTAAAGCGCTGGCGAAAATCATCGGCCTTCGCTGATAACCCTGCCGGCGCACCCGCGCCGGCGTTTTTATCGCGGTTCTTCCCTGCTCTCCTGCCGGTTCTGGTATTCCACCAGGCGATTACCGCGTGGGTCGTTACGCGCCCCGCTTCGGCTGGGCGCAAAGGGCCGCCCGGTTGTCGCCGCCGCACCCCATGGCGCGGCCGAATCAAAACCTGCATCTGTAACGGAATCCCGTATCAGCGCCTGACCATTGGCGGTGCGTCCTGGCTGATACCCGGTCTCGCGCGCGCCGTGATCCCATGCCCGGCCAAGCTTCGCGTATAGCGTCTTGCCAAACCCCCTGTCGCTTGTAAACCAGCACTGCTGCGCCAGAAACCCATACGGCACGTTATATGGCGTAGAGGGAGCCAGTACGAAAGCTTCGCCCGCGCCGCGTGATGAGACGGTGTGGAAGTGAACGCGCTCGAAAACCGCGCTCGCCGAACCAAAGACGTAATCGACATCGCCTTCAAGATAACAGTCCGTCACGTGGACGCGACTGATGTGCGACGCCTCGCCCTGCGGCGCGCTGCGGCTGCTAAGCCAGAGCGTATCCTGACGGCTGATAAGGCGCAGACGTGCAAGCTGCACCCTGTCGCCGTCAGTACGTAGCGCAACAGCCTGATGCGCCGCGCCGTCCACGCTGTCGAGCAGCGTATTAACGATGCTCAGGTTCGCCAGTTGAACATCGTCACACAGCGCCCGCACGACGGCAGACGCGCCGGTGCCGATTTCCGCCGCGCCTGATTCGGCAATATGCTGATACACCTCCCACGCCGGGTCGCCGGGTTGAAACTCGCCCTGCGCATTCACCGCCGCCTGATAGTGCTGCGGCGTAAAACGCGCATCCAGCGTGAGTTCAAGGCGCACCTGTTCCGGCGTCTCGCCGGTGCCGTAAATCGTGACGGGAGGAAAATCCGCTGGCAGATACGCCACGCCGCGATAGACGCCCGGCGCGATGGCTATCCACACCCGCGCGTTGCGCGGCCCTGACGCGACGGCGGCGTTCACGGCCTGCTGCACCGTGCGGTACGGCCCTTTTCGCGCATCGACCTGCAACACGCGCCCTTCAGGCGGCGGGGTGATGCGCGCCGGGTGCCACGGCCCGTCAGGCGTATGCAGCCAGCCGCCCCGTGCGAAGTAATGTTCCCGCGTGTAAGCGGCGGCCTCATCGCGGCTTAACATCGGGCGGGTCGACAGCGGTGCGGTTTTCAGCATGGCCTCCGACATTCTGTTCTCCTTGTTTAATTCAGTTGCATGGCTTCAGTGGGTTCACTTGAGCGGCTTTGCTTAAACCGCCCGCTTCCCTGCGCCACCCGTGTGCGCCCGGTTGACCGTAAGATGAACAACACAGGAAAACTGGTTGTTTATACAGTCACAATGCCGATTTTCGAGGGTGCCAGCAAACCGGCGTTGCGATTTTGCGAGATGCCTTCAGAAGTATGAAATCCAGGAAAAAGCGCAATCGTTTTTTGTTGCCGCTATGCTGAAATAGCGCTGCTCCACCTGACTGAGGAAACGTTATGAAAACGAAACGCCTGGGCGCAATGGCGCTCCTGCTTGCGGCTTTTACCCTGTGCGCCACGCCTGCGCTCGCCAACCCCGGCAACGGCAACGGCAACAGCAACGGCAACGGCAACGGCAACGGCAACGGCAACGGCAACAGCGGAAATCATGGCAATGGCCACGGCAATAACGGCAAAAGTGCCGACAACAAAGAGAAGAAAAACGCCAACGCGTCGGGACGTAAAAACTATGGCAAACCCGATAATGTCGACGCCGATATCAGCTTCAGCCGCGCGCGCAGCCTGGCGGTGAATTATGGCCTGACGGGTTATGACTCGCTGCCGCCTGGCATCGCCAAAAACCTGGCGCGCGGCAAACCGCTGCCGCCGGGCATCGCCAAAAAATCCGTACCGGCCAGTATGCTCAATGAACTGCCGTACTATCCGGGCTACGAATGGAAAATGGTCGGCGATAACCTGGTGCTGATTGCGCTCAGTACCGCGCTGGTGACCGCCGTCATCAATAACGTGTTTGACTGATAAACGCGCTCACAAACATCAGAGCCGGGCAGCCGCCCGGCTCTTTTACGGTGCCGGATCAAGCCCCAGCATCCCGCGTACCGCCTCCCGCTCGTGCTGCCCGCCCGCATAGTTTTCAAAGTTTTGCTCCGAGACTTTGATGATATGTTCGGCGATAAACTTAGCCCCTTCCCGCGCGCCGGTTTCCCCTTCTTTCAGGCAGCATTCCCACTCAAGCGTCGCCCAGCCGGGGTAGTCGTACTGCGCGAGCTTGCTGAAAATGGCCGTAAAGTCGATTTGCCCGTCGCCGGGCGAGCGAAAGCGGCCGGGGCGGTCAATCCACGGCTGATAGCCGCCATAGACGCCGCTGTTTGCCGAGCGGTTGAACTCGGCGTCTTTAACATGAAACGCGCGGATGCGCGGGTGCCAGCGATCGATAAAGCCAAGATAATCCATGTGCTGAAGCAGCATGTGGCTCGGATCGTAAAGTATGTGGCAGCGCGGATGGTCGCCGGTAAGCGCGAGAAAACGCCCGAAGGTCGCGCCATCATGCAGATCTTCGCCGGGGTGAAGCTCAAAACAGAGATCCACGCCCGCCTCGTCAAAGCTTTGCAGAATCGGCAGCCAGCGGCGCGCCAGTTCGTTAAAGGCCTCTTCCACCAGCACAGGATTGTGCGGCGGCCACGGGTAGAAAAAAGGCTAGGCGAGCGAGCCGGAAAACGTGGCGTGCGCTGTGAGACTGAGATTTTGCGAGGCCCGCGCCGCCAGCTTGAGCGTGCTGACCGCCCACTGCTGGCGTGCCTTCGGATCGTGACGCACCGTCTCGGGCGCAAAACCGGCAAAAGCCTTGTCATACGCCGGATGTACGGCTACGAGCTGGCCCTGAAAGTGCGTTGACAGCTCGCTGATTTGCAGCCCGACGTTACCGAGCGTTTCGCGCACCTCTGCGCAGTAGTCGAGGCTTTCAGCGGCTTTAGCGAGGTCGAAAATGTGCGGCAGATGGGTCGGCAACTGCACCGCTTTATAGCCAAGCCCCGCCGCCCAGGCCGCCATTGTATCGAGCTGATTAAACGGCGGTCGGTCGCTGATAAATTGCGAGAGGAAAAGAGAAGGTCCTTGTAGCGTTTTCAATATCGCTCCTTATGCGCCTGCGCGCCTGTTCGCTAAACCAGCGTTAAGCATAGCCTGGCGGCTTATACGCCTGTCTTATGACGCGGACAATATTCATAACCCCTTGTTTTAGTGAGTGAAAGGCATTTAACCTAAATTTATTTCGCGCCAGACCGATAACCGTCTGGTGGCAATCTTCATTTTCAAAGATGCCGGGTCGTTGTGTCGCAACTTCACGCAAGGGAACAACATGTCAGTAAGGCGTTTTTCATTTCTCGTATTCAGTCTGTTACTTTTTATCTTTCTCGTCAGTACCGTCTCTAACCTCTGGTCGCTTACCCGCAGCAACCAGTCGCTGGATAACGTGAATAAAGAAATTCGCGTGGTGCTGTCGGTGATTGATCCGATTAACCACAGCCGTACGCTGCGCGTGCGTCTGATGGAGGCGATGATTAACGCCTCTATCGGCGATACCCAGAAAACACAGGCGTCGCTTCAGAGCGCGAACGAGGTGATGCAAAAAGCCGCCGCCGCGTTTAATAATTACAAAGCGGCCCCGGCGGTCGAAGGTGAAGAAGCGCTGGCCGCGCCGTACCGTCAGGCCTGGCAGGCCTATGTCGATGAGGGCCTGCGTCCGTTGATGGATGCGGCGAGCCGCAACGATACCGCGCGTTTTAATCAGCTGGTCAGCACCACTATCCCGCAGCTGGATCGCCAGTTTGAAATCACGCTCGATCAACTGCTGGCGTTCCGCGAGAAATATGCCCAGCGCCTTAACCAGGACGCGCAGGACCGCTTCGTGAACAGCATCGTGACCATCGCGGTGTTCGCCCTGCTCTTTACGCTGCTGATTGGCGCAATGTTTATTCTGCTCAAACGGCGCGTGCTGGCACCGCTGGATGCCGCTCGTCTTCACTGCCAGCAGATGGCTGAAGGCGAACTGCACACGCCGGTGCTTTCCGGCTCGAAGGATGAAATTGGCGATATGCTCGGCTCGCTGGAGCAGATGCGTCTGTCGCTGGTGAATATCATCGCCCAGGTGCGCGACTCCAGCCAGAGCGTGGCGCACGCCGCCGAAGAGATTGCCGCCGGTAACGTCGATCTCTCGGCACGTACCGAAGAACAGGCTGCCTCGCTTGGCGAAACCGCCGCCAGCATGGAGCAACTGACCTCGACCGTGAAGCACACCTCCGAAAATACCGCCGAGGCTAATAAGCTGGCGGGTAATATGCGTAGCGCCGCGCAGGAAGGCAACGCTATCGTTGAGGAAGTGGTGGTATCAATGCAGGAGATAGAGTCCAGCTCCAGCAAAATCGATAATATTATCGGCATTATTGAAGATATTGCCTTCCAGACTAATATCCTGGCGCTGAACGCGGCGGTGGAAGCCGCGCGCGCCGGTGAGCAGGGTCGTGGTTTTGCCGTGGTGGCAAGCGAAGTGCGTAACCTCGCGCAGCGTTCTTCTGTCGCCGCGAAGGAGATCAAAGAGCTTATCGAGCAGTCCGGCGAGCAGGTGGTGCTGGGCAGCGATCGCGTCGCGCGCGCAGGCGAGAGCATGAAGCGCATTATCGGCTCGATTAAGCAGGTTTCTGAGCTGATGTCGGAAATTGCGCTTTCCACTGGCGAGCAGAGCCGTGGGATTGAGCAGATTAACCAGGCCGTGGCGCAGATGGATTCCGTCACCCAGCAGAACGCCGCGCTGGTGGAAGAAGCCTCCGCTGCCGCTCACTCTCTGAAAGAGCAGTCGCAGCTGCTGAATCAGGCCGTGGCGGTGTTCAGGCTGAACTAAGTCGAGAAAAGCCTGACGGGAAAGCGTAAAGGCAGGCCAGTGGCCTGCCTTTTTTTATTACGCTTACAAAGGCTTGTCGAGTTTGATAACCCACAGCTCATTTTGCGAGGCGGGTTTTTCCAGCGGCTTCACGCCGATTTTGCTCGCGACCGGCTGGCCATCGAGCGTCAGATGGCCCTGGCCGTCCACGT
Source organism: Cronobacter muytjensii ATCC 51329 (assembly GCF_001277195.1). Lineage (NCBI taxonomy): Bacteria > Pseudomonadati > Pseudomonadota > Gammaproteobacteria > Enterobacterales > Enterobacteriaceae > Cronobacter > Cronobacter muytjensii. The sequence continues at coordinate 1,966,159 of NZ_CP012268.1, forward strand.
TATAATCGTCCATCTCTTTTTTATCGCCCTGCGGCTCCAGCAGTTCCGATTGCAGCCCGAAGTCGTTGTCATTAATGACAGCAATGGTTTGCGAATCGATAAGCGCCAGCCCTTCGGCTTTCTCCTGCTGCCAGCCCGCCTCGCGCAAGTCCACCGCCAGGGTTTTACTGGCAAGTTTCACGCCGCGCGCGTTGAGTTTATCGGCATCGTCGAATTCCGGCGGCTGGGTGTTATCCAGGGCGCTCAGATCGGTAGCGTTGCTCAAATCCACCACATAAACGCGGTTGCGCATGGTTTTGTTTTTATCGCCGCCCTGTTCAATGAGCAGAATGCGGTGGTCATCCAGGGCCACGATATCGCCGATTTTGGCATCTTTGGCTTTTTTATAGACGTCGATGTCAATCGGATAGCCATACATCGCGGTTTTGCCGGTCGCCGGGTCGAAACTCACCAGACGCGTGAATCGCGCAGTGTTTTTGGTTTTGCCGTCGATATCCAGCGTGCTCTGCACCGCCGCGATAATGCGACCGTCCGGCATACGGGTCAGCCCTTCGAAACCGCGATTAGGCTGACGCCATTTCAGGATATTCGGCAGACCGCCCGCCACGCCCTCTTCACCCTTGCCCGCCTGCGGGCCATGTTTGGCGATAATCGCGCCGCTGGCGTCGACGTTAATGATAAACGGGCCATATTCGTCGCAGAGCCAGTAACCGCCTTTGCCGTCCGGCGTGATGCCCTCGGTATCAAGCCCGCGCTTATCTCCAGCCAGCGTTTGCAACGCATCGTTCAGCGCCAGTTCATTGGTGGCGCCGATAAGCCCGGCGGGCAGCGGCAGGCCGCTGATATTGCCCTGCTCGTCATGCAGCGGCATCGGGTCGCTTGCCTGCGCGTTATCTTTGCTGACGCGGATGGTCATCATCAGCGGCGTATACTCGGGGCTTGCGAAAATTTTCGACTCCTGCTTGCCCATTTTCGGCGAGTCGGCGTTCGGGCCGCGATCGGTGACGGTCGCGAAAATCAGGTCATCGCCCTCTTTACGCAAAAACAGCAGGCCGGAGCCCACGCCGACCGGCAGACCGTCAGGAAACGCGCTGGCGTAGTTGCCGGAATAGACCACGTGATCTTCCTGCGGAAACGTGACCACAAAGCGTTCCACCTGCGGCGCGGCGGCCAGGGAGCTGAGCGGGAACACGGCGGTGAAAAGCAGCGCAAGGGGTTTGATTTTCATTATTTTTGAGTCCGGATTTGTCGTGGCACTGTTATAAGGCGCATGCGTGACAGAATAATGACAGCGCGGTTTTCCTGTGTGGATTCAGCAGGTCACAGCGTCAGCCGCCGCGCATGCCAAAGCGGTGATGCCGACAGAGCGGACAGCTCGTTTCGTCTTGCCGCCAGGCGCGCCAGGGCTCGCCGCAGCGCTCACAGCGCGCGTGATAAATCGCCTGACGGCTAACCGGCCCGGTGTCGCCAGCCGCAATACTTACGGCATCTGTCGGACAGACTGCCGCGCAATCGCCGCAGCCGGTGCAGCGCGCCGGGTCGAGCGTGACCGCCTCATCGCTAAAGGTGATGGCGCCCGCAACGCAGACTTTTCCACAGGCCCCGCATAACAGGCAGCGCGATGACGCCAGCGCAACGCCATACTTTGAGCATAGCGCACCTGCGGCCCACCGCGTCGCGACGTCATGCGGCACGCGTCCACCCTCGCCGCGCAGCCAACGGCGCGTCGTCTCGCCTGGCATCTGCGTGGCTGGCAAACATCTCCAGCCCGGCTCGCCGCGCTCGCGCAGCCGCAGGTTGAGTTCGGCAAGCGGTTGCAGCCAGTGCGGAAACAACGTGAGATCCACTGCGACCGCACGAATGCCGTAATGCGTATGCCACAGTAACAGCTCCCCGACGGCCACCGGCAGCGTAAACGGGCCGAGTAAAACCCCGTCGCGGTAGTGACGCCGCAACGGCGCAAGGTTTTCCAGCGCGTCCGCCGGACAGACAAACAGGCAGATGCCGCAGCCCGTGCAACGCTCGGCCAGCAGATGGATATCGCCGTCGCGCCACGCCAGCGCGCCGGTCGGACAGCGCGCGACGCAATGCTCACAGCGGCTGCGGCGCAGCCGTTTTCTGGCGCAGCGTGCGCCCACTCCGGGTGGGGCGGGCGCGAAGGTATCAATGAGCTTCATCAGACGTTGATGCAAAAAAACGCCAGGCGCAGCAGCAGCTCGCCCAACAGGAGAAGCAGGCAGTTGGTCGTCTGGCCGCTGCGCGCGCCGTGCGGGCGCGTCAGGTTGACCATCAGCAGCAGCGCGCCCCCCACCGAGCAGCACCAGCCCGCCAGCCGCAGCCCGGCGCTGGCGTCAAACGCCGCCAGCGACTGCAGCGGAAACGTCACCGGCACCACGGCATGCGCCAGGAAGTGATCGTACGCTGGCTGCACCAGCAGCCGAATCAGTACCGCCGTCAGCGCCAGCAGCGAAAGGCGTCGGCTGAGCGCCTGCGCGGTCTGCGCATTAAACAGCGGACGGAGCGCGAGGCGCAGCAACGTGATCGAAGCCCCCGTCACCACCACCGAGCCCAAAAACATCGCCCAGGTGTTGACGTGCTGCCAGGTGACCACCGACGCGTGGCAGTAAATCGACGCCATCGCGGCAATATCGGCAAGCCCCGCCAGCGTGACAAGCCACAGCAGCGGCCACGGCGCGCGGCGTTTCATCATCAGGAGCAGCACGCTGATGCCAAGCAGCGCCATAAACACGCCCGCGAGCGCTATTTCCCGGCTAAGCCAGGAGCTGGAGAGGTGGCGCAGCGCGTTAAAGGCGTTCAGCGGATAGCCAAGATGCAGCGTCGAGGCCAGCAGTCCGAGCCCGGCCGCGACCCCCACGCCAAGCAGCGCGGGCAGCGTGACAAGCGTCATGTGGCCTGCGCGCGGCATCAGCCCGGCGGTGAGACAGAGCATCAGCATCACGCCCACGGCGCCCTGCATCAGTAGCGTGAAAAGCACTAACGGAAACTCATGCATCGTGTTGTTCCTCTTGCTGCGCGCCCTGATGCGGTTTTATGACCAGATTTGGCGTTGTGAGGGATGAGGGCGGCAGCCCTTTCACCTCGCTTAAGGTGCCGTAACGCGCGCGAAGCCGGGAGATGGGCCCGAACTGAATAGCGCCGAGCGGACAGGTGGCGACGCACACCGGCACCTGGCCCTGCGCGAGCCGGTCGACGCAGAAATCGCATTTCGACATCTGCCCGGTCTGGGTATTGCGCTGCGGCGCGCCGTAAGGGCATGACCAGGCGCAATAGCCGCAGCCGACGCATTTATCGGTGTTGACCCGCACGATGCCGTCGCCGGGGCGCTTATGCATCGCGGTGGTCGGGCAGTTGCGGGTGCAGATGGGGTCCGCGCAGTGGTTGCAGGAGACAGACAAGGTATACGTGAAGACGTTATGGATAAGCCCGCCCTCGCCCGTCGGCGTGAAGCCGCCGCCGTGCACCTCGTAGACGCGGCGGTAGCGGCGTCCGACCTCCAGATTATTTTTGTCTTTGCACGCCACCTGACAGGCTTTGCAGCCTGAACAGCGCGACGAGTCGATAAAAAAGCCCAGTTGCTCCTCGCTGACCGGGGGATATTCCTTAAACTGACTCATGTTTGGTAACCTCGACCAGCAGGGTTTGATGGGCATTGCCTTTGGCAAGCGGGGTAATGCGCGCGCTGGTAAGCACGTTCGGGCAGCCGCCGTTATCGACGCCCTGCGCGTCAGGCTGCCACCAGGCGCCTGCCTGCATCGCCACCACGCCGGGAATGATGCGCGGCGTTACTTCCGCCGGGATTTGCACCACGCCGCGATCGTTATAAACCCGCACCATGTCGCCTTGCCGGATGTTGCGCGCCTGCGCGTCTTGCGGGTTGATCCAGAGCTGCTGGCGCTGCACCTCCTGAAGCCACGGGTTGGCGTACTGCGTGGAGTTGGCGCGCTTTTTCCCTTTCCAGGTGATGAGTTGCAGCGGGTATTTAGCGCGTAATGCGTCCTGCGGCCCCTCCTGCGCGGGGACATAATGGGAGAGCGCCGGGATCTCCGGATGATTCATCTCCCAGAGCCGTTTCGAGAAGATCTCAATTTTGCCGGAGGGCGTCGGGAACGGATGATTTTCCGGGTCGCGAATATTCGCCTCAAACGCCACGTAAGGCGGCGCTTTAAGGTACACGTGCGGGTTTTGACACAGCCCGGCGAAATCCGGCAGCTCGCGGTCCGCCAGCGCCTCGCGCGTTTTCTCCCAGATATGTTCTACCCACTGTTTTTCACTGCGCCCTTCGCTAAAACGCGCCTCAATGCCGAGCTTGCGCGCGACGTCACGTAGCCAGTCGTAGTCCGAGCGCCGCTCAAACTGCGGCTCCACCAGCTTTTGCGACAGCAGCAGATAGTTGCCGGTACCCCAGGTTTCGCCAATATTCCAGCGCTCCATAAAGCTGGTTTCCGGCAGCAGCAGATCGGCATAGCGGGCGCTCGGCGTCAGGAAGAGATCGCTCACCACGATAAACTCCACCTTGCTTTCATCCTCCAGCACTTTCACGGTCTGGTTGATATCGGGGTTCTGATTCGCCAGATAGTTGCCGGCAAGGTTGAAGATAAATTTAATCGTGCTGCTGAGCGCTTCGGCGCCTTTCAGGCCGCATTCCGGCGTTACCTGTTGCGCGTCGTCGCAGGCCTGTACCCAGTTCATGATGGAGATTTTCGCCGTGACCGGGTTTGGCACGTTGTACGGATCGGCGCAGAAGAGCCGGTTGCCAATGCCGCCGTAGCCCGCCGCCCAGCCGCCTTTCACGCCGACGTTGCCGGTGATGGTGGCGAGCAGCGTGGAACCGCGCGCGGTGCGCTCGCCGCAGATATGCCGCTGTGGGCCCCAGCCCTGGATCAGCGCCGCCGGTTTCGTGGTGGCGTAGTCGCGCGCCAGCTGGCGGATGGTGTGTGCGGGAACACGAGTGATGCGCTCCGCCCACTCCGGCGTTTTCGCCACGCCGTCTTTGTTACCGAAGAGATACGCCGTCAGCGATTCGCCCGCCGGTACGCCTTCCGGCATCGTGCTTTCATCAAAGCCTATGGCGTAGCGCGCAATAAAGGCGCTGTCATGCAGATTTTCACTGACGATGACATACATCATCGCGTCCATCAGCGCGTTATCGGTGGTGGGCAGCAGCGGCACCCACTGGTCGGCAAGCGACGCCACAGTGTCGGAGTAACGCGGATCGACCACAATAAACCGCGTGCCGTTGCGCTTCATCTGCTGAAAGTAGTGATTGGTATGGCCGAAGATGGTTTCGTTGGGGTTATGACCCCAGAGGATCACAAGCTTCGTCTCTGTGAGCGTATCAAGCGAACTGCCGCTGGCGGCGGTGCCGTAGGTATACGGCGTGGCCGCCGCGGTGTTGCCCATGCTGACGGAGTGGTAAGACTCCAGATAACCGCCGGTCAGGTTAAGCAGCCGGCGCGCCATTTTATCGCCGGAAAACGCGCCGCCGGACACCGCCGTGTCGGTGTGCATAAAGCGCGACGCCGGGCCATATTTTTCGGTAATACGCTGCAAATTGTCGGCAATCAGCGTCGTCGCCTCGTCCCAGCTGATACGCGCGAATTTGCCTTCGCCACGCTTGCCGACGCGCTTCATCGGGTATTTCAGCCGATCGGGGTGATAAACGAACTGTCGGTAGCCGCGCCCGCGAACGCAGGCGCGCATCAGCGGCATGTCCGGGTCAACCTCGTTATCCGGGCAGGTGGAAATACGTGTGACCACGCCGTCCTGCACGTGGGCGCGAATATCGCACTTGCCGCCGCAGTCGAAGGTGCTGCAGGTCGGTACCAGGGTTTCGGCAGGCGTCGTGTCGCGGGCTGGCATCGCATGCGCCGTGCCTGCGGCGCTAAACAGCGGCGCGGCCGCAAGCGCCGACGTGGCGAGCAGAAAGTCGCGCCGCGACAGCCCGCCCTCGCCAGGTTCATCCTTTTTGGTTACTGGTTTCATCATGCTCCCTCATCAAAAGGGCGTATTCTGCAAAGCCCCTGGGTGGGAAAGCTTGATGAGTATCAATGGGAAAAAACTGAACGGCGCGTAGCGGAAAGTTTCAGAAAAACGGGTGGGCGGAAACCAGAAAAAAGCGCCGCCGTAAAGGCGGCGTCGTGTGCGTTACTCGTTATGCTGCCACTCGCGGGCCTCTTTGACATCATCCGGCGTCACCGGCGCGGCGTCGTTGCCGAAGCTGCCGCGAATATAGTTGGTGACATCCGCCGCGTCCTGGTCGCTGAGCGCCCAGCCGTAGCCGGGCATACTGTACGGCAGATGGCCCTGAGTGACGGCGGTTTTGCCGCCCTCAAGCACTACGCGCAGCAGCGTCAGGGTGTTGTCAGCATTGACGGTCAGGTTGCCACTCAGCGCCGGCACGGCGTAATCCGCACCCTCGCCGTTGCTGCCGTGACAGGTGGCGCAGTAGCGGGCGTAAAGCTGATGCCCGTTCTCCATTTCGGATTTCGCCGCCTCCGGCACAGCATTTTTCACCGGCGCGCTGCCCGGCAGGCTTAACAGATAACCGGCTATCGCGCGATTATCGTCATCGCTCAGGTATTGCGTGCTGTTGGTGACGACTTCATCCATCGGCCCGCTGAGCGCCGCGTGTTTGCTGCGCCCGTCGCGCAGGAGCGCCGCGAGTTCGTCCTGCGACATTGCCAGGCCGCGCAGCGACGGCGCGTACCAGCCGTTGAGGGCTTCGCCCGCGAGGAACTGCTCGTCGCGCTCGTCGAAGGCTTTCTCCTGCATCCCCACACCGCGCGGCGTATGGCATGCGCCGCAGTGGCCCGGCCCCTGCACCAGGTACGCGCCGCGGTTCCAGGCAGCGCTTTTGTCCGCTCGCGGCGTAAAGGGTTTATCCTCGACGAACAGGCGGTTCCAGATGCCAAGCGGCCAGCGCATTGAGAGCGGCCAGGGAATATCGCTCTCGCGATTCGCGGTCGCCTGCGGCTTCACCTCGTTCATCAGGTAATCGTAAAGCGCGCGCAGATCGTCATCGCTCATTTTGGCGTAGGACGGGTATGGCATCGCCGGGTAGAGATGATGGCCGTCTTTGGCCACCCCTTCGCGCATGGCGCGGGCGAAGTCGTCATAGCTGTAGCCACCGATGCCATGCGTCTTATCAGGCGTGATATTGGTAGAGTAAATATCGCCAAGCGGCGTGCCGAATTTCAGCCCGCCCGCCAGCGGCGCGCCGTCGGGGGACGTGTGACAGGCCATGCAGTCGCCCGCGCGCGCCACATATTCGCCGCGCGACATCTCCTTCGCGCCCGCGTGCGCCGCCAACAGCCCCAGCGCCAGAAGCGTTAATCGTTTCATGCGCTCTCCTTCGCCATCTCGTGCAGCTCTTTCACCGCGCGGTAGCCCTGGTCGATAGCCGAGTTGGCATATGGGCTCCAGTCGGCGTCAGAGTTGGCGATGGTGATGCGCCCTACCGGCTGACGCGCTTTTTCGATGATTTTCTGCGATCCCTCTTCGTCATCGAACAGGCCGCTGAAGAAATAGGAGTAGCCGTGTGACCAGCGGTTGACCGTGATCGCCGCGATATCGCGCTCGTGGTCAAACCCGGCCTCGCCGAACATCCCCTGCAACTGCTCGCGGATCATCTTCTCATGCACCTCGAACGGCGTGCCAAGCAGAAACGCGCGTCCCTTACGGAACTGTTCGCGGGCGCTCAGCTCGCTGCCCGGGAACGTCGGCACATAGACCATATGCAGCCCGATGGGCGCATTGGGATCACGCGGATGCGGGTAACCGCCCATATTCACCGGGTAGTCAAGCTTGACGCGGCTGTACGGCGCGGCGGGGGAATAAATTTCATGCACGCCGAGTTTCACAAACGGCTGCCAGTTGCGAATCACCACTTTGCTGTAGACCAGCGGCGCTTTCACGTTTTGCTTCAGCGCCTCCTGCTGGTCGTGCGGGATTTCCGGCACCAGATACGGGATCATCATGTTGTAGCCCGCCATGACGGTCTGCCCCGCTTTCACCTTATGCAGCTTGCCGTCGCGCAGGTAGGTGACTTCCACACCGCCTGCCACGTTCGCGGCATGCACGCCGGTGCTGTTCAGGCGCAGCCGCACCGGATGTTCCGGTTTATCGAGCTGGCTGTAGTCGAAGGTCGCCATCACGATATCGTCCATGCTGTCGCCCGGCGCTACCGCCGGAATGAGATGACGCACCATCAGGCGCGCCAGCCCGGCGTTGCCGTCCGGGAAGTGATAGATATACGGCTCTTCGAGGTCTGCCAGCGATTCGGCGTCCAGCGGCGGTAAATCCATGCCGTCCAGACCCGGCAGCGCGCAGATGCGAGCGTCGCTCGCCGATGTGCCATCGATGCCGATCGCCTGGAAATCATTGGTGCGCTGCTGGAAATAACGGATGGCGCTGTCGCTCAGGCCGACTTTTTCGCTCAGGAACTGGCGGTAGCTGTGTGAGTCGAGCCAGGCGACTTTATCTTCAACGCGCATCCCGGCGAGATAATCTTTTTTCTCAGTATGCAGGGCGATCAGCGCATCGCGGTCCGCCTGCGGCAGCGGGAAATCGTTGATAAACGCACGAATGTCGCGGGCGTTCATGCGATCGGGAGGAATATCGTCCGCCACGGCGCGGCCCGGATCGCCGCTTACGATTTTATCGACGCCGAAATTGGTTTTGTCGAAGTAGACGCCGCGGCTTAAGTTGAGATCCGGGTAGAACGTCTGGTCGAAGCTTTTCGCCATCCGCTCGATGCTGACATTAAGCGTCTTCAGCAGACCCATCGCGATTTCGCTGAAGTTATTCGCGGGCGACTGGAAAGATTCGCTGCCGCCGTAGCCGAGCACGGTTTTCCCGTCGATGTGAAATTCGTTACGTTTGGCATGACCGCCAAAGTCGTCATGGTTGTCGAGCAACAAAATACGCTGCTGTTTGCCGCGCAGTTCCTGCCAGAAACAGGCGGCGGCGAGCCCGCTAATGCCCGCGCCGACAATCACCAGATCGTACTGCTCTTCCACCGGCACGCTTGCCGGGTCGAACCGCTTGCCTTCACGTCCCAGCGCATGCGCCTGCTCGAACGAGCCCGGATGGTTGCCTCGCAGCCCCGTCAGGGTTGGCGGGTAATAAAGCGACTGCGCTGCGGTTTGCGGCGAGGCGCGCAAGATGTGCCACGGCGTCATTCCGGCGGCCACGGTGATGGCGACGCCATTAAGAAAATCACGTCGGGTGATTGCCATAGAGCTTCCTTAAAGGACAAAAATTATTGTTTTCAGTTTGTTATGTAATGGTACAGAATTTTTACCTGCCGGGCACCCCGGCAGGCGTGGGATTGCGGAAGGTTTAAGCGGAAAGTTTGCCGGTCTGGGCGACTTCATCCAGCCGCTGCTGCATCTCTTTCAGATTGTTCAGCAGATTATTGTCCGCTTCGGTGGCCGTATCACCTTTGCCGGTAATGACAAAGTGGTAATTTTCCTCCCGGCAGGTGGCCGTATATTCATAGGCCCCGCCCGGCTGCTGTTTTTTGTCGATAGACAGTGACATACATCCTCCTTTCAGTCGTCAACACTTAAAAGGTAGAGTATTTCTCGCACCGCGTCAGGGGATCGCCGACAGCTCCGCCAGCCGGAAGTGATCCGGCCTGAACACGCGCGTGCGGCACGGCGCCTGAAAGAGCCAGGTGTCGTCCGGCGCAAGGTTAAACGTGATCGCGGTCGTGTAGCTCACCACCATGCCGTTACGCAACAGGTTAAACGCCACGTAAACCTGACGCAGAGAGTGATGAGTCAGGTTTTTTACTATCCCCTCAAGCTGCAGTTTACCGGCTTCGGTACGGACAAAATGCACATCAGAGAGCGACACGGGCGCGATATCCGCCCGCGCGGCCTGGATAAACAGCGCGCACGCGAGCGCGAACAGGGTGAATAGTCGTTTCATGGGTTCTCAGCGTTATGCGGGGGTAATGCCTGTTCAGAATATTAACTGATTCATAACGCCAATTTAACCAGCAAAACCGCTAAAGGGTAAAGGGATGTGAATGTGAAGCGGTCGCGGACTGGATAGTCACGCCGGGCGTTTTACAAAACGCTTACGCACTTCGCGGTAACCCTGGGTTTCGTAAAACTGGTGCGCGCGAACACGACGTTCGCTGCTGGAAAGCTCAATCTGCGTACAGCCCTGCGCACGCGCCTCGGCGTGCGCGGCTTCAAGCAGCTTCGCGCCGATGCCCTCGCCGCGTGAGGCGTCATCGACAATCAGCGCGGAGATAAGGCCCCATTTGCCCGGCTCGTGCAGCGGCTGGATGAGGTGCAGCACAATCGCGCCGCTGATCCGTTTTGCCGTTTCCGCAACCAGCACCCGCGTGCCGGACGCCTCGCGCGGCCCAAGCCATGCGGCTACCTGCGTTTCGCCGATGCTATAGCCGAGCTGTTCAAAGAGCAGACAAAGCTGCGTCTCGTCGTTCAGGCGAGCGTCGCGGATAATCATACCTCGCCTCCCTTTTCCAGCGATTTACACAGATATTTCGGCGATTCGCTGTAGCCCTGGCGGTAATAAAAGCGGTGCGCGTCGCTGCGGCGGCTGTGGCAGTGCACCTCAATGCGATCGCAGCCGCGCGACCGGGCGAGCGCTTCGGCTTCACTTTCCAGCAGCCTGCCGATCCCTTTGCTGCGGGCGCTGCCATCGACGCAGAAATAGCTGATGCGGCAGAAAGCACCTTCCAGCGCCAGTTGCGGGATAAAGTGTAGCGACAGCACGCCCAACAGCGCACCGTCTTCTTCTGCGACCAGCAGCGCTTCGTCAGGGTGCGCCAGCAATTCGGCGATGCGTCGCTCGATAAAGCGTGAAGTCTCAGGGTAATCCAGTTCGGTTAATAAGGCGCTGATGGCAAGGGCATCAGCGGGCGTCGCGGCTCGGGTGGTTATCATCGTTATCATTCTTTAGGCGAGTAAGGGGCAGGTGTATGCCACGGTTAAGCGCCGGGCACAGGGAGAGCGTAAGCCGCGTTAAGCGTGCGTGTCACCTGCGGTTTCTGGGGGGCAGGCAGGATTTAGCCGCGTGCTGCGCGAGAAAGAGATCAATGAAACGGGGGATGCCATTTAATGCATGCTTTTGCCGCAGGTGCAAAACCCGCTGCATGCGCTTTAAAACCCTTACAGTAAAAAACCGCCCGAAGGCGGTTTTTTGTTTTAGCTGGCGTTCTCACAACCAGGCTGGCTGCGGTCAATAACTTCAGTGCCTTCGATGATGAAGCCAAACTTACCAAACAGGAAAGAGTGGTTAAACTGAGTAACGACAACATCTGAGAGTGCTACAGCGCAACGATTCTTCTCGATTGCACGATCCATCGCGGTTTTCACGTTCGGGACGCCCAGCGGGAAAATAACCACTGGCGCAGAATCTTCACCCGTAATTCGCGCACCTTTGACGAACTTATTGGAGTTCAGGTTGTAATTTTTTGTGCTCGCTACCGTCATGTCAGCGACGCGTGCGCTACAGCCGGATAATAACATCGCGCCCAGAGCGAGTAATAAAACCTTTTTCATTCAATGCTTCCTTTTGATAACAATCGGAAACATCCTAACATTTCATGAATTTTTTATTACCTACCATTTTTCGTAAAATTACCGCTTACGTGTTCGCTGCAACGAAACGGCTGGTTTGCTCGCCTGCGACAAACCAGCCACGGTTTTGCTTAGTGTTTTATCATGACATGCCGCACCACGGTGTAATCCTCAAGCCCGTACATCGACATATCTTTGCCGTAGCCGGAGAGTTTCTGGCCGCCGTGGGGCATTTCGCTGACCAGCATAAAATGCGTGTTGACCCAGGTGCAGCCATATTGCAGGCGGGCGCTGAGGCGGTGCGCGCGGCCGACATCGCGTGTCCAGACGGAGGACGCGAGGCCATATTGCGAGTCGTTGGCATACTCCAGCGCCTGGGCTTCATCTTCAAACGGCGTAACGCTGACGACCGGGCCGAAGACTTCGCGCTGCACAATCGCGTCCTCCTGCTTCGCGCCCGCCAGCACCGTTGGCCTGAAGTAATAGCCCGGCCCGTCGACTTTTTCGCCGCCCGTCACCACGCGGATATGCGCCAGCGCTTTCGCGGCCTCCACCGCCTGGATCACGCGGTTCAGATGCGCCTCGGAGCTGAGCGGCCCAAGCTCGGTGCTTTCATCTTCCGGCGCGCCGGTTTTCAGGCTGCCGACCGCCGCGCCGAGTTTTTCCACCAGTGCGTCATAAACCCCCTTCTGCGCGTAAATACGGCACGCTGCCGTGCAGTCCTGGCCCGCGTTATAGAAACCGAACGTACGGATGCCTTCCACCACCGCGTCGAGATCGGCGTCGTCAAAGACCAGCACCGGCGCTTTACCGCCAAGCTCCATATGGGTGCGCTTAATCGATGACGCAGTGCGGCGGATGATATGCTCGCCGGTGGCGATGGAGCCAGTGAGCGACACCATACGCACCTTTTCATGGCTGGTCAGCGGGTCGCCGACCGTCTGGCCGCGGCCAAACAGTACATTCAGCACGCCTGCCGGGAAGATATCTTTGGCCAGTTCCGCGAGCTTAAACGCGGTGAGCGGGGTGATTTCCGAGGGCTTTAATACCACGCAGTTGCCTGCCGCCAGCGCGGGCGCGAGCTTCCAGGCCGCCATCATCAGCGGGTAGTTCCAGGGCGCGATGGACGCCACGACGCCTACCGGGTCGCGGCGGATCATGGAAGTGTGATCCGCCAGATATTCACCCGCGGCGAGTCCGTTTAAGCAACGCGCGGCCCCGGCGAAGAAACGAAACACATCCGCCACCGCCGGGATTTCATCACCCGCCACGCAGTGCAGCGGCTTGCCGCAGTTTTTTGATTCAAGCTGCGCGAAGGTCTGCGCGTTCTGCTCGATGACGTCCGCGAGCTTAAGCAGCGCTTCGGCGCGTTCTTTGGGCGTGGTGAGACGCCAGTGTTCAAAGGCCGCGTCGGCGGCGGTAACCGCCTCATCCACCTGCTGCGCGCTGGCTTCGGCAATTTCAATCAGCACCTCGCCGGTGGCGGGGTTATAGACCGGCAGGCGCTCGCCCTTGCCTTCCACCAGCGCGCCGTTAATCAGTAATTGACTCTGCATAGCGTATTCCTTTGAGGTTATTTGCCGCTACCGGCGACAGTTTCATCATCGCGCGTCAGCCACCACGCCCCGAGGATAGGGATCATGGTAAGGATCATGACGCACAGCGCCACCACGTTGGTCACCGGCACGTCGCGCGGGCGGCCGAGCTGGTTCAGCAGCCACAGCGGCAGGGTGCGCTCGTGGCCTGCGGTAAACGTGGTGACAATAATTTCATCGAACGAGAGCGCGAAGGCGAGCATGCCGCCCGCCAGCAGCGCGGTGCCGAGGTTCGGCATAATGATGTAGCGAAAGGTCTGCCAGCCGTCCGCGCCGAGATCCATTGACGCCTCAATCTGGCTCCAGGCGGTGCGCCGCAGCCGGGCGATGACGTTATTAAAGACGACCACCACACAAAACGTGGCGTGTCCGACCACCATCGTGAGAAAGCCCGGCTCAATATCGAACTGCTTAAAGGCCGTCAGGAGCGCGATACCGGTGATAATGCCCGGCAGCGCGATGGGCAGCAGCAACAGCAGCGAGACCGCGTTTTTACCAAAAAACTCCCGTCGCCAGAGCGCGGCGGCGGCAAGCGTGCCGAGCACAAGCGCCAGCAGCGTCGCAAGCAGCGCCACTTTAAGTGACAACGTCACGGCATCGAGAATATCGGCGCGCTGTGCTGCAATCTCAAACCAGCGCAGCGTCAGGCCCTTCGGCGGAAAGCTGAAGGCCGACTCTTCGGTGTTAAAGGCGTAGAGCGCGATAATCGCCAGCGGAAAGTGCAGGAAAATCACCCCGCCCCACGCGGCAATTTTAAGGGGCCACGGCGCGCGGTCAGAGTGCATCGAACGCTCCCAGGCGCTTTACAAACGCCAGATAAACGGCAATCAGGACAATCGGCACCAGCGTAAACGCCGCCGCCATCGGCATATTGCCGATAGCCCCTTGCTGAGAATAGACCATGTTGCCGATGAAAAAGCCCGGCGGGCCGATGAGCTGCGGCACGATAAAATCGCCGAGCGTTAACGAGAAGGTGAAAATCGAGCCTGCCGCAATGCCCGGCACCGCCAGCGGCAGCACCACGTGGCGGAAAGTCTGCGCGGGCGTCGCGCCGAGATCGGCAGAGGCCTGCAACAGCGACGGCGGCAGGCGCTCAAGCGCCGCCTGCACCGGCAGGATCATAAACGGCAGCCAGATATAAACGAACACCAGGAACCGCCCCAGCCCGGAGGTGGAGAGCGTGTTGCCGCCGATGCCCGGCACCGTCAGCAGCGCGCTGAGCGCCCCTTCAAGCCCAAGATGTTGCAGGAACCATTGCGCCACGCCGTCGCGCGCCAGCAGCAGCGTCCACGCATACGCCTTTACGATATAACTCGCCCACATCGGCAGCATTACGGCGATATAGAAAAACGCCTTCAGCGTGCCGCGCGTGTAACGCGCCATATACCAGGCCATCGGGAATGCCAGAATGGCGCAGGCGAGAGAGACGGCGACCGCCATCACCAGGGTGCGCAAAATAATGTCGTAATTGGCAGGGTTAAAGAGCGCGCGCAGATTGGCCAGCGTCAGATCCGGCGTCACCGACATCGTAAAATCGTCGAAGGTGTAAAAACCCTGCCATAAGAGCGTCAGGAGCGAGCCGAGATAGACGATGCCGAACCACATTAGCGGCGGCAGCAACAGCAGAAACAGCCAGAGCGTCGGACGCCGCCAGAGGAGCGTCGCGCCGCGTCGCAGCAGGCCGCCGGAACGCGCGGTGGCAGGGAGTGTCATATCCATCTCACCCCTCGCTCAGCCGGATCATCGCGGCGCGCGCCCAGGACGCCGTCACCGGCTGACCTGCGCAAAGCGGCGGCGCATCGGGCGCGGGCGACAGATTAGCCTGGCTTACCAGCAGCTTTTCGCCGCTCTCAAGCGCCAGCTCAAAGCGCGTGGCCGCGCCCTGGAACTGCACCGCCTGCACCGTACCGCGCACCTGGATTTCACCGGGTTCGTTAAGCCGGATATGCTCCGGGCGCAGTGAAAAGGTGCCCGCCGCGCCGCCGAGCTGCTGCGTCAGGGCGTCGCTCAGTACATTAGCGGTACCGACAAAACCGGCGACAAACGGCGTGCGCGGGCGCATGTAAAGCTCGCGCGGCGCGTCGATTTGCTCGATGCGCCCGTGGTTGAACACCGCCACCCGGTCGGACATTGACAGCGCTTCGCTCTGATCGTGGGTGACAAACACAAACGTAATGCCGAGCGAGCGTTGCAGGTTTTTTAATTCGACCTGCATCTGCTCGCGCAGTTTGAGATCGAGCGCGCCGAGCGGTTCGTCCAGCAGCAGCACGCGCGGCTCGTTAACCAGCGCGCGGGCGATGGCGACCCGCTGACGCTGCCCGCCGGAGAGCTGCGATGGTTTGCGCGCATGGGTAAAACCGAGCGCGACCCTCTCCAGCGCCTCGCGGGCGCGGGTAAGCCGCGTTTTTTTATCGACGCCTTTGACCATCAGCCCGTAGGCGACATTCTCCAGCACCGACATATGCGGAAACAGCGCGTAATCCTGAAACACGGTGTTGACGTCGCGCGACCACGGCGGCAGCTGGCTGGCCTCGCGACCAAACAGGCGGATCGCGCCCAGGCTTAACTGCTCAAAGCCCGCAATCATGCGCAGACAGGTCGTTTTGCCGGAGCCGGACGGCCCCAGCATGGAGAAAAACTCCCCGTCTTCGATGGTCATGCTGACGTTATCGACCGCCCGCACGTCGCCATAGTGGCGGGAGACCTGCTGAAACTCCACTGCATAAGCCATACGTCCCCCGCGCTTAGCGACCGCCCATAATGGCGATGTAATCCTGCGTCCAGCGGCTGTACGGTACATATTTCCCGCCCTGCGCGACCGGCGTTTTCCAGAAGGCGATTTTGTCGAAGAAGGTGAAACCGTTGGTGTCGCAGCCCTTTTCGCCAAGCAGCGTGCTGGCCTTACAGCCTTCCGGCACCGCCGGGAGCGAGCCAAACCAGGCGGCGACATCGCCCTGCACTTTCGGCGTCAGCGACCAGTCCATCCATTTGTAGGCGCAGTTGGGGTGTTTCGCGTCGGCATGAAGCATGGTGGTATCGGCCCAGCCGGTCACGCCCTCTTTCGGAAAGACAGTAGCGATGGGCTGACCTTCGTTTTTCAGCGCATTCGCCTGGTACGGCCAGGCGCTGGCGGCCACCACGCCCTCGTTTTTGAAATCGCTCATCTGCACCGTGGTGTCGTGCCAGTAGCGGTGGATCAGCTGATGCTGATCGCGCAGCACTTTCAGCACCGCGCCATACTGCGCCTCGGTAAGCTGGTAAGGATCGGTGATGCCAAGCTCCGGCTGCGTGGCTTTGACATAGAGCGCCGCATCGGCGATATAAATCGGCCCGTCGTAGGCCTGCACGCGACCCTGGTTGGATTTACCGTCCGCGAGCGGCTGTTTTATAAATAATACCGCCCAGCTGTCCGGCGGCGTCGGGAAGGCTTTGGTGTTGTACATCAGCAGGTTCGGCCCCCACTGGTAAGGCGTGCCGTAGACCTTGCCGTTCAGGTTAAACCATTCGCCGTTCACCAGGCGCGGGTCGATGTTTTTCCAGTTAGGGATAAGCGCGGTGTTAATCGGCTGCACGCGTTTGCCCATGATAAGACGCAGCGAGGCGTCGCCGGAGGCGGTGACCAGGTCATAGCCGCCTTTCGCCATCAGGCTGACCATTTCATCCGACGTGGCGGCGGTTTTCACGTTCACTGTGCAGCCGGAGGATTTTTCAAATTCGGTAACCCAGTCGTAGGCTTTATCCGTCTGGCCGCGTTCGATGTAGCCTGGCCAGGCGATGATATCGAGGCGGCCTTCCCCCTGGCCGAGTTGAGATGGCGGTTCGGCGGCGCTGGCGACGCTTACCGTCAGGCACAGCGCGGCGGCCGCGCTAAGCACGAAAGAATGGGTCATTGTCGTTACTCCTGTCTGAATGATAGTCGGCCGCCGTGCCGTAAAAATATCTCCCAAAATAACCATATACAGGCGCTGATAAACGCGCCTGCGCGCGCTTGTGGAATTTATTCAGGTTGTGACAAACCGCGCACTCTTTATTGTTCTGGCGCTAAAGCCGTATAAACACGGGAGTGGTTTTTTACAGTGTAGACAGGCGCTTAGCGAAGTGAAGCGTTTTCCGTTAACTATTATGATTTCCTATGCGTCGGGCAAATCACTATTAACAGAAATAATCCCTCTGGAATAAGCCTTATTCCCGGAGGGATTTTTATTACGGCAATAACCTGTTCTTTATTTGAGAATATAAACGACAAATAATTGCGCGGATTATTCCGCGCGGGATTCGGCGACGTGCGGCGTGTCTTTCAGTGCCTCGCGGATAAGCGCGCCTAAGGTTTTCACCGCCTGCTCTTCACGCTCGCCCCACGCCCAGGAGGCGTTAAAGCGAAAATAGTTATGCCACAGCGTGCCGGTGGTAAACATCCTCCCCGGCGCGATGCTTATCTGGTGCGCCAGCGCGCGCTCATGGAGTTTGCCTGCGTCGAGCGGCGCGGGCAGTTCAACCCACAGAAAATAGCCGCTCTCGCTGCGGTGAATTTTCACCGCCGCCGGAAAGTGCCTGCGCAGCGACTGCCACGCCGCCTGCTTGCGCTCGGCGAGAATGCGCCGCAGCCGCCGCAGATGCGTGTCGTAGCGCCGGGTGGCAAGGTAGTCCACCAGCGCCATCTGCATCGGCGAGCTGGTGGAGAGCGTGCTCATCAGTTGCAACTGCTGGATGCGCCGCGCGTGCCGCCCCGCCGCCACCCAGCCGATGCGAAATCCGGCCACCAGGCATTTGGAAAACGACGAGCAGTGCAGCGTGAGGCCCTGGCTGTCCCAGGCTTTGACCGGCAGCGGCTTTTCGCGGCCATAATAGAGCTCGCTGTAGACGTCATCTTCAATCAGCACCACCTGATGGCGCGCCAGCAGCGCCATCAGCTGCTGCTTTTTCTCCGCGCTCAGGGTAAAGCCGAGCGGGTTCTGCGCGTTGCTCATCAACCAGCAGGCTTTCACCGGGTACTCCTGGAGCGCCTTTTCCAGCGCATCAAGATCGATTCCCTGCTGCGCGTCAGTGGCGACCGACAGCGCTTTAAGCCGCAGGCGTTCCAGCGCCTGGAGCGCGCCGTAAAAACAGGGGTTTTCGACAATCACCCAGTCGCCCGGCTCGGTCACGGCTTGCAGGCTCAGGTTTAATGCCTCAAGCGCCCCTGCGGTGATGACGATTTCATCCGGCGAGACATTCATGCCCTGCATCGCGTAGCGACGGGCAATCGCGTGGCGCAGCGCCTCGTTGCCGGGCGGCAGGTTTTCAATCACGCTCATGGCGTTGGCCGAGCGGCTGACGCTCGACAGCGATCGGTTGAGCTGCGCCAGCGGAAAGAGGCGCGGGTCGGGAAACGCGGAGCCGAACGGCACCACCGCAGCGTCAGTACTCGCCTGCAGGACGTCGAAAATATAGGTGTTGATGTCGACCTGCTCATCGCGCGTCACCTGCTCAAGCGCGCGCGGCGGGCGCGCTAACGGTTTCGGCGCCACGTAATAGCCCGACTGCGGACGCGCCACGATGACGCCCTGGCTTTCCAGCGTCTGGTATGCGTGGCTGACGGTCATAAAACTCATGCCGCTGTTCGCCACCTGCTCGCGCAGGGAGGGCAGCCGGTCGCCAGGGTGCCATACCCCAAGCGCAATCTGATCGGTTATCTGCTGGGCCAGCCGCTCGTATTTTTTCATCGCACCTCGCGGCATCCGGCCGCATTCACAGGGAGTTAACAACTGACGGGTATCATCGTGCCGTCTGGTTAGATCAGGCAAGCAAAATCGCAACTTTTTATTTAACTGTTATAGTCAAATAACGTCTTTCTGTTTCTGCACGTTCGTGCTGCCCCTGATTACCATTGTCGCGGACAACTTTATGTCATGAGGTTTGCATGTTTGGTTTAGATGCGTTTCATCTGGCAAGGATTCAGTTTGCTTTTACTGTCTCTTTCCACATTATTTTCCCCGCCATTACTATCGGTCTCGCCAGTTACCTCGCGGTACTGGAAGGGCTGTGGCTGAAAACAAAAAATCCGGTCTGGCGCTCGCTGTACCATTTCTGGTCGAAAATTTTCGCAGTTAACTTCGGCATGGGCGTGGTCTCCGGCCTGGTGATGGCGTATCAGTTTGGCACCAACTGGAGCGGCTTTTCCCAGTTCGCCGGGAGTATTACCGGCCCCCTGCTCACGTATGAAGTGCTGACCGCCTTCTTCCTCGAAGCGGGTTTTCTCGGCGTGATGCTGTTTGGCTGGAACAAAGTCGGCCCCGGCCTGCACTTTTTCTCCACCTGCATGGTGGCGCTCGGCACGCTGATCTCAACCTTCTGGATCCTCGCCTCCAATAGCTGGATGCACACGCCGCAGGGCTTTGAGATCCACAATGGTCAGGTGGTGCCCGTAGACTGGGTGGCGGTGATTTTTAACCCCTCCTTCCCGTACCGCCTGCTGCATATGTCGATAGCCGCGTTTTTGAGCAGCGCCTTTTTTGTCGGTGCATCCGCCGCCTGGCATCTGCTGCGCGGCAACGATACCCCCGCCATTCGCCGGATGTTCTCAATGGCGCTGTGGATGGCGCTGATTGTCGCCCCCGTGCAGGCGATGATTGGCGATATGCACGGGCTGAATACGCTTAAACACCAGCCCGCGAAAATTGCCGCCATCGAAGGGCACTGGGAGAACCCGCCCGGCGAGGCGACGCCGCTGACGCTGTTCGGCATCCCGGATATGGACGAAGAGCGCACCAAATATGCGCTGGAAGTGCCGAAGCTCGGCAGCATTATTCTGACACACAGCCTGGATAAACAGGTGCCGGCGTTGAAAGAGTTTCCGAAAGACGAACGCCCGAACTCCACCATCGTCTTCTGGTCATTCCGCATTATGGTGGCGATGGGGCTCTTAATGATCCTGCTGGGCGTGGTGAGCGTCTGGCTGCGCTACAAAAACCGCCTCTATACCTCACGCCCGTTCCACCATTTCGCGCTGTGGATGGGCCCGGCCGGGCTGATTGCCATCCTCGCAGGCTGGGTAACGACCGAAGTGGGCCGCCAGCCGTGGGTGGTGTATGGCCTGCAACGCACGCGCGACGCGGTCTCCGGACACGGCGATTTGCAGATGAGCCTGAGCCTTATCGCCTTTATCGTGGTGTATACCTCGGTGTTCGGCGTCGGCTACAGCTATATGGTGCGACTGATTAAAAAAGGGCCGCAGCCGCTGGACGATATTCCTTCCAGCACCGACGGCAGGCCAGCGCGTCCGCTTTCAGCGGCGGGCGAATCTCTGGATAGCGCAGAGGAGAAAGCGTAATGGGTATCGATCTCTCCATCATCTGGTTTGTGATAATCGTCTTCGCCACGCTGATGTATATCGTGATGGATGGCTTTGATCTTGGCATCGGCATTCTGTTCCCGTTTGTGCGCGACGGCCATGACCGTGATGTGATGGTCAACAGCGTGGCGCCCGTCTGGGACGGCAACGAAACCTGGCTGGTGCTGGGCGGCGCCGGGCTGTTCGGCGCGTTTCCGCTGGCCTATGCCGTGATAATCGACGCGCTGACCATTCCGCTGACCTTAATGCTGATCGGGCTGATTTTCCGCGGCGTGGCGTTTGAGTTCCGCTTCAAGGCGACACCCGCGCACCGTCCGTTCTGGGATAAAGCTTTTCTGAGCGGGTCGATTCTCGCCACCTTCTGCCAGGGTATCGTGGTCGGCGCGGTGATCAACGGCTTTAAGGTGACGGGCCGCACCTTCAGCGGCTCGGCGCTCGACTGGCTGACGCCGTTTAACCTCTTCTGCGGCGTGGGTCTGGTAGTCGCTTATGCGCTGCTCGGCGCGAGCTGGATTGTGATGAAGAGCGAAAACCAGCTGCACCAGAATATGCGTCGCCTGGCGCGCTCGCTGCTGCTGGCGCTGCTCGTGGTTATCGCCATTATCAGCGCCTGGACGCCGCTTGCGCATCAGGCGGTTGCCGAGCGCTGGTTTACGCTGCCGAATCTCTGGTTCCTGCTGCCGGTGCCGGTGCTGGTGGGGCTTTTCAGCCTCTGGCTGTGGCGACAGCTTGCGAACCCGGCGAGCCATACGCTGCCGTTTGTGCTGACGCTGGGGCTGATTTTCTTAGGCTTCAGCGGGCTTGGCATCAGCATCTGGCCGCATATTATTCCGCCTGATATCACGCTGTGGGAAGCCGCCGCGCCGCCCGCAAGCCAGGGCTTTATGCTGGTAGGCGCGCTGCTGATTATCCCGATAATCCTGGTGTACACCTTCTGGAGCTACTATGTGTTCCGCGGAAAAGTCCAGCATGGGGAGGGTTATCACTGATGGAACATCACGATTCGCCGCGCTGGAAAAAGCTGCTGTGGCTGGTGGTTATCTGGTCCGCCAGCGTGCTGGCGCTCGGCGCGGTCAGTATGGTGCTGCGCCTGCTGATGAGCGCGGCCGGGCTGAAAACGCCGTAATCTCATGTCGGGCCAGCCTTCGCGCTGGCCCTGTTTTTTCCTGTTTTCTCAACGCAGCCTCAACCAACGTCTTTTTTCGCGGCCAGGCATTGCGGCGTTTTTTTTATATCGGTACTCTCAAACAATCCATCCAGACGGATTGTTTACTATGACTCAGGCACATCATCGTTCAAAATCACCGGAAACCCTGCGCCAGACGCTGCTCGACTGCGCCGCGCAGCTCATCGCCGAACAGGGCCTCGCGGGCCTGACGCAGGAGAAAGTGATCCGCCGCGCAGGCGTAAGCAAAGGCGGGTTACAGCACCATTTCCCGACGCGCCAGGCGCTGGTGGATGGCGTGGTGGCGCATCTCCAGACGGCGCTGCTGGAGGAAATCCATGCGCTGATGGCGAAAGATCCGAACCCCAACGGGCGCGCCACCCGCGCCTATATTCATTCCTGCGTCAGAGCGATGCCGGACCGCGAACAGGCGGTGAACCGCGCGCTGATGACGGCCATTTTTGCCGACCCTGCGCTGCAGCAAAACTGGGGACGATTTTTAAACGACGCCCTGCCCCGTGATGACGATGAAAAGGCGTCGCCGGAGGTAGCGCGGCGTCGGCTGCTCTGCCGGATGACGGCGGACGGGCTCTGGTTCGCCGCGCTGTGCGGCAATCACACGGTGCCGCCTGGCGAACGGGCGGCGTTAATTGAGACACTATTAGCCATGACGGAGTAATGTATGACCTGGGTACTGCTCTCAGTAGCGATTGTTTGTGAAGTGATTGGCACCACGTTTCTGAAACTGTCGGAAGGCTTCAGCCGCCTGGTGCCGACGCTGGTGACGGCCCTCTGCTACGGCATCGCCTTCTGGTGCCTGAGCGTCACCATGCGCACGATCCCGACCGGCATTATCTACGCCATCTGGTCGGGCGTCGGCATTGTGCTGATAGGCATCGTGGGCTGGATCTTCCTCAGCCAGAAGCTTGATCTCCCCGCTATGCTCGGTATGGGGCTTATCATCGCAGGCGTTATCGTGATTAACCTTTTCTCCCGCGCGGTCGCGCACTGAATCATCGCCGGGTGGCCCCTGCCCGGCGATTGCCTTTTCTTATGAATGCCCGCCTGTTATTGCCGCTTTTATCTCCGCGTCACCCTAAGGATAATCTTAGAGCCTTTGAAATATATGTTGTGGCGCTTACCACTATAACCACACTGTTATTAAGCCTGTAAGCAAAGCGGTAAATAAATATCCCCACCGCAATATATGAGACTATTTTGCGAAAATATAATCACCTTCCGGAATAGTTTCCATGCCTCGTCGTTTTCCATTCAAAATAGCGGTATGTATTTTTTTGTCGTTTATATGGATGAGATGCGGCACTTATAAAATATAAAAACCCCGCCACATCGCACCGTGATTTCCTCCGCTACCTTATGCTCACCCTGGCTTTCAGGTTATTCATTCAACGAGGTTTATCATGGTGCAGCAATCAGCAGTGCTGGATAAAGTGACGCCTGCCCAGGACCGCCTGACGGTCCGGGAAAAATTAGGTTTCGGATTTGGTGATGCGGCCTGCAATATGAGCTGGGGGCCGGTAACCATGTTTTTAACCTGGTTCTATACCGATATATTTGGATTAAACGCAGCGCTTATCGCCACCATGTTTTTAGTGGTGCGTTTGCTGGATGCCTTTATCGACCCGGTTATCGGCGCGCTTGCCGACCGTTACCCGACCCGCCACGGGCGTTTTCGTCCGTGGATCCTCTATGGTTGCGGCCCGTTTTGCGCTATCTGTATTTTCGCGTTTTATACGCCAGACTTAACCGGCAGCGCGAAAGAAATCTACGCCTTCGTCACCTATTTATTGCTCTCGGTGCTCTACAGCACGGTGAATATTCCTTACTGCTCGCTCGGCAGCGTGATTACCGCCAACCCCGTAGACCGCGTGGCCTGCCAGTCCTACCGCTTTACGATGGCCAACAGCGCCGTACTGCTCTGCTCGCTGACCCTGCTGCCGCTGGTGGATTATCTCGGCGGCGGCAACCAGCAAAAAGGCTTTTTTATTACTAACGCCATGTTCTCGGTCATTGGCCTGTGCCTGTTTTTACTCTGCTTTTTTAATACCCGCGAGCGCATAATGCCGCAGCGTGAAAAGCAGGAAAATATCGTCCGCAATTTCCGTTCCGCCTTTAAAAATGACCAGTGGTTAATGGTCGTCGCCGGGATGTTTATCGGCTGTATTCCTGCTTTTGTCTGCGGCGGCGCCACTATCTATTTCACCAAATATTTAATGCATCTCGATAACACCATGACCACGCTGTTTATCAGTATTGGCGTGGTGGCCTGCGTGCTCGGCAATCTCGCGACCAGTTTCGTCACCCGTTATATTTGCAAAGTGAAACTGTATATCGCTGTAGGCTTTATTACGGCAGGGATTTCGGTCGTTATTTATTTTGTCGACCCGCAAAATGTGATGCTGATCTTTATTCTTAATACGCTGCGCGCCTGGATTGGAGCCATCACCGTACCGGTATTCTGGTCATTTATTGCCGATGCTGACGATTATGGCGAATGGAAACTGAAAAAACGCATGTCGGGTATTTACGCCTCCGGCAACCTGTTCGCGTTAAAAGTGAGTCTCGCCATTGGCGGCGCCATCACCGCGCTGGTGCTCTCCGCCACCCATTATGTGCCGGAAGCCGCCGTTCAGGCCCCCGCGACCCAGCAGGCCATTATGATGCTGATTACCTTTATTCCGGCCATCGGCGGCGTGCTGACCTCCACCATATTCCTGTTCTACAAGCTGGACAAAAAGACGATGCAGAAAATTCAGGACGATCTGAGCGTCGGGAAATATGCCAGCGATTCCGCCCTTCGTTAATAAGGAGACGTTATGACCACGTTATCGTTCACGCTTGACCCGCAGAACGTGATTTCCGCCATCGACCCGCGGCTGTTTGGCTCGTTTATCGAACATCTGGGCCGCGCGGTCTATACCGGCGTCTATGAGCCGGAGCATCCGCAGGCAGATGAAGACGGGTTTCGCCAGGACGTCATCGAGCTGGTAAAAGCGCTGCACGTCACCACGGTGCGTTATCCGGGCGGCAACTATGTCTCCGGCTTTAACTGGCGCGACAGTATCGGCCCGAAAGAGGACCGCCCGGTGCGCCTGGATTACGCCTGGATAAGCAAAGAGACCAACCAGTTCGGTATCGACGAGTTCGCCCGCTGGTGCGAGAAAACCGGCGTCGAGCCGATGATCGCGGTCAATCTTGGCACCGGCACGCCGCAGGAGGCGGGCTATTTCGCCGAGTACTGTAACCACCCTGGCGGCACCACGCTCAGCGATCTGCGTATTCAGCATGGCCGCCGCGAGCCGTATAACTTCCGCCTGTGGTGTCTTGGCAACGAAATGGACGGGCCGTGGCAGACCGGGCAGATGAACGCCCGCGAATATGCTCATAAGGCGCGCGAAACCGCCAAGATCCTCCGCTGTATCGACCCGCAGGCGCAACTGGTGGCGTGCGGCAGCTCAAGCTCCGCCATGACCACTTTCCCTGAGTGGGATCGCATCGTGCTCGAAGAGCTTTACGATTACGTCGATTTCATCTCCTGCCACCAGTATTACGAGAACGAAGGCAGCGAGACTGATTTCCTCGCCTCGTTCGTCAATATGGATAATTTCATCGAGACTATCGTCAGCACCGCTAACTACGCCAAAGCCGTGCGGCGCAGCAACAAAGAGATGATGATTTCGTTCGACGAGTGGAACGTCTGGTATCTGCGCGGCGACCCGTGGGATGCGCCGATGAAAGATCCGGCGAACCGCTTTCGCATCGCCCCGCCGCTGCTGGAAGACCGCTACTCCTTCCTCGACGCGCTGGTGATGGGCGGCCTGCTCTGCTCGCTGCTGAATCATGCCGACCGGGTGAAAATGGCAAGCCTCGCGCAACTGGTGAATGTGATCGCCCCGATTTTCACCGAGCCGGGTAAAGGCGCGCTCTGCCAGACGCTCTTCTGGCCGTTCGAAATGGTGGCGAGCGTCAGCGACGGCGTGGTGCTGCGCCACCAGTTGCCGGTGCCGACGTTCAAAAGCAAATATGGCGACGCGCGCAGCGTCCAGTCGTCTGTGGTCTATAACGAAGCGCGCGGCGAAATTTATATTTTTGCCGTGAACTGCGACTTCACCACAGCCTATGAACTGGATATCAATCTGCCCGCCTTCAGTGACTGCCGCCTGACGGAACATAAAGTGCTGCGTAGCGACGACCTCTACGCCAAAAACACCTTTGACGATCCGAATCGCGTGCATCCGGAAATTATCGATTACCCGCACAGCCGCCTGCGCGACAACCAGATAACGCTCTCACCGTTGACCTGGAACCGCATCACGCTGTCGGTCGCCCGCGCGTAAGGAGAACGCCCGGCGCGCTCGCGCCCACTACCTCTGACAGGGCCCCACCGCCGTTTTCGGACGGCGGCAGGGCCGCCGTATGCCTGAAAACTGACAACAATAAGAGAGTCCCCCATGAAAAAGATGATGGTACTGCCCTGCGTGTTTAGCCTGCTCGCCCCCTGCGCGATGGCGGAATTAAAAGTGAATACGCCGCAGGGCGACCTGAAATTCTACGGCGACGTGGAATTTAACGTCGATGCGGCAAGCCGCACCGGTCAGCTCACGTCGCTGCGCACTTCCGACGATAAAGACTGGAAGCCGGGCGATAACGAGAAATGGGACGTCAACGGTCGCATTCTGCTGGGCGTTGACGGCTATCGTGAGAAAAACGGTAATTTCGCCGGGTTCACGGTGCAGCCGCTGGCGGATCTTTCCGGGCATACCAATCTTGATGACGCGGCGTTTTACTTCGGCCAGCCGCAGGCATGGAAAATCAAAGTGGGCCGTTTTGAAGCCTACGATATGTTCCCGCTCAATCAGGACACCTTTATTCAGTACTCCGGCAACACCGCCAACGACATCTACGGCGACGGCTTTGGCTATGTCTACATGATGAAAGAGGGCCGGGGGCGCAGCAGCAACGGCGGCGCGGTGCAACTGAGCGGCGAATATGGCAACTGGTATTTCGAGCTGAACAACATGGTGAAAGACGGCACCACGCTGTTTGCCGACGATGCCTATCACGGCAACGCGCTGGAGAACAAAAAGAACGTCATCTATATGCGCCCGGTCATCGCCTGGCGCGACGATCACGTCTCTGCGGCGGTGGCGATGGAAACTAACGTGGTGAGTAACGCCTATGGCTATAACGACGCCCAGGGACGGTTTCAGGATCAGTCAGACCGCACCGGCTACGGCGCCACCTTTACCTGGAACAGCCTGAAAAACGACCCGGACGACGGCACCGTGATTAACCTCAACACGGCCTATATGGACGCCACCGATGAAACCGACTTCAGCGTCGGAGCCAACGTCCTGTGGCGTCATCTGGAGCTGGGATATATCTACGCCCATAACAATATTGATGAGTTCAATGTGTCGAGCGTCGGCGAAGAGGACGGCCAGCTGAAATACCCGGGCAAATATGACATTCACACAGTGCATCTCTCTTATGGCTTCACCAACGTGATGGATATGGACAACTTCAATATCTATCTCGGCGCTTACTGGTCGCAACTGTCGCTGAAAGACAGTGAGTACGATAACGAAGGCGATAAAGACCGCTACGGCGCCCGCGTCCGCTTTAAATACTTCTTCTGACGCCCTCGCCCCTTCGCGACAGCGGAGGGGCCAAATATATTTTCCGCATTTAGATAGCGATTTTTGTTGGTTCTCATCCCCGACGCCCTGCGTTTTTATAACGTCGACAGACAGTTAATAACAACGGACGATAAGGGATATTCACCATGCATTTTTCCATTACCGCGCGCGGCGTGGCGCTCGGCCTCGCGTTTGGCCTGATAGCCACAGCCAGCGCCTCGCCGGTGAAAGGCGGCACGCTGATTTATCTGGAGCAGCAGGCGCACACCACGCTCTACCCGCCCGCAGGTGGTTTTTACCCCAACGGCGGCATCCTGAACCAGATAACCGATAAGCTCACCTGGCAGAACCCGAAAACGCTGGAGATAGAGCCGTGGATAGCGCAGTCCTGGAGCAGCAACGCGGATAAAACCGAATACACCTTTAAAATCCGTCCCGGCGTGACGTTCTCTGACGGCACGCCGCTTGACGCGAGCGCGGTGGCGAAAAACTTCGATACTTACGGGCTTGGCAACAAGGCGCAGCGCCTGCCGGTTTCTGAGGTGATTAACAACTATCAGCGCAGCGAAGTGGTTGACCCGCTCACCGTGAAGTTTTACTTCAGCAAGCCTTCGCCCGGCTTTTTACAGGGCACCTCGGCGATTGGCTCCGGGCTGGTGTCGCTCAGTACGCTCGCGCGCAATCTTGATGAGCTTGGCGACGCGCGCCATATCATCGGCTCCGGCCCGTTTTTGGTGCAGAGCGAGACGCTGGGGCGGGAGGTGAATCTTACCAAGCGCAAGGATTACCAGTGGGGGCCGCAGAACAGCGCACAGCAAGGCCCGGCGAATCTCGACGGCATTAAGATAGTGGTGACGCCCGAAGACAGCGTGCGCATCGGCGCGCTGCTGGCAGGCCAGGCGGACGCCATTCGCCAGGTGCAGGCATATGATGAAAAACAGGCGGCCGACCAGCAGTTCCCGGTGTATGCCGCGCCGACCCGCGGCGTCAATGACAGCCTCGCCTTTCGCCCCGCCAACCCGCTGGTGGCCGATGTGAAAGTGCGCCAGGCGCTGCTCCATGCGACCAACGCCCGCCAGATTGTCGACACGCTCTTTTCACCCCACTATCCGGTCGCCACTTCTGTGGTGGCGAAAAGCGCGCCCGGCTACCGCGATCTCAGCGCCAGACTGACCTTTGATCCGGCACTGGCTAACCGTCTGCTGGACGAAGCGGGCTGGCAAAAAGGCGCGAACGGCATCCGGGCCAAAGCGGGACAGCCGCTGAGCCTGACGGTCTATGAATCGCTGCCGCAGCCGCAGAATAAAGAGGTGCTGCAACTGGTGGCGCAGCAGTGGAAACAGGTGGGCGTGCAGCTCAACGTGCGGGGGGGCGACGCGGGCACCAAAGCGCAGGACAGCCTCGACCCGGCCAAAACGCCGGTTAACGTGGTGGAAGTGGGCCGCGCCGATCCGGACGTCATCAAAAGCCAGTTTCACCCGTTGAACCGCGACGCGCTGCTGCAAAAAGGCGGTCTGAGCCAGAAAACCGATTTTATCGACGACAAGCTTAATGCGCTGCTCACCACCATCGCCTCGGAGGTCGACCCGCAAAAACGCCTCGCCGCAGCGGGGGAAGCGCAGGCGTATCTCATCGATAACGCCTATATCATTCCTGTCTTTGAAGAGCCGCAGGTCTACGCCGCCGCGCCGTGGGTGAAAAACCTCACGTTTGAAGCGGTAGGCCGTCCGAGCTTTTACGGCGTCTGGCTGGAGAAACACTGATGGACGGGCGTTATCTCGGCGCGCGGGTTGGCCAGGCGCTGCTGGTACTGTGGGCAAGCTTTACGGTCTCGTTTGCGCTGCTGCAACTGCTGCCGGGCGATGCGATCGCCATTAAGTTTCAGAACCCGGAACTGGGGTTAAACGCCGCCCAGATAGCGCAGATGCGCACCGCCTACGGTGCCGACGCGCCGCTGTGGCGGCAATACCTTGTAAGCCTCGGCGGCGCGCTGCGCGGCGATTTCGGCTTTTCGCTCCAGGCGGGCGTACCGGTGAGCGCCCTGCTCGCCGCAAGCCTCCCCGCCACGCTGCGCCTCGCCGCGCTCGGGTTTACGCTGGCGCTGGTTATCGCCGTCCTGCTCGCCGCGCTCTCAACGCTGAGCTACGGGCGCGTGCT
This sequence comes from Cronobacter muytjensii ATCC 51329, assembly GCF_001277195.1. Classification (NCBI taxonomy): domain Bacteria; kingdom Pseudomonadati; phylum Pseudomonadota; class Gammaproteobacteria; order Enterobacterales; family Enterobacteriaceae; genus Cronobacter; species Cronobacter muytjensii. The sequence goes on from NZ_CP012268.1 coordinate 1,995,645, forward strand.
GCGCCGGGCGTTCGCCGCGCTGCCGTCGCTGTTTGTCGCGGTGCCAACGTTCTGGCTTGGGATCACGCTTATTCAGCTTTTTTCTTTCCAGTGGCGGCTGATCCCGGTGATTAATCCGGGCTTCTGGGAGGGGCTGATACTGCCGGTGATGACGCTTGCGGTGCCCATCAGCGCCCCGCTGGCGCAACTGTTGATTCGCAATATTGACGTCGTCATGCACCAGCCGTTTGTCACCGTCGCGCGCGCCAAAGGCGCCAGCCACCGCGGCGTGCTGTGGCGTCACGTGGCGCGCAACGCCCTGCTGCCGGTGCTGACCGTCGCGGGCCTGCTGCTGGGTGAACTCATCGCCGGCGCGCTGGTGACTGAAACCGTGTTTGGCTTAAACGGGCTTGGGCAACTGACCCGCGACGCGGTGAACAATCAGGATCTGGCGGTGTTACAGGCGATTGTGCTGGTGGCGGCGCTTGGGTTTGTTCTCATCAATCTGCTGGTGGATCTGCTCTATCCGCTGCTCGATCCCCGGCTGTCGCTATCGCGGAGGACCGCCTGATGACCATACTTGACCTCTCGCACGTCCGGGCGCGCCGCACGCGCTTTCTGCGCCCTCTTTCTCTGCCGCCAGGGCTGACGCTCGCCTGGCTGACGCTTTTGCTGGCCGCGCTGTGGGCGCTCTTTCCGTCCCTCTTTACCGCGTTTGATCCGCTCACCGGCACGCCGGGCGCGCAGCGACTGCCGCCGGGAGCCGAACACTGGCTCGGCACCGATCAGCTTGGGCGCGATCTTTACGCCCGGCTGGTCTGGGGCGCATCGCATACGCTGAGCGGCGCGCTGGTGGCCGTCGCGCTGGGGCTTGGCGCAGGCACGCTCTATGGCGTCATCGCCGGTGCCGCAGGCGGGCGCGTCGAACAGTGGCTGATGCGGCTGGTGGATGTGTTGCTCGCCATCCCTGGCCTGCTGCTGGCGCTGTGCGTCATTATTCTGCTGGGTTTCGGTACGGTCAACGCCGCGCTGGCGGTGGGCGTCACCTCGGTGGCGAACTTTGCACGCCTCGCCCGCGCCGAAGTCGTCCGCGTGCGGCATACCGATTATGTCGAGGCGGCCTTCGCCTGCGGCGGCACGTTCTTCAGCACGCTGTGGCGTCATATTCTGCCCAATTCGCTGACTTCGGTGCTGGCCTTTGCGGCGCTCCAGTTTGGCAACGCCATTCTTGCGCTCTCCACGCTGAGCTTTCTCGGCTACGGCACACCGCCGCCCACGCCGGAATGGGGGCTGCTTATTGCCGAAGGGCGCAACTATCTCTCAACCGCCTGGTGGCTCACCACCTTTCCCGGCCTTGCGGCGATCGCCGTGGTGCTGGCCGCCAATACCCTTAGCCATCACTACACCCGGAGAGCATGATGAGCGAACCTGTACTGAATGTGCGCAATCTTAGCCTCGGCTGGCGTCACGGGCGCGACGTGCGCCGCGTGGTTCATAACGTCTCTTTTTCCGTCGCTCCCGGCGAAGTGCTGGCGATTGTCGGCGAATCCGGCTCCGGCAAGACCACGCTCGCGCAGACGATTATCGGGCTTGCCGGCGAAAACGGCGTGTGGCTGGGCGGCGATATTTACCTGAACGGCGAAACGATAACGCGGGCGAACGAGCGGCGGATGAACGCGCTGCGCGGCAACGTTATCAGCCTGGTGCCGCAGGACCCCGGCAGTTCGCTGAACCCGGTGAAAACCATCGGCGATCAGGTCGCGGAGGTGTTAGCGCTTCACACGGCGCTTAGCCGACGCGCACGTGACGCAGAGGTGGTGGCGCTGCTTGCGCGCGTCGGCCTGAGCGAACCGGCGCTGCGGGCGAAACAGTACCCGCACCAGCTCTCCGGCGGGATGAAGCAGCGGGTATTGATAGCCATTGCGCTGGCGCTGAAGCCCGCGCTTATCATCGCCGATGAGCCCACCAGCGCGCTGGACGTCACGGTGCAGGCGCGCATTCTCGATCTGCTGGATGAATTGCGCCGTGACGCCGGCACCGCCGTGCTGTTTATCACGCACGATCTGGCGCTCGCCGCCTCGCGCGCCGACCGGCTGCTGGTGTTTCGTCACGGCGAGATTCAGGAGCTGGGGAGTGCGGCGCAAATCACCCATGCACCGCGTGCGGCCTATACCCGGCAGCTGTTTGCCGACGCCCCGGCGTTTGCCGACGGCTTTCGGACGCGCCCGGCGCCAAACGGCCCACCGGCTGCGGAGATCCGCGCGCTGACGCAGCGCTTCACGCTGAGCGGCAGCCATACGCTGACCGCGCTGGATGCGGTAAACCTGACGCTGGAACGCGGCCTGACCCATGCGCTGGTGGGCGAATCCGGCAGCGGAAAAACCACGCTGGCGCGCATTTTGCTCGGCTTTCAGACGCCCGTCAGCGGCACGGTGACGATTGACGGCGTCGACGTTAACGCCACCGACCGCGCCGCGCGACGCCAGCTGCGCCAGACCATCCAGATGGTCTGGCAGAACCCGTTTTCGTCGCTCGACCCGCGCCAGAGTCTGTTTTCCATTATTGAGGAGCCGCTTCGCAACTTTACACGCCTTCCCCGCGTGGCGCGGCGCGAGAAGGTCTATGACATGGCCGCACGCGTGGCGCTGACTCCTGAGCTGCTGGCGCATAAGCCGCACCAGCTCTCCGGCGGTCAGCGTCAGCGCGTGGCGATTGCCCGCGCGCTCATCCCCGGCCCGCAAATCGTCATTCTTGATGAGGCGACGTCAGCGCTCGATGTCACCGTACAGGCGCAGATCCTGACGCTGCTTGAAACCTTGCAGGATGAGCTTGGCCTCACCTACCTGTTTATCTCCCACGATCTGGCGACCGTGCGCCGCTTCGCGCATCAGGTCTCGGTGCTGCGCGCCGGAAAGATTGTGGAGCACGGCGATGTCGCCACGGTCTTCCGCGCGCCGCAAAACGACTACACGCGCCAGTTGCTTAACGCCATTCCGGCGCCCCGCCCGTTTAATAAGGATGTCGCATGACAACAAAACGCTTAGGTTTTTTCACCCGCCTGCTGGACCGCGTCAGCGCGGCCGAGCGCTACCGGCTCGCGAGCGAGCAAATCCTCCATGCCGAGCGCAGCGGTTTCGACACCGCCTGGGTGGCGCAGCATCACTTTCATGAAGCGGAAGGCGGGCTGCCCTCACCGCTGCTGTTTTTAGCGCACGTGGCGGCGCAAACCCGGCGCATCCGGCTCGGTACGGGGATCATTACGCTGCCGATGGAATCGCCGTTGCGCGTGGCGGAAGACGCCGCCGTGCTGGATGTGCTGAGTGACGGGCGCGTGGAGCTGGGGCTTGGCTCCGGCGGCACGCCCTCCTCATTTCCGCCGTTCGGGCTGCGAAGCGAGGAACGCGGCGAAGCCTATGGACGTCATCTGGCGCTGCTGCGCGCGGCGCTGAATGATGAGCCGCTGGCGGGCACCGATAATCATCTTTACCCGGCGGCGCGCGGGTTGCGCCTGCGGCTCTGGCAGGCGACGTTCTCGGTTGACGGCGGCGCGCGCGCCGGACGCGCCGGTGACGGGCTGATGCTGTCACGCACCCAGCCACGCCCGCCGGGCGAGCCGGATATGCCGCTGGACGCGCTGCAAAACCCGATTATCGATGCTTATCTCGATGCGCTGCCCGCCGGCGTCACGCCGCGCATTATGGCCTCGCGCACCGCGTTTGTGACCGATAGCAGCGACGACGCCCGCCGCTTCGCGCAAACCGGGCTGGCGGCTCAGGCAGCGCAGTTCCGCGCCCAGGGCCATCGGCTCGCGGGCGAAACGCTGGAGGATTATATCGCCGCGTTCGATGTGCATCTCGGCACGCCGCAGGAAACGCTCGCCACGCTGTCGCGCGATACGGCGCTCGCACGCGCCACCGATCTGTCGTTCCAGGTGCACTCCATCGATCCGCCGCACCCGTTTATCTTGCGCTCCATCTCGCTGCTGGCGCAGCAGGTGGCACCCGCGCTGGGCTGGAAACCGACCGCGCCGGGCGTTGATGCCTCCACCCTTAACCCGATCAAGGAAACCTTATGACCCGCTCGCCCGATCTTCTCGATACCCTGGCGGATATCGCCCCCGGCTCTGCGCTGGCGCTGGCCCGCGCCGCCCGCGATGCCGCCACGTTAAATATTGCCCGCAGCCGCGAGGCGCTGTTTAACGGCGCAAGCTATCTTACCCGCGCGGAGCGCCTGCATCTCGCCCGCGAGGTAGCGCGCTGGCATGAGGATGAGGCGCTGTATGCCCACTATTCGGCGGCGCTGAAAGACGAACTGGCACCGCCAGCGCGCCTCTCTGCCGCGCTCGGCCACGCGGAGATCCTCACCTTTCATCCGGTGCAGGCAACCGCGCAGGAAATCGCGGCGCTGACCGAAGCCGGGTTCAGCGAAGAAGCCATCGTGACGCTGGCGCAGGTGGTGGCGTTTGTCAGTTTGAGAGCCGGCTGCTGCGCGGCTACCGGTTGATTAACGGCGCACGCGTGGCGGGCGAAACGGCCATACCGCCCGCGGGCCGCTGGCATACCACGCCCACAACGCACAGTGGACAGCCTGCCCCGACCGCCTTCACGCAGGATGAACTGGGCTGGGAGCCGTGGCTTGAACCGAAAGCGCTCGCCGCCTTCAGCCCGGACGAGCAGGAGACGCTGCGCCGTTTCGGGCATCAGGATTCCGGATATTTTCGCCTGCTGGCACGTAACCTGCCCGTGCTGGAAGCCCGGACGCTGACGGATAAAGGGATTTTCTACACGCCAGGCGGGCTGGCGCGGGCGGAGCGGGAGCTGGCGGCGACGGTGGCGAGCAAAGTGAATGGCTGCATTTACTGCGCCTCGGTGCATGCCCGCAAGGCAAGCCAGCTCTCAAAAGATAACGACGCGGTGCAGCGGCTGCTGGAGGTCGCGCCCGGCGAGAGCCTGAGCGTCGGGCAGTCGGCGCGCTGGCAGGCGATTATCGATTTCAGCGCCGCGCTGTCGGCCACCCCCGCCACGGCAGGCGCGGCACACGTGGCCGCGCTTCGTGAGCGGGGGCTGACCGAACTGGAACTGCTGGATCTGGTGCAGGCCACGGCGTTTTTCGCCTGGGCCAACCGGCTGATGCTGACGCTCGGCGAGCCTTTTATTCCGGCCTGACCTGCCGCCGGGCGCGGGCGCCCGGTTATTGCGCGTTAAACGGGCTGTGATTATTCAGCACGGCGTCAATAACCTGTAGCGCGCCGCTCTGGTTGTTGGAGCCGGTCGCAAAACGCGCCGTCTCTTTGACCTCTGCCGCCGCGTTGTCCATCGCGAAGGAATATTTCGCAAGGCGCAGCATTTCGAGATCGTTGGCGCTGTCGCCTACCGCCACGCAGGCGTCCGGCTCAATGTGCCAGCGCGCCATCAGTCGCTCAAGACCGCTGGCCTTGTGCGAGCCGGGGATTATCAGATCGACAAAGCCGTAGCCGCTGGTGACCGGCTTCACGACGCCTTCCAGCTCGTTGTGGAGATTCTCAATCAGCGCCGGGATCTGGTCATCCGGCAGGTTGAGCGAGAATTTGAAAATGATGTCGTCGATAGCGAAGAGCGAGTCAACCGGCTTGAGCCGGTGATAATGCTTCGACATCAGGCTGATAAACGCTTCCGGCGCGCCCGCCTGGTAGTAGGCGCTTTCCAGCCCGCAGACCACATAGTTGAAATCGCCCTGCGCCGAGAGCGTCGTTATCACCTGATGATACTGCTCGCGCGTCAGCTCGCCGTGGTGTATGCGCTCGCCGTGGTCGTAAACCAACGCGCCGTTTTCTGCGACAAAGGCAATCTCATCTTTGATCTCCGGAAAGAACGAGATGAGCTGGTAATACTGGTTGCCGCTCGCCACCACAAACTTAATGCCCTGCTGCTTCAGCGCCGCATATTGCGTTGTAAACCTCTCTTTGTCGTACTGTTTGTTATCGTTAAGAAAGGTGCCGTCCATATCTACTGCGATGAGCTGAATTTTCATACTGCCTCATTTAATCGTTATCACATCAGCGGCTCATGCTATCACTGTTTTATCAGCTTTCCATATGAGTAAAGGTGGAATCATTTTCATATGAAAGCTAACGCGACAGCGCGTTGCAAGTTGACTATAGCGGAAACTGGCGCGCGGTGAAGCAGCAAGGGGGATGAGAACAGAATGATGACCGGGCGGCGAACGCCCGGTGCGGTTAGCGGCTGCGCTTGGCGTGGCGTTCCCAGTTTTCCTGCTTCGCCTCGGCGGACTTTTTCAGCGCCACGTAACAGGCGCCGCTTCCCCCGTGATGGGCGAGCGCGGTGCAAAACGCCTGTACGTCGTCAAGCTCGGTGAGCCAGCGCGCCAGATAGCTGCGGATGACATTCGCATGGGAGTTATCCTCACGCCCTTTGCCGTGAATGATAAGCAGATTACGCAGCCCGTCGCGCTTCGCCTGATGGATAAACGCGAACAGCATCTGACGACACTGCTCCACCGGCTGACGCAACAGGTTCAGGCTCGCCTGCTGGGTATATTTGCCGAGCCGCAGTTTATCCAGCACGCCCTGCTGCAACCCCTCGCGGCGAAACTCCAGCGGCTCCTTAAGCGGGATAAGATCCAGAAAACCGGTCGTGAGCGGATTGTCGAGCTGCAGCGTGTCGATGCGCTGCGCCGGACGGCGGTTCTGCGGCTTCAGCCACGGCGTGGCGTCAGCGTTTTTCAGGGGTTTGACATCTTCCATGGCGTCAAGAAAGAGTGATTTGTCGTCAGGGTTCACGGTCAATCCTCCGGGACGTCTTCAGGGCGCACACTATAGCCTCCCTTTCAGAATGGCTCAATGCGCAGCAAGAGGGGGAATATTTTCATCAGGCGCAGCGGCGCTGCCTGCGGGTTATCCTCGCGATGACGAGGGCGGCTAAATCATCAACAACGCGGTTATCGCCAGGATAGCGGGATCACATTATTTCGTTTCCGCTCAGGAGAGTGTTAAATATCTGTGAATAAAATCACCCCGCCGCTGTGACAATATGCTTTCCAGTTGCTATATATTCATTATCCGCATGTTAAGGAATAATAATAGCGGTAACAAAGCCTGGAAGCGCTGCTGTGTGTACTGTAGGGCCTGAATATGATGTCTTCAGGCTCTATTTTTTATTTTCCAGAAAAAATAACCCCCGCTGTGTTTTTTCTGGAAATGCCGCAGCATCAGGTTTGTGTTTATCCCGCACTGAGGCGCTCATAATGCGCCGGGCGCGCCTTTGATGGCCGCTTCAGGCAACGGAATACCCGCATTTCCCCTTCCCGTTCCTCCTGTGGCGGTATGGTGAGCGCCCCGCCGCCATGCTATTTTTGTCGCCTCAACAAGGAGAACGCCAATGCTGACTTTACTGGAAGACAACATCGACACGCCGCTCGGCCCCTTGTGGGTGATTGCCGATGAAGAGATGCGCCTGCGCGCCGTCGAATGGGAAGAACACAGCGACCGCATGGAGCAACTGCTGGCTATCCACTATCGTCAGGAAGGCTTTCGCCGCGTGAGCTGCGAAAACCCCGGCGGGCTGAGCGACCGCCTGCGCGCGTGGTTTGCAGGCGATCTTACCGCCATTGACGACCTGCCCACCGCCACTGCGGGCACGCCGTTTCAGCGAGAAGTCTGGCAGATGCTGCGCACCATTCCCTGCGGTCAGGTGATGCATTATGGCGAGATGGCGCAACGGCTGGGGCGTCCGGGCGCAGCTCGCGCCGTGGGGGCGGCAAACGGCGCCAACCCCATCAGCATCGTGGTGCCCTGCCACCGGGTTATCGGGCGCAACGGCACTTTAACCGGGTATGCGGGCGGCGTGGCGCGTAAAGAGTGGCTGTTGCGCCATGAAGGGTATTTGCTGATTTAATTTTCCCTGTAAAATAATATTTTTTGGGAATTATTAAATCCGCCGTAATTCAGATGGATGGCACTAAACGTCAGATTTAAACAGGATCTTTTAGATAATTGCGTCTTAGCCGGATTTACCTGTACGGTCAAAATATGTTAAAATTGACCAATATCAATTAAGGCTTGAGCGAACTTATGATCCCGGAAAAGCGAATTATACGACGCATTCAGTCTGGCGGTTGTGCCATCCATTGCCAGGATTGCAGTATCAGCCAGTTGTGTATCCCTTTTACCCTGAATGAGCATGAGCTTGATCAGCTCGATAATATTATCGAGCGTAAAAAGCCCATCCAGAAAGGGCAAACGCTGTTTAAAGCGGGCGATGAATTAAAATCGCTGTACGCTATCCGTTCCGGCACAATTAAAAGCTACACCATTACCGAACAGGGCGACGAGCAGATCACCGGCTTTCACCTGGCAGGCGATCTGGTGGGTTTTGACGCTATCGGCACCGCGCATCACCCAAGCTTCGCTCAGGCGCTGGAAACCTCAATGGTCTGTGAAATCCCGTTCGAGACGCTCGACGATCTCTCCGGGAAAATGCCGAGCCTGCGCCAGCAGATGATGCGCCTGATGAGCGGCGAGATCAAAGGCGACCAGGACATGATCCTCCTGCTCTCCAAAAAGAACGCGGAAGAGCGCCTGGCGGCTTTTATCTATAATCTGTCGCGCCGTTTCGCGGAACGCGGCTTCTCCCCGCGCGAATTTCGCCTGACCATGACGCGCGGCGATATCGGCAACTACCTGGGCCTGACCGTCGAAACCATCAGCCGACTGCTGGGGCGTTTCCAGAAGAGCGGTATGCTGGCCGTGAAAGGCAAATATATCACCATCGAAAACCACGAAATCCTGGCGGAACTGGCCGGACAATCGCGTAACGTGGCATAAGCTTTTCCCCTCCCGCCGGATCGTTAAATTTTCCTGATTTATTGATCCGGCTGGGAATTCTCTCCTGTTTCATTCACATCTTATGGGTTACTCTTAAACGACAAACTGTGGGTATGCAGTTGTAAGGAGACCCTGTATGGCAAGGTATCAAAACGTGCTGGTGGCCATCGACCCCAATCAGGATGACCAACCGGCTCTACGGCGTGCAGTTTATCTACACCAGCGAATTGGCGGGCGCATTAAAGCCTTTCTGCCGATTTATGATTTCTCCTATGAAATGACTACGCTTCTGTCGCCTGACGAGCGCACCGCAATGCGCCAGGGCGTCATCAGCCAGCGCACCGCGTGGATCCGCGAGCAGGCGAAATATTACTTAGACGCAGGCGTTCCCATCGACATCAAAGTGGTCTGGCATAACCGCCCCTTTGAGGCCATCATCCAGGAAGTGCTGAGCGGCGGTCACGATCTGCTGCTGAAAATGGCGCACCAGCATGACCGGCTGGAATCGGTGATTTTCACCCCGACCGACTGGCACCTGCTGCGTAAATGCCCCTGTCCGGTCTGGATGGTGAAAGACCAGCCGTGGCCGGAAGGCGGCAAAGCGGTGGTCGCGGTGAATCTTGCGAGCGAAGAGCCTTACCATACCGGCCTTAATGAAAAACTGGTGCGCGAAACGCTGCATCTGGCCGAACAGGTAAACCATACCGAAGTGCATCTGGTAGGCGCTTACCCGGCGACGCCGATTAATATCGCCATCGAACTCCCCGATTTCGACCCGAGCGTCTATAACGACGCGATCCGCGGTCAGCATCTGCTGGCGATGAAAGCCTTACGCCAGAAATTCGGTATCGGCGAGCGCCTGACCCATGTTGAAAAAGGACTGCCTGAAGAGGTTATCCCGGATCTCGCGGAACATTTACAGGCCGGGATTGTGGTGCTTGGCACCATCGGGCGCACGGGCATTTCGGCGGCGTTCCTCGGCAACACCGCCGAGCAGGTGATTGACCATCTGCGTTGCGACCTGCTGGTCATCAAGCCGGACGATTTCCAGAGTACGGTGGAGCTGGATGACGAAGAGGACGATGACGACTGACGTCACTGCCACAAAAAACCCGCCGGTCGGCGGGTTTTTTATGGCCTGAACGCAGGCCCGATGCTTAAAAAAACCGCCAGCGGGCTGGCGGCTTTTCACTTTTTGACGCTTACAGCGCTTTCAGGATCGCATCGACGCTCGCTTTGGCATCGCCGAACAGCATCTGCGTATTTTCTTTAAAGAACAGCGGATTCTGAACGCCTGCGTAGCCGGTATTCATTGAGCGCTTAAAGACGATGACGTTCTGCGCTTTCCAGACTTCCAGCACCGGCATTCCGGCAATGGGGCTCTTAGGATCGTCCTGCGCGGCCGGGTTAACGGTATCGTTCGCGCCGATAACCAGCACCGTGTCGGTGTCAGCGAAATCGTCATTGATCTCATCCATCTCCAGCACGATATCGTAAGGCACTTTCGCCTCCGCCAGCAGCACGTTCATATGGCCCGGCAGACGGCCCGCGACCGGGTGAATGCCAAAGCGCACCTTGATGCCCCGCGCGCGCAGCTTCTCGGTGATTTCCGCGACCGGATATTGCGCCTGCGCCACCGCCATGCCGTAGCCCGGCGTGATGATGACGGACGTGGAGTTTTTCAGCATTTCGGCCGTCTCTTCGGCGGTAATTTCCCGGTGCTCGCCCGCTTCTTCGCTCTCGCCGGTAGAGGAGCCATCCGTGCCGAAGCCGCCGGCAATCACGCTAAAGAACGAGCGGTTCATCGCCTTACACATAATGTAAGAGAGGATTGCGCCCGACGACCCCACCAGCGCGCCGGTGACGATCAGCAGATCGTTGCTCAACATAAAGCCTGCGGCCGCCGCAGCCCAACCGGAGTAGGAGTTCAGCATGGAGACCACAACCGGCATATCCGCGCCGCCGATGGACGCCACCAGATGCCAGCCGAACGCGAGCGCGATAATCGTCATCACGAACAGCGCGAAGCCCTGCATGCCGGTGCTTTCGGTCTGCACGAAAATCAGCAGCAGAATGAAAGAGACCACCAGCGCCGCCAGGTTCAGCTTATGGCGGTTCGGCAACATCAGCGGTTTTGAGGAGATCTTGCCGCGCAGTTTGCCAAAGGCCACCACCGAACCGGTAAAGGTTACCGCGCCGATGAAAATGCCGAGGAACACTTCGGTCAGGTGAATATTCACCAGAACCGGCGCGAGGCCCGGCTCATGGTGCAGATAGCTGTTAAACCCTACCAGCACCGCCGCGAGGCCCACGAAGCTGTGCAGAATAGCCACCAGCTCCGGCATTTCGGTCATTTCGACGCGTCTGGCAAGACGAATGCCGATAGCGCCGCCGATAGCCATCGCGATGATTATCCAGCCCACATTGCTGGCATACGGCCCGAAAATAGTGGCGATCAGCGCAATCGCCATCCCTGCGATGCCGAACAGGTTGCCCTGTCGTGAGGTTTCGTGTTTAGAAAGCCCCGCCAGGCTGAAAATAAAGAGAATTGCGGCGACGATGTACGCAGCCGTAACTAATCCTCCAGACATGAGTGACCCCTTAGTTCTTCCGGAACATTTTCAGCATGCGCTGAGTGACGGTGAAACCACCAAAAATATTGATGCTGGCAATAAGAATCGCGATAAAGCTGAAGAAGCTTATCCAGCCGCCATCGCCAATCTGCAGCAGCGCGCCGACCACGATAATCCCTGAAATCGCGTTCGTTACCGACATCAGCGGCGTATGCAGCGCATGAGAGACGTTCCAGACCACGTAATAACCGACCACGCAGGAGAGCGCGAAGACGGTAAAGTGGCCGAGGAACTCTTTCGGCGCGACGTTCGCCAGCCAGCCGAACAGGATAATGGCGAGCGCGATGAGCGCATATTTACGCCACGGCGACGCGGGCGCGGGCGGCTCTGCCGGCGCGGCTTTCGGTTTCGCGGCGGCGGCCTGCGGCTGCGCGGAAACCTGAATCGGCGGCGCAGGCCAGGTGACTTCGCCCTCACGGATAACCGTCACGCCGCGCACCACGACGTCATCGAAATCGACCACGACCGCGCCGTCTTTCTCTTTGCACAGCAGTTTCAGCAGGTTGACCAGGTTGGTACCGTAAAGCTGAGAGGACTGGGTCGGCAGGCGGCCCGGCAGATCGGTATAGCCAATCACTTTAACGCCGTTGGCGGTGACGAAAATTTCATTCGGCACGGTATATTCGCAGTTGCCGCCGTTTTGCGCCGCCAGATCGACAATGACGCTGCCCGGCTGCATCGAATCAACCATCTCGCGGGTGATGAGCTTCGGCGCGGGTTTGCCCGGGATAAGTGCAGTGGTGACGATAATATCCACCTCTTTCGCCTGGGCGGCGAACAGCGCCATCTCGGCCTTGATGAAGGCTTCGGACATCACTTTGGCGTAGCCATCGCCGCTGCCCGCTTCTTCTTTAAAATCGAGTTCCAGGAATTCGGCGCCCATGCTTTGCACCTGCTCCTTCACTTCCGGGCGGGTGTCGAACGCGCGCACAATCGCGCCGAGGCTGTTGGCGGCGCCAATCGCGGCAAGGCCCGCGACGCCTGCGCCAATCACCATCACTTTGGCCGGCGGCACTTTACCGGCGGCGGTTATCTGGCCGGTGAAGAAGCGTCCAAACTCATGCGCGGCTTCCACAATAGCGCGGTACCCCGCGATATTGGCCATCGAACTCAGCGCGTCCAGCGACTGCGCGCGGGAGATGCGCGGCACGGAATCCATCGCCATCACGGTGACGTTTTTCGCGGCCAGTTGCTCCAGCAGTTGCGGATTCTGGGCAGGCCAGATAAAGCTAATCAGCGTCGTGCCGGGGCGCAGCAGCGCAATTTCATCCTCCTGCGGCGCGTTGACCTTGAGAATGACGTCCGATTCCCAGACCCCGGCGGTTTCCACCACGCTTGCGCCTGCGGCGATATACGCGTCGTCATCGAAACTCGCAAGCTTACCGGCATCGCGTTCCACCGCGACGCTGAACCCCAGCTTCAGCAGCTGCTCCACCGTTTTTGGGGTCGCCGCGACGCGGGTTTCCAGCGCCACCCGCTCTTTTGGTACACCAATTCGCATAGTATTCCCTTCCATCGATTTTTTAAGATGGTCTGTCACTCGCTAGCAGACGAAAACGCCCGGCGAAAAGCGTGGCGCCGTGGTATTCGCCATCCATATCGTTGTCACAAACTTTCTATAACCTACTGAAATAAACGCCTTCGATCTACCATCGGGCACAACTATTTAACGGATAATGAGTGAAAGTGTAGCGGCTGAGCCGTCTGACAGGGATTTTTGCTTAAAACTGGCGCTCAGCCGCTACGATTGTGCGCTTTGCGGCCGGTAAAAAACGATTCTGCACGGCTGTAGCGGCTTGGTTTAACAATGATTTAACTTAAAAAGTCATAAGCTTTATCAATTTTAGTGGTCAGTGGCCGATTTTCGCCATTCATAACCTGAAGTTATTTATCAACCGCAAGCGGCAGCATCAGGTGTGAAAAATGGCGCAGACATCCGGCACCTTTCAATGCAATAATCAACGACTAACCATTTACACACAGGCTGTATCAGTACCTGTTTTGCGCAAGGCGAAGGACAATTTTTATGAAGCTCAAGAACACCCTTCTGGCGACTGCCCTGTTTTCCGCGGCATCGCTGTCAGCTCAGGCGGCGACAGAATTAACGCCGGAACAAGCCTCGGCGCTGAAGCCGTATGACCGCATCGTCATCACGGGCCGTTTCAACGCTATTAATGAAGCGGCTACTGCCGTTTCTCGTCGCGCAGACGCTATGGGCGCGGCCTCTTTTTATATTCTCGACACCAGCGACACCGGCAACAGCGGCAACTGGCGCGTAGTGGCTGATGTATACCGCGAAAACGCGCCGAAAGCCGAGGCCCCGAAAAACCGCGTTATCAACGGTGTGGTTGAGCTGCCGAAAGATCAGGCCATCGCCCTTGAGCCGTACGATACCGTCACCGTACAGGGCTTTTATCGCAGCCAGCCTGAAGTGAACGACGCCATCACCAAAGCGGCGAAAGCCAAAGGCGCCGCGTCTTTCTGGATTGTGCGTCAGGTCGACACCAACCAGGGCGGCAACCAGCGCATCACGGCCTTCATCTATAAAGCTGACGCGAAAAAACGTGTCCTGCAGAGCCCGGACGCCATTCCGGCAGACTCTGACGCAGGCCGCGCGGCGCTCGCCAAAGGCGGCGAAGAAGCCAAAAAAGTTGAAATCCCGGGTATCGCCACGACCGCAACGCCGAGCAGCGACGTAGGCCGCTTCTTTGAAACGCAGTCGTCGAAAGGCGGTCGTTACACTGTCACTCTGCCGGACGGCACAAAAGTCGAAGAGGTGAACAAAGTCACCGCCGCCCAGATGGTGCCCTTCGACAGCGTCAAGTTTACCGGGCATTACAGCAGTATGACCGATATCTCCTATAACGTGGCGAAACGTGCCGCGAAGAAAGGCGCGAAGTACTACCACATCACCCGTCAGTGGGAAGAGCGCGGCGGCAACATGACCATCAGCGCCGACCTCTACAAGTAAGCCCTCCTCTTTAAAAAAAAGCGGCCCTGGCCGCTTTTTTTGTTTTTCCGCTACATTTTGTGTATGTCGCATTGCAAGCGAGCTTCGCACTCCGTAAAATCCCGCGCCTTAGTGCGATCCACCATTTTTATGCGCTCTGGCACAATAATTATTCTGGATCTTTCCTTTTGCTAAACAGGTTGTCTATGGAAAAGAAGCTTGGCCTCGCCGCGTTAACCGCGCTTGTTTTAAGTTCCATGCTGGGTGCCGGGGTATTCAGTCTGCCGCAGAATATGGCCGAGGTGGCAAGTCCGGCGGCGCTGCTGATTGGCTGGGGGATCACCGGTGTGGGGATCCTGCTGCTGGCGCTCGCGATGCTGCTGTTAACCCGTCTGCGCCCTGACCTCGACGGCGGCATCTTTACCTACGCCCGCGAAGGGTTTGGCGAGCTGGTCGGCTTCTGCTCCGCGTGGGGTTACTGGCTGTGCGCGGTGATTGCCAACGTCTCGTATCTGGTCATCGTTTTCTCCGCCCTGAGCTTCTTTACCGACTCCCCCGAACTGCGCCTCTTTGGCGACGGCAACACCTGGCAGGCGATCGTCGGCGCTTCCGTCTTACTGTGGATCGTGCATTTTCTCGTGCTGCGCGGCGTCCAGACAGCGGCAAGCATTAACCTTGCGGCAACGCTTGCGAAGCTGGTGCCGCTCGGCCTGTTTGTGGTGCTGGCGGTTATAGCCTTCCGCCTGCCTACCTTTACGCTCGATTTTACCGGCATCGACCTCGGTGTGCCCGTCTGGGAGCAGGTGAAAAACACCATGCTCATTACGCTGTGGGTGTTTATCGGCGTGGAAGGCGCGGTGGTGGTCTCGGCCCGCGCGCGCAATAAAAAAGATGTCGGCATGGCGACACTGCTCGCGGTCCTCGCCGCGCTCACTGTTTATCTGCTGGTCACCCTGCTGTCGCTTGGCGTGCTGGCGCGTCCGGAGCTGGCGCAGATGCGCAACCCCTCAATGGCGGGCCTGATGGTCAATATGATGGGATCCTGGGGCGAAGTGATTATCGCCGCCGGGCTTATCGTCTCCGTATGCGGCGCCTACCTGAGCTGGACGATTATGGCCGCCGAAGTGCCGCTGCTGGCCGCGCAGTATAAAGCGTTCCCGCGTCTTTTTGCCCGCCAGAACGCGCGCAACGCGCCGTCGGCGTCGCTGTGGCTTACAAACGCCAGCGTGCAGATTTGCCTGGTGCTGATCTGGGCGACCGGCTCCGATTACAACACGCTGCTTACCATCGCCTCAGAGATGATTCTGGTGCCCTATTTCCTTGTCGGCGCCTACCTGCTGAAAATCGCCCGTCGTCCGATGCATCAGGCGATTGCTGTCGGGGCGTGCATTTATGGCCTATGGTTGCTGTATGCCTCAGGCCCGATGCATTTACTGCTTTCCGTGGTGCTGTACGCGCCTGGCGTGTTGTTCTTCCTCTACGCGCGCCGCACCCATGTGGAAAACGTGGCGCTGAAAGGACAGGAGAAAGTGGTCATTGGTCTGTTGCTGGTCGCCGCGTTGCCGGCCACCTGGATGCTGGTGCGCTAATCTCCCTGTCCCCTTAGCTTAAGGAGAGTCATGGTGAAAAAACTGGATAAGCCCATCGTCATCACCGGCGCAGGCCGCCGAATCGGTCTCGCGCTGGCGCACCATTTCCTGGCGCAGCATCATGATGTGATTGTCAGCTACCGCACCCGCTACCCGGCAATCGACGTGCTGGAAGAGGCGGGCGCGGTCTGCATTGAGGCGGATTTCTGCCATGACGAGGGCATTCTCGCCTTTGCGGACGCAGTAAAAGCGCGCACCACCCATATCCGCGCGCTGCTGCACAACGCCAGCGCCTGGCAGGACGAAAGCCCCGGCGTGCCGCCGTCCGAGGTACTGTGCGCCATGTTGCAAATTCATGTACACGCGCCCTATCTCCTGAACTTCGCCCTTGAGCCGCTGCTGCGCGGCCAGGGCCATGCCGCCTGCGATATTATTCACTTTACCGATTACGTCGTGGAGCGCGGCAGCGACAAGCATATCGCCTACGCCGCCAGCAAAGCGGCGCTCGATAACCTCACCCGCTCGTTCGCCCGTAAGCTCGCGCCGGAAGTGAAAGTGAACGCCATCGCGCCATCGCTCATCCTTTTTAATGAGCATGACGATCCGCAATACCGCCAGAAAGCGCTTAACAAGTCGCTGATGAAAATCGCCCCCGGCGAAAAAGAGATTATCGACCTGGTGGATTATCTGCTCACCAGCCGTTACGTCACCGGACACAGCTACCCCGTAAACGGCGGCCGCCCGTTGCGTTAACCTGTTGAGCCACCGTTGCTGGCGCGCCGCGCCCGCCCGGTGTATCCTGGTGTTTTTACCGCAACGCAGAGTGCTATGAGCAAGATCGTTTTTGTTGAAGATGACCCGGAAGTCGGCGAGCTTATTGCCGCCTATCTGGGCCGCCATGATATCGATGTGATTGTCGAAAGCCGCGGCGATCGCGCCGAGGCGGTCATTGAACGCGAGAACCCGGATCTGGTGCTGCTGGATATTATGCTGCCGGGCAAAGACGGCATGACCCTGTGCCGCGATCTGCGCACCCACTGGCACGGGCCGGTAGTGTTGCTGACCTCGCTTGACAGCGATATGAACCACATCCTTTCGCTCGAAATGGGCGCCAGTGATTACATTCTGAAAACCACGCCGCCTGCCGTGCTGCTGGCGCGTCTTCGGCTGCATCTGCGTCAGCATATGGCCGCGCCCGCGCCTGGTGAAACGGCCCCGACGCGCCAGCCGCATAAAGCGCTGCGTTTCGGCACGCTGTGCATCGACCCGCTGAACCGCCAGGTGACGCTGGCAGGCGAGCAGGTCGCGCTTTCCACGGCGGATTTTGACCTGTTATGGGAGCTCGCCACCCATGCGGGACAGATCATGGACCGCGACGCGCTGTTAAAAAACCTGCGCGGCGTGAGCTATGACGGACTGGATCGCAGCGTGGATGTCGCGATTTCACGGCTGCGTAAAAAGCTTAATGACAGCGCCACCGAGCCGTATCGGATTAAAACCGTGCGCAATAAAGGGTATCTGTTCGCGCCGCATGCCTGGGAAAGCGAAGCGTAACTGCCGCGCCGCGCAAAAGCGCGGCGCAACTGCTGTCTTAAATCTGCGCCATGCCGCCATCCACAAACAGCTCGACGCCGTTCACATAGCTCGCCTCGTCTGACGCCAGAAACAGCACCGCTTTCGCTATCTCAGCCGGCAGGCCAACGCGCCCGAGCGGGATCTGCGTGAGAAAATCTTTTTTCACGCGCTCGGCCTCTTCGCCACCGCCAAAGAGCGCATTAAGCCCTGCCGTTTCGGTGACGCCGGGGCTGATGGCGTTGACGCGGATATTACGGTCTTTGAGATCGAGCACCCAGTTGCGGGCGAAACTGCGCACTGCCGCTTTGGTCGCCGAATAGACGCTGAATGCGGGCGTGCCGCTGACGCTTGTGGTCGATGATGTCAGAATAATCGACGCCCCGTCGCGCAACAGCGGCAGCGCTTTCTGCACGGTGAAGAGCACGCCTTTGACATTGATGTCGAATGTCTCGTGATAATGCGCTTCGGAAATGGCGCCCAGCGGCGCGAATTCGCCGCCGCCCGCGTTAGCGAAGACGACATCGATATGGCTGTGGCGCTGTTGAACGGCCTCATACAGGCGGTCGATATCGGCAAGCTGGCTCATATCGCCGCGCACACCTGTGACGTTGTCACCTAGCTGTCTCTGCGCCTCGTCCAGCGCCGCCTGACGGCGCCCGGTGATAAACACCTGCGCGCCTTCGTCAGCAAACGCTTTGGCTGTTGCCAGCCCAATGCCGCTGGTGCCGCCAGTCACAATAACCACTTTATTGCCAAAACGTGCGTTCATCATTTTCTCCTCAGTGAATGTAACGAAACGTCCTGGGCTGAGAATAAGCCCTTCCCATCAGGCTGTGTACCAGGACAAAATGGCACCCTGCGTTCTGTCTGAGGAACGATAATGCAACCCGATCTCAACGACTATTTTTACTATGCCGAAGTGGTAAACCACGGCGGGTTTGCTGCGGCGAGCCGCGCGCTGAAGCAGCCGAAATCAAAACTAAGCCGCCGTGTGGCGGGGCTTGAGGCACAGCTTGGCGTGCGGCTGATTGAGCGCTCCAGCCGCCGCTTTCGCGTGACCGATATCGGCCAGGCGTTTTATGAACAGTGTCGCGCTATGCTGCTGGAGGCGGAAAAAGCCCAGGCGGTGATAGCGCAGGCGCATAAAGAGCCGCAGGGCGTGGTGCGCTTCAGCTGCCCGACCGGGCTGGTAGAAATTATCTCGACTACGCTACCCGCGTTTATGAACCGCTACCCGCAAGTCAGGCTGCAAATCATCGCGATTGACCGGCCTGTCGACCTGATAGAAGAGCGCATTGATATCGCACTGCGCGTGCGCACGGAGCTTGCGAGCGACGCGGAGCTCATCATGCGCTCGCTGGGCACGTCGAGCCGCATCCTGGTGGCCAGCCCGACGCTTGCTAACCAGTTAACGGGCAATATCGACAGCCTCGCCAGCTACCCGACGCTCGGCACCAGTGACGAACCCGGAGAAATCAGCTGGGCGCTGGAACATGAACAGGGCAAGCGCTGTCTGATTCGCCATCAGCCGCGGCTGAGCTGTGGCGATTTCACGGCGATCCGCGCGGCGGCGATAGCGGGCCTTGGCATTGCGCTGCTGCCGGATCACGTCTGCGCGCAGGCGCTTAAAAGCGGTGAGCTGGTACAGGTTTATCGCGGCTGGAAGGGGCAGCGAGGTATTGTGCATCTTGTGTTTACCACGCGCCGCGGTCTGCCGCCCGCGGTCAGGGCGTTTATCGACCACCTGGCAGCGAACTTTCCGCACACGACATCGGTCATTAAATAACCGCGCCGCGCGGACGAGAGATTGTCATGAAAAAACTCTTTATCCAGTTCTATTTGCTGCTGTTTGTCTGCTTTCTGGTGATGACGATGCTGGTCGGGCTGGTCTATAAATTCACCGCCGAACGCGCGGGCCGCCAGTCGCTGGACGACCTGATGAAAAGCTCGCTCTACCTGATGCGCAGCGAGCTGCGGGAAATTCCGCCGCATGAATGGAACAAAACCATTAAAGAACTGGATTTAAACCTGTCGTTTAAGCTGCGGATCCAGCCGCTCAGCCAGTTTCATCTCGATGACATCAACAGCCGCCGTCTGCGCGAGGGCGAAATTGTGGCGCTGGACGATGAATATACGTTTATCCAGCGTATTCCGCGCAGCCACTACGTGCTCGCCGTCGGCCCGGTGCCGTATCTCTATTTTCTGCATCAGATGCGGCTGCTGGATATCGCGCTGATTGCGCTGATTGCGATTTCGCTGGCGCTGCCGGTGTTTATCTGGATGCGGCCCCACTGGCAGGAGATGTTGCGCCTGGAGGCGGCGGCGCAGCGGCTCGGCGACGGACACCTTGATGAACGCATTCATTTTGATAAAGCCTCGGGCTTCGCGCGGCTCGGCGTGGCGTTCAACCAGATGGCGAATAACATTAACGCGCTGATTGCCAGCAAAAAACAGCTTATTGACGGCATCGCTCATGAACTGCGCACTCCACTGGTGCGGCTGCGCTACCGGCTGGAGATGAGCGATAACCTGAGCGCGGCGGAGTCGCAGGCGCTAAACCGCGATATCGGTCAGCTCGAAGCGCTCATTGAGGAGCTTTTGACCTATGCGCGACTCGACCGCCCGCAAACGGAACTGCACCTGACGCACCCGGCGCTGTCCCGCTGGCTGCATGAGTATGTCGATGACGCGCGCTCGCTGCACCCGGAACGCGAGCTGGTGCTGGCTCGCGTTGATGAAGGCGATTACGGCGCGCTCGATATGCGCCTGATGGAGCGCGTGCTGGATAATCTGGTGAATAACGGGCTGCGTTACAGCGAACAGCGGCTGAGGATCGGGTTATCGCTGCAGGGCGCGCAGGCGACGCTTGAAGTGGAAGACGACGGCCCCGGCATTCCGGAAGCAGAACGCAGCCGGGTATTCGAGCCGTTTGTGCGTCTCGACCCGAGCCGCGATCGCGCTACGGGCGGCTGCGGCCTCGGGCTCGCCATCGTACAGTCGATCGCCACCGCGATGAGCGGCCAGGTGAGCGTCGCGCAGAGCACGCTCGGCGGCGCGCATTTTCGTTTCAGTTGGCCAGTAGTGCCTGATGACGCGTAATTTCGGGGTGCGCGAGATTGAGCCGGTTGTCGATGGCGGGTGCGCTGCGCTTGCCCGCCCTGCACGCAGCCAGGTTATGACATACATATGCGAAGCAACTGGTGGGATGGCGGCTGACAACATACCTGCATGAACGGAGTGGGAGCATGGCGGGTGCGTTTGCCTGCCCTGCACGCTAGCCTGTACGCCTGAGGCATGCCACGCGTAAGGGGGTTAAGCGAAGCGCCATCCGCTGTTTCGCCCTCTCACTTACCGTTCTCACCTCGCCCGCGCCACATGAACACGCTTTAACGCCCATTCTCCTCTGCGCCCCCATCCTTTCTGCCTGACTTTTTAATTCGCTATGGCTAAACCCGGCGAAATTGTGCTAAATATATAGTATGTTGTAACTAATGAGAGATCATCATGGCCCGTTACGATCTGGTTGAACGCCTCAATATCACTTTTCGTGAGTTAGAACACGCGCTGATGGAAATGCGCGATGGCCTTGCGGCCTGTCGCCTGCTGGCGGGACGGGTATTCACTCTGCCGGAAGTGGAAAAAGGCAAAGAGCACGATCCGTTACTCACTATCGCCGTGACGCAAAAAATCGGCAAAGAGGCGCAGGAGGCGGCGCTGCGCCACTTTACGCACCTGTTTATCCAGCAGCAGTCGGAGAAACGCAGCAGCAAGGCGGCGGTGCGCCTGCCTGGCGCGGTCTGCTTTAGCGTTGATGACGCAAAGCATAAGGCGCTGCACGCGCTGGCTGAGAAAATCAACACGCTCAAAACCCAGCTCGAAGAGATCATCACCGTGGAATCGGGCCTGCCCTCCACCCAACGTTTTGAGTGGGTACACCGCTATCTGCCGGGGCTTATTACGCTCAATGCCTACCGCCGTCTGACGGTGCTGGATAATCCGGCCACGCTGCGCTTCGGCTGGGCTAATAAACACATCATTAAAAACCTGACGCGTGATGAAGTGCTGGCGATGCTGGAGCGCGGGCTTAAAGCGCCGCGCGCGGTGGGCGGGCTAACCAAAGAGCAGTGGCACGCGAGGCTGACGCAGGAGTACAACGATATCGCGGCGCTGCCGCAAAAAGCGCGGTTAAAAATCAAGCGCCCGGTGAAGGTGCAGCCGGTGGCGCGGGTCTGGTATGCGCAAAACCA
This sequence comes from Cronobacter muytjensii ATCC 51329, assembly GCF_001277195.1. Lineage (NCBI taxonomy): Bacteria > Pseudomonadati > Pseudomonadota > Gammaproteobacteria > Enterobacterales > Enterobacteriaceae > Cronobacter > Cronobacter muytjensii. Next base: position 2,017,439 of record NZ_CP012268.1, read on the forward strand.
GCGACAGGTGCAGTATGCCTGCCCGTCGCCGCTGATTGTGCTGTGCCACGCCACGCGCGGCGGCGCGGTGCCGGATATCGGCGAGCTGCTTGATTACGACGCGGAAAACGTCCAGCACCGCTATAAGCCGCAGGCGGAAGCGCTCGTCATGATGATCCCCCGCCTGCACCTCTACCTCGCGCCCTGATCAGGGCTTCATGCTGCCCACCATTTCTTCCGGGCGCACCCAGGCGTCAAACTCCTCCTCGCTGAGATAACCGAGTTTCAGCGCGGAGGCCTTGAGCGTCAGCCCCTCTTTATGCGCTTTCTTGGCGATTTCCGCCGCTTTGTCGTAGCCGATATGGGTGTTGAGCGCGGTCACCAGCATCAGCGATTCGTTAAGCAACTGGCTGATGCGGTCGCGGTTCGGCTCAATGCCGACCGCGCAGTGGTGGTTGAAGCTCTCCATGCCGTCCGCCAGCAGACGCACCGATTGCAGGAAGTTATGGATAACCATCGGGCGAAAGACGTTAAGCTCGAAGTTACCCATCGCCCCGCCCATATTCACCGCCACGTCATTGCCCATGACCTGACAGCAGAGCATGGTGAGCGCTTCGCACTGGGTCGGGTTGACTTTGCCCGGCATGATGGAAGAACCCGGCTCGTTTTCCGGAATAGAGATTTCGCCGATGCCGCAGCGCGGGCCGCTTGCAAGCCAGCGTACATCGTTCGCGATTTTCATCAGCGAGGCCGCGAGTCCTTTGAGCGCGCCGTGGGCCTGCACCAGCGCGTCGCAGGTGGCGAGCGCCTCGAATTTATTGGGCGCGGTCACGAACGGCTGGCCGGTGAACGCAGCAAGCTCTTTCGCCACGCGTTCGGCATATTCCGGGTGAGTATTGAGCCCGGTGCCGACGGCCGTGCCGCCGAGCGCCAGCTCCGCCAGATGCGGCAGGCTGTGGTCGATATGCTTAAGATTGTGCTCAAGCATCGCCACCCAGCCGGAGATCTCCTGGCCGAGCGTCAGCGGCGTGGCGTCCTGCAGATGGGTTCGACCAATTTTCACGATATCGCTAAAGGCGCTCGCCTTGTCGCTGAGCGTTTTGTGCAGTACCCGGAGTTGCGGAATAAGCTGTTCGCGCAGGGCGATAACCGCCGCGACGTGCATCGCCGTCGGGAAAACGTCGTTTGAGCTCTGGCTTTTGTTGACGTCGTCATTCGGGTGCACTTTACGGGCCATACCGCGCTCGCCGCCGAGAATTTCGCTCGCCCGATTGGCCAGCACCTCGTTCATGTTCATGTTGGTCTGGGTGCCGGAGCCGGTCTGCCAGATAGCAAGCGGGAATTCGTCCGGGTGCGCGCCTTCCAGCACCTCATCCGCCGCGTTGATGATGGCGTCGCCGCGCTCGGCAGGCAGCAGGCCGAGATCCATGTTGACCTTCGCGGCGGCGCGTTTCGTCAGCGCCAGCGCCTGGATAAGCGCCGTGGGCATTTTCTCGGTAGAGATACGGAAATGCTCCAGCGAACGCTGCGTTTGCGCGCCCCAGAGTTTATCGGCCGGCACGTCGATTGCGCCCATGGAATCTTTTTCACTGCGGTAGGCGGTCATTACTTTCTCCTTGATAACAAAGATGGGATAGCTCACAGGCTTAAGGAATAAGTATTGATGCGTTAAAAAAACCTGCACGGCGCTTTGTGCGCTCTTGTGGGGTGGCGATTTTGATGCTTGGGTGTCAGGTGGCGGCTTCAGCTTACCTGCCTGTAGGTGATGCCGCGCTATATTTAGCCAGGCCGGGTGAGCGCAGCCGCCCACCCGGCAAGGCGTTACATTACTTCAGGCACGCCGAGCACTGGCCGGACTGGATCTGCTGGAAGAAATCGTTGCCTTTGTCATCCACCAGGATAAACGCCGGGAAATCTTCCACCTCGATTTTCCAGATAGCTTCCATACCGAGTTCCGGATATTCAACGCACTCCAGATGCCGGATACTGTTCTGTGCCAGTACCGCCGCCGGGCCGCCGATGCTGCCGAGGTAGAAGCCGCCATGTTTTTGACAGGCGTCGGTCACCTGCTGGCTGCGGTTGCCCTTGGCGAGCATAATCATGCTGCCGCCGTGAGACTGTAGCAGATCCACGTAAGAATCCATGCGTCCGGCGGTGGTCGGGCCGAGCGACCCGGAGGCGTACCCTTCCGGCGTTTTGGCCGGGCCCGCGTAGTAGACAGGATGATCTTTGACGTACTGCGGCAGCCCCGCGCCGCTGTCGATGCGCTCTTTGAGCTTCGCGTGCGCGATATCGCGCGCCACGATGATAGTGCCGGAGAGCGACAGCCGCGTGGAAACCGGGTATTGCGACAGCTGCGCCAGGATCTCGCTCATCGGACGGTTGAGATTGACCCGCACCGCTTCGCCCTCGCCGGCGCGACGCAACGCCTCTGGAATATATTTGCCGGGGTTGCTTTCGAGCTTTTCTATCCAGATGCCATCGCGGTTGATTTTGGCTTTGATGTTGCGGTCCGCGGAGCACGAGACGCCCATACCCACCGGGCAGGACGCGCCGTGGCGCGGCAGACGGATCACACGAATATCGTGCGCGAAATATTTGCCGCCAAACTGCGCGCCGAGGCCGAGATTGCGCGCCTCCTGCAACAGCTCCTCTTCAAGCTTAACGTCGCGGAACGCCTGGCCGTGCTCGTTCCCTTCGGTCGGCAGGCCGTCATAATATTTGGTCGAGGCGAGTTTGACCGTTTTCAGCGTCGCCTCCGCCGAGGTGCCGCCAATGACAAAGGCCACGTGGTACGGCGGGCAGGCCGCGGTGCCGAGCGTGCGCATTTTCTCCACCAGATACGCTTTCAGTTTGCCAGGCGTCAGCAACGCTTTGGTTTCCTGGTAGAGATAGGTTTTGTTGGCGGAGCCGCCGCCTTTGGCGATGCAGAGGAATTTATACTCGTCGCCGTCGACGCTGTAGAGATCAATCTGCGCCGGCAGGTTGGTGCCGGTGTTGACCTCTTTGTACATATCCAGCGCCGCGTTTTGCGAATAGCGCAGGTTATCCTGCGTGTAGGTCTCATAGACGCCCTGCGCCAGCGCGGCTTCATCGCCGCCGCCGGTCCAGACGCGCTGGCCTTTTTTACCCATGATGATCGCGGTGCCCGTATCCTGGCAGGTCGGCAGAATGCCTTTGGCGGCAATCTCCGAGTTGCGCAGGAATTGCAGCGCCACATATTTATCGTTTTCGCTGGCTTCCGGGTCGCTCAGAATATCCGCCACCTGCTGTTGATGCGCCGGGCGCAGCATAAACGAGGCGTCGTGGAAGGCGTGGCGAGCCAGCAGCGTCAGCGCCTGCGGCTCGACTTTCAGGATTTCCTGACCTTCAAATTCGGAAACGGAGACGTGATCGCGGGTTAACAGATAATACTCGGTCTCGTCCTTTTTCAGTGGAAAAGGCTCTTGCCAGAAGAAGGGTTTACCAGACATTGCACTCTCACTTACAGCTTCAGTTATGAAATGTGTCGTCCGCCACATGGTCCATGTGCGGCATGAAAAAGCGAGTCGCCACATGGTACACAATTTTTTAACAAAAACTGAGACTAAACCGACTTTTTGCCCAGCCGGGTTACATCAGTCCGCTTTATTGGTTTAATACCAAAAAACTTTTTTCCTCCGAATACAGGGACTGATCATGCAGAAACTCATTAACTCGGTGCAGAACTATGCCTGGGGCAGTAAAACGGCGTTAACGGAACTTTATGGCGTGGAAAACCCGGACGGCGTGCCGATGGCGGAGCTGTGGATGGGCGCTCACCCGAAGAGCAGTTCACAGGTGCAGGACACGCAGGGCAACATCCGCGCGCTGCGTGATGTGATCGACGCCGATAAAACCGCCCTGCTCGGCGAGCAGGTGGCAGCGCGCTTCGGCGAGCTGCCGTTCCTGTTTAAAGTGCTGTGCGCCGATCAGCCGCTTTCCATTCAGGTGCACCCGAACAAGCAAGCCTCTGAAGAAGGCTTCGCGCGTGAAAACGCGGCGGGTATTCCGCTGGACGCCGCCGAGCGGAACTACAAAGATCCGAACCACAAGCCGGAGCTGGTGTTCGCCCTGACGCCGTTCCTCGCCATGAACGCGTTTCGTGAGTTTTCTGAGATTGTATCCCTGCTCCAGCCTGTCGCGGGCGCGCATACCGCCATCGCGCATTTCCTGGCCGCGCCGGATGCCGACCGCCTGCGTGAACTGTTCGCCGGGCTTCTGAATATGCAGGGCGAGGAGAAATCCCGCGCGCTGGCGGTACTGAAAGCAACCGTCGAGAGCCAGCAGGGCGAACCGTGGGACACCATTCGATTTATCGCGCAGTTCTACCCGGACGACAGCGGGCTTTTCTCGCCGCTGCTGCTGAACGTGGTGAAACTCAACCCTGGCGAGGCGATGTTCCTGTTCGCCGAAACGCCGCACGCGTATCTCCAGGGCGTGGCGCTGGAGGTGATGGCGAACTCCGACAACGTGCTGCGCGCGGGCCTGACCCCGAAATATATCGATATCCCGGAGCTGGTCGCCAACGTGAAATTTGTCGCCAAACCGGCGGCGCAGTTGCTGACCCAACCTGAGCAACACGGCGCAACGCTTAATTTCCCCATCCCGGTCGAGGATTTCGCCTTCTCGCTGCACGATCTCGGCACGCAGCCTGAGCGCCTGGCGCAGGCGAGCGCGGCCATTCTTTTTTGCGTCGAAGGGGAAGCGGTGCTCAGCAAAGATGACCAGCGCCTGACGCTGAAACCGGGCGAATCCGCTTTCGTGGCGGCGAATGAATCGCCGGTCAGCGTGAGCGGCGTGGGTCGTCTCGCGCGCGTATATAATAAGCTCAACTAAGTTACTGATCTTTTAAGCAAGGATTGCTAAGCTTGGTAACATCTTTGCCAGTCATGCCAGACGGACCGCCGTCTGGCTTCGTTTTAAGGGAACTGAACTATGAAAAAATCGCTGGTCGCCGTGGGCGTGATTGTCGCTCTCGGGGTTATCTGGACAGGTGGCGCGTGGTACACCGGTAAGCAGTTTGAAAAACATGTCGGCGAAATGGTCGCCGAAGCCAACGCGCAGCTTAAGCTCAGCGCGCCGCAGGCCGGGCTTGAGCTTGGCTACCAGGATTACCAGCGCGGCCTGTTCAGCAGCCATCTGCAACTGGTGGTCAAACCCGCGGCGGGCCAGCAGGAAGCGCTGCTGAAGCCGGGCCAGAGCGTGGTGCTGGATCAGGTAGTGAGCCACGGTCCGTTCCCGCTGGCCGATCTGAAAAAGCTCAATATCCTGCCAGCGATGGCGTCGGTGCATACCACGCTTGTGAACAACGATACCACCAAAGCGCTGTTTGATATGGCGAAAGGCAAATCGTTCGCCGATGTGCAGACCCGTATTGGCTACGGCGGCGCGACCTCCAGCGATATCAAGCTTCAGGCGCTGAACTATGATACCCCGGATGAGAAAGTGGCGTTCAGCGGCGGTGATTTCCAGCTTGATGCCGACAAAGACGGCAATGACGTGAGCCTGAAAGGCGAAGCGGACAGCGGTCTGGTTAATGCCGTTAACGAATACGGCCAGCATGTGCAGCTTACCTTCAACGGCCTGAAAACTGACGGCAACACAAAGATGACCAGCTTTAAAGAGCGCGTTGGCGAGCAGAAGCTGAGCCTCGAAAAACTGGCGATCGCGATTGAAGGTCAGGAGATGGCGCTGCTCGAAGGCATCAGCCTGAACGGCAAGTCTGACGTGGCGAAAGATGGCAAAAGCATCGACAGCCAGATGGATTACGCCATGAACAGCCTGAAAGTGCAGAATCAGGATCTTGGCAGCGGCAAGATGACGCTGAAAATCGGCAACATCGACGGCCAGGCGTGGCACCAGTTCAGCCAGCAGTATAACGAGCGTAGCCGGGCGCTGATGGCGCAACCGGGCATTATGGATAATCCGGAGCTTTATCAGCAACAGGCCACCGAGATCCTCGTCTCTTCGCTGCCGCTGCTGCTGAAAGGCAACCCGGTGATTACCGTCGCGCCGCTGAGCTGGAAAAACGCCAAAGGCGAAAGCACCTTTAACCTGTCGCTGTTCCTGAAAGATCCGAGCCAGGCGCCGGTGAGCGCCGCGCAGACCAGTCCGGCGGAGCAGCTCGATCGCGTGGTGAAAAGCCTCGACAGCAAGCTGGTTATTCCGGTGGATATGGCGACCGAGATGATGACCCAGGTCGCGAAACTGGAAGGCTATCAACAGGCGGACGCCGAGAAACTGGCGGGCCAGCAGGTGAAAGGCCTGGCGGCGATGGGCCAGATGTTCCGCATCACCACCATGCAGGACAACAGCATTGTGACCAGCCTGCAGTACGCAAACGGTCAGGTGAACCTGAACGGTCAGAAAATGCCGCTCGCGGAGTTTATCGGCATGTTCGGCCTGCCGGGTCTTAACGCGCCAGAGCCGCAGGCGATGCCGGAGCTTGACGCGCCGGGCGCGGCCCCTGCCCCTGCGCCGCGAGGCCCTGCGCTTTCCGTCCCGCAGCAGTAAAAAAGAAAACGGCCTCCCGGGAGGCCGTTTTTTTGGCGCGTCTTAACGGTACGCCACCAGCCGTGGCCCGATGATAAGGCTCCCCGCCGGCTCATCGCCGTGCTGAATGCGCTGCAGGATCCGCTCCGCCACGCAGTGGCCCATCTCCCGCGCGGGCGTCGTCACCCACGTTAGCGGAACTTCATCAAGCCGCTCTTCCGGTACGTCGGCGAACGCCGCCAGCGTGACGCTGTTTTCGAAATAGCTCTCATACCCCGCCTCTCCGCTCTGCCGCCCGGCACGCATCAGGCCAAACCAGGCACCCATCGCGACGGTGCTGTTATGGCACAGCACGGCGGTGATGGTCGGGTTAACGCGCAGGAGTTCGGTAATGGCTTCCGCCGCGGGTTTCTGCCCCGGCTGACACTCGACAATCCATTCGCTGTGAAACGGCAGCCCGTACTGCAACAGCGTCGCGCAGTAGCCGCCGAGCCGTTCAGCGCGGGTCAGTGAGGAACTCGCGCCGCCCAGCCAGGCGATGCGCTGATGGCCGCGACGGATAAGATGTTCGGTGACCAGACGCGCCGCCTGCTGATTATCAGGCCGGACCGTGTCCACTTCATCGTGATGGCTGGCGCGCGAGGCGAACAGCAGTGGAATGCCGCGCCCACGAGCCTGCGCCTGCCACGACGCGCCCGGCCCGCCGCCGCCTGCCACTACCACGCCATCCACGCCGTGATCGAGCAGCGTATCGAGACAGCGCTGCATCCGGGCTTCATCACGCCCGCCCTGCAACAGAAACAGCATCCGCCCCTGGGCCTCCAGCGCCTCGGAAAGCCCGGCTGTCAGTTCGGCGTAAAACGGCGTGGTGAGATCGCGCACAATCAGCCCGACAACGCCGCTTGGCCCGCCGCGCAACGCCGACGCCTGGCGGTTGCGCACAAACCCTAACTGCTCAATGGCGTCGTTTACCCGCTGCCCGGTCGCGCTGGAGATACGACCTTTGCCGCTCAGCACCAGCGACACGGTGGCAACGGACACGCCCGCCGCCTGCGCGACATCATTGATAGTGATTCTTTTCGCCTGTGTCATTGACTACGCTTTTGCTCCGCTCCTGCCAGATAAAACCTTTTACCTGAAACGCTATTATAGCCGTCAGGCCTGGGTAATGTTCTGTGATTCAACGCGCATTAAACTTTGGTAAAACGTTTTATCTTGCAATCCTTCGTTCAGGCGATGGATCATTTAACGCGAGGAGTCGTTTATGACGGCGAACACGGTACAAAAAATCACGCTGTGGGGATTTATGCAGCAGCTCGGCAAAACATTTATGTTGCCGGTGGCGCTGCTGTCGTTTTGCGGCATTTTGATGGGCATCGGCAGTTCGCTCAGTAGTCATGACGTCATTACGCTGATGCCGTTTCTCGGCAACAGCGTGTTGCAGCTCATTTTCACCTGGATGAGCAAAATGGGCTCGTTCGCCTTCAGTTTCCTGCCGGTGATGTTCTGTATTGCCATTCCGCTGGGGCTGGCGCGTGAAAATAAAGGCGTGGCGGCGTTCGCAGGGTTTGTGGGCTACGCGGTGATGAACCTGGCGGTCAATTTTTGGCTGACCGCAAAAGGCATCTTACCGACAGAGGACCCGGCGCTGCTGAAGGCCAGTAACGTGCAGTCGGTGCTCGGCATTCAGTCCATCGACACCGGCATTCTGGGTGCGGTGATCGCGGGCGTGATAATCTGGCTGCTGCACGAGCGCTTCCACAAAGTGCGCCTCCCGGACGCGCTGGCCTTTTTTGGCGGCACGCGTTTTGTACCGATCGTCACCACGGTGGTGATGGGCCTGGTCGGGCTGACCATTCCGCTGATCTGGCCGTTTTTTGCTAAAGGTATCAACGCGCTGGGCTGGCTTATCAACAGCGCCGGAAGCTTCGCGCCGATGATTTTCGGCACCGGCGAGCGCCTGCTGCTGCCGTTTGGTTTGCAGCATATTCTGGTGGCGCTGATTCGCTTTACCGAGGCGGGCGGCACGCTGGATGTCTGCGGGCAGAGCGTCTCTGGCGCGCTGACTATCTTCCAGGCGCAGCTGAATTGCCCTGCCTCGCACGGCTTTGCCGAAAGCGCGACGCGCTTCCTCTCGCAGGGCAAAATGCCGGCGTTCCTGGGCGGCCTGCCGGGGGCGGCGCTGGCGATGTACCACTGCGCGCGCCCGGAGAACCGTCATAAAATCAAGGGGCTGTTGATTTCCGGCGTCATCGCCTGTGTGGTCGGCGGCACCACGGAGCCGCTGGAATTCCTGTTCCTGTTCGTGGCCCCGGCGCTTTATCTCATCCACGCGCTGCTGACCGGGCTTGGCTTTACCATGATGGCGGTACTCGGCGTCACTATCGGCAACACCGACGGCAATATTATCGATTTCGTGGTCTTTGGCGTGCTGCACGGGCTGTCGACCAAATGGTACTGGGTGCCGGTGGTGGCAGGCGTCTGGTTCGCCGTCTATTACGCGATTTTCCGCTTCGCGATTACCCGCTTTAATATCAAAACGCCGGGCCGGGAGGCTGAAAGCGCGACGGCAAGCGTCGTCACGTCAGGCGTTAGCGGAAAATCGGGCTATGACGTGCCGGCTATTCTGAAGGCGCTCGGCGGTGCGGAAAATATCACGTCGCTGGATAACTGCATTACGCGTCTGCGCCTCACGGTCAAAGAGATGTCACGGGTGGACAGCGCGGCGCTTAAGGCGAATCGCGCTATCGGCGTGGTGCAACTTAACCAGCATAATTTGCAGGTGGTCATTGGCCCGCAGGTGCAGTCGGTGAAAGATGAAATGGACAGCCTGATGCATTCGGTACAGGCGTAAACGCGGGAGGCAGAATGTACGATTTTTCACAGGCCGTGGATCGCCGCGGCACCTGGTGCACCCAGTGGGATTATGTCGCTGACCGTTTCGGCGTGGACGATTTGCTGCCCTTTACTATCTCGGATATGGATTTTCCGACCGCGCCCTGCGTACTGGAGGCGGTTTCGACGCGGCTCGCCCACGGCGTGCTCGGCTACAGCCGCTGGCAAAATCCGGATTTTACCGGCGCGGTCGCGCACTGGTACGCCACGCGTTTTGGCAGCCAGATTGCGCCCGAAACCCTGGTTTACGGTCCGTCGGTTATCTATATGGTGTCGCAACTGATTCGCCAGTGGTCGACGCCAGGCGACGAAGTGCTTATCCACACGCCCGCCTATGACGCCTTCCCGAAGGCCATCGAAGGCAACGGGCGGCAAGTGCTGAGCGCCCCGCTCACGCTGACCGATGCGGGCTGGCGGTGCGATATGCGCGCGCTGGAAGCCCGGCTGGCGCGCCCGACCTGCAAAATTATGCTGTTGTGCAGCCCGCATAATCCGACGGGTAAAGTCTGGCGGCGTGACGAGCTGGAGGCGATGGCCGCGCTCTGCGCGCGTTATGACGTGCGGGTCATCAGCGATGAAATCCATATGGATATGGTCTGGCAGGGGCATCAGCATATCCCCTGGTGCGACGTCGGTCAGGGGCGCTGGGCGCTGTTCTCGTCGGCGTCCAAAAGCTTTAACATTCCGGCGCTGACCGGCGCGTGGGGGCTTCTCGCGCACGATGATGACCGCAACGCGTATTTCCAGGCGCTGAAAGGCCGCGACGGGCTCTCCTCACCTGCCGTGTTATCGCTGGTGGCGCATATCGCCGCGTATCGTGAAGGCGCGCCCTGGCTCGACGCGCTGCGTGGCTATCTTCAGGATAACCTGCGTTTTGTGGCGCAGCGCCTTAACGATGCATTTGCGCAACTGCGCTGGCAACCGCCCGAGGCGACCTATCTCGCATGGATCGACCTGCGACCCCTCGGCATCGATGACGATGCCTTACAGCAGGCGCTGATTATGCGCGAAAAGGTCGCCATTATGCCCGGCACCACCTATGGCGAAGAGGGGCGCGGCTTTATTCGCCTGAACGTCGGCTGCCCGCGCAGCAAACTGGAACAGGGCGTCGAGCGGCTTATTTGCGCAATTCGGTCACTTTGAACGCAAAAGGGGCCCTTCCGGGCCCTCTTTTGTTGCGCAACGTAGCTTTCCGGTCGCAAATATTTTTATAATGGTATGCACTTTATTCTAAAAAAGAGTGCCATCATGATTGATACCCGCCTTCCCCTTACCGACCTTCATCGTCATCTCGACGGCAACATCCGCGCGCAGACCATTCTCGACCTCGGCCGCCAGTTTAATTTAGCCCTGCCCGCCGATACGCTGGAGACGCTGCGCCCGCATGTGCAGATCACCAAAAACGAACCGGATCTGGTGAGCTTTCTTGCCAAACTTGACTGGGGCGTGAAGGTGCTAGGCTCCCTCGAAGCGTGCCGCCGCGTAGCGTATGAGAATATGGAAGACGCCGCGCGCAACGGCCTGCATTACGTGGAGCTGCGTTTCTCGCCAGGCTATATGGCGATGACGCACAACCTGCCGGTGGCAGGCGTCGTGGACGCCGTTATCGACGGCGTGCGTCAGGGCAGCCGTGATTTCGGCGTTGAGGCCCGTTTAATCGGCATCCTCAGCCGCACCTTCGGCGAAGAGGCCTGCGTGGCGGAGCTCGACGGCCTGCTGGCGCACCGCGACCACATTACCGCGCTGGATCTGGCGGGCGATGAACTGGGTTTCCCCGGCAGCCTGTTCCTGAACCACTTTAACCGCGGCCGCGACGCGGGCTGGCGCATCACTGTTCACGCCGGCGAAGCCGCAGGTCCGGAGAGCATCTGGCAGGCGATCCGCGAGCTTGGCGCCGAGCGTATCGGTCATGGCGTGAAAGCGGTGGAAGATCCTGCGCTGATGGATTTCCTGGCGGAACAGGGTATCGGCATTGAGTCCTGCCTGACGTCCAATATCCAGACCAGCACAGTGGCGTCCTTGGCGCATCACCCGCTGAAGACATTCCTGGAGCATAATATTCTTGCGACCATTAACACCGACGATCCGGGCGTGCAGGGCGTGGACATCGGCCATGAGTATCAGGTCGCGGCCCCGGCAGCGGGCCTGAGCGCGGCGCAGATCCGCACCGCGCAGGAGAATGGTCTTAAAATCGCGTTCCTGTCGGACGCGGAAAAACAGGCGCTGATAGCGAAAGTCAGCGCGGCGTAAAGCCGCGCCGTCAGGTCAGGAGGCCGACGCCTTCTGGCCTGCCTGTTGTTCATGGCGCCGGGCGTAGCGTTGGGCCATTACCGCGCAGACCATCAACTGGATCTGATGGAAAATCATCAGCGGCAGCACCATTATCCCCACCTGACTTGCCGGAAACAGCACATTCGCCATCGGCACGCCGTTCGCCAGGCTTTTCTTGGAGCCGCAGAAAACGATAGTTATCTCATCAGCTTTATTAAAACCAAGCAGTCGCGCCGACCAGATGTTGATCACCAACACCAGCGTCAGCAGCACCACCGACAGCACGACGACCGCCAGCAACGCCATACCGGTCACCTGATGCCAGATCCCCTGCACTACCGCCTCGCTGAAAGCGACATAGACCACCAGCAAAATGGATGAGCGGTCAGTCATATTGATAAGCTTTTTATGACGGTCGACCCAACGCCCAATCAGCGGTCGCGAGAGGTGGCCAATCACAAACGGCACCATCAACTGCAGCACGATTTTGCCGATAGCGTCGAGCGTATTGGTATCGCCCTGCTGAGCCTGCATCATCACACCCACCAGCACCGGCGAGAGGAAAATCCCGAGAATGCTGGACGCCGAGGCGCTGCACACCGCCGCCGCCACGTTGCCGCGCGCCACAGAAGTAAAAGCAATGGCCGACTGTACCGTCGCGGGAAGGGCGCAGAGATAGAGGAAGCCCAGATAGAGCGACGGCGGCAGCACGCTGTGCGGAATAAACTGCATCGCCAGGCCCAGCAACGGGAACACCATGAAGGTGCTGATAAACACCACCAGGTGCAGCCGCCAGTGGCCCATGCCAGCCAGTATCGCCTCGCGGGAGAGCTTTGCGCCATGCATAAAGAACAGCAGCGCAATGGCGGCCGTGGTGAGGTATTCAAAAACCGTTTTGACGCGCCCTTCGCAAGGGAACAGCGAGGCGACGATCACGACGCCAATCATAATCAATAAAAATGTGTCGATTTTCAGGCGCTTCAGCCAGCTCATTATCGGTTCCTTGTCATGTTGCAGATAGGTTTACTTTGCAACAAAAAGCCAGGCCTTGCGAGTCATGCGGGGAAAACCTTGCGTGTGAGTGAGGTGCCGTTGAAGGAAGTTTAGCGGCGGCAAGATACACAACGCCCCGGCAGCAAGGCCGGGGCGGAATCACTTAGCCACGCAAACAGACCGCCGCGCGGCGCTTCGCGGATTCAATGCCCGCTTCGATAAGTTCCATCACCACAATAGCCTGGCTTGCCGGGACCGGGTTTTCGCCTTCGCCGCGAATGGCGCTGCGCACGCCTGCATAGTAGGCCGGATAGTTGCCCGGCACGGTCAGCAGAGTCTGTTCATCCAGCATCTCGCCGTTCGCAAGCGTCAGCACGCCGTCGCGCATGTCGTATCCCCAGTTCTCCTGTGGCGGACGCACGCCTGATTTCAGGCTCTCTTCTTGCGGATCGAGCCCGAACTTCACGTAGCTGCCGCGGGTGCCGTGGACGATGTAGCGTGCGGATTCCGCCGCCGCCAGCATGGTGCCGTGCAGCACGACGCGCCGCTCCGGATAGGCCAGTACCGCGTGAAAATAGTCGGTGGCCTGCGCGCTCGGACGCAGTTCAGCCAGATCGACATAGATGCTGACCGGCAACCCGAACAGCTGCACCGCCTGATCCAGCAGATGCGGCGCCAGATCGTACCAGATACCGCTGCCAGGCCCCGCCTGCTCGCGCCAGCGGTCGCGCACCTGAGGACGGAAGCGGTCGAAATGGGATTCAAAATAGGCGATTTCACCGATCTGCCCTTCGGCGATGATCTGTTTGAGCGTCAGGAAATCGCTATCCCAGCGGCGATTGTGAAAAACCGAGAGCACCAGCCCCAGGCTTTTCGCCAGAGTTTCCAGCTCGCGCGCCTGTGACAGCGTGACGGTAAAAGGTTTATCCACCACCACATGTTTGCCGGCTTCCAGCGCAGCTTTCGCCAGCGGGAAGTGGGTATCATTCGGCGTGGGAATGACAATCAGATCGAGATGCGGATCGTTGAACAACTGTTTGGGTTCAGACACGACGGGCATTCCCGGCCAGTCCGCATGCACTTTGGCGGCATCGCTACTGGAAATCGCGGCGAGCTCCATGCCTGGCGTACCGGCGATAAGCGGCGCATGAAAGGTTTTACTGGCGTAGCCGTAGCCGATTAATCCCACCCGGACGATATCGTTCATGTTCATTCCTCTGCTGAGTTAACCTGGGTATTTGACACTATTCGCCAGCGCGCCTCAACGGTTTCCTGACCATAAGTAAATAAACGGTTTATTTCAGAATTTTCATCAGTTTTCTGACGGCGTAAAGCGCATTTTCCGCAAAGACAACCGTAATGGCATAAATGCCTTCGTCTCCGAGTTACGCTAACAATGCGTGAGCGAATTATTGTTTTGGTGAAATAAGCAACATACTTTAAAAGAAATAACGTGCTGTTTATCGCGCAATTAATGGCGCACAAAAAACAGTGAATAAAAGATAAGCACGTCCGGAGGATGAGTGAAAACCCCTGGAAATGGCTGGGGTCTTCCTGACCCCCATTAAACCTGAAGCCCGGTGCGGCGTGGTCAGCCAGGTTTACATATTGTCGTAAAAAGGCGGCGACCAGCGCGCGTCAGGATATTGCCAGCTCCGTCGAAGCACGTTACTCTTTCGCATCCTAAAGCGCTGGGCCTGCGTTAATTCTCAAGGAAAACTCTTAAATGTTATTCAGGCTTTTATTAAACCTGCATAACGACGTTTTTGCGTTTATTCTTTACCCGGCCCGCCTTTCCCGGCGAATTCTCTTTATTATTTTATTGCGCGGATAACGATTAACATGACCGTTCAGGACTATTTATTAAAGTTTCGTAAAATCAGCACGCTTGAAAGTCTGGAAAAATTGTTCGATCACCTTAATTACACCCTGACCGACAATCAGGAGATCATCAATATGTATCGCGCCGCAGATCACCGCCGCGCGGAACTGGTGTCGGGCGGGAGACTGTATGACCTGGGCCAGGTGCCGAAAACCGTCTGGCGTTACGTCCAGTAAGCCGCAAAGGTGGCATTCAGACAGAAAATCTTTATAATCTTTGCGCTGTAATTATTCTTTAGCCATTTGTTGAATTTATATCCCGGGAGGTAATATGACCGACGCGTCGCCTGTGCGCATCGGAGGCTGGTTGCTTGCCCCTCTCGCCTGGTTATTGATGTCGTTACTCAGCACTACGCTTGCCGTCGCACTCTATGTGATGGGGCTTGCTTCTGTGCAGCTCCATCAAACGCTCAGCGCGCAGGGGACCTCCGGCGTGCTTTTCTGGTATGGCTCAATGCTGTGCGCGATGGCGATGTGGGGGTATACGCTCTGGCTGACTATCGCCTTTTTCAAACGTCGTCAGGGCGTACCGCGCCACTATATTATCTGGCTGCTGCTGACCGTCCTGCTGGCGATTAAATCTTTTGCGTTCTCGCCGGTGAGCGACGCGCTGGCCGTGCGTCAGCTGCTGTTTCCGCTGCTGGCGGCTGCGCTTCTGGTGCCCTATTTCAAGCGCTCCGTTCGGGTGAAGCAGACGTTTGTCAGGGCAAAATAACCTTACAGATTCTCCGTTGTCGCACCCTGTCGGATGTCCGATAATGGGCGGCTTTTTTCGTTTCAGGTCGAATAATGACTGATTACTTGCTGTTATTTGTTGGAACGGTGCTGGTCAATAACTTCGTGCTCGTGAAGTTTCTCGGCCTGTGTCCGTTTATGGGTGTTTCCAAAAAACTGGAATCGGCGATCGGTATGGGCATGGCGACCACATTCGTGATGACCCTTGCGACCATTTTCTCCTGGATTATCGATCATCTGATTCTGGTGCCGCTTGAGCTGGTCTACCTGCGCACGATGGCGTTTATTCTCGTCATCGCGGTGGTCGTGCAGTTCACGGAAATGGTGGTGCGCAAAACCAGTCCGGCGCTCTATCGCCTGCTGGGCATCTATCTGCCGCTTATCACCACCAACTGCGCCGTACTGGGCGTGGCGCTACTCAGCATCAACCTGAACCACACCTTTATGCAGTCAGCGCTTTACGGCTTCTCCGCCGCGGTCGGCTTTTCGCTGGTAATGGTGCTCTTTGCCGCCATCCGTGAGCGTCTGGTCGTCGCCGACGTGCCGCTGCCATTTCGCGGCAACGCCATCGCGCTGGTGACGGCGGGCCTGATGTCGCTCGCCTTTATGGGCTTTAGCGGGCTGGTGAAGTTCTGATGGAAATGATTGTTATCGCGGTCGTCGCGCTGACGCTGCTGGCGCTGCTGTTCGGCATGCTGCTGGGCTATGCTTCGCGCCGCTTCGCCGCGGAAGAAGATCCGGTGGTCGATCAGGTCGACGAACTGCTGCCCCAGAGCCAGTGCGGGCAGTGCGGCTATCCGGGCTGCCGCCCTTATGCAGAAGCGGTCGCTAATAACGGCGAGCAGATCAACCGCTGCGTGCCTGGCGGCGAGCCGGTGATGCAGAAAATCGCCACCCTGCTTAACGTCGAACCGCAGCCGCTTGACGGCGATGCAGTGGCGGCGGAGCCGGTGCGTATGCTGGCCGTCATTGATGAGCCGAACTGCATCGGCTGCACCAAATGTATTCAGGCCTGTCCGGTGGATGCGATTGTCGGCGCCACTCGCGCCATGCACACCGTGATGAGCGACCTCTGCACCGGCTGTAACCTGTGCGTTGACCCCTGCCCGACGCAGTGCATTGAACTGCGCCCGGCCGCCACCACAACGGATAACTGGAAGTGGGATCTCAACACCATTCCGGTGCGTAACATTCCTGTGGAACAACATGCTTAAGTTATTTTCTGCATTCAGAAAAGAGAAAGTCTGGGATTTCAACGGCGGGATTCATCCGCCGGAGATGAAAACCCAGTCTAACGGCACCCCGCTGCGCCAGTTGCCGCTGCCGGGCCGTTTTATTATTCCGCTCAAACAGCATATCGGCAGCGAAGGCGAGATCTGCGTGGCGCCGGGCGATAAAGTCCTGCGTGGTCAGCCGCTCACCGTGGGCCGTGGAAGGATGCTCCCCGTGCACGCGCCAACCTCCGGCACCGTCACGGCGATAATGCCGCATCCAACCGCCCACCCTTCCGCCCTGCCGGAGCTTTCAGTGATTATCGACGCTGATGGCGAAGACCGCTGGATAGCCCGCGACGGCTGGAGCGATTACCAGAGTCGCAGCCGCGAGGCGCTGATTGAGCGTATCCATCAGTTTGGCGTGGCGGGCCTCGGCGGCGCCGGTTTCCCGACCGGCACAAAACTGCAGGGCGGCGGCGATAAAATCGAAACGCTGATTATTAACGCCGCCGAGTGCGAGCCGTATATCACCGCCGACGACCGGCTGATGCAGGACTGCGCCGCGCAAATCATCGACGGCGTGCGCATCCTCGCGCATATTTTGCAGCCGCGCGAAGTGCTGATCGGCATTGAAGACAATAAGCCGCAGGCGATTTCCATGATGCGCGCCGTGCTGCACGGCGAGCATAAGATTCGCCTGCGCGTGATCCCGACCAAATACCCGTCGGGCGGCGCGAAACAACTGACTCAGATCCTGACCGGCAAACAGGTGCCGCACGGCGGCCGTTCGTCAGATATCGGCGTGCTGATGCAGAACGTTGGCACCGCGTTTGCGGTCAAGCGCGCTATTATCGACGGCGAGCCGCTCACCGAGCGCGTGGTGACGCTGACCGGCGAAGCCGTAGGGCGGCCGGGCAACGTCTGGGCGCGTATCGGCACGCCGGTGCGCCACCTGCTGGAGCACGCAGGCTTTATTCCGACCAGCGAACAGCTGGTGATTATGGGCGGCCCGCTGATGGGCTTCACCCTGCCCGGCCTCGATGTGCCGGTGGTAAAAATCACTAACTGCCTGCTCGCGCCATCCGCCACAGAGATGGGCACGCCGCAGGAGGAGCAGCACTGCATCCGCTGCAGCGCCTGCGCCGACGCCTGTCCGGCGGATCTTCTGCCGCAGCAGCTCTACTGGTTCAGCGTCGGCCAGCAGCACGATAAAGCTACCGCCCATAATCTGGCGGACTGTATTGAGTGCGGCGCCTGCGCGTATGTCTGCCCAAGCAATATCCCGCTGGTGCAATATTTTCGCCAGGAAAAAGCAGAGATCCGCGCCATTGCGGAAGAACAGCAGCGCGCCGCCGAAGCCAAGGCTCGCTTTGAAGCGCGCCAGGCGCGTCTGGAACGTGAAAAAGCCGCACGTCTGGAACGCCATAAGAAATCCGCCGTACAGCCTTCCGGCCAGGATCAGGATGCTATTCAGGCCGCCCTGGCCCGCGTGCGTGAGAAGAAAGCCGATGACCAACCGATTGTGGTCAACGCTCGCGAAAAACCAGATAACAGCGCGGTGATTGCCGCCCGCGAAGCGCGCAAAGCCGAGGCCCGCGCGCGTCAGGCGGAAAAAGTCCAGCAGGAGATGGCGGCGAACAGCTCCGTTCCTGCGCTGGAAGCCACCGAGCCGGTTAGCGAAACCGACCCGCGCAAAGCCGCCGTCGAAGCTGCCATCGCCCGCGCCAAAGCGCGTAAAGCGGCGCAGAGCGCGCCGGTGGACGACACCCCGGCCGAGCCGGTCGACCCGCGCAAAGCCGCCGTCGAAGCCGCCATCGCCCGCGCTAAAGCGCGTAAAGCGGCGCAGGCTGGCGAGAGCGCGCCGGTCGCTGAAACCCCGGCCGAGCCGGTCGATCCGCGCAAGGCCGCCGTCGAAGCCGCTATCGCCCGCGCCAAAGCCCGTAAAGCGACGCAGGCTGGCGAGAGCGCGCCGGTCGCTGAAACCCCGGCCGAGCCGGTCGACCCGCGTAAAGCCGCTGTCGAAGCCGCTATCGCCCGCGCCAAAGCCCGTAAAGCCGCGCAGGCTGGCGAGAGCGCGCCGGTCGCTGAAACCCCGACTGAGCCGGTCGACCCGCGTAAAGCCGCCGTCGAAGCCGCTATCGCCCGCGCTAAAGCCCGTAAAGCGGCGCAGGCGGATGAGCGCGCTCAGACGGCAAATGAAGATGATGAAGCGGACGATCCGCGCAAAGCGGCTGTTGCCGCCGCGATTGCCAGGGTGCAGGCACGCAAGGCTGCCGAAAAGGTTGTTAACGAGGATTAAATGGTTTTCAGAATCGCAAGTTCCCCTTATACCCATAACCAGCGCCAGACGTCGCGTATCATGATGCTGGTGACGCTCGCCGCCGTGCCGGGCATCGCCGTGCAATGGTATTTTTTTGGCTACGGCAGCCTGGTGCAGATTCTGTTGGCCATCGTGAGCGCGCTCGCCAGCGAAGCGCTGGTATTGCGAATGCGCAAACTCTCCCTGAAACGTCATCTTGGTGATAATTCCGCTCTGCTGACCGGTCTGCTGCTGGGCGTCAGTATTCCGCCGCTGGCTCCGTGGTGGATGGTGGTGCTCGGTACCGTTTTCGCGGTGATTATCGCCAAACAGCTTTATGGCGGTCTTGGCCACAACCCGTTTAACCCGGCGATGATAGGCTATGTCGTGCTGCTGATTTCATTCCCGGTGCAAATGACCAACTGGCTGCCGCCGCAGCAGATCGCCGCGACCGCCCCTGGTTTTGTCGACGCGTTACAGGTGATTTTTCACGGTGTGACCGCAAGCGGCGACACGATGGCGCAACTGCGTCTCGGTATCGACGGCGTAAGCCAGGCCACCCCGCTGGACACTTTTAAAACCGGTCTGCACGCCGGGCATCCGGCAGGCGAGTTGCTGGCGCAGCCGATTTACGGCGGCGCGCTGGCGGGTCTCGGCTGGCAGTGGGTGAATCTCGCGTATCTGGCGGGCGGTCTGTTCCTCCTGGCGCGCGGCACGATCCGCTGGCATATCCCGGCGAGCTTTATTGTGACGCTCGCGGTATGCTCAACGTTCGGCTGGCTTATCGCACCAGAGAAATTTCTTTCGCCGCTGATGCATCTGCTCTCAGGCGCGACGATGCTCGGCGCGTTCTTTATTCTTACCGACCCGGTTACCGCCTCGACGACCAACAAAGGCCGTCTGGTCTTTGGCGCGCTGGCGGGCCTGCTGGTCTGGCTTATCCGCAGTTTCGGCGGCTATCCGGATGGCGTGGCGTTCGCAGTGCTGCTGGCCAATATCACCGTGCCGCTCATCGATTACTACACCCGCCCGCGGGTTTATGGTCACCGGTAAGGAGTCGTCATGCTGAAAACTATCCAGAAACATGGCGTAACGCTCGCCGTTTTCGCCGCGCTGACGACAGGGCTTACGGCAATGGTCAATGCGCTCACCAAAACCACCATTGAAGGCCAGGCCGCGCTGCAACAAAAACAGCTGTTTGACCAGGTGCTGCCGCCGCAGATATATGACAATGATATTCAGCAGAGCTGTTATCTGGTCAACGCGCCGGCGCTTGGCCGCGGCGAAAAACAGCTGTGGGTCGCGCGTAAAGGCGATAAGCCCGTCGCGGTGGTTATGCAGGCCACCGCCCCGGATGGCTACTCCGGGGCAATTCAGCTGCTGGTCGGCGCCGATTTTAAAGGGACCGTACTTGGCACCCGCGTGACGGAGCATCACGAAACGCCGGGGCTTGGCGATAAAATTGAAACCCGCATCAGCGACTGGATCACCGGCTTTGCCGGTAAGATTATCCAGGGGCCTGACGACAACCGTTGGGCGGTGAAAAAAGATGGCGGCCAGTTTGACCAGTTCACCGGGGCGACCATTACGCCGCGCGCGGTGGTCAATGCCGTGAAACGCGCAGGCCTGTATGCGCAGACGCTGGAGCCGCAGCTTTCCTCCCTGCCTTCCTGTGGAGATACCCATGAATGACGTGAAATCGATTCTGGTCAACGGGTTATGGAAAAATAACTCGGCGCTGGTACAGCTACTCGGGATGTGCCCGCTGCTGGCCGTGACCTCCACCGCCACTAACGCGCTCGGTCTGGGACTTGCGACGACGCTGGTGCTGACGCTGACTAACGCCTCAATCTCCGCGTTTCGCCGTTGGATGCCTGGTGAAATTCGTATTCCGATTTACGTAATGATCATCGCGGCGGTGGTGAGCATCGTACAGATGCTGATTAACGCCTACGCGTTCGGGCTGTATCAGTCGCTCGGCATTTTTATTCCGCTTATCGTGACCAACTGTATCGTTGTCGGCCGCGCGGAGGCGTTCGCCGCTAAAAACGGCCCGCTGCTGTCGGCGCTCGACGGCTTTGCCATTGGTATGGGCGCGACCGGCGCGATGTTTGTGCTTGGGTCGCTGCGTGAAATCCTCGGCAACGGCACGCTGTTTGACGGCGCAGACGGTCTGCTCGGCAGCTGGGCGCGGGTGCTGCGTATCGAAGTCTTCCATACCGACACGCCGTTCCTGCTGGCGATGCTGCCGCCAGGCGCGTTTATCGGTCTTGGCATGATGCTGGCGGTGAAATACCTGATAGACGAACGAATGAAGCGCCGCGCCGCGAAACCCGTCGTGGTGGAGGCCAGCCCGGAAAACGCGTCATGAACCAGGCAAAACGCATCGAAATCCTGACGCGGCTACGCGCCAATAACCCGCACCCGACCACCGAGCTGCACTTCACCAGTCCGTTTGAGCTGCTGATTGCCGTTCTGCTCTCGGCGCAGGCCACCGACGTGAGCGTCAATAAAGCCACGGCAAAGCTCTACCCGGTGGCGAATACGCCACAGGCGATGCTGGCGCTGGGCGTTGACGGGGTGAAGGAGTACATCAAAACCATCGGGCTGTTTAACAGCAAAGCGGAAAACGTGATTAAAACCTGCCGCATTCTGATTGAACAACACGGCGGCGAGGTGCCGGAAGATCGCGCGGCGCTGGAGGCGCTGCCGGGCGTCGGCCGTAAAACGGCCAATGTGGTGCTCAATACCGCCTTCGGCTGGCCCACCATCGCCGTGGATACGCATATCTTTCGCGTCAGCAATCGCACGAAGTTCGCGCCGGGCAAGAATGTCGAAGCTGTCGAAGAGAAGCTGCTGAAAGTGGTGCCGGCGGAATTTAAAGTCGATTGTCACCACTGGCTCATTTTGCACGGACGTTATACCTGCATCGCGCGTAAGCCGCGCTGTGGCTCCTGCATTATCGAAGATCTGTGCGAATACGCCGAAAAAGTCTACGAATAACGCAGGGCATGGTGGATGTCACTTTTGTCACATCCACCATCTTTTCATCTCCGCTCCCATCGCTTTATCTCCCTTTTTAGCCGTTCATTATTCCGCCATAAATCAGCTCGCCAGGTTAATCGTTTTTTTCGACAGGAATTTTCTATAGATTTGTGAGAATTATCACATTTGCAACATCCTGTTAATTTTCCGTTGCGTTATTGCGCCCTAAGCCTTGATACGCCTCGCTTATCACCATCACTGATAATATAAATATCGGACATTTTCCGATATTAAGGGCTATATGACTGCCTGAAGGGTTAATCAGCAGAAGATATAACCATACAACGCTTCAGCACCACCTTCAGCAGTTAAAAAATCTACAATAGCTATTATCATGAAATTTAACGCTGACTCTTAGCGAAACGACTGGCCGATTATCCCGCCCGGCTTATATGTAACAGATTATTACAAAAGCCTTGTGCGAGCGGTCAGGATAGTGAACATTACCCGCCGTTTCTCACTTCATATAACAATAAAAGCGCATGCCGCCAGGCACTACGCGCATACCACCCCCGCGGTTAATGCGGGCTGTAAAAAAAGAGGTATATGTGTCGACTGCAAACAAAAAACCAGCAGAAAGCGTAAGTATGAACGCTTTCAAACAACCGAGATCGTTCTATCTCATTTTCTCTATTGAGTTATGGGAGCGTTTCGGTTTCTACGGCCTGCAAGGGATCATGGCCGTTTACCTGGTTAAACAGCTGGGTATGTCGGAAGCGGATTCCATTACGTTGTTCTCCTCCTTTAGCGCGCTGGTGTATGGCCTGGTGGCTATCGGCGGCTGGCTGGGCGATAAAGTCCTCGGCACTAAACGCGTCATTATGCTCGGCACCATTGTGCTGGCGGTAGGCTACGCGCTCGTCGCCTGGTCCGGTCACGATGCAGGCATCGTCTACCTGGGTATGGCGACCATCGCGGTGGGTAATGGCCTCTTCAAAGCCAACCCCTCCTCCCTGCTCTCCACCTGCTATGAGAAAGACGACCCGCGTCTCGACGGCGCTTTCACCATGTACTACATGGCGATTAACATCGGTTCGTTCTTCTCTATGCTGGCGACCCCGTGGCTGGCGGACAAATTCGGCTGGAGCGTGGCGTTCTCGCTGAGCTTCGTCGGGATGCTGATCACGCTTGTGAACTTCATCTTCTGCAAAAAATGGGTCAAAGATTACGGTTCTAAACCGGACTTCGCCCCGCTGCACGTTGGCAAACTGCTGGCCACTATCGTCGGTATCGTCGTGCTGGTCGCTATCGCCACCTGGCTGCTGCACAACCAGGGTATCGCGCGCATGGTGCTGGGCGTGGTTGCGCTGGGTATCGTGATTATCTTTGCGAAGGAAGCCTTCGCCATGCAGGGCGCCGCGCGACGCAAAATGATCGTGGCGTTTATCCTGATGCTGGAAGCAATTGTGTTCTTCGTGCTCTACCAGCAGATGCCGACGTCCCTGAACTTCTTCGCGATTCGTAACGTTGAACATGACATTCTCGGCATCGCATTCCAGCCGGAGCAGTTCCAGGCGCTGAACCCGTTCTGGATAATGATTGGCAGCCCGATTCTCGCCGCCATCTACAACAAAATGGGCGACCGTCTGCCGATGCCGTTTAAATTCACCATCGGTATGCTGCTGTGCTCTGGCGCGTTCCTGGTGCTGCCGCTGGGCGCGAAATTCGCCTCAGAAGCAGGCATCGTCTCCGTTAACTGGCTGATCCTGAGCTACGCCCTGCAGAGTATTGGCGAGCTGATGATCTCTGGTCTGGGTCTGGCGATGGTTGCACAACTGGTGCCGCAGCGCCTGATGGGCTTCATCATGGGCAGCTGGTTCCTGACCACTGCTGGCGCGGCGATGATCGCCGGTAAAGTGGCGAATCTGATGGCAGTGCCGGAAAACGTCACCGATCCGCTGCAGTCGCTGGAAGTGTACGGCCGCGTCTTTATGCAGATTGGTATCGCCACCGGCGTTATCGCTCTGCTGATGCTTCTCACCGCGCCGCTGCTTAACCGCATGACGCAGGAAGATAAGCCGAAAGAAACGGAAACCGCGCACGCGTAATTGACCGGGAAACACCTTTCAGGCCGTCAGATTTCATGCTGACGGCTTTTTTTTTGCCCGTGCGCGCTCTACCATGATTTTGTTTATTCATGAGAAGGGAGTAGTGCCATGAAATTGTTTTACAAAGCCGGCGCATGTTCACTCTCGCCGCATATCATGCTGCGCGAAGCGGGTATCGATTTTACGCTGGTGGCGGTGGATCTGGCCGCGAAGCGCACCGAAAGCGGCGAAGATTACCTGACTATCAACCCGAAAGGTCAGGTGCCGGCGCTGCTGCTGGATGACGGTACGCTGCTGACGGAGGGTGTCGCTATTGTTCAGTATATCGCGGATAAAGTGCCGGACCGCCAGTTGCTTGCGCCGGTCGGCAGCATGACCCGCTACCATACGCTGGAGTGGCTCAACTATATCGCGACGGAGCTGCATAAAGGCTTTACGCCTCTGTTCCGTCCGGATACGCCGGACGAGTACAAAACCATCGCCCGCGCTCAGCTGCAGAAGAAATTCGATTATGTGAATGAGGCGCTGGCGCAGAAGCAGTGGCTGATGGGGCTGCGCTTCAGCGTGGCGGATGCTTACCTGTTTACGGTGCTGAACTGGGCAAAAGCGGTAGGGCTTGAGATGCAGGCGTTTGACAATATCGCTGACTATCAGGCTCGCGTGAAGGCGCGTCCTGCTGTTGCAGCAGCGCTGAAGGCGGAAGGTCTGGGCGCGTAAGGATGAATAACGCCGCGCCTGTTTCAGGCGCGGCGTTTTTTTACAGTTTCACCGCAGTGAAGTAGTGTTCAGGCTGCGCGATACCGTCCTGCGCCGCTACCACCTGAAGTTCATACTCTTCCATACGCTTGGTGGTCACCATGATGTCGTAGACCGCCGCCGTCACATGCTCCAGCGCCTCGCGAAGCGTTGCGCCCTGCAACAGCTTCACCAGCAGCAGACCACTTGTCACATCGCCCACGCCGACCGGCTGACGCGCGCCGAAATCCACCAGCGGACGGCTGATGTGCCACGCTTCTTCGGCGGTCACCAGCAGCATCTCGAAGCGATCCTGCTGATAACCCGCGCGCGCAAGATGTTTCACCAGCACAATCTGCGGACCACGGGCGATAAGCTCGCGCGCGGTCGTCACCGCCTCGTCGACGCTCGCCACCGCATGACCGCTCAGCATCTCCAGTTCCAGCAGGTTTGGCGCGATAATATCGCTCGCCGGTAGTGCTGCGCGCGCGTGGAACTCCGCCACGCCAGGCGCCACGATGCAGCCCTTTTCCGGGTGGCCCATCACCGGATCGCAGAAATATTTCGCCTTCGGATTGGCCGCTTTCACCTGACGGACGATCTCCAGAATCTGCTCACCCTGCTCCGCCGACCCCAGATAGCCGCTCAGCACCGCGTCACAGCGCGACAGCTGGCCTATCGCCGCGATGCCCTGCACAATCTCGGTCAGGTGCGATGGCGGCATCACGGCACCGGTCCACTGGCCATACTGCGTGTGATTGGAAAACTGCACCGTATTGAGCGGCCAGACGTTGGCGCCCAGACGGCGCATCGGGAATTCAGCCGCGCTGTTGCCGGCATGACCAAACACCACATGAGACTGGATGGCGAGTATGTTCTTCATTTTTTTCCGGGTGAAACGAGAGGTCGGGTTAAAAATAAAGGGCGTGGTTTCCCACGCCCTTGACTGGCAGAGTGTTATTTCCAGCAGACGAGGCAGTAGTTTTTCTTACCGCGACGCAGCAGCGTGTAGCGGCCAAAGAGGCGGTCGCTGTCGCTAAAGGTATATTCCGGGTCCGCCTGCTTCTCACCGTTGATGGTAATGGCATTGGAGGCGATAGTTTTACGCGCCTGACCGCGGGACGGCTGCAGCTCGGAATCCACCAGCGCCTGCATGAGATCCGCGCCTTTTTCCATCTCGATCATCGGCACGCCGTCCTGCGCAAGCTGTTCGAAATCCGCTTCGCTCAGCGCGTTCAGATTGCCGTTAAACAGGCTTTCGGTAATGCGTTTCGCGGCGGCGAGGCCCTCTTCGCCATGCACCAGACGCGTCACCTGCTCCGCCAGCACATACTGGGCGCGCGGCGCTTTACCGCTGTTTTTGTCTTCTTCTTCAAGCGCATTGATCTCATCAAGGCTCATAAAGGTGAAGAATTTCAGGAAGCGATAAACATCGGCATCCGCCGTGTTGATCCAGAACTGGTAGAACTTGTACGGGCTGGTTTTCTTCGGATCGAGCCATACCGCGCCGCCTTCGGTTTTACCAAATTTGGTGCCGTCGGATTTGGTGATAAGCGGCACCGTCAGGCCGAACACCTGATTCTGGTGCAGACGACGGGTCAGGTCGATACCCGAAGTGATGTTGCCCCACTGGTCAGAGCCGCCAATCTGCAGCGCGACGCCGTGCAGTTTGTTCAGGCAGGCGAAATCGTAACCCTGAAGCAGGTTATACGAGAACTCGGTGAAGGAGATGCCCACATCGTCGCGGTTCAGGCGCTGCTTAACCGCTTCTTTGTTGATCATCTGATTGACCGAAAAATGCTTGCCGATATCGCGCAGGAAGGTCAGCACATTCATGCTGCCGAACCAGTCATAGTTATTCGCCGCGATAGCGGCGTTGTCGCCGCAGTCAAAATCGAGGAACGGCGCGACCTGGCGGCGGATTTTATCCACCCACTCCTGGACGGTATCTTCAGTGTTCAGTTTACGTTCAGTGGCTTTAAAGCTCGGGTCGCCAATCAGACCGGTGGCGCCGCCGACCAGTGCAACCGGCTTGTGCCCCGCCATCTGAAAACGTTTGAGGCACAACAGAGGAACCAGATGGCCCAAGTGCAGGCTGTCGGCGGTGGGATCGAAGCCGCAATAAAGGGCGATCGGCCCCTGCGCCAGTCGCTGCGCTAACGCTTCTTCATCCGTCACCTGAGCCACAAGGCCCCGCTCCTGCAATTGTTTAATCAAATTGCTGCTTGCCATCAATTTCTCCATGTATTTACGACTGCACCTTTGCCGGTACACGGCTTTTCGCCCACTGGCGAAAGAATAAAATTCAGGGAGGCATAGAATAAAGCGCAAGCCCAACGAGCGCCAGCGCTTGCATAAGAAAATCGCTCACTTACGGGGCGAGACGGTCGATTTTCCAGCCGTCGGCGTCGCGCTGGTATAAAAAGCGGTCGTGAAGCCGGTGCTCGCCGCCCTGCCAGAATTCCACCTGTTCGAGGCTGACGCGAAAACCGCCCCAGAAACTCGGCAGCGGAACCTCGCCTTGCTGGAATTTCTGTTTCAGTTCGAGGAATTTGCTCTCCAGCACGCCGCGCGCCGAGATGCGGCTCGACTGTTTTGATACCCACGCGCCAATCTGGCTGTCGCGCGGGCGGCTGTGGAAATATTTCACGACTTCGAGCGTAGAGAGGCGTTCCGCCTTGCCCGTCACCATCACCTGACGCTCCAGCATATGCCACGGAAACAGCAGGCTGATGCGCGGGTTGTTCTCAAGATGATGCGCCTTGCGGCTACCAAGATTGGTATAAAAAACCATGCCGCGCTCGTCGAAATGCTTAAGCAGGACGATGCGCTGATACGGCTGGCCCTGCTCATCAACAGTGGCCACGACCACTGCAGTAGGATCGGCGAGTTTCGCCTCGCACGCCTGCGCGAGCCAGCGTTCGAACAGCGGCAGCGGCTGGTCAGTTAAGTCCCGGCGGCGCAGCCCGCCTTTGGTGTATTCACGGCGCAGATGCGCAATCTGTTGCAGGTGGTCAATATCAGACATAGCGTTGAACCAGTGAGGATCGGGTGGCGCTATTGTGCGCCCCACCCGTTAAAATCTCAACGCTTCGGATTTTGTAACTGACAGTGATTTAACACAATATTGTCGCGATAGTAGACGGTCGCCTCGTCGCCTTTCGACCAGAACGCATAGATGCCGTCGGTATAACGTACGCCTGAGGCCGCGCGGCCTTCGTTGAGATGCAGCACCTTGTCATCCAGCACGAAACTCACCTGCTGGCGCGTGTGGTTGAGCGATACCGTCAGCGGTTTCTCATCACAGCGGTATTCGAGGGTATCGGTGTGCATGCGCTCAACCATAGCGTCATAGTAGCTACAGCCAGCGAGCATCGCGGGAAGCAAAACGACAAGCAGTTTCTTCATGGCATATCCTGAACGTATTCTGAAGGGGGCAATGCGCCCCCATAACGCGTTCAGTCTATCTGCCAGAGGGCAGCGGAAAAGTCGGCAAAGTCCGATTATTTAAGGGGTTGGCGGGAAAAATAGCGCCCAGTACGCTCGCCTCGCGCGCGCCGGTAACCGACGGCAGATTGCCAGGCTCACCGCTGAGCGTGCGGTACGCCAGCCAGGCGAAGGCCAGCGCCTCCATATCGTCCCCGCGAATGCCCATTTCATCGGTAGAAGAGACTTCTGTACCTGGCAGCAGCGCCGCGAGCCGCGCCACCAGCCGCGGGTTACGCGCGCCGCCGCCGCAGAAAATCAGCCGCTCCGCGCCGCCGCTGAGCTGCACTTCCCGGGCGACAGTGCTGGCGGTAAGCTCCAGCAGCGTCGCCTGCACATCCTGCGGCGCGAGTCCCGCGAACAGCGAGAGCTGCCGCTCGATC
The DNA here is from genome assembly GCF_001277195.1 of Cronobacter muytjensii ATCC 51329. Taxonomy (NCBI): domain Bacteria; kingdom Pseudomonadati; phylum Pseudomonadota; class Gammaproteobacteria; order Enterobacterales; family Enterobacteriaceae; genus Cronobacter; species Cronobacter muytjensii. Next base: position 2,045,916 of record NZ_CP012268.1, read on the forward strand.
CAGCCATAGTTGAAATATTCGCGTCCGGTGCTTTTAGGCGCGGGCGCTGAAAAATAAGGGTCGTTCAGCATCTGTTGCAGCAGCGGGCGTACCACGCTGCCGCTCGCGGCCCATTCACCGTCTTTATCATAGGGTTTGCCCTTCTGGCGCCAGATCCAGGCATCCATCAGCATATTGCCAGGGCCGGTGTCGAAACCTTTAACGGGTTGCCCCGGGAACAGAAGCGACAGGTTGGCGATACCGCCGATATTGAGCACCATGCGCCGCTCGGTCGGGTGCGCCAGCAGCGCCTGATGAAAGGCCGGCACCAGCGGCGCGCCCTGCCCGCCGAGCGCCATATCGCGACGGCGGAAATCGCCCACGACGCTCACGCCTGTGCGCGCCACTATCTGGTTGTTGTCGCCGATTTGCAGCGTATGCGGCGCGCTACCGGTGGGCTCATGCCAGACCGTCTGGCCGTGGCAGCCTATCGCCATGACATCTTCCGGCCTGAGGTTTTGCTGCTGCATCAGCGCGTTAACCGCGTCGGCGAAGAGGCAGCCGAGCTGGTTGTCCAGTCTGCCGAGCGTTGACAATGTCAGCGCCTGGCCCTGGCAGATATCCAGAATCGCCGTTTTAATGGCCTGCGGCATCGGCCAGCTCAGGCTCGCCTGCTGCGCCACCATATGTTCGTCAATGGCGGCCAGCACCACATCCACCCCGTCGAGGCTGGTGCCGGACATCACTCCAATGTAGCGACCTGATTTCATACGTAATCCTTAAGCCCTGTGTGAAAACGCGCGACGCACCACCACGCCCGCTGGCAGCCTTCAATCATAAACATTCACTCTGATTGAGCAACGGAATAATCCCGGCGCAATTAAAAAGTCAGGTTTCGCTACGATGTTGATTTGCCGTTCAGGCAGAAGATTTTACGATTTTTATCATCGGGCTTGCGATCAATGTGAAAAATCGCGGTCATATGCCATATAATTTGAATATGATGGATGCTCAGGTGAGCATTTGTTGGTGAACAGGAGATTTACATGATTTCACGTGTACTGGTTGTTTCGCTGGCAGGTTTAACGCTGGCGGGCTGCGTCAACAATGATAGCCTTTCCGGTGATGTCTATACCGCCTCTGAAGCCAAACAGGTACAGAACGTCACGTACGGGACCGTTGTGAACGTTCGTCCGGTGCAGATCCAGGGCGGCGATGACACCAACGTTATCGGCGCGCTCGGCGGCGCGGTACTGGGCGGCCTGCTCGGTAATACCGTCGGCGGCGGCAGCGGTCGCTCGATTGCAACCGCCGCGGGCGCTATCGCCGGCGGCGTAGCCGGCCAGGGCGTACAGGGCGCGGTGAACAAGACCCAGGGCGTTGAGCTGGAAATTCGTAAGGATGACGGCAACACCATCATGGTCGTGCAGAAACAGGGCAATACCCGTTTCTCTGCGGGTCAGCGTGTCGTGCTGGCAAGCAATGGCAGCCAGGTTACCGTCTCTCCGCGCTAAGCCGCAGGGCGTTACCCCGCTAAGAAACACGAACGGAGGAGCACTGGCTCCTCCGTTTTTTATGCATTTTGGGGCGCGCTGGCGCGTTGTCATACGGCGGTCAAACGCGCCGTTTACTCTTTCGCCGACAGCGCCAGAATATTTTTCTCAAGGCGCGCCACGATGCGCAACATCTGGTCGTGCTCTTCCTGCGTGATGCCGGAGAGGATCTCGCCGCGCGTTTTCAGGATAACGTCTTCAAGCTGCGTAATAATAGGCGCGGCTTTTTCCGTCAGTTTAATGCGTTTGGCGCGGCGGTCGCTGGCGCAAGTGTGGCGGGCGATAAGCCCCTTTTCTTCGAGCTGATCGAGCGTGCGCACCAGCGAGGGTTGCTCAATGCCGATGGCCTTGGCCAGTTGAATTTGCGACTGATCGGGCGGCAGCGCGTGGATATGATGAAGTGTCACCCAGTGGGTCTGCGTTAATTCCAGAGGCTTCAGGCGATGGTCAATCAGAGCACGCCAGATGCGCACCAGTCTTGTCAGGTCAGAGCCTAATGGCGATTCCAATTTCATCTCCTTATAATTAGCTTGCTAAGTTATTATGCTGATTTTAGACTAGTGTGCAGTATTTAGGTAGCTAAAACAAATAGCCCGCGCTGGCGGTTCATACCGCGACGTCTATAATTCTAGACCAGAACGGCGCATCTGATACGGCTGCCATCTCTCCGGTTTTAAAGGATTAATGTCTCGTGATATCGCGCTTTTTCACCTCAGGGTTTGCGCTTTCGGATCTGATTGCCGGCGCGTCGGTCTATTTTCCCCCGCTCTTCAAAGCTGTCATCCTGGGCTTTTTTCTCTGGCTGATGGTGCACCGGCTACTGCGCGACTGGATCTACGCAGGCGATATCTGGCACCCCACCCTGATGGACCTCTCCCTGTTCGTATTGTCCGTCAGCTTCGCGCTGCTGATTCTGATGGCGTGGTAATCACATGCGACTGAAAACCCTTAAATATTTTTCCACCCTGTTCGTGGTCGCCGCCGCCCTGCTGGCCGGCTGGCTGGTCTGGAATTACTACATGCAGTCGCCGTGGACCCGCGATGGCAAAGTACGCGCCGAGCAGGTCAACATCACACCGCAGGTTTCCGGCACGATTACGCGGCTTTTGGTTCGCGATAACCAGAAGGTGAAGGCGGGCGATGTGCTGTTCGCCATTGACGATACGCCATACCGTATCGCGGTGTTGGATGCCGAGGCGCAGCTTGCCCGCGCGCAGACCGACCTCGCCAAAGCCAATAACGAAGCGAATCGCCGCCGTCATCTCCCGCATAATTATATTTCCGCCGAGGATCTTGATACTGCCAATATCAGCGTTAAAGCCGCCCAGGCGACGCTTAAAATGGCGCAAGCATCGCTCGAACAGGCGCGCTGGCAACTGGAACAGACGCGCGTCGTGGCCCCTGTCGATGGCTGGGTGACCAATCTGTCCAGCCGCGTGGGCAACTACGCAAGCCAGGGCCAGCCGGTGTTTGCGCTGGTGGACAGCCATTCATTCTATGTGGTCGGTTATTTCGAAGAGACCAAGCTGCGGCACATCCGCGAAGGCGCCAGCGCGAAAATCCTGCTCTATAGTACTCATACCCCGCTGCACGGCAAAGTGGAGAGCATCGGGCGCGCCATTTACGATCAGAGCGTCGAGAGCGACAGCAGCCTGGTGGCGGACATTAAACCGAACGTTCCATGGGTGCGCCTCGCACAGCGTGTGCCGGTGCGTATCGCGCTCGACAGCCTGCCGCAGGGCGTGACGCTGGTCTCCGGCACCACCTGTACCGTGTCGCTCACTGACTGAGCGCCTTGCCGATGAATCTGGACTGGCTGACCTGGCAACACTCCCCGTGGGGCAAGGCGACCCGCGCGCAGTGGCGCTACGCGCTTCGCAACGGCATCGCGATGTCGCTGGCGCTCACCATCGCTTACGTGCTGGAGCTTGACGAGCCCTACTGGGCGATGACCTCCGCCGCCGTGGTGAGCTTCCCGACCGTTGGCGGCGTGATAAGTAAAAGCCTCGGACGCATCGCCGGCAGCCTGCTCGGGGCCAGCGCCTCGCTGATTATCGCCGGGCATACGCTTAACGATCCGTGGCTGTTTATCTGGGCAATGGCGCTGTGGCTCGCGCTTTGCACCTGGGTCTCCGGTTATTTTCATAATAACGCCGCCTACGCTTTCCAGCTTGCGGGCTACACCGCCGCCATCATCGCCTTTCCGCTGGTCAATACCACCGAGACCACGGAGCTTTGGAATATTGCCCAGTCACGCGTCTGCGAGGTGATTGTCGGCATTCTGTGCGGCGGGCTGATGATGATGGTCATGCCAGGCCCGCCCGACAGCGTGACGTTTCTTGGGGCGCTGCGCAAAATGCAGGGACGCCTGCTTGAGCATGCGAGCCTGCTGTGGAAGCCGCAGACGACCGACGCCATCCGCACCGCGCACGAAGGCGTCATCACGCAGGTGCTGACGCTGAATCTGCTGCGCATTCAGGCTTTCTGGAGCCATTACCGTATCCGTCAGCAAAACCAGCTCCTCAACTACCTGCTGCACCAGCAGCTACGCCTGACGAGCTATATCTCCGGCCTGCGCCGCCTGCTGCTGAACTGGCCCCAGCCGCCGGATGCGCTGTGGGACGGGCTTGATACGCTGCTGGCGGAGCTGGGACATCCGAAGCCCTGCCCGCTGCGCGTCGCGAGAATACTGGCGACGCTCGCGCCGTCCGGGGACGGCGATTTCCGCCATCAGGCGTTCTGGCTGCGGCTGCGCGATTTCTGCCGCGTCTGGATGAACAGCCAGCGCTGGATTGCAAGGCTCGACACGCCCTTTGCCGATGCGCCAGTCAACGTCCCCGCCGCCCCGCCGCTCGCGCGCCATACCGATAATGCCGAGGCGCTCTGGAGCGCACTGCGTACTTTTTGCGTCATTACGCTTATCGGCGCCTGGGCCATCAACACCCGCTGGGAGGCGGGCAGCGGCGCGCTGACGCTCGCGGCGATAAGCTGCGTGCTCTACTCCGCCTCGCCTTCGCCGCATAATTCGCTGAACCTGCTGCTGCGCACGTTACTGTTGCTGACGCTGTTCAGCTTTGTCGTAAAATTCGGCCTGATGGTGCAGGTGACCGTTCTCTGGCAGTTTCTGCTGTTTCTGTTCCCGCTGCTCACCACCATGCAGTTGCTGAAACTGCAACAGCCGCGCTTTGCCGGACTCTGGGGTCAGCTTATCGTCTTTATGGGATCGTTTATCGCGGTCACCAACCCGCCGGTTTACGATCTGGCGGATTTTCTCAATGACAATCTGGCGAAAATTTGCGGCGTGGCGTGTTGCTGGGTGGCGTTCGCGGTGCTGCGGCCCGGTTCTGACCGTCGCAAAGGGCTACGCCATATTCGCGCCCTGCGCCGCGGGTTTATTGATCAGCTCAGCCGCGCTCCTCAGCGCGGCGAAGCGGCGTTTGAGTCGCTGGTTTACCACCACATCAGCCAGCTTAGCAGCAGTAAAGACGACGCCACCCGCCGCTGGCTTTTGCGCTGGGGCGTCGTGCTGCTCAACTGTTCGCACGTGGTGTGGCAACTGCGCGAGTGGGAAACCCGCGCTGACCCGCTGTCGCAGGTGCGCGATATCTGTATTGAGACATTACGTGACGTGATGAGCGTGAAAGGCGTGCGTCAGCGCCCCCTCGCGGCGGCGCTCGGCGAGCTTGAACGCATCAGCCTGACGCTTGCCCGTCATCACCAGCCTGACGCGCGCCGCCTCGCGGGGATTATCTGGCGGCTGTGGTGTTCGCTGTCGCAACTCGAACAGGCGTCGCCCGCGCCGCAGCAGGACGACGCCAGCCGAACGGTTAAATAACGCCGCAGGCGTAACGTCCCCCGCCGCCGCCCAGCGGTTTAGGATGATCGGCCATGTTATCGCCGCCGACATGCACCATCAGAGCTTTGCCTTTGATTTCTTCAAGCTTTTTGATGCGCGGCGCGATTACCGGATCGGTGGCCTTACCGTCATTATTAACCGCCAGCACCGGCAGATCGCCTAAGTGCCCGTCGCCTTCCGGCCCGGCGTGTTTACCGGTATTTTGAGGATCAAAATGGCCGCCGGCCGCTTCTGCCGCTACCATTTTGCCGTCTTTCATGGCGGGTTCGCAGCTGCCGTTGGCGTGAATGTGAAAGCCGTGATCGCCTGGCGGCAGGCCGTTGAGGTCGGGCGCAAACTCCAGCCCTTTATCGGTTTCGGTGATTTTTACCGTACCGACAGACTGGCCGACGCCCTGATCGGTGGCGAGGCGCAGTTCCACTTCTTCGCTGGCGGCCTGGGCGGCGCCGCATGCCAGCAGCACCACCGCCGCCAGAGTCAATCGCTTCATATTCCCTCCAGTTTTCAGGTGAGTCCCGTTAAGTCTATAACAACATGGCGAAACTCACCGGAAAGGCGGGAATAATGGCGTTACGGTACGTCGTAACCGAGCGCGGCTTTGCGGATGCGGAACCACTGCTGACGGGACAGCTCAAGCGACAGCGCGCCGACCGCGCTTTTCACGCGTTCGATTTTGCCGGAGCCGATAATCGGCAGCGGGCGCGACGGCAGACGCATCACCCACGCATACACCACCTGCTCGATAGTCTCTGCGCCTGTCTCTTCAGCCACCTGCTGTAGTTCGGCGCGCAGCGGCGCACAACGGTCATCGCTGAACAGCCGACCGCCGCCGAGACAGGACCAGGCCATCGGGCGAATGCGCAGTTGCTGGAGCAGATCCAGCGTGCCGTCCAGCAACAGCGGCTGGTGCACCGGGGAAATTTCTACCTGGTTTGTGGCAAGCGTAAACGGCAGGCGCGACTGCAACAGCGAGAACTGCGCGGGCGTGAAGTTAGAGACGCCGAAATGGCGCACTTTGCCGCTCTGATGCAACGCGAGGAACGCTTCCGCTATCTCGTCGGCATCCATCAGCGGATCGGGGCGATGGATCAGCAAGAGATCGAGCACATCGGTATTCAGATGGCGTAGCGAGTTTTCCGCGCTCTGCAAAATATGCGCGCGGTCGGTGATGTAATGGCCAATCGCGTTTTCCGGTTTTGCCGTGGTGGCGATGCCGCATTTGGTGACGATTTCCATTTTCTCGCGCAGGTGCGGCGCGAGACGCAGCGCCTCACCGAACGCCGCTTCGCACTGGTAGCCGCCGTAAATGTCGGCGTGATCGACCGTAGTGACGCCAAGTTCCAGATGTTGCTCGATAAATCCGACCAGATCGCGGGCCGGGTAGTTCCACTCCATTAAACGCCAGTAGCCCATCACCAGACGCGAAAACGTCGGCCCCTGGGGCGCCATGAGAATACGCTCAACCATAAGTCACTACCTCAGAAAGAAAAATTGCGCGGGATTATACGCGACCTGCGTCGTTAAAACAGTGAAGGCTGCTGCGGTTCTTCATCAGGCTCATTGCGCCCGGCGCGCAGCTTACGCAGCATGCGCTGACGACACAGGCGCAGTACTTCCTGCTTCTGAGCGTCGCTCATTTTCTGCCAGTTAAAGCGCTCATCGCGGCTGCGCATACAGCCACGGCAGTAGCCACGCTCATCCGACTGGCAGATGCCGCGACAGGGACTGGGAACGGGGAAAAACTCGAGCTGCTCGGCCACAACGGCTCCTCGTTAACATGATAGTTACAATTGAAGCCTGAACTGCGCCGGCTTGCAAGTTCGCCTGATAAAGCGGCCCGACCGACCGCGCGAATCGTCGGTCGTTGAGCGTTCGTTGAACCTGCATTACGGCTCGTTAAGCGCAGGTTAAGGTTTCGCTAATCTTTGCGCCGTAGACTGCCGCCATCGTTAATGGAGTCTTTTATGATGGCAATGATAAAAAAACTACGCTGGAGCGATCTGCGTTTTAACCTGTTTAGCGCCCTGCTCTTCACGCTGATCAACGCCCTGTTTATTGACCGTTGCTGGTTGCTTATCGCGCCGCGACACCTGCACGAGATGCTGTTTGCCGCCACCGTGCCGCTGGTGCTGTTCTGCGCCTGGCTGGTGATTTTCAGCATCATTAATCTCCCGTGGCTGCGAAAACCGGTACTGGTTATTTTGCTGCTCGGCTCCGCCGCCAGCAGCTACTTCATGTATACCTATGGGGCAGTCATTGACCAGAATATGATGGTCAATATCTTCGAGACCAACTCCCAGGAGGCCGAAGCGCTAATCACGCCGCAGCTTATCGCGTGGCTTGCGATAGCGGGGTTACTACCAGCGCTGTTTCTGAGCCGCGTTGAGGTCATCTCCGGCAGTCTGCTCTGGACGGCCCTGCGCCGCCTGGTCAGCATTCTCGCCAGCCTGCTGGTGATTATCCTGGTGGCGTCCCTCTTTTATAAGGACTACGCCTCGCTGTTTCGCAACAATAAAAACATCGCCAAGATGGTCACGCCGGCTAACTACATCAGCGGCATTGTGAAATACACCCATTCGCGCTTTTTCGCGGGCGACCAGACGCTGGTGCGCATCGGCGAAGACGCGAAAAAAGGCCCGCTCATTCGCCAGCAGCCGAAAAAAACCGTGCTGGTGGTGGTGATTGGCGAAGCCTCTCGCGAGCAGAATTATTCGCTCGGCGGCTATACGCGCGACACCAATCCGCAGCTTAAAAAACAGGGCGTGGTGTTCTATCCGCACGCCACGTCCTGCGGCACAGAAACGGCGGTGTCGGTGCCCTGTATGTTCTCCGGGATGCCCCGCGCGCATTACGATGCGGAACTGGCGCACCATCAGGAAGGCCTGATGGATGTCCTGGCGCACGCGGGGGTCAACGTGCTGTGGCGCGATAACGATGGCGGCTGTAAAGGCGCCTGCAACCGCATTCCACATACAGACATGACTGAATGGAAGCTTAACGACCTGTGTAAAGATGGCTCCTGCCTCGACGACGCGCTGTTATGGCGTTTTGATAACGTCCTGGATGGGCTGAAGCAGGATTCGGTGATTGTCCTGCACCTGATGGGCAGCCACGGCCCGGCCTATTATCGCCGCTATCCGGATAATTTCCGCCGCTTCACGCCCACCTGTGACACCAATCAAATTCAGGACTGCGATCGCCAGGCGTTGATTAACACTTACGACAATACCGTGCTCTATACCGATGACGTGCTGAGCCGCACCATTGATGCATTGCGCAAGCGCCAGGCGACCATGAACACGGCGCTGGTTTATCTTTCCGATCACGGCGAATCGCTGGGCGAAAATGGCATTTACCTGCACGGCACGCCGTATCTGCTGGCGCCCGAACAGCAGACCCATATTCCGCTGCTGTTCTGGCTCTCTGGCGATTACGCGCGCCAGTACGGCGTTGATACGGACTGTCTCGCGAAGCGCGCGGCGACGGATGAGGTCTCTCAGGACAACCTCTTCTCGACCGTGCTCGGCATCATGGATATCCAGACTTCGCTTTATCAGCCGCAGCAGGATATGCTTAGCGCCTGCCGGAAAAGTTAACGTTTCTGGCGATTATGAATAAGGCGACTTGCATTAGACCGACCGGTCTACTAAATTGAAACGTATGAACCGAACACCTGAACATGACACGCGTGAACACCTCCTTGCCACTGGCGAGCAGCTCTGCCTGCAACGCGGCTTCACAGGCATGGGGTTAAGCGAACTGTTAAAAACGGCAGGCGTGCCGAAGGGCTCCTTCTACCACTACTTTCGCTCTAAAGAGGCGTTTGGCGTGGCGATGCTGGAGCGGCATTACGCGCGCTATCAGGCATGCCTTGAGCAGCACTTCAGCCCGGCAGGCCCGGCGCGCGAGCAGCTGCTCGCCTGGTTTGAAGAAACGCTCAGTCATTACTGCCAGACCGGCAAAATGACGGGCTGTCTCACGGTGAAGCTCTGCGCGGAAGTGTGCGATCTGTCGGAAGATATGCGCGGCGCGCTCGATAAAGGCGCAGCCCAGGTGATGGACCTGCTGGCTGGCGCCCTTGCGCGCGGTCGCGATGCGAAGGTGTTTACCTTCAATGGCAGCGCGCATCAACAGGCTCAGGTGTTATACGTGCTCTGGCTCGGCGCGAGCCTGCAGGCCAAAGTGTCGCGCAGCGGCGCGCCGCTGGAAAGCGCGCTGGCGCACGTCAAAGAAATGCTTTAACTCAGCGCCCGCCGCTGGCGGCGCTTTTTTATTTAGCTCGTTACAAGACGACCGGTCTACTCAGGAGTGATTATGCAAGACGAAAAGCTGTTTACCCCGCTGAATGTGGGCGCCATTACCGCCCCTAACCGCGTATTTATGGCGCCGCTGACGCGCCTGCGCAGTATTGAGCCGGGCGATATCCCCACCGCGATGATGGTGGAATATTACCGCCAGCGCGCGAGCGCCGGGCTGATTATCAGCGAAGCCACCCAGGTTTCCGCGCAGGCGAAAGGCTATGCGGGCGCGCCGGGCCTGCACAGCGATGAACAAGTTGCCGCATGGAAAAAAATCACCGCCGCCGTACACGAGGCTGATGGCCGTATCGCCGTACAACTCTGGCACACGGGCCGCATCTCACACAGCAGCCTCCAGCCTGGTGGCGCCGCGCCGGTTGCGCCGTCCGCCATCCACTCTGGCACCCGCACCTCGCTGCGTGATGAAAACGGCAAGGCTATCCGCGTCGACACCACCACGCCGCGCGCGCTGGAAACTCACGAAATCCCGGGTATCGTTGACGATTTCCGCCACGCCGTCGGCAATGCGCGCGACGCCGGTTTCGATATGGTCGAGCTGCACTCCGCGCACGGTTATCTGCTGCATCAGTTCCTGTCGCCGTCCTCTAACCAGCGCACCGACCAGTATGGCGGCAGCGTTGAAAACCGCGCCCGTCTTGTGCTGGAAGTGGTCGACGCCGTAAGCAAAGAGTGGAGCGCCGACCGCATCGGCATTCGCGTGTCGCCGATTGGCACCTTCCAGAACGTCGATAACGGCCCGAACGAAGAAGCCGACGCGCTCTACCTGATTGAAGAGCTGAACAAGCGCGGTATCGCGTACCTGCATATGTCCGAGCCGGACTGGGCGGGCGGCGTGCCCTACACCGACAAATTCCGTCAGAAAGTACGCGAGCGCTTTGACGGCGCCATCATCGGCGCGGGCGCTTACACGCGTGAGAAAGCCGAGGCGCTGATCGCCAAAGGCCTGATTGACGCGGTGGCGTTTGGTCGCGACTATATCGCCAACCCGGATCTGGTCGAACGCCTGCGTAAAAAAGCCGAACTCAACCCGCAACGCCCGGAATCCTTCTACGGCGGCGGCGCGGAAGGTTATATCGACTACCCCACCCTGTGATCCAAATTGATAGCGGCGGCCTCCCGCCGCTATACTAAAATACTGTTTTATACAGACGCTTCATCACAGTCCGTTTATTTAAGAGGATCTTATGCGCTTACTTCATACCATGCTGCGCGTTGGCGACCTGCAACGCTCCATCGATTTCTACACCAACGTTCTCGGCATGAAACTGCTGCGCACCAGTGAAAACCCGGAATATAAATATTCTCTGGCCTTCGTCGGTTACGGCCCGGAGAGCGAAGAGGCCGTCATTGAACTGACCTACAACTGGGGCGTGGAGAGCTATGAGCTCGGCACCGCCTATGGCCACATCGCCATCAGCGTGGACAACGCCGCAGAAGCCTGCGAGCGTATCCGTAACAACGGCGGCAACGTCACCCGTGAAGCGGGCCCGGTCAAAGGCGGCAGCACCGTTATCGCTTTTGTTGAAGATCCGGACGGTTACAAAATCGAGCTTATCGAAGAGAAAGACGCGGGCCGCGGCCTCGGCAACTGATCCCTCCGGCGGGCGTTCTGCCCGCCTTGCTGCATCCCGTCGTGAAATTTGCCATAATGCGCGCTGCTTTGATCCCCCAAACTTAAGAGACGCTGATGTCCGATAACGCTCAACTGACCGGTCTGGCCGACCGTTTTCGTGGCTTTTACCCTGTTGTCATCGATGTGGAAACCGCCGGTTTTAACGCGAAAACCGATGCGCTGCTGGAAATTGCCGCCATCACCCTGAAAATGGATGCCGATGGCTGGCTTACCCCCGATGAAACGCTGCACTTTCACGTTGAGCCCTTCGAAGGCGCGATTCTCCAGCCGGAAGCGCTGGCATTTAACGGTATCGATCCGCATAACCCGCTGCGCGGCGCCGTCAGCGAATATGACGCGCTACACGCCATCTTCAAAATGGTGCGCAAGGGCATGAAAGAGAGCAACTGTAACCGGGCGATTATGGTGGCCCATAACGCCACGTTCGATCACGGCTTTATGATGGCGGCGGCGGAGCGCGCGTCGTTCAAACGCAACCCGTTTCACCCGTTCGTCACCTTCGACACCGCAGCGTTAAGCGGTCTGGCGCTGGGTCAGACCGTGCTCGCCAAGGCCTGCATCGCGGCAGGCATGGCGTTTGACAGCACCCAGGCGCACTCCGCGCTCTACGATACCGAGCAGACCGCCCTGCTGTTTTGTGAAATCGTGAACCGCTGGAAACGCCTCGGCGGCTGGCCGCTGCCCGTGGCGGACGCTGATAACATGCCGCCTGCCGACGGCGAATAAGCTTCACGCAACGTAAAAAAAAGCGGCCACCAAGGCCGCTTTTTTATTGTACATGGTGTGATGTCGTTATTCGGCAGCCGGGGCTTGCGGATTGTGCTTCGCCGCGGTTTCTTTAATCAGCTGCTGCAGTTCGCCGCGCTGATACATTTCAATCACGATGTCACAACCGCCGACCAGTTCGCCATCTACCCACAGTTGCGGGAAGGTCGGCCAGTTAGCGTATTTCGGCAACTCAGCGCGGATATCCGGGTTTTGCAGAATATCGACATACGCAAAACGCTCGCCACAGGCGGACAGCGCCTGAACCGCTTGCGCGGAAAAGCCGCAGCTTGGCAGCTTCGGAGAGCCTTTCATGTACAGCAGAATAGGGTTTTCAGCGATCTGGCGTTGAATTTTTTCAAGCGTAGTGCTCATTGTCTTACTTCCTCAAGCGTCATTACGGCGTTAGCTTTACATTGTAGCGGCTCCGGAGCGTCTCGAAAATGCATAATCTTGCGCTTAAGCCCGGCGCCGTGCCGTGGTGAAAGAGACGCAAATAATAACACTTTTCTTACCGCTGCCGATATTCTCCTCTGAGGAGGCGCGCTAAAATGCGCGCCGACGCAGCGGCAAGCGGCGAAAATATTGCGCCGGTTAACGAAACTGCATGTCGAAGAGAATTTGCTGCTTAACTTTGGACATTTTTTTAGATTAGAATCAGCAAGCTCTTAAATTTCATCCGTTGGCATGATTGCCGGCTTTATGCAGGGGAATGCTCAGTGGCGCGCAAAACAAAAATTGCTCTCACGCTCTGTGCTTTGTTAATGACTTCATCACTGGCTTTTGCGCCTTTCGCGCAGGCGTCGGAGCAGACGCGCGCCTCGAAGGTGCAAAAAGCGCACGCCAGTACGGTGAAAAAGAAAACCAGCACAAAAACCCGTCAGACCGCCAGTAAAAGCAAAAACGCAACCAAAACCAAAACCGCGAAAACTGCCAGCGAGAAGCGAACCACCTCCGCCAAACGCACCAGCAAGACCTCATCCACTGTCAGTAAAACCGCTTCCCGTCGCGCTTCCGGTAATTCCGTTAAACAGGCCAGCCACCGTCTGACCGCGCAAACCTGTTCAAAAACCCGTAAAAACCGCAAAACCCAATGCGTTAACGGGCCGCTGACTATCGCGGACGCCCATAAAGCGCGCGTGAAAAAAGCCCAGACCACCGCCATGAACAAGCTGATGAACCAGATCGGCAAACCGTATCACTGGGGCGGCACTTCGCCGCGTACCGGTTTCGACTGCAGCGGCCTGGTCTGGTATGCGTATAAGGATTTGGTGAAATTCCGCATTCCGCGCACCGCCAATGAAATGTATCACCTGCGCGATGCCGCACCGGTAAATCGTGGCGAGCTGGAAAGTGGCGATCTGGTTTTCTTCCGCACCCAGGGTCGCGGCACCGCCGATCACGTCGGCGTCTATGTCGGCAACGGCAAGTTTATCCAGTCGCCGCGTAGCGGACAGGAAATTCAGATAACCTCGCTCAGCGAAGATTACTGGCAGCGCCACTATGTCGGCGCGCGCCGGGTCATGACACCGCGCACGATCCGTTAAATCGGCGCTCGCTATCAAAAAAACGGAGAAGGTCGCCCTTCTCCGTTTTTTTCGTTATACGCTTTATTCCGCGCGACAGGCCGTTTGCGTTTCGCGACGTCCTGAGAGCACCACCAGCAGCAGACCGAGGGCGGCAATCAGCGCGCCCATGACCGGCACCACGCTGTAGCCGAAGCCCGCATGGATAACCGCGCCGCCCGCCGCCGCGCCAAGCGCGTTGCCGAGGTTAAACGCGCCGATATTCACCGATGACGACAGGCCAGGCGCTTCGCTGGCGACGCGCATCACGCGCATCTGCAGCGGCGGCACCACTGCGAACGTCGCCGCGCCCCACACCACCATGCTGACCGCCGCGCCGATCTCGGTTTTCGCAAGCCACGGAATAGCCGCCATGATGACGATAAGCAGCAGCAGAAAGCCCTTCAGCGTGGCGCTTACCGAGCGGTCCGCCAGACGGCCGCCGAGATAGTTGCCAATGGAAAAACCAACGCCAATCAGTACCAGCATCGCGGTAACAAACGCCGGAGTGGCGTCAGTAATATGATGCAGCACCGGGGCGATATAGGTATAGAGCGTGAACATCGCGCCCGCGCCGAGCACTGTGGTCAGCAACGCGCTCACCACCTGCGGGCGCATCAGCACCGCCAGTTCGCTTTTCACATCCGGGCGCTCGCCGCTGCCGCCTTTCGGCAGTGAGAACCAGAGGCTCGCCATCGCTATCAGACCCAGCCCTGCCGTGGCGAGGAACGACATGCGCCAGCCGATGGTTTCGCCAAGCCAGGTCGCCGCAGGCACCCCGCCGATATTGGCGATGGTAAGCCCCATAAACATCGTCGCGACGGCGCTCGCCTGCTTATGCTTAGGCACCACGCTTGCGGCCACCACGGAGCCAAGCCCAAAGAACGCGCCGTGGTTGAGGCTGGTGAGAATACGCGAGGCCATCAGCGTCATGTAATCCGGCGCCAGCGCCGACAGCACATTGCCTGCCGTGAAAATCGCCATCAGGAAAATCAGGGCGCTGCGCCGGGCGCGATGCGACAGCAGTAGCGTCATCAGCGGCGCGCCGACCATGACCCCAACCGCGTAGGCGCTAATCAGCATACCGGCTGCGGGGATCGAGACGTTAACGCCGTGGGCGATCACCGGCAGCAGCCCCATCGGGGAAAACTCGGTCGTGCCAATGCCAAAAGCACCAATGGCCAGTGCCAGTAAAGGGAAATTGACTTTCATTAATTGCTCCAGAAATTGTACAACAGCGCCGGGAATTCACGGCGTTACAGCAGGATGCAGGAAGAATGGCATTTTCAGGTCGAAAAGATAAGTAACAAAAACAGCAAAATATTATTGCGAAGGTGTTAATGAACTCGCAAATAGTGTTATCAGCGAATCATAAGGGAATAAGGTGAAAAAGAAAGGCGGTAACGAAAGAAAACGGGTTAAACGCAGGAATTGTAAAAAGAAGACGGGAGAACAGGCGCGCTCCCCCGCGACACCCTTAATGCAGAATGGCGGTAAACGCGCCCGCCACAATTAAACCCAGTACAATAAAAGTGGTGACCAGCGAAAATTTCAGATCGGTACTCATGGTTTTCTCCTTAAAGACCCCATAAAAAACAGGTAGAGCGCATTTTTGCATAAACGCGCCGAAAAATCCTGCGACATTTAACCAGATATGCGTTTTCCCTCTTCCCCTTTCGATAAAGATAAGCCAAAATTCGTCGCTACTTTATTCGGTACCGGCCATCGACCCCTCCTCACGATAAATGTCGCGTTTCCCGGCATGCCGCACGTCCCCTCGTGGCACACAGGGGTGTGTACAGGCAAACGATTAACCCGTGATTTTACAGGGCTCAGCGAGGGGTCTGGAGTGATGATTAATGGCAACAATTAAAGACGTCGCGAAGCGAGCAAACGTTTCTACTACAACAGTCTCACATGTAATTAACAAAACCCGTTTTGTGGCGGAAGAGACGCGCAACGCGGTGTGGGCGGCAATTAAAGAATTACATTATTCGCCGAGCGCCGTGGCGCGCAGCCTGAAGGTGAACCACACCAAATCCATCGGCCTGCTCTCCACCAGCAGCGAAGCGCCCTATTTTGCGGAAATCATCGAAGCCGTTGAGAACAGCTGCTTCGCGAAAGGCTATACGCTGATCCTCGGCAACGCCCATAACAATCTGGAAAAGCAGCGCGCTTATCTGTCAATGATGGCGCAAAAGCGCGTCGATGGCCTGCTGGTGATGTGCTCGGAATACCCCGAGCCGCTGCTCGCCACGCTCGAGGAGTACCGTCATATCCCGATGGTCGTGATGGACTGGGGTGAAGCCAGAGCGGATTTCACCGACTCGGTTATCGATAACGCCTTCCAGGGCGGATACCTCGCGGGGCGCTATCTCATTGAGCGCGGCCATCGCGATATCGGGGTGATTCCCGGCCAGCTTGAGCGTAATACCGGCGTCGGGCGTTTCTCCGGCTTTATGAAGGCGCTGGAAGAAGCGATGATTAAAGTGCCGGAAAACTGGATTGTGCAGGGCGATTTCGAGCCGGAATCGGGCTATCGCGCGATGCAGCAGATCCTCTCCCAGCCGCAGCGTCCTACCGCTGTGTTCTGCGGCGGCGATATCATGGCGATGGGCGCGATTTGCGCCGCCGACGAGATGGGCCTGCGCGTGCCGCAGGATATTTCCATCATCGGCTACGATAACGTGCGCAACGCCCGCTTTTTCAGCCCGGCGCTGACCACCATCCATCAACCGAAGGAAACGCTGGGTCAGACCGCGTTTAATATGCTGCTTGATCGCATCATTAATAAACGCGAAGAGTCCCAGACTATCGAGGTGCACCCGCGCCTTATCGAACGCCGCTCGGTGGCGGACGGTCCGTTCCGCGACTATCGCCGTTAATCCCTGCCGGGAGCCCGCTCAGTCTGGCTCCCGCAGCCACTCCTTGTTCAGCGTTTCACTGTCCCCCAGGTAATCCAGCAGCCAGCGCAGCGCGGGCGAGGCGTCACTTTGCCGCCACGTCAGGCAGCAGGCGGCGTCCGGGAACGGGTTTTCCAGCGTCAACGCCCGCCACTGGCCGCGGTCCAGCCAGGGTTTTGCGAAATGCGTCGGCACCATGCCGATACACAGTCCCTCGCTCAGCGCGTCGGCGGCGCAGTGCCAGTCCGGCACCACCACGCGATGCTGGTTATCAAGCAGCCAGGTGATGCGTTTGGGCAGCGAGCGCGAGGTGTCTTCCAGCACCAGCGACGGGTAATCGCGCAGACTGTCATCGCTGAGCGCGCCCGCGTGCTGCGCCAGCGGATGATGGCTCGCCACCACGCAGCGCCAGCTCAACATGCCCATATCACGAAACGCGAAGCGCCCGCCGCCCACCGGCACCGCCTGGGTGGCGCCGATGGCGACTTCCACGCGTCCGTCCGCCAGCGCGTCCCAGACGCCGTTAAACACCTCCTGCGACACCAGCAATTCGACATCGGAAAAGTGGCGGTAGAAATCAAGCACCAGCCGACGCGTGCGTTCGGGGCGCACGATATTATCGACCGCGATGGAGAGCTGCCCGCGCCAGCCGTTAGCAATCTGCTGGCACTGCTGACGGGTGATCATCATTTTTTTGATAACAGAACGCCCTTCCCGCAGAAACCAGGCGCCAGCGGGCGTCAGCACCACGTCACGATGGCGACGTTCAAACAAAGAGACCGCCAGCCACTCTTCAAGCTGGCGCACGGTATAGCTGACGGCAGAAGGCACGCGATGGAGTTCCGCCGCCGCCGCGCTGAAGCTGCCGTTGCGCGCCACCGCGTCTACCACTTCGAGTGAATACTCAGACCACATTTTCTGCCTGCAAAAATTTTGAATGGAAACGGCAAATATTAACGTTTCACAAGCCGGTTTGCACTCCGTACACTCCGGGCTCTTTCGCGTATTACGAAGTGAGCAAAAATTATGCGACCTACAAAAGGCTTTCTTTGCTGGCTGGCCGGGCTGAGCGTGCTCGGGTTTCTCGCCACCGATATGTATCTGCCGGCGTTCGCGGCAATTGAAGCGGATCTCCATACAGCGCCGTCCGCTATCAGCGCCTCCCTGAGTCTGTTCCTCGCGGGCTTTGCGCTCGCGCAGCTAGCCTGGGGGCCGCTCTCTGACCGTTTCGGCCGTCGCCCGGTCTTGCTGGCGGGGCTCGGGATTTTCGCGACAGGCTGCCTTGGCACCGTCTGGGTAGAGAGCGCAGGCGCGCTGCTGGCGCTGCGCTTTATTCAGGCAGTCGGCGTTTGTGCGGCTGCGGTAAGCTGGCAGGCGTTGGTGACGGACCGCTACCCGGCCCAGCAGGCGCGGCGTATTTTCGCCACCATTATGCCGCTGGTGGGGCTCTCCCCGGCACTGGCGCCGCTGCTTGGCAGCTGGATCCTGAACCATTTCGACTGGCAGGCGATTTTCGTGGTACTGTTCGCCATTACGCTGCTGCTGATGATCCCGGCGCTGCGTCTGCCCGCAGGCGCGCCGCAAGGCAACCACGACGGCGAGCCGCTGAGCTTCGCCATGCTGCTGCGCTCGCCCGCCTATAGCGGCAATGTGCTGATCTACGCCGCCTGCTCCGCCAGCTTTTTCGCCTGGCTGACCGGTTCGCCGTTTATCCTGCACGCGATGGGCTACAGCCCGGCGGTGATAGGCTTAAGCTATGTACCGCAGACTATCGCCTTTCTTATCGGCGGCTACGGCTGTCGCAGCGCGCTGCAAAAATGGCACGGCGAGAAGCTGCTGCCGTGGCTGCTGGTGGGCTATGCGCTAAGCGTGATCGCCACCTGGCTTGTAGGCTTAAGCGATGCGGTGACGCTGACGACGCTGCTTATTCCCTTCTGCCTGATGGCGATGGCGAACGGCGCGATTTACCCTATTGTCGTGGCCGCCGCGCTGCTGCCCTTCCCGCAGGCGACCGGACGCGCCGCCGCGCTGCAGAATACTTTGCAATTGGGGCTGTGCTTTGTGGCGAGTCTGGTGGTTTCGTGGCTGGTCGCAACACCGCTGCTTTCCACCACCAGCGTGATGCTGGCGACAGTCTTGCTGGCGGGTCTTGGCTGGCGGCTTCGCGGGCGTCAGGTCAGCGTGCGGTAATCAGGCGGGCGATAATATGACGTTTTTGTTATTAGCGTGCTAACTGTCAATGGTTGAATCATCGTAATGCGAGGCCTATACTGATTCGCGGCTCTACGATAAATACCATAAATATTATGTAGTAACGGGAGCCGCTGGCTCCCGTTTTTTCTGGAATGACTATTCTGGCAAGGGGCATCTCCCTTCCTCTGTTCTACGTCGGATATCAGGCTCGCGGACCTTTCCGTGATATTTCTCACATACCGAAAATTGCGACTACGCTGTTTTAAGGTTCTGGTCACATCAGTGATGGAGAAGCTATGAGTTCATCGTGTCTGGAAGAAGTCAACATACCGGATAACCACTGGTATCGCATTGCAGCTGAACTGCTCAGCCGGGCCGGGATCACCGTTAACGGCCCCGCTCCCTCCGATATTCAGGTAAAAAACCCGGATTTTTTTAAACGTGTTTTACAGGAAGGCTCTCTCGGCCTTGGCGAAAGCTATATGGACGGATGGTGGGAGTGCGAACGCCTCGATCTGTTCTTCACCAGGGTGCTCCGTGCGGGGCTCGAAGACCAACTCCCTCACCATTTCAAAGATACGCTGCGCATCCTCGGCGCCCGTCTGTTTAACCTGCAATCGAAAAAGCGCGCCTGGATTGTCGGTAAAGAGCATTACGATCTCGGCAACGATCTCTTCAGCCGGATGCTCGACCCGTATATGCAATACTCCTGCGGTTACTGGAAAGAGGCGGATAATCTGGAGGACGCCCAGCAGGCGAAGTTGCGGCTGATCTGCGAAAAGCTTGAACTCAAGCCTGGTATGACGCTGCTGGATATCGGCTGCGGCTGGGGCGGTCTCGCCGCGTTCGCCGCGCGATATTATGGCGTGTCGGTCACCGGCGTGACTATCTCTGCCGAGCAACAGAAGATGGCGCAGGCGCGCTGTGACGGCCTTGACGTGACGATCCTTTTGCAGGATTACCGCGATCTCAATGCTCAGTTCGACCGCATCGTCTCGGTGGGCATGTTCGAGCATGTCGGCCCGAAAAACTACGCCACCTATTTCGATGTCGCCGACCGTAACCTGAAGCCTGACGGGCTGTTCCTGCTGCACACCATCGGCTCGCGCAAAACCGATAACAATGTCGATCCGTGGATTGATAAATACATCTTTCCGAACGGCTGTCTGCCCTCAGCCCGGCAGATTGCCGCCGCCAGCGAGCCACACTTCGTGATGGAGGACTGGCATAACTTCGGCGCGGATTACGATAAAACCCTGATGGCCTGGTACGCGCGTTTTCTCACCGCCTGGCCGGACATCGCTGATAACTACTCAGAGCGGTTTAAACGGATGTTCACCTATTACCTGAACGCCTGCGCGGGCGCGTTTCGCGCGCGCGATATCCAGCTCTGGCAGGTCGTCTTCAGCCGCGGCGTGGAAAACGGCCTGCGCGTCGCCCGCTAAACGCTCGCCCCGGCGCATGCCGGGGGTTTTTTGCCACTCTCTCTTGCCTGCTTTGTGATATTTCTCACGCTTTCACGACGTTTCCTTCAATAAAAGTGATCCCGGCGACAATCAGGTGACAGACGCATGGAAACCGGTTTCCATTTTGTTTCACACTGAGCGCCATTCCCCCTGCCTGAGAAAGGAAATGCCTCATGAGTCTGTACCAGAGTATGGTCCATGTTATTGAAAACAAAATTACGCCGCTGGCGGGCGCCATGGGTTCGCAGCGTCACGTGGTGGCCATCAGGGACGGCTTTCTTGCCGCCCTGCCGTTTATGATTATTGGTTCGTTTCTGCTGGTGTTTATCTTTCCGCCCTTCTCGCCGGATACGCAGAACGGCTTTTGCCGCGCCTGGCTCGATCTTTCGCTGAAATACCGCGAACAGCTGATGTTGCCGTTTAACCTCAGCATGGGCGTAATGACGTTTTTTATCTCCGTTGGCATTGGCGCAAGCCTCGGCAAGCACTATCAGCTTGACCCGATCATGACCGGCCTGCTGGCGTTTATGGCCTTTCTGCTGGTAGCCGCGCCCTATAAAGACGGCGCTATCTCCACGCAATATTTCTCCGGCCAGGGCATCTTTACGGCGCTTATCACGGCGATTTACGCGAGCGAAATGTATGCCTTTCTGAAACGTCACAATATTACTATTCGCCTGCCAAAAGAGGTGCCGACCGGCGTCGCGCGTTCATTTGAGATTTTGATCCCGGTGGTCGTGATTGTCTTTACGCTTCACCCGCTCAACCTGCTGATTGAATCCACCACCGGCATGATCCTGCCGGAGGCGATTATGCACCTGCTGTCGCCGCTGGTGGCTGCCTCTGATTCCCTGCCGGCGATCCTGATTTCCGTGCTGATTTGCCAGATTTTGTGGTTTGCCGGTATTCATGGGGCGCTTATCGTCACCGGTATTATGAACCCGTTCTGGATGGCGAATCTTTCCGCCAACCAGGCCGCGCTCGCTGCGGGCCAGGCGCTGCCGCATATCTATCTGCAGGGTTTCTGGGACCACTACCTGCTGATTGGCGGCGTAGGGTCGACACTGCCGCTGGCGTTCCTGCTGCTGCGCAGTCGCGCGATCCACCTGCGCACCATCGGTAAAATGGGCGTCGTACCGAGCCTCTTTAACATCAACGAACCAATTCTGTTTGGCGCGCCGGTCATCATGAACCCGGTCTTCTTCCTGCCGTTTATTCTGGTGCCGATGGTGAACGCCGTGCTGGCGTGGACCGCGACGAAACTGGGCTGGCTGGCGCAGGTCGTCTCGCTGACGCCGTGGACCACGCCCGCGCCGGTCGGCGCGTCATGGGCCGCCAACTGGGCGTTCAGCCCGGTCATCATGTGCCTTATCTGTATGGTGATGTCGGCGCTGATGTACTACCCGTTTGTTAAAGCCTATGAGCGCACCCTGCAAAAGCAGGAGACCGCACAGGGTACGCCTGAAAGTGACACCGTCACAAATAATGCCTGATTTTTACCCCGCCTGCCGTACCGGCAGGCGTCTGACTGAGCTATGAGGATGGATATGCACTACTCATTTCCTGAAGGATTCTGGTGGGGCAGCGCCAGCTCGGCGCCGCAAACCGAAGGCGAAAGCCTGAGCCATGGCAAAACGCCCACCACCTGGGACCACTGGTTCCGCCTGCAACCGGAGCGCTTTCACCACGGTGTCGGCCCGGCGCAGACCTCGACTTTTTATCAGCACTGGAAAGAAGACATCGCGCTGCTGAAGGCGCTCAATCACAATACCTTTCGGACATCCATTTCCTGGGCGCGCCTGATCCCGGACGGCACCGGCGCGGTCAATCAGGAGGCGGTCGCCTTCTACAATCAGGTTATCGATGAACTGCTGCGCCAGGGCATCACGCCATTTATTAATCTCTTCCACTTTGATATGCCGCTGTCGCTCCAGGAACAGGGCGGCTTTGAGAACCGCAAGGTGATCGACGCCTTTGAAGCCTACGCGCGCACCTGCTTTGAACTCTTCGGCGACCGCGTGACCCACTGGTTTACCTTTAATGAGCCGATCGTGCCGGTGGAAGGCGGCTATCTGTACGATTTCCACTACCCGAACGTGGTGGATTTCCGCCGCGCGGCGACCGTTGCGTATCACACCATGCTGGCGCATGCCCGCGCGGTAAAGGCCTACCACGAGCGTAACGATGGCGGTGAAATCGGCATTATCCTGAACCTGACGCCGTCTTACCCGCGCTCGCAGAATCCGGCGGATGTCAAAGCGGCGCATATTGCCGATCTGATGTTCAACCGCAGTTTCCTCGACCCGGCGCTGCGCGGCACCTACCCGGAAGATCTGGTGGCGCTGCTGGCTCAGTACGATCAACTGCCCGACTGCCAGCCTGGCGACAAAGAACTGCTGGCGGCGGGTGTGGTGGATCTGCTCGGCATCAATTACTATCAGCCGCGCCGCATTCAGTGCCGGGATTCGCAGGTCAATCCGGACAGCCCGTTTATGCCTGAGTGGTTCTTCAGCGCTTATGAAATGCCAGGGCGTAAAATGAACCCCTACCGCGGCTGGGAAATTTATGAGAAAGGCATCTACGACATTCTCACCCGCCTGCGTGTAGAGTATGGCAACCCGCGCTGCTATATCTCAGAAAACGGCATGGGTGTGGAAAACGAACAGCGCTTCGAGCATGAGGGGCAGATTCAGGATGATTACCGCATTGAGTTCGTGCGCGATCACCTGAAGTGGCTGCATAAGGGCCTCAGCGAAGGCAGCCGTTGTCTGGGCTACCACATGTGGACTTTTATCGATAACTGGTCCTGGTGCAACGCCTATAAGAATCGCTACGGCTTTGTGTCGCTCGATCTGGAAAGCCAGAAACGCACGATTAAAAAGAGCGGTGAATGGTACCGCCAGGTGGCGGCAAAGAACGGGTTTGATGAGTAACCGAGTGGCGGCCTTCGCGCCGCCACGCTTTGCAGGAAAAGATGATGTCCACCATCAATGATGTCGCGCGCCTGGCGCGCGTCTCCAAAGCTACCGTATCCCGGGTGCTGAGCGGCAATCGCGGCGTGAAGGAAGAGAGCCGTCTGGCGGTGCTGCGCGCCGCCGAAATGCTCAACTACCAGCCGAACGCGATCGCGCAGTCGCTCTCCAGTCAGACCACCCACTGCATTGGCGTGATTTGCGCCAGCGAACACATTCAGCAGGCCACCTGCTGGCTGCAGGCGCTGGAAAAGCAGCTCAGCCAGCGCGGCAAACATCTGCTGCTGCGTTTTGCCAGCTCCGCGCAGGAAGTCACGCGCGCGCGCGCCGAGCTGGATTCGGGCCTGTGCGACGCGCTGATGATAGTCGGCGCCCGTTTTCCCCTGCCACCGCTTGATGATGACGTTATCCTGGTGGATTGCCTCAGCGCCGCCACCGCTCAGGGCATCCAGTTTGACTGGCTCTTCGCCGCCCAGACCGCGGTGCAATATTTATGCAGCCACCAGCGCCGCGATATCGCCCTGATTAACTTTCCGGCGGGCGACGCGGCAGCCGAAATTCTCCAGGGTTACCGCCAGGCGGCGGAAAATCATCTGGTGCCGTTTCATCGCCAGCGCATTATTGAAGACGAGCCGGTGCTGCGCATCGCGCTGCAAAAGCTCATTAACAGCGGCGTTAAATTCAACGCGCTGCTCGTGACCGACGACAGCCAGGCGCGCGATGCCGTGGCGATGCTGCGCGAATACCGCTTCGCGGTGCCGGAGCAGGTTCTGGTATTTAGTCTTGAGAGTTCAGGGCGCGGCGCCGGGCTTGAGGGCGTGCCGGCTATTACCTATTCTCTGGAGAGCATCGCCCGGCAGGCGGTGGCGCTGCTGGCCGGTGACGCGCCGGGCGAACGGGTGCGGGGAACGCTGGTGAGCGCCTGAGCCCACCAGCGACGTGCTTATTCCGCGGGGTTGAGTTGCGAAGCAATCGCAGCGGCGGCTTCACGCGAGGCCAGTACGCGCTCGACGGTATCCACCACGGCCTGGGTCTGCGGATCGATTTCGATATTCACCCGCTGGCCCAGTTTTTTGGTGCCAAGCGTGGTGCGCTGTAGCGTTTCCGGGATCAGGAATACGCAAAAGCGTGTCGCGGTTACTTCACCTACCGTCAGGCTGATACCATCGATACCGATATAACCTTTGTGCAGGATATACTTCATCAGCGTCGGATCCTGAATTTTAAACCAGATCTGTCGGTTATTTTCTGAGGTCAGGATCTTCGCAACCTCCGCCGTGGTCATAATATGCCCGGACATTAAATGACCGCCAATTTCATCGCTGAATTTCGCCGCGCGCTCAATGTTCACCACGTCGCCTGGCTGTAAATCCCCGAGATTGGTAATACGCAGCGTCTCTTTCATTAAATCGAAGCTGACGCGGTTGCCGTTAATTTCCGTCACCGTCAGGCAGCAGCCGTTGTGCGCCACCGACGCGCCGGTCTCCAGCCCCGGCAGCAGCGCGTCCGGCAACTCCACCACATGGGTGCGGAAATTCGGTTTTTCATCGATGGCCACCACTTTCGCCGTGCCCTGAACAATACCGGTAAACATATTTGCCACTCCTGGATTCGCTAAAATGGCGGCGCACAGCCGCAAGTTTCATAACCAGAACAATAACAGGTGGAATATCCCCTTGCCAGCCTGAGCGGTCTTAAGCGCATTATTTCACTGGCTTAATAGTGAACTCTCGCTACAATAGTCTGACTTATTCCCCTGCATTTTCTTCTCGCTGCCCGTTGCGGCGGCATTTTTTGTCTTTCAAATAACAACAATATACAGGTGTTCACGTGCAGAAGTATTTTATCGAAGCGCGTCAGTTATTAGCTCTGGCAATCCCGGTGATTTTCGCGCAAATCGCCCAGACCTCGATGGGGTTTGTCGATACCGTAATGGCAGGCGGCTACAGCGCCACCGATATGGCGGCCGTCGCTATCGGCACGTCTATCTGGCTGCCGGCCATTCTCTTCGGACACGGTCTGCTGCTGGCTCTCACTCCGGTCATCGCCCAACTGAACGGCTCCGGCCGTCGCGACCGCATCGCGCATCAGGTGCAGCAGGGCTTTGTGCTGGCAGGCATGGTGTCCGTATTGATTATGGTGGTGCTATGGAACGCCGGACATATCATCCGCGCGATGCATAACATCGACCCTGAGCTCGCCGATAAGGCGGTCAATTACCTGCGCGCGCTGCTGTGGGGCACGCCCGGCTATCTTTTCTTCCAGGTCATGCGCAACCAGTGCGAAGGGCTCGCAAAAACCACGCCGGGCATGGCGATGGGCTTTATCGGCCTGCTGGTGAATATCCCGGTGAACTACATATTTATCTATGGTCATTTTGGCATGCCGGAGCTCGGCGGCGTCGGTTGCGGCGTGGCGACGGCCTCGGTTTACTGGGTGATGTTCATCTGCATGTACTTCTGGGTCCGTCGCGCGGGATCGTTGCGCGACATCCGCCCGCAGCCGGGCGCCAGCCGTTTTGACTGGCCGGTGATCCGCCGTCTGGCTCAACTCGGCCTGCCGGTGGCGCTGGCGCTGTTTTTCGAGGTGACGCTGTTCGCCGTGGTGGCGCTACTGGTGTCGCCGCTCGGGATTGTTGACGTGGCGGGTCATCAGATAGCGCTGAACTTCAGCTCGCTGATGTTCGTGCTGCCGATGTCGATGAGCGCTGCTGTGACCATTCGCGTTGGTTTCCGTCTCGGCCAGGGCTCAACGCTGGAGGCGCAGACCTCTGCGCGTACCGGCATCGCGGTAGGGATTTGTCTTGCCGTACTGACGGCACTCTTTACCGTCGTTTTCCGCGAGCCTATCGCCCTGCTCTATAACGACAACCCGGAAGTCGTCACCCTCGCCTCGCACCTGATGCTGCTGGCGGCGATTTATCAAATCTCCGACTCCATCCAGGTGATCGGCAGCGGCGTGCTGCGCGGTTATAAAGACACGCGCTCGATTTTCTTTATCACCTTTGTTGCCTACTGGGTGCTGGGGTTACCGAGTGGCTATATTCTGGCGCTGACCGACTGGGTAGTGGAGCCGATGGGCCCGGCGGGCTTCTGGTTCGGCTTTATTATTGGCCTCACCTCAGCCGCTATTCTGATGATGTGGCGTATGCGCTATCTGCAACGCCAGCCGTCGGAACGGATCCTGGCGCGCGCCGCGCGCTAAGCTCAACGCCGCCCCGATGGGCGGCTTTTTTTAGCCGAATGATTTGCATGAACACGCACACCGCCCCTGACGCCGATCACTTTGTCAGCATTCTGCGCAAATACGCGGCAATCGCGTGAAATATGAAAGAAAATTGACGTTTACCCCTTGCCAGGTGCCGGGGCTGCCGTTAATATTCGTCCCCGCTGTCACACAGCAATGCGTTCATAGCTCAGTTGGTTAGAGCACCACCTTGACATGGTGGGGGTCGTTGGTTCGAGTCCAATTGAACGCACCATCCTAATGTGCGTCCGTAGCTCAGTTGGTTAGAGCACCACCTTGACATGGTGGGGGTCGGTGGTTCGAGTCCACTCGGACGCACCATTCAGTAGTATTCTGGTTTCTTCTTTCTGTTCATCTTAAGCCTCTGAAGTAATTTATCTGAGTCAGTATTTCGGGCTACGTATTCACCCCGTTTCGCATTATGCAGATGCTATTGTAGCTGCCAGTGCACCAATCCGGTGGACGTCATCTTTCCTTTGTCTGAACGTACATCATCGCATTAAGTAGTTTCAGTGGCTCGCTGGCTGGCTATGTCGGCTGTCGGCTGTCGGCTGTCGGCTGTCGGCCAGGCGATATCAACAGGGCATCCCCCACACCGACACGTGGAGACGAGAATCGCGCGAGGCGTGAAATGTGGTGAGCGTGATAATCGCCCTCTCTTTCAGCGCGCGGATGACGTCGCCCTGCGGCTCCAGCACGCTTCCCGGGGTGAGCGAGCAGGCGTTGCTGAAGAGATATACACGTAGCGAACGGTTGAGTTTGCACTCGCGACGGATACGGGCGTAAAACGCCCCGCTTTCGCTTTCCGGCTCAGAACGGATGTCCTCGCCCTGATCCCGGTACGGCTGCGCGTAACGGTAATGCTCGCCGGTGGTTACCGCCTTGCTGCGCCCCCTGAAGGTGGCATCCAGTGACGTGGTGGTGACCAGGCCATGATAATCGCGTGTCTGCATCCCGCCCGTGACAGCATTATGCCAGGTAAGCACGCCCCATACCGCCTCCTGCGCGCCGTCATCCAGGCCGGACGGTTCGCGGTATGGCAGGCGAACGCCGAAATAAACGATACTTCGCCTCGTTTGGCGTAGCCAGTAATTAAGGCCATCGTCTCCCTTGACCATTCCTCCTGGAGCAGGTGGAACACCTGATTTTATATCGCTATGATTTAGCGTCATTATTATTTCATAAGCCAGCATGGTTTGCAGATGCCATGCCTCATCGCGAATAACATAACACCAGGCTTACCGATAGCTTGTCTTTCACCACTGATATTCGCTGACAAACGCCTTTTTCTTCGTTTTATCGTAAAGACACATCAGGCTGAGGGCGTTTTTTACCTTCGCCGTCCTGCATTTCAGCACCAGCCCTACCATGCCGGCCTCATCAGGGAACAGCACGGGTTTTGAGATCTGCGCATGGGTAATGCCCGCCGCAGCCACGCAGGCCTTGTTCACTTCAGAAAAGAGTTTCTGCCAGCTGTCATCGCTGGATGCCTGCGTCTGCATGCTGAAAAGAACGCCTGTGAACACCATAAGCGACGGAATTTTCTTCATCACGGACTCCTGTTAGTCACGGTTAACCAGGGCGCGCTGCCACCGCCATCAGCCTGCGGTATGTAGCCGCCGTCATACCTGTCGCTTTTAAGCATACGCGACGCATCACATCCGTGCAGTAACCCGCGGCGCCAGCGCTTTTAACAGCATGCTGTACTTTCCGTTGATGCCTGACCTTGCGCTTTTCTTATATTCATCTTGACCCGATTCCATCTAATAATGACCGTGGGCCTGCTCACTGCGCACCGGGCCAGTTTTTATAATCCCTGCATCCGTTCCGATAAGCCGGACACTTTAAACAAAACGCATGGAGTAAAGATGAAATTGACTCAGATTCGCAACGCCACATTAAAACTGGAGTATGCCGGCACACGCTTTCTTATCGACCCAATGCTTGCGGAAAAAGCCGCATGGCCGGGTTTTGCAGGCACCGCGCGCTCACATCTGCGTAACCCGCTGGTCTCGCTGCCCGTCTCCGTAGCGTCACTGTTAGACGTGGATGTCATTATCGTTACTCACACCCATCAGGATCACTGGGACGAGGCGGCACAGAACCTTATTCCGAAAGATAAACGCATTTATACCCAGAATGAACAGGACGCAGCGCTGCTGCGCTCGCAGGGGTTTACCTGTGTGCAGCCGTTGTCCGATGAAACGCTGATTAACGGCGTTAGCGTGATCAAAACCGATGGTCAGCATGGCAGTAATGAAGCTTACGCGATC
Source organism: Cronobacter muytjensii ATCC 51329 (assembly GCF_001277195.1). NCBI lineage: Bacteria > Pseudomonadati > Pseudomonadota > Gammaproteobacteria > Enterobacterales > Enterobacteriaceae > Cronobacter > Cronobacter muytjensii. Next base: position 2,074,639 of record NZ_CP012268.1, read on the forward strand.
CCTGCTCTTGCCGGGTTTTTAGGCGACGCCTGCGGCCTCGTGCTTCGTCATGCGGGTGAAAAAACGCTCTATATTGCAGGCGATACTATTTGGGTAAAACCCTATGTAAAAAGCCTGATGACATTCAGGCCTGATGTGGTGGTGCTGAACGCTGGCTTTGCTCAGGTTGATGGTATCGGCGCTATCATTATGGGTCAGGAAGATGTCCTGCGTACCCATGAACATTTGCCTTCCGCCACGATTGTGGCCTCGCATATGGAAGCCGTAAACCACTGTCTGTTAAGCCGCGACATGCTCAGACAGTACGTGGCGGAAAAAGGAATTCAGGCATCGGTCTGTATTCCTGAAGATGGTGAAACGCTGAGTTTCTGATGCGTTATGTCGCAGGGGAGACGTCGTCTCCACGTTACCGTTCCCCTGCGCAATGCTTAAAACGATTTATCAGAGGAAGCTACTGCATGTCTGCACTCTCCATTGCTGTTATCGCCACACGCGAATTCAGCCCTTTCCATCTCTCGGTTCCATCGATGGTATTCGACAAAGCCATGCCAGATGCGGGACTGTTCAACGTGGAGATTTGCGCGCTGGAGCCGGGTGTGGTGGTGTCAGATATCGGCATTTCGATTAACGTTCAGCATGGTCTGGAGCTTCTGGAAACGGCGGATATTGTGATAGTTCCCTTCTGGAGCCATCCGGATGAGCGCCCGGCGCAGACGCTGCTGACCGCTTTGGCACGCGCCTGGGCGCGAGGCGCCGAAGTCGTGGGGTTATGCCTCGGGGCCTATGTGCTTGCGTATAGTGGGCTGCTTGATAACCGTCGGGCCTCCACACACTGGGAAGTGGAGCATGATTTTGCTGCGCGCTTTCCGACAGTCAAACTCGACAGGAACGCGCTCTATACCCGCGATGAACGCCTGATAACGTCCGCAGGTACAGCAGCCGGTATTGATTGTTGTCTGAATATTGTGCGTGAACGTTGTGGCACGGCGGTGGCCAACCGCGTGGCGCGTCGAATGGTGACGCCGCCTTATCGCGAAGGGGGTCAGGCGCAATTTATTGAGCATGCAGTACCGGTGACTACGCGTGACAGTAAAATCAATGCGCTGATGGACTATCTGCGTCGCAACCTCAATATACGCCACGATGTTGATACGCTGGCGAGCCGCGCAAACATGAGCCGCCGAACATTTACGCGTCATTTCGCCAAAGCAACCGGCATGTCTGTAGGGGAATGGCTAAGCGCGGAACGTCTTCAACGCAGCCAGGAACTGCTCGAAACGACCGACCACAATATCGGCACCGTGGCGGCGCTGGCGGGTTATCAGTCGCCTGTCTCCTTCAGACAGAGCTTTAAAGCGAAATTTAACGTCAGTCCGACAGAGTGGCGCAGGACATTTCGCGGCCCTGCGCAACAGGTAAAGCAAAGCGCTACCGCTCGACAAACGGGCGATAACGCCTGATGAGATACGACGTTTTTACCGGTTACAGACCACTCAGGCGGTCTTCGTCCTGTTTGGTCAGCGGACGCCAGCTTCCGTTGCGGATGGCGGTTATCGCATATGCCGCGCGCGCGGTTCGGCCATTGCCGTCCGGAAACGGGTGCCAGCCGGTTATCCAGGCGAAAAGACACTGCGGGTAGAGCGGCGAATGTTCGGACACCGCGCTTTTCGCGAGCTGCTGGCTGAACAGCGCACGCCCGGAGAAAGAGGAAGGCACCGGCGTGTCATTCGGCACGATACCGCGCGGCGTGGTACTGGCATTGGGCGCGACCCTGCGGTGCAGTTCATCGACATCGGCGATAGAAGAGATGGAAAATCCAAAGTTAAGGTAGTGCGAAAGATAACTGGTGATAAGCGGCGCAGATACCGCGGCCGAATTCGAGGCGCCGGCAATCCAGCGCGCCGCTTCCTGTATCGTCTCCTCTTCCGACTGCGGGGCGGCGGCGGTGCCCGGATGGGCCGGACTCAACCGCTCGAAGTGGGCCGCAAGACGGGCCAGTTTTTTACATTCCACTTTCAGTAAGACGCCAAGCATCTCTTTATCCTGGACGTCCAGCGCGCGTACGGTATGCGCGATAAGCTGGCTGGCAGGCCCGGTGCCAATGGCGTGAGTCAGCTCGTTATAACCTTCGGCTTTAGCATAATCGCTGGGTTTCAGCATCAGATGTCCCTCATCTGTTATCGGTCGGCGGGCTGTTCCGCTAACGGATATTTTAAAAAGACTCTCAGTATCGCCTGCCTCTCTGATTTCTGCCCGGACCTGTACCGCAAAATGTTTTAACGATGCGGCTTTACTGCTGTTTCAGAAAAAACTCATGCGACGAAACCCTCACCGTAACATTTTGAGAACGCTTACGCGTAAACGATAAGATGTCATTTTACCGCTGTCGCCAGGCCATTGCTTATCCATACAGAATAACGTCCGTATGCCTCCTGGTAATAAGGGGTACAGCCGATGCTGCTCACGCAGGCGATAATACACATGGCATAATGTGGCAATACTTTTTATGCCTTTGTCTTTATCTCTGGAAATGGACTTACTATGAAAAAATGCCTGCTGGTTATGTTGATGGCTGCGGGCGTTGCAGGCTGCGCGCCGCTTGCGCCAGACGGTTGTAAAAAAACGCGTGCGCTGGACCCATGCATTTATAAAAATTCTGGGCGCGTTTCTGATAAAGATATTTATGGTAAGCAGGCCGCAGGTATTAAAACCGCGCTGGATGCGGCACTCGCCGATCCTCACGCCTGGAATGGAAAAACCTGTACCGTTCATCTTGATTTCGAAAAAGATGGGCGGCTGGTGAATTTTATTATTAAGGATGGCGATCAAGCATATTGTCAGGCGCTCAAAGAGCGCCGCCGGGCGTGCCACATTCCCGCCTTTTACCCATGATCGTGTTTATAACGATATGGGTTCGGCGCGCTGGGATATGCAGGGGCAACCCTGACCACCTCGCGCAGCGCAGCATTATTCAGGCACCGCGTCAGCGCGCGGCGCCTGCGTCTCAGAACATCGTATTGTCGTTCGCGGCCTTCTCCGGCACCGCCTGGATAATGTCCCAGTGCTCGACAATTTTGCCGTTTTTCACCCGGAAGATATCCAGAACGGCCTGCCCGCGATCGTGGCTACCGTTCGTCGAATGCACTTGCAACCAGACCAGGTCGCCATCGGCCGCGCTGCGGATCACCTTCGCGCGTGACTGCGGGTTATCGCGAAAGTACCCGCTGAAATAGTTAACGAACGGCGCTTTGCCGTCCGGCACCTCCGGATTGTGCTGGCGGTAATCATCCACCACCACATCCGCCGCTGCGGTTTCATGGCGATTAAAGAACCGGTCGTAGAAATCAAGCACCAACTGACGATTGGCCTCTTCGACCGCGCCCTGACGCGCAGGCGCGTGCGCCAGGGCATCATTCGCAATAAGCAGGCTCGCCGCCATCAAAACGCCCGCGATCGCTTTTTTCATCTTTTCTCTCCTTCTTTGGTGCGCAGTTGTCATTTCATACCTGGTCACGAAAATAGACCATAACGGGCACGGATGGTACAGTGCGCCCGCGGCCTCAACAAGAGGTCATAATTTTCTGACTCAGTCACATAAAAGTGACTATTAACGGGGGGTTAGCGCACCATCATGACGAAAAACGAACGTGACGACATCGCCCAATACGGGCAGCCATGCCCGATACGCGATGTACTGAATCAGATTGGCGATCAGTGGAGTCTGCTGATCCTTGAGGCGCTGGCGGGGCGCACGGTGCGGTTTAACGAGCTGAACCGGGAAATTGGTGATATCTCACGCCAGATGCTTTCGCGCACGCTTAAACGGCTTGAAATGGACGGCTATATCAGCCGGACGGTCTACCCTGAAGTGCCGCCGAGAGTCGAATACCGGCTGACCGCGCTCGGTAATTCCTTTCTTGAGCCCATGAAAAAACTCGTGCAATGGGCGGATGAAAATCATGCTCACATCTGCCGGGCGCGTCGGCTACACCATGAGCAGAAGCCGACGTGAACACGCTAATCTATTGTGCGGGACGATAAGCGCCCCGCTATTCGCCTGCCAGCCCGTGGCGACGCGCCGCCGCAATCACTTCCTGCGCCGACACCGCCACCCGGCGCTCAGGGTCAGGTTCGCCAATGTCTCCAAGCCATGCGCCCACCATTTCATAGCCAAGCGTATAACCGTACCAGCGGGGCAGCGCGCCGGTGCCGAAAAACCAGGCGGCATGGTCATATCGGGCGTCACCCAGCGCGGCGACACTCACTGGCGCGGCGGTTAAGGCAGCGCTTTCCAGCGCGCGCTCCCAGGGCTCCGGCGCGCTGCCCATCAGCCAGGTCACAAACTGGCCTGCAAGCCCTTCGCTCACCAGCGCTTCGCCAGGCGTCCAGCCATAGCCAGGCCCTGCCATTCGCATACAGTGATGTACTTCATGCAAAATCTGCCTGCGCAACGTGCCGTCCGTCAGGGATGACGTGAGATGAGGGTTATCCGGGTCAATGCCCATACTGAAAAGCGCGCCGTGATACGCGCGGCCCGCAAGGCCAATCTCCGGGATAACCTGCCCCGGCGCGCGATGCACCAGAATATCGAGTCGCGGCGGCATCATTATCGCGGCCAGCGTTTCGTACGCGGCGGCGGTCTCGTCATGGATCCGGGCGCGGTAATCGCTTAAATCGCCCTGCGCTTCCAGCCAGTGGATCGTCCAGCGTTGCATAGTGGCGTCTCCTTTGGGTAAAGCGGCAACCTTAACAAAAAAGGCCACTCGCGTGGCCTATTTCTTTTACAGCTCCGGGAAGACCAGGTTATTGCCTGGCGCCTCGCGGTGGAGGTGGATAAAGTTCAGATGACGCTCGTACTGGTCGAGAATATCGATAATCACCTGTTCCTTGTTGTAATCCATCAGGTCATTACCCTGACTGCCCTCCAGCAGAAAGGTTTCCAGACGGAAATAGTGCGATTTCCCGCTGCGGGCGCGGTAGGTAAAGCCTGGCACCGAATATTGCTGCGGCCAGACCTGATAAACAAAATCCTGCTCCTCGCCAAGATGCACGCGCAGATCCAGATAACCCAGCGGCGGCGCTTCGTCGGCGTCGACTTTACGCAGCGAAACGCGCCCTCCGCGCAATTCCAGCTCCTTCGCGACATCCTGCATCGCCGGGAAAATCACCGTTTCCATCATCTGCTGGGTATAGCGCGCGCCCGGGTAGTTCATCAGGCGCGACAGCCGCTTTTTCCAGCTCAGACGGTCATTGCCAGACGGAATATAGGGCGCGGTATCGCGGCTGGCGCTGGCGCGGCGGTGATCTTCCACCTTCAGCGATTTATACAGCCCGGCCATAACAAAGAAAATCACGAAGCTGAACGGCAGCCCCATAATCACCGTCGTGTTTTGCAGCGCCGAAATGCCGTTGGTCATCAGCATGCCCATCGTCAGCACGCCAATCGCGACCGACCAGAAAATACGCAGCCAGTTGGCGGCGTCGCTGTTGATGTCTTTGAGCTTCGAGGTGAAGTTCGCCAGTACCAGCGAGCCGGAATCGGCGGAGGTCACGTAGAACAGCATCCCGGTAATGGTGGCGACCGAGGCGCTCAGCTTAAAGGCCGGATATTCCGCAAGCAGGCTGTAGAAGCCGCGCTCCGCATGGGCGATAACCTCCTGTGCAAACCCGGCGTCGCCGTGGATAATTTCATACAGCGCGGCGTTGCCAAACACCGACAGCCACAGCAGCGTAAAGGTAAACGGAATAATCAACGTGCCCAGCACGAACTGGCGAATAGTGCGCCCGCGTGAAATACGCGCCAGGAACAGCCCGACAAACGGCGACCACGCCACCCACCAGGCCCAGAAGAAGAGCGTCCAGCTGTTCATCCACTGGCGCGGCATATCAAAGGCGAACGTGTCGAGCGTCATCCCCATAAAGCGATGGATGTAATCCCCGATATTCAGCACCAGCGCGTTTAGCAGAAAATCGGTTTTGCCCATAAAAAGCACAAACAGGATAAGCCCTAGCGCCAGGATAACGTTGAGCTCAGAAAGAAAACGAATGCCTTTATCGACGCCCGAGGTAACTGAAATGGTGGCGATGACAACCGACAGCACAATCAGCGCCATTTGCGCCGTCAGCCCTTCGGGAATATCGAACAGTACTTTCAGGCCGTAATTAAGCTGCACCACGCCAATGCCGAGCGTCGTGGCGATACCGAAAATGGTGCCGATCACCGCCGCGATATCCACGGTATGGCCTATCGGCCCGTTAATGCGCTTGCCGAAAATAGGGTACAGCGCGGAGCGAATGGTCAGCGGCAGGTTGTAGCGATAACTAAAGTAGCCCAGCGCGATGCCCATCAGCGCATACATCGACCAGCCCGTCAGCCCGTAGTGGAACAGCGTCCAGACCATCGCCTGACGCGCGGCTTCTATCGTCTGCCCCGCCCCCGTCGGCGGCTGTATATATTGCGTCACCGGTTCGGCGACTGAGAAAAACATCAGGTCGATGCCGATACCGGCGGCGAACAGCATGGCTGACCAGCTCGGCAGGCTGAACTCCGGTTTCGACTGCTCCGGTCCTAGTTTGATATCCCCATAGCGCGAACAGGCCATGAAAATCACGAACACGATATAGAGCGTGGCGGCCAGCATGTAATACCAGCCGAACGTCGCTGAGACCCAGTTTACCGCCAGCTGGATCCAGTCTGCGGACTGCTTGCTGAATAAAATGGTGACCAGTGAAAAAGTCAGAATCAGCGCGGCTGACGTGTAGAACACTACGGCGTTAATTCTGTTTTTTTCACTGGCAGGTGGATTCGTCATCGGTTACCTCTGGTTAATGTCCTGTCATCCTGTAAAAAGTGCGTGGTCATTTACCGGCCTCGCCAGGCCCTTCTCTGCGCCCCCCGATCGTTCATAACGGTGATTAATTGCCAGATAGCGTAGCGCACCGCTCCGCTTTTGCGACGATTCAATCACAACATCTTAACAATTTCTTTTTTTATATTGAACGTCCAATCAAAAAAAGTTCTAATAGTCTTAACATCGTGGTGAGCGGGAGTCCGGGGTCATGCCAAAAGTGGGAATGCAGCCGATACGGCGCAGGCAGTTAATTGATGCAACGCTGAGCACCATTAATGACGTCGGGATAAACGACGCCACCATCGCGCAGATCGCGCGTCGGGCGGGCGTCTCGGCGGGGATCATCAGCCACTATTTCAAAGATAAAAACGGCCTGCTGGAAGCCACCATGCGTGACATCACCCGCCAGCTACGCGACGCCGTCGCCGCCCGGCTCAAACCGCTGGGCCAGGCCAGCACCGAGGCGCGTCTGCTGGCGATTGTCGAAGGCAACTTCGACGACACCCAGGTACACAGCGCGGCGATGAAAGCCTGGCTCGATTTCTGGGCAAGCAGCATGCATCAGCCGCAGCTCGGGCGTCTGGAGCGCGTCAGCAGCCGTCGGCTGTTTTCGACGCTCGCCGCCGAGTTTCGCCGCGAACTGCCGCGCGAACAGGCGCGACTGGCGGCGCACGGCCTGGCCTCGCTGATCGATGGCCTGTGGCTGCGCGCGGCGCTGAGCGGCAAGCCGTTTAATCTGGATACCGCCAGAACGCTCACCACTCAATTCATCCGTCAGCAGCTGGCTGGCGCAGAGCACCCTTAAGAAGGAGGAATCATGTCCCGATTCGCAGAACAGCAGCTTTATATTGATGGCAAATATGTCCCGGCAGCGGCGGGCAATACCTTCCAGACCATCAACCCGGCGAACGGCGACGTGCTCGCCGAGGTTCATGAAGCCGGTCAGGCCGACGTGGATCGCGCCGTCGAAGCCGCGCGCAAAGGCCAGAAAATCTGGGCGGCGATGACCGCGATGGAACGCTCGCGCATTCTGCGCCGCGCCGTGGATATTCTGCGCGATCGCAATGACGAGCTGGCCGCGCTTGAAACCCTCGACACCGGCAAACCACTGAGTGAAACCCAGGCGGTCGATATCGTCACCGGCGCCGACGTGCTGGAATATTACGCCGGGCTTATCCCCGCGCTGGAAGGCCAGCAGATCCCGCTGCGCGATACCGCTTTTGTGTATACCCGCCGCGAACCGCTTGGCGTGGTGGCGGGGATTGGCGCCTGGAACTACCCCATCCAGATTGCGCTGTGGAAATCTGCCCCGGCGCTGGCTGCGGGCAACGCCATGATCTTCAAGCCAAGCGAAGTCACGCCGCTCACCGCACTGAAACTCGCGGAAATCTACACCGAAGCGGGCCTGCCGGACGGCGTCTTCAGCGTGCTGAACGGCCGTGGCGCGGTCACCGGCCAGTTGCTGACGGAACACCCCGGCATCGACAAAGTCTCGTTTACCGGCGGCGTCGCCAGCGGCAAAAAAGTGATGGCGAACGCGGCGGGCTCGACGCTGAAAGAGGTCACTATGGAGCTTGGCGGAAAATCGCCGCTCATCATTTTTGACGACGCGGATCTGAGTCTCGCCGCCGACATCGCCATGATGGCCAACTTCTACAGTTCAGGCCAGGTCTGCACCAACGGTACGCGCGTCTTTATCCCGGCGAAACTTAAGGCGCCCTTCGAGGCGAAAATCGCTGAGCGCGTGGCGCGCATTAAAGCGGGCGATCTCAACGATCCGGCGACGAATTTCGGGCCGATGGTCAGCTTCGCGCACCGCGACAACGTGATGCGCTACATCGAGACCGGTATCCGTGAAGGCGCGCGCCTGCTGTGCGGCGGCAAACGCATGACCGGCGAGGGGTTTGATAACGGCGCATGGGTCGAGCCGACCGTCTTCACTGACTGTCGCGATGAGATGACCATCGTGCGCGAGGAGATCTTCGGGCCGGTCATGTCGATTCTCACTTATGAGAGCGAAGAAGAAGCGGTGAAACGCGCCAACGCCACCGATTACGGCCTGGCGGCGGGCGTCGTTACGCAGGATCTCAACCGCGCGCACCGCGTCATTCACCAGATTGAAGCGGGCATCTGCTGGATCAACACCTGGGGCGAATCCGCCGCCGAGATGCCGGTCGGCGGCTATAAGCACTCCGGCATTGGCCGCGAGAACGGGCTGATGACCCTGCAAAGCTATACGCAGGTGAAATCCGTGCAGGTCGAGATGACCCGCTTTCAGTCCGTATTTTGATTTATTTTTAACCTGAGGAACGACTAATGGAATTTGATTACATCATTATCGGAGCCGGATCCGCAGGGAATGTTTTGGCAACAAGACTGACCGAAGACAGTGACGTCACCGTATTACTGCTGGAAGCGGGCGGCCCGGATTACCGCTTTGACTTCCGCACCCAGATGCCGGCGGCGCTGGCTTACCCGCTACAGGGAAAACGCTACAACTGGGCGTATGAGACTGAGCCTGAGCCATACATGAATAACCGCCGCATGGAGTGCGGACGCGGTAAAGGGCTTGGCGGATCGTCGCTGATTAACGGCATGTGTTATGTGCGCGGCAACGCGATGGATCTCGACAACTGGGCGCAGCAGCCCGGTCTTGAGCGCTGGACTTATCTCGACTGCCTGCCCTATTACCGGAAATCGGAAACGCGCGATATCGGCGCTAACGATTACCACGGCGGCGACGGCCCGGTGAGCATCACCACCTGCAAACCCGGCAACAATCCGCTGTTCGCGGCGATGATTGAAGCAGGCGTGCAGGCGGGGTATCCGCGTACCGACGATCTGAACGGCTATCAGCAGGAAGGGTTTGGCCCGATGGACCGTTTCGTGACGCCGAAAGGCCGCCGCTCCAGCACCGCGCGCGGCTATCTCGACACCGCGAAGCCGCGTCCGAACCTGAAAATCATTACCCACGCCACGACCGATCGCATTCTGTTTGACAACAAACGCGCCGTGGGCGTGGAGTATCTCCACGGGGCCAGCAACGCGCCGCATAAAGCGACCGCGCGCCGTGAAGTGCTGCTCTGCGCGGGTGCCATCGCCTCGCCACAGATCCTCCAGCGCTCGGGCGTCGGCAACGCCGCGTTCCTGAAGCAGTTTAATATTCCTGTGGTGCACGATCTGCCGGGCGTCGGCGAGAATCTTCAGGATCACCTGGAGATGTATCTGCAATACGAATGTAAAGAACCGGTGTCGCTCTACCCGGCGCTCAAATGGTGGAACCAGCCGAAAATCGGCGCGGAGTGGCTCTTTAACGGCACCGGCATCGGGGCCAGCAACCACTTCGAGGGCGGCGGCTTTATCCGCAGCCGCGAGGAGTTCGCCTGGCCGAATATTCAGTACCACTTCCTGCCGGTGGCGATTAACTATAACGGCTCCAATGCGGTGGAAGCGCACGGTTTCCAGTGCCACGTCGGCTCCATGCGCTCGCCGAGCCGCGGCCATGTGCGCATTAAATCGCGCGATCCGCGCCAGCATCCGGCTATCCTGTTCAACTACATGTCGCACGAGCAGGACTGGCAGGAGTTCCGCGACGCGATTCGCATCACGCGCCAGATAATCAACCAGCCGGCGCTGGATAAATTCCGTGGCCGTGAGATCAGTCCGGGCATCGACTGTCAGACCGATGAACAGCTTGATGAGTTTGTGCGTAACCACGCGGAAACCGCCTATCACCCCTGCGGCACCTGCAAAATGGGCAGCGATGAGATGGCCGTGGTGGATGGCGAAGGTCGCGTACACGGGCTGGAAGGGCTGCGGGTGGTGGATGCGTCCATTATGCCGCTTATCATCACCGGCAACCTGAACGCGACCACCATCATGATTGGCGAGAAGATTGCGGATAACATTCGCGGTCGCGCGCCGCTGCCGCGCAGCACGGCGAGCTATTTCGTCGCAGGCGATCGCCCGGTGCGCGGCGAGCCGCTGCGCGCGTAACGCCTGACCGCCGCCGGTGAGCGCAACGTACCGGCGGCGTTTCTCTCCGCGGCCTTACTGGCCGCCCTGTTGATGCTTATTCCGTCTGAATGTCGTCCTGTAACCATACCTCAAACGCAGCCAGCGCCGCATCGTTAACGCCGCTCTCCACGGGTTTTACCAGACAGAACGTTTTGCTGAGCGTCGATGCCCCCGGCCAGGGCGCTACCAGCGCGCCACGCGCCAGTTCATCTTCGACATACCCGCGCGGTACCAGCGCCACACCCTGACCGGCAAGCGCAGCGGCAATCGCCATTTCATGCAGATCGTAGCGCGCGCCCTGCGCCGGGTTATCCAGATGCATACCGGTCTCCTGCGCCCATCGCAGCCAGGCGTCAGGGTTCTGGCGGCGGTGGATGCGCGGCAGTCGGTTCAGCGGCTCCCCCTCCTCCCCTGCGCTCAGCAGCGCCGGGTGGCACACCGGCACCAGCCGCTCTTCAAAAAGCCTCGTGACGCGCATTCCGGCCCAGGCGGGGCTGTCATAATGCAGGGCCGCGTCAAAACCGCTGCCGTTCAGGATAAACGGCTCGGTTCGGGCGGCGATATTCAGCGTGATGTCAGGATGTCGGGCGTAAAAACGCCCAAGCCGCGGGATAAGCCAGCGGCTGGTGAAGGTGGGCAGCGCGGCGATGTCCAGGCTCCTGCCGCCCTCCGGCAACCCCATCAGGTATTGCGTGTCGCGAGCGAGTCGCTCCAGCGTTTCGCGCACGCGGTGGGCGTAGCGCGCGCCGGCCGGATTCAGCCTGACGCGGCTGCCGGCGCGGTCGAACAACCGACAGCCGAGCAGCGCTTCCAGCTTCGCTATCTGGCGGCTGATGGCGCCTTCCGTCAGCGAAAGCTCCTGCGCGGCACGGGCGAAATTACCGTGCCGCGCGGCCGCCTCGAACGCCTGCAGCGACGCGCTGCCGGGGATTTTTCTGCGCATCGTGGCGCCTCCTGCGGACGGGCTTGCGCCCGTCAGTGACAAAAGCTCATTAAGGCGTGCCATAGTATCGCTTTGCCGGGGCGATGGCAGCCTTTAGCATGACGAAATGTCAATATGCACCACGTCCAGGAGGGCTTTATGGACCATCCCGCTTTTCCTTCACGCCAGGTTGGCGATTTCCAGGTCACCGCGCTCAGCGACGGCAACATGGCCGCCAGTCTCGATCTGTTAACAGGCATCCCCACCGCCGGGGCCGATGCGCTTCAGCGCACCGCCGGGGTCGCCGCGCCCGGCGAGATTCATATCAATGGTTATCTGATCCGCGGTCAGGGGCGCGTGATGCTGGTGGACGCCGGTACCGGCGGGCTGAACCAGGCGGGCGGGGAGCTGCTCGCTGCCCTGCGAACACTCGGCGTGACGCCGCAGGAGGTGGATACGATATTACTGACCCACGGCCATCCCGATCATCTCGGCGGCCTGCTGGATAGCCAGGGCGCGCCGGTCTACCCGCGCGCCGCGCTCTGGCTGCATCCTCTGGAAGCGGCGTTCTGGCGCGACGACGCGCGGCTTGAGGGCGCAAGCGAACGAGTACAGCGCGCTATTCTGCTCGCCCGCCGCACGCTGGATGGTTATGCGCCGCGTCTGCGTTTTATCTCCGGCGATACCGCCATCACCGACGGTATTCGCCCGGTCTGGCTGCCAGGACACACGCCGGGCCATACCGGGTTTCGCATTGATTCAAAAGGAGAACGCCTGCTTATCTGGGGCGATATCGTGCATTTCCCGCATATCCAGTCCGCGCGACCGGAGGTGTCCATCGTCTTTGACCACGATCCGGCGCAGGCCGCCGCCACCCGCAAGCGCCTTCTGGCGCAGGCCGCCCGCGAGCAATTACTGGTGGCGGGTATGCATCTTGGCCGCCAGGGCTTTGCCTGGGTGCGTGAGTCAGACGACGGCTACCGCATTGGCTATCCCGAAGGCTGAATGATTGACGCGACGCCAGGTTTGTTACTCGCCCGGTTTCGCAGGCGTATAGCGTAAATAGCCCGCTACGCCGCCACCGCCATCATTCGGATGATGGATGCCTTCGGTCACGGTGATTTCAGGAAAGTCAAAGGGGGATATACCTTCGAGGCACGCGACATTCACGCCATACTGGTCCGGGTTGGAGCGCCGCTGATGGAAAGTATATATGCCGCAAACCGAGCAGAAATAGTGTGCCGCCTGGCGGGTATTAAAGCGATACTCCGTCAGTTTTTCCTTACCCTCCAGCACCGTAATACCGGTGAGCGGCGCGGAAACCACTACCGCGCCGCGCATTCGACAATAAGAGCAATTGCAACGCCGGGCGGTATTCAGCCCGTCCGTTAACCCCACGGTAAATTTCACCGCGCCGCAATGGCACTGGCCATTCATTTTATTCATTACCTGTCTCTCCTCGCCGGGATAATTATTTTGAATGTGTCTGCGCTTGCGTCCCACAGCGCCATTTAATGTTAATTATGCGATTTAGCCCGCTGTTTTAACGGTGCAGGCCCGGGCACCGGGAACGGTTATCGTGTATATATTATGTAGCCGATTTTATAACAAATATTGTTACCTGCGCGTGGCCAGCCGCTGTTCGCCGCGCGGCCGCGCGCAGGCCAGTGCCGTCGTCAGGCTTTTACAGGCGCGCTGCGCTTATTTAAGACTACACAACATTGTCCATATTTGCCCCACTGATATGCTGGTCGGGCAAAGGAGGAAGTCTCATGAATAATGTGATTTACAGCATGATTGCCAAAATCTCGAAAATGGATGCGGAAGCGAAAATTCTGACGGCCCAGGTGGAAGCGCAGGCGTTACTGTTAAGCGCCATGCTGATGACTATCGGGAAAAACGGCGGTATGGAAGAGATGGTTGAAGGCGTTAAAAAAGCCATCAATGCGGCGCTGGATGCGGAAGATAATCCGTTAAAATCGGATACCGAAATATTACTCACCCAGTTTAATGAACTGCTTTCTATTGCCTGCGTGCTGGATAAAGAGAAGCCGGAACTGGATGTCGAGGCCTTACGTAAACTCTCATCCTCACTCACCAGCGAGAAACGATTCTGACGCGAGAATAAACCGCTACAGGGGCAAGGCCCCCGTAGCGAGGAATTAATAAAACTGACGGATAGCGCTTTCGGTCTCCTGTTCGCTTACCAGACTGGAAAACCGCGCCACCAGATACGTTTCGCCATCCAGCTTATAGCTCTCAATCGGCAGCTCAAGCGTGGCGCCCTTCTCACCGCTAATGCGCATTACTTCTAACTCATCGGCAACAGCCACATGCTCAACCTGTCCGCCAGGTAGAATTGCCACGACGTTTTTTGGCATACGTTAGCCCTCTGTAGTGATTAGAAAACGACCTTAACACACGCCAGAGCGGCGCGCCTGTTTTTATAACCCGCCGCCAGGCGCGGGTATTGGCGGATCAGCCGCGTCGCAGCCGGCTGAGGCTGACGCCGAGCGCGAGCAGCGACGCGGCGGCAGCGACCCACAGCGCGAGCCTCACACCAGACGCCTGCGCCAGGCTCTCTTCAGACGGCGCGCCGAGCGCCAGGATAACCCCGACCAACGCCGCCCCCACGCACTGACCGAACGTGCGCATAATCGCCAGCACGCCGGAGGCATAGCCGCTGTGCTCGCGCGAGGCATTCGCCAGCATTTCGCGGTTATTCGGGCTTTGAAAAACGCCAAAGCCCAGGCCGCACAGCAATCCGCGCAGGCTGATATCCCCTGCGCTCGCCTGCGCGGGCAACAGCGCCAGCGCCACGAGGCCCGCCACGAACACTGCAAGCCCGGCGGTTGCGATAAGCGCCGGCGCGTGGCGGTCGGCAAGGCGTCCGGCACAGGGGGCGACCAGCATAATGCCCACCGGCCAGGCGGTGAAAAGCAGCGCCGCGTTCAGCGCGCTGTAGCCATACACGCTCTGAAACAGAAACGGCAGCGCCACAAAGGTCATTCCCTGGCTGATAAACGACGCCAGCGAAGTAAGCGCGGCCAGGGTAAAACGGGGGCTGGCAAAGAGCTGCGGCGGCAGAAGCGGCTCCGGTGCGCGTCTGAGACGCCAGACCAGCGCGGCGCCCGACAGCGCCGCCAGCGCGCCGAAGCCAAACATGGCATGCAACGATACGGCGTCCGGCGCCATCACCACCGCCCCCAGCATCAGCGCCGAGAGCAGCGCGCCCGGAACGTCAAACGGCCCGTGAGCCGGGCGACGCGCCTGCGGGAGCGTGCGCAGCGTCAGCCACAGCGCGAGCGCCCCTGGCGCGAGATTAATCGCAAACAGCCACGGCCAGCCGAGCCAGGCCAGCAGCGCGCCGCCGAGTACCGGCGCCACCGCCGTGCTGGTGGCGATAAGCAGCGCGTTCATCCCGAGAATGCGCCCCAGCAGCCGGTTGGGAAAAACGGTACGCAGGATAGCCGGCGCGATGCTGAGCGTCGCCGCACCGCCAATGCCCTGTAAAAACCGCATCGCCACCAGCCATGAGAGCGAATCGGCCAGCGCGCAGCCGAGCGACGCCAGTGTAAAAAGCCCCACGCCTGCGGCAAATAGCGTGCGAAAGCCAAGCCTTCCTGCCAGCGCCGCGAAAATCGCGAGCGTCATGGCGGCGGCCAGCAGATAGCCGTTCGCCACCCAGACGGCATCCGCAGCGCTCACCTGTAATTCACGGGCAATATCCGGCAGCGCGATATTTACCATCGCGCCGTCAAACACGGCCATCGTCGTGCTGGTCATCACCGCGACCATCGCGAGCGCCCGCTCGCGCCCCGGCAGCCCTTCATCGCCGGGTAGGCTGGAAAACAGTGTCATCATAACCTCAGGAAAAAGTGTGCTTGCGTTAACTCTACTTTCAGGCGATACAAGGCGGAAGACGCAACGATTGCACTATAAACCTGCATGAAACGCCTTATCTTATGGCGTTCCCCGGAGCCTGAATAATGAATGAGCCGGATCTGAACCTGTTGTTCGCGCTGGATGTATTACTGGCCGAGAAAAGCGTAGCGGCGGCGGCGCGGCGACTCGGATTAAGCGCCTCGGCGATGAGCCGCACGCTGGGCCGTCTGCGTGAGGCCACTGGCGATCCGCTGCTGGTGCGCGCCGGCCGCCAGATGGTGCTTACGCCATACGCGCACGCTATCCGCGAGCGTACGCAGAGCGCAGTATTTGCCGCCCGCGCCGTGCTACGCCCCGCGCCGCAGGCATTCAATATCGCCACCCATCAGCAGACGTTTACGCTTCGCGCCAACGACGGGTTTGTGGAGGCGTTCGGCCCGCGCCTTATCGCCCGCGCCGCCAGCGCTGCGCCCGGCGTGCGCCTGCGTTTTGCGCCGAAGCCCGTTAAAACCGACCGGCCACTGCGCGAAGGCGATGCGGATCTGGAAATCGGCGTGCCGGGCGAGATGGGCCCGGAAATCAGGCTGCAACGGCTGTTCCAGGACCGTTTTGTGGGCGTGGTGAGAGAGACGCATCCGCTGGCGGCGCGCGCTGGCGTGACGCCGCAGGAGTATGTCGCCTGGCCGCATGTGGTGGCCTCGCGGCGCGGCCTGCTCACCGGGCCGGTGGATGAGGGGCTGGCGGCGCTCGGCCTTACGCGCACGGTCGCCGCCGTGGTGCCGGGCTTTCCGGCGGCGCTGGCGGTCGCGCGCGCAAGCGATCTGGTGGCGCTGGTGCCCGCGTCGTTTCTGATAAACCTGCCGCCCGCACCCGGTATCGCGTGGTTTGAACTGCCGGTGGCGACCCGCCCCATTACGGTATCGCAGATGTGGCACCCGCGCTCAGAGGCCGACCCGGCGCACCGCTGGCTGCGCCAGTTTGTGCTCGGCGAATGCCGCGCGCTGATGCCTGAGGGCTAAGAGCGGCGAAAAAAATCCCCCTTGCGGGGGATTGATGGCGCGGATGGATTTACGGCACGGTTACCCCTTTGCGGATTCCCGCAGCCGGGCTTTCAGCGCGTTGTACTCATCAATCACATACTGCTCGGCGGCCCGCTGATCGCGAATCGGCTCGACGCGCACGGCGCAGTATTTGTACTCCGGCGTTTTGGTGATGGGGCTTAAATTTTCCGCCACCAGCTCGTTACACGCGCCGATCCACCACTGATACGTCATATAAACCGCGCCCCGGTTCGGCCTGTCGCTTACCTGCGCGCGGGTGATGACTTTCCCCTTGCGTGACACCACCCACACCAGCGCCTCGTCGTCAATTCCGAGCCGCTTCGCGTCAGCGGTGTTGATCTGCGCGTAGCCTGGTTCGTCGGCAAGGGCGGCGAGCGCCGCGCAGTTGCCGGTCATCGAGCGGCACGAGTAATGCCCGACTTCACGCACGGTGGAGAGCACCAGCGGATAGTCGTCATTCACCCGATCCAGCGGCGGCGCCCAGTCGCAGGTAAAGAACTGCCCAAGCCCGTTCGGCGTGGAAAACTCGCTTTCAAACAGATAATCGGTGCCCTGATCGGCCTGCGATTCATCACGACACGGCCACTGGATGTAGCCGAGCTCACCCATTTTCTCGTAGGTAGCCCCGTAAAAATCCGGGCACAGCCCGCGCAGCTCATCCCAGATCTGCTGCGTGTTGTCGTAATGCATCGGGTAGCCCATGCGGGTGGCGATGGCGCTGATGATTTGCCAGTCGGTTTTCAGATCCCACTTCGGCTCCACCGCTTTGAAGAAGCGCTGGAAGCCGCGGTCTGCCGCCGTATACACCCCTTCATGTTCGCCCCACGAGGTGGACGGTAAAATCACATCCGCCGCCGCCGCGGTTTTGGTCATGAAGATATCCTGCACGATAACCAGCTCCAGGCTCGCAAACGCCTGACGCACCGCCGACAGCTCGGCATCGGTCTGCAGCGGATCTTCGCCCATAATGTAGGCGGCGCGCACCTCGCCATGCGCCACGCGGTGCGGCAGCTCGCTGATGCGATAGCCGGTATGCGCGGGCAGCGACTCAACGCCCCAGGCGCGGGCGAATTTTTCGCGGTGCGCGGGGTTGTTCACATACTGATAGCCCGGGTAGGTGTCCGGCAGCGCGCCCATATCGCACGCGCCCTGCACGTTGTTCTGCCCGCGTACCGGGTTGACGCCCGCGCTCGGTTTGCCGAGGTTGCCGGTCAGCAACGCCAGGCTCGTGAGCGAACGCACGGTCTCCACTCCCTGGTAAAACTGGGTGACGCCCATGCCCCAGAGGATCGCCGCGCTCTTCGCCTGCGCGTAGAGCCGCGCCGCCTGGCGGATCTCCGCCGCGCTGACGCCAGTTATCGCCTCCACCGACTCCGGCGTATAGCCTTCGACTATCTTGCGGTACTCCTCGAAGCCTTCGGTACGGGCGCTGACAAAAGCGTGGTCCCAGAGATCTTCCTCGATAATGACGTGGCCCATCGCGTTCAGAAGCGCGATGTTAGAGCCGTTTTTCAGCGCCAGATGCATATCCGCAATGCGCGCGGTTTCGATTTTACGCGGATCGCAGACGATGATTTTCGCGCCGTTTTTCTTCGCTTTAATGATCCGATTGGCGACGATCGGATGTGAATCCGCCGGGTTATACCCGAAGACAAAGACTAAATCGGTATTTTCAATACCCGTGATGGAATTGCTCATGGCGCCATTACCGACCGACTGGTGCAGACCTGCAACCGAAGGGCCGTGTCAGACGCGCGCGCAGCAATCGACGTTATTGGTGCCGATAACCGCGCGGGCAAATTTTTGCATCACGTAGTTGGTTTCATTGCCGGTGCCGCGTGACGAGCCTGTCGTCATGATCGCGTCCGGGCCATAGCTCGCTTTTATCGCGCCAAGGCGCTGCGCCACATAATCGAGCGCCTCGTCCCACGAGACCGCCTCCAGCCTGCCGCCCCGTTCGCGACGGATCATCGGCGTTTTCAGGCGCGGCGTGAGGATCTGGGTATCATTAATAAAATCCCAGCCGTAATAGCCTTTCAGGCATAAGTCCCCCTGATTGGTTTTGCCCATTGCCGCTTCCGCCTTAACGACTTTGCCGTTATCGACGACCAGGTTGATTTTGCAACCCGACGCGCAATAGGGGCATACCGTGACGACTTTTTTCATCGGTCTTGCTCCCGGTTGAACTGCGTAAATAGTGGCGCTAATAATGCAGAAACCGTGCCAGGAGCTAACATGCTGACAGAAAAAGGAATGTTTGGCGGGGAAGTGTGATAACGGTGTCGAGGGGAGCGCCTTTCGTCAGAAGTGTCGTGACGAAAGGCGCGGCGCGGCTTAACGCGCGGGCAGCGCGTCGTAGCCTTTGCGGCGATAGTTTAAAAGCGAAAGCCCCCAGCAGGCGATAAACAGGCCAACCACGATAAACCCGGCGTTGCCAAGATTATCGTTTACCCCGGCGACCAGATCCCAGATGCCGCCGGCGAGGCCCAGTTTATCCATCAGCAGCCCCAGCGCTTCCAGCCCGCCTATTACCAGCGCCACCACCACCGACGTGCCGGTAATGGTCATGTTGTAGTAGAGCTTACGCTGCGGCTTACTGAAGGCCCAGCCGTAAGCGCCGACCATCACCATGTTATCGAGCGTGTCGATAAGCGCCATTCCGCTGGTGAAGAGCGCCGGGAACACCAGAATCGACCAGACCGACATGCCGTTTGACGCACCCGCCGCCGAGATCCCCAGCACGCCAATTTCTGTTGCGGTATCAAACCCAAGCCCAAAGAGAAAGCCGACCAGGTACATATGCCAGCTCTTGCCCACCAGCCGGAACGTCGCGCGAAACAGCCAGCTCATCGGGCCGCCAGCGGTGAACGCGTCGGCATTCTCAGTGACCGGCTCGCCGCGTTTGAGCCTGTTGAAGCTCTGCCAGATGCCGCGCAGGATAACCAGATTCACCAGCGCCATCGCCAGCAGGAACACCGCCGACACGGTAGTGCCGATAACACCCCCCACTTCGTGAAACCAGGCCATATCGTCTTTGATCGCCGCCGCCGTGGCGGCAATGGCGACGGACGCCAGCACCACGATGCTGGAATGGCCGAGCGAAAACCACGCGCCGACGCCGAACGGGCGCTTGCCCTGCTGCATCATTTTGCGCGTGACGGTGTCGATAGCGGCGATATGGTCGGCGTCGACCGCGTGTCGCAGCCCGTAGCCCCAGGCGAGCAGGCACGCGGCCATCAGCGCGGGGCTCTTGTGGAAAGCGTAAAACGCCCAGAACCAGGCGGCCAGGTTAGCGAGGCCAAGCGCGGCCACCAGAGCCCGCGCGCGCGGGGGAAGACGAAGCAATTGAGTCAGCATGACAACATTCCTGTAAGTGATGAAAACGTCGCGGCGGCGACTGCCGCCTGGCCGAACGCCACCGCGCCATCGCCTGCGGGCAACGACCGCGGCAGCAGCAGCCGGAAATCGTGAAGGTAAAACGCCAGCCGTTCGCGCAGCAGCCGGTTATGCAGCACCCCGCCGCCGCAGGCGATGGTGCCGATGCCGCGCGCGTGGCCGTGCAGGCGCGCCAGCGCCGCCAGCCCGCAGGCGAGCGCGTCGTGAAAAGCCCAGGCGCGCGCCGCGGGCGGGGCATCACACGCCAGCAGGCTCGCCCAGAAGGCGGCCATATCAAATTCGCCCGCCTTAAGTGACAACGTCACAGAATGAGCGACCGGGCCATGACGGCGCGCCAGCGCTTCAAGACGGCAGGCCGCCTCGCCTTCGTAGCTTTGTCTGTCCGGCGCCACGCCGAGCATGGCGGCGACCGCGTCGAAAAGACGGCCGGTGGAAGACGCCCGCGGCGCATTGATGCCCCGCTCTACTGCGCGCACGAGCGGCTGCCAGGGCTTATCGAGAAGCCCTGCGGCCTCAGGACGCGTCTGCCAGTCGGGCACGAACGCCTGCCACTGCGCCAGCCAGTTACGCCACGGCTGTCGCGCCGCCAGGTCGCCGCCTGGCAGCGCCACGGCTGGCAGCCCGCCGAGCCGCTCGCAGCGACGGTAATCCACCAGCAGGCATTCGCCGCCCCACAACGCCCCCTGCTCGCCCATGCCGATGCCGTCGAGCGCCAGCGCAATCACCGGCCCGCCGTCGCGCGGCCAGCGGTGCTCCGCCAGACACGCGGCGATATGCGCGTGATGATGCAGCACACGAAGCACCGGCAGCCCCATCGCCTCGCCGAGCGCGGTCGTGCGGTAACCAGGATGCGCGTCCACCACGACCTGCTGCGGGTGAAAGTCATAAATCTCGCAAAACAGCGCCAGCGCCTGACGCCATTGCGCTTCGGTTTTCGTGTCGCTGAGAGTGCCCAGATGCTGGCTCAACACCGCTTCGCCGCCCCGCGCCAGGCAAAAGGTGTTTTTCAGGTCGGCCCCCAGACAGAGCGTGGCGGGCACCGGCGCACCGCCCGGCGGCAGCGGGAGGGCATCCGGCACGAAACCCCGCGCCCGGCGCAGCATCTCGCCGCCAGGACGCATCACGGAATCATCCATGCGCTGCAAAATATCGCGGTTATGCAGCAAAAAGCCGTCGGCGATTTCTCCGAGCTGCGCGAGCGCCTGCGCGTTGGTGAGCGCAGGCGGCTCGCCGCTGCGGTTGCCGGAGGTCATCACCAGCGGGCGGTCGACGCCCTGCATCAGCAGGTGTTGCAGCGGGTTCGCGGGCAGCATGACGCCCGTTTCGTTAAGCCCCGGCGCGATAAGATCGCACAGCGGCGGCAGACGGGCATTATCCACCAGCACAATCGGCGCGGCGGGCGTCGCAAGCCGCGCGCGGACGTTATCCGCAAGACGGGTCTCTACCGGCAGCATGACCGCCAGCGGTTTGGCAGGACGCTGTTTGCGCGCGCGCAGGCGCGCCACCGCCTGCGGGTTTTGCGCGTCGCAGGCGAGATGAAACCCGCCAAGGCCTTTAATGGCCACTATCTGCCCGGCCTTTAGCGCGGCAATCGCGGCCTGGAGGGCGGCCTCTTTTTCGGCGTGTTGATCGCCGCTTATCCAGCTAAGCTGCGGGCCGCATTCCGGGCATGCCACGGGCTGCGCGTGAAAACGTCGGTCGGCCGGGTCGCGGTATTGCGCGGCACAGCGCGCGCAGAGCGGAAAGCCCGCCATCGCCGTATTGGGCCGGTCATAGGGCATCGCGTGAATAATGGTGAAGCGCGGGCCGCAGTGGGTGCAGTTGATAAACGGATAGCGCCAGCGACTGTCCGCCGGATTGTTGAGTTCGCGCAGGCATTGCGGACAGGTCGCGGCGTCCGGGGTAATTTGTGTGCGCATCGCCCCGCCGCCGCTTTCCCGAATGGAAAACGTCTGCGGCAGCGCGGGCCAGCGAAACGGCGCGGCGCTGACGCTGTCTATCCGCGCAAGCGGTGGACAGTGCTGCCAGAGCGCGGCGATAAACGCCCCTTCGCCGCGCGTAAGGCGCACTTCCACGCCTGCGCCGTCGTTACAGACGTCGCCCGCGAGCGTTAACTGCTGCGCCAGTTGCCAGACGAAGGGGCGAAATCCTACCCCCTGCACCCGGCCCTGGATGCGTAAAATCGTACCGTTCAGGTTCATGGTCGTATCAGAAAGCGCGAGCCTGCGCCCGCGCCGGTTGAGCTATACCATCGCGGCGTCGCGCAGGCGCGTCTTCATGCGGGTATAGGTGGTCTGGACATAGGTTTCGGCGTCGCGCTGATCGGCAATCGCCTCTACATTCACCGCACAATATTTGGTTTCCGGGGTTTTGGAGACCGGGTCGAGATTGTCCTGGGTGAGTTCGTTACAGGCGCCTATCCACCACTGGTAGGTCATGTAAACCGCGCCGGGATTGATGCGCTCGTTAACATCGGCACGGCTGATGACGCGGCCACGGCGAGAGTTAACCCACACCAGCTGGCCGTCGCGCACGTTAAGCCGCGCAGCGTCCTGCGGGTGCATCTGCACCCGGCCCGGCTCGTCGGCGAGCGTCTGCAACGCCGCGCAGTTGCCGGTCATCGAGCGGCAGGAGTAGTGCCCCACTTCGCGCACGGTGCAGAGCACCAGCGGATAATCGGCGTCCGGCTGTTCCGCCGGCGCGCGCCAGGGCGCGGCAAAGAGCTGGCCTTTGCCGCTCGGCGTGTCGAAACGATTGCCGGCGTAGAGGTACGGGGTGCCCGGGTGATCGAGCGTCGGACACGGCCACTGCACATGGCCCATGTCGCCCATTTTCTGATACGTCACGCCGTAGAACAGCGGGCAGAGCTCGCGCATTTCGTCCCAGATCTGCTGGTTGTTGTCGTAATGCATCGGGTAGCCCATGGCGGTGGCGATAAGGCTGATGATTTCCCAGTCGCGTTTGACGTTATATTTCGGCGCTACCGCCGCTTCAAAACGCTGGAAGCCGCGGTCGGCGCAGGTGAAAACGCCGCCGTGCTCACCCCAGGAAGTGGCGGGCAGCAGCACGTCCGCCACTTCGGCGGTTTTGGTCATAAAGATGTCCTGCACCACCACGAAATCAAGCGCCCCGAAACCCTGACGCACCAGGCCCAGGTCGGCTTCGGTCTGGAGCGGATCCTCCCCCATGATGTAATAGGCTTTGACTTTGCCCTCAAGCGCCAGGTGCGGCACCTCGGTGATGCGCACGCCGATTTTGTCGTCCATCACCGCCGGGTCGATGCCCCAGGCGCGGGCGAATTTTTCGCGCACCGCCGCATCTTCGACATCCTGATAACCGGGGAACTGATTCGGCAGCACGCCCATGTCGCACGCGCCCTGCACGTTATTCTGCCCACGTACCGGGCCGACGCCCACATGCTCGCGCCCCAGATTGCCGGTGAGCAGCGCAAGGCTTGAAAGCCCTTTCACCACGTCCACCGCCTGGCCGAACTGCGTGACGCCCATGCCCCACATAATGGTGGCGGACGGCGCGGCGGCAAATGTGCGCATCGCCTGGCGAATTTGCTGCGCGCTGACGCCGGTCAGGTGCTCGACCGCTTCCGGCGCGTAATTTTTCACGGTCTCGCGGTAGGCCTCCAGCCCCTCGGTATAGCGCGCCACGTACTCTTTGTCATACAGCCCCTCTTCCAGCAGCACATAGCCGAAGGCGTTCACCAGCGCCATGTTGCAACCGTTGTTGAGTTGCAGATGCTGATCGGCGATACGCGCGGTCTCGATTTTACGCGGGTCGCAGACGATAATTTTCGCGCCGTTTTCTTTGGCTTTTAGTACGCGGCGCGCCACGATCGGGTGCGAATCGGCGCAGTTATAACCGAAAACCAGCAGGCATCTGGAGTGTTCGATATCGCCGATGGAGTTGCTCATCGCGCCGTTGCCGAGCGTCTGCTGAAGGCCTGCGACCGACGGCCCGTGGCAGACGCGGGCGCAGCAGTCAACGTTATTGGTGTTGATGACCGCGCGGGCGAATTTCTGCATTACATAGTTGGTTTCGTTGCCCGTGCCGCGCGAGGAGCCGGTGGTCATGATGGCGCGTGGGCCATACTGCTCTTTGATGGCCGACAGACGCTCTGCGGTGTAGCGAATGGCCTCTTCCCAGGAGACGGCCTTCAACGCGCCGCCTTTTTCGTAGCGGATCATCGGCTGGGTGAGGCGCGGCGTCAGAAGCTGGGTATCATTGAGGAAATCCCAGCCGTAGTAGCCTTTCAGGCAGAGCTGGTTCTGGTTGGTGACGCCTTCGGCCGCCTCGGCGCGAATGATTTTGTTGTTATCCACGACGAGCTTGAGTTTGCAGCCCGCACCGCAGTACGGACAGACGCTGGTGATTTTTTTCATCAGTAACAGACCTGTTAAAAGTGAAATCGATGGCTTAAAAAGCCAGGGATGAGAGGCCATCGAGCGCGGCGCGGCGGCGACGCTCGGCGCTGAGCGCTTCCAGACGGTTGCGATCGATGCAGACAATGGCGTTGGTCGGACACGCGTCGATGCAGGCCGGGCCTTCTGCGCGGTGATGGCAGAGATCGCATTTATTGGCTTCGGCTTTTTCGGCCAGCACGTTAAGCCCGGCGCCGCTGTTGCGCACCACGGGGCGCACGACGACTTCCATCGCGCCGTAAGGGCACGCGACCACGCAGGTTTTGCAGCCGATGCAGCGCTCCTGATGGACATGGACGAAATCGTCGTCGCGGCTGATAGCGCCGTTTGGGCAGACGCTCGCGCACGGCGCGTCTTCACACTGGCGGCACATGGTCGCGGTGGAGACATTCACGCCTTTCACAACATGAATGCGGGGCAGAAAGGTTTGCGGCGTGAGCGCGGCGCAGTCCTGGTTTTCCTGATGCGACACCACGCACGCCACCTCGCAGGTGCGGCATCCAATACATTTACTTGAATCAGCAATGATGAAGCGGTTCATCATGGTCTCCGGCTGTAGGTTGAACCCACAGGCCAATACACGATCCGTGCCAGGTTTTATTACATTGATTTTAATAGAGATTATTTAAGGGGCGTGTTTTATTGCGGTGTCATCGACACTTATGACGATGAAAAATGACGGAATTAAGGCAACAAAAAAGCGGGTCTGATAACCCGCTTCGTCGGTCGTACGTTTTAACGCTCTTACGCGCACAGCTCCGTTTCACTGCTGGCTGTGCTGATAATCTGTTGCAGCCCTTGCTTACGGTAGTAATGATAGCGCTCACGAAACCAGGCGGATTGCGCCTCGCTCATATTGCCGGTGATGGCGTCGATATCGATACGGCGTCCTTCTCCGTTCATACGGGCAAAACTGCTCGCCAGAAAATCGAAGTTTTTGAACGAATAAATGTCTTGTCTGTTCATCAGTTTCTCCCTCCACTCCATCAACTGTATACGATGCTGGACAGCGCTTTTTTTATTCAGAGGATTCCTGGCAGCCAGAGGCCGGTTTCGGAGATATCTGGCGGGGGGAAATACGGGCGGGGCGGCGGGTGCATGTTGTTTACCCGCCCTGGATCATCGAAGGCTCGATGCCGTTGTAGGGTGGGTAAGCGCAGCGCACCCACCACCGGGTTGCGGGCCGGGTTGTAGGGTGGGTAAGCGCAGCGCACCCACCACCGGATTAACGGGGACTATGCAACGGCGGTGACATCGTTCCGTTCGCCATCACGTCGCGTTTATATGTGCGCCTTTCTCACGCGAACGTGCAAAGGGGGCTCACCGCCGCCCCCTTTGCAATCCCGGCTCCCGGCGGAAAATCGCCCCTGCGGGGAAGCCGCGCCTTATTCCCTCCGGCCACGGGTCGGGCAAGACAATACGTCCCTGTATTGTCATGCCCTCGCACCGCTTACTCGGCCCATCCCTGAGCCTCGCCCCTTCGGGGCCAACGCTTCGCGTTGTTCAAAAATGCTCCCGGCATTTTTGTCCCTCCGGTGCGCCCCGGCCTGCGGCGAAACAGCCCGGCCGATTTTTTTAAGCCGGAGCAAAACCATCTGACTTACCGTCCGCACATCTTTAGAACGCGCACCCGCCATCTACACTAGACGCCCTCTTCCACCGCCAGCGCCGCGAACCCGCCGTTGCCTTCCCAGTCGGCCAGACGGCCATAAACGGTATCGACCGCACTTTTCACCGCGTCGGTCATCGGGTAATAAAACCCCACGATATCAGGCTGGATGCCGAGGAAAATCACCTCGCCCACGTCGTCGCGCAGCTGATCCACCAGATAACTGAGCGGCATATTGTGGGTCGTCATCATAAACATCTCAGAAATATCGTCCGGGTCGATAATGCGAATTTCGCCAGGGCTGAGCCCCATCTCGGTCGCATCCACCAGCAACAGCCGCTGCGGGCGCCGTTCGCGGATAGCGCCGATGTCGTTCTCCGGCGCGCTGCCGCCATCCACCAGCACCCACCCACCCTGCGGCGCGGCGCGAAATTTCTCGGCGAGCAGCGGCCCCGCGCCGTCATCGCCCATCATGCTGTTGCCGACACACAATAAAACATCAGTCACGATCCCTCCTCACCATTACATACACTGCCGGTTCCTGCTGAATAGCCTGCAACAGCCCGAGCAGCTCGCGGCTCCAGCCCTGCTGCTGTTCATTCTGGCGCGCCATCGCCTCGTCAAAGGCGCGCGCCAGCAGCGTGACGTGATTCTGGTCGATAACGATTTCGCCATAACGCGGCACGCCCTGCATTTTTCGCTGCGCCTCGCCGGGCGCGAGTGTCGCTATCCATGCCTGGTAAGCCTCAAACGGGCAGACCAGCGACGCCTTCAGGCAGTCAATCACGCCCAGATGGTGGCCAATCGCCAGGCTGTAGTAGATAACCTGCTGCGCCTGCGGCGGCGTCGCATCGTTTTCATCGACGAACTTGCGCGAGAGCCGGCTGAACACCACGGTTTCGCTCATCCGACACGCTCCTGCGCCACGATGGCCTCAAGCTGCGCGACGATTTCGCTCAGGCGTGGATCGTTCTCCTGTGACAGCCATCCGGCGACGCTCTGCTCGCCCGCCGTCAGGTGACGCAAATAGTCGTCGGCTATCTGGCGGCCATAGCGATACCCCGCCAGACGGCGAGCCGCGCGGTCAACGCGCACGCGTAGCGGCTGGACCATCTCCGGGTGGAGGATCTCCGCCGCCTGGTTGTCTTTCTCATCCGGCAGGCGGGCATGGATTTTCTGCTCCAGCAGCCCGAGCGCCATCGCAAAGCCGTAGAGCGTCGCGGCTGGCGTCGGCGGGCAGCCGGGAATGTAAACATCCACCGGCACGATTTTATCGGTGCCGCCCCAGACGCAGTAGAGATCGTGAAAGATGCCGCCGCTGTTGCCGCAGGCGCCGTAAGAGATACAGATCTTCGGGTCAGGGGCCGATTCCCAGGCACGCAGCGCGGGCGAGCGCATGGCGCGCGTCACTGCGCCGGTAAACAGCAGAATGTCGGCATGGCGCGGCGACGGCACGACTTTAATGCCGAAGCGTTCCGCATCGAACAGCGGCGAGAGCGTGGCGAAAATTTCTATTTCGCAGCCGTTGCACCCGCCGCAGTCAACGCGATAGACGTACGCCGACCGTTTGATATTTTTCAAAAGCGACGTTTTCATGCGCGCGATGGATTCGTCTACCGTCACCGGAACGGGAATATTGTCGCTGTCGCGTGGGCCGAGCAGGTTCATCACACCGCCTCCTTCATTTCGCGGGTCAGATCGATAAGCGCAGAGGGCGCCAGTCCCTGCTGGCGTTTGCAGTCCGGGCAGGTTTCAAAACTGGCGCGGTGGCGCTCGGCGCGCGCATCGCCGTTGTGCGCGAGCAACGCTATCGCATAGTCCACCTCTTTTTGCACCGCGAACGGCTGCTGACAGGCGCGACAGCGGCATAGCGCGAAGCTCGCCTGCTGGAGAAAATCCTCTTTGCGCCAGACGGCAAGTTCATATTCCGGCGTAAGGCGGATCGCTGCCGTCGGGCAGACCTCTTCGCAGCGGCCGCAAAAAATGCAGCGCCCGAGGTTGAATTGCCAGTCGAGACGGTCGTGTTCGAGGTCGGTCGCGACCGTCAAGGCGTTTGACGGACAGGCGTTAATGCATGCCGCACAGCCGATGCACTGCTGCGGATCATGCTGCG
This sequence comes from Cronobacter muytjensii ATCC 51329, assembly GCF_001277195.1. Classification (NCBI taxonomy): domain Bacteria; kingdom Pseudomonadati; phylum Pseudomonadota; class Gammaproteobacteria; order Enterobacterales; family Enterobacteriaceae; genus Cronobacter; species Cronobacter muytjensii. The sequence continues at coordinate 2,102,926 of NZ_CP012268.1, forward strand.
GCTTACCGCGGAAATTTTTGTCGACCGGCATCGGCTCCAGCGGATAGCGATGGGTTGCGACGCCGGTTTTTAAGGCTTTTTTGATAAAGGTAAACATGTTGACTCCTGTCGCGTGCGCGACGCTTTTACGCGGCGGGCGCGCTGGCGCTTACCCGCCCTGCATCAATATGCGAGACATCCCTCGCAGGGCGGTCAGCGCAGCGCACCCAGTGGCGAACGGCACTATTTCAGCGGCGAGTTTTTACGTTCAATGCTGTAACGCTCAAGCTCTTTGTACGGCACCACCTGGCTCTTCTTCTTGCGCACATCCACCACCGTCATGCGGTCAGTGCAGGAGTAGCACGGGTCGAGGCTGCCGATAATCAGCGGCGCGTCGGAGACCGTGTTGCCGCGCAGCATATAACGCAGCGTCGGCCAGTTGGCGTAGGTCGCGGCGCGGCAGCGCCAGCGGTAAAGCTTCTGGTTGTCGCCGGTCATGCTCCAGTGAATATCATCGCCGCGCGGCGCCTCGGAAAATCCGAGCGCAAAACGGTTCGGGATATAGGTAAACCCTTCTACCAGCAGCGGGCCGCCGGGCAGGTTATCGAGCCCGAAATCGATCATATTGAGCGCGGTGAACACCTCGTTGATCCGCACTTTAAGGCGCGAAATCACGTCACAGCCCTGCTCGATGTGCACCTCCATCGGCAACAGGCCGTAGCCGACAAACGGGTGATCGGCGCGGGTATCGCGGGCATGTCCGCTGGCGCGCACCATCGGCCCGACGTTGCTGAAATCGCGGGCGATCTGCGGGTCGAGACGGCCGACGCCCGCAGTGCGCTGCTCAATATTCGGCGTGCTGAGTAAAATGCTCACCAGATCCTGCACCTCGCGGCGCATCTGCTGGGCCAGCTGACGGGTCTGGATCATGTCGTCTTTCAGCAGGTCGCGGCGTATGCCGCCAATCAGGTTCATCCCGTAGGTTTTACGCGCGCCGGTGAGGATCTCCGCCATCTTCATGGAGGTTTCACGCACCCGGAAAAACTGCATAAACCCGGAGTCGAACCCAACGAAGTGGCACGCCAGGCCGAGGTTGAGCAGATGGCTGTGCAGGCGCTCCACCTCCAGCAGAATGGCGCGGATCATCTGCGCGCGTTCCGGCACCTGAATGCCCATCGCGTTCTCCACCGACGTGGTGTACGCCGTGCTGTGGGCAAAGCCGCAGATGCCGCAGACGCGGTCGGAGAGAAACGTCACTTCGTTGTAGCCCATACGGGTTTCGGCGAGTTTCTCCATGCCGCGATGCACGTAAAAGAGCCGGTAGTCGGCATCGATAATATTTTCGCCATCGACAAAGAGCCGGAAGTGGCCCGGCTCGTCGGAGGTGACATGGAGCGGGCCTATCGGCACCACATTGTTTTTGGCGTCGCCCAGCTCATTGATAAACTCGTAGGTCTCTTTATCACTGGTCGGCGCCGGGCGCTGACGGTAATCCATGCTGTCTTTACGCAGGGGATAGAGCGAGTCCGGCCAGTCGTCCGGCAGCACCAGGCGGCGCTCGTCCGGCAGGCCGACCGGGATAAGCCCGTACATATCACGCACTTCGCGCTCGCCCCAGACGGCGGCAGGCACGCGCGGCGTCACGGACGGAAACTCCGGTTTACTGGCATCCACCTCCACCCGCACGGTTATCCAGCACTTCACGCCCTGCTCCATCGAGAGCACGTAGTAGACTGCGTAACTGCCGCAGAGCTTACGTTCGTCATTGCCGAACAGCACCGACAGCCAGCCGCCCTGCTGGTAGTAAAGAAACGCCACCACCTCCGGCAGATAATTGATTTTCACCGTGACCGTCAGCTGGTCGCGGGTTTGCCAGGCTTCATCAAGCACCACGCCGGGAAACGCCTCGTGCAGCGCGCGCAGATAGTGTTGCCCTGTTTTTTCTTCAGACATCGTTCAGTTCTCTTATCACGCCGCCAGCAAGGAGACGAAAGCTAAAAAGGCCAGACCAAAACCGGTCCAGGTGACGCGCGAGACGGCGTTAAAACGCAGGCGCGCCATGCTGTTTTCAAACAGCGCCATTACCAGCACGCCCACCAGCAGTTTTATTACCGCAAGCGCCAGCGCCAGCAGGCCGCCGCTCACGGTCACGCTCGTCATCTGCCCCCAGGGCAGGAACACGCCGACAAACATCTGCAACACCACCAGTTGCTTCAGGCTGATGCCCCATTTCAGGAGCGCAAAGCCCGCGCCGCTGTACTCGGAGAGCGGCCCTTCCTGTAACTCCTGCTCGGCTTCGGCGAGGTCGAACGGCAGCTTGCCCATCTCGATAAACGTGGCGAAGGCGCAGGCGGCGAGCGCCAGCAGCAGCGGCAGGCTGTGCGCGACAGGCCAGTGGTAAACCGTCGCGGCGATATGGCTGATATGCGTCGAGCCCGCCACCGTCGCGGCGACCCACAGGCCGAGCAGCAGAATCGGCTCCACCAGCACGCCAAGCATCGCCTCGCGGCTCGCGCCAATCGCCGTAAACGGGCTACCGGTATCGAGCCCGGCGATGGCGAAAAAGAAACGCGCGATGGCGAAGAGATAGACCAGCGTTATCAAATCGCCAGCCTCCGGCAGCGGCGAGCTGACCGTCACCACAGGCAGCGCGGCGGCGATGGTCAGCATGACCGCCAGCATGGCGAACGGCGTGAAGCGAAACACCCAGCCGGCGGCCGCAGGGGCCACGCTCTGGCGGCCCAGCAGCTTGAACAGGTCGCGATACTCCTGAAGCACGCCCGGCCCGCGCCGGTTATGCATCCGCGCGCGCGCCACGCGGGTGACGCCCGACAGCAGCGGCGCGCAGGCGAACAGCGCCAGCGCCTGAATGAGAGCGAAAAGAATATTTTGCATGTCAGACTCCCCGTGAAATCACGACCACCAGCAGCACGGCCAGCTCGACCAGCGCCAGACGGCGACAGAGCGCGGGCAGGCAGGCGCTCTGCCAGCCGGGCACCCAGCGCGCCGGGTTAAGGGTGTTGCGAAGCGCTATCAGCGGCGCGAACGCGGCCTTGACGGGCCGGGCGAAACCGTGGGCGGTGATGACCATCGCCTGTTCATGGTCATAGCCGCAGACCCACGCGGCACCGCGCGCGCGCGACGCCAGCCGTTCACCTTTAAAGAGCGTCATCAGCAGGAACGGCAGCAGCAGCGAGCCTACCAGCAGTAGCGTCATCACCGGTTGCGAGACGGTCGTGCCCGGAGTCACGAGCGCCAGCGGAACGGCGCGGCCCACCAGCGGCAGCAGCCACGGCGCGGCGATGCCGCCTGCAAGGCAGCAGAGCGCAAGCCCCGCCACGCACCCGCGCATCAGCCAGGGCGCGTCGACGGCGTTTTCCGCGGCAGGCGTACGCGCCGCGCCGAGGAACGTCACGCCATAGACTTTCGCCATACACATCACCGCCAGCGCGCCGGTAATGGCAAGCCCTACCGCCAGCAGCGGGCCGAGCAGACGCGCGACAAACAGCGGCTGCGCGCCGAGGTGAAAGAAAGCCTGGTAAATCACCCACTCGCCGGCAAAGCCGTTCAGCGGCGGCAGCGCGGCCATCGCCATCAGGCCCACCAGCATCGAGAGCGACACCAGCGGCATGGTTTTACCGATACCGCCAAGCTTTTCGATATCGCGAAGCCCTGTGCGATGAAACACCGCGCCCGCGCCGAGAAACAGCGTGGTTTTGAAAAGGCTGTGGTTGAAAAGATGATAAAGCCCGCCGACCAGCCCCAGCGCCACGAGCGCAGGCTCGCCAAGCGAAATCCCCGCAAGCCCCGCGCCGAGCCCCAGCAGGATAATCCCGATATTCTCAAGCGTGTGGTACGCCAGCAGGCGGTTGATGTTGTGCTCCATCAGCGCGTAGAGCCCGCCGATAAAGGCGGTGAGCATGCCAAGCAGCAGTACCAGCACGGCGCACCAGAGCGGCAGCGCGGCGTTCATCAGCGAGAAAATCACAATGCCGTAAAGCCCCACTTTCAGCACCACGGCGGAAAAGAGCGCGGCGGCGGGCGCGGTGGCCTGCGCATGCGCCTGTACCACGCCGCCATGCAGCGGCACGATGCCCGCGAGCAGACCGAACCCGACAAGACCCAGCAGCCAGACGCCCGCGCCGAACGGCTGTCCGGCCGTAAGCGAGCTTAACGCCAGGATATCGAGGGTGCCGTATTGCCGCCACAGCAGCCAGCACGCCAATGTGAGCAGCAGCGTGCCGAGCCGTCCGAGGGCGAACCAGAGCTTGCCGCTCGCGCTGTCGGGGGTCAGGAATACGGCGGCGAGCGCCATGATCTCCACGATAACCACCAGCGCGCCGAGGCTCTGTACGGTAACGGCCAGCATCGCCGCGCCCAGCAGCAAATTCATCAGCGCGCCGCTGGCGCGCGTCTCGCCGTCGCGTGGCGTCACCAGCGTGAAGAGGCAGATAAAGAACCCGGGCAGGCCGAGGGTGGCAAGCCAGATAGCGTTGAACGCAGTCAGGCGCACATCAAGATTGCCGACCTGCGTGGCAAGCGGCCCGAGGCTGCTGTGAACGAGCAGCAGGCCGCCCGCCGCAGCCGCACACAGGCACCCCAGCGCGCCGCCAAGCCCGGCAAGCCGTGCGCTGAGCGGCTTGTGCCAGGCCGTCAGCAGCGCGAGGAGCAGCCCGGCGCCAAAAGCCGCCAGCGCCCCCTGATAAAAGGAAATCGCGTTCATTGTTCTCCTCCGCGCGGCGACATCAGCAGCGAGAGGTCGCCGGGTTCGGCGTTAATGGTCAGTTCGCGTTTGCGGCGGCTGGCGCGGGCGATGTCATGGTTATCGACAAGCTTCAGCGCGCGGGTTGGACAGGTGCGCACGCAGGCCGGGCCTTCGTCGTCAAACTGGCAGAGATCGCATTTCACCGCCACGGCGCGCACGCCGGGCGTCCAGTCAAGAAACGCGCCGACGCGCGCAGGGGCCGGTGGCGCAGGCGGCGCCTTCGGGCTGTTGACGTTGGCCGGAATATGCAGCGGTCGGCTGCCGGAAAATTCAATGGCGCCAAACGGACAGGCGATGCCGCAGAGTTTGCAACTGACGCACAGGCTCTCGTTAAGCTGGATAGCCCCCGCCTCGCGGGTGATGGCGCTCACCGGGCAGACCTGCGAGCAGGGCGCGTCTTCACAGTGATGGCAGAGCTGCGGCGCGGAGTCTTGCTGATTACGCATAACCGTCAAACGCGGCCTGGATTGCAGACCATGCAGGCGGTGCGTCTCGGAACAGGCGGCCTCGCAGGTGTGGCAGCCGATACAGAGCGTGGAGTCGGCAATGATAAAACGGTTCACCAGCGGTTCCTCCGGTGATAGTCATTTTTGACGAAAAGTGACGATGGCGGGCAATTTCGACAGTCCCGACATGTCGTCCTGTTAATGTGACGGCGCATCGCGGGCCGTCAGGATCTCGCTGATGCGCAGCGGCGCGTCATGCTGTACCGCGTCGTAAAGCGCGTCATAGAGCGCCCCGATGTTATCGAGGTAGTGCGCCAGCACCTGCTCGCGGTCGCGGATATCGACCGTGCCGTCCAGCAGGCCCTGCGCGTCAAGTTGCGCCGTGGCGAGCAGCGTCTCTTCGCGCCCGTCGCGGCGGGCTATCACATAATGAATAGTGCGAGAGTGAAAGCCTTCGGCCTGCTCCACGCGGACAGCGAAATGTTCGAACAAAAAAAAGCACAGCCCGTTCTGCGGTTCGCAGCCGAGAGAATGGTGCAGTTTCTGGCGTGACAGCGTGATCGCCTGGACCAGCGTGTTGCAGTAGGTATGCCAGTGCGCCTGTAAACAGCGGTGACGGTCGGCGATAACTTCCGCCTTCTGGCTTAATTCGGAGAGGATCATGGTTACTCGCTCATTTAACAGAGATAGCGCTGTTTAGCAGGAACCATGCCACTTTTTATCTGATTGTATTTTAAGGTTTTATTAAAAATCGTCATGCCGCCTGTTCTGTCACGACATGTCATTTCGACAGGCTCGACACCCGCCGCGACAGCCCGCCGCCCGCCTTTATCTGTACTGGCACCGTTATTGCATTGTTGAGCGCATCTTATCGGAGGCGTTATGCATGAACTCACACTCTGCCAGCGGGCAGTTGAAATTATCGAACAGCAGGCGCAGCAGCTTAACGCGCGCAAGGTGACCGGCGTGTGGCTGGAAATCGGCGCGTTCTCCTGCGTCGAGCGCGGCGCGCTGGAATTTTGTTTTGAACTGGCGTGTCGCGACACGCGCGCCGAAGGCTGCCAGCTTCATCTCAGCCAGCAGGAGGCGCACTGCTGGTGCCCCCACTGCCAGCGCGACGTTCGGCTACTGACCTCGCTGGTTCGCCGCTGCCCGCATTGTCACCGCGCGGATCTGCGTATCGACGCCGATGACAGCGTGCAAATCAAGCGTCTGGAAATAGAACAGGAGTAGAAAATGTGTACGACCTGCGGTTGCCAGCACGGCAACCTTTATATAGAAGGCGACGAGCGCGACCCGCACTCGCCATTTCGCAAAGCCCCCTTCGCCGCCGCCCGACGCATTGCGGCCCCCATCACCACGGTTGACCTTACCGCGTTTACGCCCGCCGTCGCGCCGCAGGGCTGCCTGGATTATGGTCACGGCGAAGCGGGCACCCACGCGCCCGGCTTGAGCCAGCGCAAAATGGTCGAGATAGAAATCAATGTGCTGGATAAGAACAACCAGATAGCGCAGCGCAATCGCCAGCGCCTCGCCGCGCGCGGGCAGCTGGCGCTGAATCTCGTCTCAAGCCCCGGCTCGGGCAAGACCACGCTGCTGACCGAAACGCTCAGACGCCTGCGGGGCGCCACCGCCTGCGCGGTGATTGAAGGCGACCAGCAGACGGTGAACGACGCCGAGCGCATTCGCGCCACCGGCACGCCAGCTATCCAGGTCAATACTGGCAAAGGGTGTCATCTCGACGCGCAGATGGTGCAGGACGCGATGGCGCGCCTGCCGCTTGAGCAGGGCGGCGTGCTGTTTATCGAAAATGTCGGCAACCTTGTCTGCCCGGCCGGATTCGATCTCGGCGAGCGCCACAAAGTGGCGGTGCTCTCAGTGACGGAGGGCGAAGACAAGCCGCTTAAATACCCGCATATGTTCGCCGCCGCCTCGCTGATGCTGCTCAATAAAGTGGATCTCCTGCCGTACCTGAATTTCGACGTCGAAAAATGCATGGCGTACGCGCGCGAGGTCAATCCGGATATCACTATCTTGCTGGTCTCCGCCACTCGCGGCGACGGCATGAGCGCCTGGCTTTCCTGGCTGGAGGAACAGCGATGTGCATAGGCATTCCGGGGCAGGTCTGCGAACTGCTTACGGGCAATCTCGCCCGCGTCGAGGTGTGCGGCGTCACGCGCGAAGTGGATCTGACGCTGGTGGGCACGCATGACGACGCGGGCGCGCCGCGTCTTGGTCAGTGGGTGCTGGTGCATGTCGGCTTCGCCATGAGCCTGATTAACGAGCGCGACGCGCGCGAGACGTTAGAGGCGCTGCAAAACATGTTTGAGGTGGAGCCGGATGTCGGCGCGCTGCTGTATGGCGAGGAGAACCGCTGATGCGCTTTGTTGATGAATACCGCAACCCCGACCAGGTGCTGCGCTTAGTTGACCGGCTGCGCGAGCGCGCGGCCCTGCTCTCCACTACCGCGCAGCATCCGCTGCACATCATGGAGGTGTGCGGCGGCCATACGCACGCCATTTTTAAATTCGGCCTCGACCGCCTGCTGCCGGAGAACATCGAATTCATACACGGGCCGGGCTGTCCGGTCTGCGTGCTGCCGATGGGACGCATCGATAACGCCACCGAAATTGCCCGCCGCCCCGGCGTTATCTTCTGCACCTTCGGCGACGCGATGCGCGTACCCGGTAAAAACGGCTCGCTGTTACAGGCTAACGCGCAGGGCGCGGATGTGCGTATCGTCTACTCGCCGATGGATGCGCTACGCATCGCCGAACAGCATCCGCAGCGTGAGGTCGTGTTCTTTGGTTTAGGCTTTGAAACCACCATGCCCGCCACCGCGCTGACGTTGATGCAGGCGAAAGCGCGCGGCGTCGGGAACTTTTACTTTTTCTGCCAGCACATCACGCTGATCCCGACCCTGCAAAGCCTGCTGGAGCAGCCCGATAACCAGACCGACGCCTTTCTGGCGCCGGGGCATGTCAGCATGGTGATCGGCACCGGGCCGTACGATTTTATCGCCGGACGTTTCGCCCGCCCGCTGGTGGTCGCCGGTTTCGAGCCGCTGGATCTGCTGCAGGGCGTACTGATGCTGGTGGAGCAGCGCATCGCCGGGAAAAGCCTTGTGGAGAACCAGTACCGCCGCGTGGTGCCGGATGCGGGCAACCCGGCGGCGCAACAGGCGATCGACGCGGTGTTTTGCGTCGAAGGCGACAGCGAATGGCGCGGCCTCGGTGTTATCCCCCACTCCGGTGTGCGGCTACGCGCGCCATACCGCGCTTTTGACGCCGAGGCGCATTTCACGCCTGCGCCGCAGCAGGTCAATGATTCGCCGCTCGCCCGCTGCGGCGATGTGTTAACCGGGCGCTGCAAACCTGCCGGGTGCCCGCTGTTCGGCACGCGCTGCAACCCGCAAAACGCCTTCGGCGCGCTGATGGTCTCTTCGGAGGGCGCCTGCGCGGCGTGGTATCAATATCGTTCAGAGGAATGCGAAGCATGAACACGATTACCCTCGCCCACGGCAGCGGCGGGCAGGCGATGCAGCTGCTGATCAACCGCTTGTTTATGCAGGCGTTCGACAACCCGTGGCTCGCCGAGCAGGAAGATCAGGCGCGTCTGCCGGTCACCGAGCTGGCCGCGAGCGGCGATCGGATCGCCTTCTCCACGGACAGTTACGTGATTGACCCGCTGTTTTTCCCCGGTGGCGATATCGGCAAGCTCGCCATCTGCGGCACCGCCAATGACGTGGCGGTCAGCGGCGCGCTGCCGCGCTGGCTCTCCTGCGGGTTTATCATAGAAGAAGGTCTGCCGATGGCGACGCTTGAGCAGGTGGCGCAGAGCATGGCGGCCACCGCGCGCGCGGCGGGCATCCAGATTGTCACCGGCGACACCAAAGTGGTGCCGCGCGGCGCGGCAGATAAAATTTTCATTAACACCGCCGGGCTGGGCGCTATCCCTGCCGGCCTGCACTGGGGCGCGCGGCAGCTTGCGCCCGGCGATGTGCTGCTGGTCTCCGGCACGCTTGGCGACCACGGCGCGACTATCCTCAACCTGCGTGAAAACCTGGGACTTGAGGGCGAGCTCGCGAGCGACTGCGCCCTGCTTTCGCCGCTCATTCAGCGCCTGCGCGACGTGCCGGGCGTGAAGGCGCTGCGCGACGCCACCCGCGGCGGCGTCAATGCCGTAGCGCATGAGTTTGCGGCAAGCGCGGGCTGCGGAATAGAACTCCAGGAGCGCGCGCTGCCGCTGAAGCCCGCAGTGCGCGGCGTCTGCGAACTGCTCGGCCTTGATGCGCTGAACTTCGCCAATGAGGGCAAACTGGTCATCGGCGTGGCGCGAGAGTCCGTGGCGACGGCGCTTTCGGCGCTGCACGCGCACCCGCTGGGGCGCGAGGCGGCGGTTATTGGCGAGGTGGTGGCGCAGAAAGGGGTGCGCGTCGCCGGGCTGTATGGCGTGAAGCGCACGCTTGATCTGCCGCACAGCGAACCTTTACCCCGGATTTGCTAAACCCTGTTCCTGCGCAAGAACCTGATAAACAGGCTGCGGATACAATATTGATTTACGTTTTCGCCCGTTGCGAAATCATTCTGGATGAGCCTAATGTCATACACACCCATGAGCGATCTCGGCCAGCAAGGGTTGTTCGATATCACTCGTACTCTGATGCGCCAGCCCGATCTGTGCGCGCTGGCGGAGGCGTTGCAATCGCTGCTTACCGCCTCAGGCATGGCGGATCGGGTCAACATTCTGCTTTATCACCCCAGGCATCAGCGCACCTGCTTTTACAGCGTCGACGGCGTCGGCAATGCAGTGACATATGAAGACGAAACGGTGCTTTCCCACGGCCCGGTGCGGCGGCTGCTGTCGCGCCCGGAGGTACTGCACTGCCGGTATGAGGAGTTCGCTGAGACCTGGCCGCAGCTCGCCGCCCTGCCGCTCTACCCGCCGTTTGGCCACTACTGCCTGGCGCCGCTCGCCGCCGAAGGGCATATTTTCGGCGGCTGCGAGTTTATCCGCGACGCGCGCGAAAGCTTCAGCGAAAAGGAGTTCTCCCGGCTACAGACGCTGACGCAGATAGTGAGCGTGGCGGCGGAGCAGATCCAGACGCGCCTTGGCAACAGCCAGGATTACGCGCTGCTGTGTCGCGAGCGCGACGACTTTCGCATCCTTGTCGCCATTACCAATGCGGTGCTCTCCAAGCTGCATCTCGACGAACTGGTGACCGAGATCTCGCACGAGATCCACCGCTATTTCAATATCGACTCGATAAGCATCGTGCTGCCGTCTGCGCGCAAGGGCAAACTGACGGTCTATTCCACGCACTACGTTGACGAAGCCGCGCCGCTGCACGATCACAGTGAGGTACAGGAGAAAGGCACGCTCTCCGCCAGAGTATTCAGCACGCGCGAAATGCTGCTGGTGAAACTGCACCAGCGCGATGAGCTCGCGCCTTACGAGCAGATGCTGTTTGAGATGTGGAACGACCAGATCCAGACCATCTGCCTGCTGCCCCTGATGTTTGGCGAGAAAATGCTCGGCGTGCTGAAGCTCGCGCAGTGCGAGGAGCACATTTTCACCGCCGCCAATTTAAAACTGCTGCGCCAGATCGCCGAGCGTATCGCCATCGCCGTGGATAACGCGCTGGCGTATCAGGAGATCCATCGCCTGAAAGAGCGTCTGGTGGATGAAAACCTGGCGCTGACCGAGCAAATCAACAACGTACCGGCGGATTTCGGTGAAATCATCGGCCGTTCGGACGCCATGATGGCCGTGATGAAACAGGTAGAGATGGTGGCGAAAAGCGACAGTACGGTGCTGATCCTTGGTGAAACCGGCACCGGGAAAGAGCTTATCGCGCGCGCTATCCATAACCTGAGCGACCGTAACGGACGGCGGATGGTGAAACTCAACTGCGCGGCGATGCCCGCAGGCCTGCTGGAGAGCGATCTGTTCGGCCACGAGCGCGGCGCCTTTACCGGCGCGAGCGCCCAGCGCATTGGTCGTTTTGAGCTTGCCGACAAGAGCAGTCTGTTTCTCGATGAAGTGGGCGATATGCCGCTGGAGCTACAGCCGAAGCTGCTGCGCGTCTTGCAGGAGCAGGAGTTCGAGCGGCTCGGCAGCAATAAAGTTATCCAGACCGACGTGCGGCTTATCGCCGCCACTAACCGTGACTTGCGCCAGATGGTGGCCGACCGCGAGTTTCGCAGCGATCTCTACTACCGCCTGAACGTATTCCCCATTCAACTGCCGCCGCTGCGCGAACGCCCGGAGGATATCCCGCTGCTGGTGAAGGCGTTCACCTTTAAAATCGCCCGTCGCCTGGGGCGCAGCATCGACAGTATTCCCGCCGAAACGCTGCACACGTTAAGCCAGATGGAGTGGCAGGGTAACGTGCGCGAGCTGGAGAACGTGATTGAGCGCGCCGTGCTGCTGACGCGCGGCAATGTGTTGCAGCTCTCGTTGCCGGAGCTGACGCTGCGCCCGGCGAAAAAACCGGCCGCACCGCCCGTTGATGTGCGCGACGGCGAAGACGAGGTGGCGCGGATTATCCGGGTATTAAAAGAAACCAACGGCGTTATCGCCGGGCCAAAAGGCGCCGCCGCGCGTCTTGGCGTGAAGCGCACCACGCTGCTTTCCCGCATGAAACGGCTGGGGATCGATAAGGACGCGTTGTAAGCGTGGGGGTGGCGGGTGCGTTGCGCTTACCCGCCATGCCCGCCTTATGCTACCCGCCTGGCTCACTCGCCTTTAAACATCGGCGGCGGCTGGCGGAAGCGGCGCGTAAGCCACGTCAGGTACGCGAGCCCGAGCGCCGCCCAGATGAGCCCCATCGTCAGCGAGCTTTTCTCCAGATTCAGCCAGAGTACCGCCACCGTCAGCGCGCCGACCAGCGGCAGGATCAGATAGTTCACCCGGTCCTTCCACCCTTTGTTACGCCCTTCGCGCAGGAAGAAATGGTTCACCACCGACAGGTTCACAAACGTAAAGGCCACCAGCGCGCCGAAGTTAATCAACGCCGTCGCCGTCACGAGGTCGAACGACAGCGCGCTTAGCGCCACCACGCCCACCAGAATCACGTTCAGCGCCGGCGTGCGCCATTTCGGGTGCACATAGCCGAACACTTTTTCCGGAAAGACATTGTCGCGCCCCATCACATACAGCAGGCGCGACACGCTCGCGTGCGACGCCAGCCCCGACGCCAGCGTGTTCACAAACGTACAGCACAGGAACACCGACTGGAACAGCTTGCCGCCCACGTACAGCGCTATTTCCGGCAGCGCCGCGTCCGGCTCTTTAAAGCGTCCCATCGTCGGGAAAAAGAGCTGAATAAAGAATGAGGCGGCGATGAAAATCACGCCGCCATATAACGCGGTGAGAAAAATCGCGCGCGGAATGGTTTTCCCGGCGTCCGGCGTCTCTTCAGAGAGCGTCGTCACCGCGTCAAAGCCAAGGAACGAGAAACAGACGATGGTCGCGCCGGTAATAATCGGCAGTAGCTGCGCATTTTCGCTGATAAAGGGCTGTACCGACCAGACGGTGCCCGCCCCTTCGCCGTTATGCAGCCCGTGGATCACCAGAAAGATAAACACCGCGATGATAGCCACCTGTACCGTCACAAACAGGGTATTGAAGTTCGCCACCAGGTTGACGCTTTTAAGGTTGGCGATGGTCATGATCCCGACATAGAGCACTACCCAGATCCACTGGGGCACATCCGGGAACATCGCGGAGAGATAGAGCTTCGCCAGCAGAACATTGATCATCGGCAGGAACAGATAATCGAGAAGCGACGACCAGCCCACCAGAAAACCGACGTGGGGGTTAATCGCCTGCTGGGCGTAAGTGTAGGCGGAGCCCGCCGTCGGGAAGCGCTTCACCAGCTTGCCGTAGCTGATGGCGGTAAAGAGTACGCCTGCGAGCGCCAGCAAATAGGAGGCCGGGACGTGGCCGTTGCTGATGCCGGAGACAATGCCGAAGGTGTCGAACACGGTCATCGGGGTCAGATAGGCGAGGCCCATCATCACCACCTGCCAGAGTTTAAGCGATTTGCGCAGCTGCGGACGCGCCGCGGCCACATTGAGATCGACGTTAATCGCCATCGCGCGTTCCCCCTTTCGTCTCTGTGAGGCATGGCGAAACAGAGGCCGGAGGGGGTCGTCGTAGCGCGCGCTGAGTCAGCGGGTTAACACACACAGTTGGCGCTGGCCCGTAATGGCTGCGGCTCAGGCGGACGCCCGCGCGCAGCGGACAGACATAAAGTGGCACCATCTCATTATCCTCGTAACGTATCCTGAACGTCGTCTGTAAACCGCTGTCGCGCCCTTTCCTTCGCGCGACACCGGAAAGCCGGCGCGACAGGCCCGGCGAGCTTTCGCCGCAGCCTTCTGTGGCGCGGCGCGGTGCGTGCTGAACCGCTGCGGGTATCAACTACCTGTAGCCTGGATAACGCCCGCCTGCCATAAAAGCGGGGAAGGTTTCCGTCTGGCCGTCAGGCGTTTTTCAGCATCCACTCAATTTCCGTTTCGGTGATGAGCCGTTCGAACTGGATAAGCTCGTCGTTTTTACAGGCGTGAAACACCTCGCAAAAACGCGTGCCCAGCCGCTCGCGCATCGCCGGATGAACCTGGAATTCGTACAGGGCATCGCTCTGACGGATAGGAAACGGCGTTCCTTCCTGCTCCAGACCGTTGCCTTCCACAGCCTCGGGCAGCGGCAAGTCGTTTTCCAGGCCGTGCACTATACCTGCAAGCACCGCAGACATCACGAGATAAGGGTTCGCATCGGCACCCGCCACGCGATATTCCACGCGGTGGCTGTCGCGATCGCCGCAGGGAATGCGCAGCGCCACGGTGCGGTTGTTGTGGCCCCATGAGGCCTGGGTCGGCACATACATGCCCGGCTGGAAACGGCGGTAGGAGTTGACGTTCGGCGCCAGTAACGCCATGGAGGCGGGCAGCATATCGATCATCCCGGCGAGCGCCTGCTTCAGCAGCGCGGAGTCGTCGCCGTCGGGCAGCGCCAGCACGTTCTGGCCGTTGTCATCGACGATGCTGATATGAATATGCATGCCGCTGCCGGCGTGTTCTTCATAGGGTTTGGCCATAAAGGTGGCCTGCATGCCATGCTTTTCAGCCACCAGCCGCACCAGACGCTTGAGCGCCAGCGCGTGATCGCAGGCCTGTAACACATTGTCGGTATGGTGGAGGTTGATTTCAAACTGGCCCGGCGAGGCTTCCGCCACGGCACCGTCGGCCGGGATTCTCTGCATCCGCGCCAGCTCGTCGATATCGCTTAATACGTCGGCGAAGCGGTCGAGATTGTCCACCGAGTAGACCTGGCTTTGGGTGTTGCGATCCTGCGTGCCGGGCGCGCACGGCGGCTGGAGATAGCCTTCCGCGTCGCGCTGGCGGTCAATGAGATAGAACTCCAGCTCTACCGCTACCACCGGGTGCAGACCGCGCTGGCGCAGCTGCTGCCAGAGCCGGTTAAGCACATTGCGCGGCTCAACGTCAAAGGGAGTACCATCTTCATCCTGCATGGTCAGCAGGAGCTGCCCGAGATATTCCGGGTCAGTCGCCGACGGCACAAGGCTGCCCGCCACGGGTACGCAACGGCGGTCCGGCTCGCCGAGATCCTGTCCCAGCCCCGCCTCTTCCACCACATTACCCAGGATATCCATCGCAAAAACCGAGGCCGGGAAGTAACAGCCCTTCTCGACTTTCAGCAGACCTGCCACCGGGATGCGTTTGCCGCGAAAAGCGCCGTTAAGATCGGTGAGCATCACGTCGACATACTCCGTCAACGGGTAACGCTCCAGGTAGGCATTAACTTCGCGGGCAAACGCACTGGTTCGCCTCTCTTCACTGTGATGCACAAAATTCTCTACTTCCACGATATTGGTTTCCATGATTTACCGCCGTTGTTGCAGATGCCGGTCTGCGCAGTCAGACCGTTCGATATAATTTCCACTTTTAGAATCTAGATGCAACAGAAATGTTTTTCAAATGTTAAATGTGGTTTGAATTTTGGTTACAGCGCTGCTAGATTGAGAAAATATTGAACAGCAAGGCGGTACAAAGGCGTAATTTGTACATAATTTAGTCCAGCGCGAGAGGAAAGTATGGGCATTATATTTAACAGGCCGTTGATTGGCGTAGTGATGTGCAGAAACAGTATTAAGGGGCACCCGAGCCAGACGTTGCAAGAGAAGTACATTAACGCCGTGCTTAACGCCGGCGGCTTGCCGGTGCCCCTGCCTCATATCGTCGCTGAGCCTGTTCTTCTCGATCAGCTGCTGGCCGAACTCGACGGGATAGTGCTCCCCGGCAGCCCCAGCAATGTCCAGCCGCACCTGTATGGTGAAAACGGCGATGAGCCTGCCGCCGACCCCGGGCGGGACACTCTGAGCATCGCGCTGATAGAGCGCGCGCTGGAAAGGCGCATCCCCCTTTTCGCCATCTGTCGCGGGCTTCAGGAACTGGTTGTCGCGACAGGAGGGACGCTGTATCGTCGGCTGTTCGATCAACCGGAGCTGCTGGAGCACCGGGAAGATCCCGAGCTTCCGCTGGAGCAGCAATACGCCCCATCCCACGAAGTGCAGGTCGTGCCGGGCGGACTTATCAGCAAACTGATACCGGGCTGCAATACGTTTTGGGTAAATTCACTGCATGGTCAGGGCGCCCGCACGCTGGGCGCGCAGCTGCGCGTCGAGGCGCGCTCGCCGGATGGCCTGGTGGAAGCCGCAAGCGTCGTCGAACATCCGTTTGCACTGGGGGTGCAGTGGCACCCGGAATGGAACAGCAGCGAATACGCACTCTCGCGGCTGTTGTTTGAGGGTTTTATTACCGCCTGTCGGGGGTATCGGGAAGAAAAGCCCCGACCCGCCTGACGTTACTATAAAGGAAGAAAATCTATGAGCGATGTCACCCTGGCGCCGGGGAAGCGTTTAGCGCAGATCCGCCAGCAACTGGGTTTGTCGCAGCGCCGCGTCGCTGAGCTTTCCGGGCTAACGCATAGCGCTATCAGCACCATTGAACAGGACAAAGTCAGTCCGGCCATCAGCACCCAGCAAAAGCTGCTGAAGGTTTACGGGCTTTCGCTGTCGGAATTTTTCGCCGAACCAGAAAAACCGGACGAACCCCAGGTCGTCATCAATCAGGACGATTTGATTGAGATTGGCAGTCAGGGCGTTTCGATGAAGCTGATTCATAACGGGAACCCCCATCGCACGCTGGCGATGCTTTTTGAAACCTACCAGCCCGGCACCACGACCGGGGAGAGGATCAAACATCAGGGTGAAGAGATTGGCACCCTGCTGGAAGGGGAAATCGTGCTGACCGTCAATGGCCAGACGTTCCACCTGACCGCAGGCCAGAGCTATGCCATCAACACCGGCATACCTCACAGCTTCAGCAATACCTCGGCCGGGATCTGCCGCATTATCAGCGCGCATACGCCCACCACCTTCTGACAACCGTTCAGCGCGTTCGGTTAGCAGAAGACGCCGGGCGCGCCTGACACGGGCCGCATCTGACCTGAGCTTCACGGGCGATTTCGCCTGCGGGCTTGTGCGTCGCAAATTTGGGCGAAACGCCCCGTTCATTACGCGCTAACCCTTTGTTATCACAGGAGAGGCTATGGAATTTCATCATTTACGTTACTGGCAGGAGAACGCAGAGCGTCTGTCCATCGAAGGCCGGTTGTTTTATCAGGGCGCGTATCGCCGGGCGGCCAGCGGCGACACATTCACGGTCTTTAACCCGGCGACCGGTCAGGCGCTGGCGAACGTGGCGCGCGGCGCGCAAACCGATGTCGATAACGCGGTCGCCAGCGCTCGCGCAGTGTTTGAGCGCGGCGACTGGTCGCAGGCGTCGCCCGGCACCCGTAAAGCGGTGCTGCTGCGCCTGGCGAGCCTGATGGAGCAGCATCACGAGGAGCTGGCGCTGCTGGAGTCGCTCGACACCGGCAAACCGATTCGCCATACCCTGCGTGATGATATTCCGGGTGCCGCCCGCGCCCTGCGCTGGTACGCCGAAGCGGTCGATAAATGCTATGGCGAGGTAGCCCCAACCGGCCCGGAGGCGCTGGCGATGATCGTGCGTGAGCCTGTCGGAGTTGTGGCGGCGGTGGTGCCGTGGAATTTCCCGCTGCTGCTCGCCTGCTGGAAGCTCGGCCCGGCACTCGCCGCCGGGAACAGCGTGGTGCTAAAGCCCTCGGAGAAATCGCCGCTGACCGCGCTGCGTCTCGCCGGGCTCGCTCAGGAGGCGGGGCTGCCGGACGGCGTGCTGAATGTGATCCCCGGCTTCGGCCATGAGGCAGGCCAGGCGCTCTCCCTCCACCCGGATGTGGACGTGATGACCTTTACCGGATCAACCCGCACCGGAAAACAGCTGCTGAAAGACGCGGGGGATTCCAACATGAAACGCGTCTGGCTCGAAGCGGGCGGCAAGAGCGCCAATATCGTTTTCGCCGACTGTCCGGACCTCGACCAGGCCGCCGCCGCAACCGCTGCCGGGATCTTCTATAACCAGGGCCAGGTCTGTATCGCGGGCACCCGTCTGCTGGTGGAGGCGTCGGTTAAAGACGCGTTTCTGGCGCGGCTTAAAGCCCATGCCCAAAGCTATACGCCCGGCGATCCGCTCGACCCTGACACCGTCATGGGCACGCTGATTGACGACGAACACGCCGCCTGCGTGCGCCGTTATAT
This sequence comes from Cronobacter muytjensii ATCC 51329, assembly GCF_001277195.1. Lineage (NCBI taxonomy): Bacteria > Pseudomonadati > Pseudomonadota > Gammaproteobacteria > Enterobacterales > Enterobacteriaceae > Cronobacter > Cronobacter muytjensii. The sequence goes on from NZ_CP012268.1 coordinate 2,120,822, forward strand.
CGAGCTTGGGCAGGAACAGGGCGCGACGCTGTGGCTGGATGGCCGCACCCAGCCGCATAGCGCGAGCGTCGGCCCGACGATTTTTACCGACGTCGATGGCCAGATGCGCATCGCCCGTGAAGAGATCTTCGGCCCGGTACTGGCGGTAACGACATTCACCCGCGAGCAGGAGGCGCTGCGGCTCGCCAACGACAGCGACTACGGGCTGGGCGCGGCGGTCTGGACGCGGTCGCTCTCCCGCGCGCACCGCATGGCGCGCCGCCTGAAAGCCGGCTCGGTGTTTATCAACAACTACAACGACGGCGATATGACCGTACCGTTCGGCGGCTATAAGCAGAGCGGCAACGGGCGCGACAAATCGCTGCACGCGCTGGAAAAATTTACTGAACTGAAAACCATCTGGATGAGCCTGGAGCAGAACCATGACTGAACATGTAAACAGTTACTATGCCGCAAGCGCTAACCCACACGCGCCCTTCCCGACGCTGACGGAGTCGGTGCAGTGCGATGTCTGTATTATCGGCGGCGGCTATACCGGGCTTTCTTCAGCGCTGCATCTGGTGGAGCAAGGCTATGACGTGGTACTGCTGGAATCGGCGCGCATCGGCTACGGCGCGAGCGGGCGCAACGGCGGCCAGGTGGTGAACTCCTACAGCCGCGATATCGACGTTATCGAAGCGCGCTACGGCACCGACACCGCGCGGATGCTCGGCAGCATGATGTTTGAAGGCGGCGAGATCATCCGCGAGCGCATTGCGCGTTACGATATCCAGTGTGACTATCGCCCCGGCGGGCTGTTTGTGGCGCTTAACCGCAAGCAGTATCTGGGCCTGATGGAGCAGAAGGCGAACTGGGAGCGCTACGGCAATAACGGCCTGGAGCTGCTGGACGCCGATGCGGTACGTGGCGAGATCGCAAGCCAGCGTTACACCGGCGCGCTGCTCGACCGCAACGGCGGCCATATTCATCCGCTGAATCTGGCGCTAGGCGAAGCCGAGGCGATTCGCCAGCAGGGCGGGAAAATTTTTGAGCAGTCGGCGGCGGTAAGTATCACCCACGGTCAGCCTGCCGTGGTGAAAACCGACAAAGGCCAGGTAACGGCGCGCTATGTGATTGTGGCGGGCAACGCCTATCTCGGCACCCGGCTGGAGCCCGCGCTCGCGCGGCGCAGTATGCCGTGCGGCACCCAGGTGGTGACGACCGAGCCGCTGGCCCCCGAGGTGGCCGCGTCGCTGCTGCCGAATAATTATTGCGTCGAGGACTGCAATTATCTGCTCGACTATTACCGCCTCACCGCCGACAACCGGCTGCTTTACGGCGGCGGCGTGGTCTACGGCGCGCGCGACCCGGATGATATCGACCGGCTGATTATGCCGAAGCTGCTGAAGACCTTCCCACAGTTGAAAGGCGTGAAAATCGATTACCGCTGGACCGGGAATTTCCTGCTGACGCTGTCACGCATGCCGCAGTTCGGACGGCTTGAGAACAACATTTATTATATGCAGGGCGACAGCGGCCACGGGGTGACCTGTACCCATCTTGCCGGGAAGCTCATCTCCGAGGCGCTGCGCGGCGACGCCGAGCGGTTCGACGCGTTCGCCACCCTCCCCCATTACCCGTTCCCCGGCGGGCGCTCGTTCCAGATCCCGTTTACCGCGATGGGTGCCGCGTATTACAGCCTGCGGGATCGGCTGGGCGTGTGAGTGTCATGGTGGGTGCGCTTCGCTTACCCACCCTACATCAAACGTGAGGCCCAATATCGTAGGGCGGGTAAGCGCAGCGCACCCGCCGTTTGAGATATGGGACGCTAAGGCGATGGTTTTGCTCCGGCTTAAAAAAATCGGCCGCGCCGTTTCGCCGCAGGCCGGGACGCACCGGAAGGACCCGGTGCGAGGGCATGACAATACAGGGACGTATTGTCATGCCCGACCCGTGGCCGGAGGGAATAAGGCGCGGCTTCCCCGCAGGGGCGATTTTATGCCGGGAGCCGGGATTGCAAAGGGGGCGGCGGCGAGCCCCCTTTGCACGTTCGCGTGAGGAAGACGCACACATAAACGCGGCGTTATGGCGAACGGAACGTATTCCCCAACCTGATATATTTCTCTTCCCCGGTATTTTCCCAAAACGCAAATGGTGGGTGCGCTGCGCTTACCCACCCTACCATTCCCCGCTATCGCACCCCGCCATCTCCCCCACCCTTTATTACACGCAAAAAAAAGCCGCCCCGTGTGGGGCGGCTGTTCTCATTGCCTGTTATCAGAAGCTGACTTTCAGCGTCACCTGACCGCCGTAGCCGCCGGTACCGGCGTCATCGATGGTTTTGGTGTAACCGGCGCGAACGCCAAGCGTCACGTTGTCGCGGATCTGGCCGTCAATGCCCACATCCAGCGCGGCGGCGGTGCCGTCCTGATCCGGATTGAAGGACACTTCACTGCCTGCCACACCCGGCGCGCTCACGTTCACATCGCCTTTGGAGTCGAACGTCTGAATAAAGGACGGACGGACCCACCAGCTAACCGGCGGCGGGTTGCCTGTCGTCTTCAGCGTCGCGTTGTTGCCAAAGCGCAGACCGGCACGCACCTGCTGGCTGTGACCGTCGCCGAACTGCACGTCGGCGGCATCGTCATCGCCATCTTTCAGGTTCACGCCGCGGTACTGGTATTGCACCTGCGGTTCAAGCACCAGGCCGCTGCCGATATCAAACGGCAGACCCGTTTCGAAGGAGCCGACATAGCCCCAGCCGTGGGTTTTCAGGCCGTCGCCGTCACGCGGGTCGGTGTCAAAGTTATGACGCGTACCCTGCGCCACCACGTCAACCCACCAGCCGCTTTCATGTACGCCGTTCACATACAGACCGGCGCTGTAAGCGTCATCACGCACCGTACCCGCTTTCGATTTCTCGCTGCGCTGTACGTCTACGGCTGAGAGGCCCGCCGCACCGTAGATGCCCACGCCCCATTCCATGGAGGATGCTGTCGCTCTCCACAGGTCGCTACCGATCTGCAGGAAGGTGTAGCCGCCTTTGCTTTCCGGCGTGTTGCCGTTACGCAGGTCAGACGCGCCGTGATCGTGGCTCAGCTGACCGGCTTGGAAGCGAGCCCACAGGTTGCTGCCATCCTCCGTCGGAGTACGCGCGGCATAACGACGGCTGTCGAGTGAACCGAGCAGCGCGCTGTCGTAGTCCATCGCCTGCGCATAGAGCGAGCTGTAGAGGTACATGGCCGAACGGTAGTTCTGCGGGCCATTCTCGTCGCCGTTGCCGGCTGCCGTGGTCAGATACCAGCTTTCGCTGCCAGCGCCCTGACGCAGGCTGTAGTTATACGCCCCCGCCTGCAGGTTACCCGCAAGGCTGAACGCGTCATCGGTGGTGGTCGCGCCGTTGATAGCGTTTACCACCTGGATACCGTCGCCGGTGGTGCGTGCGCCCAGACCGCCCTGGTTACGGATGGCGATGCGGGTGTTGCCGGTGGCGGTGCCGCCGTCGAGGATCAGGCTGTCGGTGGTGGCCGTCCCGCCCTGGAACAGGGTGTTCAGGGTGATGGTGCCGCCGTTGCCCGTCAGATTAGTGACCGTCAGGGTTTTCGGTACAAACGCACCGGTCGGCGCCTGATAATCGACAGATCCGCCCAGCGTCAGGTTATTGAGCAGGGAGTCATCCGTCATCAGCCAGGTCGAGCCTGCGTCAACGGTCAGGTCGGTCGGGTCAATCATACCGGTCAGGGTGGTGCCGTTGGTCAACTGCAACGATGTGCCGAGCTGCGCGATGATATCCGTGACCGCCTCCAGGCCGCTGAATACCAGGGTGCCGCTTTGCAGCCAGGTGCCGCCGGTCTGGTTAAGTACGCCGCTTACGGTCAGCGTGCCTTCGCCTTCTTTATACAGGCTACCGGTGCCGCTGATGTTGGCCGCGATGGTGTTGTCGCTCTCATCGGTGGTTACGCTCAGTTTGCCGGTGTTGGTCACGTTGCCGGAAATGGTCGAACCGTCGTTCAGCGCGGTGGTGCCGGTCAGAATACCGCCATCCGCCACGCTGAGCTTACCGCCGTTCTGCACCACGGTGTTGTTGGCGATGCCGTCCGCCGCCACGGTGAGCAGACCGCCGCTTTCCAGCAGCAGGTTGTTTGCGAGCTTATTGGCGATAGAGAACTGACCCAGCGCGTTCGTGCCGTCAACCGTGGTGTCGGTGCCGGCGATAATGCCCGCGCCGCTGTTCAGGTCGATGTTGGTCGCCTCGGCCTCATCCGCCACGGCCAGCATACCGCCCTGGTGAATGATGGTCTGGTCGGCCACGCCGCCTTTACGGATATACTGCACGCCGCCTTTGGTCACCGTGGTCGCGATAGCGGTGCCGCCGAGCGTCACGCTCTGGCTGCCATTTTCGCTGACGGTTGACGAGGCCACCGTACCGCCCTGATTCACCACCTGATCGCCGACCACGGTGTTGTCGATAACAATCGCGCCGTCATTGACGTTCTGCACCCCGCCCGCCTGGATGATGGTCGAGATAACCGTACCGCCGCTGTTGACGTTTTGCGTACCGCCCAGATTGATGTTCGTGCTGGTCGCCGTACCGCCAGTCAGGACGTTCTGCACACCGCCGTTAGCGATATTGGTGTTGAACGTCTGGCCGCCGTTATAGATGTTCTGCACGCTGCGCTCATAAAGGCTGGTGTTTTTCGCCACGCCGCCCTCATAAACGTTCTGTACCGCGTTGGCCGCGAGTTCGGAGCCGTCAGCGGTACCGCGCACGTTCTGCACCGACTCGTTGATAAGCACCGTGCTTTCTGCCGTCGCGCCCGCGCCGATGTTCTGCACGGCGGCGGTATCCATAATGGTGCTCACCGCACGCCCGCCGCTCAGCAGATTCTGCTCAGCGCCGCGGTTGCGCGTGCCGTACACTACCGCGCCGTTATAGACCGTCTGTTTCGCATCGTCATTCAGCCAGGTGGAGTTGACGTTCGCGCCCTGGTAAACACGCTGCTCACCATTGTCATAGATTTCGGTGCCGGTCGTGGTGCCGTAAACATCCTGAACGCCGTTATCATTGATCATGGTGACGTCAGCCGTGGCGCCCTGATTCACGCGCTGGTAGCCGCCGTTTTGCAAAATGGTGACGACAGAACGACCGCTCAGGATCTGCTTGCCTTCAACGATAGTGAAGTCCGTGACGCCGCCCGCGCTGATATTCTGCAGGCCGCCAAACGCCACCGTGCCGTTGGTGTCATAACCGCCGGAGGCGATATTCTGCACGCCGCCGTTCAGCACCGCGTTTTCGAACGATTTACCGCCGCTCTCCACATTCTGGATGCCGCCGCTGTTAACGGTGGTTTTCACCGCGCTGCCGCCCGCGTTGATGTTCTGCACGCCGCCTTCCAGACGCGTTCCCTGAGCGTACCCGCCGCTGCCGATGTTCTGGCTGCCGCCGAGCAGGCGCGTATCCAGCGCTTTCGCCCCGCTGTTGACGTGCTGTTCGCCGCCGTTCATGACGGTTGCGATAGCCAGCGACGCGTTGCTCAGGTGCTGGGTGCCGCCTGCGTTAATCACGGTGCCCGCCGCGCGACCGTACGGGTCGACAATCTGCTGGCCGCCGGTGTTGATGACCGCGTCAAAGGACTGGCCATCGACGCGCTGTACGCCGCCGTTATTGACCAGCGTGCCTTTCGCCTGGCCGCTTGCCGCGATGAGCTGTACGCCGCCTTCGCTGATGCTGGTGCCGGACGCGGTGCCTTCCACCAGTTGCGTACCGCCGCCAAACACGGTGCCGTCAGACGCCGCGCCGCCGAGTTTCACATGCTGTACGCCGCCGCTGTGCACGATAGAGCCTGCCGCCAGACCGCCAACGTTAACGATTTGCAGACCGCCGTCGTTGATGACCGCCGAAATCGCCGAGCCGTCAACGGACTGGGTGCCGCCGCTGTTGATCTGCGCGTCAATCGCTTTACCGGTTTCCTGCACAAGCTGGGTGCCGCGGTCGCCGATGCTGGTGCCGGAGGCCGTACCTGCCACGACCTGCGTGCCGCCGGCGAAGATTTTCGCGGTGGACGACGCGCCGCCTTTATTGATGTGTTGCAGACCGCCGTTGGTGACGACAGAGCCGCGCGCCAGACCGCCGTTATTGACAATCTGCGTACCGCCGTCTTTCACGATAGCGGACGTCACGGTGCCGTCGACGCTCTGGACGCCGCCACGGTTAACGTGGGTGTCGTTCGCCGTACCGGTTTTGGTGACGAGTTGCAGACCGCCATCGCTGATGCTGGTGCCGGACGCCATGCCCGCGACCACCTGCACGCCGCCGCCGAAAATAACGCCGTCAGAGGAGGCGCCGCCGAGGTTGATATGCTGCAGACCGCCGCTGTTAACGGTGGTGGCGCGCGCCAGGCCGCCGCTGTTCACCAGCTGGATACCGTCGTCATTCACGACCGTAGAGGTCGCCGTGCCGTCGACATTCTGCAAGCCGCCCGCGTTGACCAGCGAACCAAAGGCCAGGCCACCGGTTTTCACATGCTGGATGGCGTCATCGCCAATCACCGTTCTGCCCGCCGTACCGGAAACGGACTGAATGCCGCCGATCAGAATGGAGTCAGAAGCCGCGCCGCCGAATTTCACATCCTGGACGCCGCCGTCACGCACGACCGTTTTGTTCGCGTGACCGCCGTTCTGCACCAGCTGGACGCCACCGTCGTTGATGGTGGCGAAGTTCGCCGTGCCGTCAACATTCTGTAAGCCGCCGCTGTTCACCGAGGCGCTGACAGACAGACCGGTTGCTTCGATATGCTGCTCCGCGCCGGAATCGATCTGGGTGTTGGAGGCGGTGCCCGCCAGCTGCTGCACGCCGCCGTAAAGATGAGCATCTGCCGATGCGCCGCCGAGCGCCACGTGTTGCAGGCCGCCGCTGTTGACCTGGGTGTCTTTCGCAAGCCCCCCGCTGTTCACCAGTTGCGTACCGCCATCTTTCACGACGGCGGAAATCGCTGTGCCGTCGACGGCCTGAGTGCCGCGGTTGTTGATCTGGGTGCCGATGGCTTTACCGGTGACCTGCACCTGCTGCGAGCCGCCGTCGTTAACGCTGGTGCCGGACGCGGTGCCGGACACCTGCTGGATGCCGCCGCCGAAAATCACGCTTTCTGAAGCCGCGCCGCCTTCAGCGACATATTGCAGACCGCCGCTGTGAATAGCGGTGTTATCCGCAAGGCCGCCACGGTTAACCAGCTGGGTGCCTTTGTCGTTGATGGTGGTGGTTTTTGCCGTGCCGTCAACGCGCTGCAGGCCGCCTGCGTTAATCAGCGTTCCGGAGGCGTTCGCGCCGACCTGAACATGCTGCACGCCGCCCTCGCCGATAATGGTATCGCCCGCCGTGCCCGCCAGCTCCTGGGTACCGCCCAGCAGTTGAGAGCCGGAAGCCGCGCCGCCCAGCTTCACATCCTGGACGCCGCCGCTGCGCACGATAGTGCTGTTAGCGTGGCCGCCGGTCTGCACCAGCTGTGTGCCGCCGTCGTTGATGGTCGCGTAGTTCGCGGTGCCGTCAACATTCTGTAAGCCGCCGCTGTTGACCGTGGCGCTGACAGACAGGCCGGTCGCTTCGATATGCTGCTCCGCGCCGGAATCGATCTGGGTGTTGGAGGCCGTGCCCGCCAGCTGCTGCACGCCGCCGTAAAGATGCGCGTCGGCCGATGCGCCGCCGAGCGCCACGTGTTGCAGACCCCCGCTGTTGACCTGGGTGTCTTTCGCGAGCCCCCCGCTGTTCACCATCTGGGTGCCGCCGTCTTTTACGACGGCGGAAATCGCCGTGCCGTCGACAGACTGAGTGCCGCGGTAGTTGATCTGGGTGCCGATGGCTTTACCCGTGGCCTGCACCTGCTGTGAGCCGCCGTCATTGATGCTGGTGCCGGACGCGGTGCCGGACACCTGCTGGATGCCGCCGCCGAAAACGACGCCTTCAGATGCCGCGCCGCCCTGAGCAATGTATTGCAGGCCGCCGCTGTGGATAGCGGTGTTATCCGCAAGGCCGCCGCTGTTAACCAGCTGGATGCCTTTGTCGTTGATGGTGGTGTTTTTCGCGGTGCCGTCAACATTCTGCAGGCCGCCTGCGTTAATCAGCGAGCCGGACGCGGAACCGCCCACTTTTACGTGCTGCACGCCGCCATCACCGATCACCGTTTCGCCTGCATTGCCGGCGAGCTGCTGGGTACCGCCAAGCAGAATGGAGCCGGACGCCGAGCCGCCGAACGCCACATCCTGGATGCCGCCGTCACGCACGACCGTGCTGTTGACGTGGCCGCCAGTCTGCACCAGCTGGACGCCGCCGTCGTTGATGGTCGCGTAGTTCGCCGTACCGTCAACATTCTGTAAGCCGCCGCTGTTGACCGTGGCGCTGACAGACAGGCCGGTCGCTTCGATATGCTGCTCCGCGCCCGCGTCAATCTGGGTGTTAGAGGCCGTGCCCGCGAGTTGCTGGGTGCCGCCGAAAAGGTGCGCGTCGGCCGATGCGCCGCCGAGCGCCACGTGTTGCAGACCGCCGCTGTTAACCTGGGTGTCTTTCGCCAGACCGCCTTTGTTCACCTGCTGAACGCCGCCGTCTTTCACGACTGCCGCGATCGCGGTGCCATCAACGGCCTGGGTGCCGCCGCTGCCAATCTGCGTACCGGTCGCGTTTCCGCTGACCTGTACCTGCTGAGAGCCGCCAGCGTTAACGCTGGTGCCGGACGCGGTGCCGGACACCTGCTGGATGCCGCCGCCGAAAATCACGCTGTCGGACGCTGAGCCGCCTTCTGCCACATATTGCAGGCCACCGTCGTTGATAGCGGTGCTGTTCGCTTTGCCGCCGCGGTTAACCAGCTGAATGCCTTTGTCGTTGATGGTGGTGGTTTTTGCCGTGCCATCGACGCGCTGCAGGCCGCCTGCGTTAATCAGCGAGCCGGAAGCGTTCGCGCCGACCTGAACATGCTGTACGCCGCCGTCGCCGATCACGGTATCGCCCGCCGTGCCCGCCAGCTCCTGCGTGCCGCCAAGCAGAATGGAGCCGGACGCCGAGCCGCCGAGTTTCACATCCTGCACGCCGTCTTTACGCACCACGGTGCTGTTGGCGTGGCCGCCTGTCTGGATAAGCTGGGTGCCGCCCGCTTTCACGGTGGCGAAATTCGCGGTGCCGTCGACATTCTGTAAGCCGCCGCTGTTGACCGTGGCGCTGACCGATTTACCGGTCGCTTCGATATGCTGCTGCGCGCCTGCGTCAATCTGGGTGTTGGAGGCCGTGCCCGCCAGTTGCTGGGTGCCGCCGAAGAGATGGGCATCTGCCGACGCGCCGCCGAGCGCCACGTGTTGCAGACCGCCGCTGTTGACCTGGGTGTTTTTCGCAAGGCCGCCGCTGTTGACCATCTGGGTGCCGCCGTCTTTGACGATGGCGGAGATCGCCGTGCCGTCAACGGCCTGGGTGCCGCGGTAGTTGATTTGCGTATCGCGGGCCTGGCCCGTGACCTGCACCTGCTGGGTGCCGCCGTCGTTAATGCTGGTGCCGGACGCCGTGCCGGATACCTGCTGAATGCCGCCGCCGAAGATAACGCCGTCGGACGATGAGCCGCCCGCGCTGATGTACTGGATGCCGCCGTTATTGACGGTGGTGTCGCGGGCGAAACCGCCGCGCTCAACGATCTGATGGCCGCCGTCGTTGACCACGGCGGAAATGGCCGTGCCGTCAACGGACTGGGTGCCGCCGTTGTTGATAAGTGTGGTGGTCGCGGTGCCGCTCGCCAGCACATGTTGCTCGCCGCCGTTGCCGACGACGGTATGTACCGCCGAACCGCCGACACCCTGCACGCCGCCGTTGAGAATAACGGTGCGCTGCGCCTGGCCATCCTGCTCAACCACCTGCAGGCCGTCGTTGATAGTCGTGCTGGTCGCCACGCCCTGCTGGCGGACTATCTGCACGCCGCCGTCGTTCAGCGTGGTTTTCTGCGCCAGGCCGCCTGCAACAATCTGGTTGCCCAGCGTGCCGATAATATGATTGGTGGTAGTCCCGCCGACCAGAACCTGCTGAGTGCCGTTTTGCACCCGCTCATCCTGCACCGACGAGGTGACATCGGGCGTGAATGCGAACGCCCCGCCGCTGGCGAGCGAACTCCCTACCGCCGCCGTCAACAACACCGCACCGCTGGCGCGCTTGCCCTTCGCTCGGGTGAGCTCAGAGACCACGATAAACGCGCGCTGGACTTCGCTCCACACCAGCCGGTAACTGCAGTTAAGACTTTTCTTCATGTTAATGTCCTCGAAACCCGCTCACAAACCGTCACGCGGCATGTTGATTTGGGTTAGCCAATGCTGTTGTTTTGATGTCGAATGGGTTGCTTTTCAGGGAGATAAGCCGCCGTAAGTGGCCTATCACCTGTTTACCCGTGATAAAACGCGTGCACTCGTACTGCCGGTCCGTGCCTTTGTGGCGCGGACACCAGAAATAGTCCTGATGATCAAAATTCAGGCGCACGTCATCCCAGCAGCCATTGCAGACGTGGGTGTTGATGACGCGCCAGGGGGTATAAAACTCGCTGCCGGGCAGGCTGAAGCCGCTAATCAGCACCACCGGGATGCGGCAGCCCCAGGCAAGCCAGGAGAGACCGCTGCCGAGGCCGATAAAAAATTCCGCGTGCTCAAGCAGCGCCACGCGGTCGCGCAGCGGCAGATTGCCGGTGAAATCTTCCGCGCCGTGCGGGATTTTGTTCCAGACGTAGCCGCGTCCGACGACGCGCTCTTTGTCGATACACAGGACGCGATAGCCCTGCGCTTTGAGAAATTCGATAACCTCATGCCAGCCGGTGCCGTTATTCCAGAATTTGGCCTGGCTTGTGGATTGCGTGGCGATGCAGACGTAGGGTTCGGCTATCTGGCGCGGGGCGTTCAGGCGCAGATCGGGGACGATTTCACTCGGGTCGACGCCGAGAATATGCCCGGCGGTGCGGTGCAGGCCGACGGTGCGAAAATCAAACGGCTGTTTGTCGAGATCGCCCTGAAAGAAAAGCCCGACGCGCCAGGTGGCGTAAGGCAGCTCATGGTGAGTGCGCTCGCTTGCCCAGCGGTCCGGCGCGTAAAACTGCAGTTGCGGGTAGACTGGCGCGAAAAGATCGATAATCGGCTGCGCCATGGTGCATTCCACCTGGCAGCCGAAGGTCTGGCGAAAGCGCTCTGCGTAAGGCACCCATCCGACCAGGTCGCCCAGCGTGCCGGTCGGAAAGGAGATTAATACGGGTTTGTCGCGCATATCCAGCGCGTGATCGAGCAGCGGCTCGCTGTGCCCTTTCTTCCAGACTTGCAGGCGAAAAGGCACATAATACTTTTTGGTGCTAATCACCCAGCCTTCCGCGATGTCGCTCGCGAAAAGTATATTTCCTGTTTCGTTGTCGCTTATTTCAACGCGCCAGTCGCCTGCGGGTAAAAGCAGCCGCGCGCCGTCGTTGAAATCGTACAAAATGCCTTCCGGCCCCTGCTGTGTGGGTTTTTCCGGGGGTAAAATAAAGGCGTAGCCATTACTGGCAGATGAAGTCACCGTCATCGCCATACCTACCTTAATTATCAGTATCAGGGTTATGCTGCTATTAAATAATTAACCCGACGCGTTTCAGACACGCGTCAACACTCGAACAAGCGATGTCCGAGGCTGTTATTTATCCGACATATTGCCCATCCATTGAGCCGTCAAAATGATGGTTTTAGTGTAGCTACATCGTTACTTATTGCAAATTTTTACCAAATATAAATTTTCTTTAAAATCAGCAACTTGGACAAATGTCACTGTAAGTGACTTTTCACTAAAGCTAAACTTTACAAGCATTTAGCTCTCCTATAGAGACAGCACTTTAGGATTATCCTCACCTTGCAATACGCAGATCAGGCTATTTCGGGGCGGGAAGAATATATTTTTGCGCCACAAGCTAGACGCTGAAAACATACTCTTTGTTAATTTTCAATAGGAAAATCGGCAGGCTTTCCGCCACGCTTCAGACAAATATTAGTAGGGATTTTCTGATATCCAATTTTATTAGCGAATAAAAATTAAACGCTGTGGAGTTAATTTCGCCGATAAATAACGCTATTCCCGGACTCACAAATAAACTTTAATTTATATTCCGAAACGTTTTGGCCGGGTGAATATAATCTGGACGATTGCCTGGATTATTGCGACAAGCTTCACAAGTAACCTGTACAATAAAAGCGGAGTGATAACGTTTTGTCATGCTTCCTTAACGGATAAGCAACAGAAACGAAGCGGTGAGCGCTTTTCCATTATGAAACAGCGTTTTTAATTCCTTTCTGCGCGGACGGAAGCTATAATGCGGGCATTCTAACTTGAATGGTTTCAGCACATTGGATATCGCCTTTACCGTCGAACAATCGCTCTCCCGCCATCTGGCTGAACCACAAGCACACTTTCTCCTGCACGCTTTTTTGATGTCACCTATCCTTAGGCTGTGGCATCACAACTTTCGCAACACAAGTTTACCCGACCGGCAGAGTACGCCGCAGGGCATGATTTCCATATCCTTCAACTAAAGATTAAGACTGTCATGAAAAAGACGAAAATTGTTTGCACCATCGGCCCGAAAACCGAATCCGAAGAAATGCTGACCAAAATGCTCGACGCGGGCATGAACGTGATGCGCCTTAACTTCTCCCACGGCGACTACGAAGAACACGGTCAGCGCATCAAAAACCTGCGCAACGTTCTGGCGAAAACCGGCAAGCAAGCCGCTATCCTGCTGGACACGAAAGGCCCGGAAATCCGCACCATCAAACTGGAAGGCGGCAACGACGTCTCTTTGAAAGCGGGCCAGACCTTTACCTTCACTACCGACAAATCTGTCGTCGGTAACAGCGAAACCGTAGCAGTGACCTATGAAGGCTTCACCAAAGATCTGTCTGTCGGCAACACCGTGCTGGTGGACGACGGCCTGATCGGCATGGAAGTCACCGCCATCGAAGGCAACAAAGTCATCTGTAAAGTGCTGAATAACGGCGATCTGGGCGAGAACAAAGGCGTTAACCTGCCGGGCGTCTCTATCGCACTGCCGGCGCTGGCGGAAAAAGACAAGAAAGACCTCATCTTTGGCTGCGAGCAGGGCGTCGACTTTGTGGCGGCTTCCTTTATTCGTAAACGTTCCGACGTAGAAGAAATTCGCCAGCACCTGAAGGCGCACGGCGGCGAACATATCCAGATCATCTCCAAAATCGAAAACCAGGAAGGCCTGAACAACTTCGACGAAATCCTCGAAGCGTCTGATGGCATCATGGTTGCGCGTGGCGACCTGGGTGTAGAAATCCCGGTAGAAGAAGTTATTTTCGCGCAGAAGATGATGATCGAGAAATGCATCCGCGCGCGCAAAGTGGTTATCACCGCGACCCAGATGCTGGACTCCATGATTAAAAACCCGCGTCCGACCCGTGCGGAAGCCGGCGACGTGGCGAACGCCATTCTGGACGGCACCGACGCCGTGATGCTCTCTGGCGAATCCGCTAAGGGCAAATACCCGCTGGAAGCCGTTACTATTATGGCGACCATCTGCGAGCGTACCGACCGCGTGATGACCAGCCGTCTGGAGTTCAACAACGACAGCCGTAAACTGCGCATCACCGAGGCCGTATGCCGCGGCGCGGTAGAAACTGCCGAGAAACTGGAAGCGCCGCTGATTGTCGTCGCGACCGAAGGCGGTAAATCTGCCAAGTCCGTGCGTAAATACTTCCCGGACGCCACTATCCTCGCGCTGACGACCAATGAACTGACCGCGCGTCAGCTGGTACTGAGCAAAGGCGTTGTGCCGCAGCTGGTGAAAGAGATCTCCTCTACGGACGATTTCTATCGTCTGGGCAAAGAAGCGGCGCTGGAAAGCGGTCTTGCGAAAAAGGGCGATGTGGTCGTCATGGTTTCCGGCGCGCTGGTGCCGAGCGGAACGACCAACACCGCTTCTGTACACGTCCTGTAATAATATCCACCTTTTTTTAAGGTCGATTAAAAAGGCGCCGAAAGGCGCCTTTTAATTTGGCTTAAATAGACGCTGTGAATAAAAAAGCAAATCGGATTTCACTATTTAACGCTGTTTTTTTCTAAGATGAATCCGATGAAAGTCTGCTGTTTTCCTTCATTTTTTTTAATGATCCGCGAAATGTCGATGCTTCTTTGAGCGAACGATCAAAATTAAGCGTATTCCCATCAAAAAAATATTCTCAACCTAAAAAACTTTGTGTAATACTTGTAACGCTACATGGAGATTAACTCAATCTAGAGGGTATTAATAATGAATCGTACTAAACTGGTACTGGGCGCGGTAATCCTGGGTTCTACTCTGCTGGCTGGTTGCTCCAGCAACGCTAAAATCGATCAGCTGTCTTCTGACGTTCAGACTCTGAACGCTAAAGTTGACCAGCTGAGCAACGACGTGAACGCAATGCGTTCCGACGTTCAGGCTGCTAAAGACGACGCAGCTCGCGCTAACCAGCGTCTGGACAACATGGCTACTAAATACCGTAAGTAATAGTACCGTGTGAAAGAAAAATGGCGCACATTGTGCGCCATTTTTTTTGCCTCTTCTCCGCCCCGCCTTCCCGCTTTCACCGCCTTCCCCGTTCGTTTCACTGATTACTGGTTTGCAGAACGATTTACTTCGCCCTCTCGTCTGCGCATCCTGCCTGATTTTTACTGCACCGTAACGTGTACCGCAGCCGCTGAGAGCGGCGCGCTCGCAGGCGGCGCAACCGTCGTCCTGACGCTCTGAAGCGTCGTTACCGGCGCTGACAGCGCGTCCGGCGCGCTTACCGTCACCGGATAGCCCGCACGGCGCGTCAGCGCATTATCAACTGCCTGCGCGTCAGTGCCCGCGTCATCAATAAACTGCCCGAAAGCGGCAGTAATGGCGACTGGCATGGTTTGTGGGTTATCCGCATCGCTGCGCGAGAGCGGCTGATGCACTTCCACATAACGCTTACCGTCTGGCTCACTGGAATATTTCACCGGCTCGTTGATTATCTGCACGCGCGTGCCCCAGGCCACCTGATTAAACAGCGCTTTGATATCCGCCGCGCGCATGCGGATACAGCCGGAGCTGGCCCGCAGACCGATACTGCTACGGGCATTGGTACCATGAATAAGATATTCGCCCCCGCCCTGCTGTAAACGCAGCGCAAAGCGCCCCAGCGGGTTATTCGCCCCGGCGGGCACCACGGCAGGCAGCGTCACGCCCTGCGCCTGCGAGCGGGCGCGCATGGCGGCCGTCGGCGTCCAGGTCGGATTGGGGATTTTCTGGATAATGCGCGTCGACATCACCGGCGTTTCACGCCCGTTCAGGCCGATGCCGATGGGATACACTTGTACGCGGTTTTCGCCGGGCGGATAGTAATAGAGCCGCAACTCGGCCAGATTGACAATGATGCCTTCGCGCGGCGTGTCCGGCAGCAGCATCTGCGTCGGGATAGTCAGCTCGCTCCCCGGCATCGGCAGAAACGGATCGACCGTATTATTGGCCTCCAGCAGCAACAGCACGCCGGTCTGAAATTCTTCCGCGACTTTCTCCAGGTTTTTACTCACGGCGGGCACGACATAGGTCTGGTTCTGGCCAATGAGGCGACTGCCGGGCGGCGGCAGTGGATAATCGACGGCACAGGCCTGCGTTGCGCCCATCATCAGCAGCGCGAACATCGGGAAGGAGCAGTTGCGTTTCATAAGCACGACCTGTTTTCACCGGCAGGAGCCGGAATGCTGAACATCCGCGCAGCCCGCAAGGGCCGCGCGTGACAGGGAAAAGCCGTGCTTAAAGATTAGCTCAGGTCGGCGGCTTTCGCGCGAATGGCGCGGATCATCGCCTCTAAGCCCTGCGAGCGGGACGGGGTGAGATGCTGCGTCAGCGACATCTCCTCAAACCAGGGGCGCACGTCGAAATTCAAGATGTCCTGCGCGGTCATCTGCTGATAGAGCGCGAACACCACGGCGATAAGCCCTTTGACGATAGCCGCGTCGCTGTCGCCGCGCATCTCAATCACGCCGTCGTCACGCGGCGTCATGACGATCCAGACCTGGCTCTGGCAGCCCTGAATACGGTATTGCGGCGCGCGCTCCGCATCATTGAGCGGGGCCAGCCGCTGGCCGAGCTCGATGATATAGAGGTATTTTTCTTCCCAGTTGGCGCAGCGGTTAAAGTTACGCAGCAGTTTCTCTTTTTCCGGCAAACCAGCCATTGACGCTCCTTTCAGCCTAACAAACGATGAATGCGGATAAGCCCGGCCACCAGCCGGTCCACTTCATCTTCGGTATTGTACATCGCGAGGGACGCGCGGCACATCGCAGGCACGCCGTAAAACTCCATCAGCGGCATCGCGCAATGATGGCCGGTGCGCACCGCGACGCCATAGTTATCCAGAAAACTGCCCACGTCATAGGCGTGGTGTTTGCCGAGGTTAAAGGCGATAACACCGAGCCGCTCCGCCGGGCCGTAAATCTCTAATTCCGGCACCGCCTGCAACTCGCGCAGCGCGTAAGTCATCAGCGTGCGCTCATAGTCGTGAATATTCTCAAGACCAATAGCATCGACATAATCCATCGCCGCGCCAAGCCCGATGATCCCGCCGGTATTGGGCGTGCCGGCTTCAAAGCGCCACGGCGCCGCCGCCCAGGTGGTGCCTTCCGTCAGGCTGACAGTGGCGATCATCGCACCGCCTCCTTCCCACGGCGGCATCGCCTGGAGGATATCTTCTTTGACGTACAGAATGCCGATGCCGGTAGGCCCATAGAGCTTGTGGCCGGAGAAGAGGTAGAAATCGCAGTCCAGCGCCTGGACGTCAATCTTGTGATGCATCACCGCCTGCGCGCCGTCTACCAGCACTTTCACGCCCGCCTGATGCGCCGTCGCGATTATCTCCGCGATAGGGTTTTCGGTGCCGAGCACGTTGGAGACGTGCGTCACCGCCACCAGACGGGTGCGCTCGTCGATAAGTGACGGCAGTATGTCGAGCTGCAGCGTGCCGTCCTGATTAATCGGCAGCACGCGCAACTGCGCGCCGGTACGCGCGCAGAGCATCTGCCAGGGCACAATATTGGCATGATGCTCCATCGCGGTGATGATCAGGTTATCGCCTGCGCGCAGCTGGCTGTTGCCCCAGCTGTTTGCCACGAGGTTGATCCCCTCGGTCGTACCGCGTACGAAAACGATCTCTTCCGGCAGGCGCGCGTTAATAAACTGCGCCGCCCGGGTGCGTACGGCTTCCATGCGCTGAGTCGCTTCTGCGCTCAGCGTGTGAATGCCGCGATGCACGGCCGCGTAGCCGTGGCGGTAGAATTCCGCCTCGGCCTCAATTACTGCCGTCGGCTTCTGCGCGCTGGCGGCGCTGTCGAGATAGGCCAGCGGCTGGCCGTTCACCTCGCGCGCCAGCACCGGGAAGTCACTGCGCACCTGCTGTAGAGAAAAACTCATGCCTCTCCCCCTGCGAAGCGCTGGCCGATACGCGCCAGCACCTGCTGTTTGAGCGCCTCGTCGTGGATGCTTTCAGTAAGCTCCGCGGCGAACGCGTAGATAATCATCTGCTGCGCCGCCTGTTCACTGATGCCGCGCGAACGCAGGTAGAACATCTGCTCATCGTCGATGCGGCCTACGGTCGCGCCGTGGCTGCATTTCACGTCATCGGCGTAAATTTCCAGCTGCGGTTTGGTATCGACTTCCGCAAGCCGGCCCAGCAGCAGGTTGTTGTTGGTCATCTGCCCGTCAGTTTTAATGGCGTGCTGCGCGACTTTGATCAGCCCGTTAAACACCGCGCGGCCTTTGTCGCGCACGATGGTTTTGTGCAGCTGACGGCTGTTGCAGTAACCCTTGTTGTGCTCAAGCCAGGTGCGGGTATCGCACACTTCGTTATTTACCGGCAGCGCCAGGCTGTTGACCCGCAGCGTAATGTTTTCGCCGTTAAGCTGGGTGCTGGTGTTGTGGCGCAAGACGCCCGCGCCAAGCAGATAACTGCTGCTGGCGGCCTGCGCATCCTGTGCGACCAACATATCGTTATGCGCGAAATGCCAGCTCTGCGGGTTCTCAAACGCCAGCTTATAGTGGTTTAGCTGCGCGTTGGCGCCCACCTGCATGGTCAGACGCGCGCCGGTAAAATGCGGCTGCGCGTCGCGGCTGACATAATGCTCGATAACCGTGGCCTGCGCGCCTTCCGCCAGTTCCAGATGATGACGATAGTGCACGGTGTTCATCTCATCGTCCGCGCGACCCGCGCTGATATGCATCAGCAGCAGCGCTTTGGACGGCTGCTGGTTACGCGCCACGCGAATGTGCGTCACGCTCTGCGCGAGGCTCTCGGTGAGGTGCAAAAACGCCTCCGGCTGTACCGGCGCGGGCAGCCCGCCGCGGCTGTCGTTGACGCTAATCTCAAAACCACTCTCATCAAGCGTATCGCTGAATTCTTGCGCGAAGCGGCCATCGATAAACACCATCCGCAGCGCGTCGACTGGCAGCGCCAGCGCGTCGAACGCGGCGCGGTCAAGCGACTGCGGCGCAGGCGTCACGAAATCATGCTTCAGCAAACCGTCGAGCGGCGTGTATTTCCAGTTCTCATGCTTGCGGGTGGGCAGACCGAGGCGCAGCAGCTGTTGCAGATGCTCGCGCGCCTCTTCGGAGCGCTCCCCGCCCTGCGCTTCAAACAGGCGATGCCACTGTTGCAGCGCGTTACTGCTGTTCGGTAAGCCAGCCATAGCCCTGCTCCTCCAGCTGTTTGACCAGAGAGAAGTCGCCAGACTTCACGATCCGCCCCTGATACAGCACATGGACGACATCGGGCTTGATGTAGTCCAGAATGCGCTGGTAGTGGGTGACGATGATAAACGAGCGTTTGCCGTCGCGCAGCGCGTTCACCCCTTCGGAGACGATTTTCAGGGCGTCGATATCAAGCCCGGAGTCGGTTTCGTCAAGAATACACAGATCCGGCTCCAGCACCGCCATTTGCAGGATGTCGTTACGCTTTTTCTCACCGCCGGAGAAGCCGACGTTTACCGAACGGGTCAGCAGATCTTCAGGCATTTGCAGCAGCTTAATTTTCTCTTCCATCAGATCCTGGAAGTCGAAGCGGTCAAGCTCCTCCTGGCCACGGTATTCGCGCACGGCGTTCAGCGCGGTTTGCAGAAAGAACTGGTTGCTGACGCCCGGGATCTCCACCGGATACTGGAACGCCATAAAGATGCCTTCGCCCGCGCGCTCTTCCGGCGACAGCGCCAGCAGATCTTTACCTTTAAACTGCACTTCGCCGCCGGTGATTTCATAATCCTCACGCCCGGCGAGCGTCGCGGAGAGCGTACTTTTCCCGGAGCCGTTCGGCCCCATAATGGCGTGCACTTCCCCTGGTTTTACTTCAAGGTTTAAACCGCGCAGGATAGCCTTCTCTTCCACGCTGACCTGTAAATCTTTAATGCTTAACATGTCTTATCCTTTTTCTCGCCTTAGCCGACGCTGTGCTCAAGGCTAATGGCTAATAATTTTTGCGCTTCGACCGCGAATTCCAGCGGCAGCTCTGAGAAGACATCCTTACAGAAGCCGTTAACAATCATAGAGATAGCGTCTTCTTCGCTGATCCCGCGCTGTAAGCAGTAGAACAGTTGATCTTCACCGATGCGCGAGGTCGTCGCCTCATGTTCAAGCTGGGCGCTGTTGTTGCGGCACTCGACATACGGGAATGTATGCGCGCCGCAGTCCGGGCCTATCAGCATTGAGTCGCACTGCGTAAAGTTACGGGCGTTAGTGGCGGTCGGCATGATTTTCACAAGCCCGCGATAGCTGTTCTGGCTCTGACCGGCCGAAATGCCCTTCGAGATAATCGTCGATTTCGTGTTTTTGCCGATGTGGATCATCTTGGTGCCGGTATCGGCCTGCTGATGGCCGCTGGTCAGCGCCACCGAGTAGAACTCGCCGATGGAGTTGTCGCCGCGCAGGATGACGCTCGGGTATTTCCAGGTGATCGCCGAGCCGGTTTCCGACTGAGTCCAGGACATCTTGCTGTTTTCGCCTTCGCACAGCGCGCGCTTGGTAACGAAGTTGAGAATGCCGCCGGTGTTGTTGTCGCCAGGGAACCAGTTCTGCACCGTGGAGTATTTCACTTCGGCATCTTTATGGATGATGACTTCCACCACCGCCGCGTGCAGCTGGTAGCTGTCGCGCACCGGCGCCGAGCAGCCTTCGATATAGCTTACGTAGCTGCCTTCATCCGCCACCAGGATGGTGCGCTCGAACTGGCCGGTTTTTTCCGCGTTGATGCGGAAATAGGTGGAAAGCTCCATCGGGCAGCGCACACCCTTCGGCACATAGATAAAGGTGCCGTCGGAGGCGACCGCAGCATTCAGCGCGGCGAAGAAGTTATCGTTCGAGGGCACGACGGTGCCGATGTATTTCTTCACCAGCTCCGGATGATCGTGGATAGCCTCGCCGAAGGAACAGAAGATAATCCCCTGCTCCGCCAGTTTGTCGCGGTAAGTTGTGGCAACGGAAACGGAGTCAAAAATTGCGTCCACCGCCACTTCACGGCCTTCGCGTACCGGTACGCCGAGCTGGTTAAACGCCTCTTCCACTTCCTGTGTCAGGTAGCTATTGCTGTTGCCGCCCGGCTGCTGAACGGCGCCCGGCTGGGACGCGCAGGCATCGTCGCAATGACCGCAGGACGGCGCGGAATAATAGCTGTAATCCTGATAATTGAGCTTGTCGTAATGCGCATGCAGCCAGTGGGGCTCTTCCATCTCAAGCCAGGCGCGGTAGGCGTTCAGGCGAAACTCAAGCATCCACTCAGGCTCGTTGCGTTTAGCGGAAATGGCGCGCACTACCTCTTCGTTGATGCCGTGCGCCAGTTCATCGGTCTGAAGCCGGGTAAAAAAGCCCTCTTTATAGTTCAGGGGGCCGCTCCAGGTGTTGACATCGTCAGTTGCTTCACTGTTACGGGACATAATTACTCCGCCTGGACCCCAAAACTTTCACCGCAGCCGCACGCGTGCTGCGCTTTAGGGTTATTGAATTTAAAAATCTGGTTTAAGCCTTCGCGCACGTAATCCACTTCGGTGCCGTCGATAAACGGCATCGCCTGAAGCGGAACGTACAGGCGCGCGCCTTCCGCCTCAAAAACAAGATCGTCGTCTTTAGGATCGCTGACCGTGTCCAGCACATAGCCAAACCCGGCGCAGCCGCTCTGTTTCACGCTAAGACGCACCCCCAGCAGACCCGGTTTCTGCGCCATTAAGTCGCGAATATGTTTCGCCGCGTCTGGCGTCATCGTCAGGCCCTGCCAGCTGAACTCTGCGGGGTTGAACGTACCTGCTTGTGATTCCATAGGTCTGCCTCCTGGAGTGATTGCCTGTCAGGCGATAACGCTATGTTAGTGATAATAATTATCACTTCAACCTCTGCGGATCAGGGGTATTCCCGTTAAAGGCACTTTTTGAACACTTTTATTAAGCATAGACCCTCCCTGAGAGCCTGCAGCAGGCAAAAATGACGCCTGAAAAATGTTTTTTATCAATGTCTTATTAAACGAAACGCAGAAATTAACACGTGACGATAGCGCCGCAACAAAAGATGTATCGTTTATACCTATTTATATAATAGCGCCCCTGTGGAGAGGCGGTTTGCGTAAAGGGCGGTTATGGCTGGTAATAAGGAGAAAGAAAACCCGGCGAGCGCCGGGTCAGGAGATCATTACACCACTGCCGTGGTGAGCCGTGATGAACAGCAGAGCCGGTTCTGCTCGTCAAAGATTTCTATCTGCCACACCTGATGACGACGCCCGACATGCACCGCGCGGCAGACGCCGCGCACGCGGCCGCTACGCACGCTGCGAAGATGATTAGCGTTGACCTCAAGCCCGACAACGTTTTGCTCGCCCTCGCAGCAGAGGTAGCCCGCTACCGAACCGAGCGTTTCCGCCAGCACCACTGACGCACCGCCGTGCAGCAGGCCGAATGGCTGGTGGGTACGGCTGTCCACCGGCATGGTGGCTTCAAGCTCCGCGTCATCAAGCCGGGTGAAGCGGATATCCAGCAGCCCGACCATGTTATTGGCGCCCATGGCGTTCAGCGCCTCAAGCGTGGCGGTGCGCCGCCAGATCATACAATCATCCCCAGCAGCGCCTGGAGCGGGTGGCGCACGCCGCTGCCCTCGATACGTTTTACCTGGCTGCGGCACGAATAGCCGGTCGCAAGGCAGCGGGCGCGCGGCAGCCGCTGCATCGCCTGATGCCAGGAGAGCTCATAGATGCCGAGCGAATTCTTATGGTTGTTCACCTCATGCCCGTAAGTGCCCGCCATCCCGCAGCAGCCGACATTCACGCCTTCAAGTTTCGCACCGAACTTCGCGAAAATCGCCGCCCACTGTCCGGCAGTGGCTGGCAACGCGGTCACTTCGGTGCAGTGGCCGAAGAGATACCACGGCTCGCCAGCAACCGGCGCAGCCGGACGCGCCGCCAGCGCCGTGGTGAGCCACTCATGCACCAGCTGCACGTGAAAATCGCCGCGCTCCGCGCCAAGCGTCTGCTTATATTCATCGCGATAACAGAGCACCAGCGCCGGGTCGACGCCCACCAGCGGCATTCCAAGCGCCGCCACGCGGTTTAAGAAATCGGCCGTTTTACGCGCGGTTTTCGCGAAGCGCTGGAGAAAACCTTTGATGTGCTGCGCTTTACCGTTAGGTGAAAACGGCAGCACGACCGGCTGGAAGCCGAGCTTTTCGCACAATCGAACAAAATCAGCCACCACCTGCGCGTCGTAATAGCTGGTGAACGGATCCTGCACCACCAGCACCGTGCGGGCTTTGTCCGCCTCCGGCAGCCGCTCCAGCTCTTCAAGCGTCATCCCGGCGCTGCGATGCCCCACCAGCTGCTGCTGGAGCGTTGGCGTCGAGAGCAACGGCAAATCGACCATGCCGATATGGCGCTCGGAAAGCGTGCGCACCCACGGCTGGCTCATGAAGAAGTTAAACGTTTTCGGCGCGCGGGCCATCAGCGGCGCGTAGCTCTCGACGGTCGCTATCAGATGATCGCGCATCGGACGCAGATAACGCGTGTGGTAGAGCTGCAAAAAGCGCGAGCGGAATTCCGGCACGTCGATTTTGATCGGGCACTGGGTGGAGCAGGCTTTACAGGCGAGGCAGCCGCTCATCGCCTCTTTGACCTCGTGCGAAAAATCGTACTCGCCCCGCCCCGCGTGCCAGCTGTTGCGGGTGCGCTCAATCAGTGAGCGCAGGCTCGCGCGCTTTTGCGGCAGCGCTTTCTCAAGCTGTAGCGGGTCGAGGCCGCGATCCGAGAGCAGCCGCAGCCATTCGCGCACAAGCGTAGCGCGCCCTTTCGGCGAATGAATACGGTTACTGGTGATTTTCATCGACGGACACATCGGGCTTTTCACGTCGAAGTTAAAGCACAGGCCGTTGCCGTTGCACTCCATCGCGCCGCGCCAGGAAGTGCGTACCGCAAGCGGGATCTGCCGGTCGAACGTGCCGCGCTTCACCGCGTCCACTTTCATCATCGGCGCGTCCAGGCCATACGGCGCGCAGATTTTACCGGGGTTCAGCCGGTTATCCGGATCGAATGCCGCCTTGATGCGCCGCAGCTCGTCATACAACGTGTCGCCAAAAAACGCCGGGCTGTATTCGGCGCGAAAACCTTTGCCGTGTTCGCCCCACAGTAGCCCACCATAGCGGGCAGTGAGCGCGACGACGTCATCGGAGATGCGCTTCATGAGCATCTCCTGCTGCGGATCGCACATATCCAGCGCCGGGCGTACGTGCAGCACGCCCGCGTCAACGTGGCCGAACATGCCATAGCTCAGGCCGTGGCTATCCAGCAGCGCGCGGAACTCGGCGATGTAATCAGCCAGATGCTCCGGCGGCACGCAGGTATCCTCGGCAAAAGGAATCGGCTTGGCGAGCCCTTTTGCATTGCCCAGCAGACCGACCGCCTTTTTACGCATGGCGTAAATGCGCTCGACGCCCGCGAGTTCCTGGCAAACCTGCCAGCCGATAATGCCGCTCTGCCCGCCGGCCATCTGTTCATCCAGACGCGCGCAGAGTGCCGCAACGCGCCCGTCGATAAGCGCTTCGTCATCCCCGGCGAACTCGACGATGTTGAGCCCGAGCATCTCTTTATCCGGCACGTCGGTAATCAGCTCGCGCACCGAATGCCAGACGATATCTTCGCGCGCCAGGTTCAGCACGCGCGAATCGACGGTCTCGACAGAGAGCGCCTGCGCCTCGACCATAAACGGCGCGCTGCGCAGCGCCGAGTCAAACGAATCATATTTCACGTTCACCAGACGGCGCACTTTCGGCAGCGGCGTGATGTCGAGCCGCGCTTCGGTGATAAACGCCAGCGTGCCTTCCGATCCGCACAGAATACGGGTCAGGTCGAATTCTGAAAGTGAGTCATTAAAAACGTGGCGCAGATCGTAGCCGGTGAGAAAGCGGTTGAGCTTTGGAAATTTCTCAAGGATCAGCGCGCGCTGCTCGCGGCAGCGCTCCAGCACGGTGTGGTAGACACGCCCGAGCGTGGTCTGCGCGCGGCCCAGCTCTTCGGCAAGGGCGGTCGGCATCGCCTGGGTGTCGAGGATATCGCCGCCCAGCAGCACCGCCCGCACGCCGAGAACATGATCGGACGTTTTGCCGTAAACCAGCGAGCCTTGCCCGGAGGCGTCGGTGTTGATCATCCCTCCAAGCGTGGCGCGGTTGCTCGTGGAGAGCTCCGGCGAAAAAAAGTAGCCATAGGGCTTCAGGTATTCATTGAGCTGATCTTTAATGACGCCAGCCTCGACCCGCACCCAGCCCTGCTCCGGGTTGATTTCGATGATGCGGTTCATATAGCGCGACATATCAACGACGATCCCCTGGTTCAGGGACTGGCCGTTGGTGCCAGTGCCGCCGCCGCGCGGAGTGAAAATCAGCGATGTAAAACGGGGTTCGGCGGCGAGGCGCGCCATCAGCGCCACGTCAGCGGTTGAGCGGGGGAAAATCACCGCATCGGGAAGGAGCTGATAGATACTGTTGTCGGTCGCCATCGTGAGGCGATCGGCGTAATTCGTGGCGGTATCGCCGGTAAAACCTTGTTGCTCCAGTGCCTGCAAAAAGTTCAGCACCACCTGTACCAGCCCTGGCGCCTGAGAAATTTGTGGGATCATGGATCTTGACCCTGCCTGACATTTAGATGTTGGAAGTTATCGTTTGCGTTGCGCATTCAAGGTTGTATCACATTTTTATATGTCACGCCCGCCAGAAATGCGCCGGGGCAGCGGCTATCCAAACGCCCGGAAATCACTCATCATATGAGCGCCCCGACCGGGGCGGGAACGCCGCTTTGGGCGTAACGCGTATGACAAAAGGTGAATGTGGTTTATGGTAAAACTTCGACAGCCCATGGACGTGCCGCAAATTCTGCTGTCCGTGTTGTTTCTTTCGGTCATGATCATCGCCTGCCTGTGGATTGTGCAGCCCTTTATTCTGGGGTTTGCGTGGGCAGGCACGGTGGTCATCGCCACCTGGCCGCTGCTGCTGCGGCTGCAGAAGATGCTGTGGGGCAGACGCTCACTGGCCGTAGTGGTGATGGTTCTGATGCTCATTATGCTGTTTGTGATTCCGGTAGCGTTGCTGGTTAACAGCCTCGTGGATAACAGCGCGCCGTTTATTCACTGGCTGACCTCCGGCCAGATGACCATTCCGGAACTGGCGTGGCTCAACAGCATCCCGTATGTGGGCGATAAATTGTATCTCGGCTGGCACAACCTGGTGGAGAGCGGCGGCTCGGCCATCATGGCGAAAGTGCGGCCGTATCTGGGCACGACGACCGGCTGGTTTATCGGCCAGGCCGCGCATATCGGCAGACTGCTGATGCATTGCGGCCTGATGCTGCTGTTCAGCGCCCTCCTCTACTGGCGCGGCGAGCAGGTGGCCTTTGGCATTCGCCACTTCGCTATCCGCCTGGCCTCAAAACGCGGCGACGCGGCGGTGGTGCTGGCAGGCCAGGCGATCCGCGCCGTGGCGCTCGGCGTGGTGGTCACGGCGCTGGTGCAGGGCGTGCTTGGCGGTATCGGGCTTGCGATTTCTGGCATCCCTTACGCCACGCTCCTGACCGTCGTGATGATCTTAAGCTGTCTGGTGCAGCTTGGCCCGCTGCCGGTGCTGGTGCCGGCGATTATCTGGCTTTACTGGAGCGGCGATGCCACCTGGGGCACCGTGCTGCTGGTCTGGAGCGCGGTCGTCGGCACGCTCGACAACGTTATTCGTCCGGTGCTTATCCGCATGGGTGCGGATCTGCCGATGGTGCTGATCCTGTCGGGCGTTATCGGCGGGCTTATCGCGTTCGGGATGATTGGCCTGTTTATCGGCCCGGTGCTGCTGGCGGTTTCCTGGCGCTTGTTCTCGGTGTGGGTGCGTGAAGCCCCGCTCCCGGAGAATAATTCGGAAATTGTGATCGAGGCGCTGGAAGAAAGTGAGAAAGAGAAAGTAAATAAATAAATGGAGGCGGGGAAACCCGCCTTTTACTTAAGTATTACTTAT
The DNA here is from genome assembly GCF_001277195.1 of Cronobacter muytjensii ATCC 51329. NCBI lineage: Bacteria > Pseudomonadati > Pseudomonadota > Gammaproteobacteria > Enterobacterales > Enterobacteriaceae > Cronobacter > Cronobacter muytjensii. The sequence continues at coordinate 2,147,350 of NZ_CP012268.1, forward strand.
TAATTATTTCACATCCCTACTGGTCAGACCCGTGATTTATCGTAAATTCCGTCCTTTGCCGCGTTAATAATTCATTAACGCTGAACTATTGAGACGAATCTGATCGACGCAAAAAATGGATAAGCCTACTATTAATCCACGGTTATAAATCAACGCCTTGATTTATAAACATGGAAATCCCCTGAGTGAAACAACGAATTGCTGTGTGTAGTCTTTGCCCATCTCCCACGATGGGCTTTTTTTTATTCTTTAACTGGCTAATTATTGTTCAATAAAGCACTCGCTCAGCATCCGCCAGCTATTTCCAAGCTCCTGAGTTTCGCCTTCAACGATAATGGTGCCGCAGCTGCGAATATCGCCGCTATTAGCCCCAACGCGTATTTCAAACTCGCCAGGCTCGACGATACGCGCGCCATCGCGACGGGTGAAATTGAGCATATCGACCGGCACGCGAAACGTCATCCGTGCCGTGGCGCCAGGCGCCAGCGAGACACGCCCAAAGGCCTTCAACTCCTGTACGGGGCGCACCAGTGACGCCACTTTATCGCGTACATACAGTTGCACCACCTCGCTGCCCGCCTGAGCACCGCTGTTGGTTACAGTGACCGATACATCAACCTCGCCTGTCATCGGCACCCGCGACCGGGCTATCTCCAGCGCGCCGTAGCGGAATTCGGTCCAGGTTTTGCCGTAGCCGAACGGGTAACGCGAGCCGAAGTGAAACGCATACGGCGTGCCGCCGCTTTTCAGCTTATGGTTGTAGTAGTAAGGCATCGCGCCTGCGCTTTTCGGTACCGATACCACTAACCGACCCTGCGGCTCTGCCTTGCCGGTAAGCAGATCGGCAATGGCATGTCCGCCCTCCTGGCCTGGCGCCCAGGCCATTACCCAGGCGGCCACACGCGGCTCCAGCCCGCCAAGATGATAGGGCCGCCCGCCGGTCATCACCACGACCACCGGTTTGCCGGTCTCCACCAGCGCCTCCAGTAGCTGTTGCTGCACGCCCGGCAGTTGCAGGCTGTCGGTGTCGGAACCTTCACCTACAGTGCCGCTCTGGAACAACCCGGAAAGATCGCCCACAAACGCCAGCACCACGTCGCTTTCCGCAGCGAGCGCCGCTGCCTCGGGGATGAGCGACACGTCGTCTGAGACCGGCGATTGCTGCATCGGTTTTTCGCCGCTGTCGCCAGGGAACACCGGCGCGCCTGCCATACGTTTCTCAATAATATGACAGCCTTTGGCATAGCCCGTGAGCGCGCTGCCGAGTTGTTCGCGCAGTGCGGCAAGAGGCGTCGTCACCTGGCTTGTCTGCTCCAGCATATCGCTGATGATGAGATGCACCGGGAAGCTGTAGCCGCTCAGCAGCGCCAGCGGATCGTCCGCGGTCGGCCCGACGACCGCCACGCGCGGCGCGCCCTGAAGCGGCAGCACGCCGTTATTTTCAAGCAGCGTCAGCGAACGCGCCGCCACCTCGCGGGCGGTGCGCCGCGTCTCGTCGCTCTGCAGCGTAATGCTGTTTTCATCGGCATACGGATGTTCAAACAGCCCGAGACGGAATTTCTCGGTTAAGACGCGCGCCACAATCTCATCTACTTTTTCCATCGTGATAAGCCCACGCGCCAGCGCGTCCGCCAGATGGCGCGCGCAGTCATCCTTCGGCAGTTCGATATCAAGCCCCGCGTTAAAGGCGAGCGCCGCCGAGTGCGCCGCGTCCTGCGCCACGCCGTGATGCTGATGCAGCAGGCTCACGCCGCCGTAGTCGGCGACGATAATGCCGTCGAAGCCCCACTGCTCGCGCAGCACCTGCGTGAGCAGAAAATCATCGGCGTGGGTCGGCACATTATCGATATCGTGATAAGCGGGCATTACGGAGCCCGCTTGCGCCAGCTTAATCGCCATTTCGAACGGCAGCAGGAAGGTGTCGTTAAGTTCGCAAAAGCCGAGGTGAACCGGCGCATGGTTGCGCGCCCCTTCGCTGAAAGAGTGCCCCACATAATGTTTGAGCGTCGCCAGCAGATCCCGCTGCGGCCCCTGAAGTCCTTTTACGTAGTGCGTCGCCATCACGCCCACCAGCCACGGATCTTCGCCGAAGGTCTCTTCGGTGCGGCCCCAGCGCACGTCGCGGGACACATCGAGCACCGGCGCGAGGCCCTGATGACAGCCAACGGCGCGCGCTTCGCGCCCTATCGCCTGCGCCGCCTGCTCCACCAGCTGCGGATCCCAGGTCGAGCCGTAGTTAAGCGACGACGGGAACAGCGTCGCGTCTTTGCATAACAGCCCCACCAGGCACTCTTCATGAAACATGGCGGGAATGCCGAGCCGCGTCTCTTCCACCAGCATTTTCTGCAACCGGTTGGCGGCGCGCACGCCCTCCTGCGGCGCGACGATATGGGTGCCGAGCGGGCGGGTTATCTGCCCCGCGCCGCGTTTCAGGCGCTCGGCCAGCGCCGCCTGCTGGGTCGCGCCGGAAAACTCATCGCTAAGATCGGTGCGCTCCCGGTGGTCGCCCTCCGGCGACAGCACCAGCCAGTAAGCGTGCATCTGGGCGAATTTCTCCTCCGGCGTCATGCGGGCGAGCAAATCGGCGACGCGTTCAGCCACCGGACGGGTTGGGTCCTTATAGATAGTCATCGGTTACTCCTGAATTGCAGGCTTGAGAGAGGCGGTGTCTTCGCGCACCTGGCGCTTTTGCACCAGCTCCGCGGCGATAGCGGCCACGCGACGGCTGCTGAGCTGATAGAAGCAGAGCAGTAGCGCCATCAGTAAAAACAGCGCGCAGGGGATAAGCGTGAACAGCGCGTTAATGGTGGTCAGCACGCTGGCGCTTTGCGTGGCCTGGTTTGGCAGGTAATCGACCATGCCGAGGATCCAGCCCACCACCGCGCCGCCGAGCGCCAGGCCGAGCTTGATGGCGAAGAGCGCGGTTGAGAACACCAGCCCGTCAAGGCGGCGTCCGCTGCGGTGTTCTTCATAGTCCACCACGTCGGAAAACATGGTCCATTGCAGCGGTGTGGTGAGGTTCTGAATAAAGCTGAAGACAATATTGATAGCGAAAATTAACCAGACGGCGGTTGGGGGAATAAAGAAGATCAGCGCCGCGAGCGCCACAAAGCTAATAATGGTCCACTGATAAGAACGCACGCGGTCATATTTTCCGAGCAGGCGTTCTGATAATAACGCGCCGGTCAGATTCGCCACCATGCCGGCGACAATAAATAAAAACACCAGATCCGGGCGCAGCAGCACATACTTCACGTAATACATTGTCGCGGAGCCGCGCGTGACCACAGCGGTTAATAGTAAAATATTAAACAGGAAAATGATGCGCCACTGGCTGTTAGCCGCCAGCAGTTTTAAATCTTTCAGCATGGAGCTGCTGGCGTCATTCACCGGCAGATAACGCTCGCGGGTCATAAAAAAGCAGCAAAAGAAAAGTACCACGCCGAGCGCGCCCATCAGGCCCATTGCGTAGAAATAGCCTTTCTGCGCGTTGCCGCTGCCGAGCCAGTCGACCATCGGCAGCGCAATCACGGTAACAATAAGCCCGCCGATAAAAGAGAGCCCGAAGCGCCAGGATTGCAGCGAATGGCGCTCGCGTGGGTCCATGGTCAGCGAGCCGGGCATGGCGCAATAGGGCACGTTAATGGCAGAGTAAACGAGGCTCAGGATGCTGTAAGTGACGCAAGCGTAAACGATTTTCGTGGTTTCGCCAGCCTGTGGCACATAGAAAGTAATAAGACAACTCACGCCGAAAGGAATGGCGAACCAGAGCAGCCAGGGGCGGAAACGGCCATAGCGAGTACGGGTGCGGTCCACCAGCGCGCCGATGCAGGGATCGACAAACGCGTCCACCGCCCTGACCAGTAAAAACATGGTGCCCATAATCGCTGCGGGCAGACCGAAAACATCCGTATAAAAATAGGCGAGAAATAGCGTCGCGGTTTGCCAGACCAGCGCGCTCGCCATATCGCCTAAGCCGTATCCTATTTTATCTTTTGTCGTAAGAGCAGAGGTGAGGTTCATTATTATTGGCCTTATCAACGTTAGAAAGCGTGTTGTCTCGCACGCAAACCACGGGTGCGATATCAGGCCTAAGTATTGTGAACGCGTCGCCCCCCAACAATTGCAGAAATCCACAGCCAGTTTATGATTTTTTGCTTTTTCCCGTATTTGTGATGGGGTGCAAATTACTCGCCCAAAATAAAAAACCCGCCATCAGGCGGGTTTTTAAAATATATTGCTACTAGTGCTTAAGCTCTGCCAGGCTTAACCAGGTTTGCACCACCGTATCCGGGTTGAGCGAGAGCGAATCAATCCCTTCTTCCATTAACCAGGCGGCGAAGTCCTCGTGATCTGACGGCCCCTGACCGCAGATGCCGACATATTTGCCCTGCTTTTTCGCGGCGCGAATCGCCATGGAGAGCAGCGCTTTCACGGCCTCGTTGCGCTCGTCGAACAGTTCCGAGACGACGCCAGAATCGCGGTCAAGACCGAGCGCCAGCTGTGTCATGTCGTTGGAGCCAATCGAGAAGCCGTCAAAGTGCTCAAGGAACTGGTCGGCCAGCAGCGCGTTAGACGGGATTTCGCACATCATAATCACTTTCAGCCCGTTCTCACCGCGCTTAAGGCCCTGTCGCGCCAGCTCGTCCACCACCGCTTTCGCCTGATCCACGGTGCGCACGAACGGGATCATGATTTCAACGTTAGTGAGGCCCATGTCGTTACGCACGCGTTTCACCGCCTCGCACTCCAGAGCGAAGCAGTCGCGGAAGCTGTCGGCCACGTAACGCCCCGCGCCGCGGAAACCCAGCATCGGGTTCTCTTCATGCGGCTCATAACGCTCGCCGCCCACCAGATTTGCGTATTCGTTGGATTTAAAGTCAGACAGACGCACAATAACGCGCTTTGGCCAGAACGCCGCGCCGAGCGTCGCGATACCTTCGGTGAGACGCCCGACATAAAACTCAACCGGGTTGTCGAAGCCTTTCATCATCTCGCGGATCTGGTTTTGCAGCGCCGGCTCCTGCTGGTCGAACTCCAGCAGCGCGCGCGGATGCACGCCAATCATGCGGTTAATGATAAATTCGAGACGCGCCAGGCCGACACCCTCGTTGGGCAGACAGGCGAAGTCAAACGCGCGATCCGGGTTGCCGACGTTCATCATCACCTTCAGCGGCAGATCCGGCATGGTATCTACGCTTGAGCTTTTCACGCTGAAATCCAGCAGATCGGCGTAGACATAGCCGGTGTCCCCTTCGGCGCAGGAGACCGTGACTTTCTCGTCGTCTTTAATGCGCTCGGTGGCGTCGCCGCAACCAACAACCGCCGGAATGCCCAGTTCACGGGCGATAATCGCCGCATGACAGGTGCGCCCGCCGCGGTTAGTCACGATAGCCGCCGCTTTTTTCATAATAGGTTCCCAGTCCGGGTCGGTCATATCGGTGACCAGCACATCACCCGGCTGAATGCGGTTCATTTCGCTGATGTCGTGGATAACCTTCACGGTGCCCGCGCCGATGCGATGCCCGATAGCGCGACCCTCGGTCACCACTTTGCCCTGCGAATGCAGCGTGTAGCGCTCCATCACCTGGCCGCGCGAGCGCACGGTTTCCGGGCGCGCCTGCACGATAAAGAGTTTGCCGGTATGGCCGTCTTTAGCCCACTCGATATCCATCGGTCGGCCGTAGTGTTTCTCAATCTGCACCGCCTGTTTAGCGAGCTCCTGCACCTCGTCCGGCGTGATGCAGAACTGGTCCCGATCGGCCTGCGGCACATCTTCGATGCGCACCTGTTTGCCGTGCTCCTGCGTGTCGGCGTAAACCATGCGGATTTTTTTCGAGCCCATCGTGCGGCGCACAATCGCCGGACGGCCTTCCGCCAGGCCCGGCTTATGTACGTAGAATTCGTCCGGGTTGACTGCGCCCTGCACTACCATTTCGCCAAGGCCATACGCGGCGGTGATAAACACCACCTGATCGAAGCCCGATTCGGTGTCGATGGAGAACATCACGCCTGAGGCGGCGAGATCCGAGCGCACCATGCGCTGCACACCCGCCGAGAGCGCCACGCCGCGGTGATCGTAGCCCTGATGCACGCGATAGGAGATGGCGCGGTCGTTAAACAGCGAGGCGAAGACGTGCTTCACCGCCACCATGACGGCGTCGATACCCTGCACGTTAAGGAAAGTTTCCTGCTGACCGGCGAACGAGGCGTCCGGCATATCTTCGGCGGTGGCGGAGGAGCGCACCGCAAAGGAGGCTTCGGCGTCATCGGCGGAAAGCTGGGCGTAGGCGTCGCGAATAGCCTGCTCCAGTTCCGGCTGGAAAGGGGTATCGACTATCCACTGACGGATCTGCGAGCCGGCTTTCGCCAGTTCGGTCACGTCGTCGATATCGGTTTTATCCAGCAGTTCATAGATGCGCTGGTTGACGCCACGGCTTTCGAGGAACTGATTAAACGCCTCGGCGGTGGTCGCAAACCCGTTTGGCACAGAGACGCCCATACCGGACAGGTTAGTAATCATTTCACCGAGGGAGGCGTTTTTGCCCCCAACTCTGTCTACATCATTCATGCCGAGCTGGTTATACCAAAGTATGAGCGATGACGAGCCATTGTTGGACATCGAAGCAATCCTTTTATGATATATGAACGGGATTAAGAAACACCTGACAGCCGTTTTAGCCTGGCATAGAAAAGGCGGCGGGAAAAACGGTGAATCGTTCAAGCAAATTGAAAATTTCAAATTTTCAGACAAATTCTGCATTTGGTAACTGATTGATTAGGCTGGGATACTCTTTTGGTCTATGATTTTCAGTGATATTCATGAGATGAAACGCGTCTTCTGGCAGAAATAAAAACAGCGTTTCATTTCAAAAAATGAGAGAAATGCCATGCCTCACGCTCGGGCATTATTTTATGCTTGAGACGATACTCAACCTGAATTAAGGACAGATACCATGGATAGTGTTGTTGATCGCCAGGTTTTTTATATTTCCGACGGCACCGCGATTACCGCTGAGGTATTAGGCCATGCGGTGATGTCGCAATTTCCCGTCAGCATCAACAGCATTACCCTGCCGTTTGTGGAAAATGAAAGCCGCGCCAGAGCGGTAAAAGAGCAGATCGACGCCATCTACCAGCAGACCGGCGTGCGCCCGCTGGTGTTCTACTCCATCGTGCTGCCGCAAGTGCGCGACATCATTCTGCAAAGCCAGGGGTTTTGCCAGGATATCGTTCAGGCGCTGGTCGCTCCGCTTCAGGAAGAGTTAAGGCTCGACCCGACGCCGGTCGCTCACCGCACCCACGGCCTTAACCCGGCCAATATCACCAAATATGACGCACGCATCGCGGCGATCGATTACACGCTCGCCCACGACGACGGCATCTCAATGCGTAATCTCGACCAGGCGCAGGTGATCCTGCTTGGCGTGTCGCGCTGCGGTAAAACGCCCACCAGCCTCTATCTCGCCATGCAGTTCGGCATCCGGGCCGCCAACTACCCCTTTATTGCCGACGACATGGATAACCTGAACCTGCCCGCAGCGCTGCGCCCCTTCCAGCATAAGCTGTTCGGCCTGACGATTAACCCTGAGCGGCTGGCGGCTATTCGTGAGGAGCGGCGTGAAAACAGCCGGTATGCCTCCATGCGCCAGTGCCGTCTGGAAGTGGCTGAAGTCGAAGCGCTTTATCGCAAACACCAGATCCCCTACCTCAACAGCACTAACTATTCGGTAGAAGAGATAGCGACCAAAATTCTCGACATCATGGGTCTTAGCCGACGCATGTACTGATAAACTAGTACAAAGGTGCAACAATCTGTGTTACGGTGGCGTTACGTGGCCTGATGAATCCGTCAATAGCCTTGAATTCAGGGCAGATTGGTTTATCGTGATGCCCATCACTTCCGGCGCTGATGCCGATGAAGCAACAGATTCTGAGACACCCATGATTAAAACCGATGAACTTCGTACGGCACGCATCGACAGCCTGGTGACACCCGCTGAGCTTGCCGCGCGCTATCCCGTCACGGAGGCGGTCGCAGGCCATGTGCTTGACGCCCGCCGCCGTATTGAAAAAATTCTTAATGGCGACGATCAGCGCCTGCTGGTGGTTATCGGGCCCTGCTCGATTCACGACACCCGCGCGGCGGTCGATTACGCAGGCCGCCTGGCGCAACTGCGGGAAAAATATGATTCCCGGCTGGAAATCGTCATGCGCACCTATTTTGAAAAGCCGCGCACGGTGGTCGGCTGGAAGGGGCTGATTTCCGATCCGGATCTTAACGGCAGCTACCGCGTGAATCACGGTATTGAGCAGGCACGCCGCCTGCTGCTGGAGGTCAACGCGCTGGGCGTGCCGACAGCTACCGAGTTTCTCGATATGGTGGTCGGGCAGTATATTTCCGATCTCATCAGCTGGGGCGCCATCGGCGCACGCACGACCGAGAGCCAGATCCACCGTGAAATGGCCTCGGCGCTCTCCTGCCCGGTGGGCTTTAAAAACGGCACCGACGGCAACACCCGTATCGCGGTGGACGCCATCCGCGCGGCGCGCACCAGCCATATGTTCCTCTCACCCGATAAACATGGCCGGATGACGATTTACCAGACCAGCGGCAACCCCTACGGTCATATCATCATGCGCGGCGGCAAAACGCCGAATTATGACGCGCAGGCCATTAACGATGCCTGCGAAGCGCTGCGCGAATTTAACCTGCCGGAGCGGCTGGTGGTGGATTTCAGCCACGGTAATTGCCAGAAGCAGCACCGGCGTCAGCTCGACGTCTGTGACGATATCTGCCGGCAGATCCGCGCAGGCTCAACACAGGTGGCGGGCGTGATGGTGGAGAGCTTTATCGCCGAAGGCACCCAGAAAATCGTTCCCGGCACGCCGCTGACCTACGGTCAGTCGATTACCGACCCGTGCCTCGGCTGGGAGGAGAGCGAAATCCTGCTGGAGCGCCTTGCCGACGCGGTTGAAAGCCGCCTCTGAGCGCGGAGCCTTCCACGCGAAATAAAAAGGGAAACCGACGGGTTTCCCTTTTTTATGTGCCTAGCTTGAACAACTCACTTCGAGATGTTTTCCCCAGTCCGGCGGACGATGCGTGTAGTCATCGTCGCGATCGGCGAAGGGGTTACGCAGCGCGTCAAGCAGACGCGAGAGTTCGCTCGCGTCGTCGCGCTCCGCCGCCTCGATAGCACGCTGAGCCAGCCAGTTGCGCAGCACCAGCGCCGGATTGACGGATTTCATCAGCCGCTGGCGGGCGTCATCTTCCACGCCCTCTTCCTGCAACCGCGCGCGATAACGCGCAAACCAGGCGTCAAACGTCGCGCGATCGATAAACTCATCGCGCAGCGGCGAGGCCGTCGCCCCTTGCTCGGTGACGCTCAGCATTCTGAAGGTGCGCGTGTAGTCGCTCCCCTCGCGCGCCATTAGCGTCAGTAACTCGCGCAGATAGTCGTTGTCGCCCTCTTTCTCGACGGTGAAGCCGAGTTTCGCGCGCATCTGTTTGCCCCACTCGCGCAGCAGCGCGGGCTGGTATTCATCCAGCAGCGCGTTAAGCCGCTCCGCCGGAATAATCGGTGAGAGCGCCTGCGCCAGACGTTGCAGATTCCACAACCCGACGCCCGGCTGGTTGTCGAACGCGTAACGGCCCTGATAGTCGGTATGGTTGCAGATAAAGCCCGGGTTGTAGTCGTCGAGAAAACCGTACGGGCCGTAGTCCATCGTCAGCCCGAGCACCGACATATTATCGGTGTTCATTACCCCGTGGGCGAAACCGACGCACTGCCAGCTCGCCATCAGCTTTGCGGTGCGCGTCACCACTTCGCCAAACCAGAGCGCGAAGCGGTCTTCCTCCTGCGCCAGATGCGCAAAGTGGTGCGCGATAACATATTGCGCGAGTTCGCGTACCTGTTCCGGCTCGCGACGGTAATAAAAATGCTCGAAATGCCCGAAGCGTACGTGGCTTTCGGCAATGCGCATTAACATCGCGCCGCGCTCGGTGGTTTCGCGCCGCACCGGGGTGTCGCTGGTGACGATGCTGAGCGCGCGCGTGGTGGGAATACCGAGCCCGTGCATCGCTTCGGAGGCGAGAAACTCGCGCACCGTGGAGCGCAGCACCGCGCGGCCATCGCCCATGCGGGAGTACGGGGTCAGCCCCGCGCCTTTCAGGTGCCAGTCAACCTTGCGGCCATCGCTGAGCTGCTGCTCGCCGAGCAGGATGCCGCGACCGTCGCCGAGCTGACCGGCCCAGACGCCGAACTGGTGACCGCTGTAAACCTGCGCCAGCGGCGCCATACCGGGCAGCAGCGTTTCGCCGCCCCAGACGCCCGCCGGCCCCTCATAGTCAAACAGCGTATCCGGGAGTTCCAGCGCCTGCGCCAGCGGTGCGTTGTGGCACAGCAGGCGACTGTTACTGAGCGGCGTAGGGGTGAGTTCAGTATAAAAACCTGGCAGTTCATCGCGCCAGGTGGCGGTAAAGTGGGGATTTTGGCTCATGGCTCCTCCTGCACTAAGTGTAGTGCGTTATGGAGGCCTTAAACACAGCGCAGGTTTAAGGTTATTGCGTCATCGCAAGGGTGAGGACCAGCGTTTCACCATCCATAGCGGGCCACAGCGCGCCCTGCACGCCGTTAAAGCCGAGGCTGCGTGCCTCATGGAGCGCTTCGTCGTTATCGACGCCGGGCAGGATCAGCGTCTGGCAGCAGGGCCCGACCTGGTTGGCGATAGCGTACATAAAAGGCTCAAACATGCCGCCTGCGCGCCGTTTCTGGACAAAGGTTTTGTCGAGCGCCACGCGCCGGAACAGTCCGTCGAAAATGGCACGTCCTGTCGCGGCGCCGGCACCGAAGTTACATAGCATTAACGGAAAATAACGAGATAAAGAAAAGATGGCTTTATTTTCTTTACCTTTATTAAGTTCAGGAAAATTCTCATTAATGCCTAATTCCAGAAACGGTAATTGCGCGAGACGCGCCCGTAATGTCGGGCTGGATAAAATAGCGCTGGCTATCTTATGATCAATCTTTACCACCGCGAACAGCGCGTTTTTTATAAATGCCTCGCGCCATTTTTCGATCAAACTTATTTTTTCGTAAAAAAGCATTAATCTTTCTTCAGCATTAATTCGCGGGATAATGAATTCCGTGGGGAAGCGCACCTGCGCATTCAGGCTGGTGAAATTGGCGATAACTTCCATCCCCAGCAGCCCCCCTGACGGATGGGCGATCGGGGCGAACAGCAGATGAGACTGATACCGTGTATCGAGCGAAACAATCATATTGTCTGCCCTGCGCGTTATTAATAGGAGCCCGCTATACTGGATTAAGTTACTACCACGTGCAACCTGATTGATTCTGTTAAACTATTTATCCAGCCGTTTCGGTGCCAATTTCAGAATACTCCTTACAGAAAGAGCTTATCCTGGTATTTCATTTGGCACCAGTGCCGGGTCGATCCTTTACAGAATCGCGCCCCGTCATTTTTGACATTAATATTTACGGCTGACACTCACAAGCCGGTAATTTTTACGCGTTGAACCGGGACATTTTGCTAATGGGAAAGTGGAGGTGGGTTAACCGTGCACGAACAAAATCGGCGCGATAGTCGCGGTGGTCACTGACGCGCCAAATTTGCTGCGCATTTCATGAGTGGCGATTATCGCGCCGGGGGGTTATTCCCGAAATTGCGGCAGGTAGTCGCGGTTGAGCGCCAGCACCTCGTCCAGCAGCGCCTGCGCAAGCGTCGCGTCGCCCACCAGCGGGTTGGTAATAAGCGCCAGCAGACCGCTGGCGCGGTCGCCTTCGACCGCCGCCTTGATGGTGAGCCGCTCATAGGTTTTCACTTGGGTCGTTAAGGCGTGCATGGCGGGCGGCAGCGCGCCAAACACCAGCGGATGGGCGCCCTGCGCGTCCACCACGCAGTTGGTCTCCACCACGGCGTCATCCGGCAGGCCGTGAATGGCGCCGCGGTTAGCCGTGTTGACGACCAGCATCGCGCCACGGTGGTTATGAATTGCATCGATAAGCTCCAGCGCCACCTGAGAGTAGAAGGCACCGCCGCGAAAGCTGAGCTGCTCCGGTTTGTGCGCCAGCTGCGGATCCTGGTAGCACGCAAACAGTTCGCGCTCGACCGCCATTACCTGCTCCGCGCGAGTGCCGCGACCGCGCGCCGCGTCGATTTCTTCTTCCAGCATCTGGCGGCTTAAGTAGAAATAACGGTGATACGGGCACGGAATAGCGCCAAGCGCGCGCAGCAGCGGCGCGGGCCACGGCGCCTCCTGAATGTTATTCATGGTGAGGGTCGCGCCGTTACAGAGTTTATCGAGCACCGTTTGCGTTCGGTCTTCGCCGCGCACCGTCACCTGATGCACCCACACCATATGATTAAGCCCGGCAAAGCGCAGCGCCACTTCGGCTGACGGCTCGCCCAGCATGGCGGCTATCATGTGATGCATGGTGACGGGCACATTACACAACCCGATAATTTTCGCCTTGCTGTGGCGCTGTACCGCCTCGGTGACGATCGCCGCCGGGTTGGTGAAGTTAATGATCCACGCCTGCGGCGCGAGCGTCTCCACTTTACGGGCGATATCGAGCATGACAGGAATGGTGCGCAGCGCCTTGGCGAACCCGCCGACGCCCGTGGTCTCCTGGCCAATCAGTCCGTATTTCAGACCCAGGCGTTCATCGGCGGCGCGGGCGGGCAACTGACCGACGCGCAGCTGCGTCAGCACAAAACTCGCGCCGCGGATCGCCTCATCCGGCGTAAAATGAACGGATACACACACCTGCGACAATCCGTTTTTCGCCAGCATCCGGCGCGTCAGGCCCGCGATAATCTCCACCTTTTCGCGCCCGGCTTCGACATCCACCAGCGCCAGCTCATGCAGCGCGATGGTTTCTTTGCGGGCTATCAGCCCTTCCACCAGCTCCGGCGTGTAGCTGCTGCCGCCGCCGATAATCGCTATTTTCATCGTCCGTTCGGTCATGCCTTTCCCCCTGTTATCTCTGCCCGCATGGTTATGAGCGCGCGCTCAAGCCTACAGACTATAGAAGGGAAACCGTGCAGACCGGCGTGAAAGGCTTCGCAGAATGGCTAAAAAGCCCGCTCGGGGCGTGGAAGGGTACACCCGCCGCGGGCGCGGCGGGTGGGCGCTAAATGCGACGCGCCTGCCAGAATTTTTTGCGCCAGTAGACGTTATCGAGCGATGAGCGCATGACGCCGCGGCTGGTGGAGGCGTGGATAAACTGGTTGTCAGTGTCGTAGATCCCGACGTGCAGGCCGTTCTGCCCCGATCCGGTTTTGAAAAAGACTAAATCGCCCGGCAGCAAATCGTCTTTATCGATTTCTGTGCCGATTTCCGCCTGCTGGCGCGTTTCACGCGGTAGCATCAGCGAGAAGCGATCGCGGAAGGTCATCATCACGAAGCCGGAACAGTCTACCCCGCCGCGGCTCATGCCGCCGTAGCGGTAAGGCGTGCCGTACCAGTGGTTCAACTGGTCGTTGAGTTCGGCAATCACGGTGATGGAGTCGGAAAGTCGTGCGTTCGGCGGCGGCGCGCGGTGGGAGCTACATCCCGCCAGCAGCAGCGTCGCAACAAGAAAGATCCATAGCCGCATTTTTCAGGCAAATCCTCTGGCCTTATGATTTTTCGCTAATGTAGCCGCCAGCGCGCCGGCTGGCAAGATGGCCGCGCTCAGAGTGTATCGATAAGCAGGCTGTGGCCGTCCACCTGTAACCGGCGAAACGGCAGCCCGTAGGCCGCACCGAGCCTTGCGGGCGTCATTACCTCGTCACGCGGCCCGTGCGCCAGCAATTTTCCTTCGCAAAGCAGCCAGACGCGGCATGCGTGGCGCAGGGTATGGTTAAGATCGTGACTGCTCATCACGACCGCGATGCCTGCCCGGGAGAGCGTAACGAGCAGCCGGTCTAACGCCGCCTGCTGCGCAACGTCGAGACTGTTCATCGGCTCATCAAGGATAAGCACCCTGCCTTCAGCGTGATTAAGCGGGTGAATTTGCACGATCACGGCGGCCAGGCGTACGCGCTGCCATTCGCCGCCGGAGAGCGTATTGACCGGACGCGTCAGCTTGTCGTCGAGCATCAGGCACCGGGCGACCGCTTCCAGCGCCGCGCCGCACTGCGCACCGCCGTGCAGCGTGAGGTAGTGCCAGACCGGCATCGCGAAGGGCGGGGTCTGCTGCTGGGAGAGATACGCCCGCTTGCAGGCGAGCGCAGGAGCGCTGAAAGACGCGAGCGGTTTGCCGTCGAAGAGAATATCGCCACCGCCGTCCGCCAGGCCCGCCATGCGATGCAGCAGCGTGCTTTTACCTGCCCCGTTGGGGCCGACGAGATGGACGATATCGCCTGCCTCAAGCGTCGCGGTGACAGGCCCCAGACGGGTACCCACCGCGACGTCGCACAGCTGCAGCAATGCCGGCATTATTTCGCCAGCGCCAGCTTAATCGCTTCCATCACAATAGGATCTTCCGGCGTCATATCCGGCGAGAAGCGCTGGATAACGTGCCCGTCACGACCCACGAGGAATTTCTCGAAATTCCACAGAATATCGTCCGGGTAGAGCGGCGCGCGGCCTTTGCTCGCCATACGCTCATAGAAACCGCTCTGCTCCGGCGCGACGGCTTTGGGCGCTGCGGCGATAAGCTTCTGGTACAGCGGATGACGGTTTTCGCCGTTGACGTCGATTTTACTGAACATCGGGAACGTCACCCCGTAAGTGGTGCTGCAGAAGGTTTTGATTTCGTCTTCGCTGCCCGGCTCCTGGCCCAGGAACTGGTTGCACGGGAAGCCAAGCACGCGGAAACCGGATGGCTCCCACGCCTTGTGGATATTTTCCAGTTGCTCATATTGCGGCGTCAGGCCGCACTTCGAGGCCACGTTGACGATAAGCAGCACTTTACCTCTGTACTGCTCAAGCGAAATGGTTTCACCGTCAATGGTGGTCACTTCGGTATTCAGAATGTCGTGTTGCATAGCTTCCCCTTAGAAGGATGGTGTTATGGAACTAGCGTCCAGCCCTTAATAATAGCCAGATAAATACCGGTGCGCCCAGGGTGGCGGTAACCACGCCTATCGGCAATTCCGCGGCGCTCAGCGTCAGGCGCGCGAGAATATCGGCGACCAGCAGCACCCCGCCGCCTGCGAGCATCGCGGCGGGCAGCAGCGCCCGGTGATCGGCGATGCCGCACAGCCGCAGCACATGCGGCACCACTAAACCGACAAAACCGATGGCGCCCGCCAGCGCCACGCTGACGCCCGCAAGCCAGCCGGTGGCGATAACCAGCAGATTACGCCACAGCCAGACCGGCAGGCCGAGCTGACGCGCGGAGGTTTCGCCGAGCGCCAGCCGGTTGAGCGCATGCGCCTGCAGGCCGCCCCACGCCAGCGCTGGCAGCAGCGCCAGCATCAGCCAGCCCTGCTGCCAGTCGACGCCACCGAAGCCGCCCATCATCCAGTACATCAGCTGGCGCAGATCAAGACTGGTAGAAAAGTAAACCGCCCAGGTCATCAGCGCGCTACAGACGATGCCGAGCGCGACGCCCGCCAGCAGTACTCGACTGGTGGAGAGATGACGCCTGGCAAAATGCAGTAGTATCAACGTGGCAAGAAGCGCGCCTGCGATAGCGCACAGCCCGAGCGTCCAGCCCGGCAGCGCGCCGCCGCCAAGCATTACCGCCGCCACCAGCCCAACGCCCGCGCCGTTTGAGACGCCAAGCAGGCCTGGCTCTGCCAGAGGGTTTTCAAAAAGCGCCTGCATCATAGCGCCGCAGAGCGCCAGCGCCGCGCCGACCAGCACCACCGCGAGCGTGCGCGGCAGGCGAATCTGCCAGACGAACAGTTTTCCCGCCTCGCCAGCCCATGCGGTCGGCCAGAGCCACAGATCGCCCGCGCAGAGGCTGACGACGATTGCCAGCATGAGCGCAAGCGAAAGCGCCGCCAGCACGCGTTTTTCGCGGCGACGTTGGGTGCGAATACAGAGGGGAAGTGAGGCCAGTTGAGATTTCATGCCTTTGATTTTACGGCTCTCTTTACGCAGGGCAAAGAAAAAAGGCCGCGCGATGCGGCCTTTTTGGTCAGGTCAGATTAGCTTTCTTTCGGCGAAGCGTTCTCTACGCGACTTTTCAACTTCTGCCCCGGGCGGAAGGTAACCACACGGCGAGCCGTAATGGGAATATCTTCACCGGTTTTCGGGTTGCGTCCGGGACGTTGGTTCTTATCACGCAGGTCAAAATTACCGAAACCGGAGAGTTTTACCTGCTCGCCATTTTCCAGAGCGCGACGGATCTCTTCGAAAAACAGCTCTACCAGTTCTTTGGCATCCCGCTTGCTAAGCCCAAGCTTATCAAACAGATATTCTGACATTTCAGCTTTTGTAAGCGCCATAGGTTCAATCCCTCAATGATGCCTGGAATCGCTCTTTTAGTGCCGTTACACATTTCGCAACAGTAGCGGCAATCTCGTCTTCTTCGAGTGTACGGCCGGTATCCTGAAGGATCAGGCTGATGGCAAGGCTCTTATAACCCTCCGCAACACCCTTACCGCGGTACACGTCAAACAAGTTTACGCCAACTACCTGATTTGCGCCAACTTTCTTACATTCGGCCAAAATATCTGCTGCCGGTACGTTTTCCGCCACCACAACCGCGATGTCGCGGCGGTTCGCCGGGAAGCGGGAAACCTCCTGCGCCAGCGGTACGACACGGTCGGCAACCTTGCTCCAGAGCAGCTCAAACACCACGGTGCGACCATTCAGGTCGAGCTTGCGCTCAAGCTCTGGATGGACAACGCCAATAAAACCAATACGTTCGCCTTGTAAATAAATGGCAGCACTTTGACCAGGATGCAAGGCCGGATTGGCTTCCACACGGAACTCAATTTCAGATAATTTACCGGTAAGTTCCAGAACCGACTCCAGCGTCCCCTTCAAATCGTAGAAGTCAACGCCGCCTTTCGCCAGATCCCAGTGTTCTTCATAGCGGTTGCCGCACAGGGCGCCTGCCAGCATAAGATCCTGACGGATGCCCAGGTCTGCCTGCGTATCAGGCACAAAGCGCAGACCCGCTTCAAAGATACGTACGCGGCTCTGCTGACGATTCTGGTTATAAACCGCCGTGGTGAGCAGGCCGGTCCAGAGAGAGAGGCGCATCGCCGACATTTCGCTGGAGATAGGGCTTGGCAAAATCAACGCGTCCTCGCCCGGATGCAGCAACTGCTGGACTTTCGGATCGACGAAGCTGTAAGTGATCACTTCCTGATAGCCATGATCGTTAAGCAGCGTCTTCACGCGCTTGAGCGAGAGATCTGCTTCGCGATGGTCGCCCATCACCAGCGACGCCTGTACCGGCTCGTTCGGGATGTTGTCGTAGCCATAGACGCGGGCGACTTCTTCTACCAGATCTTCTTCAATGGCGATGTCAAAACGCCATGACGGCGCGACAGCCTGCCATTCGCCCTGCCCTTCGGTCACCTGGCAACCCAGACGCGTCAGAATATCCGTCACCTGCGCATCCGCAATGTGATGGCCGATCAGGCGATCAAGCTTGCTGCGACGCAGCGTGATGGTGGCGCGCGTCGGCAGATTCGTCTCGCTGGTCACATCGATAACCGGGCCGGCTTCGCCGCCGCAGATGTCCAGCAGCAGACGCGTCGCGCGTTCCATCGCCTGGAATTGCAGTTGCGGGTCAACGCCGCGCTCGTAGCGGTGAGAGGCATCGGTATGCAGGCCGTGACGGCGCGCGCGACCAGTGATGGCGAGCGGCGCGAAGAACGCGCATTCCAGCAGCACGTTGCGGGTTTCGCTGTTCACACCCGAGTGTTCGCCGCCGAAAATACCGCCCATCGCGAGCGCTTTGTTATGGTCCGCGATGACCAGCGTATCGGCGTTCAGGGTCGCGTTGTTGCCATCGAGCAGCGTCAGCGTCTCGCCCTCTTTCGCCATGCGCACCACGATGCCGCCATCTATACGGTCGAGATCAAAGGCGTGCATCGGCTGACCCAGCTCAAGCAGTACGTAGTTAGTAACGTCAACCACGGCGTCGACAGAGCGGATACCGCAGCGACGCAGTTTTTCACGCATCCACAGCGGGGTCGGCGCGGTCACGTCAATGCCTTTCACGACGCGGCCCAGATAGCGCGGGCAGGCGTCGGGGGCGTCAACCTGAATCGGCAGCGTGTCGTTGATGGTCGCGGCGACTGGCGCGATTTCCGGCGCACTCAGGGCCTGCGCATTCAGCACCGCGACATCGCGCGCCACGCCGATAATGCCGAGGCAGTCGGCGCGGTTCGGAGTAACGCTGATTTCGATGGTGTTATCGTCAAGCTTCAGATATTCGCGGATATCAGTGCCGATCGGCGCATCTGCCGGCAATTCGATGATGCCGTTATGATCGTCGGAAATCCCGAGCTCGGAGAAGGAGCACAGCATGCCTTCAGACGGCTCGCCGCGCAGTTTCGCCGCTTTGATTTTAAAATCGCCCGGCAGCACCGCGCCAATGGTCGCCACCGCCACTTTCAGGCCCTGGCGGCAGTTCGGCGCGCCACAGACGATATCCAGCAGGCGCTCGCCGCCGACGTTCACTTTGGTGACGCGCAGTTTATCGGCGTTCGGATGCTGACCGCACTCCACGACTTCGCCCACAACCACACCGTGAAACGCGCCTGCGACCGGCTCAACGCCGTCAACCTCAAGGCCCGCCATGGTGATTTGATTCGCCAGCGCATCGCTGTCAAGGGCCGGGTTAACCCACTCGCGTAACCACAGTTCGCTAAATTTCATTGTTCTGTCCTGCCCTTATTTAAACTGTTTGAGGAAACGCAGATCGTTTTCGAAGAAAGCGCGCAGATCGGTCACGCCATAGCGCAGCATGGTGAGACGCTCCATGCCCATACCGAAGGCGAAACCGGAGTAAACTTCCGGGTCGATGCCGACGTTACGCAGGACGTTCGGATGCACCATGCCGCAGCCCAGCACTTCCAGCCATTTGCCGTTTTTACCCATCACGTCCACTTCCGCGGAAGGCTCGGTGAAGGGGAAGTAAGACGGACGGAAACGAATCTGCAGATCTTCTTCAAAGAAGTTGCGCAGGAAGTCGTGCAGGGTGCCTTTGAGATTGGTGAAGCTGATGTTTTTATCAACAATCAGCCCTTCCATCTGGTGGAACATCGGGGTGTGGGTCTGATCGTAGTCGTTACGATATACACGGCCCGGCGCGATGATGCGGATCGGCGGCTGCTGGTTTTTCATGGTGCGGATCTGCACGCCGGAGGTCTGGGTGCGCAGCAGGCGCGTCGCGTCGAACCAGAAGGTGTCATGGTCGGCACGCGCCGGGTGATGACCTGGAATATTCAGCGCGTCGAAGTTGTGGTAGTCATCTTCGATTTCCGGGCCAGTCGCCACGGTAAAACCGAGCTCGCCGAAAAAGTTTTCGATACGGTCGATGGTGCGGGTGACCGGGTGCAGACCACCATTCTCAACGCGACGGCCTGGGAGCGAAACGTCAATGGTTTCCGCGGCCAGACGGGCGTTCAGCGCCGCGCTTTCGAGTTCGTTTTTACGCGCGTTCAGTGCCTGCTGCACCTGCTCTTTGGCTTCGTTGATAACGGCGCCCGCGGCCGGACGCTCTTCTGGCGGCAGCTCGCGCAGGGTGGTCATCTGAAGGGTCAGATGCCCTTTTTTCCCTAAATATTCGACGCGTACGTTATCTAACGCGGCAACATCCTGGGCGCTGGTTATGGCCGCCTTTGCACTGGCAACCAGATCTGCGAGATGTGGCATGGTTTTCCTCGTTATTCGGCGCTTGCGCCGGTTTGTTGAACTCTGTCTTGTTATTCTTCTGTTTCAGGTGACACGCATGGCGCTTACCGGAGCCGGCCGGGCGCTGTGTCGCCTGCCACTTGAAACAGACCCATAAACGGCAGATATAAAAAAAGCCTCCTGATGGAGGCTTCTGGCGTTGATTTTCCGTTTCTTTTCTTACGCGCAAAGCCCCTCTGATTCAGGCGCTAAAGTAAAAAAAGAAGCGGAAAATGGCAGCGTTCATGCTTGCGTTACCCTGAGGCTTAATGGCGAATTTCACTATTGAAAAGCCCACCAGTAAAAATGTCAACAGATTGATATGGCAGAAATTAAAAGAGGGAGACAAGCTCCCTCTTTCAACTGGCTTACGCCAGAGCTGCTTTCGCTTTTTCAACCAGGGCAGTGAATGCCACTTTGTCGAATACCGCGATGTCAGCCAGGATCTTACGGTCGATTTCAACAGAGGCTTTTTTCAGGCCGTTGATGAATTTGCTGTAAGAAATACCGTTCTGACGTGCTGCTGCGTTGATACGTGCAATCCACAGCTGACGGAACTGACGCTTACGTTGACGACGGTCACGGTAAGCGTACTGACCTGCTTTGATAACAGCCTGGAAGGCAACGCGGTATACGCGTGAACGCGCACCGTAGTAGCCTTTAGCTTGTTTCAAAATTTTCTTATGACGTGCACGTGCAATCACACCACGTTTTACGCGAGCCATAGTGCTCTCCTGTTTCTATTCTGTAAAAAAGTTAAAAGTTAAACGGCTTATGCGTACGGCAGGCACGCGATTACCAGACCCAGATCGCCTTTGGAAACCATGGCTTTCGGGCGCAGGTGACGTTTACGCTTGGTCGCTTTTTTGGTCAGAATATGACGCAGGTTAGCGTGCTTGTGCTTAAAACCACCTTTACCGGTTTTTTTGAAGCGCTTAGCAGCACCGCGTACGGTCTTAATTTTTGGCATCTTAATTACATCCACTTCGCATTGTTAATTAAACGAAACGTAGGCGAACAAAATCTGTGAAGCCCAAAGGCTCCACAGACAATGCTACTTGAAGGCCTTACTGTTTCTTCTTAGGAGCGAGCACCATGATCATCTGGCGGCCTTCGATCTTCGTTGGGAAGGATTCGACCACTGCCAGTTCTTGCAAATCTTCTTTCACGCGGTTAAGCACTTCCATACCGATTTGCTGGTGGGCCATCTCACGACCGCGGAAGCGGAGCGTGATCTTGGCCTTATCGCCTTCTTCGAGAAAGCGAATCAGGCTGCGGAGTTTTACCTGATAGTCGCCTTCATCTGTACCAGGACGGAATTTAATTTCCTTCACCTGGATAACTTTTTGCTTCTTCTTCTGTTCCTTAGAAGACTTACTCTTTTCATAAAGGAACTTGCCGTAGTCCATAATACGACAAACTGGCGGCTCGGCGTTAGGGCTGATTTCAACTAAATCTACTCCAGCTTCTTCAGCCTTTTCGATAGCTTCTCTCAGACTCACAATCCCCAGTTGCTCACCTTCCAGACCTGTTAAGCGAACTTCCTGGGCGCGAATCTCGCCATTGATACGATTCGGACGTGCCGTTTGAACTCGTTTTCCGCCTTTAATACCTTATTCCTCCAGTTGTTGAAGACTGCGGCTGCGAATCTCTTGCTGCAGCTTTTCTATTACGTCGTTGACATCCAGGCTACCGAGGTCTTTACCACGGCGGGTACGAACGGCCACTTTGCCTGCTTCGACCTCTTTGTCGCCACAAACCAACATGTATGGGACACGACGTAAAGTATGCTCGCGGATTTTAAAGCCAATCTTCTCGTTTCTCAAGTCTGCTTTTACACGAATGCCAGCATTTTGTAGTTTACGGGTCAATTCGTTAACGTATTCAGACTGCGAATCGGTGATATTCATCACCACGACCTGAACCGGTGCGAGCCATGTCGGGAAGAACCCGGCGAACTCTTCGGTCAGGATACCGATAAAACGTTCCATCGAGCCCAGAATCGCGCGGTGAATCATCACCGGCACCTGGCGCTCGTTGTTTTCCCCTACGTAAGACGCGCTCAGGCGCGACGGCAGGGAGAAATCGAGCTGAACGGTACCACACTGCCAGGCGCGATCGAGGCAGTCATAGAGCGTAAACTCAATTTTCGGGCCGTAAAACGCGCCCTCACCCGGCTGATACTCAAACGGGATATTGTTCTCTTCCAGCGCAACCGCCAGGTCGGCTTCCGCGCGGTCCCACATGTCGTCCGTACCGATGCGTTTTTCCGGGCGAGTGGAGAGTTTCACCACGATTTTTTCAAAGCCGAAGGTGCTGTACATGTCATAAACCATGCGAATACAGCTGTTCACTTCGTCGCGCACCTGCTCTTCAGTACAGAAGATGTGGGCGTCATCCTGCGTGAAGCCGCGTACGCGCATCAGGCCATGCAGCGCGCCCGAAGGCTCGTTACGGTGGCAGCTACCGAACTCCGCCATACGCAATGGCAGGTCGCGGTATGATTTTAGACCCTGATTGAAGATTTGCACGTGGCCCGGGCAGTTCATCGGCTTGATGCAGTACTCACGGTTCTCGGAAGACGTGGTGAACATCGCGTCTTTGTAATTATCCCAGTGACCGGTTTTTTCCCACAGCACGCGGTCCATCATGAACGGACCTTTGACTTCCTGGTACTGGTACTCTTTCAGCTTGGAGCGAACAAACGTTTCCAGCTCGCGGAAAATGGTCCAGCCGTCGTTATGCCAGAACACCATACCCGGCGCTTCTTCCTGCATATGATACAGGTCGAGCTGCTTGCCGATTTTACGGTGGTCGCGTTTCGCAGCCTCTTCCAGACGCTGCAGGTACGCGTTCAGCGCTTTTTTATCCGCCCAGGCCGTACCGTAGATGCGCTGCAGCATTTTGTTGCTGCTGTCGCCGCGCCAGTAAGCGCCTGCGGTTTTCATCAGCTTGAAATGATGGCAGAAGCGCATGTTCGGCACGTGCGGGCCGCGGCACATATCCACGTATTCTTCGTGATGATAGAGGCCCGGCTTATCGTCACGGGAAATATTTTCATCAAGAATAGCGACTTTGTAGTTTTCACCGCGGCTCACAAACGTTTCGCGCGCTTCCTGCCAGCTCACTTTTTTCTTAATGACGTCGTAATTGGTCTCCGCCAGCTCGTGCATACGCTTTTCGAGGGCGTCGATATCTTCCTGAGTCAGGGTATGGTCAAGATCGACATCGTAATAGAAGCCGTTGTCGATAACCGGACCAATCGCCATTTTGGTATGCGGCCACAGTTGCTTGATAGCATGGCCCAGCAGGTGCGCGCAGGAGTGACGAATGATTTCGAGGCCATCTTCATCTTTCGCGGTAATGATCGCGAGCTGGGCGTCCTGTTCGATAATATCGTTAGCGTCGACCAGCTCGCCGTTCACGCGGCCAGCAATACAGGCTTTTGCGAGACCCGGACCGATATCCAGGGCAACATCCATAGGGCTTACAGCATGGTCGTAATGGCGTTGGCTGCCATCAGGAAGCGTAATAACAGGCATTATAAATCCTTATTCACAGTGGTGACCCACACGCAAGATCACATATGATTTAAAAAGTATTTGATTCATTAAGTGATGTAGCCATCTGACCAACACTCGCCAAATTGGTACACACTTTGGTACGTAAAGCCTTTTCCGTATGACTTTATGCTTTGCGTCTATAGCTATGGTAACACTAATAAAATGGATAAAGCTATCCATGCCAGGATGACCATAAGCGCATCTCCGGCATGTCCGATAAGCACCGGGTATAGCGAAAAAGCGACGCCAGGCGCTTTTACCCGGCAAACGTCAACAGCGCTTCACCGTCAAGACGATAGCGTATCCATTCAGACTGTGGCACCGCACCAATGCTCAGATAAAAATCGATGGCAGGCTGGTTCCAGTCCAGCACGCTCCATTCAAGACGACCGCACCGCCTTTTTACGGCGCATTGAGCGATGCTTTTTAGCAGGGCCCTTCCTGCGCCTTTGCCGCGATACGCAGGAGAAATGTATAAATCTTCCATGTAAATACCGTTACGCCCAAGCCATGTGGAATAACTGGTAAAAAAAACGGCATATCCTACGGCTTTATCTTCCGTCTCGCATATCAGCGCTTCAGTTTTGCTGCCTTCACCAAAGAGCGTTTCCCGAATCTCGTCTGGCGTAGTGACCACTTCCTGTGGGGCTTTTTCATATACAGCCAGCTCATAAATCATATTGAATATTGCCGTTGCATCTTCCGGGCGGGCGGGACGGATCGTATAGCTCATTGCTTTTCCTGTTATCTCATAATGGACAGATATTGATAGCGCCAAGCTTAAGGGGTAATGTCCGAAGAATTAAGTGCAATGAAATCACTAAACGATGAATATTATGCATCCCGCCTTGCGGCGTCTTGATTTAAATCTTTTGCCTGTTTTTGACGCTATCTATCGTCACTGTTCAGTTCGTAAAGCAGCCGATGAACTGGCGATGAGTACATCGGCATTGAGTCATGCGCTGTCGCGACTGCGTGCCACGCTCAATGATCCATTATTTTACCGGGAAGGCCACCGGATGTGCCCCAGCGTCTATGCCGCCCAGCTCGCGCCTTCCATTGCTTCGGCACTAAAATTTCTCAATCAGGAATTGACGCCGCAGCCTGAATTTGAACCTTTCAGTAGTACTGAGTGTTTGAAGATTGCCATTACCGACTTCACCGCGTTTTGTATTTTCCCTGCCCTTATGCACAGGTTGCAGTGCCAGGCGCCCGGTTTGCGCTTTGAGTTGCGCTATTTACCACACAGTCCGGCGCTGAATGAACTACTGGCAGGCGAGATGGATCTGGCGCTTGGGTTCAGCACACCGGAGGATATCCGTCATCCGGAGCTGGAGGAGATCAACTGGCTCGAAGATGAGTATGTCGTTATCAGCAACGCCAGCAGGACACAACTGACGTTTGAGGATTATCTGACTGCCCGACATCTGGTGGTGACGCCCTGGAATGAAAAGCGAGGCGTGCTGGATTCTCAGCTTGAACAGATGGGGTATTCACGCCAGATAGCGATCAAAACCCCCTCGATGCTTAGCGCGCCGTTCATCGTCGCAGAAAGCGATTTGCTTATGGCAATCCCCCGCATTGCCGCAGAGAAGCTGATCCCGGCATTAGCTATCAGGCTATTTGAATTACCTTTCAAAATACCCTCATTTGAAGTAAAGATTTATTCGCATCAACGAAGCGGCAAGCGAGGCGCGACCGACTGGCTTAAAACAGTTCTGCAAGCGTTGGCCACGGAGCGGGTTTCCATGAAACAACCGCCTCGTTAATCAATACCCATAACCCTGTTGGCGCGCCAGGTTTTCATGGCGGACGATACATCTGCGTCAGCCTGCTCAGCGCCAGAAGGAAGTGCCTCTGCGGATAACGGGCCACATCACGGGGATATGCTCAATGGCGCGTTCTGATAATGTCAGCCGAGCGTTGTGGAGAGAACAATTAACCCCGCATGCTCATCGAAGCCATTTTTTCTGTAGAAGAAATCGGATGGATACGCTTTATGGGTATTGAGAATAATCGCGTTCAGCCCTTCGTTTAAAGACTGCGCTTTAATGAAATCCATCAACTGTGTACCGACACCCCTTCCCTGATATTCCGGATCGACAAAAAACTCATCAATATAATATTCAACCCCGCCGGGCCACGGCTTTCTGAAACCGATACTCACCGCAACGATGTTATCGTCACAACATGCAAGGTAGCCCCTGAAAAAGTTATTTCGCAGATGCTCCTGGATAAAGCTGCACACGGGCTGCAATTCAGGCGTTTCGAACCAGGGGGCCTCTTTGTAGACCTTACAATACAGATGCGCGCATGCGTTGATATGAGATTCGTTAAGAACGGAAAAAACAGTTTTCATTCTGAGCCCTGCGCAAAGACATTAATGCATGGATAAATAAAATCGCGTCGGCGGTAGAGGGTTACGTCAACAGCGCCCTGACAAAAGACCACAACAGATACACGGTAGCGATTATCTGTCCGCACTTCAGCGCCCAGCGCGCATAGCGCCACTCGCGCTGCTCCCGTGCATCGGCATCGTCGATGGCATCGGCTAAAGACTGCTGTTTCTTTTTCGCAAGACATCACGACAGCAGAGAACAAGAAGCAGTACCAGGACGAGTTTGATGAATAGCGGACTGTTCAAACCGAAACAAGCTTCCCAGCGGTAATCACTGCTTTTCATTTTCTGACCTTCACTTTTTACGCCGGCGCAAGTGTTATCACCCAAACGGTCATACATCATGCGTCATTCAAAGCGCCGCAGAAAAGCATAATAAGGCAGCGGTCAGTCAGAATACCCGTCGGGAAGATACAAACGTTGCGAGAGTAAATAATTTTCGGCAGGGCTTCAAACGGGGTTTATTGCCAGTTCTGGTAGGGCTGGCGGCTTATGGACAGGCTACAATGCAGCGCGTCTGACTATCGCGCTGCTATGGGCTGGTGAGAGAGTAAACGCGCCAGCTTTACGGGTGCCAGATAAACCCAACCGCAAGGCCGCGCGTAATTGACGGCCTTACGGCTCAGAAAATCCTCTGTGCAGGTTTATCGCTTTTCAGCGGCGCCGAGAGTTTCATCGGCTTTCCAGAGCCGATACTTCACGTCGATATTTTCTGAGGTATAAACCACCACCGGCAGTTTACTGTTGTAGTTCAGCATGCCGGCGTCGCCGGGGTGTGAAGTAACAAATTTTTTCTCTTTTTTGCTATCCGGGCAGGCCATCATGGTCGAGGTGTACATCGGGGAGCCGTCGGCGTTTTTCGCTGCCTCAAACACGTAATAGTCGTATCCCCAGCCTTCCAGCGTCTTACGCTCGAATTTACCGCCCAGCTGATGATGATTACAGTCGACCTCAAGCGTCTGCCCAATCACCAGTTCAACTTTATAAGATGACTCATCAGACCGCGCAGGCAGTGTGATCACCTGACGAACCATGCCCTTTTCCGCCGCAGGATATGCCGCAAGAGGTTCAGCGGATTTTTTAGCGGCGAACGTGCTGGTGGACATGCATCCGGCTACCGCCAGGCTAAACATTAGCGCTGAAATTTTGTTCATTATTGATTTTCTCCATCTGGTTTTATCTTCACGGTAAAAACTGAACTCAATTCCAATAACCGTGACAATCACTACCTTATTATTCACAGGCAGAATTTTATGTCACCCAGATGCAAACTGGCGCTAATATTTGTCTGTACGATTTATTTTACATAGTGTAAATAAACACGCTCTGCCAGCGTCACAGACGCGGCGTCATCCCAAATTTCGGCGTTTTAATATTTGCCGCCCAAATTTTTATCTCTTGCTGACTCATAACCGTGAAATCTGAACGCAGCCGCTCCACCATGGCATTTACTCTGTCCGCATCGCGAACCAGATAGTGTTCAATTTTATCGCTGCCCTGTTCCGTGCAAACGTATTCAGCGGGAACGATATCGTTATTAATTTCGAGCGTTTTCGCCTGCACCGGACATTTTCCGGCGGTCAGAGAGGAAATCACCATATTGGCCGTACGACGACCCGCCTGGGAAATGCTCAACATGACGGGATTACCGTCCGGCGTTTGCGTCATGTCATATAACACCGCGTCTTTTTCATACCAGGTATTATATTCGCGGCCCTGAACCATCGAGCAGGCCGACCCCAGGCTGCTGATATAGCAGCAGGAAATAATAAGAGCTCTTTTCATTGTTATTCATTGCTGGTGTGCTTGCGGCGATCATTCACAATCTGGCCTGCAGAAGCAAGCTATTAAGATTTTCCTTAGCTACGGGATGAAAGCAGTCGGAAGGTTAAAAAGAGAGGAAATGTCAGGGCTCCCTGCCCTGACGCGGCCTTATTTGCCAAGGATCTGCTCATTCTGCGCGCCGGAGCCCGGACGCGCATTGCCGAGCACCGGCTCCTGCCCCAGAATTTCTGGCTCTTCTTTGGCGGTAAACTGTCCTTTACCGTCATATGCCGGACCTTCGCTCCAGCGCCCTTTCGGCAGCGGTTTATCCAGCGACGTATTCAGGCAGTAGTAAGAATGTTCACTGGCTTCGCTCTCCTGCGGGAAGCTATTCGGGATAGGCAGCGAAGCGCTCAGCCCGCCCATCTCTTCAAGCACCGCCAGCCACTGCTGCTGATGCATGGTGTCGCGGGCTATCAGGAAAGAGAGAAAATCCTTCATCCCTTTATCTTCGGTGAGGTTATACAGCCGGGTGGCCAGCACGCGCCCGGAGGCTTCCGCGGTGACGTTCGCCAGCATATCCGCCGCCACGTTACCCGAGGCGTAAATATGGCTCATATCGAAGGGCTTGCCGTTGGCATTTTCCGGTAGCGCCGCCAGGCCGGAGGAGAGAATATGTCGCGGATTCATCCCGCCCAGAATCGCGTTAACTACCGGGTCTTTCGCCGACGCTTCCTGATAAGAAAGCGGCGCGCCTTCCAGATTGATGGCAACGGCGTAAGCGAGCATTTCAATATGCGCCAGTTCTTCGGTCGCAGTGGAAATTAACAGGTCTTTAATACGCACATCGCCGCGTGCGCCCATCGCCTGGAAAAAGTACTGCATCGCCACGCGGATTTCTCCTTCCACGCCGCCAATGGCCTGTTGCAACAGCATGGCGAACTCGGGATCGGGCTTCTCGACGCGTACCGGGTATTGCAGCTTTGAGGAATGATGGAACATGCATGTCTCCTGTCAGGGTGAAGGAACGAATAGTGATGACCCCAACAAGCCTGGAAGGCTTTTCCGTAGCGCGCAAATGCAAATGAGAATAAATTGCAACAACGAAGCAGCCAGACACAGCCCCGCGCTGACGTAGCCGCCGCGTTAGCCGCACCGCTTTCAGGAAAGCGAATAACAGTGCATTCAGCAGGATAAACAAAGACAAGGCGACACGCAGAAAGGCGCATCCGTAAAGTTTTGGAACTATTCTGAAAATAACGCGCCGAAATTATTTATCGGGCAACGGGTAAAAGAAGTGACGCAGCGCGCTTCACGCCACGCTAAAAAAGAAAAGCCCCCGGAGGGGCTTTGGATTACTGGTTAATGCGTGGATGCTGGTCGACGAGACGGGTTCGTTTTTCCTGCAGCTCGGCTATCTCTTTATCAATATCTTCGATTTTCTGTTCGATATTGTCGTGGTGCTCACGCAGGATTTCGCGCGCCTCCTGAATATCCGATGCCGCAGGCGTCGCGCCTTTCAGCGGGCGATTAGCGGTCTCTTTCATGGTCAGACCGGTGATCAGGCCCACCACTGCGACAACCATCAGGTAGTATGCCGGCATCATCAGGTTTTCAGTGCCTTCCACCAGCCAGGCGGCCACGGTCGGCGTAAGACCTGCGATCAGTACCGAGATGTTAAAGGCGCTCGCCAGCGCGCTGTAACGAATGTGCGTCGGGAACATCGCAGGCAGCGACGAGGCCATCACGCCGGTAAAGCAGTTGAGGATCACCGCCAGCATCAGCAGGCCGGAGAAAATCAGGCCAAGCACATTGCTGTTAATCAGCACAAAGGCCGGGATCGCCAGCACCATCAGCGCGATACTGCCGAAAATCACGAACGGACGGCGGCCAAACCGGTCGCTCAGCAGGCCCATGACCGGCTGGACAAACAGCATACCCATCATAATCGCGATAATAATCAGGACGCCGTGCGCTTCCGAATAGTGCAGGTTATGCGACAGGTAGCTTGGCATATAGGTGAGCAGCATGTAGTAGGTCACGTTGGTGGAAATCACCAGACCGATACACGCCAGCAGGCTGCGCCAGTGTTTCGTCGCGATCTCTTTAAACGAGACTTTCGGGCCGTGCTGGAGACCTTCACGATCGCCCTGCTCCAGCTTTTCAACATGCTGCTGAAAAGCCGGGGTTTCTTCCAGCGCATGACGCAGGTAGAGACCAATCAGGCCGAGCGGCAGCGCCAGGAAGAACGGCAGACGCCAGCCCCAGTTCAGGAAGTTCTCTTCGCCAAGAATTGCGGTGATCAGTACCACGACGCCCGCGCCGAGCACGAAGCCCGCAATGGAGCCGAAGTCCAGCCAGCTGCCCATAAAGCCGCGCTTACGGTCAGGCGAATATTCCGCGACGAAAATCGACGCGCCGGTATATTCGCCCCCCACCGAGAACCCCTGCGCCATTTTACACAGCAACAGCAGAATCGGCGCCCAGATGCCAATTGAAGCATAGGATGGAATAAGCCCGATACAGAATGTACTGACGGACATTATCACAATGGTAATGGCGAGGATTTTCTGGCGACCATATTTATCGCCGAGCATACCGAAGAACAGCCCGCCAAGCGGACGGATAAGAAAGGGAACCGAGAACGTCGCCAGCGCGGCGATCATCTGCACGCTGGGGTTTGCATCGGGGAAAAAGACCTTGCCAAGCGCATACGCCACAAAGCCATATACGCCAAAATCAAACCACTCCATAGCATTACCGAGCGAGGCTGCGGTAATTGCTTTACGAAGTTTTGCATCATCAATAATCGTAACGTCACTCAAAGAGATCGGTTCTACTTTTTTTCTTTTAAGCTTCATATCCATCCTCATTGAATTCGCTCTTTGACTCGGGAGATGGCAAATGCGCCACACGCCGCCCACAGTCCGCTTCCTTAGCGATAAAGAAGACTTATCTTTCTGAGACTTCCTTTAAGAGCGTAGCAGGATCTCTTCCCGCCGTTAGTAATGACACATCTGAATGTGCTTACCTGCGTTTTCAGATGCCTGACTCTTCTTTACCCTAACAGCGAACAAATTCGTGATCAACTTCACACGTTTATTTTATCGCGTTTATGGTGTGTAAATCGGCATATTTCCTTAGCCAACTAAGCAATGCCAGATAAAAATGCCTGATTTGGGTGGGGATATTTTCAGCAGTAAGCATGAGGAGCCAGTGCGTGAACACACAGGCAGGCGCAGCATGGTATTTACATAAGAATGAACGCAATCGGTTTATCAATAAAACCGCCGAGCGTCATATATAAAAGAAAGGAATGAAAAAAATAAAAACCGGATCGCAGGATCCGGTTTTATCGCGTGCGAGTTAAACAATTCGCCATCAGGACCAGTCGCCCGCGACCAGCGTTTGCGCGTTAAACGCGTCATTCATTGACTGGCCAGTAGAGGCCGCGCCCGGCTGGATGTTCGAGCCCGCTTCGATATCGCTTACGCGCCACCCGGCATAAGGTGCATCATCGTGCGTGACCGGGGTAGTCGGGGCAGCAAAAGCGCTGAAGGAAAGCACGCTCAACGCCAGCGCGGCGGCAGTCGTTTTGATTGTCTTCATCTTTATTATCTCTTTATCGCAGCATAAAAATGGGGTGACGATTTATTCACCACCGGTATGCAAATAGTAGATCCAGATCACACTTACAAACAGTCAAATTATTTGTCGACCGACGTCAAAGAAACTGAACTGACACGTAACGCGCTGAATGAAAAGCGATTGCTGAAAAAGGTGCGCGAGGATGTAAAGACACGCATTGCTAAAAAACGAGAAAGAAAGCGAGGAATAAAAAAGGCTGGCAGCGCCAGCCTTTAGCATTATCTGCGTAAGCGCCCTTACATGCGGTAACCCAGCGTCACAGAGGTGCGGGTATCGGTATGATCCGGTGCGCTAGACGGCGGATTGGAGTTCCAGGTCACGTTATAGGCGACTTTCAGCCCAAAATGCTCGTTGATAGCCACGTCCAGCGCCGTTTCGGAGTTGACGTTGGTATCTTCGGAGCCGAACACGGAAACACCCTGCGTGAACTTCGTGTTGTCGGTCAGTTGCCAGGTGTAGATGCCGGACGCGTAGCCCAGGCCCTGGGTTTTGGTTTCGCCGTTGGTGTACTCGTCATAACGGATACCCGGACCAAATTCCACGCGCAGGCTATGAACCGGCCCGTTCAGGAACTGGCGACCATAACCGATGGTCGCCACGTCGCGCTCGCGATAGCCGTTATAACGGTCCGTCAGCCAGCTCGCCTGGCCAAACAGATAGTCATAATCGGTAACGTTCACACGGCTACGTCCGCCCACCGCATATTTCTCGGAAGAGCGTTCGTCGTTAGAAGAGGTATTGCTGGCGTTGCCCCACAGCGACCATGCCGTAGTGTTGCCATACCAGGTCAGGTTGCTGTCAGCCGTTAAGGAAGAACTTTTGGTATTACCGGTTTGCGCCAGGTAACCCGCATTCAGATTACCTTCGAACGGTTTTTTCGCGGTGGAAGGATCGTCCATGACAGTAAAAACGGAATTATCAGCCATCGCGTGCTGGCTCAGCAGCGCGCCACCCGCCAGCAGCATTGCCAGGGGTACTGTCTTAAAAAGCTTCATGTTGATTTTCAGGTCCATACAACAAAAAAAAGGACCATTACGGTCCCGTAACTTTTTCTCTGGATCAATAAAATCCGCCCATAGAAAGGTAACGAATTATAAAAAGAGCCTTCTGGCTTAGCAATGAATTCCTTTCGACATTTAAGAATAAGCGCACTCTGAAAAATACCTTTTTATTTATAAAGACCGCCCGTCCGATTTAAATCGGGAGATATGTAAAATCAGCACGTTATTCACCCACCGTCTGGCTGACGGGTGCTACGCTTAGGGCAGCTCATAAAAAATGGAGGCGATATGGTACGTATTTATACGCTGACGCTGGCGCCCTCGCTCGACAGCGCTACGCTCACGCCGCAAATTTACCCGGAAGGGAAGCTGCGCTGTAGCGCCCCGGTGTTTGAGCCGGGCGGCGGCGGCATTAACGTCGCGCGCGCTATTGTTCATCTGGGCGGCAGCGCGACTGCCCTCTTCCCGGCTGGCGGCGCGACGGGCGAGCATCTGGTTGCGCTCCTTAACGACGAACAGGTCGCGGCAGACACGGTCTCTGCCCGCGACTGGACGCGCCAGAACCTTCATGTGCACGTGGAGTCGAGCGGCGAGCAGTACCGCTTCGTTATGCCGGGCGCCACGATCACCGATGACGAATTCCGTCAGCTTGAAGAAAAAGTGTTGGCCATTGAGGCCGGGGCTATCCTGGTCATCAGCGGCAGTCTGCCGCCCGGCGTCAGCGTCGAGAAACTCCAGCAACTGATTAAAGCGGCCCGCCAGCAGGGCATTCGCCTGATTATCGACAGTTCCGGCGATGCGCTGGCCGCCGCGCTGGAGGTGGGCGATATCGAGCTGGTGAAACCGAACCAGAAAGAGCTGGCGGCGCTCGTGAAGCGTTCACTGAGCGCGCCGGATGACGTGCGTCAGGCCGCGATGGAGCTGGTGCAGCAGGGCAAAGCCCGCCGCGTCGTGGTGTCGCTGGGGCCGCAGGGCGCGCTCGGCGTGGACGGCAGCGACTGTGTCCAGGTCGTGCCGCCGCCGATGAAAAGCCAGAGCACCGTCGGTGCGGGCGACAGCATGGTCGGCGCGATGACGCTGCGCCTCGCGCAGGACGCGCCGCTGCTTGATATGGTGCGTTACGGCGTGGCCGCTGGCAGCGCCGCCACCATCAATCAGGGCACGCGGCTCTGCTCGCAGGAAAATACCGAGCGCATCTACCACTGGCTTACACGCTGATATTCCGGCCAGCCCGTCGGGCTGGCATTTCACTCTGACAATGAGGTTCGCCATGAGTAATGGAGAAGTGACCCGCTATGTCGTCACCGTAAAGTTTCATGAAAAAAGCCTGACCGATATTAACGAGCTCAATAATCACCTGACGCGCGGCGGCTTTCTGCTGACGCTCGCCGACGACGATGGGAAAATCCACGAGCTCGGCACCAACACATTCGGCCTGGTGAGCGCGCTCAGTAAAGACGACGTGCATGACCTCGCGCAGGGGCTTGGCGAAGCGGCGCTTGGCCAGCAGCCTGAAGTGAACGTTGTGACATTCGACGACTGGCTGCGCGACAGCGCCCTCTCTTAGCGCCATTGCACACGGCAGGTTGTGCGTCCGCGCAGATTTTCAGGCGCGCGGGCGCGTTAAGCTGACTTTCTTGACGGGAAACCTGGGAGAGTAATCATGTGGCATGCCATTACGCGTTTGTTAAACGAACAGCTGGGCGCCGGTGAAATCCGCCAGCGAACCGAACTGCCGGGCGGCGAAATCCATGCCGCATGGCGTATCCACTGGGCCGGACGCGATATTTTCGTCAAATGCGATGATGTCACGCTGCTGCCCTGCTTCACCGCAGAAGCCGATCAGCTTAACCTGCTGGCGCGCAGTAAAACGGTCACGGTGCCAGACGTTATCGGCGTCGGCAGCGATCGTGAATACAGTTTTCTGCTGCTGGAGTATCTGCCTCCCAAACCGCTCGACGCCCACAACGCCTTTCTGCTCGGCCAGCAACTGGCGCGCCTGCACCAGTGGAGCGAACAGCCGCAGTACGGTCTGGATTACGACAACACGCTCTCCACCACGCCGCAGCCCAACGCCTGGCAGCGGCGCTGGGCGCGCTTTTTCGCTGAGCAGCGCATCGGCTGGCAGCTTGAGCTGGCGGCGGAAAAAGGCATGGAATTCGGCGATATCGACCGCATCGTCGACGCCGTCCATCAACAGCTCGTCTCCCACCAGCCCGCGCCTTCGCTGCTTCACGGCGACTTATGGTCCGGCAACTGCGCGCTGGGGCCAGATGGCCCCTATATTTTCGATCCGGCCTGTTACTGGGGCGATCGCGAATGCGATCTGGCGATGCTGCCGCTCCATCCGGAACAGCCGCCGCAAATTTACGACGGCTATCAGTCAGTGATGCCGCTGCCCGCCGGTTTTCTGGAGCGCCAGCCGCTCTATCAGCTCTACACCCTGCTCAACCGCGCGACGCTCTTCGGCGGCCAGCATCTGGTCGCCGCGCAAAAGGCGCTAACACAGGTCGTGGGAGTATAAAAGACGCGCGCCGCGGCGCGCGTAAGCTCTTACAGGAACCCGAGAAGGGAGAAAAACAGATAGCCCAACACCAGCACAATCACCGGCAGGACATACAGCGGGAAAATTTGCAGGAAAATCGTGTGGCGCGGCACCACAACGCGCGACTCCAGCGCCTCGCGGCTCAGGCCGTCGTCGCCTTTGGCGCGCTCAAGAATCAGGCTGTCTTCGATATGTTCGCGCAGAAAACGCGCCTGACGGCACATCCGCGCGCCGGACGCCTGTAACGCCAGACCAACAAAAATCAGAATATAGATAACCCAGAAACCGATATTGGCGTGACGCGCGAAATCGGGCTGCGGCGAGTTGTACCAGAAGAAATTCAGGAACGGCGTGTTAAAACGCACCATCTCTATCATCACATGCGCGAAATCCAGCATCACGGCGTTAATACCCGGCTGCTTTTCGCTGTGCTCATACATAAACTTCAGTACGGAGATAATCGTCGAGAGCGTGGCAGGAATAAAAATCACCCATCCGGCGATGCGTTTTAAGACACCAATGCGTCCAGCTTGTTGATACGTCATGCTTTCCCCTTGATAGCGACGCGACAGATTCGCCTAAGTTTACCCCGTGAGGCGCCTTTTCGCCTGAACTTTCCGGCGCGTGACAGGAAAGCGGTAGCCATAACGCGCTTTTCCGGCTATTGATTATCCTTTCCCGCGAAAAATAAGGAGTGACAGACGATGTCTTCACCGCGACAGATCCTCGCCGCTATTTTTGATATGGATGGTTTACTGATCGATTCCGAGCCGCTCTGGGATCAGGCCGAGCTTGAAGTGATGGCGACGCTTGGCGTCGACACCTCCCGCCGCCATGAGCTGCCCGACACGCTGGGGCTGCGCATTGATCTGGTGGTTGAGCTGTGGTTCGCGCAGCAGCCGTGGAACGG
This sequence comes from Cronobacter muytjensii ATCC 51329, assembly GCF_001277195.1. Classification (NCBI taxonomy): domain Bacteria; kingdom Pseudomonadati; phylum Pseudomonadota; class Gammaproteobacteria; order Enterobacterales; family Enterobacteriaceae; genus Cronobacter; species Cronobacter muytjensii. Next base: position 2,182,995 of record NZ_CP012268.1, read on the forward strand.
CCCGTCGGTTGCGGAAGTGACACAGCGCATTATCACCCGCGCGATAACGTTGGTGGAAGAAAAACGGCCGCTGCTGCCGGGCGTGGCCGATGCCATTGCATTGTGTAAAGCGCAGGGGCTGAAAGTGGGACTCGCCTCCGCCTCGCCGCTGCATATGCTGGAGCGCGTGCTCACGCTTTTCGATCTGCGCGAGCAGTTCGACGTGCTTGCCTCCGCCGAACATCTGCCTTACAGCAAGCCGCACCCGCAGGTTTATCTGGACGCCGCGGCGAAGCTTGGCGTCGATCCGCTCTGCTGCGTGACGCTGGAAGACTCCGTGAACGGCATGATCGCCACAAAAGCGGCGCGGATGCGCTCCATCGTCGTGCCCGCCGAAGAAAACCGCGCCGACGCGCGCTGGGCGCTGGCGAACGTGCGGCTCAATTCACTGACGGAACTCGAACCCTGGCATCTGCTTGGCTAACCCTCTTTTACCGCTGCCGTCCGGCGGCGGTTTCACTTTATGCCCGCCAGAAACCGCCCGCCGTCATATTTTTAAAACAGGGTTTCATTCAGCTTTGTCTTTTTGTTCACCGACTCCTATCATTGCTGTGAATGCGAAAGGGAGATCTCCCTGCGCGCGTAGATGAGCCAAAGAGGAACGGAAGATGCTGGATAAATTCTCGCTTGCCGGAAAAGTGGCGATGGTAACCGGATGCAATACCGGGCTGGGACAGGGCATGGCGCTCGGGCTCGCCGCCGCCGGGTGCGATATCGCGGGCGTGAGCCGCAGTCCGGCGCTTGAGACCGCCGCCAAAGTGCATGCGCTCGGCCGCCGCTTTGTCGCCATCGAGGCGGATCTCGCCTGCGCGCCGCCGCAGGCGCTCGTCACGCAGACGCTCGACGCGCTCGGCCGGATCGATATTCTGGTGAATAACGCCGGGATTATCCGGCGCGAAGACGCGCTGAATTTCAGCGAGCGGGACTGGGATGACGTGATGGATCTCAATCTCAAAGCGCTATTTTTCCTCTCGCAGGCCGTCGCGAAACAGTTCATCGCCCAGGGTGGCGGCGGCAAAATCATTAATATCGCCTCAATGCTCTCTTTCCAGGGCGGCATCCGCGTGCCTTCTTACACCGCATCGAAAAGCGGCGTGCTTGGCCTCACCCGCCTGCTCGCCAACGAATGGGCGCCATACGGGATTAACGTTAACGGCATCGCGCCGGGGTATATGGCAACCAATAACACCCAGGCGCTGCGCGAAGATGCCGACCGTAATGAGGAAATTCTGGCGCGCATTCCGGCGGGACGCTGGGGAAAACCGGAGGATCTCCAGGGGCCGGTGATTTTTCTCGCCTCGGCAGCGTCCGATTACGTTAACGGCTACACCCTGGCGGTGGACGGCGGCTGGCTCGCCCGTTAGCCGCAAAACGAGGCGTCACGGGGCCTGCGGTGACAAAGTGTTACACCGTCACCACTTTTCTCTACTGTATAAAAACCCTATACTGGATAGATTGACAGTCACAGGGTTTTATCATGACGGCGGAAGGCCACCTGCTTTTTTCTATAGCCTGCGCGGTATTTGCTAAAAATGCCGAGTTGACCCCTGTGCTGGCGCAGGGTGACTGGTGGCATATTATCCCTTCCGCCATTCTCACCTGCCTGCTGCCGGATATCGACCACCCGAAGTCGTTTCTCGGTCAGCGGCTAAAATGGATCTCAAAGCCCGTGGCGCGTATGTTCGGGCACCGGGGTTTTACGCACAGCCTGCTGGCGGTCTTCGGCGGGCTGACGCTGTTTCTCTTAAAAGTGCCGGAAACCTGGATCCTGCCTGCCGACGCGTTACAGGGCCTGGTGCTTGGCTACCTGAGCCATATTCTCGCCGATATGATAACGCCTGCCGGCGTCCCGCTGTTGTGGCCGTGCCGCTGGCGTTTTCGCCTGCCGCTGCTCTATCCGCAAAAGGGCAATCAGCTGGAGCGGGTGCTGTGCATGGCGCTGTTCGTCTGGGCGGTCTGGATGCCGCAGAGCATGACCGACAGCAGCGCGATGAAGTGGTCGTCGGCTGCGATTAATTCGCTCCAGAACACCTTCAACCGCTTTATTCATCACCAGATGGAACAGTAAATAAACTGAAATTGCGTTTTGATATAAACCATTCCATTTGGATATAAGGCCCTCTCTTTTGATTCTGATACCCTTTGCGGCATAAAGGCATGCCATTTCGGCCATGCCGGTTATAAAAAAATCAGGAGAACGGGGATGAATCTTCCACTGATAGCGAACGTTATCGCGTTCGTGGTTCTGCTGCTGTTGCTGGCGCGCACGCGCCACACCCAGTGGAGCCTGGCGAAAAAAGTACTGCTCGGTCTGGCGATGGGCGTGGTCTTCGGGCTGGCGCTGCACACGATTTATGGCTCCGACAGCGAGACGTTGAAAACCTCTATCCAGTGGTTCAACATTGTCGGCAACGGCTATGTGCAACTGCTGCAGATGATCGTCATGCCGCTGGTGTTCGCGATGATCCTGAGCGCCGTGGCGCGTCTGCATAATGCCTCGTCGCTGGGCAAAATCAGCGTTCTGACCATCGGCACGCTGCTGTTCACGACGCTTATCGCCGCCCTGGTCGGCGTGCTCGTGACAAACCTCTTCGGCCTGACGGCGGAAGGTCTGGTGCAGGGCAGCGCGGAAACCGCGCGTCTGAACGCCATTCAGACTAACTACGCCGGTAAAGTTGCCGACCTCACCGTACCGCAGTTGCTGCTCTCCTTCGTACCGAAAAACCCGTTTGCCGATCTTACCGGCGCGAGCCCGACGTCTATCATCAGCGTGGTGATTTTCGCGGCGTTCCTGGGCGTGGCGGCGCTGAAACTGCTGAAAGACGACGCGCCAAAAGGCGAGCGCGTGCTGGCGGCTATCGACACCCTGCAAAGCTGGGTAATGAAGCTGGTGCGTCTGGTGATGCAGCTGACCCCGTATGGCGTTCTGGCGTTGATGACCAAAGTGGTGGCGAGCTCAAACCTGCAGGACATCATTAAGCTCGGCAGCTTTGTGGTCGCCTCTTACCTGGGTCTCGGCATTATGTTCGTGGTGCACGGCGTGCTGCTGGCGGTTAATGGCGTCAGCCCGCTGCGCTATTTCCGCAAAGTCTGGCCGGTGCTGACGTTCGCCTTCACCAGCCGTTCCAGTGCCGCCAGCATTCCGCTGAATGTGGAAGCGCAGACCCGTCGTCTGGGCGTCCCGGAGTCTATCGCCTCCTTCGCGGCTTCTTTTGGCGCGACGATTGGCCAGAACGGCTGCGCGGGACTCTACCCGACTATGCTTGCCGTGATGGTCGCCCCGACTGTGGGCATCAACCCGCTTGACCCGGTGTGGATAGCCACCCTCGTCGGTATCGTGACCTTAAGCTCCGCAGGCGTGGCGGGCGTGGGCGGCGGCGCGACCTTCGCGGCGCTGATTGTGCTCCCGGCGATGGGCCTGCCGGTCACCCTGGTGGCACTGCTGATCTCCGTCGAACCGCTCATCGATATGGGCCGTACCGCGCTCAACGTCAGCGGCTCCATGACCGCCGGCACGCTCACCAGCCAGTGGCTGAAGCAGACGGATAAAACCATTCTGAACAGCGACGACGAAGCCGAACTGGCGCACCGTTAATCGCGTCATTGATATACCCGCAAAAACCGGCCCTGTGGCCGGTTTTTTTATGCCTGGGGCGCATTCAGGCCACAAAAAAGCCCGCGCAACGGCGGGCTTTTTTATGCCTCAGGCGACATCTTTCTTTTGCGCGTCGCGCCGGGCGATGCATTGCGCCCGCTATACCTCATCCTGTTTAAGCTGGTTGGCCCAGCGCTGGGCAGCTTCTGGCGTGCTGAACGCGGGCGAGCGGCGAAAACGATCCCCGGACATCACAAACGCCACATATTTGCCCTTCAGCACCCAGACATCGTCGAATCCCTCCATGCGATCCGCATGCTCCGGCGGCGCCGGCTCTACGCGTGGGACATAGCTGATAACGGGACGATTCTGATGACGAAGTGGTTTCATAAGCGTCGGATTCACTGGCTGAAAACAAAAGATAAACCTCTATGATAGCGGATCGCAGGGCGTTGCGTCGCATCCTGCGTGCGCTGCGCCGTTCATTTGCCGGTTTTTACGCCGTCGCCTTTTCCGCAAGAACTTCAGGCCTGTTCTATAGTTACCTTACATTTCATGCAGCCATCCGACTGCTTAAGAAAAAGGAAAGGAGACGAGTTCAATGTCGAACGATGAGAAACGCCCTAACCATGAAGCGCCGTTCCACGACGCGCGGTCGTCCCAGCCGGGCATGGGATCGCTGGCGCCTGGTGACGGCTCCCACCGCCCCGCTCCGGCGCCAACCCCGCCTGGCGAGCAACCCACCGCGCCCGGTAGTCTTAAAGCCCCGCAGGTAACTAACGATAAGCTCGGCGCGCTGGAAACCTTCCGCAAGGGCGGTGAGAACGAGGCGCTGACGACCAATCAGGGCGTGCGTATCGCCGACGATCAGAACTCGCTGCGCGCGGGCACCCGCGGCCCGACACAGCTCGAAGACTTTATCCTGCGCGAAAAGATCACGCACTTCGACCATGAACGCATTCCCGAACGCATCGTCCACGCCCGCGGCTCGGCCGCGCATGGCTATTTCCAGCCGTATAAAAGCCTGAGCGACATCACCAAAGCCGCCTTCTTAAGCGACCCGCAAAAAATCACGCCGGTGTTCGTGCGCTTCTCGACCGTTCAGGGCGGCGCAGGCTCAGCGGATACGGTGCGCGACATTCGCGGCTTCGCCACCAAGTTCTATACCGAAGAAGGGATTTTCGACCTGGTGGGCAACAACACTCCGGTCTTTTTCATTCAGGACGCCCATAAATTCCCGGATTTCGTCCACGCCGTGAAACCGGAGCCGCACTGGGCCGTACCGCAGGGCCAGAGCGCGCATGACACCTTCTGGGATTACGTCTCGCTGCAACCTGAGACGCTGCACAACGTCATGTGGGCGATGTCCGATCGCGGCATCCCGCGCAGCTATCGCACCATGGAAGGCTTCGGCATCCATACCTTCCGCTTTATTAATGCCGAAGGGAAAGGCACGTTCGTGCGTTTCCACTGGAAACCGGTGGCGGGCAAAGCGTCGCTTATCTGGGATGAATCGCAGAAGCTGACCGGCCGCGACCCGGATTTCCACCGCCGCGACCTGTGGGAAGCTATCGAAGCGGGCGATTACCCGGAATATGAACTCGGCGTACAGCTGATCCCGGAAGACGATGAGTTTAAATTTGATTTTGACCTGCTCGACGCCACCAAGCTTATCCCGGAAGAGCTGGTGCCGGTGCAACTGGTTGGCAAAATGGTGCTGAACCGTAACCCGGATAACTTCTTTGCGGAAAATGAACAGGCGGCGTTCCATCCGGGCCATATCGTGCCGGGGCTCGATTTCTCTAACGATCCGCTGTTGCAGGGGCGTCTGTTCTCCTATACCGACACCCAGATAAGCCGTCTCGGCGGGCCGAACTTCCACGAGATCCCGATTAACCGCCCGACCTGTCCGTACCATAACTTCCAGCGCGACGGCATGCACCGGATGGATATCGACACTAACCCGGCCAACTACGAGCCGAACTCGATTAACGACAACTGGCCGCGCGAGACGCCGCCTGCGCCGAAGGCTGGCGGGTTCGAAAGCCATCAGGTCCGTGTCGAAGGCCATAAGATCCGCGAGCGTAGCCCGTCGTTCGGCGAATATTACTCTCAGCCTCGTCTGTTCTGGCAAAGCCAGACGCCGGTCGAGCAGCGACATATCATTGATGCCTTCAGCTTTGAGCTCAGCAAAGTCGTGCGCAGCTACATCCGCGAGCGCGTGGTGGATCACCTCTGCCATATCGATATCTCGCTGGCGCATCCGGTGGCCAGTAACCTCGGTATCACGCTTACCGAAGAGCAGATGCATGTGGCACCGCCGAAAGATGTGAACGGGCTGAAAAAAGATCCCTCTCTGAGCCTGTATGCCGTGCCGGGCGGCACCGTGAAAGGGCGCGTAGTGGCGGTACTGCTTAACGATCAGGTGAAATCCGCCGATCTGCTCGCCATGTTGCAGGCGCTGAAATCACACGGCGTACACGCCAAACTGCTTTACAGCCGGATGGGCAGCGTAACGGCGGATGACGGTTCGCAGCTGGAAGTCGCAGGGACTTTCGCAGGCTCGCCGTCGGTAACGGTCGACGCCGTGCTAGTGCCAGGCGGTGCGGCAAACGCCCTTTCCGATAACGGCGACGCGGTATACTACCTGCTGGAGGCGTACAAACATCTGAAGGCTATCGGCCTGATGGGCGACGCGCGTGCGCTGAAAAGCCGCCTGAACGTGCCGGACACCGGCGAAGAAGGCATTGTGGAGGCCGATGACGCCACCGGAAGCTTTATGGATGATTTTATCCATCAGCTCGCCTGCCACCGCGTCTGGGCACGCACCCCGAAAGTGGCCGCCATTCCGGCCTGACCACTTTCAGGCAAGCAAAACGCCGCGTGACGCGGCGTTTTTTATGGGCGTTATGACGCCAATCGCAGGGACAAAAAAACCGGCCGGAGCCGGTTTCTTTGCCTGCGTGGCGTCTTACTGCTGTTTCGGCGCCTGCGGGTCGGTGTCGTACTCGGCACAGGTCTGGTAGCCGGAATTCAGCACGTGACCGGTTTCGTCCAGAGCGACGAAATAGGTCTCGGTTTTGCCGTTGCGGCTGCCCAGAATATAGGTCTGGCAGGTGCCGCGAGCATGGATCATGGTAACTTCAGAAGACGGTTTACCCGCAATCTGCATCACCTGCTGACGGCTCATGCCTTTTTTCACATCTTTAACCACCGGCTGGGTAAACTGATCGGCGGTACGATCGTAAGCGGTACACCCTGCCAGCATGGTCATTACAGCCGCTGCACTCAGAAATCCTGCAAACTTCTTGTTCATTGTGTCATCCTCTTTTTTTCAGCGTGTGCAGATAAGCCTGGAATATAAAAGGCATTTTTTCAACCTCTTACCCAAAACACGCCCAAATTAAGAGAATTCTCCGCGCGGCGACGTATGACGCAAAAAACGCCGATCGCGCCGCGTGATGCCGCACGGGGCGTCCGTAACTTGTCGTTTTGCCCACAACGGGTTAGCTTTAACAAATCACTGTTTCAATGCCTGCGCGTTGCAGGCGAACAAGACTGGAGGGGTAAATGGCATTGCAACAAGAAATTATTCAGGCGCTTGGGGTGAAACCACAGATTGACGCCAGTGAAGAGATCCGCCGCAGCGTCGATTTTCTGAAGTCCTATCTGAAAACCTATCCGTTCCTGAAAACCCTGGTGCTCGGCATCAGCGGCGGCCAGGACTCCACGCTCGCCGGCAAACTGAGCCAGCTTGCTATCACCGAACTGCGCGATGAAACCGGCGACCAGAGCTACCAGTTTATCGCGGTGCGCCTGCCCTTCGGCGTACAGTTTGATGAAAAAGATTGTCAGGACGCGCTGGCGTTTATCCAGCCGGATAAAGTGCTGACGGTGAACATCAAAGAAGCGGTGCTGGCGAGTGAAAAAGCGCTGCGCGAAGCAGGCATTGAGCTGAGCGATTTTGTTCGCGGCAATGAGAAAGCGCGCGAGCGTATGAAAGCGCAATACAGCATCGCCGGGATGACCAAAGGGGTGGTAGTTGGCACCGACCACGCGGCCGAAGCGGTGACCGGCTTCTTCACCAAATATGGCGATGGCGGCACCGATATCAACCCGCTGTTCCGCCTCAACAAGCGCCAGGGCAAACTGCTGCTGAAAACGCTCGGCTGCCCTGAGCATCTGTACCTGAAAGTACCGACCGCCGATCTCGAAGACGATCGTCCGTCCCTGCCGGATGAAGTGGCGCTGGGCGTGACCTATGACAACATCGACGACTACCTGGAAGGCAAACCTGTCGATGAGAAAATCAGCCAGATCATTGACGGCTGGTATACGAAGACCGAGCACAAACGTCGCCCGCCGATCACTATTTTCGACGACTTCTGGAAGCAATAACCACGCTTCAGGCGCTCTCCGGTCCGCCGGGGAGCGTTATCCCCGCGTTTCTTCTTTTTCGCGCTAAAGCGCCTTTTTCACGGATGATGTATGTCGGTTTCAACGCAGCGCGCCACCTTGCCGGGCCTTGCGGCTATTCTGCTCTGGAGCACTTCTGTCGGGTTATTTCGCAGCATCAGCGAAGCGTTTGGCCCGGTAGGCGGCGCGGCGCTTATCTATACCGTCAGCTCGCTCTGCCTGATGGTGTCGCCAGGGCTGACTCACCCAAAACGTCTGCCGCGCCGCTATTTAATTATCGGCGGGCTGCTGTTTGTCGGTTATGAAATCTGCCTCGCGCTGGCGATTGGCCTGGCGCATACCCGCGCGCAGTCGCTGGAGCTTGGAATGATCAACTACCTCTGGCCGAGCCTGACGGTGCTGCTGGCGGTGCTCATCAACGGCCAGCGCAGCCGTGTCTGGCTCTGGCCGGGGCTGCTGCTCGCCATGGCGGGCGTGTTTCAGGTGCTCAACGGCGACGGCGTCTGGTCACCCGCGACGCTCTGGCGCAATATGCAGGATAACCCCACCGCCTACACGCTCGCCTTCACCGCCGCCATCGTCTGGGCGCTTTACTGCAACCTGACGCGCCGCTGGAGCAACGGCCAGAACGGCGTAGCGCTCTTTTTCTGCGCAACCGCCGCGGCGCTGTGGCTGAAATACGCGCTGTCGCCCCAGCCGCCAATGCAACCCTCAGCGCCCGCCGTCGCGCAGCTGCTGTTTATGGGGCTTTCCACCGCAACCGCTTACGCCGCCTGGAACTACAGCCTTCAGCGCGGCAATATGACGCTGCTCGCCACCGCCTCTTACTTCACGCCGGTGCTCTCGGCGCTGCTGGCGAGCCTGTGGCTTGGCCTCGCGCCGGGCCTCGCGTTCTGGCAGGGCGTGGCGATGGTCGTGGCGGGTTCCCTGCTCTGCTGGCTCGCGACGCGCAACCTGAACTGAAAATGGCGCTTTTTCAACCACACATTCCCTGATAGACTGGATAAGTAAACAGTATTCAGGAGAGTGATGTGGTGAGGCGTACTGGCGCGCCGCGGCTGGAGTTTGAAAAAGCGGCAATTTATGAATATCCCGAACATCTGCGTCCGTGGCTTGAGGATCTGCCGAAACACCCTGGCGTGTATGTGTTTCATGGCGAAAGCGAAACCATGCCGCTCTATATCGGCAAAAGCGTCAATATTCGCAGCCGGGTGCTCTCGCACCTGCGCACGCCCGACGAAGCCTCGATGCTGCGTCAGTCGCGGCGCATCACGTTTATCCGCACCGCGGGCGAAATTGGCGCGCTGCTCCTCGAAGCGCAGATGATTAAAGAGCAGCAGCCGCTGTTCAACAAACGTCTGCGTCGCAACCGGCAGCTCTGTTCGTTGCAGTTCAAAGGCGAAAAGCCGGAAGTGGTCTACGCCCGCGACGTTGATTTCTCCCACCAGCCGGGGCTGTATGGTCTCTTTTCAAGCCGTCGCGCGGCGCTCGGTACGCTGCAATCCATCGCCGATGAGCAACAGCTCTGCTACGGCCTGCTGGGGCTGGAATCGGTGCGTCCTGGCCGCGCCTGTTTCCGCTCGGCGCTGAAGCGCTGCGCAGGCGCCTGCTGCGGTAAAGAGTCGCTGGACGAGCACAACGCACGCCTGATGGACGCGCTCGATCGCATGCGGGTTATCTGCTGGCCGTGGAACGGCCCGGTGGGGTTGCGGGAGACGTTCGGGGAGATGACCCAGTACCATATCATCCATAACTGGTACTGGTTAGGCTCTGTCGGGTCGCTCAGCGAGGCCGCAAATATTTCACGCGCGCCGCAGGGCTTTGACAATGACGGCTATCGCATCCTCTGCAAACCGCTTATCAGCGGCGAGCACGACATTATCGAAATCGGTGCCAACGCGCCTTAAAGATAGGTAATTTCGCTAAACAGCAGTTGCCCTTCGGTTTTCAGCAGCCGAAGGGTATGCATCCCCTCCTGCCACCACGCGCCCTGCTCCGCCGTCAGCAGTTTATCGTTAAGCTGCCACGCGCCACTCAGCACATAGACAATACCGCCGCGCCTGTGGCGGGTGGTGAACGTGCGGTCGGCGACGCGCACCTGCGCGCGACAGCGATCGCGGCGGGTCATCAGGTTAAAATCCAGCGACATGCGCCCGTCGGTAAGTTCCGCGCGGACCGGATGCTCGCCTGCAAACGTAAACGGCTGGTGGCGTTTTAAGGTATGGCGAAACGCGCCGCCGCCGTGCAGCGTCACTTCGCCGCCATCCAGCAATGTTACGACGCGGTCAACCTGAGGTACGACGCTGAACTCGCCGTTGCTGGCGAGGGAGGCGATACTGGCGCGCCAGTTGAAATCCCGGCTCGGCGGGAAACAGCAGATTTCCCGGGTTTCGCCTGCGCCGTTGCGCCACAGGTTCACCGGCATTTTTTTTACGTCAAAAAACTCCATCCCCACTCCTGGAAAACGCGTAATGCGTAAATCGCCTGCGGCCGGGCCGCGGCGAAAATTATCGGTATAAATTCCCTGACTCGGTTATCGGCAGCGCCAGAGGATTGCTGTAGCGGATACTAAAAACCGCCGGCGGGTAAAAAAGCGCAGCGCGGCGGCAAAGGGGAATGATAACTAACAGAAACTACGTGGCAAGAGGCGCCAGAAAAGAAAACCGCCGGTTCTGACCAGCGCCCCCAAAGGACACTGATCAAAACCGGCGGTCTTAAGCCAGTCAGAGGTTATTCTGAATCTGCTGGCATTTTACCTTCAGGCGCAGGACGTTCTGTCAGACGCTTCTCAAAATTGGCATTAAACTGCTTTTTCTGCTCCGGGGTCAGAACGTTATAAATTTTGTTCTGCGTTTCCATATGCATCAGCATACGGGCTTTGTGCTGCGCTTCCATTTTATCGATCTGCGCTTCGGCTTTGGCTTTATCGAAGCTATCGCTGGCAATCAGCTCATGCATCGCGCGGCGCTCTTCGAGCGAAGGACGCTCGAATTTTTCGCGCTGGGCTTTACGGATGTCGCGGATCTGCTGTTTCTGCGCATCGGTCAGGTTCAGCCCCTGGAACATCATATCGTGATGCGGGCCGCGTGGACCTTTATGCTGCATCATTGGCTTGCCGCTCGCGTCAGGCGCCGGAGCGTCCGCCGCATGAGCCACGTTTGCCGCGCCAAGTGCCAGGGTAGAAGCAACGAAGATAGCCGTTAATTTACGCATAATGTTGTCCTTACTTTCAGTTAATTCAGCAACAGATTGTCGCCTTGACGAGATTAATTCTACGGGCAGATTCGTCAATAAGTCAGAGTCTGAGTAAAACAGTGAAAGCGTAAAAAACAATTATTGTGCAATTATGAAGAAAATAAGGAAAAAGAGAGGAGAAACTTTCCGGAATATCACAATTGCTTGATTGTGAAGATATCGTGAGCGCAGTATAAAGAGGTCGTGCTGTAAAATAAAGCAAACCGATAAGAATTTTCTGCAATATTTTGCGGCCTCGCCTGGCGCCGCAATATATTAAATTTCCCGCAGCATTAATCCGGCGCGTAAACCCAACGCGACCGACGGGTTAGGAAACAGCACTCTCTCCACATCCTGCGCGTAATAACGCTCCTCGCCATCCTCCGCCAGCAGCGTGCCCGCCTTAAACGCTGTGAAGTTTTCCGTATCGCCTGACATATGCAGCACAAAACGCTCGCTGCGCCGCGTGAGCTGCTGCGCCACCTCGAAGCGCCGCGGCGCTTCGGCGGCAGGCAGCGGCGAGCCGTCAAGCAGCGCCGCCAGCGCCCGGCCAGTGAGCGAGAACTGGCTAAGATCGTTATGACCAAACGGCAGCGCTTTACCCAGCTCCAGCGTGCAGCTCAGCGCCCCGAAACGCTCGCAGGAAAAATGACTGAACGTGCCGCCCGGCGTGCGATGAAACACCAGCGCCTCTAATCCGGCATCGCCAAGCCACGTCAGAAAATCTTCCGGCCAGGCGGCGGTACGCGCCGGCAGCACGCCGAAGCGCGGAAATTGCGAGCCGCGAATGGCGGTATGCAGATCCAGATGCCAGCGCGTCGGTTCGTTCCCCGCCGCGAAAAACGTCTCCAGCGCCTGTTCAAGCCGCGCGGCGCGGGCAGTTTCATACCCAGGCGTCGCGTGTTGCCAGCGCCCGCCGAAGAGACGGTTAAGATCGTAATCGATAAAACGCCGTCCGGCCCGCAGCGCCGCCGGGCTGCCCAGTACCACCAGCAGTCGCCAGACGAGTGGCTGCTCGCCGCGCAGAAGCGGCGCGAGCAGCCCGGCCAGCATCTCCACCGGCGCGGTTTCGTTGCCATGAATACCCGCGCTCACCACCAGCGCGCCGCGCGTATGCCCTTGCGGCGTAAGCTGCATAAGGCCCTCGTCCAGCCATTCGACGCGCACGCCGCCGCGCTGTTGCGTGTTGCGCTCAGGCGTCACGCCGCGCAGGGTCTGCGCAATAAAATCCTCCATAGCGACTCCTTACTGCTGGAACGGATAGACATTACCGAGGTCGAGCAGGCGCGTCAGCTCGTCGAGCGCTTCGCGCCCTTCACGCAGCAGTTGCGGATCGACCAAATCCTCCTGCGACAACCGGTCGCGATAGTGTCGCTCCACCCACACGTTGAGGCGCTCATACAGCGTGTCATTCATCATCACTGCCGGGTTTACCGCCTGGCGTTCAGCCTCGGTCAGCACCACGCGCAGCCGCAGGCAGGCCGGGCCGCCGCCGTTCGCCATGCTTTCACGCAGATCAAAGACGGTGAGTTCGCTTATCGGATTATCTGCGGCCAGAAGCGTATTCAGATAGCGCCAGACGCCGTCATGGCGGCGTGATTCTTCCGGCAATACTAGCATCATCGTACCGTCGTCGCGGCTCAGGAGCTGGCTGTTGAAGAGATACGTTTCTACCGCGTCCTGCACCGAGACCGCGTCCGTGGGCACCACCAGCGGCGTAAAGCCCGGCACCCGATCAGCAAGCGCCTCCAGCAGCGCCTGCTGATGTAAAAATGCCTGCTGGTGGCAGAACAGCACCTGCCGGTTAGAAACGGCAATCACGTCATTATGGAATACGCCCTGATCGATAACCGCCGGGTTCTGCTGCGCGAACACCACACGATCCGGACAAACCTGGTTAAGCCGCGCCACGGCGCGCGAGGCCTCCAGCGTCTGGCGCGCCGGGTAGCGGGCCGGCACCAGCGCCCCGCTCTCTTCGCGCCCGTAAATAAAGAGCTGAACGCCCGGCTCCCCATAATCGCCGCCGAGACGGTTATGGTTGGCCGCGCCTTCATCGCCAAACATCGCCACCTGCGGCAGGGCCGGGTGAACTTCAAAACGGGACGCATCGCGGAAGATAGCGCGCAGCAGCCGTTCGGTGCCGGGCGCTTCGCTGGCGCGGTGAAATTTATTATTAAGATTCGCCACCGTCAGATGCACTTTGCCATCCAGCGCATCGGCGGAAGGACAGACCGTGGCGGCGTTCGCCACCCACATCGAGGAGGCTGAGCTTGCGGCCGAGAGCAGATGCGGCGCAGTGCGCCAGGCCTTTTCCAGCACCTGTTCGTCGCGACCGGTAAAGCCAATCTGACGCAACGCGGCGAGATTCGGCCGCTCCTGCGGCGGGATAACGGCCTGCGCAAACCCCGCGTCCGCCAGCGCTTTCATTTTTGCAAGCCCCTGCTGCGCCGCCAGTTTCGGGTTCGACACCTGAAAGCGATGCTTCGTCGAGGCCTCGTTGCCGAATGACAGCCCGGCATAGTGATGGGTTAAGCCCACCAGTCCGTCAAAGTTAACTTCGCGTGCTTTCATGCCTGCTCCTTAGCGCCGAAATCGAGGCCGGGGTTTAGCGACGACGGCAGCGCGAACGTCGGGCTTTCAAGCGACGCCATTGGCCAGGCGCAATAGTCCGCCGCGTACCAGGCGCTGGCGCGATGGTTGCCGGAGGCCCCGACGCCGCCAAACGGCGCCGTGCTGGCCGCGCCCGTGAGCGGTTTGTTCCAGTTCACAATGCCCGCGCGCGCTTCCAGCAGTAGCTGGTCGAATTTTTCACGCACCGGCGAAATCAGCCCGCAGGAAAGCCCGTAGCGGGTGGCGTTGGCAAGCGTTATCGCCTCATCAAAATTATCGTAGCGCCAGACGCACAGGAGCGGCCCGAAGATTTCTTCATCCGGCACGTTACTCACGCAGGTAAGCTCGACGATCCCCGGCGTCAGCAGCGAGCTGCCCGCCTGCACCAGCGCCGGCGTCAGCAGCGGTTTGCCGCCGCGCGCCAGATGGCCCTGCCAGGCCTCCAGCACCCGCTCCGCCGCCTGGACGCTGATAAGCCCGCCCATAAACGGTTGCGGCTCGGCATCCCAGCGGTCAGGGCGCAGCCTTCCGGCAATCTCTACCAGACGTGCCAGGAAGGCGTCGCCCGCCGCGCCGCGCTTCACCAGCAGGCGGCGCGCGCAGGTGCAGCGCTGCCCGGCGGTAATAAACGCCGACTGAATGGCCAGATGCACCGCCCCGTCGATATCGTCGGGATCTTCGACGATAAGCGGGTTATTACCGCCCATCTCCAGCGCCAGGATCTTCTCCGGCTGCCCGGCAAGCTGGCGATGCAGCTGATACCCGGTGCTGGCGCTGCCGGTAAACAGCAGGCCGTCAAGCTCCGGCTGCGAAGCGAGCGACTGGCCGGTGGCGCGCGCGCCCTGTACGAGATTGAGCACGCCTGCGGGCAGCCCCGCCTGCTCCCAGAGCTTCATGACCGCCTCGCCGGTCTGCGGCGTCAGCTCGCTTGGCTTAAACACCAGCGTATTGCCCGCCAGCAGCGCCGGAACGATATGACCATTCGGCAGATGCCCCGGGAAATTGTACGGGCCGAAGACCGCCAGCACGCCGTGCGGACGGTGACGCAGCGTTGCCGCGCCATCCGGCATCGGCGTCTGCTGCTCGCCGGTACGCACCTGATACGCTTTCAGCGAAATGCCGACTTTATTGATCATCGCGGTCACTTCTGTGGCCGCTTCCCAGCGCGGTTTGCTGGTCTCCTGCGCAATAATGCGCGTCAGGTCGGTTTTATTCGCCTCCAGCAGCGCCGCGAATTTTTCGGCTATAGCCTGACGCTCCGCGAAAGGCCGTTTCGCCCAGGCCGGGAACGCCGCGCGCGCGGCGGCGCAGGCTTGCGTCACCTGCGCCTCGTCAGCCGCGTTGCCCTGCCAGAGCAGCGCGCCGCCGACCGGATCGCGTTTTTCCAGCGCCTCGCCCTGCCCGGTTTTCCACTCGCCGTTAATCCATATGCTCATACTGCTTTCTCCTCAGGGCAAAGGCGCACCAGGCGGACCTGGTCGCCGTGCTGGCATTTCAGGGCATCCAGCGTGGCGGCATCCAGAATCAGCCGGTCGGCGTCAGGTCTGGCGCGGATCAGCATCACGCGGAAATGGTCATAATTTTCGTTCGACACCATGCAGGCCGGCAGATCGTCACCCGTAGCCGGCAGGCCTTCCGCCACCTCCACAAGACGGCTTTTACGGATGGCGCGCACGCGGTCGATATCGCACTCAAGCGTCGGGCCGCCGTCGAAAATGTCGACATAGTTGCGATAGCGGAAGCCTTCGGCCTCCAGCACCGCGCGTGCGGGCGCGGTGTCTTTATGCACCTGGCCTATCACCGCCTGCGCCTCTTCGGAAAGGAACTGGGTATAGATGGGATGTTTCGGCATCAGCTCGGCGATAAACGCTTTCTGGCCGGTGCCGCACAGGTAGTCGGCGCGGCTGAACTCCATCGAGAAGAAGCGCTGGCCGAGGCTCTCCCAGAACGGCGAATAGCCGTATTCGTCAATCACCCCGCGCATCTCCGCCACGACTTTTTCATTAAAACGCTCGCGGAACGCGGCCATAAACATGAAGCGGGATTTGGAAAGCAGATAGCCGTTGCCGTTTTTGCGCCAGTCCGGGTCGAGAAACAGCGTGCAGAGTTCACTGCTGCCGGTGTGATCGTTGCTGAGAAATAGCGTCGGCAGCGCGTTATAAACGTTCAGCTCTTTTGAGGCGTGCACCAGCGTGCCGACGCGGTAGTTATACCAGGGCTCGCTCAGGCCAACCGCCACTTCAATGGCGCAGATCCCGGCGACCGTGCGGCTGTCGGTCTCTTCCAGCACGAACACATAGCCCTGATCGCCCGGCGGCAGTTCGTTGCGCCAGGTTTGCAGCGAGCGTTCGACGCGCGCGCTGAGGGTTTTTTCATCGACCGGCAGCGAGGTGAGCCCGCCGCCGGTTTTGGCGGCAAGCCCCAGCAGCGCCGGCACGTCGTCGTGGGTTACAGGGCGGATAACCATCATGATGCGCCCTCCTTCAGCCAGTTTTCGCAGGCGCGAGCGACGCGCGAAAGCCCGGTTTCAATCTCCTGATGGCTGATGTTGAGCGCAGGCGCGAAACGCAGCACGTTGGCGCCTGCAATCAGCACCATCGCGCCTTCTTTCGCGGCAGCAAGCGAAATCGCCTTCGCCTTGCCCGCATACTCGTCTTTCAGCACGCAGCCAATCAGCAGCCCCAGTCCGCGGATCTCTTTAAACAGGCCGAGGCGCTGATTAATCGCGGTGAGTTGCTCGACAAACGCGTCATGGCGCGCTTTCACGCCGCTGAGCATCTCCGGGGTATTAACGAGATCCAGCACTTCGCCTGCCACTGCACCCGCCAGCGGGTTGCCGCCGTAGGTAGTGCCGTGGGTGCCGACGCCCATCACCGCGGCGCAGCGCTCGGTGGTCAGCATCGCGCCAATCGGGAAGCCTCCGCCCAGCGCTTTGGCGGTGGAGAGCACATCCGGCGTCACGCCGAAGTGCATGTAGGCATAGAGCGAGCCGGTGCGGCCCACGCCCGTCTGCACTTCATCGAAAATCAGCAGCGCGTTATGAAGGTCGCACAGCTCGCGCAGGCCCTGGAGGAACGCTTTGGTGGCGGGCACCACGCCGCCCTCGCCCTGCACCGGCTCGACGATCACCGCGCAGGTATCGTCATTAATCAGCGCGGCGGCGGAGTCTACATCGTTAAAGACCGCATGGCTGATTTGCGGCGGCAGCGGCGCGAAATCCTGTGAGTACGCAGGCTGACCGCCCGCCGAGACGGTAAAGAGCGTCCGGCCGTGGAAGGCGTTTTTGAACGCCACGATGCCGCTTTTCTGCGCACCGTAGTGGTCGTGCGCATATTTACGGGCGAGCTTCAGCGCCGCCTCGTTGGCTTCGGCCCCGGAGTTACAGAAGAAGACGCGGTCGGCGAAGGTGGCATCAATCAGGCGTTTGGCGAGGCGCAGCACCGGCTCGTTGGTATACCCGTTGCCGGTATGCCAGAGTTTCGCCGCCTGGGTTTCCAGCGCCTGGCGCAGTTTCGGGTGCGCATGTCCCAGCGCATTTACCGCGATGCCGCCCGCGAAATCGATATACTCCTTGCCTTCCTGATCCCAGAGCGTAGACCCCTCGGCCCGCACCGGGATAAACGCTGCCGGCGCGTATACGGGGATCATCCACTCATCAAAATTCTGGCGGGTAATTGACTGCGACATAGCGACCTCGTCCGGTAAATAAAAGGTTGTGTATTTGTTAATGAAATGATGTTTGCGCTCTTACTGTAGATTGCACGCTTCGTGCCAGCCAGAGGAGAAAATGCATACCGGGCAGGCGTGAACGCTAAATCAATGACTTACGGAGTAACACTATTCACTTTAATTGCATAAAAAGTGAATACTTTTATGACAAAGCGGCGTGTGCGGTAAAAAAATCCGCGCGATTATGCATTCATAAAATATTGTTCTGGATTTGTGATCGTAGCCGGGATTTGTCATGAAACGGTGCCCCTTTTCAGGGCACTGGCACCATGATGGTGCGTCTCTGGCGACACGCTGCCGCTGACAGCGATTGTCACAACCTTGCCCGTCCGGGAGACGCGCGAACGCTTTTTCTGATACCATCGCGCCACTCTTGTTAATCCAGTGTGTTCGCGACTATGAAATTCATCTCTTTTAACATCAACGGCCTGCGCGCCCGCCCACATCAGCTGGCTGCGCTGGTGGAACAGCATCAGCCGGACGTTATCGGCCTGCAGGAAACCAAAGTCCATGACGACATGTTTCCCCTCGAAGAGGTGGCGAAACTGGGCTACAACGTGTTCTATCACGGCCAGAAGGGCCATTACGGCGTGGCCCTGCTGACTAAAGCCACGCCGGTGTCCGTGCGTCGCGGTTTTCCGGGTGACGGCGAAGAGGCGCAGCGGCGCATTATCATGGCGGAAATCCCGTCCGCTATTGGCGATATTACCGTCATCAATGGCTATTTCCCGCAGGGCGAAAGCCGCGATCACGAGGTGAAATTCCCGGCTAAAGCGAAGTTTTATCAGGACCTGCAACATTACCTGGACACGGCGCTGAAGAACGACAACCCGGTGCTTATCATGGGCGATATGAATATCAGCCCGACCGATCTGGATATCGGCATCGGCGAAGAGAGCCGCAAGCGCTGGCTGCGCACCGGCAAATGCTCCTTCCTGCCGGAAGAGCGCGAGTGGATGGGCCGCCTGCTGGACTGGGGGCTGACCGATACGTTCCGTCACGCTAACCCGGAAACCCACGACCGCTACTCGTGGTTCGACTACCGCTCAAAAGGGTTTGACGAGAACCGCGGCCTGCGCATCGATCTGCTGCTGGCCAGCGCCCCGCTGATGGCGCGCCTCGTCGAGACCGGCATCGATTACGAGATCCGCGCGATGGAAAAACCCTCCGACCACGCGCCCGTCTGGGCGACGTTCTCGCTGTGATTCTTACGGCGCCTTCTGCAAGGGGCGCCCTTTCAGGCATTGACCATGCAAATCATTGACGTTGTGGCGGCGATTATTGTGCGCGAGGGCCGTCTGCTGCTGGCGCAGCGCCCGGCAACAGGCGATCAGCCGGGCCTGTGGGAATTCCCCGGCGGCAAAGTGGAGCCCGGCGAAAGCCAGCCTGCGGCGCTGGCGCGCGAGCTTTCAGAAGAGCTGGCGATTGAGGCGCGCATCGGCGCGTATGTGGCAATCCACACGCGTGAGGTGTCAGGACGGGTTATCCGGCTGCATGCATGGCGGGTGGAAGATTTCGATGGCGAACCGCAGGCGCTGTGTCATAGCGCGCTGGTGTGGTGTGAACCGCGCGAGGCGTTCGGCTATGCGCTCGCCCCGGCGGATATTCCTCTGCTGGAAGCGTTTATGTCCGGACGCGACGCCACACCAGCGGATTCGTACTGAGGGTTTTCTCGTCGCGCTGGCACTGCAACAGCACGCCATCGGCTTTGATCACCGCCCCTTCCGAGTAGTTCTGATCCTGATAGACGCAGCACTGAATGCACTGCTGCGGACGCTGGCCGCCGGTGCTGAAAACCTCTTCCGGCACGTTGACCTGCACATCCGGGCGCAGCCTGTCGGCACCCGCCGGCAGCGTCGCAAGCAGCGCCAGCGCCGCTAATAAGCTCTGTTTCACTGACACCCTGTATCCCCTCTTGTTGCGTGATGACGCCGCAGCGCGACATCTGCTTTCACTATAGCGCGTCGCGCTTTCCCTGAAAGAGTATCGGCCAGGCGGGCATAAGGTTTATGGCGCGCGTCAGGTTTACTCCGCAGCAGGCTGCGCGCCGCCACGTTTACGGAACGCGGGCTTTTTGCCGCCCTTGCCCCCGCGCCCTTTTTGCGCCTTCTGCGGCGCCACCAGCCCGCGGAACTGGCGCACCGGCGCGCTGCGCGCCTGGTCAATCAGCGTATAGAGCGTGTGCACCAGCGGCTGCATGAAATCCTGATAACGACACTGTTTCTCGCTGATTTGCGTCAGCGTTGATTCCCACTGCGCGGTCATGTCGGGGCGTGCAGCGAGTTCCGGCAGCGCGTGGATCAGCGCTTTCCCGGCAGGCGTCGAGTGAATATAGCGCCCCTGCTTTTCCAGAAAACCGCGCCTGAACAGCAGCTCGATAATACCTGCGCGGGTGGCTTCGGTGCCGAGCCCGTCAGTGGCGCGCAGGATTTTTTTCAGATCTTTATCCTGCACGAACCGCGCGATACCGGTCATGGCCGACAGCAGCGTGGCATCGGTGAAGTGGCGCGGCGGCTGGGTCTGACGCTCGACAACGTCGCCGCGCTCGCACAGCAGTTCATCGCCCTTCGCGACGACCGGCAGCGGCGTGCCGTCATTCTCCTCGTCGCGCTCTTTGGCACCGAGCAGCGTACGCCAGCCCGCGTCCGCCAGAAAGCGCGCTTTGGCGATGAATTTGCCGCCTGCGATATCAAGCTCGATAACACATTTACGAAACTGCGCGTCCTGACAGAACTGCATCAGATACTGGCGCGCGATAAGCCCGTAGATTTTCGCCTCGCCGTCAGAGAGCGACACCGGCGCGCTGCGCGCGGTCGGAATAATGGCGTGGTGGGCATCGACTTTTTTATCGTCCCAGCAGCGGTTGCGGCGCGCCGGGTCGACCGCCGGTTGCGGCAGCAGATCCGGCGCGTGCACGCCTATCGCTTTGAGCACCGCGTGGCGGCCCGCGAAGTGTTCTTCCGGCAGGTAGCGGCAGTCGGAACGCGGATAGGTGATGAGCTTGTGGGTTTCGTAGAGCTTCTGGCAGATATCAAGCACCGTCTGGGCGCTTAAGTTAAAGCGCTTTGAAGCCTCGATTTGTAGTGTGGAGAGCGAGAACGGCAGCGGCGCGGCCTCGCTTTCACGCTTGTCGTTATAGCTGGTGACAAGCGCGGGCTGGCCATCGATACGCCTGACGACATGCTCCGCCAGCGCGCGGTTCAGCAGCCGCCCCTCTTCATCCTGATACGGCTCGCAGGCCTCGCTTGGCTGCCAGAGCGCGGTAAAGCGCTCATCCGCGGGCGTGACGATATGCGCTTTGACGTCGAAATAATCTTTGGCGACGAAGTTTTCAATCTCTTCATCACGCCGCACCACCAGGCCGAGCACCGGCGTCTGAACGCGGCCCACCGAGAGCACGCCCTGGTAGCCCGCGTTTTGCCCGAGCAGCGTATAAGCACGCGTCATGTTGATGCCGTAAAGCCAGTCGGCGCGGGCGCGGGCGAGCGCCGAGGTGCTGAGCGGCACAAATTCCCGGTTCTCGCGCAGTTTTTCAATGGCGCGCTCCACCGCCTGCGGGTTGAGATCGTTAATCAGGCAGCGGCGTACCTGCTGGCGCTTTTCGGCGGGCAGTTGCAGATAGTCGAGGACTTCGTCCACCAGCAGTTGCCCTTCGCGGTCCGGGTCGCCTGCGTGGACGATTTCCTGCGCCTCGCCAAGCAGCTTTTTAATGACGTTCAGCTGCTTTGCCACCGACGGCTTCGGCTGAAGCTGCCATTTTTCCGGTACGATGGGCAGGTCGGCGAGATTCCAGCGGCCATAGCGGCTGTCATAGGCGTCCGGCTGCGCCTGCTCCAGCAGGTGGCCAACGCACCAGGTCACGACCTGGCCATTTCCGCATTCGATAAACCCGTCGCCGCGACGATGCGGCTTCGGCAACACGTCGGCGATGGCGCGCCCCAGGCTGGGCTTTTCGGCAATAAACAACCGCATCGATCAGCGAATCTCCACCATCGGACGGCCGCCGCGCGCGGTTCTCAGCTCGCCAATCGCGCTGAGCGTGATGCCATGCTCTGCCGCCACGGCCTCCACCTGCGCCTGCGCCGCCGGGTCGACCGCCAGCAGCAGGCCGCCGGAGGTTTGCGGATCGCACAGCAGGCTGCGCCAGGCGTCCGGCATGTCGCCCATCAGGTGACCGTAGCTCGCAAAGTTGCGGCTGGTGCCGCCTGGCACCGTGCCCTGAGCGATGTACTCTTCCACGCCCGGCAGCTTCGGCACGGCCTCATACCAGAGCTCCGCCTGCAGGCCCGCGCCCTGACACACTTCGCTGAGGTGGCCCAGCAGCCCGAAGCCGGTAACGTCAGTCATCGCCCGCACGCCGTCAATCTGCGCGAAATCAGCACCCGCTTTATTCATGGTACACATCACTTCCGTGGCGAGCCCCTGATGCTCCGGGCGCAGCAGCGATTTCTTCTCAGCCGTAGTGAGCACGCCGATACCCAGCGGTTTGGTAAGAAAAAGCTTGCAACCCGCCTCGGCGGTGCTGTTTTTCTTCACGCGCGCGGTCGGCACGACGCCTGTGACTGCAAGGCCGAAAATCGGCTCCGGGGCGTCGATAGAGTGACCGCCCGCGAGCGCGATGCCCGCCTGCTGGCAGGCGAAACGCCCGCCTTCCACCACCTCGCGCGCGATCTCCGGCGCCAGCGTGTTGACCGGCCAGCCGAGTATCGCAATAGCCATAACCGGTTTGCCGCCCATCGCGTAGATATCGCTGATGGCATTGGTCGCAGCGATGCGGCCAAAATCAAAGGGGTTGTCCACGACAGGCATGAAGAAGTCCGTGGTGCTGATAACGCTCGTGCCGTTGCCCAGGTCATACACCGCCGCGTCGTCGCGGGTTTCATTGCCGACAAGCAAGTTGGGGTCGATAAACTTCGCCTGATCGCTGTGCAGGATAGTTTCCAGCACTTTCGGGGAAATTTTACAACCGCAACCTGCTCCGTGGCTGTACTGGGTCAGACGAATCGCTTGCTCACTCATGGACCGCTCCTTGTTTGGTCAGAATCAGGTGATCGTTATCATTCGATAAATAAAGCGCGCTTATGGTAGCGCCTGAAAGACGGGGTGGTAAGTATGGCTGTCTGAATTGCGCCGCTTTTGCTCACAATCCAGACAGTTTTGCGCGCGGGCTTCAGAAATAACGCACGAAGGGGGCGGTGTCGGGCAGGTTAATGGTGGTGGACGCTTTCAGTTGCGGCGTGCCGAGGTAGAGGAAACCGACGATTTGATCCTGCTCGCGGCAGTCGAACGCCTCGCGCACCAGTGGGTTGTCGGTGAACGGGCCGCTGCGCCAGATGCCGTTAAAGCCCTGGGCGAGCGCCGCCATCTGCATCGCCATGACGGCGCAACCGGCGCTGACCACCTGCTCCCAGCGCGGCACTTTGTGGTGCTCCTCGCAGTGGGCGACGACGGTGATAATGAGAGGCGCGCGAAACGGCGCGTTGCGCGCTTTGTCAATGGCCTTTTCATCCTGACCGTCGGCGGTGGCGGCGTTTTCCAGCAATGCGCTGAAGCGCTCGCGCCCTTCCCCTTCGATGATAAAGAAGCGCCACGGCTGCAACGTGCCGTGATCCGGCGCGCGCAGGCCCGCGCGCAGAATGTTTTCCAGCGCGTCGCCCGTCGGCGCCGGCTCGGCGAGACGTGAGGCGCTGCGGCGGTTGACCAGCATATCTATTGCATCCATCTCAACTCTCCTGTGATGATTTTTAATCATAAAATTAACACAGCGGTATGTTTTGTTACACCCTGCCGGCGTTTCCTGCTGACAAGGCCGCGCGGGGTATTTACACTTTGTCGGCGTCCCGCCTGTAGCGGGAGGTTACGGGGTTCCCCGTTATTCACGGATTAGGGAGAGTAAATGCGTACCCTTTGGCGAATTATTGCCGGATTCTTTAAGTGGACCTGGCGCCTGCTCAACTTCATCAGAGAGCTGGTGATGAATCTGCTGTTTCTCGTGCTGGTGCTGGTGGGCGTCGGCGTCTGGATGCAGTTCAACAGCGGCCCGTCGGAGCCGGGGCGCGGCGCGCTGCTGCTCGATATCAGCGGCGTGGTAGTGGATAAACCGTCGGTTAATAACAAGCTGGGCGCGCTGGGCCGTCAGCTTTTCGGCGCAAGCTCCGATCGCTTACAGGAAAATTCGCTGTTTGATATCGTCAACGCGATTCGCCAGGCGAAAGATGACCGCAATATTACCGGCATCGTGCTGGATCTGAAGGATTTCGCGGGTGCCGATCAGCCGTCGATGCAGTATATCGGTAAGGCGCTGCGCGAATTCCGCGACGCCGGCAAACCGGTGTACGCCATCGGCGAAAGCTACAGCCAGAGCCAGTATTATCTCGCGAGCTTCGCCAACAAGATTTGGCTCTCGCCGCAGGGCACGGTCGATCTGCACGGTTTCGCCACTAATGGCCTCTACTACAAGTCGCTACTCGACAAGCTGAAAGTGACCACCCATGTGTTCCGCGTCGGCACCTATAAATCGGCCGTCGAGCCGTTTATCCGCGACGATATGTCGCCGGAAGCCCGCGAGGCGGATAGCCGCTGGATTGGCGAGCTGTGGCAAAACTACCTCGGCACGCTCGCGGCTAACCGCCAGGTACCGGCAAGCCAGATCTTCCCTGGCGCGCAGGCGATGATCGCAGGGCTTGAAGCGGCGGGCGGCGATACGGCGAAGTACGCGCTCGACAATAAGCTGGTGGATGAGCTGGCAAGCAGCGCCGCTATCGACAAAGCGCTGGTGAAACAGTTCGGCTGGAGCGACAAGGATAAAGATTTCCGCGGCGTCAGCATTTACGACTACCCGGTGAATAAGCCGTCCGGGGAGGGCGAGAGCATCGCCGTGGTGTTCGCGAACGGCGCTATCATGGATGGCGAAGAGACGCCGGGGAACGTCGGCGGCGACACAACCGCCGCGCAGATCCGCGACGCACGTCTTGATCCGAAAGTGAAAGCCATTGTGCTGCGGGTGAACAGCCCTGGCGGCAGCGTGACCGCTTCTGAAACCATCCGTCAGGAGCTGGCGGCAGCCAAAGAAGCCGGTAAACCGGTTGTGGTTTCGATGGGCGGGATGGCGGCCTCGGGCGGCTACTGGATCTCCACGCCTGCAAGCTACATCGTGGCGAACCCAAGCACACTTACCGGCTCCATCGGCATCTTTGGTGTTATCAACACCATGGAAAACAGCCTGGACGCGATAGGCGTACATACGGACGGCGTGGCGACCTCGCCGCTCGCGGATGTCGCCGTGACCAAAGCGCTGCCGCCGGAAGTGCAGAAGCTGATGCAGATAACCATCGAGAATGGCTATCAGCGCTTTATCGGCCTGGTGGCGCAGTCGCGTAACAAGACCCCGCAACAGATTGACCAGATTGCTCAGGGCCACGTCTGGACGGGCGAAGACGCGAAGCAAAACGGCCTGGTGGACAGCCTTGGCGACTTTGACGACGCGGTGAAAAAAGCCGCAGAGCTTGCGAAGCTGAAAACCTGGCACCTTGATTTTTATCAGGATGAGCCTGGCTTTATGGATATGGTGCTGGCGAACCTGACCGGCTCGGTGCACGCGATGCTGCCGCAGGCGTTACAGGCGTGGCTCCCTGCGCCGGTGGCAGACGCGGCGCTGGCGGCGAAAAAAGAAGGTGACAAGCTGGCCGCCTTTAACGATCCGCAAAACCGTTACGCCTTCTGCCTCACCTGCGGCGACGTGCGCTAACGCGCCTGCGTGTCTCTGTCACAGCCCGGCCAATGCCGGGCTGATTTTTTTCCGCCGCACCTCTATACTGCGCGGGTTTATGCACAACGAAAGCTATCCTATGCAAAAGAAATCGATCTACGTTGCCTATACCGGCGGCACCATCGGTATGCAACGCTCCGAACACGGCTATATCCCGGTTTCCGGTCATCTCCAGCAGCAGCTCGCGCAAATGCCGGAATTCCACCGCCCCGAAATGCCGGATTTCACTATCCATGAATATGCGCCCCTGATGGACTCCTCTGATATGACGCCGCAGGACTGGCTACATATCGCTGAGGATATCAAGGCGCATTACGATGAGTATGACGGCTTCGTGATCCTGCATGGCACCGACACCATGGCCTTCACCGCGTCGGCGCTTTCTTTTATGCTGGAAAACCTGAGCAAGCCGGTTATCGTCACCGGCTCGCAGATCCCGCTGGCGGAGCTGCGTTCTGACGGTCAGATAAACCTGCTGAACTCGCTCTACGTGGCGGCGAACTACCCTGTCAGCGAAGTGACGCTATTCTTCAATAACCGGCTCTATCGCGGCAACCGCACGACAAAAGCGCACGCTGACGGCTTCGACGCGTTTGCCTCCCCTAACCTGCCGCCGCTGCTCGAAGCGGGCATTCATATTCGCCGGCTGAATACGCCGCCCGCGCCGCACGGCCACGGCGAGCTGCGCGTCCATCCGATTACGCCGCAGCCTATCGGCGTGGTGACGATTTATCCGGGCATCTCCGCCGACGTGGTGCGCAACTTCCTGCGCCAGCCGGTGCGGGCGCTTATCCTGCGCTCCTACGGCGTGGGCAACGCGCCGCAAAATGGCGAATTCCTTCAGGAGCTTCAGGCGGCGTGCTCGCGTGGGATTGTGGTGGTGAACCTGACGCAGTGTATGTCCGGCAAAGTGAATATGGGCGGCTATGCCACGGGCAACGCGCTGGCGCACGCGGGCGTTATCAGCGGGTTCGACATGACCGTCGAGGCGACGCTGACGAAACTGCATTATCTGTTAAGCCAGGGGCTGGAGCCGCAGGCTATCCGCGACGCGATGATGCGTAACCTGCGCGGCGAACTGACCCCGGACGAATAAGGAGGTTTTCATGACTTCACGCGCTCTGCTGCTGGTGGATCTGCAAAACGATTTTTGCGCCGGCGGCGCGCTGGCGGTCGCGGAAGGCGACAGCACGGTAGACATTGCCAATGCGATGATCGAGTGGTGCCAGCCACGCGGCGTGCCGGTGCTGGCAAGCCAGGACTGGCATCCGGCCAGACACGGCAGCTTCGCCTCGGTGCAACATGCCGAGCCGTTCACGCAAGGCACGCTTGACGGCCTGCCGCAGACCTGGTGGCCCGATCACTGCATTCAGGAGAGCGACGGCGCCGCGCTCCACCCGTTGCTGAATCACAAGGCTATCGTGCAGCGTTTTTATAAAGGCGAGAATCCGACGATTGACAGCTACAGCGCGTTTTTCGATAACGGGCATCGTCAGAAAACGCCGCTGGATGCATGGCTGCGCGAGCACAATGTGAACGAGCTTATCGTGATGGGCCTTGCGACCGACTACTGCGTGAAATATACGGTGCTGGACGCGTTGAGCCTCGGGTATACGGTGAACGTCATTACCGACGGCTGTCGCGGCGTTAATCTGACTGCGCAGGCCAGCATGCTGGCGTTTCAGGAGATGGCGGCAAGCGGTGCCACACTGTTCACGCTGGACGACTGGCGCGAAACGCAGGCGTAAACCGTCTGGCTCGCATAAAGAAAAAGGCCGCAGGATTATCCGAGGCCTTTTTTTGGCTTCAGCACGCTTCAGCTTATTCGGGTTTCAGCGTCGCGATGGGCTGTGAATGAATGCCGAACTCCGCTTTGAGTTGCTGCTTGCTTTTCATCACCAGCTGACCGTCGGTGCCGATAGTCATGTGCTGCGGATTGGTGTTATGGCGCATCTGCCAGAGCATCACCAGCTGCAGGCTGTTCTCTTTCTGCTCCGGGGTTAACGCCACGCCGTCCGGCCATTTTCCAAGCTCCACCGCAGTGGCCAGGCGCTCATACACTTCCGGCGTCATGCTGCTAATCAGGTCTTCAAGGTTCATCAGAACACGCTCCAGTGGAATAATTTGCTGAATCGATTCTTCAGCCTTTGATCTGCTCGCCGTTATCGTCATCGGTAAAGCTGAGCGAGGCGGAATTAACGCAATAGCGTTCGCCGGTCGGCTGCGGGCCGTCAGGGAAAACATGCCCCAGATGCGCGTCACAGTTTCCACAGCGGATTTCGATGCGCTGCATACCGTGTGAGTAGTCATTGAGGTAACGGATTGAATCTTCACTCACCGGCTCGTAAAAGCTCGGCCAGCCGCAGCCAGAGTCATATTTGGTTTGTGAGTTAAATAGCGGCGCATCGCACACCAGACAGTGGTAGACGCCATCACGTTTGTTGTGCAGCAGACGCCCGGTATACGGCGGTTCCGTGCCGTGATTCTGGGTGACGTAGAACTGCATTTCCGTCAGGGTGTTTTTCAAATCGTCCTGGGAGTTTTGATTGGCCATAAGGTGACATCTCGGGGAGGTTTAAGCAGTTACATTACCTGCAATATTCTAACAAAACATTAACAGTGACGTGTACACTTTTGGTCTAAACTTAGCACTGAAAATGCAGCGGAGAGGCAAACGTGACTCGCGTCACACTTTTATTTTCAATGGCCTTTTAAATTCCTGGCAGCGTCCCCATATGGACGTAAGCCCAAAAGGAAAATCAGGCAAGTCAGACGCGCAAAGCTTGTCCACAGGATTGATTTGTCGCAATGATTGACACGATTCCGCTTGACGCTGCGTAAGGTTTTTGTAATTTTACAGCCAACCTTTTATTCACTAACAAATAGCTGGTGGAATATATGACTATCAAAGTAGGTATCAACGGTTTTGGCCGTATCGGTCGCATTGTTTTCCGTGCCGCTCAGAAACGTTCTGACATCGAGATCGTTGCAATTAACGACCTGTTAGACGCTGACTACATGGCCTACATGCTGAAGTATGACTCTACTCACGGTCGTTTCGACGGTACCGTTGAAGTTAAAGACGGTCATCTGATCGTTAACGGTAAAAAAATCCGCGTTACCGCTGAAAAAGACCCGGCTAACCTGAAGTGGGACGAAGTGGGCGTGGACGTGGTTGCTGAAGCAACCGGTATCTTCCTGACCGACGAAACCGCACGTAAACACATCACCGCTGGCGCGAAAAAAGTTGTTCTGACTGGCCCGTCCAAAGACAACACCCCGATGTTCGTTCGTGGCGCTAACTTTGATAAATATGCAGGCCAGGACATCGTGTCCAACGCTTCCTGCACCACCAACTGCCTGGCTCCGCTGGCGAAAGTTATCAACGACAACTTCGGCATCATCGAAGGTCTGATGACCACCGTTCACGCGACTACCGCTACCCAGAAAACCGTTGACGGCCCGTCTCACAAAGACTGGCGCGGCGGCCGCGGCGCAGCGCAGAACATCATCCCATCCTCTACCGGTGCTGCTAAAGCAGTAGGTAAAGTCCTGCCGGAACTGAACGGCAAACTGACTGGTATGGCGTTCCGCGTTCCGACCCCGAACGTATCTGTTGTTGACCTGACCGTTCGTCTGGAAAAAGCAGCAACTTACGAGCAGATCAAAGACGCTATCAAGAAAGCCGCTGAAGGCGAAATGAAAGGCGTTCTGGGCTACACCGAAGATGACGTGGTTTCCACCGACTTCAACGGCGAAGTCTGCACTTCCGTGTTCGATGCTAAAGCAGGTATCGCACTGAACGACAACTTTGTGAAACTGGTTTCCTGGTACGACAACGAAACTGGCTACTCCAACAAAGTTCTGGACCTGATCGCTCACATCTCCAAATAAGTGAGATGGGTTTTGATCTTAAGGGCGACTTCGGTCGCCCTTTTTATTTGGCTTTTAAGACAGAGGATTGCCAGAAATGATTAACACGATTTTTGCCCTGCCGGTGTCTGAACAGTTAACCCCTTATCTCTCCCGCCGTCAGCATGACGAGCTGGATATTGTTGTCGTTGACCATCCGCAGGTACGCGCCGCGGTGGCGCTGCAGGGCGCGCATCTGCTCTGCTGGAAGCCCGCCGGTGAAGAGGACGTGCTGTGGCTGAGCGGCAATACGCCTTTTAAAAAGGGCGTCGCGCTGCGTGGCGGCGTGCCGATCTGCTGGCCGTGGTTCGGCCCGTCTGCGCAAAAAGATCTGCCTTCTCACGGTTTCGCCCGTAATCTGCCGTGGACGTTAAGCGCTCATAACGAAGACGATAATGGCGTGGTGCTGACGTTTGAACTGCACGCCAGCGAAGCGAGCCGCCAGTACTGGCCGCACGATTTCACGCTCTATGCACGCTACAAACTTGGCAAAACCTGCGAAATGGAACTGGAAGCGCACGGCGAATTTGAAACCACCTCCGCGCTGCACACCTATTTCAATGTAGGCGATATCGCTGACGTCAAAGTCAGCGGCCTTGGCGATACCTACCTCGATAAAGTCAAGGGCGGCGAGCAAGGGTCGCTGACAGACGGCGTGCAGACCTTCCCGGACCGTACCGACCGCGTCTACCTGAACCCGGAAGGATGCAGCCTGATCCACGACGGCGCGCTCAACCGCACGATTGAAGTCGTGCATCACCATAACAGCAATGTGGTGGGCTGGAACCCGGGCCCGGCGCTCTCCGTCAGCATGGGCGATATGCCGGACGACGGCTATAAAACCTTTGTGTGTGTTGAAACGGCCTGCGTCACTGCCCCGCAGCAGACTCGTGAGGACAAACCTTCGCGCCTCTCCCAGACGCTGCGCGTCGTGAAGAAAGCCTGATCATCGACGGCCCCGTAAACGGGGCCGTTTTTTTGCGCTCACGCGTTCTCCCTGCCCTTTTTTGCCCTTTTCCGCCTTTGTTGCGCTTAACGGTTCGCCCTTTCGCCATAAAAAAGGGGCGCACATGGCGCCCCGTGAATCCCTGTCCGCGTTATCAGAACGTATAGGTTACGCCGGTAGACAGCAGCGCAGACCAGGAGCGGTCCACCATCGGGCTGTCTTTCGCTTCGTCGCTCAGATGGGTGTAACGGCCGCTGCCGTACACGCTCCAGCTGTCAGAAAGACGATAGCTGGCGGTCAGCTCCGCATACGGCGCCCAGCCGTCGTCCGCATCGTAGCGGTTCAGGCCGCTGCGGCGCGACTCTTTGCCGCTCACGCCGTAGTAGTAATCGTTCTGGTTTTCACTGCTCCACTCCACGCCGATACCCGGAATAAGCGTCAGGCCGCCGTTGGTGTAGCGATAGAGCCAGCCGAGATCCCAGACGATGCCGTTGCTGTTATCCAGCGTGTCGGCGGCAAGAGAGGTGCGCAGGAAGCCGTATTCGGTGTTATGCACGTAAGACAAACCCGCCATCAGCGTCGCTTTACGCTCGTCCAGACGACGTAACGCACGGTTGTCGCTGTCGCCTGGTTTGAAATGATCCGGCGAATAGTACGCCATAATGGAGAGCTTATCGGCGGTGTCGTTCCACAGGTAATAACCTGCGCCCAGGCCGCGTACCCAGAAGTTATCGCCTTCATAATTGATAACCGGCAGAGGGTAAACGTCGCGGTCATACTGCTTATACGGGTTCACCACCCATCCTGCACCTGCGCCAACTGACAGCTTTCCTTCTGCATGCGCGAGAGTAGCGGCTGAAGCCATGAGGGCACCCAGTGCCAGAAATTTGAATGTGCTCACAATGCATCAAGTCCTTTAGTCAAATGATCAGCTCGCGAAGTGTAACCGCCTCGTACTCTTCACCCCAAATTTTTTCGCACATCTTTACATCATTCGATCGCGCAGCCTCGCATTTTCGCGTTACAGCGGCCTTGCAATTTTATGACTTTGCGGTGAATCCGCGTCTTGTACGCAAATGCTTTAGCAGAAACAACGGGATGAGTGCTTGATAAATCACTGGTTCCCTGAAACAGCCGCATGCAAGATTTTCAAATGCCATCTACGCTTAAAATTAAGAAGGTGCATTACCCTGACCGCAGTAGCACAGTGCAACGCGCAATAAATGCTTCAGTTGGCATTAGGGTTGCTGTACTCAGAATACGTCTTCCGGGAGCCTCCACTATTCATATGAACGGCTCTTAAACCTGTGCTAAAAAACGAAAGGACGGCATGCCATGAATATATTCGATCACTATCGCCAGCGCTATGAAGCTGCCAAGGACGAAGAGTTCACACTGCAGGAATTTCTTACCGTTTGCCGGCAGGATCGCAGTGCTTATGCCAATGCGGCAGAACGGCTATTGATGGCCATCGGTGAGCCAGTGATGGTGGATACTGCCCAGGAGCCACGGCTTTCCCGTCTCTTTTCGAACCGGGTGGTCGCCCGGTATCCGGCGTTTGAGGAGTTCTATGGCATGGAAGAGGCCATCGAGCAGATTGTGTCGTATCTGAAACATGCGGCGCAGGGTCTGGAAGAGAAAAAACAGATCCTCTATCTGCTGGGCCCGGTAGGCGGCGGTAAATCATCGCTGGCCGAGCGCCTGAAATCGCTGATGCAGCGCGTGCCCATTTATGTACTTAGCGCCAACGGCGAGCGCAGCCCGGTCAACGATCATCCTCTGTGCCTCTTTAACCCGCAGGAAGACGCGCAGATCCTTGAAAAAGAATACAACGTGCCGCGTCGCTATCTCGGCACCATTATGTCGCCGTGGGCCGCGAAACGCCTGCATGAATTCGGCGGCGACATCACCAAATTCCGCGTGGTTAAAGTCTGGCCGTCCATTCTTGAGCAAATTGCTATCGCTAAAACCGAGCCGGGCGATGAAAACAATCAGGATATTTCAGCGCTGGTCGGTAAAGTGGATATCCGTAAGCTTGAGCATCACGCCCAAAACGATCCCGATGCCTACGGCTACTCCGGTGCGCTCTGCCGCGCCAACCAGGGCGTAATGGAATTCGTCGAGATGTTCAAAGCGCCGATTAAAGTGCTGCATCCGCTGCTCACCGCGACGCAGGAAGGGAACTATAACGGGACGGAAGGCATCTCCGCCCTGCCCTTTAACGGTATTATTCTGGCGCACTCCAACGAATCGGAATGGGTGACTTTCCGCAACAATAAAAACAACGAGGCGTTTCTTGACCGTGTTTATATCGTCAAGGTGCCTTACTGCCTGCGTATCTCGGAAGAGATTAAAATCTACGAGAAACTGCTTAACCACAGTGAGCTTTCACATGCCCCTTGCGCGCCCGGCACGCTGGAAACCCTGGCCCGCTTCTCGATACTGTCGCGCCTGAAAGAGCCGGAAAACTCCAGCATTTACTCGAAAATGCGCGTCTATGACGGCGAAAGCCTGAAAGATACCGACCCGAAAGCGAAATCGTATCAGGAGTATCGCGACTACGCGGGCGTCGACGAAGGCATGAATGGCCTGTCGACCCGTTTCGCGTTCAAGATCCTCTCGCGCGTCTTTAACTTCGATCACACCGAAGTGGCGGCGAACCCGGTACATCTCTTTTATGTGCTGGAGCAGCAGATTGAGCGCGAGCAGTTCCCGCAGGAGAGCGCGGAGCGCTATCTCGAATTTCTCAAAGGCTATCTGATCCCGAAATATGCCGAGTTTATTGGCAAAGAGATCCAGACGGCGTATCTGGAGTCCTACTCCGAATATGGTCAGAACATCTTTGACCGCTACGTTACCTATGCGGATTTCTGGATCCAGGATCAGGAGTATCGCGATCCGGATACCGGTCAGCTCTTCGACCGCGAATCGCTCAACGCGGAGCTTGAGAAAATTGAGAAACCGGCAGGCATCAGCAACCCGAAAGATTTCCGTAACGAAATCGTCAACTTCGTGCTGCGTGCCCGTGCTAACCATAATGGTCGTAATCCGAACTGGACCAGCTATGAGAAGCTGCGCACGGTTATCGAGAAGAAAATGTTCTCGAACACTGAGGAGTTGCTGCCCGTTATCTCCTTTAACGCCAAAACCTCCACGGACGAGCAGAAGAAACACGATGATTTCGTCGATCGCATGATGGAAAAAGGCTATACCCGCAAGCAAGTACGTCTGCTGTGCGAATGGTATCTGCGCGTGCGTAAATCGTCTTAACACCATCGCCCGGCGGCGTTCGCGCGGCCGGGCTTACAACGAAGCGAACCGTATGCCGCAACCTGCGGCGAAACAGGCGCACAGAAAGTTGGCAAATGCAGTACGGGGGGCATATGACCTGGTTCATAGACCGACGTCTTAACGGCAAAAACAAGAGCACGGTAAACCGCCAGCGCTTTTTGCGCCGTTACAAAGCACAAATCAAGCAGTCGATTTCCGAGGCCATCAACAAGCGCTCGGTGACCGACATCCAGAGCGGCGAGTCCGTTTCCATTCCTAACGACGATATCAGTGAACCGATGTTTCATCAGGGGCGCGGCGGCCTGCGCCATCGCGTCCATCCGGGCAACGATCATTTCGTGCAAAACGATCGCATCGAGCGCCCGCAGGGCGGCGGCGGCGGTTCCGGCAGTGGTCAGGGCCAGGCGAGCGCCGACGGCGAAGGCCAGGATGAATTCGTCTTTCAAATCTCCAAAGATGAATATCTCGACCTGCTATTTGAAGATCTCGCCCTGCCGAATCTGAAAAAAAACCAGCATCGTCAGCTAAACGAATATAAAACCCATCGCTCCGGTTACACCTCAAACGGGGTGCCCGCCAACATCAGCGTGGTGCGCTCGCTGCAAAACTCGCTGGCGCGCCGCACCGCGATGACTGCGGGCAAACGTCGGGCGCTGCGCGAGCTGGAGGCGAATCTTGATGAGGCGCTGAAAAGCGAACCGGCGCAGCTGCTTGAAGAAGAGCGTTTGCGCCGGGAGATAGCCGAACTGCGCGCCAAAATTGAACGCGTGCCGTTTATCGACACATTCGATCTGCGTTATAAAAACTTCGAGAAACGCCCGGAGCCCTCAAGCCAGGCGGTTATGTTCTGCCTGATGGACGTCTCCGGCTCGATGGATCAGGCCACCAAAGATATGGCCAAGCGCTTTTATATTCTGCTCTATCTGTTCCTGAGCCGGACCTATAAAAACGTCGATGTGGTCTATATCCGCCATCACACACAGGCCAAAGAGGTGAATGAGCACGAGTTTTTCTATTCACAGGAGACCGGCGGGACGATTGTTTCCAGCGCGCTGAAGCTGATGGATGAAGTGGTCAAAGCGCGTTACGACCCGGCGCAGTGGAATATTTATGCCGCACAGGCGTCCGATGGCGATAACTGGGCGGATGATTCCCCCCTGTGCCATGAAATTCTGGCCAAGAAAATTCTGCCGGTGGTGCGTTATTACAGTTATATCGAAATCACCCGCCGCGCTCACCAGACCCTGTGGCGTGAATATGAAGATTTGCAGGCGACCTATGAGAATTTCGCTATGCAGCATATTCGCGATCAGGATGATATTTATCCCGTATTCCGCGAGCTGTTTCATAAGCAGGCCAGCGAAAGCTGGAGCTAACTTGCGGGCCGACGCTGTCGGCCCCATTATTTCTTTTTTACTTATCCGCAATTAAAGCGCCACTAAACTTTTATATCAGCCTCACTTAATTAAACGTGCATTTTCGCCCATACTATTTAGTAACGCACCATCTCATTATTAATAACCCTACAGAATTTACTTACAGCCGGTTCGCTATCAGTTATAGTGGGCGGCATTAAATAAGAACGACGCGGCGCCGTCGCAGGACCACCGTGAATCATGTCTAACAGGGTCTCATTGGGCTTGAATAAAAATGCCGGAATGGCGGGAATAATTCTCGCCAGTCTATTTGCCGTTCTGGCCGCTGCGCAAATTATGTACTGGCGGACAGAAGCAAGCCGCATCAACGATTATAGTCAGGCGGTGCTGGAGCGTAGCGTAACGCTCCTGCAACAGGCAAATGATATTGCCGCCCGCGAAGCGAAAATGGCGCATTATCCCTCCTGTAGTGAAGCCGATCTTAATGCGCTGCGCACGCTGCTATGGAATTATCAGCTGATAAAAGACGTCGGTCGCACCAGCGCGCGCGGGATTTTATGTACGGCGCTATGGGGGCGCCTCCCCATTGCGCAGCCGTTGACCGCAACGGAAAGTTTTGTTGGCCGCAACGGCGCTCGCTGGTTATTAAATCTGCCCTTAACCGATAGCATTAACGTCAGCGCCTGGTGGCGTAACGATCTGCTGGTGATATTTTCTCCTTTTATTTTTACCCGCTTCGAAAAAGACGCAGCGACTGCGCATTACAGCGCCGTTAT
Source organism: Cronobacter muytjensii ATCC 51329 (assembly GCF_001277195.1). NCBI lineage: Bacteria > Pseudomonadati > Pseudomonadota > Gammaproteobacteria > Enterobacterales > Enterobacteriaceae > Cronobacter > Cronobacter muytjensii. The sequence goes on from NZ_CP012268.1 coordinate 2,218,687, forward strand.
CACCAATTCTCAGCATAATCACCGCTGGTTTACCCTCGGCCCAACCCAGGCGCTATTAACCGAAGCGGATGCCACCACCCATTACGCCTGGTATTTTATTACCCGCGAACAGTGCAACCGCCAATACGATCTCTGCGTAATTGCTGGCACACATCCTTATGGATTATTGCAGGCGCGCTGGTATACCCTCGCGCTACTTACCGCGCTGGGCCTGGGGCTCGGCATTTTGATCTGTACAAGCCTCGTCTTTTATCGCAGGAAAAAAACATCGCTGCCGACCCGGCTGGAAAATGCCTTAAAAAACGGCGAGATGCGGGTGGTTTATCAGCCAATTTATGAAATAGAAACCGGCCGGATGAAAGGCATGGAGGCGCTGCTGCGCTGGCATGATAATAACGGGGACGCTATTTCGCCGGATCTGTTTATTCCACTTGCGGAAAAAGAAGGGCTGATGGCAAAAATCACAGAATTTGTGACGACGCAGGCCGTGGGTGAAATGGCGGAGTTATTAAACCGGTATGACCTCACGCTCAGTATCAATATCAGCCTCGCCGACCTTTTCTCTCATCATTATCTGGATTTCCTGACTAAACTGACACAAAAAATCGGCCTGCCACCCAGCCGAATTATGCTCGAAATCACCGAGCGGGAAAATGCCACGCTTGCGCATATGGAAGCTGCGATATTACTCTTTAAGCGGCACGGTTTTTTGATAGCGCTTGATGATTTCGGCACTGGTTATTCCACTATCTCCTGGCTGTCGCGTCTGCCGATTGATGAAGTAAAAGTGGATAAAAGCATTACCGATGCGATCGGTACGCCGTCACTGAATAAAACCCTGCTGGTAAATTTAATTCTGATGCTCAAAGCGATGCCACAGCAGATTGTCTTTGAAGGGCTCGAACAGCGGTTGCAGGTCGATTATTTACAGGATAATTTTCCGGGCTGTTATGGGCAGGGCTGGTGGTTTTCACGCCCCGTGGACAGCCAGGCGCTGCGCTTATTACTGAGCATGCAGGCAAAATAAAAACAGCAGCCCTGAGGCTGCTGTATCACAGATAAATTCAGCGAGGCGAATTATTTACGTCCGCCGCCGTGGCTGTTCTGGCCGCCTTTTTTACCTGCTTCAGACGCACGCTCCGGGTCATTTTTAAAATTCCCGCCGCTCTGCTGTCCGCCTTTTTTACCCGCTTCAGATGCTTTTTCACGATCTTCGGCAAAATTGCCGGAACCACCACGATGCTCTGCCATAACAACCTCCGGGTTTGGGTTAGTGTTACCAGAAAAAAGTACTACATTAAAACCTGTTCGCCTGCTGAAAGCAGTATGACATTGTTCGGCCGGAGCGCACTGGTGTGTATCTCATTTCGTAAATGTCGTGCCTGAGAATATTCCCACCAGCACCACGAAGACGAAATTTATTACTCCCATCCGGTGCCACGATTATTTATCCGCCGTGCGGGAACTTTCATTCGCGCTATTACGACCACCGCTTTCATAAGGCACTCTTATGATCTTAATACAGCATTCCAGAGTAAGCCAAACGACACGCCGCCTTTTTTTCAGGTAATAATCCCAGGGCCTTTATTTTACTGGATTTTATTTTGTGTATATTTACTGGCATTGCAAAATAAGCGAGCCGCCAGTATGGTGGAAACGTCATAATATAAGCGAGGCGAGATAATGAAAGGCGTGGATATTCATCAAATGCTGGTGGACTTACTGACCACAGGCCAGGCGCGGTTTCGCATGGTGGAACATGAGGCGATGGGCAAATGCGAGGCGGTATCGGAAATTCGCGGCACGCAACTCAGCCAGGGGGCCAAAGCGCTGGTATGCAAAATCAAAGGCAACGGCGTAAAACAGGTGGTGCTGGCGGTACTCGGGGCCGATTTGCAGGCCGACCTGACGCAGTTAGCGCAACATCTTGGCGGCACCAAAGCGTCGCTTGCGAGCCCTGCGGAAGTCGATGAACTCACCCGCTGTGTTTTCGGGGCTATCCCGCCGTTCAGTTTTCACCCGTCGCTCCGGCTCGTCGCCGACCCGTTACTCTTTGAGCGTCACGATGAGATCGCCTTTAACGCCGGTCTGCTTGAAAAATCGATTATCATGGACACCGCTGACTATCTGCGCCTGGCGAAACCCACGCAGATTGCGTTTCACCGCGCGGCGTCTACCAGCGCTTCTCCAGAAACCGCACCGCAATAATCAGCGTAGCGGCGACGGCGAAAAAGAAGGTGGTTAACCAGAGTGTGTCGGGCGATAGCAAGTCGTTCATCGTCTCTCCGGGTCTCTCGCCTGTCAGGAAGCAGGCTCCACAGATACCGGCTTTTGATTGCAAAATAATGACGACAGGCCGACAGGCCCTTTTTGGCAAGGAACTCAAGATGTTCGATATTACGCTGCTTATCCTGCTGGCGCTGGCCGGTCTGGGATTTGTCAGCCATAACATGGCGGTGACGGTCTCGGTTCTTGTACTGATCGTTATCCGGATGACGCCGCTCAGCGCCTGGTTTCCGTGGGTTGAAAAACAGGGCGTCACCGTTGGCATCATCATTCTGACCATCAGCGTGATGGCCCCCATCGCCAGCGGCACCCTGCCCACCTCCACGCTGTTTCATGCTTTTCTTAACTGGAAATCGCTGGTGGCTATCGCCGTCGGCATTTTTGTTTCCTGGCTTGGCGGCAAGGGCGTGGCGCTGATGGGCAGCCAGCCGTCGATTGTGGCCGGTCTGCTGGTTGGCACGGTGCTCGGCGTGGCGCTCTTTCGCGGCGTGCCGGTCGGGCCGCTTATCGCCGCGGGCCTGGTGTCGCTGCTGATTGGCCGCCAGTAGCCGTGCGTTTTGTTTTTGATCTTTTCATCCGCAGTATTCGCGCGGTATCCCCACGCCGCGCGCCCATGAGGAACCCATGACTAACCTGACTTCTTCGCGTCGCGGCGGCTGGCTGCTGCTGGCAGGCATTCTGATGATTGCCACTACGCTTCGCGTCACTTTTACCGGCGCCGCTCCCCTGCTGGACGCTATCCGCCTTGACTTTACCCTCTCCACCGCCGCGACCGGCCTGTTAACCACGTTGCCGCTGCTCGCCTTCGCGCTGGTATCGCCGCTGGCGGCGGGGAGCGCGAGGCGTTTCGGTATGGAGCGCAGCCTCTGCGGCGCGCTGCTCTTTATCTGCGCCGGTATTGCCCTGCGCTCGTCGGGCGGCGCGGCGGCGCTCTTTACCGGCACCGCGCTTATCGGCTGTGGCATTGCCTTTGGCAACGTCCTGCTGCCCGGCATGATCAAACGTGATTTTCCAGGCCAGGTGGCGAAACTCACCGGCGCGTATTCCCTGACAATGGGGCTTGCGGCGGCGGCGGGCTCGGCGCTGGTAGTGCCGGTAGCGGCCTTCAGCGGCGGCTGGCGCGGCGCGCTGCTGGCGCTCATGGTCTTTCCGCTCCTCGCGCAGCTGCTCTGGCTGCCGCAGCTGCGCGCGGCGCGCGGCGATGCCGTCGGCGGCGCGGCGCTGCATAACCGTGGCATCTGGCGCTCGGCTCTGGCCTGGCAGGTCACCCTCTTTCTCGGCGTCAATTCGCTTATTTATTACATCGTCATCGGCTGGCTGCCGTCGATTCTGCTAAGCCGCGGTTATAGCGAGGCGCAGGCCGGTTCGCTGCACGGGCTGATGCAGCTCGCCACCGCCGTGCCGGGCATCGCGGTGCCGCTGTTGCTGGCAAAATTACGGGATCAGCGCGCCATCGCCGTACTGACGGCGCTGCTCTGTGCGCTAAGCCCGATCGGGCTGTGGCTTTTCCCTGGGCAGGCGGCCTGCTGGGTAGTGATTTTTGGGTTCGGCTCGGGGGCGACCATGATCCTCGGCCTGACGTTTATCGGCCTGCGCGCCAGTTCAGCGCATCAGGCGGCGGCGCTCTCCGGCATGGCGCAATCGGTGGGATATCTGCTGGCGGCGTGCGGGCCGCCGGTTATTGGCAGGCTCCACGATCTGACGCAGAGCTGGAGCCTGCCGCTGCTGCTGTGCGCCGCGCTGGCGGTGGTTATGGCCATCGCGGGCGGGTTCGCCGGACGCGCACGGGAAATCGGCGCGCCTTAATGATTAGCGACGGGCAGCGCGCAGGAATTCACGCACCAGCGGTACCGGACGCCCGTCAAGCGCGCCGCGCTCATGCTGGAACAGCGTCGCCACGAAGAACGGATGGGTGGTGAGTTCGACGGCGCGCACGTCGCCGTCGTTATCCCAGCCGGTGACTTTCAGCGCGTCGCCGTTCAGCGCCTCAACGAATTCCGGTGATACGCCGAAGCGACAGCGATACGCCTCTTCTATTTCCATTCGCCCGTAAGCGCGCGCGATAAGCGTATGTGGGCGCAGTTCAATCTCGCCGGTCTGCTCCACCAGTGAACAGCTGAGCGGCGAAATCACCAGCCTGCCGCCCTGCGCCGTTTCGCCGTGGCTGGCGTCTTCCCAGCCCAGCACGTTGCGGGCGTATTCTATGACCGCATGCTGAAAACCGCCGCAGGTGCCGAGAAACGGGATCGCATTTTCACGCGCGTAACGAATGGCGATAAACGCGCCATCTTCATTGTCGTAAGGGCTGCCGGGCACGACCCAGACGGCATCATAGCCGACAAGATCTTCCGCGCTTGCGATCTCTTTGGTCGGGAGCCAGTCGTAGTCGGCAGTGAGTTCCAGCACGGCGGCAGCGTCGTCAATCGCAAGCGGAATAGCCTGATGCGCGACGGTTTCGGCATTATAGTCGCCGACCAGGGCGATACGGAGTGTGGATGAGAGCGGAGAGGTTTCCATGAGGTTTTCCTTATGCATGAACGGATTGAGCATAACATAAGGAACATCAGCATACCGACAGGCGCGCCCGCGAACAACACCCAAAATCAGCAGGGAACCTGTTGCCTGCTCTTTTGCGAGACGTCCCGGACAAAGATGTCTTGCCGTTTGCCTGGCGTCCGTTGCAGGCAGATAATCCCTCCGGTCATAACCATATGCAGGAGGCAATGATGATTGCGTTAAAACGCGTTTACGACGAGCCGGACGCGCAGGACGGCTACCGGGTGCTGGTGGACAGACTCTGGCCACGCGGCATTAAGAAAACGGATCTGCCGCTGGATGAGTGGAATAAAACGCTCGCGCCCTCGACCGCGCTTCGCAAAGCGTTGCATGGCGAGGTAATTGACTTCGCGCACTTCAGCGAGCGCTACCGTGAGGAGTTAGCCGCGCAGCAGGAAGAAGGCGCACGACTCGCGGCCATCGCCCGTAACGGGACGCTGACGTTGTTGTACGGCGCAAAAGACAGGCAGCAGAACCACGCACAGGTGCTTGCCGCGTGGCTCCGGGAGATAACGGCTGGCGGGCGTTAAATCGTCAGTCGAGCAGCAGCGCCGTCTCTTCGAGCGGCAGCAGTTCGCCGTCAAGCGGCATAAGGTGTTCAGCGCGCACAAACGCAAAGCCGGTCTGGCCATCGGCGGCGACGACATTACCGGTCACCAGCCAGAGCGGGCGGGCGCAGGCCGTCGGCAGCTCGGTCATAAACCCGGTCACCGGGTTGATAAAGCGCTCGCCAGGCTGGCAGAGGCTGAAAAGCTCAACAGATTTACCAATATTTCCCCGACCGGCAGCGGTACGGGCGCCGATGATAATGGCGAGAGCGCCTGGTTTGAGTTGTTGCATGGGGTCTTTCCGCGTTCGCAATACAGTAAATGAAACGTGTAGATCAGAACATTCTTATGTCGCGATGTAAAGATTTCTGAATCAAAAAATCGGCAGGTGCCCGTACAAATCGCCTTATTTTCTTCATTATCCCGCCACGCTTGTTTGTTAAGCTGCCGTCGTTCTCATGATTGTCTGAAGAACTGCCATTTTTGCCTCATCTTTACCCCACGGCAGGAGCGGCTCACGGCTCCCTGAGCGCACTACCGGCAATTGCCCTGCCTGTATCGCGACTCATCGTCGTACTTTCCGCTCTCCTTCGCATCGGCGGGGTATTTTTTCCTTCTGTGCGCCCCTCTCCCTGGAATTTGCCTGATGACGTCGCATTGAGGTGCCGTTTAGAAAGCCGTTTCGCCGTATCGATATACTTCGTCAATTCGCGGTATCTCAGGTTTTTCTTATGTCGGTCATCACCTCTCACGCTGCCGAACCCTCGCGTAGCGGCATGGATCTTATTAAAGCTCTCTCCACCGGCGCGCTGATGCCCGGCGGGTTATGGGCGAAAAAAAGCTATCGGCTCAAATTCGCGCTGCGCAGCTGTCTTTATCTGCCCGCCACGCTGCGTTTTATGGATTCGCTGGCGACGAACCCGCGCTTTGAGCAACTGCTGAGCGTGCAGAACACGCTGCCGGGAAAAATTCATCGTCACTATCTGCGTCTCGGATTAAGCGCCGGCGAGCGCGCCAGCGCTATCATCAATCACTATCAGTTCGTGAGCGAGCAGGCTTCGCCGCGTCTGGCAGACGCGCTTTGCGCTACGCGCCCGCAGCCGCTGTTCCGGCTGGCGGCGAAAGACAAACAGGTGGTTATCAGCGTTTCCTCGGCCCACAAAGCCGAGCGCGAAGGCGAAAGCACGCTGTGGCTGCACTGCGATGACGTGCTGCTGGCGAGCCTGACGTTTAGTATTGTGCGCGACGCCACGGGCTACGGCATCGCCATCGGCGGCCTGCAGGGCCCGCGCCGCAGCGTGCCGCACGACGCCATCCGCGATGCCACCAAAGCCTGCTACGGCGTCTTCCCGAAACGTCTTTTGATGGAAGTGCTGTGGCTGATGACAGGCCAGTTCGGCATGACCCACTTCGAGGCGGTGAGCAACGACGGCCACGTCTTCCGCGGGCTGCGTTACCGCTTTAGCAAAGGGCGGCACTTTTTTGCCAGTTACGATGAGTTCTGGGAATCGATTGGCGGCGAGCGTCGCGGCGCGCGCTGTTTCGCCCTGCCGCTTGTGGCCGCGCGCAAACCGCTGGAAGAGGTCGCCAGTAAAAAACGCTCCGAATACCGCAAGCGTTACGAGCTGCTGGATTCGCTGGCAGAGCAGTGGCGCGAGCTGAACGCGCAGTAATGCTCAGGCGGCCTTCAGGCTGCCTTTGTATGCCGCTCCGTGCGGGCGGCAATGCTGCGCGCATTAAAAAACCGCCTGGCGGCGGCTTTTTTATTTGGCGTCATCTTCCGAGCGGTACGGCCCTTTTTCGTCGTCATCGCTGTCGTCACGCTTGCGCGTCACTTCCCCTTCCGGGCCCGGCGTGCCGCCCCCCTGCTCTTCAGCCTGTAAGCGAAAAGCCTGCTCTTTTTGCGATTCACCGAAGTATCCGAAACCAAAAAACATGATGACCTCCTGTATCCATCAGAGTTAACACATTAAGTGTAGCTGACCAGAAAGCCTTCGCAGGCGCGGTATGCTTACCGTCTGTCTGAAAAATGCAGACCCCGGCGGCGCCGGAGCCTGACCGTCAGCCTGCCGCTTTGTCGAGCACGCGCTCGATAGCCGACGAGAGTTCGTTGATTTCAAACTTCGCCACGTAGCCATCGGCGCCCACTTTACGCACGTGATCTTCGTTAGCGCTGCCTGAGAGCGACGAGTGGATCACAACCGGAATTTTCTTCAGCGTGGCGTCCATTTTGATATTACGTGTCAGGGTAAAGCCGTCCATCTCCGGCATTTCGAGGTCAGTCAGTACCATCGCGATTTTATCGGTAATCGACTGCCCTTCCGCCTGCGCCTCTTTCGCCATCAGCTTGATTTTTTCCCAGGCTTCAAGGCCCGTCGTGTGCATGATGGCCGGAATGCCCATGCTCTTGAGACCATGCTCCAGCATTGAGCGCGCCACTTTGGAATCTTCTGCGACAATGGCGACCGCGCCCGGCTTGAGTTTAAAGCTGCGCTCCTTGACCACCGTGTTTGGCTGGCCGTCGCGCACCGACGGGATGATGTCATACAGGATCTGTTCGACATCAAGCACCAGCGCCAGTTCGTTGCTCTGGTTGTCGCTGTCGAGACGCGCGATGCTGGTGATATTACGGGAACTGACGCCCGATTCCGCCGTATGCACCTGGCTCCAGTCGAGGCGAATAATGTTCTCTACCGACTCCACCGCGAAGGCCTGAGTACTGCGCGCATATTCTGTCACCAGCAGCAGGTTAAGCCCGGTGGAGGGTTTGCAGCCAGTGACCGCCGGAAGATCGACCACCGGAATGATCTGACCGCGAATATTCGCCATGCCGAGCAGCGGCGCCTGCATACCTGCCGCTTTGGTAATGGTCGGCATCGGCACAATTTCGCGCAGTTTAAAAACGTTAATACCGTACAGCTCAGGTTTTTCCTCGTCGCTCGCAGAGCCCAGCCGGAAGAGCAGCAGTTCGAATTTATTCGATAAAGCGAGATTCGCCCTCTCATCAATATCTTTCTGGAAGTTATCCATATTTGCCTCAAAGGTACGTGGGTGGTGGCTCATGCTGCGAAAGGGACAACACGCTGGTGCCTGGTTTCAGGCAAGCCTGGCGCCTGAATTTGCTTTAAATCGTTATCGGCAGCTTTTGGAAAAAATAGAGGGCACAGAAAGCGACAAAATGTCGGCGGGATGTAAAAAAGGAGAGCGGGCGCAAAAAATAACAAAGCCGCCCGCAGGCGGCGCTGGAAAAGCGTCGGAAAAACCTGTGTCAGGGCGCCTTGCGCCATGCGTCGCGCAGCGATTCCCGCCCGTGCTGCTCCTCTTTTTCAGGCAGATCGTCCTCTTCCCACGGGTTGATGGTATCCGGCGCGTCTTCCGGCAATCCGTGATGTTCATTATCATCCGCAAGCGGTCTGTCGGGATGGCGATGGTCAGACATTTTTCTATCCTCATAATCCACGGGAGACAGAAAAAGTGTAGCCTGGCCTGCGCATGCCGGACGCTTTTCTGCCTCTCCCCCCTCGCCAACGCTCTGCCGAGCGGCTAAAGTGAAACTTAGCGCCGACGCACTCACCAGAAGAGGTACAAATGACGGGCTCGATTGACGAGATTATTGAAAAACTTCAGACGCGCATCCTGGCGTACGAGATTCTGTTCCAGTCATTGCTGGAAGAAGTGCCCGCCGTGCTGAAGGAACGGGTGGTTGATAACGCGCGTCACCACTTCGCAAGCCTTGAAGCAGGCGTCAACAGCGATCCGGAGCGGGCGCAAAAAATCACCGCCGCGCGCGCGGTGGTGGAGCAGCTATTAGCCCGCAAACACTGATTGCCTCTCCTGCTTTAGCGCGACGCCCCGGCGTCGCGTTTTTCTTTCCCGCTCTTCTGGCAGGCTCTGCGTCCATGACGACGCACGTCCAGGGCTTTATCATAGCGTCACATGAATATTGCCGCCCCTGGCACTGCTTGCACCGTCAGAGTAACCGGTGACTTTAGCGCCTGAAAAGCCAAAAGAAAAAGCCCGCAAGCGGGCTTTTTTTACAGAATGCGATATTAGCGATGCGTATTCGTTTCCGAATGTCTCATCGCATAACTGTCATAACGTTCGGCATTCCCTACCAGCATCACGTTTTTACAAAATATACATTTTGCGCCGTGTGGGTTTTTATCGGTCACGTCGAAACGGGAAATACGGTACTGCGAGCCATGACACGCAGGACATCTGAAATGCAACCCTGCAGCAATCATGTCGTCTTTAAAGCGCCACCACATTCACGGCTGACGGGCCTTTAGCGCCGTTTTCAACCGAGAATTCAACCTGCTGACCTTCGGTCAGCGTGCGAAAATTGTCGCTCTGGATAGCGGAAAAGTGAACGAACACGTCTTTGCTGCCGTCTGCCGGTGCGATAAAACCAAAGCCTTTATCCGCGTTAAACCATTTCACTGAACCACTGATTCTGTTAGCCATACTATTACCTTTATACTTGAGCCTTGCGGCGAAAATGGTTTGAAGAACAGAAATATTCAGTGCTTAAGAGGAAACTCAAGAAAAGAGATATCAAAGGATAACGTCTGGAAATGAGCACAACTGAAGCGGAGGACTTATCGCGACCACTGCACACGGATTCTGCATATCAAACCGAGGAGTCCATTAACGCATGCCCGGATTTTTTAAGCAAGCAATACTCGGTCTTTTACAAAACTATATATTTAAAAAGCGACAACTATTTTTGCTAGTTCATTATTGAGCGAATTGCCAGCGCGGCGCATAAATAAATCATCCGTACACATTTAAACACAGCGGCCCAGAGATATTTTTGACAAGAGAATATATTTTCTTATGGCTCCGCTATTTTACCTGGCTTTTTCCAACATGCGGTCAGGCGTTGTAAAATTGTCCAAACGCGGCGTGATGCGTGCGTCGCGCATAAAATATTGTTAAGGTTTATCTCAGGACAACACGGAACGAGGTAATGATGAACGCGTTTGTCAGACCCACACTGACGCTACCCAATCAGGAACAAAAACTGCTGCTGCACTCCTGCTGCGCGCCTTGCTCGGGCGAAGTCATGGAGGCGCTCCACGCTTCAGGTATCGATTACACTATCTTTTTCTACAACCCCAATATTCATCCCCAAAAGGAATATCTGCTGCGCAAAGAGGAAAATATGCGCTTTGCCGATCAACACGGTATTCCTTTTGTGGACGCGGATTACGATACCGATAACTGGTTCGAGCGCGCCAGGGGCATGGAATGGGAGCCAGAGCGCGGTGTTCGCTGCACCATGTGCTTCGATATGCGCTTTGAGCGCACCGCGCTTTATGCGCATGAGAATGCCTTTAAAGTGATCAGCAGTTCGCTCGGCATTTCCCGCTGGAAAAACATGCAGCAAATTAACGACTGCGGGCATCGCGCCGCGGCCCCTTATGAGGGCATGGTGTACTGGGATTATAACTGGCGCAAACAGGGCGGCTCCGCGCGCATGATTGAAATCAGCAAACGCGAGCGTTTTTATCAGCAAGAATATTGCGGTTGCGTCTATTCACTACGCGACTCCAACCTGCACCGTAAATCTCAGGGACGCCCGCTTATCAAAATCGGTACGCTCTATTATGGCGATGATGAAGCCTGACAGGCATTATTGCATTAAGAGCTTACTTACCGCAAAACACAGCCCGGCTTCATACCGGGCTGTATCTTTAATCATTGCTACAACTGCCTGAATCGCTGTCGGAGCCGCTATCTGAACTGCAACTGTCGGAATAGCTGTGGTGATGCGATGCGCTTAAATGCGCAGGCGTGGAATTACCAGGCGCAGGGTTATTTACGGGGTGATGCGTAGTGTCGGTGTAATAGCTCGTATCACCGTTCTGTCCGTGTGGCGCGCGGGTAAAAAGCCAGATGAACGACTTAAGCACGTGCAGCACCACCGGAATGCCGACCAGCGCCTGAATGCTGCGTGTGACTGAAAACGATGTCAGCATCACCTCATCCGCCGTTACATACTCTGTTAGCGGTGTCAGGGCTATTATCTGCACCAGGGCAAACCATGCTCCTGACAGCAGGCAATACACCAGTGCGCTGTAAAGAATAAACGTCACCAGTTGCTTAATCGTCAGCCGGTAGCCCCAGCGAAACGTATTTTTAAGCCAGATCAGATAGCCGTGGCTCATCCCTTTATTCCTTTTCTTATTCGCGTTCTATCCCAGATTACCGCATCAACAAAGACGAATTAAGCTACCAGAATGGTCATCACGCTTATGCCTGCCGTTAACAGAACCCTCGCCCCGTAAGCGCAACGTCGTAATGTAAGCGCTGCATAAAAAACGCGCATGTGCCAAATAAAATGCGAAATTACGGGCTATTGAGCCTGGAAGTGTGTAAGGTGCCCCCTCCTGACATCAAAGAAGATACTTATGGCTATTCATAAAAGAAAATCCCAAGACAGTTACTTAAGCCGCGTGACCTGCCCTAAATGCAGTGAAAAATCTGAACACAGCTCCGCCCGCGTCAATAAGAAAAAAACGCTCATCTGCCCCGCCTGTAATCATTTATTTATCTCTGCACAAACCCCAGCCAGTCAAAATTAATGTTGTATCTGCGTTCCCGCAGCCGGTTAAAAGCACCGGCCAGTGCTGGTGCTTTTAATTCGTTTCAAAATCCCCGTATCACTGAATTAATTAAAGGTTGTCTCTTTTTCATGGCTGTCCCTCCCCTTGCGCGGTTTCATCGTGCCCCTGCGCTTATCCTCTTATAATTTCATTTAAGCCCTACACGTGCAGAAAAGCCTCAGGGTTATCATAAGCGCCTGTCAGTCGATGCTGCCCGATTAAGCGTCCACAAAAATCTGTTACCTTTTGCCGTAGTGCCCGGTATGATTCTGCTCAGTTGAGACGGTTCTCAAGCCAACCGTACAGGCAATAGCAGCGGATCCAATTAGCAGGAGAGTTCTGAATGGGCATCGTAAACCCCGAAAACATGGACGCTATTTACAGAGTGATAGGAAAGGCGGTGTCACGTTTGATAGTGTCAGGAATACCTGTAAAGACAGATAATATACTGGCACAGCTCAGGGATTCTGAAGAACAGACTGTGGATGGAACAAGACAGATATACGTTGAAGCCATTCGCCTGGTGACGAACGGCGCGGATGGCGCTGTGCAACAAAGGCAGTCCTGACGACAAACTCGCTAACGCGTCTGGTGGGTTATTCAGAGGCGATGGGCGGTCTGCTCTTCACGGGTTCCGCCCGTTGAGGTACCGTCATTCGGATGGCTGGCCGCGTATTGCTGCCAAAGGTATGCCACGCACGAACTGCCCCCTGTGCATGCCCTTTTACTCATTAACATGATGGGGAAAAGGGCCGAAAGAGAGTAAAACATGAAGGATGTTTTGGGGTTTTCAACCGTCTTATTATTACCGGTTATATTCATCTTTTTAGGAAGATGGTTTTTAAACTGGATGCGCCAGGCGAAAAAAATCGTTCCCGCTGACAACGGCATGATAAAAATATCGTGCAACCCTTCCATTTTCGCGCGTTTTGCCAAGAAGGAAGCGTATTTCTATGACAGCGCATATTTATATCAGGTGAAAAATGACATTACGGTTAAAGTGCATTTTTCAGACATACTGCAAATCAAACCAGGCTTTACCACTCTTAATAACCGACGCAAATGGTCCGTGATTTATCTCAACCATGGGCAAAAAAAAGAGTTTCAGTTTTATCATAACATTACGTTTTTCAACCATAACTTCGCGGTTTTTTTACTGGCGGTAAAAGAAGCCAACCCTGCGGCTGACGTCAAAGCGTTATCGGCGTTTAATTGGTAAATTAATCAGAGAGATATAGCGTAAATCTTTATTTCTCATGGGATCCATTTGCCCGTTTTTATGCTGATGGCGCTTGCCATTTTCATATCCCGAATAAATAACGGGGGCACGGCGGCTCCCGTTCCTGGCAAATCCAACCCGCAAGTTAACATGCAAATGATGCAACTCTCGCGTTTAGGTAAAGCCCTCATCGTGCTTTCAATTGCTATTTCTGTTTACGATATTTATAACGCAGACGATAAAATTTCGGCGCCAGGAAGACAACTTGCCATAAACAGTGCGGGCAGGACGAGGTGACAAACCAGGTTCGCCGCAAAACGATTCATCACATCCATGACTCACTGCGGCAACCTGAAACAGTTTACTTCATATTAAGTGCGAAATTGGCCCTGGCCCAGGAGCCAAAAGAAGCCGGATGGCCCCCCGCGATCTTATTGGCAAGTGCAATGGCAGCCTGGTGCGACCCCGGCCCCAGATAGGTATATTTTTCGTAATAGGCCAGCGTATCGCCCAGCGCCTGCGCGCCAGGAAAAAAACTGGCATAGACATTCCGTGGAACCTGTTTAAAGGTGACGTGATGCCCATGCTGATTTAGCGTTTCTACAATCTCACTGAAGCTCAGGAAATCGCCGACAAGCGGCAGGTAAGCACCCTGTCCGGCGATATCAGGATGGGCAAATGCACCGGCCACAATTTTGCCAAGCTCGTTTATATCGCCCATATGAATGCAGCGAACGTCAGGGTTAATCGGCAGGACCCATCCATAGCTCCCGTCCTGTTGCTTTTGCGGACCAAAGGGGCCTGTGAAGTTTTGATAATAAGCTGGCGGTACGACGAAAGTGTAATAAGTGAAATCAGCCGCTTTTACCAGACTGTCGATTCTGGCTTTATTGGTAAACTGCGGGAGCCTGAATTCACCCTGAGTCACTGATTCAACATCAGGAAGCGTGGACCAGATAAAATGTTTCACCCCCGCTGATTTTGCGGCTTCGATCGCTGATGTTGCCTGCTTCTTCTCATCTGTGCCCTGTTGCCAGTAATCAGTTACCAGAAATACGCCGTATACACCTTTTAATGCGTCGCAGAGCGTTTCAGGCTTTTCAAGATCCGCATACAGGGCTTCGTCAGCCTCGCCGGTATAGTTCTGCGGGGTACGGGACAATGCCCGTACCCTGAACTGACTGGCTGTTTTTAGCGCCTGCACCACGCCTTTTCCCTGGTGACCGGTTGCTCCGAACACAGCAATAATTTTCTTTTCTTCTGCCATTTCACACCTTCTGGATAACGTTCTGGATAAGTGGCCAGGCATCAGATTTGTGCCCGGATGTCGTCAGGCAAAGCTTGCCGCTGAGCGGAATCCGTGACAATACTCTTTAAACTGTCATCACCTGACCGAAAACGATCCATATGCCGCCTGGTGCAGAAACCTCCGAACTCATTGCGTTTACGAAAACTGTCGATGCGAAATCACTCTCCCGCGCCGCGGCGGAACTGGGCGTTCCCCGGGCAACGCTGAGCCGTCGGATTGCGCAGCTTGAAAAAAAGCTGGGCACACGCCTGCTCCTGAGAACCACCCGAAGCCTGGCGCTGACAGAACCGGGAGCAGTCTTCTATAAAGAGGCCATCATCGCGCTTGAGGCGATAAAACAGGCAGAGCAGAGTGTGTCCCGTTCCGGGGACTGTTTACGGGGGGATCTGCGTGTATCGCTTCCTCCCGGTATGAAAAAGAGCTTCAGGACGATGCTTTGTGAATTTATTGCTCAGCACCCTTTGCTGCGCGTCCATGTTCACACGTCCAGTCATCATATCGATTTCCGAAGCGGAGGATTCGACGTTGCCCTGAGAGCCAGTAGCCAAATGCAGCCGGGGTTGATTGCCCGCACGCTTTTTCGCGATCCGGTGATTGCCGTCGCCTCACCGGACTATCTCTCAGGCAAGGGTGTCCCTGTCACCCTGGATGACCTCAGCGCTCATCAATGCCTGATGGGATTTGCCCGTGGGGAGTTACCGGAGATGTACTGGCCTTTGCTTTCTGGAGAGAGGATAAAGGTGGACGGCGCGTTTTTTTCTGACGATATTTCCCTGCTTTGTGAGGCGGCTATCAACAACCGTGGCATTGCACTTTTGCCTGAAGAGTTGATTGGTGAACACCTGCAGCAGGGCGCACTTGTCCCGGTACTGAGAGGTATCATTGGGACTGAAATGCAGATTGCAGTGGTTTATCCGGATCGTCACTTTTTATTGCCCCAGGTTCGCGCCTTTATTGAGGCAGTCGTTAGCTGGGTCGCTTCAGAGCGTGAGCAGCAACAGCGCCGCATCGGTTAGCGACGTGACCGGGGCCATAATCATCTATAAATATCATATATTTCCAGCGATTACGAAAATAATCACAAACCTGGACAGTCTGCGTCCGCTTTTCGCTCACAGCGGACCTTCAGTTCAGCCAGCAATGTCCGCCCCGTGCCAGAAGCGGACGTTGCTAACACTTGAATGTACTCATCCGCGGGGCCCGGTCAGCGCAATATGGCAACCTAAGGCGCTGTCGTGACATCAGCTTGTAAAGTAGTATGTGTTCTTCTGCTGTTCACACTTTGGATACTTAATGACATTGCAAGCGACTTGGCTTGAACAGCCTAAGCCCGGTGATGAAAGGGAAGGTGTTCCGATCATCAACGTCAATCCCTTTGGCGCTAATGGAGAAAAGAATCGACGACTGTTAATCAGTAAGGGCGGTGAGCCCATTGTGATTTTACAGTTATATATACGTGCCGACGAGGATGGCTGGCTGATTTCCAGCGCCTTTTGTGATTTCCTACTGAATGAATCCCAGGTGGCAATCATTTGTGGCGACCACTTTCATGTTGTTGAGATGACCACACACTCGTTCAGAAGCCATCCACTAGGTGATTACGTTGGCCATATTTATTCAGTTCCTGACATCCATTCTGACAGGCTACATAATCGGGTTCTGGTCACCACTTACTGCCACGTTTTTCTGAT
Source organism: Cronobacter muytjensii ATCC 51329 (assembly GCF_001277195.1). Taxonomy (NCBI): domain Bacteria; kingdom Pseudomonadati; phylum Pseudomonadota; class Gammaproteobacteria; order Enterobacterales; family Enterobacteriaceae; genus Cronobacter; species Cronobacter muytjensii. The sequence continues at coordinate 2,234,904 of NZ_CP012268.1, forward strand.
GGATATTGCTGCGGGCATTCTCTGGAAATCCAGGCAGTGCGCCATTGATGGCGTGATCATTACATCGATAGAGAATGAGACGGTGCTGGGCCTGGGAGAGTGGGACCCGCCAGGAGGTTGGGAACCTTTTAAGCTCGATCTTAAAACGGGCATCCCGATTTGAAGAAGGGGGCCCCCTCACAGTTTTCGGCCGGCGCGGACGTTGCATTCCAGCAATTATTGCCTTAAGAGTTAATGTTCGATTGTGATGAGGACAAACACTATGCTCCTGGGGACGCTAAAAAGACTTGAACGCTCTCTTCATAGAAGCAGGCGGAAAGATCGGGTATGGCTTGAACAGATACTCCACGAAAGATTTAGCGAAATAACACGCTCAGGTGTAGTCGTTGATCGTACTCAGACTATTGAAGCGCTTTTGAGTGAAGATAATGTTCCGGTTATTCTTAGTCGTGATTACCGGCTTATCAGCGTTGGAAATAATTTCGCAATATTGCACTACAGAACTGTTAATCCAAATGGCAGTCGTGCAACCCTACGTTCTTCATATTGGGAATTTTCTGCGAACGGGCAATGGAAATTGGTATTCCACCAGGGAACGCCAGAGGCAGGGAGCGTATAGATGCCAGATACAATGTCCGCTTTTCGCTCAAAGCGGACCTTCTCATTTCTTTAATGCCTGAACAATACCCCTTTTATCATGCCCGCACGGTCGGCACATCAGCCAGCCGTGTCGTATAGCACGGCGATAGCATCTCGCGCTTCATCTGCCACGCCTGCTGGATACCCTGTTCCGCAAAATAGAGTGTTCCCCTGCCCTGCTGGTTGAGTTTATCCATCAGGAACATCAGTGCCGCGCTGTTCGCGCGCGGCGCATTCTCGTCGAAAAGATTCAGCTGCGCCACGCCCTGGCTGAAAAAGTCACCCAGCATCACACCTGCTTTCTGGTACCGGTGGCCGTCGCGCCAGAAAACATTTCTGCAACTGGTCTCTGACCCCGAATTTAACTTACCCCAATACTATTTAGATTCTGCTTTCGCCTTAAGACGTATTGCCCACCACACACCCGCCGCGATGGCAAACACAAGCGCAGTTGCAGGTAAGCCGATGAATAAGAGCGAGGCGTTCGCAGACATTTGATCTTCACCATATACCGGTCCGTAAAAAAAGTGTGCCAGAGTTGGAAATGCCGCGATAAAGACTCCACCCCCAACGATAAGGCCGGCAAGTGACGCCATGCAAATTTGTAGTGAACGCTTCATATAATCTTTCAGAACCAGATTTCACGGGAATTAAAGAAATCGCTGAGGTAACCTTCCCAGTGCAATCCCCATTGAATACGAAGATAACTTGACCGCGATGTTACACGCTTTCCATTCCACAGGTCGATATGGTCTCCTGATCGATTAGTAAAGCTTTCGCTACCTCTGCGGAAATAATCCTTAAAGAAAATTATCCCGGTCTGCCCCCGGAGCGTCTCTTCGAAATTTTCAGTGCTGACTTTAACCGCACTGAAAACCCCCGGGATTGCCGTTCTTTTTAGTGCTTTCGCCAGTTCCTCTGCCCTCAGCACATGACCATCTGTTTTGGGGTGATACCAGCACTGCGCTAATTTTAGGCGGCTGACATCGTATCCGCAGCGAGTTAAGGCAACGCCGAGACGGATAGCGCACTGGTCATCAAAAGCCTTATGGCCGTCAGGCTTCCGGCATGGGTCAGCATCGCCATTTTGCAGATAGCCTGGCGCATCGCTTTATAGTCGGTGATGCGCTCACCAGACGAGGGGGTTTGATAAATTGCTTTGATAACCGTTCAAACGCTAATAATAAAAAACGGGAACCAACCGGTTCCCGTTTTACACCTAATCCAGACGCTGGATTACATGTTCGCGATGATAGCGTCGCCAAACTCTGAGCATTTCAGCAGCTTAGCGCCTTCCATCAGGCGTTCGAAGTCATAGGTCACGGTCTTGTTGTTGATAGCGCCTTCCATACCTTTCACGATAAGGTCAGCCGCTTCGAACCATTCCATATGACGCAGCAGTAGATTTAGAAATTCATTACATCCGATTGAATTTAAAAGCTTTTATGCTTAATAAGCATCTAAACTTATTATTTTAGCCTTCGCCATAACTCGTTGATTTTGTATAGTTTACGTAGAGTTTTGATAACCACTTCAAGGCTAAATGGAGGTTCGCTTGAGCACATCCCTTTCATAATGCCCGCATTGTGCCAGAAGCGGACGCTTTCTATGAGCCTGAACTGACACGGTGCTATAAGCATTAAAAACGTTAAATTCTATTTGCCGCAAAGCGGCTTTCAGGTTATCCGGGACTGACAGCAAATTCAGCCTTCAGCAGTGTACTGTTATATACAGACAGCGCAGTGAGTCCCAAAAACCTGTGGTGCAAAAGAGGCCCGTTAAACCCTTACCGGCCAGTGTCAGACAGGCGTTTTGTATTCCAGGCGATGGCAGGATAGCATCTGTGGTCACATACGTACGGTAACGGAACACGATTCGATGCCCATTTAACATTCCATACATACCAGGGGGTAAATCTGCGCTGAGGCTGGTTAGCCAGAAATTCATCGTGGGTTGGCCTAGCCTGCCGCTGGACGCATTGTTACGACAGAGCAGCCAATAACGTAACGGGGAAATGTATGGCAAACATAAGCTATAGCAGAACTGTCAAACCCCTGGTCAGGAACAACAGCAGAGCACGCAGATACAGGCGGCGCATGCTTAAGTCACTGGAGAACCGTAAAGCTGATTACTGACATCATGCTGTGTCAAATTATGGCAAGCAGCTCAGCGGCTTAAACTAGGCCCACTGCAAATATTACAAGCCTCTAACCAGATACTCACCGAACCTTTCTACCTCTGATGTGCAGTATTATATGCCTGCGCTCATCAGAAAGTTTTTGTTAGCAGTTCATAGTAGTTCATTCGAGCCGCATGCTGCGCCAGCTTCGACAAGGAGGCCAGCATCCTCAACATCCATGGTAGCGCAGGTCGTTATCGAGCGAAGCATGGCCTGCTGGCGGTCCCGACAGATATTACAAGCCCTTACAGTAACTTTAAACATTTACCGGGCCGTGCAGGATTTAATGCTTACGCCTTGTTCGTCGGGACAGCATATTTAATCCTTCTATAAAAGCTGAGAAGGCCATAGCAGCATAGATATACCCTTTAGGCACATGAGCACCAAAGCCCTCAGCAATCAGAGTCATACCGATCATGATTAAAAAGCCCAGCGCCAGCATAACAACTGAAGGATTATTACTAATAAAGCGTGCCAGAGGTTTGGCAGCCAAAAGCATAACTGTCACGGCGAAAATAACCGCAATTACCATGATTAGTACATGCTCAGTCATGCCTACAGCCGTAATAATGCTGTCTATGGAAAATACAAGATCAAGCACAAGTATTTGAATAATAGCTGAGCCAAATCCATGGATAGCGCTGCTTTTACTGCCTTTTCCTTCAAACATGTCACCCTCTGGATGAGGGTCAAGTATGTGATGAATTTCCTTTGTAGCCTTCCAAAGCAGGAAAAGCCCCCCGGCAATCAAAATGATATCCTTCCAGGAAAAGTCTTTGCCAAAGAAGCTAAGTACTGGCTCGACTAACTGAATGATCCAGGCGATAGTACCCAGGAGTCCTAATCGCATAACCAGAGCTAAGCCTATCCCAATGCGTCTGGCCCGATCACGATGCTGCTCAGGCAACTTATTGGTAATGACTGAGATAAAGATGAGGTTGTCTATACCAAGCACAACCTCCATCGTAATGAGAGTTGCCAGCGCTACCCACGCCGTAGGGTCCGAAATAAGTTGCTGCAAATAATCCATAAGTTGCCTTAACTGTAACAGAAATAAATAGGTTAACAGATTGGTCTGGCTGGCTAACAACCGCTTCTGTTTTTACTATAGCAAATGAAATACTTTCCAAGTTCTTTCAATTGATCCTTTTATAGATTGGTGGAGGACCAGTGGAAACAAGGTGATCTCCCATCAGATTTCCGCTCCAGGGGAGTGTAAACTTGCAAGGTCCGCTGTTCGCTCAAAGCGGACATTATCTTGCATTATAAAGGTGTGAACACTACCACTTTTACCATGCCCGCGCGATCGGCACGTCAGCCAGCCGTGTCGTATAACACGGCGACAGCATCTCCCGCTTCATCTGCCACGCCTGCTGGATGCCCTGCCCCGCAAAATAGAGTGTTCCCCGCCCCTGCTGGTTGAGTTTGTCCATCAGTGACATCAGCGCCTCGCTGTTGGCGCGCGGCGCATTCTCGTCAAACAGATTCAGCTGTGCCACGCCCTGGCTGAAAAAGTCACCCAGCATAACGCCCGCTTTCTGGTACCGGTGGCCGTCGCGCCAGACTGCATCAAGGCAGCGCGTCGCCGCAGCGATAATGTCGCGCGTGTCCTGAGTTGGCGTCAGTAGCTTTGTCCCGGCGTGGTTGCCGTAATACGTCTCAGCAGAGAACGGGGAGGTTTTCACGAACACCGAAATGTACCGGCAGAACTGATGCTCGCCGCGGAGCTTTTCCGACGCGCGCGCCGCATAGCTGCAGATAGCCTGGCGCATCGCTTCATAGTCGGTGATTCGCTCCCCGAATGACCGGCTGCAGACGATTTCCTGTTTCGCCGGGGCAAACTCTTCGATCTCCAGACAGGGCTCGCCGCGCAGCTCACGCACGGTGCGCTCCATCACAACGTTGAAATGTTTGCGGATAAAGCGGATATCGGTATCACAGAGCTGCAAAGCATTTTTAATACCCATCGCCTCCAGCTTTCTGGCGATACGCCGACCGACGCCCCAGACATCTTCCACTGGCATCAGCGCCATCAGCCGCCGCTGGCGCGCCTGGTTTGACAGGTCCACCACCCCGCCCGTCTGCGGCCACTCTTTGGCCGCGCGATTGGCAAGCTTCGCCAGCGTCTTCGTCTGGGCGATACCGACACCACAATGAATTCGCGTGTTGCACCGCACCGTCTCGCGTATCTCCCTTCCAAAATCAGCCAGGTCACGACAATTCCTTACACCCGTAAGATCGCAAAATGCCTCATCGATGCTGTATACCTCGACGCGCGGGCACATTTCCTCAAGCGTGGTCATTACCCGCTGGCTCATGTCGCCGTTTATGTGGAATAGAAATTCAACACAAGACTTAAATCTTTCTGAAGGAATGCACACAACAAATCTGCACATTAATTATACAGGTGTTATCCCCGTTTTTGTGAATAAGGCAGAGGGCATATGTACCGACCGGCTGCAAAAACACGCCCGGGTTTTTACGATATTTAATATAGGGGGATGTCAGTTTAAAAAAGCCTGAATAGGGACGCGGTATTACCCTTCTGGCTGTATGGCGGGTAGTCCGGATAAGAACGGTGATTTTTACCACCCTGACGCCGGGTGAATGTATCAAAAATCACCGGCTGGAATGAAACAGGCGGCACTTTCCGGAAGCTGCGACTGGACAGCTTCCATTTGCTGTCACGCTGCCATTTTCCGGCATTCTTCAGCACAGCGGTAACAGGCTTCAGCACATTTCTTACAGTGCTCGTGCTCATGTTTCGCGCACTCATCACCGCATTTCTGGCATGCTTCTGCGCAAACCTTACAAATCTGAGCAGCAAATTCACTGTCCATTGTCATCAGTTCAGCTGCCAGACGGCAGATGCTGGCGCACTGCATGTCCGTCCGGATGCATTCGCGCATCATCTCAATATTTTCTTCTTTCAGGCAGGACGTTGCGCAGTAGTCACAGGTTGCGGCGCAGATATAACAGGCCTCAATGCAGTTGCGGTATTGTTCAGACATAATTTCTTCCCGTCATCGTTAAATGCAAAGAAGTGGTAAGCATGGAACAAAATGTTGATTGCTGCAAAAGCGTTTTATACAGACGGTAACAGGAGTGGGGTGACACAGGGTTTTAAAAAGAAGCCCGCCACAGTCAGACGGGCCGGCTGATTACAGCCTCAACAAAGTTTTTCAGATAACTCAGTGTAATGAGGGTTAATGCACAACACATTCTGTAACAACAGTAACCAAGACAAAATCCGGGTGATTTTTGCCCGAGTTTTTTCAGCCAAGGCTACGGGCTGTTATCTGCGCTTATTTCTCTTCCTGCATCATCTTACGGTGCGTTTCAATTATGTTCTGATGTGCGGCAGAACTGCTGTTATTCATGCTCTGATGTGCCTGAATCGCCAGCTCATGTTCATTCATGGAGGCCGCCGGGGCTTTTTTGTTCATGCAGCAGGACATGTCCATGGGGGCTGGCTGAGCCTGAGCGGCTGAAACAGACAGAAGGACCGCAGCGGCGGCAAGCATAATCTTTTTCATTCGTAATTCCTTACGTTTAAAGGATAAAAATAGCCGTTAATTCCGGACCGGAACTTTACCGGCCTCAGTGACTTTCATCGTATCCGAAAAAAAACACCGTGAACGAAAATGACAAAAATGTAATTTAAAAACAGTAGGTTCCAACATGACATAAATGTAATCAAGTCGGGGTTTCAGTTGTGATAGTTTTCCGGTAACAGAAATAACGTTCCTGGCCGGGTTGCATTATTCATGCTTCCGGCGCCGAAAAAGTTCCTCCCGGGACAAACTGCATTTTGCCGGAGCCCAGTTATGCAGCTTAAAAGTACACGACGTAATTTTATCAAAGGGATCACAGCAGCCGGAATTGTCGGCGGTCTTGGTATGAAGACGTTCAATGCTTTCTCGGCAGTAAGTCTGGTACAGTCACGCACGCTTACCGGTAACGATTTCGACCTGTTCATCGCCGAAACGCCGCTGAATATCACCGGAAACATCCGTTATGGCAAAACCATCAACGCCGGCCTGCCGGGGCCCCTGCTGCGCTGGAAAGAAGGTGATACTGTCACGTTGCGGGTTAAAAACCGTCTGAAAGAAACAACCTCCATTCACTGGCATGGCATTATTCTGCCAGCCAACATGGATGGTGTTCCCGGCCTCAGCTTTCACGGTATTGAACCCGATGATACTTACGTCTATTCATTTCGCGTAAAGCAGAATGGCACCTACTGGTATCACAGCCACTCCGGCCTGCAGGAGCAGGAGGGCGTTTACGGCCCGATTATCATTGATTCTGCTGAGCCTGAGCCATTTAAGTATGACCGGGAACACGTGGTAATGCTGACCGACTGGTCAGATGAAAGTGCCTCTACCATTCTTGCAAAACTGAAAAAGCAGTCCGACTACTACAACTTCGCCAAGCCTGCTGCTGGTGACTTTTTCCGTGATGCCCGGGATAAGGGACTGGGAAATACCCTGGCCGACCGGAAGATGTGGGCGGAAATGAAGATGAACCCGACTGACCTTGCAGACGTCAGCGGTGCGACTTACACCTATCTTATGAACGGTCAGGGCCCGGGTAAAAACTGGACCGGACTGTTCCGTAAAGGCGAAAAAATCCGCCTCCGCTTTATCAACGGCTCTGCCATGACCTACTTCGATGTGCGCATTCCCGGCGTGAAGATGACCGTGGTGGCTGCTGACGGCCAGTACGTCACCCCCGTCAGCGTGGATGAGTTCCGTATTGCCGTGGCTGAAACCTACGATGTCATTGTGGAGCCCGTACAGGATGCCTGCACCATCTTTGCCCAGTCCATGGACAGAAGCGGCTATGCCCGGGGCACGCTTGCCGTTCGTGAAGGCATGACTGCCCCGGTTCCTTCCACAGATCCTCGTCCCTGGCTCACCATGGATGATATGGGAATGGGGGGAATGGATCACGGCAGCATGGGGGGTATGGATCACGGGCAGATGCAGGGTATGGACGGCGGTAGCATGCAGAGCATGGATGGTTCAGCTGTGGAAAGCGCCCCGGCAGGCAGTATGGCTGGCATGGATCACAGCAGCATGGGCGGCATGGACCACGGCAGCATGGCCGGCATGGGTGATATGCAGAAGCATCCGGCATCAGAAACGAACAACCCCCTGGTTGACATGCAGGCCATGATGCCCACCCCGAAGCTCAGCGATCCGGGTATCGGGCTGAGGAACAATGGCCGCAGGGTTCTGACCTACGCTGACCTGAAAAGCACTTTTGACGATCCAGACGGACGCGAACCCTCACGCACCATAGAACTGCATCTTACCGGCCATATGGAAAAATTTGCCTGGTCTTTCAATGGCATCAAGTTCTCCGATGCAGAGCCGGTCACGCTCCGCTATGGCGAGCGCGTCCGCATCGTGCTGGTTAACGATACCATGATGACGCATCCCATTCATCTGCACGGAATGTGGAGCGACCTTGAAGATGAAGAAGGGAATTTCTTGGTACGTAAACACACCATTGATATGCCGCCCGGCACGCGCCGCAGCTATCGTGTGACGGCCGATGCGCTGGGCCGCTGGGCTTACCACTGTCACCTGCTTTTTCATATGGAAACAGGCATGTTCCGTGAAGTCCGGGTTAATGAATGAGGTACTTCTGATGTCAGCTTCTGAGCGTGGTGATATGAAACATAACTTTTTCCGCCCGGCGGCCGGACTGCTGGTTTTCGCAGCCATTGCCGGCAGCGCACTTACGGCCGCCCCTGATGCACGGGCTGAAGCGGCGCACAACATGCAGGAGCATGACATAGGTGCAATGTCGGGCATGGACCACTCCGCTATGGGCAATATGGAACCCATGTCCGGGATGGAAAGCATGGAGTCTATGCAGCCTGCTGCCCCGACTGAAAGCAGAACGCCTGTTCCGGTGCTGACGGACGCCGACCGCCGGGCTGCGTTTCCGGACGTACACGGCCATAAGGTGCATGACAGCAACGTGAACTGGTATCTGCTGGCCGATCAGCTTGAGTGGCAGAAAAATAATGAGGCCGGAGGGTTCAGCTGGGACGTCAGCGGCTGGGCAGGCGGGGATATTGATCGCCTCTGGCTGCGCAGCGAAGGGGAAACCAGCGACGGAAAAACCGAGTCGGCAGAGGTGCAGGCCCTGTGGGGGCACGCTATCTCGCCCTGGTGGGACGTGGTTGCGGGCGCCCGACAGGATTTTAAACCTGGCAGGCCCCAGACATGGGCCGCCGCCGGCTTTCAGGGCATGCCGCTGTATAACCTCGAAACTGAACTCACCGCGTTTGCCGGTGAGCAGGGACGCACCGCGCTCCGGTTTGAAGCAGAGTATGACGTGCTGCTGACCAACCGGCTCATCCTGCAGCCGTCTTTTGAAGCTAATTTTTACGGAAAGGATGATGAGGTGCGTGAAACCGGAAAAGGGCTGTCCGGTACCGAGCTTTCCCTGCGCCTTCGTTACGAAATGAAGCGGGAGTTTGCGCCTTATGTGGGCGTATCGTGGAGCCAGCTTTATGGCAACACGGCCGATATGGCGACCCGTGAAGGAGAGAAAGACAACGAACTGCGCTTTCTTCTCGGTGCCCGCGTGTGGTTCTGATGCAGTTAATTCTAACAAACAAGACAGGTATGAATATGAAACGTAATTATGCTGGCTACGTCATCGCTGTTGCCGCCTCTGTTGCTGCTTTTGCCGCGCAGGCGCATCCGGAACTGGCTTCTTCTGTCCCTGCTGATAAAGCGCAGGTGGCAGCGCCTTCAAAAGTGGAGCTGCACTTTACTGAGAATCTGGTCACAAAATTTTCTGGTGCACGTCTCGTCATGACCGCTATGCCCGGCATGTCCTCTCATGCCCCGATGGCGGTTGCGGCAAAAGTGGCCGCCGGTGGCGATCCGAAAACCATGGTGATCACGCCAGCCAAACCTCTGGTGCCTGGCACATACAAGGTGGAGTGGCGTGCGGTGTCTTCTGATACACACCCGCGCACGGGTAACGTCAGCTTTAGCGTGAAATAATGCCATGAACGATCAGACTTTTATTGTTATCCGCTTTTTCCTTTACCTTGACCTTATGGTTCTGTTTGGGCTGCCTTTATTTGAACTGTATGCCGTGAAGGGAACGCTTAAAAAATCGGTGTCATTATTCAGTGTCTGGTCGTTCTTCTTTATTCTGATATCCGTCGGCATTGTTCTGTCGCTGGCGAATATGCTGCTGGTCGCGCAGGCGATGAGTGGCGTGACCGACGCAGGTGAAATCACGCTCCACATCATAGAGATGGTTATCGGTGAGACTGCGGTCGGCCTCAGCTGGGTTATCCGGCTTGCCGCACTCGTGCTGGCCTTCATCGGACTGGGCCTGCGCCTGCGCAATGCCGTTCTGTCGCGTTACGTTCTCACGCTTTCCGGAGGCACAGCGCTGGCCACCCTGGCATGGGGCGGCCATGCGGCCATGAACGACGGTATGAGCTACTATCTGCATCTGCTGAGCGATATCATCCACCTGTCGGCAGCCGGTGCATGGGTGGGCGCGCTCACGGCCTTTGCCATTCTGTTATGCATCAAAAAGGCGCAGACGGCCAGCCACGTCCGGCAGCTTGCGGAAGCCCTGACGGGCTTTTCCCGGGCCGGCACGGTGATTGTGCTGAGTATTGTCATCACCGCCGTCATTAACTTTTTCTTCATTGTGGAAGACCCGGTCAAATCTTTGCCGGGCAGCCACTACGGGCTGCTCCTGCTAATCAAGACAGGTTTGTTTTTCGTTATGCTGTTGCTGGCTGCCGCGAACCGCTTCCGGCTTGCACCCGCACTGGAAAATGCGCTCGGTCAGGGCCACTATAAGACGGGTATTGCGCTGATGCGCAAAAGTATTATTACAGAGTTCAGCGTGTCTATCCTGATTCTGGCGACCGTAGCCTGGCTTGGCACGCTGTCGCCCGGTAACGGTATGGCGTAACGACACTCAGCTGCAGGGCCCTTATACCATGACCACTCTTCTGATCGTCGAGGATGAAATTAAAACCGGGACTTACCTGAAACAGGGTCTTCAGGAGGCAGGGTATGACGTCACCCTTGTGAATGACGGCCGTCAGGGGCTGGAGCATATCCTTCAGCAGCGCTACGACCTGATTATTCTTGATGTGATGCTGCCCTCCCTGGACGGCTGGGACATTCTGCGGCAGATGAGAATGGCCCGCCACGAAGAGCCCGTGCTGTTTCTGACCGCAAGGGATAACGTCAGCGAAAAAATCAAAGGTCTGGACTTGGGAGCCGATGACTATCTTCTCAAGCCGTTCGATTTTGCCGAGCTTCTGGCCCGTATCCGGACCCAGCTCAGGCGTAACCGCTCTCTGGCATCCGGCATGTACGAAATAGCTGACCTGGTGATGGACATATCCCGCCGGAGCGTCAGCCGTTCCGGCAAAAAAATTCATCTGTCCACAAAAGAGTTTGTTCTGCTTGAGCTGCTGCTGCAGCGTCGCGGTGAAGTGCTGCCAAGAAATCTCATCTCCTCCCTGGTCTGGAATATTAATTTTGAGAGTGACACTAACGTGATTGATGTGGCTGTCCGGCGGCTGCGCAGCAAGGTGGATGATGACTTCAGCCCGAAGCTGATCCATACCGTGCGCGGCATTGGCTACGTGCTGGAGATACGTGAAGAATGAAGCGTAACTGGTCTCTGACTTCCAGACTTAGCCTGGTCTTTGCCGGTGTCATGATGTCCGTCTGGCTGCTTACCAGCGTTCTGCTGGTTGCCGCGCTGGGCAGTTACTTTCGCAGCCAGGACCTTACGCTGCTGACCGGTAAGCTTGAGCTGGCTACCGAACTGCTGGAAAGTGAAGTCCGTACAGGAAAGCTTGATACCGTCGGACTTGCCCGCAAGCTTGCCGACGCCATGGTGGGCCATAGCGGACTTTATCTGTCGATCAGGACTGCTGATAATCAAATACTCGCCGACTATTTCTCTCCCGGCTTCCCGGTTCCGGCTGAGCGCTTTGCCGGTGAGCCCCTGAAGCTGAACACCCTGCAGACGGTGGAGGAAGACGGCTGGCGCTATAACGTCATGATTAAAAAAATCGGTGCAGAGAACGCGGGCAGGCACCGGGACGTGCTGATAACAGCCGCCTACTATACTGGCTTTCATGATGAATTTATCGGCCAGCTGAAAGAGTGGCTGATGTGGCTTAACGGGGGACTGATTTTTCTTTCTGTCTTGCTGGGCTGGCTTGCCACCCGCATCGGACTCCGGCCGCTGAATGAAATAAACCGGCTGGCTTCGGCTATTACTGTTAATAATCTCAGTGAGCGCCTGCCGGCCCGACACCTTCCTTCGGAGCTTATGCCTACCGTAGCCGAGTTTAACAGCATGCTGGAGAGACTGGAGGGCTCTTTCAGGCGCCTGTCAGAGTTTTCATCTGACATAGCCCATGAGCTGCGCACTCCCGTAAGTAACCTGATGATGCAGACGCAGGTTGCCCTGTCCCGGGAGCGTGACGCTGCCAGCTACCGGGAAGTGCTTTTCTCAAACCTGGAGGAGCTGGGCCGACTTGCCAGAATGAGCAGCGACATGCTGTTTCTGGCGAAGTCTGAAAACGGGCTGCTGGCGCTGGAAAATGAGATTTTTTCCGCAAAGGCAGAACTCGAAGAACTAATCGAATTTTTCGAGCCGCTGGCCGCTGAAAACGGTAAAACCCTGACGTTTGAAGGGGGGGCCAGCATGAAGGGCGATCGTCTGATGCTGCGCCGGGCGCTGAGCAACCTGATAACCAATGCAATAAAGTACTCTTCAGACGGCGCGGCGATCCTGATCCGGGCAGAACAGCAGATCGGGATGGCGTTTGTTCATATATCCAACCGCACGGAAGCCATCACGCAGGAAAATCTGGGCAGGCTTTTTGATCGCTTTTACCGGGGCGACTCGTCCCGGCAACATAACACGGACGGTGCTGGCCTGGGCCTTTCCATCACGCGAGCCGTTGTTCAGGCTCACAACGGTACATTGCAGGTTTTTCTGGACGAAGACATCGTTACGTTTACGGTAAAAATACCAGCAGCATAATTTACGTTGATGTGCGCTTTCTTCATGCTTTCGCCCGTAATAATTCTGAACTGCTTTAAATCAAGGATTTCTTTCACGCTTTTGTGAAACGATCCCGGGTGCTTAACTAAACTTGAGTATCTTAGCCCAGTAAAGGAACGGATCATGAAAAAATTACAGACAGCCCTGGTTTCCCTGCTGGTTGTTCTGCCAGTTGCGACTATGGCACAGAAGCCAGATATGAAGATGACGCAGGACATGCATATGTCCCCGGCCTCAAAAGAATACATGGCCGGCATGCAGAATATGCACCGCAGCATGATGGATGCGATGAAGGAGCAGGATGCAGACAGGACTTTTGCCAGAGGCATGGCTGAGCACCATAAAGGCGCGATAGCCATGGCCGAAACAGAGCTGAAGTACGGAAAAGATCCTGAAATGAGAAATATGGCTGAAGATGTCATCAAAGCACAGAAGGCGGAGATTGAACATCTGGAAAAATGGCTGAATAAATAGTTTACAGCTGACATCAGAAGACTGATTTCAACCGACCGGCAGGGCCCCTGAGAGGGCCCTTATTTATCTTTTTTCAGGCAGAAAAAAGAAATAATCTAAACCGGAATGACTGCGGAAAAAAGAGGTATGGCTCAGTGAATCAGCTTTGACTGCTGACTTTCTGTTACGACGCAGAACTCACGCACTGTGCTGCTACTTACCTGAAATAATATGCTGTCCGGACAGATGTTTTACCGGATGAGAACCTTACTGCTTTTTCTCAGAGCAGCCTCCAGTTTTTCCGTATCTCCCTCCACGATGGCTCTCTCGTCAACCGTCTGCGGCACCTCCTCCAGATATCTTTTTACGGACGCCTTACTTTCGAGCAGAAGTCCTCTTGCACTCTGTTTTGGCAGATTAAAGTCACAACCGATGCACGCCATCCGGTGCGGGCAGTTGCTCCAGAATGGATTCATACAGTACGAATCGCCGAGATCATAATATATTGCCGGACCGGTGAGGCTGACGGCAAGCGGATCATGGTCAATCAGCACGCTCATCATATGCGCGACCCGGTCCGCCTTCACAAAAGAGGCTGCCAGCTGTGTCGGCCGTATACGAATATAATGCATTGTAGACTGCGGCGAAGAGTGACCTGACCACTGCATCAGCTCGTATAGCGACATGCCCTGAGGAACACTGGCCAGTGCTGTCACGGCCGATGCACGCCCCCGGTGGCTGGTAATGGGACCCCGGCTGTCTTCCTCCGGCATCCCCGCTCTGGCACAGAGAACCGGAATAACGGTGCGGTTTATTATATCTCTTCCCACGGCTTTGCCCCGGTACTGAAACAGGAAACGGACCTTTTCACCGGTGCGTTCATCCGTCAGCGCTGCCTGCTCTTCTGGTCACTCTGCCAGCCAGATATCGACATACTTTTTCACTGCAGCAGAAACCGGTTTAACAAAGGCTTTAGAGGTCTTGCCAGCTGGCACATTAAGGTAGCAAAGGGTCCCGGCAGGAATGGTACTGCCGTCGTCCCGGTTAATATCTTCCGATTGTGGAATGATGCAGCCTGCGGTCAGGCGCATCAGCTCATTCTGGCGAAGCACTGCATACGTAGCCAGTTCATACAGTTTCCATCCGGCCCGTGCCAGGTGCGTCAGCCGGAGGTGACGAAAAGTATGCGTGGTGATGTCTGGCTGATCAGCCTCTGTCGCCCATTTCCGCACGGTTTTACTCCAGCTCCAGAACGAGAGCGGAGCGCCGTAATTACGGTCAGAGGCGGAACGGAACAGAGCACCGCCTGACCAGCCTGCCAGCCGTAGCTGTTGGAAATGATTTGCCAGTACCCGCGCAACGTCAGCGCTGTAGCAGACCATTCTTTCCCGTCTGTTTTTCGTCGTCTCTGCGCGGATGCGTATCAGGCGGTGAGCCAGATCAATGTCCTCAAGCCTCAGAGCCGTCACTTCCGTGCGCTGGAGCGCGCCATAATACGCCAGAGCAAGCATCAGCCGGTCACGTAGGGACGCGGCAGAAACGTGTTTCAGGAACCTGAGCCACTGCCCGTCATCGGGAATAACGGGGAGGCGGGTGATACGTGGGATCAGGCCTCGCCCGGTATAAATGGCACCAGGCAAACCCGAACGGGGTAACGGGTTGAGACTGCAAATATCCTGGTAAATCAGAAAGTCATACCAGAGGCGAAGAGCTGAAATGCGCAACTGGAGCGTGGCGCTGGCAACGGCTGACGGCATATCAGGGAGCTGAGGGCAGATATATACTGCAATGTCTTCAAAGAAAGCCCTTTCAGGAGCAATATCGTGTATTTCACAGAAGGCAAAAAAATGCGTCAGGGCACTTCGATAGGCCTTACCTTAATAGTTGAGCTGGCTCTTCCTAAATTCGAAGGAATTTTAAGCCACTGCCCGGCCAGCAGCAAAGCCGAAGTGGAATGTGTTTTCGTGTTCACGGCCTTCCCCTTTCAGTTCAGGACAACTGGCTAAAGTTTATACCGCAAATGTTGCATTCCACTTAACTTACTAAAGCTCATAGTTGCTGGAAAAGGCAATGATCCGCTGCGGAAACGGCATCTCGCGCAGCTGGAACCAGGGCATGCCCATTTTTATGCCAAGCGCTTTTGCTTCGCGGCTGCGCGCTATCACACAGCCGTCGTTATTCGAGAGCGCCACAATGGGCTGACCGGCCAGATCCGGACGGAATGCCGTCTCGCAACTCGTGTAGAACGAGTTCATATCAACCAGCGCGAACATTGCGGTGCAGGGTATTTATCACGCAAATGACAACGCCGACGATTTCGAGGTCGTCGGCGTCATAAACAGCTATAGGCGGGTAAGCCGGGTTCTCGGCACGTAGCTGCGCCACAGGGTACGTCACCAGCCTTTTAACAGTGAACTCCCCGCCGATATTGGCGACGACGATGTCGTTGTGTCTCGCGTGCAGGCTGAAGTCCACCAGCAAAAGGGAACCGTCGAGAATACCGGCATCGCGCATCGAGTCGCCGGCGACCCGCAGAACATAGGTGGATGAAGGATGTGCAATAAGGTGGGAAACGAGGTCAATGCCACTGTCGATATAATCGGCGGCGGGACTCGGAAAGCCTGCTGAAATCAGGTCTGCATAGAATGGGATGTTGACTGGCGTAACCGGCCAGACGAGGGGGTGTATTTTCATTATGTACCTCCTGTAAAATATACTGTGTATTTATACAGTAGTTTCAAGGGGTAACGAAATCAAGACGCAGCGGCCTATTAATCGTAACGGCAGGTAATATTTTTTATAAGCAGAGCAGCCCATACGGGCCACTATGCCTTATCATTTTCCACTGACCGATTCGCTTTCAGAACCTTCTTTGGTGGCGCTTCCCGCAGCAATGAGGCTGGAAACTGACGCCTGCAGCCGGGCCTGTTCCATTTCAAGCGCAGCAATACGTGCCTTGTTGTCCTCATCACGCTGGCGCAGCGCTTTTATTGCAGCCAGAGCGTCAAGTAACATCGGCGTCTGGTCCAACACCATGTTTTCGCCAACATCCTTCACGTATTCCTTGTCAATCTGCATAATCTGCTGGGCGATAACGCCACGGCGCGCCGACCGTTCAGGTTCATCCCACTTGTAACGAAAAAGCTTAAACTCCATGCGGTTGATGTTATCCAGACCGGCCTCAACGTTAAAATTCCCTTTAACATCTTTCAGACGCTCATCGGAAACAGCCGCCATCGTGAACTCGCGCCAGGGTTGCCAAACTCCGCCGCTATCGCCATTTTGAGAGCGCGCAAAGTAGCGAGATGCAGATGCGTAGTTTCCAGTAAACTGGATGGCATAAGCCGGGTATTTAGTGTTAGAGAAAGTCAGGCAAGTACCGGTTGACCCTGGGCTGTTTGGCACGCCGTTGTAACCGAAACCTACATGATTAGCTTGAATGTCATTCCAGTTATTAACCGTCGCGTTTGGCCCGCCAGCGGTGTTTGCAATATCCCCGTGATTGGTGAAAACTGTTTTCCATCCAGCAGGGCCGCCACTTTCAAAACTTGACTGATCAGCAATGTATCGGCGGAAAAAGATTCCGCCAGTTCCCTGGTAATTTGAATAAAATTGAGTGCATCCGTTTGCATTACCAGCACCATTAGGCATTACCAAAAGAGACCCCGCCTTTCCATCAGGATAACCATTTGCCAAACTTGCTTCGGCGTTCCTGTTTTGCATGTAAAAGCCAGGACGTTTTAAATAATCCTCAACACTGATTGACCCGCTAACAGGCGATAAAGGGCCGTGTGGAACTTGAAAGTTATCCCACGTCGCCGAAATATCAGTCGGCTTAAACGTTGGCGCTGTCACCTCCCCGCTTTCCGAAAACTGCGCCGCAACGCTTGGGTTGCCGCTACCGGCGCGAATAGTCGCACGAACAACACCATCCGAACCTTTTTCCGCGTAGAATTGAGCCTCAAAGGCTTCCGATTCAGCGATTTTTGCTACAGACCTGGCAAAGCCGCCCGTCGCAACGAAACCAGCGCCCGGATCTGATGCGTAGGCGTTGATGACGTTAAAGTTAGTATTGGCCGCAACAAAATTGCCGTTGGCGCGGATTATCCAGATACCGACAACGTTTTTCGGCTGAACTTCACTGGCGCGACCATAAACAGAATTAGAACGGCTGGCATCAAATCGCATAATTTCGGGAATCGATGACGTCGAGCCAGTCTGGAGATCCGCAAGCGCGCTGCCTTTAGGATCTTGATCATAATAGAACGAGCCAACATGACCCCATGTGTTGCGGCCACCACCGTTAATATTCCTGATGTTGTAAGCGCCAGCAATGTTAGGTAATCCGTCCTGCGCAACATCACCGGGATTCCCCTGCGAGCCTGTTCCGCTGCCGCGAAGGAATGGCGCAGCGATGCTGCCACTCTGAACGCCGTTCAAATCCGGCATGCGGAAAGTGGTTGAGCCGTCGCCGGTAGAGTAACGACCACGCCTGGCCGGATCGGCAAGCCATGCAGAATCAGTTATCGACGGCAGAATTCCAGAGTTGATAGCAGCCCACAAATCAGGATAATCGCTACGTTTAAGAACTTGCCCGTCACCAGACTGATAGCCAGATGGCAAGGACGCTCGTGATCCGTTAAACCAGTCCACGGCACCGATAAAATCATTCATCACGCCATTCATGTTGGCACTGCTTCCGCCACCAGATGAGGCTTTAAGCTGACGCAGAGTCACCGCATCGCCATCGGATACCGCATCAGCACTCAGCGGCAGCGGTTTACCGTTCAGAAGGTTTTTTAACCCCTTTGCCTTGTCAGCTACATCGGACAGGTTTGCATCTTTCGTCAGGACTTTTTCTGCGTCAAATTTATCGGCCAGCAGCTCTGCGCGATCTGCCTGGCTACGTGCATCGGTGGCCGCCTGGCTGGCAGCGTTTGCTGAATTCGTCGCATCACTGGCGCTGGTGGCTGCACTGGTGGCGCTTTTCGTGGCGGCAGCGCTGGCGCTTTCCGCTGCTTTCTGTGCAGTTGCCGCACTGGTGGCTGCGCTTTGTGCGCCGGTTCGGGCGGTTTCGGCTGCTTTCCTGTCGGCGCTTACGCTGGTTTGCGCCGTCTTCAGGTCATTAACGATTTGCTGAAGCCGGTCAGGATCAAGGTCTTCCAGAAGGTTAACGATAAACGGCCAACTGGGTCCGTTAAACGCCCTGCCGTCCGGCAGGGAAACCGTGATATTGTTGCCTGCGGAGAATACCTGCTGCCAGTTAGCTTTGTCATGGTTCAGACCGCGTAATGCCTCGGTCACCTGATTCACAACTTCCATCGTAATCTGGCTCATGGTGCCGCGCGGTACCGCCGACCACGCCAGCCCCGTGGCGTCCGGTCCGGTATATGTTTTAGTGAGCGTCAGTGCCGTGTCGCTGCTCACTGTTTTAACGGCCAGAGTATAGACTACCTGACCTGCTGTAAAAACGATGTAATCACCGGCAACCAGTTCGCCGGTAAATGTAGTGCCGTCGCCGTTTATGGTCGTTGCGCCGTTATTGATGCTGATAGTGCCTTTAGCCATCAGGCCTGCTCCTTAAAATGAAAAACCCGCCGAAGCGGGTCTTGTATGAGTCTTAAAGGGTGGAGAATACGGCGTAAGGAAGCCTGAACCCACGGGAGTAAAGCGGGGTATCCCTGTAGTTCCTGCCGTTCTGGTTGATGTAGCGCATGATGACCGAGCCGGAGAGCTGTTTAATAACGATGCCGTTTTTTGCTCCCACACCTTCCTGATCCTCAGACAATGCGCCTGGCATGATTTCCAGCAGATAATAAGGCGTGCCAGGTACCGCAGCTGAAAACGTATTATTCTGCAGGTCGAAGCCTGCCGGAATGGTGATAAAACCCAGCACACGGGGCATTCTGGCCGCAGACCTCGCTGACCAGATAAGCTCCCCGGCTGAATTAAACACATCAAGGTATCCGCTTTGCCAGGCAATATCGGTCTTGGTTTTGGCAATAACAGCAGCACCGGGCAGAAAGTACTGCGCGCCCGGCAGGCCCCAGCCATTCACGTTCAGCCTGAACCATGACAACTGCCCGGGCGCAAACAGGGTGCTATCAAGGACCCACCCCAGTTGTTTAAGGTTACCGAACCCCGGAATATCCATATCAAAATCACCGACCGAATCGGTTCTCACTGCTGCCGATGAAGACAGCAAAGGCGCGCGGTAATCGCTGTTAATGGTCAGCGCACCGGCTGAGTTTCTGACTTCAAATCCGCTCATAGGAAGCTGTAGAGATCCACGGTTATGGTGTCTGCGTAACTGGTGCCCGGCACAAAAAACAGCGTAAATCCGCCGTCATAACATGACGTGCTCCAGATCCGGGTAACACCGGTGAGTTTGACAATAGCGGCAAAAGAGCCGGCGGCCGTCAGGCCTGCATAAGGAACGTTCATCTGTGTGATATTCCCTGGCGCGTTGACGACGGTCCGGCCAAGATAACGCACCATATAGTCACCGAGGTCCACCACCAGTTGCCCGTTTTCATCCCAGCACTGTAATCCTGACATCAGAAAAGCCCCATCCGGATACGCAGTACATTGTTGGCATCCCAGATCTGGACCAGCGTGTTGCTGATAAGCATCCTGCCACCTCCGCCTACGCCGTTAATCTCAAAGTTTCCGGCCTTGTCCAGTCGCCAGCCTGCGCGGCCTGCCACATAGTTCGTTGACTGAATGAATGCGCCGATTTTGGCACTGGTGATGGTGCCGTCCTGGATAAAGGCCGAGTTCATAAACACCTGCCCGTTTACCACCGCAAACGGCGAATAACGGTTGTTTTCGCTGCCGCTCATTACCACAAACTGATTCGCATTCACCGCAAAGCGGGTATCGACAGCGGTGCCGTTAATGGTGACCGCCACTGACAGACCGGCGTCATAATACTGCCCCTTATACTGCACGCCGGTTTTCATGGTGTAGATGGCAGAGCCGCCACTGGCATCAACATACGCATCCATTTTGCCTTCTACCGCGGCAGCCACATTGTCAAACCGCGCCACCACCGTGTCGTTTATCTCGCTGATGGCCGATGCGTTATCCGCAGTGGCTTTCTCAAGACGACTGGCGGTGGCGTCGAAATCATTAAATTTCGCGTTTACCGCCGTCTCAAGCGCCGCTACGGACTTACCGGCATCGGCGGCCAGTGTCTGCGCCTGAACAATGCCGGCGCGGTTTTCGCCGTACTGCTTCCACTGCTGGTTGACTGTGTCATGGCTGCTAAGTGCGTTCTGCAGAATGGCTTCGGGGTCGAGCGTGATTTCGCTGAGCAGCGCCTCACCGTCTTCCTTCGTCATGAAATCACCCGCAATATCGCCCAGGTAATCCTCTGCATTGTCGTTCGCCATGCCGCGTGCCCAGCCCGTCCATGCCGAGGGGTTCCCGATACGGTCCACCAGTCGCGCGCGGTACCAGAAGATCTGCCCCGCACGCAGGCCAAGCTGCGTGTAACTGTGCGCCGGATACGGCACATCCGAGAGCAGCAACGCGTCGCTGCCGTCGGTCGCGGCGGCATACTGAATTTCGGTCATCAGCGTGTCGTCAGCACCGTCAGGGAAGTTCCAGTCGAGCTGGATGCCCCAGTTGATCGGCGTGGTGCGGAAGTTCAGTGGTGCCAGCGGCTGCCCCACCTTGCCGGTCAGTGTCACTTCCACGCTGGTCTGCCAGACCGAGGCGACATCGCTGGCATTCACAGCGCTGACGCGCGCCATATACCGCCCGGCATAAATGCCCTGCACCTCAAAGCCAAGCGAGCTTGTGCGCGGCACATTTACCCAGTCGCCGCTATCCTTGCGCCACTGACATTCATACGCCACGGCGCCGGGAGCAGCAGGCCAGGCGACACGCAGGGTTTCCACGCTGAGGCCCTGCACCACGCGGCTGTAACTGCTGAGGGTCACGGAGGCCGGCGGCGCCTGAACGCCCGGCGGAATAGCTGATACCGGACGCTCATCGAGCCGCGCGCCGGAATCGATGGCGGCATATTTATCCGGGTTGTGCTGCACCGCGCTGATGGTCCAGGTGCCGTCGTTGTTGTCTTCGACAGACGTGACGCGGTACTGCTGGATCGAGACATCCTGCGCATCCACCGACCAGACCGCCTCACGCTCCGGCGTTTCGCTGAATGCCGCAGACACCGTGACGTTTCGGCCGCTGACCGCCTGAAGGGTACGGGCCTGTGATTTACCGGACGGCAGGTTGACGATTAGTCTGTCGCCTGCTTTTGCATCCGGCGTCCGGTCGAGCGTCAGCACACGACCGTTCACCTGACTGATGCGCCCGCCCATTACCCGCCCGGACAGATACTGATCCGCCACGCCGATGATATGGCCCGGCAACGGGATCATGCCTTCCAGCCCGGTGGCGAAACTCACCATCCGGTCTTTAGCATTTGTCAGCAGCGCCCAGCGGCCGCGACGGTTGGCCTCGGTGCGCCGTGTGCAGCCTATGGCGGAGATCTGCGTCTGGCGCACGCCGTAGCGCCGCACCAGATCAGGCTCCATCACCGCCTCCACTTCATCGGTGTAATGGTTCTCCGGATTTGACCAGCTCACCATCGCCGTTGAATAGCGGTTCTTCTCGCTGCCGCTGGCGTAGGAGAATTTGCCGTCGATGACGTTGGCGCGGGTGTAGACATACGTCATGTCGCGCGGCATGTCCGCCAGCGCGGCCAGCTGATTACCGGCCCAGTATGTCATGCCGCGAAAGATGCTCGCCAGGTCGCGCAGCACCGTAAACGCCTCGTTCTGGCTCTGGATATACACGTCGCAGAGAAAACGTGGCTCGGTACCGTTGCCGCCGGTACCGTCCGGCACGGGCTGATCGCAGTACTGCGCAATGCGGTAGAGTTTCCACTTGTCCACCTGCGTCGCGTCCAGCCGGTCGCCGGTACCGAAGCGGTCACTCAGTACCAGGTCGTAAAACACCCAGGCGGGATTGTTGCTCCAGGCCCATTTAAACGAGCCGTCCCAGGTGCCGGAATAGGTGCGTGCCTCCGGATCGTATGTCGTGGGCACACGGATTTGACGCCCGCGGGCGCGTACGCTGATTTGCGGGATATTGCTGAACTGCTTCGCGTTGAATGACACAAACAGCAGTGCGGTGTTCGGGTAGCGCAGCTTTGCATCGATGATTTCGGAATACGCTTCGATGTTCGTCGTATCCACGATGCGGCTGGAGGTGCTGTCCGCCGTCGTCCGGCTCACACGAAGCTGCCAGCCGGTCCGGGCAGGCGGAAGGTCAATGCGATGGCTGCGCTCATACAGGGAGGTGGTTTTACCGTCGAATGCACCGTTCAGCACCGTGACATACCCGCCGCCGTCTGTGGACAGCTCAATTTTGTATTCGACGCGGTAGCCCACCACATCCCCGTTGTCCTTCATGCGCTGCAGTGAAGGCACACCGAGACGCACCCGGACCGCAGAGAGCTGCGTGTTGCTGATGGCACGCGTCCACGGCTGTGTGGCTTTAAGCTGAGTGTTAACGGTGATTTCATTTTCCACCGACGGTATGCCGGGAATGTAATCCTGCGTCTGGGTACCCGGACGAAATTCCCATTTCACATCGGGAAAATTAAGCGTACCGTCAGCGCTGCGGATCGGGGTACCGTCGAGGAAAATATCTTTATCCGTCAGGCCGCCGGCGAACTCCCCCTCGCCCAGCGCCAGCAGTATTTTGGCCGTCGCAATCGACTGTAATGAATCAGGAGACTCCCGCGGTGTGCGTGAATTACCACCGCCACCCTTTTTACCGGTTATTTTTTCCATACCGCGCCCATAAAAAAAGCGCCCGCAGGCGCTGTTATCAGACCGGTTTTCACTGGTCGTTGGTGTAGATGCCGGCGGAAACAATCGCACCGCCTATTTCGCGCTCGCCATACAGGAGCCCGACGGGGTTACCCATTGCCGTGGTATTCACGGGCCCGCCGAACGCATAGCTCGGCGCGTTATCGGGGTCCTGACGCGATGCCAGCCCGCCGGGCTGGGGTGACAGCATCTGCACCACGCCGCCAATCATCATCGAACCGCCCATAAGGCCAATGCTCATCGCCGTGCTGCCTGCGATGGCGCCGATACCCACGGGGCCAAGAGCAAGCGCTCCCACCACCAGCACGGCACCAAGAATGGTCTGCAGCACACCGCCACGTTTGCTTCCGGCAATCACCGGCGCGATGCGGATATCCTCTTCGCCGCTGTTATGTTTCAGCTCGTCCTGGCCGATGTTCTTTTTTCCCTTAAACACAGCAAAGCGCAGGCCGCGCAGGTGCGCCGTCTGCATGTACTGCTCAAAACCCGGAAGAATGACCGACAGCGCGTGACAGGCTTCTGCGGGGCTGGTAATCACCAGCCGGTGCTCGCGACCGAACCGCGCGCCAAGCATGCCGTACAGCCTCACCGTTTTAAGTTCATTCATGGCAGGTCCTTGTGTCTGACAATTTTAATCGTGCGATCGCGCAGATAGCCGCCATACGGCGTGGTGCAGGAGAGCTGGCCGTACAGGTGGTGCAGCAGCTGGTTACCTTCCAGCAGAATACCGGCATGATTCACCACCGGCGCGGACACCTGCATCAGCACCATGTCGCCGGCGCGCGGCTCCGTGACCTCGCGAAATCCCTCGGCATACCAGTTATCCATATAGAGATTTTCTCCTCGCTCCCACCACGGATAATCCACGCTGTAGTTGCGAAGCGTCACGCCCTGCCGGCGGTGCCAGTCCATCACCAGCGACCAGCAGTCGGCATAACCCAGTTCAAAGGCGCGCCCTTCCAGCGGCCGTTCCCCGCGTGGCGCAATGGTGCGCAGGTCGCCTTCCGGCCACGAGACGATTACCCAGGGGATGCCGTGGGCGTCGCACTGCAGCTGGTCGAGTTCGCTCGGCTGGGTGGTGGCGCCGTCGCCCGGGTGGGAATGCACAATGGCGGTGACGGTGCCCCAGTCTTCCGCCGCCGCGTAATCCTCCGGCGACAGCTCAAACTGCTCCTCCGGCGCGCCGGTGATGTTCCGGCACGGGAAATACCGCTCGACGCGGCTTTTCTGCGCCACCACGCCGCAGCACTCGCGCGGGTATTCCGCCGCAGCATGAGCCAGGATACCGGCAATGGTTTTATCGCGCATGATTACCTCCGGATCAGGCTGGCCCCCGGAAAGCCGCCGAAATCGAGCCGGGCAGCCGGGCCAAAGCGTTTTTTACAGTCGGTCAGCAGGCCCGAGCATTTATCCTGTGCAGGGTCGGTCACCGGGTTACCTTTCAGATCAAACATGCGCGGGCCGTTGTAGGTACAGCCGTCACCGCTGCGGTATTTGTTGCGGCAGGCCCAGGTGCAGACCGCCGTGATTTGGCGCGTCGGGATCAGCAGACCCTGCAGGTCCATCGGGCTGGAGAGGCGAAATTCCACCACCTCGTTGTCCTCTGCCGCCTTGCTGTCGATGTAAAATACCTGGCGGAAATACTGCCCCGGATCGGCGGACGGGTTGCCGTCAGGAAAGGTGCGCGCATCGAGATACTGCCCGAACGTATCCAGAATCGTGACCTTCGCCTGCACCATGTCATCAAAGCGCAGACAGAGCGCGGTCACCACGCCATCAAGGTTGGCGATGCGCAGCACCGGCTCCGCGCTCTGGCCGTCACTCGACGATGCCAGCCCGGTAATTTCAAACGGCCACGCACCGTATTCCTCGTCATCAAACCAGATGGATTTAGCGGCAAGCTTCGAGGTGTCGCCGCCGCTCGCCGCGATTTCTTCCGGCGTGTGGGGAATAGTGCAGGCGTGAAAGCGCAGCACGCCCGCGCCGAACGCCGAGCCATCGACGGTCACCAGGCGGACACTGTCGCCGGGTTCAAGCTTCTGAACGTCATTACTGATTGCCATAAGTACCTACGGAGCGAATGCCTGTGTGAAGGTTGCGGTGAGAGAGAAAATGCCACCGCCCGGCGCCGACGGGCGGTAGGCGTCACAGCGGTAAAGCCCCGCGCCTTTCAGCGGTGCCTGCCAGATGAATGAACGGCTGCCGCCATGTCTGTCCAGAAAGTCCATAATCGCGGTGATGTAGCTTTCATCCCCAACGAATTCCAGATCCCATTTCTGACCGCGGGCGTTGATGCCGTCTCCCGACGCCTGGGCATACCCGTCGCCGAACTGCGCGCGGCGGACGCGGTGAGTCACCTCGCCCCCGGCATTAATGCGCGGGCACCAGGTAAAGGTTTCGGTTGCCATGTTTCACCCATAAAAAAACCCGCCGTAGCGGGTGGTAAATTGATTTTTAGCGCTTGCCCTGCGTGGCGTTCCACAAGGGGGTGCCGGGCTTGCGCAGCTGCGAGTTGATGGTATCGAGAATGGCGCCGGTGAGCTGGTTAGCCACTGCGCCGGCGGCGTTAGTGTTGCCCTGCGCACCACCTTTGCCGCCTGTAAAATTAATGGTCCCGATGCTGACGCTGACGCCCGCGCCGCCCTGCGTGCCGCTACCCAGCGCTTTTACGCCCAGCCTGCCGGTGGCGTCGCGGGTCAGCGGCATAATGGCTTCCGGTCCGGCCTCGCCCATCAGCCCAGCACCTTTGGCAAAGGCAAACATCGTGGGGCTACTAACTATGCTGCTGCTGAATTTACTCAGATCTGCAGATTCATAAACGCCGCCTTTGGCGTTAAGCTGAATGCCCGCAGCCGCAGAGTTATATGCACCAGAAGGCGTTGAACCAACTGCCGTAGACGCGCCGAAGCTGAACAACGAACCGATAGCACTGACGCCGTTTACCAACGCCATATTTAATGCAACCTTTTCGATCGTCTTCAGAACGCTTACACCCCAGTCTTTCCAACTGGCTTTATTATCGTTCAGCATATCGACAAGGTTATTTGTGATGCCGGACAGGGCATTCTGAACACCACTGGCCGCCTGCTGCGAATAATTCGATGCATCATCAACCCAATTAGCCAGCCCGTCCCGCGCACCGCTCATCCAGTCGGCATTCAATTGGTCAATTTGCTGATAATAATTTTGGTAATCCCCGAGGCGTTGCGACAGTGCTTTATCAAGCTCAGCATTATAACGGTCATAATCCGCCTCGCTTTTAATGTCTCCGCGCTGATATCTTTGCTGTAAATCAGAGCGCTTTTCATTGAACTCGCGCTCAATATCGAGCTGTTCACGCATCCACTCACGAAATTTGTCACCCTGTCCAGCACCGATAATATCAGCGTTAAGAGAGGCTGAGGCGTTAGCATTTTCGCGCTGAAGGTTGGCGACATACTCAGCCAATTTTAGATTTTCCTCGTTAGCCTTTTTGACAGCATTTAGGCGGTCAACTTCGGTAGCTAACTGCTCAAGCCGCTGTCGCTGCGTCTCATTTAGTCCTGAAAGTTTTCCATCAGCAATATCAAACTGAAGTTTCTGCTGCTCGGTCACTTCAAAAGATTTTTTGCCGGTAGTATCAATCAGCGCTATTTGGCGAAGATAATTCTGCTCCGTCGCCTTGAAGGTATTTTCAAGTTTCTTGCCAGAATTGTCGGTTACAGGCTTGCCGTTGACTTCCCCTGAACCAAGCTTAAAGCCAGAACTGGCTGTGCCCAGCACACCAGCAGCGTTGATAGGTAGGGTGGTCTGAAAATCCTTCATATCGCCGAGCCGTTTACGTAATTCATCGAGCTCTTTGCGACGAGAGTCTGTATCCATTCCGATCCGGTTTATATCTGCAAGAACACCCTTATCGTTCAGATCCGCCTCAAGGTTCTTTATACGCCGGAATATTTCAACACGGGATGCATTGGTCGCAAGCTGCTGCCCACCCTGGAAATTTTCTACCAATCTGCCAAGTTCTGATGCTGCCTTGCCAAGCCAGCCCACAAGAGAAGCAACACCACCAACCAGATCTGATAACCCCTGCAAGACTGCCGGATCGGTAAAAGTTTTTTTAAGATCATCAAGACCATTCTGGAGTGGCGATAGGTCAACCTTCGCAAGACCTGAAGCAATCTCAACCTTCAGGCCATTCGCCTGCGCCTCCATATCCTGAAATATTTGGCTTACTTTCAGTAAGTCATCAATGGATTTCGAATCTGGTGCAATCCCATAATCTTTAGCGAGCTGAATAAATTGCGTTAATTTTTGGTTGTTATTATCAAAGAGAGGTAATAACTTCGATAAGTCGTTACCTAGACTTTCAAGAATATTAGTCTTTTCAGCGTTTGTATTTATTTTCCCGAGTGCTTCACCAATAGCTAATAGCTGCTTATCAGGAGTAACTTTTGAGAGTTTTTCCGCAGAAAGACCTAATGCATTCAGAGCATCGACTGCTTCACCTGATTTATTCAGAACAGCATCGCCAATTTTGTCCCCGATATCTTTGAAAATATCTGCTATCTGATCTCCAGAAACGCCGGCCTTTTCTGCGGCGAACCGCCAGGCTATCAATTCCTGAGTTGATAGGCGGAGAGACTTTGCCCAACGATCTATTTCTGTAATTTGCTCAGATGTGGATTTGAGCAAAGCAATGCCTGCAGAGGAAGCGGCAACTGCAGCACCGGTCGCCGCTGCGCCCATAGCAGCAATGGCAGCACCAACGGCTTTAACATCCGACTCAACCTGTTTTCGCCATTTTGTTGAAGCGCGTTCGGCTTTGTCCATACCTGAGACAAAACCACCAACCTTGGCGATGAGGTCGATTGTCAATGTGCCGAGTGATTTGCCAGCCATATAACATCCTAAAATAAAAACCCGCCGAAGCGGGTTATATTAAAATCGCAGGGTAAATTGCTAATTTATGCAAATAAAAACCAACATAACAATTAATTCAGCTCATTTTTGCTATAAAAAATATAGTAAATAAAACCCCTATTATAACTAACAATATCATCATGCATCCTGAAGGACCTTTCACCCTTAATTTGAAAGGGGCACCACACTTTGGACAAACATCAGCCTTGCTTGATACTTCCTCGCCACATTCTTTACATTTAATGAGTGCCATTTCACCTCCTCATTCAGATTTTGAGAGAATAACAGGGAATTGAACAATGGCAAAACATCAACCTGGCTTATCAATTCCAGGCATTCATAGCCTGCTCAAGGGAAATGGGTTGTTCACGAATATGCGGAGCAAAATCACATAGCCTGAAAGCTGGGTCATCTTTGCCACGATTTACGTTAGCCAGCACCGACGCCACCAGCGCGGCACCCCACTCTGTTCGCATCATCGGGTTCAGGCTTCCGTACTGGTTGCGGTATTTGACCCAGAGCTGAAACTCGCGGAAGCTGAGAGCTTCTTGCGCTTCGGCGATTGTCCTCCCACCGATGCCGTTGAGGACGAGTTCACACCAGATTTCGTCTTCTCCGGTAAGCTCGTCTTTCCCAGGTCGTTAACTTCCTGGATTGCCAGCAGTAGCGCGATAGTGAGCTGCCCGTCCAGCGCGCCCCGCTCGGGATCTGCTTCACCCGTGATATCGGCGGGGGTGAATACCGGCTTTCCTTCTTCGTCACAGATGGAAGCAGCAATTCGGCCAGCAACCCCGTCAATATGCCCCTGCGCCGCCATTACATCTGTCATGGCAGTGTAATAGCCCATCGGCCGAATATAGACTGTTGCGGTAAGCTCCTGGCTGCCCTGTTTCCATGTAATTTCTTTTTCAACCGGGCGCCCGGTAAACGCGCCAGCTTGTTTTAGTGAGTCGAGGGTAAGTTTCATAGCTGTTCCCAATATTAGTGAAATGTTACGGGGCCGCAGCCCCGCAAGTTAACTGCCTGCCTGCGCTTTTGGGATCCAGACGGCAGAGCCGGAACGCTGGATGGAGGCTGAAGTGGAAACGACGGTGTTAGCTGCGAAGTCGAAAGGGAAATCGGCTACGTACCCCTTAAATACGAACCAGGTACGGTCATCCGGCAGTGCCAGACCGTCTACCGTTCCCGTTGCACCAGAGGCGGCCGCCGTTGGTACTGAGTCACCGTCAGACCAACCAATGGCGAAAGTCAGCGCCTGATCTTCTTCATCGTCAGAAATTGACAGGTTATAAAGCATGATGTGACTGGCGTTTTTGGGGTCAGCGTTTAGTGTCGCCGTTGCCTGGCCGGGCGTGCGTAAGCCGCGTTTGTAGGTGCGGTCAAACTTTTCAGAAAGACAGGTATCCTCGATCTGGTCGGCAGGGTTACTCCCCGGGGTAAAACTGGTGATGCATTCAATTTCGCTCACCGCGCCTTTAGCCAGCACGAAGAGCTGAGTGCCTTGTGTCAATACAGACATGGGAATCTCCGGATATAAAAAAACCGGCTCAGGGCCGGTGCTTGTGGGTTATCGCCTGACTATCCAGTCAACATCGAAGGAGTAGCGGTAGCGCCTGGTTTCAGGGTCTTTTTCCTGTCCTCCCAAGCGCGTTATGTAAGCATGTGGCTCAATGGCGTCCCGCAGCGCGGCGGCCACGGCGATCACCTCATCCACCGTGTCGGCGTAGGCATCCACCTGCAGGGTGAACGAGTCGACATCGGGCCTTTGCTTGAGGTAATTCTCCGGCGAGCCGCTGACGTTCTGCCAGACAACGTAGGGGTAAACAACAGCATCATCCTGGCGGCCGAAGGGATAGAGGCGCACCGGGTCGGTTCCTAGTAACGCCGTTACCGTCGGGCTGGCAGCGCAGACGGAAAAGATAGGCGCGATCATGGTGGCACTCCTTTCTTTTGCGCGCGCTTAATGGCCCGGTCTATAGACTTTTCGTATTCGGTGGCGAACACGTTAACCACTTCGCCAACGCTGCTTTCCGCCGCCGGGCGCATGAAAGGCTGAGCGCGCATTTTCTCGGTACCGAACTCAACCAGGCGCCAGTGTGGGGTCGGCGCGTTCTCGCTGAGGTCAGGATGATTTTTCAGCACGGCGCCGTGCAGCATCCCAATGCGAAAGCCCAGATTGCCGGTTGTTTTGAAAAGCCTGCCGTTCCAGCGTATCGCCACGTTCGCGGCGATGCTACGCCCGGTTTCAGGGTCGTCAATGCGGCTGGCGTTCTCTTTTGCCTTATCGACAATCACGTTGCCGGCGCGCCGGAGCGCCGCCCGCCCGCCGCGCCGCCGCAGGTCATCACTTATACTGTCCAGCTTACCCAGCAGCGAATCGATCCCGATTATGCTGAAATCAATGCCATCAGCCATCGTTAACCCCCCGGGAGCATGGCAGCGTCAGATATTCTCGCCCGCTTTTATCGTCCTCCAGCACGCCCTGAATGTCATAAATGCGCCCACGGTAAAGAATGCGGTGCTTATCCGTGACGTCATCACGCCAGCGGATGATGATCCGCGTCGTTACCTCGTTCTGACCTGCTTTTGCAGCCACAAAATCGCGCGCGGAGAGGTCTGTAACGTTAGCCCATACTTGAACCACATCCGCCCAGCCACTTTCGATCGCGCCGGAGGTTGGGTTTTGTGTTTTTACAGGCTTTTGTAGCAATATACGTTTGTTCAGCTTTCCGGCCTGCATGCTCACCCCCGGACTTTGCCGCTTAGGTAGGTCGGTACAGGGAAATCAAGCGTTGTCGTTTCGATGTCCTCGGCCAGTGACTGATAAAGCAACGCTACCAGCGCTTCATTTGAGTCCACCAGGCGATTCAGTGCGACGGTCTGCTCCTGCATCGCCTTCGTCTGCTCGGACATTGCTGCTATCAGCAGGCTTACCTGTTGTTCGTTCATAGGCTATTCTCATCCAGTTTTTCAGCCATTCTCTCCTGCGTTCACATCCGGAACACGGCATAACACCCCCCTTAAATAATGGTCGGCCGACGGAGATCGTAGATAAGCATCGTCACGGAGAACGGCAGCTCACCTTGCTGAAGCTTTTCTTCCTCTTCACCGCCCCGGTTGCGATCCAGCCAGCCCAAGAGCATGAGCAGCGCCGTCTGCGTGCGTCGTAGCGGTTCACCTTCGATCAGCGCGCCATCACTGTTGACAACAAGGTCACGGCTTCCCTGGACATAAGCGAGAATGGCGGCGCTGCCAGCCTGAATTTTCAGTGTCAGATCAGCATCACCGGCATCATCATCAATGCGCAGGTGCTCTTTTGCCTGCGGGACAGTGACAAGTTCAATCACGTTTTATCCCTCCCGTCGCGCCCGCGCTTGGTAGCAAGCGTCCAGCCTTTCGAGCCCGTCTCTCCTGGCCTGTCCTGCGTCTGATTGTCGCAGTGCCAGAGCGAGCCGCCCCACGTCACCGTGTCGCCCGGCAGGTAGTCCTGGCCGGATTTGAAAACGCCTTTATAAATCATGACCGGAACGTCAAACGATTTGGTTTCACTGCTACCGCTGGAACGGTTAACCGTCAGGGTGAAACGCCGTTGCCCGGAACGCTCAACCTCCACGCCAGCCACACCGTCAACCACACATTCCCAGCCTCGCATGCCGTGCGTTTTCTCATAGGCACGCCACAAGCCGCCGTTATGAGTTGCATAAGAGCCGCGAGGGTAGCTTTTCCCTTCATCAATGACTGGCAGAATTTCCAGCGCCAGCGCATCGCGGCCATCTTCGCCATCCCTGCCCGGTTCAGCTGTCGGCAATGCGGCCACGGCTTCGCTAACCAGCTTTTTCACATCCGGAAGAACCGGCATTGACGCTGCGACGAGTTGCTCCAGCATGGGTTGCACGTCTTCAGATGTAAGGCTTTTGCCGTCCTGCGGTACCGGAATGGCAGCGACAGCACTGCTTACGGCCTCTTCCACCGCCTGCTTCAGTACCGCCGGATCGTAATCCTTACCGTCTTTCGGTGTTGGTAAGCCGCGGAATGCCTTGTCCACCATCTCCTGCAGCATCGGCTGTACGTCATCGGGCGTAAGGCTTTTTCCGTCCTGCGGTGCCGGAATGCCAGCGACAGCACTACTTACGGCCTCTTCCACTGCCTGCTTCAGTACCGCCGGATCGTAATCCTTACCGTCTTTCGGTGTTGGTAAGCCGCGGAATGCCTTGTCCACCATCTCCTGCAGCATCGGCTGCACGTCATCGGGCGTCAGGCTTTTTCCGTCCTGCGGAGCCGGAATTGCGGCAACCGCATCAGTGACCATGGAGGCGATATCAGGCAGTTGAAGAACCTCAGGCGCGGGCAGAGCTGCCACAGCCTCTTCCACCATGGCGGCAAAGTCGGGTGCCGGGACGCTTTTTATTTCTTCCAGTTGCCTGGAAAGCAGGCTCAGCTTTTCATCGTATTCCTGACGCTGCTGATCAAGGCTTTTACGAAACCCTTCACGCATTTCAGCGAGAGCGTGACTGAACTCTTCACCAAGCACCTTTATTAGCGTTAATTCGCGTTCATTCATTTGGTAAGCAATCCTCTGAGCATGGCTTTGGCCGCTGATTGCTCAGCGGCAGATAAAGCCTTTCCTTCCTCACTGGGGGGTTGCGATGGTGCAGAAGAACTGCTTTTGCCGAATGGATCATCCGAGGCATCGCGGCGGGCCAGCGCGCCAAGGCTGAAGTTCTGCTGCTGAAGGTAAAGCTCATCACCACCAGTAACGGGCGGCAGGTTTTCACTGCGTCGCGCCTCATTAGGCGTCAGGATAGT
Organism: Cronobacter muytjensii ATCC 51329; assembly: GCF_001277195.1. Classification (NCBI taxonomy): domain Bacteria; kingdom Pseudomonadati; phylum Pseudomonadota; class Gammaproteobacteria; order Enterobacterales; family Enterobacteriaceae; genus Cronobacter; species Cronobacter muytjensii. The sequence continues at coordinate 2,267,829 of NZ_CP012268.1, forward strand.
ATTTTTAACGCCTTCGCCCAGCGTTTTTATGCGGCGTTCGCTGTCCATACGCAGCAGCGCACTCACATCAAACTCGGTGCCGGTATCACCTTCCAGCTCAAACGCTTCATCCAGCAGCAGCTCAATCGACTCGATAAGCGTCTGCAGGCACTGCGAGTAATACTGCTGCTCCAGCGCCTCGATATTGTCGTAGGAGGGAAGCTCGCCTATTCCGGCTTTGTAAGCCGGGACATGGAAAACCGAACAGCTGATTTTCGCGGTCATCTGAAGCTGTTCAACCATCTGAGCATCAGCTGCCGTCATAGCCGTTGGGTTGTATTTGGCGCCATTACTCAGGAGGGCTGTTTTCCCTGCGTTTTCACCCGTATATCCCGTATCCCAGTTGTTTTTCAGGATGCGGGCATTTTCCTCGCTGATGCTACCCGGCACTTCAATAACCCCGCTGGGCTTGCCGCCGTTGCGGAAGAAGAAGGCCGCATTTTCCTGAATATGGTGCCCCTGCATCGCTGCCAGGCCAGCAGCATAAATCGGTGAAAGACCGATAAGCGGATGAAAGAGGCAGTTAAACCGGTCGTGGATAATCTCTCGTGCCGGGACTGTCACCTCGGATTCAATACCGGCCATATTATCCGGGTTAATCTGGTAAAAAACCGAACCGTCATCTGCCACCAGCGGAGTGACCTTGTTCCAGTCCAGAATGCGCAGCTCCGTGACTTCCCCGCGGGTATTACGGATCTTCAGGACAACTGTATTCCCGTAGCAAAGCTTGGAGTTAAGCCAGCATTCGAAAAACTGCATCCGGTTTTGGAACGCATTCGGGCGCCTGTAAATTGCGGCAACCTTGCCATTATTGTTTTCTTTCCAGATGCCGTTTGAATCGCGGCGCATCAACCGCACAGGCATCTTTGCAATATCACTCGCAATCAGCGATATGCAGGCAAACACGGCGTGGAAGGAAAGGACGGTTTTCTCGTTTATTTCCAGGTTACGCTGCCATGCGCCGGCAAAGGGCTCACGGACAAAACTTAGCAGTGAGGTCCAGAGGCCACGGCCTGCGGGTTGCTGCAGCGCCTTTTCTTTTCTCCGGAAAGGATTCCACATCAGCCATTCCCCGCATTATTTTTCTTTTTCCCGCCACCAGCACGCTTTGCGCCGGTGTACTCAGCCTTGCCCAGCAGCACCAGCACCCTCGCGCACTGGTCATCCACGGTTTTTTCATCGCCGGGCTTAGAGTCATGAGTGCGCTGGAGATATCGGATTTTTGCCATGCAAAATGGCGGGGGTTCCCCCGCCCTCCTGAGTTGGTTAGCTGGTCTGGGTGGTGCCGTAGTTCACGCCGGAAATCACGGCGACGGCAGCGGTGCGGCGGCGCTTCCAGTTAATCCAGCGTTCGGCGCGGATAGCCACGCTGTTGGTCTGGAACATGGAAACCAGCTCGGTGCCAGTACCATTTACGCTGTCGCCGGTTGGTTCGCTCTGCATTTCGAGCGAGGCTTCGCGGGACATATCCACGGCAACGCCGCCGTCGTCAGCCAGGTAGATATCCGGCGCGTTAACCAGCACCAGCTGGCTGCCAACATACTGGGAGACGATAACCGGCAGGCCCTGGAAGGTGCCGCCCAGCAGCGTCATTTCCGGATACTCTTTCTGGCCCAGCGCGTTCTTGCGCATGGACAGCGCCAGCGCGGTAGTGCTGGACATCAGCCAGACTGCACCGTTCGGCTGCAAGTTAGCAGCGACAAACACGCCAAAAGCCGCTGCTGCGTCGTCGTCAGGGTTACCGGTGGACGGGATAGCGGCAATGCCGTTGGTAACGGAAGCCGGAGATACATTGGCAACTTCCGCCTTTGTCGGGCTGATAAAGTCAGTATCAAGACGGGCAATGACCGCTTCAGCCAGCGCGTTACGTACCAGCGCATCGGCTGCCGGGTTGGAGAAGCGGATAAGTTCGTCAGTCAGCACCGCGATTGCGGCCACTTTCGCAAAGCTGAAGGTGATCGACTCGAAGTCAAACTTCGTCAGCGGCTTCGCCTTGCCCTGCCCTACCCAGTTCGCTGACCCGCCAGAGGTCTGCGCCGGGATGCGGATGTTAAACGGCACCTGGCGCAGCGCCGGGATGTTACCCTGCCCGAAGCGGCCAATAATGGTTTGCGGTCGCAGGAATTCCACGAAATCCTGTGCGTATTCCTGATATTCAACCAGCGCGCCAGCCCATTTCGGGTCGGTGGTGGTGCCAGCGCCGACGGCCGCCTTCAGGACATGATGCAGTTTCGCATCGTCCGGATACTGCTTACGGGCAATTTCGAGCGCTTCAGAACGGCTGCCGTTCGCGGCGGCCAGCGCCTTGGCAAAGCGGGCAAAGGCGATGCCTTTTTCCAGCTTCTGCTCTACGCGGATGATGCCCGGCGCGCTGGTTGCCACTACGTTTACGTCACCACCCGCCGCTTTGCTTACCGGTTTGGCAGTCGCAGCGAGGTTACTTTCCATGTCGCGCAGACGCTTCAGGTGCGCATCTACGGATTTGATTTCGGCGGAGGTGTTGTCGTAGCTCTCCTCTTCTTCCATATCAAGAGTACGCCCGGCTTCGGCGGCTTTCGCCATAATGTCGGAGAGAGACGCCGCCAGCGCCGAACGCTTCGCTTCAAAGCTTTTGATTTGTTCTGCGATATTCATCGAACTGTTTCCTTTATTGGTATTGGTTTTGGGTGCTGTAGCGCCAGCGGACTGTGTTGCTTTAACCACCGGTTTCTCTTTGCCTGCCGCGGCGAGTAACTGGCGGTCGAAGGATTTCACGGTATTGATGGAACATTCAGCGTTTGCCGGAATGGTCACTGCCGAGACTTCAAGAAGGTCCCAGGACAAAAAGCGGATACCGCCTTCATCCAGGAAGGAATACTCAATCGGCCGGAAGCCGATAGAGAGACCGCGAACCAGCCCCGCCTTAATGGATGCCCAGGCCTCATCGAGGCGGGCGGCCAGCTGGGACGGCATATCCGGGGTGGGTTTCACCAGTTTTGCTGTGATCTCAAGCCCGCCCTTCACCATTTTTGGTGTGCAGGTGCCGATGGGTTGTGAGCGGTCATGCTGCCAGAGGAACGGCGTGTCGCTGCGGAACTTCGCGCCCTCCGGCTCCATGATGTCCCCGTCACGGTCAGGCGAAGGCGTGGAGGCGATGCCGGTAATGATCCGCTCGTCCTCGTTCACCGCCTTAACCGTCATAAGGGTGCATGCGCGATTAAGCGTCATTTAGCTGCCTCCTGAAACGAAAAAACCCGCCGTAGCGGGTCATTAACTGACGTAACTGTCATATGAAATGCACCTGGTAATCCTGCTTTTTCGCTTCAGGGTTCAGCGCCATGAGCGAAACGCTGTTGAACAGCGCCATCAGCGGGTCAATCTTTCCCTTGCCGCTGGCCTGCTTGGTAATGAGGATGGCGTTACCTTTCGGCTCCACCCGGGCATTACCCACACACCAGGCCATCATCGGTTGCCCGCCATGGATAAGCACGCCCTCGGCAAGCTTGCGTTCGGTGGTTTTAATCGCGCCGCCCAGGCGCCAGCCCTGGCTTACGCCAACCACCGCATCGGCGGGTATTTCCGCCTCAATCAGTGCATCAAGGATTTGGCCGACGCCTGACGGGTCAATGCCTATCTTGTCGAGCAGTTCAGCAATGTGGATGCGGCGGACGTATTCCGCCACCTCTTCGGTATCCTGCCCCATCCGCTTCACAATGGTCAGGTCGCCTGCCCTCACGAAGTCATTGAACCTGGACTCCTCGCTTTTACGCCGCCGGATGGCTATCTCATGCGCCCAGGCATGGCACCAGCAGAGCCACTCCCGCGTCTCAGCGTCACGTCCGACTGCAGCGAAGCCCAGCAGGTCATCAAGACCGCCGCCATCAATGCCGACGGTGATCACCTCGGCGCGCCGCAGCAAATCATCAAAACTGACGCGCTGCGCCTGCTGCTCCCAGAAATCGACGCCCGCCCAGCGGTCGCTGCGCAGGTTAAGGCCAATTTCAATATTGAGATGCTTCGCCAGGAACTGCTGCAGCGTCCCGTCCGTTTTCGCCTGGTTCTTGCGGAGCTGATCCGCTATCCACTCCGCGCTGACCGAGCGGCCGATGTTCGGGTTGGTGATGTAGAAGTTTTCCGGATCGAGATAAGCCTTGCTTTCCACCATCCGTTCCGGGAACTCGTAAAGGATGCCCAGCGTTTTAGGGTCGTTTATCTTGCCGTCACGGACATTACGCCAGTAATCGAGACGTTCTTTGAAAACGCCTGCCGGCGGCTCGTCGCTCTGCGTGGTGAGAAATATCACCCATCCTTCATTACGCGAGACCTGCCCGCCTAGCGCTTCCATAAACATCGCCTCTGCATTGGCGCGCTTGCCGAACAGCCAGAGCTCGTCAACCAGAATACGGCCCGATTTCTTACCTGATACGGTGTCCGTGTCTGCGGCCACCACTTTCAGCGTATTTCGCGTCACCCGGTGCGTAATCGTGCGGATATGGTCCTGGATCTGGAACATATCAGACAGCTCATCGTCGGCGCGTATCATGCCAGCGGCAGGCTTGAAGCTGTTATCGGCAACCTCTTTGGTGGGTGCCAGAATCAGATGCTCTTCGTCCTCTCGCCAGCAGAGGATCAGCGCGGTCAGCATGATGCCCGCTGCGATGGTAGACTTGGTGTTCTTTTTCGATATCAGCAGGCCGTATTCGCGGATGAGCTGGTTGCCTGTTTCGGCGTCGTATCCGCCGAAGATGGCTTTCACGAAGTCGAACACCCATTCTTCAGAGCACTCACCGAAAGTAGGCTTGCCCGGCAGGTCAGAAACCCGCAGTTCACGGAAGATACCCAGCGCCTGCTCCGCCTGGCCGGGAAAGATAGGCGGCGGAATAATGGACTCGCCGGCAACCAGGCGCGATTCCCAGTCCGTACAGGCTGTAGACCACTGCGCCATAAATTACCCCTTGTTGTTCACGACCAGCTTCGGCGGCGCCATCGCACCAAATTTGCTGGCCCCGGAAGCAGCTTTTGCCGCGGCGTTGCGCGCCTCCTTTTTTCCTGTTTCCCCTTTTTTGGGGTGAATATAGGGAAGCATGGCCTTCGCCGCGTCCTTTCTGACGTCAATTTCTTCAGTGGCGTCGTTCATTACGGCCATCAGAAACTTAAGCGGATCGTCGTAAGCATCAGCTGTGCCTGGCGCCAGTGGCACATCATTTTTTTCGGTAGTGTTTACCGTTGGGGTATAAACATTTTTCCGGCAGGCAGGTATGTCATCTGTCTCGATAACTTCCTTTTTTTTACGCTCAATAAACGCGATGACCTCCGGGTCTTTTGCAAGCTGCGACCCCTTGGACCGTGCGGATTTCTCAGAATATCCCGCCTTCACTGCCGCATCTTTTTGAGACATACCGGACATCAGCGCGACAGCGAATTTACGCTTTTGCGCTGTTAACATGTTTATACCCTCCAGAGGGGAATTTTTTCTGTGCGTGAGAGGGGGGGCGGTGTCCAGCATGATCGATGTTTACTTCCGAACATACCCCCCCGTGGCTGGCTGTCGTCAGAGACCCACGAAGCCCGTCCCCAGACAGCCATCAGGCACGGCATGCTTCATGGCCTCTTCATCAGGCTGACCGGCTGCCGCTTCGCGTGCCGACTTACCTGAGTGGCATTCAGTACAGAGCGTCCAAAGGTTTCGCTCTGAGTTATCGCCGCCGAACTGTAACGCGATGCGGTGATCGAGTTCGCTTTCATGCAGGTCAACAGCGCGTGAGCACATGCAGCAGTGCCCACCGTCACGCACCCAGATTCGACGCTTAAGGCCAACGCGGGCGCTGCCGCTGATGCGCCGTTGTTCGCCGTATACAGGCTTTATACGGCGCGTATCGATAACCTTCAGCCGTGGCTTTAACGTGGTCAGCTTAGCCATGAAGTCTCCATGCGCGGCGGCGCTCGCGGCGCTGCTGTCTGTCGGGATGCTTTTCTACAGGCAGGCCATCAGCATGGTCCACCAGCGAACTACACGCATAAATCACCAGACCGCCGCAGGCATCACCAATCGCGTAATCAGCAGGCTTGCTCGCATCCCAGCGCGACACCACCTTCGGGATTAATTTCGGCGGTACGCTGTAGCAAACAGCATGCACCAGGCGCTGCATGGTGATGTGGTCAGTCCTTTCGCGGTCAGCGGCGATAAGCTTTGTGGCTATCTCCAGCTGATATTGCGGAGGGCGACCGGTACCGAGATAGAAGCTGATGAGGGAATCCGGGAAGCGGGTCAGCCATTCAGTGACAATCGTTTGAAATCCTTCTACCGGCAGCGCGTCATCCTCCAGCACCACAACGCGACAGCTTTGCTCTGCAGCCCATTGCAGCGCGCGGTAATGATTCCAGTTCGCGCCAGAGCTGTTCTCATCCACCAGCAGATAACCATCCAGTGATTCAGCAAGCTTTTTTGCCTGTTCGTGGCGGGAATGATGGGCGACTATCACGAATCTCACTTGTGTTTCCACCATGCGGCCTCCCTACCAATCCCGTCAGTTTTGAATACGGTATGAACCAGAGGTCCGGTGACCAACCTTTCTGCGAATGACTGCGCGACAATTCCGAACGCCAGCATGTCACCCACCGCGGCGCCAGTTTGCTCTTTCTTCCAGAAGCGATAACTCTCGATGCGGTAATAAAGGCGAATGATGCCATGCGCGAACGCCATTACATCAGCTCGAGTGCCGCCCAGCAGACCAGCGTTAAGCATCACATCGTTGCGGTGTGCTTCAATGAATTCCTGATAGATTCGCTCCGGATGGTTCTGCTTTGCCCAGGCGTCAGCATATGTCTTCGGTTCAGAGCCGACATAAACCTTACCGGGTTGCATTTCTTCCCACGGTGCGCGAAGCATCTCGACATCAGTGCCATCTGTACACCAGACGAGCCGATATTCAGGATGGTCACGGAGGTGCTGCCAGATATGCAGCCAGCGCCGGAAGTAGATGTTCATCTTTACGTCAGGAATACGGCACAGTTCAACGTCTGCCGGGGCGGTCTGCAATTCATCCACCAGCGCGATACGTATACACTCCCGAAGCGAGGCCGCCCATTTGACCAGCATGTCAGGCGAGGCAGCCATTTTGGTGCCTCGCTGCGGATCTGGCTGACTGGTAAGCAGAGTAGTGATGACCACGTCACGCTGTCGCCGGTAGTCAACGTAACCAGTAAACCCGTTATCACGGCGCTCGTTGTGGATCTTCACGTTACGTTCCACCAGCGCTACCCGGTCCGGTTTAGGTACCGAACGCTCAATGGCTTCATGTTCATCGAGGGAATGAATCAGCTTTTCAGAACCAACAACATCGGCATAGGCCCATGTGGTCAGTCCCGCGTTATGAATGCGCAGGGCTAAATCGCTGTGCTCGTACATCCCGCGCCCGTAAATGGGGTCGAATCCGCCAACCTTTTCAATAGCGCTGCGGTGGTAGTAGAGCATCACGCCGCGCTGCCCGGTGTAGGCGATGTGGTTATCATCGCGGTACAGGACGGAGAGGTCATTCAGCTTGCGCGGGCCCGCCAGGTCGAGAAACTGATAAGCCAGATGCGGCTCCGGTGATTCGATGTAAGGTAGATGCCATTCATCGGCAATCGGCCAGGCATCATCGTCCCACAGGAAAAGATGTTCGCAACCAGCATCCATCAGCGCTTCAAGGCTGGCGTTCTTCGATGCCACGATACCAAGAGAGGTTTCATGCCGGATTAAGCGAATGCCGTCAGGCACCACAGCGGCAGGACTGGAACCATCATCCACCACAACCACCAGCGCGCCGGCGGGCAAATGCTTCAGATGTTGCTCAATGGCTTGCTTCAGAACGTGAGGACGGTTGTGCGTGGTTATTGCGATGCCGATGCGAGATTGCTGCTGACTGGCGGGCACATACTGAACGCCGTCAATAGTGACCTGCATACTTCATTCCTTTTAGATGTGGGCCTGTCGCACGGGAAAGCCGCCCGAGAGAAAGCAGCGTTCCCTAGGCTCACGATTGAAAGACTCTCTTTTGTGCGTGTGCGATGCGCATAAAAAAGCCACCAGCGGATGCCAGTGGCTTGTGTTTGTATTAATAAGCAAATCTCTTATTTCGGTTTCAGATTGTATTCGCCAGAAATAAATGGCTTTGATATAAATGGGATGAGCAATTCAGCTACCTTATCTCGGTGAACTTCCCCTCGCATATACTCGCCATGTCTGTTGTTTAGAGCATAAAACTGCTGCCCTATTTCATTTCTATCAAGCATTACTTCCATTAAAGTTACATAGAGATAAACTTGATTCATCGAGTCTTGTAATAACAAGGCAGGCTGACGACAATTGGGATCTTGAGGGTTTAGCATTTCTGGCATCATGACTAAAAGATTGCGATAACTTATTAGGGCAGCTTTTAAAGATTTTTTTTCATTATGCTTCTCTTGTTGCTTCCATGTCTGCAGCGCTTTAAATGCAACAAATGCGGCGCCTAAAGTGACAAATCCTGAAAACCATGTTCCCAACATTGACCATAGCGCCCAATCAGCAGCTCTTTGTGTTGCTAGCATTGACTCAAAAGAAATTATTTCCGCGTCCATTATCACCTCCGGGTTAAGAAGATGATATGTCAAGTGAATTCATTATCACAAGCCTTCAGTGAATGCCTACCGTCATCAAGGAGTCTATAGATAAAATGATGCTTACGCCTGCATGGGTTGCGTTAGCTCTTCATACTTATCCCGCCCGATTGCAATAACGAAACGGAAGAGAAGAGCGATTAGCGCGTAACTTACGGCAGTAAAGACCCAGCCCGTGTAAGCCAGCAGGCAGACAATAAGCACCAAGCATAACCAATTAATGCACTTGCGGAAGAAGCCAACCCGCTTATATGTATCCTTAAGCAGATCCAGCCCCTTCTTTCGCTTCTCGAGGTCTTTCTCTTCACTCAGGGCAAGGACACCGATGTAAGCCAAAACCGCGATAAAGATAGCTAGGACGATCACCACCCAATAAGATGCCGCCGCGATACCTGCCAGTGAGTTGCTGCCCACCCAGGCCGAGTACGCAAGCAGGGCAATCACCCCCCATGACACCAGTTCACCGACAGCCTTAAATAAAAACTTTTTCATTTGTCCCCCTGTAAAAAGGCTCGTTACTTCAGACACTGCTCGCGCACGTAATCCTGCAACCCGGTCAGTTGTCTGGTGACGGTTTCGATTCGCTGTCTGAGGGTGAAATAATCCCGTTCAGCGGCGTCAGTAAGTCGGGGGCCGGTGTCATCATCCACGCCGGTGGTGCCGGGCGCTCCGTTCGCGGAACAGGTGGCGTTGAGCTGCAGCCGCTTACGGCCAGCAGCAACATCGCGCTCAAGCTGAGCAATATTTTTCTGAGCATCCGCTAAGTCCTTCGTGTATTTCGCATCGAGCGCTTCAACGTCGCGCTGGCGGCGACTCATGTCATCAATGTCATCTTTAGCCAGTTTTAATGCATGATTAACTTCGGTTAAGGATGCCTCTGCTTTTGTGAGTGAGGCCCGGTAATAAAGCGCAAATCCCACAGCGGCCAGGAAGAGTAGCGGCTTCCACCATGCACGGATAAAGCCCCATACTGTAGCCATCAGAGCACCCGGCGCGCTGCCGCATAGCGGGCCCGTCTGTCTTCCAGCCCGTTCTGCCCACCGTTAATAATCTGCGTGACGCGCAGCAAATCTCCCGGATATTTCAGGCAGCCTTTGCTGGCATAGAACCATGCCGCAGAGCGCGCTGCGCTGGAGTCATCGGAAAGCAGTTCCGGCGTGCTCACAAGGTCGAGTTTCAGCGCGGCGCCGCAGTCGCGATAATTTTCGAGCCCGGTGATCTGGATGAGCCCGCGTCCGCGATATTTCCAGCCATCACCCGGGGCGTTATTACCGAGACGCTTGCTGTAAACCAGATTTGCGATCGCGCGCTGACGCTCAAGAGGCAGTACCTTTTCATACGTGCGGCGGCCCAGCGTGTTGGCCTGATCCTGAGTTAACCGGCCAGCCCGGACAAAACCATTAAGCGCTGCGATGCTGTAGTTGAAGCTCTCCACCAGCCTGGTAAAGCTGGTGCTTTCATGGCCGACCTGCGCGATGAACATTGCCTGATCAACCAGCGCAGTGATGCCGTAATCACGCATCGCCGCATCAATGTGCGGGAACCAGCGCGCAGCTAAGCTGGCGCTTAAACCAGCCGCCTGCTGAAATTGTTGTTGGTTCATTCGGGCCTCAGTACCTGAAACAGGCGCGCCACGTTGCCCCGGGCACGGAACACGGCGGCGCAGATGATTAAGTTGATGATGACCGACGCCCAGTGTGTATGGACGTAAAAGTCGAAGGCGTAGCGGAACGGCACAGAGGCATACGCCAGGATAATCAGATATGCCAGCCACGATGCCCACCAGCGATGCCGGGCTCCGGGTTTACGGAACAGCATCAGCCTCAGCACAATGGCCGAGCACGTCGCCAGGTTGGTCAGTACCAGCGGATCACTTATTAGCATTGGCTCCCCCTCTCCACCGCTGGAACCACTGCGCAGGGTCTTGCTGGCTGGCGAACGTCAGGATTTTAATCGTCAGCGCAGAGAGGATAACGGCCCCCAGTGCATCAAGCGGCTTGTCGCTGTATTCCGTCCAGCTGGCAAGCTTGGAGCCCACCAGCCCCGCACCGTAAACGCCAGCGATGTACGAAACAACAAAATAGGCGGCGCGCCGGATCAGGGTCAGGTCTGCAGCGGTGGCAACATAAAAGACAGCACCGGCAAACGCGCCAAAAATTACGCCATAATCTGTGCCGGTCAGCAGTCCGTAGATGCTCGCACCAGTAAGCGCAGCCCCTGCCGCGACAGTTCCCGAAACCGGATCGGACATTACGCCCCCTCTTGTGTGTGAGTCCTCTCAGAAATGAGGGGAAAAATGCCACCACGAGGTGGCGTTGATATTTTATGTTTGCGACTGCTCCCAGAGTTCTTTAACCGTCTGGTTAAATCTTTCCAGCTCAAGCTCTACACCTATTGCACGCCTGCCAAGCGCATGCGCCGCTTTTATCGTTGAACCAGAACCCATGAAGAAATCCGCCACGATGTCGCCCGGCCGGCTGCTTGCAGAAATAATCTGGCGCAGCATGTCCGCAGGCTTTTCGCATGGATGTTTTCCTGGATAGAACTGAACTGGCTTGTGTGTCCATACATCGGTGTATGGCACAGCTGCTGTGACAGTGAAAAGCCGCCGGAGATTTTCATATTCCTCCAGCAACTCAGCGTATTTTCGATTTAACGTATGCCAGGTCGCGACCAGCTGATGATGTGGTTTTTCCAGTTCCTGAGAAATATGCTTTTCTACAGCGATCTGAGTGAACAGGTTCTGCAACTTGAGATAATCGGCTTCATTCGGTAACTGCCACTGACTCGCGCCGAACCAGTGTGATGCCATATTTTTCTTTCCCGTGGCTTCGGCGATCTGCTTTGAAGAAACACCAAGCGCCTCGCGAGCATCACGAAAATATGAAATTAAAGGTGAGAAAATATGCTGCTTCAGCTCACTGCTCTTCTCTGCATACCCGTCTCTTTTAGGCTTGTACGGCCCCTGATAATGCTCAGCAAACAGAATGCGCTCTGTTGCCGGAAAGTACGCCCGCAGGCTTTCTTTATTACATCCTTTCCATCTGCCTGCAGGCTTCGCCCAGATAATGTGATTAAGGATGTTGAACCGTTTACGCATCATGATCTCGATGTCTGATGCGAGGCGATGCCCAGAGAATACATAAAGGCTTCCGTTGGGTTTAAGCACACGCCAAAATTGCGCGAGACACATATCAAGCCAGTGAAGGTAATCTTCGTCACCTTGCCACTGATTATCCCAGCCGTTAGGTTTAACTTTGAAATAAGGTGGGTCTGTAACTATCAGATCGACGCAATTTTCGGGAAGGGTTTGGATAAATTCCAGGCAGTCAGCATTGATTAAATCAATACTGGATATTTTTACAGTATTTTCCATAGATCAGTAAGCGGCACTCTGGTAGGCTCACTATGCTTTTGCGCTAAAGCAGTGGGCCCTGGTTCGCTTGTGATCATCAGCATAGGCGAATGGCTGGAGGATGCTCCAACACCTTCCAGCCGCCCATTTCCACAGCAGAAAACCCCCATTACTGGAGGCGTTTGTAACATCCAAACTGGCATATTGATAACTTAGCCATTTCTAACTGAGTCAGTATGAACTGACAACGTGCCAGGCTCAGATGTGTATTCTCAGCTATCTCCCCGGCTGTTGCAGGAGATGAGCTTAATTCGTTATAAACTGCCTTTGCCTCTTCTGTCATATATTGCTGATTTTGCATGCCTTTTTATCCATAAAGGTGGTGTGACACACAGATAACTCTGGTTGGCATAACCATCAAGCTATATATGCAACAGGCATAAAAAAACCCGCTCAGTGGCGGGCTTTTTAACGGTGAACATACAATGCCCATCGTTAGAAAAATCCTACCCAATTTTTTTGAATTTAGCAAGCATCGTGTCGCTAAAATATTTAATCAGGCTTCTAACGTGTGACTTCTCGCAGCATCTTTTCCGCGAATGCTTCTTCCTGCCAGCATTTCGTCACCAGCAGGTTAATGACGTCAGCAAACCCGCTGTACCACTGGTAATCGGTCATATCAGGCACCAGAACCTGTACCTGACGGCGCGCCAGAGTGGTGGGAAGACGTGCAAACCCTTTACCGCCACATCGCTCACACAGCTTTTGCACCGGCACGCCGTGTAACTCGGTACGCTTACGGTCGAGCGCCGTTCCCCGTCCCGAGCAGTCCCGGCAGGCCGTACTGATAACCCCCTTCCCACCGCAGTGCTTACAGAGTTCTTCCACTTCCTCTACGCGAATTGTCGCATCCACGCCTTTCACGCCAGGATGCTTCACCACCTCCCGACGCACGCGCTTAACCCCTTTTCCTTCGCAGTGATGGCATTCGCAGCTGCTGGCTGCCGAGCGCGCATAGTCGCTGTAGGCGAACTGAGCCAGACAAAGGGCCATTTCCGCGCGCGCGCGCTCACCGAGTTTTTTCATTACGCCGTTATTTAGCGCGAGCGCATATTTAACCAGGCCATCAACAGCTGGCTGCGGATCCTGAATGCCCATTTTGGCGAGGAAGAGGTTGAACCCCAGCGCCGCCTTAGACTGGACGAGACCCTGTGCGGCCATTACATCCGAGATGGTCAGCGCGGCGCTGCCGGTGGCTGGTGTCTCATCATTGAGTTTCGGTGATTTCGGGGAATAGAACTTTGGTAAGGCTTCGAGGTTCATGTGTGGTCTCCACTCCACTTATGACAGCACGCCGATCGCGAGCGCGCGGTCTAAAAAACGAAAAATCAGCTCGAGCTGTGAGCCATATTTTTCTTCAAATGCCACGGTGTCCCGATGGAGCTCGTCGTGATGCCTTCTGCACAAAGGCAATACGAAAAGGTCATGGGCTTTGGTACCCATCCCGCCCTGCCCGTGGCCGATCAGGTGGTGGGGATCGTCTGCCCGCTGGTTGCAGCATGCGCAAGGCTGCTGCTTAACCCAGCGGGTGTATTTCTCGTTTTCCCAGCGGCGGCGCTTTGGCCGGAGCATGTAACTTTCAGGCGACTCAGGGTCGATCGTCAGCGCAACCACCCGCGGCTGTTGCTCCTGCGGCTTGTCACAGTTCATTAGCCTTTTCACGGCACCAGCACGCTGTGCTTTCGTCTGTACTATTTCAGCTGCCGACGGTCCCGGAACCATATCGCTTTCACGCGACACGCCCTGCAAGGGCAAAGGCGGAAGGCGCAGCGCGCGGCGCGCGGCGCGCCACGCTGTCCGGAAGCGCGTCAGTGATATCCATCCTGACAGCCCACCAGCACAACTCCGGCAGAGTCAGCTCGTGGGTATCGTCAAAGGCGAGGGCACCGCGCGCGACGCTGATAATCCAGGCTATCACATTGGAACGGGCAATTGCTGACAGGCGCTCAGTAAAATGTTCGACCAGCTGATTATCACAGTGCCAGCACAGACGCAGCGCGCCGGGTTCATGCCGCATCGTGGTCAGCTCATGGTGATGGTAATCACTATGCGGCCACTGGCAGCCGCCCTGCTGCTTCATCAGCCAGTGCTCCAGCCCGTTGATACCACCAGCAGCCCGGATCACCCGCTCATCAGTAAAGAAGACCTGCAGTCCTTCGTCATCGGCCAGGGGCTGGTGCGCTGGCGGCACCGCGCCGCTCGGGAACCGTGCCAAGCTTTCTGGCTGCACCTCTACCAGCACGCGCCCGTTTGCAAATATGGGCATCAGTTCAGGGCCGGGGCGCAGCAGCACGATACCCATTCCGCGCGCAATTTCCGGTGTTAACAGAGCTCTCACGCTGCGTTCCCCTTCGCTATATGCTCGGCCCACAGCCCAGCTATCCACTTAATACCCTTCGCTGTGAAACGCGCCTGGCTGAACGCGTGGTTGGATGCCGTGGAGGTGCCCGTTTTCACCTCGAACCGTCCGGCATCAATATGCTGGTGGCGCGGCGTCAGCACCCCGCCGAGGCGGTACATAATCTCGTTGTCGATCAGGAACAGGCGGAAATCCGTTTCTTTGGCTTTTAACAGCTTTGCCACCTGACGGAATGAGAGCGAACCGCTGGCGGTGCAGTAGCGATCCACGAATTCCACCTTTGGCGCCGCGGCGGCGAGTTCCTGTGCCAGCCTTTCCTTTTGTTCGGCCAGATCCGCAGCAAGGCGCAGTGCCTCCGGCAGCGACCGCGGCACGCCCGGCTGCTGGCCGCTTTCCAGTTCCTGCCAGCGATCAACCAGGCGCGCGGTAAACTCCGGACATAACTGCGCCACAATGACATAGCTGTCACGCTTGTTAACCAGGTAGTGGTGGTATTCCTGCCTGTTCTGCGGGTGGGTGTACGGCAATGCCGTATACCCATCAATGACGCTTTTCTTCATTAATCGCTCAATGGCGGTGCACACGTCGGTATGACGTGAACCTACAAGCGAGGCTATTTCCCGGCTGGACATAAAAATCTTCTGACCTGCCAGCGCCGCATGATGCCTGGGGCAAAATGAAATCGGGTTTGTCTTGTTCATACGTTTCTCCATCTGTCAGGCGGCTGCACCCGCCACAAAGTTACTGATCGTGATTTCCACCTTCCCTTTGCTGGTTACCGGGCCCCATTCCACCAGCATCTTTTTCACCTGGCTGTCGTCCTCCCAGACGTGGGCCAGCGTCAGCGCATCGAAAAGTGCCTTCAGATAGTTATCCAGATCGCGGCGTTTCCGGTCAGGCGGGTAAAGCACCACCTCCACCGCCAGCAGGCTGGTGACAGGCCTGGGTATGCGCCGAAGTTGCTCAACAACGGCCGCTGCGGCATTGCTCTGATATTTGCGCCCGTCTGCGCTGACAAGGTGACGGCCTTTTAGCGGCCCCTTAGTCGGAGCGCGCCAGTAGCTGTTAACGCTGGGGGGAAAAGGCAGGATCAGCTTCATGCAATGGCACCCCGCGCTTTCAGGAAAGCCACCGCGCGATCGCGCGATTTGGCTTCACCTTCTACCATCGCACGCAGCAGAGAAACCGCTTCATCTTCTTTGGCAATGCCGTTGATGGTGATGCCGCGGGCGACGCCTTTTGATAACGATATGGCGCCTTTCTTCTCCAGCGTACGCAGCATGTCTGTCGCAGCGTTGGGTGAAGCGGCCCCCATCAGCTGAGCCACTTCTTTCTGTGTCGGCGGGTAACCGTTTCGTCTCTGGAAATCCGCGAGCATATTCAGCACCTCCTGCTGGCGACTGGTAAGCAGGGATGTTTTTTTCGTTTCAATGATCACGCGGCTACCTCCTGCTTCGCTTCACACATCTCCGGGAGATTCGCACGGACCAGTGCCTCAGCAAACGGTGGCGGTACCGCGTTACCACAGCGTGCTACCTGCTTATCCTTCGCGTACTTCTTACCGCTGTAGTCCCTATCGATGATGTACCACTCCGGGAATCCCTGTGCGCGATAAAGCTCATGCGGTTGCAGCATGCGCATGCCGATATCAACGATGCGATAAACCATGCCACCGACCGTAACCAGTCCGTCGCAGTTTTCGCCGCAGTATTGCCGCAGGAACTCGAGAGCCTGCTGAGCGCGCTCTTCGTCGTAATGATCAACCGCGAGCTGAGTTTCGACTTCGCCAACATGAAGGCCACCAGCAGTTAAGCCCGGTGCTGGAGCATCAACGACACGGCCGTCGCGGCAGGTACCACGCAGCATAACCAGATGTGAAGTAACCAGCCCGTGGTGATCGGTGGTTGTGACTGTGTGCGCTGGCGCGTCCATTGCAGCGCCCGGCCCTGTGTAATTTCCACCGAAATGTTTAACCAGGTTCGCCGCGACGAGCCCAAATTTATTGCCACCGGCCGTGACCGTACCCAAAGGTTTTCCGAGCTGGAGAATACGAGGAGCCTGGCCCTCCCTTTCGCCATACCCCATCTGGATCAGCGTTGAAGTCACAAGCTGGGATTTACCGCCGCCGCCAGCGGTGATCGTAGCGCTCGGCTCGTCAGCGCGGTGACCGATACTGTTTCCGAACTGTCTGGCAATAACTGGCGCTACAACACAGGCGCGGGACTCTTTGAGGATTGTGTGAGCAGGCTTTTCCAGAGAACGCGGCTTTGCCTGGTATTCTGATCCCCCGTTACCAGCCATGAAAGGGGTCAACATAGCCTCAACCAGCCCAAGCGCATGACCGTTACCGCCCGGCCGCGCTGACGTTCCTGCCGTAACTGTTGGAGCTGGTTCACTGACTTCCTGCCCAGTTGCGCCGGTGCGGAATTTAGTCAGGTGGGGTATTGCGACCGCATAGCCGTGCGTTTTGGTAATGGTTTGCAGCGGCTCACCCAACGCCTGGCCGCGAAAACAGTCGTATTTGCTCTTTGTAGTGGTGTGATTGCACTTCACGATGAAAGGAGATGCGCTATCGATGACGAATCGCTGGATACCACGCGCAATGCGTTTAAGCGTATTTTCTGCAAGAGGCTTTTTGCGTTCAAAAATGGACGTGCATTCCAGAGACCAGTCGATGCACTCCGCCGCCGTGCGCCACGGTTGTAATTTCCCGCTCTGCACAGCCGGGGTTTTAGGATCGCCGTGAGTTTGTTCCGGCCAGCTCAGAGCAACACCGTCACAGCGCATGACCATAAAGAACCTTTTACGAATGGTAGGCGCTCCGAAGTCGCACGCGCGTAGCTCACGATGATCGACGGTATAACCCAGACCGGCGACCAGTTGCTGAGCCAGTTCACCCTGGGCAGAAATCCCCAGAAACTCACAGCACTCCATCAGCGCCGGATGATCCGGCGAAATTCCGCCGGACAGCATTCCACAGAACGCTTCGAACGTTTCACCGGCGCGCGCCGGATCAGGGTACATCCCGGCTTTGAGAAGCGGTCCCCACGTTTTAAATTCCTCCACATTCTCAAGCATCATGACGCGTGGCCTCACCGCCAGCGCCCACCGAATAACGATCCATGCAAGCCCGCGTATCGCCTTCTCAACGGGTTTGGCGCCCTTCGCTTTCGAAAAATGGCGACAGTCAGGTGAGAACCACGCCAGCCCAACCGGGCGGCCTGCAGTTGCCGCTACCGGATCAACATCAAATACGCTTTCGCAGTAATGCAGCGTTTCAGGGTGATTTGTGGTGTGCATAGCGATGGCGTTTACGTCGTGATTGATAGCAATATCCACGCTGCGGCCGATCGCCATTTCAATACCTGTGCTCGCACCGCCGCCACCAGCAAAATTATCCACAATGATTTCTTTCACGCTGCTTTCTCCATTGCTGAGGCCATTTCACTGGCGGCTTTTAAAATTTCCGGCATCGGCATTCTTTCGAGCCACATGCGGTTTATGTGGTACTTCACCTTGCGCTGGATGCTCTCTGCTAACCCTTTTGTTCCAGTTAGTTGGCTAAAAATCACCGATACTTCAGCGGGCCATTTTTCAGGTAACTCTTCCGGCACCGCGGGAAGTAAAGTTACTGGAATCAGACGTTCCGCTTCGCGACGAATCTGAGCAAGAAAAGCATCGCCGCGCGCTTCCAGCTCGCTGCGGCTTATGTAGCTCATTGCCGGGCAGCGCCAGGTCCTATCGAATACCGCAATGGCACCCGCAAAAAACGCGCCGGACGGGATCTGCTTTTCGTCTTTAGGGACAAACCATGACGGAAGATCGAAACCGATGCGGCCACGGATAAAGGCGATGTGATCCGCGTCTTCCGGCCACCAGACCTCGCTGGTGGCCGCTTTAATCAAAAAGACGTACCGCCCGCCTTTTTCCCGCATCTCGCTGGCGTGCTGCATGATGTAACGCATGCCGGTGATGTACTCCCCGTCGTGCCTGGACGCGCGGCTGTACGGAGGGTTGCCGAACGCGGCGCCGTTGAGTTCGGCCAGACGCGCCGACCAGTCCTGCGTCAGCGCGTTATCTTCGGCGGTGTAATACGCCTCACATTTGGCGTTCTCGCCATCAGAGAACAGGTCCAGTACGAGCGGGCCGAACATGGCGTTGATGCCCCAAAAAATATTGTCCGGCGTACGCCACTGATCGCCGACTTCCTTAAGTTCGTGAGCCGGTTTGCTGCGCAGCGCCGCCAGCGCCTGGTTATAAACATTCAACGGGTGCATCACAGTTCCCCCACATAGTTACCGGCCAGATAGCAACGGCCTTCTACGTAACCAACGCGGTTGCTCATCTTCAGGCACTGGGTACGCTTCTTCGCCAGCCGTTCGCGGTCCCGGTTACTCTTCGAGGCATCGAACGCAGCCAGGTAGGCATGTGCGGCACGGCGCCACAGATTCTGTCTTTCCAGCTGGCAGGCCAGCTCTTCAAAAACTTCGTGTTTCAGCTTCTCGTTTTTCATGATCTGAACCCCTCCGGGACCTGGCTGTAATCAACACCGGCATAGCTGGCTTTAAATGCGCTGTCGTCGCGCTGCACACTGCGCTGCTTCCACTGCTGGCGGGGCGGGCGTCCGCGCTCTTTCCAGCGGGTGGCGCTCAGCAGGTAGCCTTCAAGCTTGCTCGGGACGAACAGCGTCTGCGGGCGCATGTAGTCGTACATTTCCGTGTCGTGCCAGTGCTCGTGCTTGTAGTCGACAACGAGCTGCAGGTCGTCCACCGAATGACCTTCGCGCAGCCGGGCCCGGATGTTCTCCAGTGAGGATTTTGAGTTCTGGTAACGCGCGCCGGTGACCAGATTCAGGTGCTTCAGCACAGCAATCGCTTTATCGGTGATCAGCTGCTCAGCGTCGGGTTGCCGGGCAACCTGACAAGACGGTTTTTTATCTGACGGTTCTTGTTTTGAAGTTACTGACGGATCGTGTCCAGATTCTGGACCCTGAGAAGCCCGGTTTTTGCGGTTTTCCGGACGTTCAGATTCTGGACGTCCAGCTTCTGAACCTTCGGATTCTGAACGTCCAGATTCTGAATGTTCAGAAACTGGACCCTGAGAATAAGCACCGGCAGCAGCCTGGCGCAGGCGCGGCACATTCAGCGTGTAGATGTTGGTACCGCTGCGCTGGCCCTGACGGCGTTCTTTGCGGGTCAGCCATCCGTCACGCTCAAGCTCACCAACTGCGGTAATAACGGTGCTGCGACCGGCGCCAATCTGGCGCGCGATGGTGTCGACGCTGGGCCAGCTGATACCTTCATCGCTGGAGAAATCAGCCAGGCGCGCCAGGATCAGCAGCTTCGTGCCTTTGATTCCGGCACTCGCGCAGCCATCCCAGACGTAGGCTGATAACTTAACGCTCATGCATCCACCCTTTTGAACTTCTCGCGGAACCGCTCAACAGGTTGCATGCAGTCGTGCGGGTAACCCGCGCGCCGGAAGATAACCTGTCGTTTTTCGGGGTCGTAACCGGTGACGTGGACTTCAGTTCCCCGCCAGTCGCGGTATCGTCTGTTGAGTTCCTGCACGCGAAAGCCTCCGCCTGGCGGTTAAACTCCCCTACCATCTGCTGAACGAGCTGGTAGCTGACGGGCACACAGTGGCCTGATACTCTCACTGCATACCGGTACTGCACCGGACCGGCTCCGCCCGGTACCGGCAGCGCAATAAGTTGCGACCTGCGGTAACGTGTTGTTAAACTGTTCATGCGTAGTTTCTCCACTATTGAAAAGACGCGCCCGACGCCTCGAGCTGCACACTCGGGGCGTCACCTTTTCTGGTGCTCATAAATACTTCTACTGCCTGGTCTGAAACCCCATACAGCGCCATAAAGCCCATGAATCCGTGGAACTGGTGGCGAATGGTCTTGCGAAACAGCTCAGAGAGCTTTTTGCGTTCATGACGGTCAATTACCCCATCCTCAGCCGCTTCAATCTGCGCCTGCGCCAGCTGGCCTTTCGCCGCGCTGGTTTTCATGTCGATCGCGAACAGGTCCACGTTGTCCATGCTTTCCGGTTTCGGAACGTCCACCAGCAGTTTGCCGACGCGCACCGCGGCATATTCCGCCAGCATCGAGACGCCGGACAGGTCCTCCATGCGCTCAAGCTCGGCCAGCGTGAAGAAGCGGCTGCCGCATTTCTGGTACATGTGGTTATGAAAGGTGTCGATGCTCATGCCGAGATCGGCAGCCATCCCGAGACGACCAGCGGGATGCGCCTTACACATCGCGCTTATTGCTGCTTTGATGTTGTCTACCATCTTGTTTGTCCTTTGGTAGTTATGCACCCATTTACCTGCTGCTATGGTTTTGCAGGTTATGGATTCGGTTTCGCAAATGAACGCAAAGCTTTTCATTTGAATTACCGCGTTGTCGGCGGTTCAGGTTGGTAAAGAGCGGGTACTGCTTAGTCTTGTTTTTTATGGCTCGGGAAAGGTCTAACCTCCTCTCCCACAACGCTCCCATCGGCTTTGACAGTAACGATGATGTTACGACCAGCGCGGATAGCTTTACTGATTGCACACTGAATTACGCCAAAGTCGTTTGCGGCCTTCGCTTGGCCATATTTCTTTGCGTAATCGGCAAGTGTCATTCGAGTCATAGGCACTCTCCGTTTGTTACCATGCAATAAGAATACTACAGGTATTTATTCATATCAATATTACAGGTATTTTTAATATGAATACTGCTGGTATTACAATGCCGGTTATGGACACAAAAAAATCCCTGACGACAGAACAGCTTGAGGATGCTAAGCGCCTGAAGGCTTTGTATGAGTCGAAAAAGAAAGAATTGGGCGTCACTCAATATACAATCGCTGACGATCTTGGTATTACTCAGGGCGCTGTGGGGCATTACCTAAACGGAAGGAATGCCCTGAATGTTGAGGTGGCATCTGGTTTTGCCAGACTGCTTCAGGTTTCAATCTCTGACTTCAGTCCGTCAATAGCTGAAAAAGTTGCTGAGCAGGCTGCCAGTCTAAATGGTGAATCGAACGTTAAGTACATCGGAGAGTACAGGCCCGGGAAGAGGTATCCCGTATTAAGTAGCGTGCAAGCTGGTGCATGGAGTGAAGCATGTGAACCATACACATTGAAAGATATCGACCTCTGGCTCGAGTCCGATGCTCATATTCAGGGTGATGCTTTCTGGTTAAAGGTTGAAGGCGACTCCATGACTGCGCCGGTAGGGTTGAGCATACCTGAGGGAACTTTCGTTCTTTTTGATACTGGCAGGGAACCGATTAACGGAAGCCTAGTGATAGCAAAGCTATCTGATTCCAACGAGGCCACCTTCAAGAGACTGATCATTGATGGCGGGCAAAGGTATCTTAAAGGATTAAACCCCGCATGGCCCCTTGTACCAGTAAATGGAAATTGCCGGGTTATTGGCGTGGCTATAGAAACAAAGTTGAGGCTGATTTAACAGCAGAGGTTATCCGTGACCTGAAGAGACGGTTGTTTGAATTTTTTGTTAATTTTTCACAGCAATAGGATGATTTATGACACAGTTTCAACTTGCGTTAATTGCTAGAGAAGTTGATGGAGAAGTCATCCATCTTCGCACTAAAGACGGATATATCAATGCTACCGCAATGTGTAAGTCTGCCGGCAAATTACTTACAGATTATACGCGACTTAAAACCACACAAGACTTTTTTGAAGAGTTATCTAGCGATATGGGAATCCCCATATCGGAATTAATTCAATCATTTAAAGGTGGAAGAACGGAAAATCAAGGTACTTGGGTTCACCCTGATATAGCTATCAATTTAGCGCAGTGGCTATCCCCCAAATTTGCAGTGCAAGTATCGAGGTGGGTGCGCGAGTGGATGTCTGGCGAAAGGACACCGGTAGAGCTACCTATCCATCTCAAACGCTATATGACCAATAGAGGCAGGGTTCCGCATACGCACTTTTCAATGCTTAATGAACTGACATTTAACCTTGTCGCACCGCTTGAACAGGCTGGTTATACACTGCCAGAAAAAATGGTTCCTGATATTTCAGAGGGTAGGGTTTTCTCTCAATGGCTTCGTGATAATCGAGGGGTCGATCCGAAGACCTTTCCTACATACGATCATGAGTACCCCGATGGAAGAACTTTTCCTGTCCGCCTATATCCAAACGAATATCTTGCTGATTTTAAACAGCACTTTAATGAAGTATGGCTTCCTCAATATGCCCCTAAATACTTCGCTGAACGAGACCAAAGGGCACTAATGTTAATTGAAAAAATTATGTTGCCCGATCTTGATTCATAGTATCCAGCCCGCCTTGTGCGGGCTTTTTAATATACACAAAAATGCAAGCATGGCTAATATAAAATGCTTGCTATTTGATCCCTCACTGGTTATCTTGCAAGCACATTTCACAACAATGGTGCTTGCATATGACAGATGCTAAAAAAGAACCAAAAGGCAAGGCTAAAGGCGGCTTGGCTCGAGCGAACTCCCTTACTAAGGAGCAGCGCTCAGAAATTGCCAAAAAGGCAGCTGCGAAGCGATGGGGATATAAAGCAACCCACATGGGGAACTTTAAAGAGCAATTTGGTATTGATGCCGAGTGTTATGTTCTGGACGACGGTAAAAAAACCCCTGTCGTTACCAAAACCGGATTGGCTGAACTGCTTGGCATTGGTGAACATGCAAGGGATATCGATCAGTTACTGAATGCTCAATATATGAGCAATTTCCGCGATCTGGAATTGCTCGAAAAAATGGAAAATCCCTTTAAATTTCAATTAACTTCCAAATCTAAAACGGTACACCAAGCTTATGGGTACGATATTACCGTGATAGTCGATATTGGTAGAGCTTTGATAGCAGCCAGGGATGCAGGAGCTTTACCTGCTGCAAGGGTCAAAGCAGCTGATTCAGCCCAGCGCATAATAAACGCATCTGCAAAATCTGGTATTCGTGATGTTGCCTATGCTGTATCAGGCTATGAGCCATCAGCCCAAGAGGTTATTGAGGCTTTTAAAATGTATGTCAGGGAAGAAGCTCGCGCTTGGGAAAAGGAGTTCCCTGACGAGCTTTATTATGAATGGTACAGACTGTATGAATTGAAAAGGCCGGAGCGTGGACACCCAGGCAACTTCCGTTGGTTCACAGAACGCCACATCTACGAAACCTTGGCTAAAAGCGAAGGTAAAATTCTTGATTTGGCTAAAGAAAGTCGTGAAGAAAATGGAAAGCGTGGCGACAAAATTCATATGTTTTTATCTGACGTCGGTGTTAAAGCGCTCCGTCGGCACATTGGTAAAATTATCGGGATGGCCTCTATGTGCGAGACTAAAGAACAATATGAAAGCGCCTTAGAGCGAGTTTTCAAATAAATCAACTAACCCGGCTACAGTGCCGGGTTTTTATTGACCGCAGATCACTATCACGCCAGCATCTGCCCGCCAGACCAAGCTATTGATTTAAATTAGATAATAAATAATAAAGACCCAATAACTCGCCATATGGTCACCACCCCCATCGCCTCTATTTGTCATCCGTGCAAGCTGTAGGCAGTCAGCCACCTCATACTTGCGCGCAGCGTTAGCCATTGTGTCAGCAGAGTTTCATTTATCTTCATACCAACACCCTAGTTGATAGCTACTAATGGCTGTATAGCACGAAGATTTTAAAATTTGAATACCCAAAATATTCAGAGGCTTACAATTTTATTATCCAAAAAAAATACCTTGAGTATTTACATTAAAAAATACCCAAGGTATTCTTGATCACATCAGCAGGGAGTTGGTAGACAAACGAAACAGATTGGCATCGCTCACAAACTATGAAAAGCGGACAAGACATTTAC
The DNA here is from genome assembly GCF_001277195.1 of Cronobacter muytjensii ATCC 51329. NCBI lineage: Bacteria > Pseudomonadati > Pseudomonadota > Gammaproteobacteria > Enterobacterales > Enterobacteriaceae > Cronobacter > Cronobacter muytjensii. The sequence goes on from NZ_CP012268.1 coordinate 2,292,110, forward strand.
TCAATACACAAGAGCATCTCCGGGTGACCGGCTCGTAACCCACCCCACCCGGGCGGCACTCCTAACCGCAGGTGCTCTTATGTGTTGGATGGAGAAACTACCTGGCGGCCAGTGCAGATGGCCGCTCCTTTCACGGGAGTGAATAAAACTTGTTTAAACAGACTACTCCATTTCGCATGGGTAGGGTTGCTACAACCAAAAGACAGCGCGGTGCAGCGCGAAGTTAAGTGGAGGAACACGCATTGAATTACGAAAAAACGAAGGAGCTCGCGAAATCAGGCCACCAGCTGGTGGTGCTTTTGGGCACGCAGAACGGCATGCATGAAGCCGCCTCTCTTGTGCAGCGTATGGCCGGGCATCTCGATCTCTTAGCTGTAGTGTTAAGGGAAAAGACGAAGATCAGCGACGAGCTGCTGGAGGCGCTGCGGGATCGGGCGGAGCCGATGTTTTACGTGAGCGACAAGGCGGCAAAGCGCCTGCTGCGAGGTTATACACGCTTCGCCACCATGACTACAGAGCCGAAAGCGGGCGTGTGCCTACCGCTCTACATAGCGCCACCGCCCGCCCCCCTTCTAGATGAGATTGTTGGTTGGGTCCGTAACGACGATGGTGATACGAGCGATCCCCTTTTCCTGTGTGGAACAGTCCAACCCGCAAACGGCCAAGCATATAACAGCACTTATTATCCGGTAAAGCGCGCCGCACCGGGAAAGGAGGGGCGATGAACCATTTAATGATTGATCTTGAAACGATGGGTAACAAACCCACCGCACCTATCATCGCGATCGGGGCTGTGCTTTTTGAACCCTCCACTTGCGTGATGGGACCGGAATACTATGCCGTAGCGGATCTGGAATCCTCAATGGTTCGTGACGCAGTGGCAGACCCTGACACTATCTTATGGTGGCTAAAGCAGAGCGCGGAAGCGCGAGCCGCCATTACCAGCGATAACAGGGTACAAATTACTCATGCTCTCGGCGGGTTGATGAAGCTGATAGAGGACAACTGTGAGCCGAAAAGCTTACAGGTATGGGGCAACGGAGCGAATTTCGACAATGTCATTATCAGGGCGACATTCGAACGTCACGGTTTCTACTGCCCCTGGCGGTTCTGGAACGATCGGGACGTGCGCACAATCGTCGAAATGGGTCGCGCTGCTGGCTTTCATCCGCGTTATGAGATTCCGTTTGAAGGCGACTTGCATAACGCGCTAGCCGATGCCAAGCACCAGGTGAAATACGTTTCAGCAATCTGGCAGCGGTTGATTCCTGCCACCAGCAACAACATCTGATTTAACCCGGGTGCAGCCGGTAAAGTGGAGAAAAAGCCATGAAGCAAATGCTCACGCTTGAGGAATGGGCAGCAGAGAAATACCGGAGCAGTCCACCAGCTTTGAATACTCTGCGCCGATACGCTAAGCAAAATATGTTTTCCCCACCAGCTATGAAACAGGGCCGCAAGTGGCGAGTAAGGGAAGATGCAGAACTTGTAGGCGAATTGGCTAAGCCGAATATCCGAAAGACTGACTCGCCTATACTTCAGAGGATTCTTGCTGATGGCAGCTCGACCACGTAAAAACAATGTTTCTGTTCCGAACCTTTACCCTCTCTACAGTAGAAAAGCGAATAAGGTTTACTGGCGCTATAAACATCCCGCCACAGGTAAGTTTCATGCGCTGGGTACCGATGAGGCAGAAGCTATAGCGATTGCTACAGAAGCTAACACGCGCCTGGCGGAACAGAGAACCCGGCAAATTCTGGCGATTAGCGACAGGATCGCCACCAGCAAAGGCAAAGCAATCACGGTTTCTACATGGCTGGATAGATACTGGAAGATTCAGGAAGAAAGGTTGGCGACGGGCGACATCAAACTGAACACATTCAAACAGAAGACAAAACCGGTTTCGCTATTGCGAGAGCGAGTCGGTATGAAACTGCTGCCATCAGTGGATGTTCGCGATATTGCTCAGCTGCTCGATGAGTACGTCACTGCCGGTCAGCCGAGAATGGCTCAGGTCGTCAGAACTGTGCTGGTAGATATTTTTAAAGAAGCGCAGCATGCGGGTGAAGTTCCTCCAGGTTACGATCCAGCTTCAGCAACTAAAAAGCCCCGCCGAAAAGTTACACGCCAGCGCCTCAGTCTGGAGGAATGGCAGCGGATATTCGAGATTGCAGACACCAACCATCAGTATATGGGTAACGCTATGTTGCTGGCTTTGGTAACCGGCCAACGCCTGGGTGATATTTCGAAAATGAAGTTTAGCGATGTCTGGGATGATCAATTACACATTATTCAGGAGAAAACAGGAAGCAAAATAGCGATCCCATTATCGCTCCGCCTGAATGCAATTAACTGGAGTTTGCGGGATGTTATAGCGCGCTGTCGGGATTATGCGGTTAGCCCTTACCTCGTCCATTTTTTCAGGGCCACGTCGCAAGCAGAACGAGGCGCCCCAGTTAAAGCGAACACGCTAACCATGAATTTTAGTAAGGCTCGGGATAAGGCAGAAATTGACTGGGGGGAAGGAACGCCAGCGACATTCCACGAGCAGAGATCACTATCTGAACGTCTTTATAAGGAGCAAGGGATTGACACGAAAAAGTTGCTCGGCCACAAGTCGCAGCAACAAACCGATCGTTATAACGACGACCGAGGGAAGGACTGGACGACGATTGCAATTTAGGTTTTTGGGGTGGGGTTTTGATAACTTGTTTTGATAAAATTTTGATAACCGTTCCAAATCTAATAATAAAGAACGGAAACCAATCGGCTCCCGTTCTTACCTAACCCAAAATCTGGATTACATGTTCGCGATGATAGCGTCGCCAAACTCTGAACATTTCAGCAGCTTAGCGCCTTCCATCAGGCGTTCGAAGTCATAGGTCACGGTCTTGTTGTTGATAGCGCCTTCCATACCTTTCACGATAAGGTCAGCCGCTTCGAACCATTCCAAATGACGCAGCATCATTTCAGCGGAGAGAATGATAGAGCCCGGGTTAACTTTGTCCTGGCCTGCGTATTTCGGCGCGGTGCCGTGGGTCGCTTCAAACAGCGCGCATTCGTCGCCGATGTTCGCGCCCGGCGCGATGCCGATGCCGCCAACCTGGGCTGCCAGGGCGTCAGAGATGTAGTCGCCGTTGAGGTTCATACAAGCAATAACGTCATATTCCGCCGGACGCAGCAGGATCTGCTGCAGGAAGGCGTCGGCAATCACATCTTTCACCACAATCTCTTTGCCGTTGTTCGGGTTCTTGATTTTCACCCACGGGCCGCCGTCGATAAGCTCGCCGCCGAACTCTTCACGTGCCAGCTGGTAGCCCCAGTCTTTAAACGCGCCTTCGGTGAATTTCATGATGTTGCCTTTATGCACCAGGGTCACGGATTCGCGATCGTTGGTGATGGCGTATTCAATCGCCGCGCGCACCAGACGTTTGGTGCCTTCTTCAGAACACGGCTTGATGCCGATGCCGCAATGTTCCGGGAAGCGGATTTTCTTCACGCCCATTTCTTCGCGCAGGAATTTGATGACTTTTTCCGCGTCGGCAGAGTCGGCTTTCCACTCAATGCCCGCGTAGATGTCTTCGGAGTTCTCACGGAAGATGACCATGTCGGTCAGTTCCGGGTGTTTTACCGGGCTTGGGGTGCCCTGGTAGTAACGCACCGGGCGCAGGCAGACGTAAAGGTCCAGCTCCTGACGCAGGGCGACGTTAAGGGAGCGAATACCGCCGCCAACCGGCGTGGTCAGCGGGCCTTTGATGGCAACGCGATATTCACGAATCAGATCCAGGGTTTCCTGGGGCAGCCAGACATCCTGGCCGTAAAGCTGGGTAGATTTCTCACCGGTGTAAATTTCCATCCAGGAAATTTTACGCTCGCCTTTGTAGGCTTTCTCAACCGCGGCGTCGACCACTTTCAGCATCGCTGGGGTAACGTCCACGCCGATACCGTCGCCTTCAATGAACGGGATGATCGGGTTGTGGGGTACATTCAGCTGGCCGTTTTGCGCTGTGATCTTTTCACCTTCCGCCGGAACTACTACTTTGCTTTCCATTCACCTCTCCTTCGAGCGCTTCTGGTTGTGACTCATTTTGTTAATGATTTGTAATAGGCGTGATAATACTACCTTAATGTTCTGCCCCATGCCACGCCCTTATGAATAGGGTATAATGCGGCAATTGATAAAGCCTGAAAATAGTATGCAGAAAACTTCTTTTAGAAATCACCGGCTTGAGCGATTCAGCTCACAACATTCCGCTAAGCGCCGCAAACCCGAAGGCCCGAAACGGCTGATCCTGTTTAATAAACCCTACGATGTGCTGCCGCAGTTTACCGATGAGTCCGGGCGCCAGACGCTGAAGGATTTTATTCCGGTGCCGGGTGTTTACGCCGCAGGGCGTCTGGATCGCGACAGCGAAGGGTTGCTGGTGCTGACCAACGACGGCGCGCTACAGGCGAAATTAACTCAGCCCGGCAAACGCACCGGTAAAATCTATTTTGTGCAGGTCGAAGGCGAGCCGACAGAAGAAGCGCTGGCGAAACTCCGCGTGGGCGTAACGCTGAATGACGGGCCGACGCTCCCTGCCGGCGTGGAACGGGTCGACGAGCCCGCCTGGCTGTGGCCGCGTAATCCGCCCATCCGAGAGCGCAAATCCATTCCTGCCTGCTGGCTTAAAATAACCCTTTATGAAGGCCGCAACCGCCAGGTGCGCCGTATGACGGCGCATATCGGTTTCCCGACGCTGCGGCTGATTCGGTACGCGATGGGCGACTATACTCTCGAGGATCTGGCCTGCGGCCAGTGGCGAGAAATAACGCTCAAATAAGGAGAACCGGATGTTCAAACCTCATGTTACCGTCGCCTGCGTGGTTCACGCGCAGGGCAAATTTCTGGTCGTGGAAGAGACCATCAACGGCAAGGCGCTGTGGAACCAGCCCGCCGGCCATCTCGAAGCCGACGAAACGCTCCTGGAGGCCGCCCGCCGTGAATTGTGGGAAGAAACCGGCATTCGCGCAGAGCCACAGCATTTTCTGCGTCTGCATCAGTGGCAAGCGCCCGATAACACGCCCTTTTTGCGCTTCCTGTTCAGTATTGAACTCGATGCGCCGCTGCCGACCGAGCCGCACGACAGCGATATCGACTGCTGCCGTTGGGTGAGCGCCGACGAAATCCTCACCGCCGGAAACCTGCGCTCGCCGCTGGTAGCGGAAAGCATCCGCACCTGGCAGCAGGGCGAACGCTACCCGCTCTCGCTTATCGGCGCGTTTAACTGGCCGTTCCACTAAGCGTTTCGTCAGACCGCCCACATTTTTGTTTCGCCGCGAAACTTTTAACGGCAGCTTAACATGCTGCCGCTCACCGCTACATTTAGCATCTTCTCCCGTTGCCGTCGTTTTCGCCCGCGCGCATCCGCTGTTTTCGCTGAAAGAGCCTCGTTTTACGCCACCATTCACGCACTGCGCGTGATTAAAGAACAAAAAATAAACGCCGATAGAGCATTGACCAGGAGGCTCTAAGCGAAGGGACAGTAATGATATTTCGTGGTTGATCCTGAGGAGCCGTGATGGCCAGACAATCCGTACATAAAAAGATGAGTACCCGCGCGCAGATGCTGTTGACGGGCGCCTTAACCATCACGCTGGGGTTTGTTGTCACCATCGGCGTGTTGAGCTGGCAGTCCAGCAATGAACAAAAATCTCTGGCCGAAAGCTACTTAAAACAGATAGCTCAGAGCGAGGCGCTGAAAATCCAGCAGGAGCTGAACTACGCGCGCGATGTGGCGCATAACCTCGGTCACAGCATGGCGGCACTCCCCCGTGCGGGCGTCACCGATCGCAACGTCGCTGACAAACTGCTGGAAGGCGCGCTGCGCGATAATCCTGATTACCTGTCGGTCTCGGTGATTTTTGAAGAGAACGCCTTTGACGGACGTGATGCGGAATTCGACGGCAAGCCCGGACAGGCGCCGAAAGGCCGCTACGCCTTTTTTGTCGACCACGATCAGGCGGGCAACTATAAATTCCATCCCCTGCTTTCTTATCTGACGCCAGGCCAGGGCGACTACTATCTGATCCCACAAAAGACGCAGAAAGACACGCTAATCGAGCCTTACAGCTACGCCTATAACGGCGTGCCGACGCTGCTCACCTCCGTGGCGGCGCCCATCATCACCGACGGCAAACTCCAGGGCGTGGTGACCTCCGATATTTCTCTGGCCTCACTGCAACAGAAAGTTAACCAGATTAAACCGTGGGAAGGCGGCGGCTATGCCGTGCTGCTCTCCACCGCAGGCAAAGTTATCTCTTACCCGGACAAAAAGCTGACCAGCAAACCCTTTCCTGGCGATACCGCCGGTTTCACCAGCAACGTGGTGGAGCAGGAAGATCCGATCCTTGGCGAGCAAGCGTTAGTGACCTGGCAGCCGGTGAGCATCGGCACCAGTACCGATAAATGGTATCTCGGCGTCGTGGCGCCGGTAAGCCAGGTGATGGCGGCCGCCAACCGCCAGCTCATGAATGCGATTATCCTGATGGTAGTGAGCATTCTGCTGGTGAGCGCGCTGCTGGGCATCGTCTTTAGCCGCAAAGTGCTCAAACCGCTCGGCGGTGAACCGCTGGAGGCGGCCACCATCGCGCTGGCGGTGGCCGACGGCAAGCTGGATAACGTGGTGCCGGTCAAGCCGGGGGATCGCGGTAGTCTGTTCTACGCGCTGCACACCATGCAGGCGCAGTTGCGCGGCATCGTCGGGCAGATCAAAGAGGCGAGCGACTCTGTCCGTCAGGGCGCGGGCGAAATAGTCAGCGGCAATATTAACCTCTCTTCGCGAACCGAAGAACAGGCTGCGGCGCTGGAACAGACCGCGGCGAGCATGGAGCAGATCAGCGCCACGGTGAAGCACAACGCCGCCAATGCGCATCATGCGACCGAACTGACCGCCAACGCCACGCAGATAGCCAGCCGCGGTGAAGCGCTGGTCGGCCAGGTTGTACAAACGATGGCGCAGATTGACGACAGCTCGAAGAAAATCAGCGACATCACCACCATGATCAACAGCATCGCGTTCCAGACCAATATTCTGGCGCTCAACGCCGCGGTAGAGGCGGCGCGCGCGGGCGAACAGGGCCGCGGCTTCGCGGTGGTGGCAAGTGAAGTACGAAGCCTGGCACAGCGCAGCGCCAACGCGGTGAAAGAGATAGCCGCACTGATTGAAGAGTCGGGCCAGCGTGTCGCCAACGGCGTGCAGCTGGTGAACGACGCCGGGAAAACCATGCAAGAGATGACCCAGGCGGTGCACTCCGTGCAAACCATCATCGGCGAAATCGTCAGCGCGTCTGATGAGCAGTCGAAAGGCATCAGCCAGGTGACTATCGCCGTCAATGAGATGGATGGCGTAACCCAGCAGAACGCCGCGTTGGTGCAGCAGATGGCCGCCGCCGCCAGCTCGCTTGAAGAGCAGGCGCAGCAACTGGCGCAAACCGTCGAACAGTTCAGCCTCGACGAACGCTACGCATAAACCGACAGGCGGGGCCGCAGCCGCGGCTCCGCGTCTTTGACATCACCGTCCCCTGTCCTGCCTTTCAGCCTCTCGCCGCGGGTCGCAATTCTTGCCGTTAAACGCTTTTCTTCACGTCCGAAGGCCAACCCGGCGCGCGCAGGGGGTGTTTGCGTCGCCAGCGCGTGCTAGAATACGCCGCCTTTGTTTTATGTCGTGAGTGGTGCAATGTCTGATAACAGCCAGAAAAAAGTCATCGTCGGAATGTCCGGCGGCGTCGATTCCTCCGTTTCCGCTTACCTGCTGCAACAGCAGGGCTATCAGGTGGAAGGTCTCTTTATGAAGAACTGGGAAGAGGATGACGGCGAGGATTATTGCACGGCCGCCTCTGACCTCGCCGACGCCCAGGCGGTGTGCGATAAGCTCGGCATCGAGCTGCATACCGTGAACTTCGCGGCAGAGTACTGGGATAACGTGTTTGAGCATTTCCTGGCGGAATATAAAGCCGGACGCACGCCAAACCCGGATATCCTGTGCAACAAAGAAATTAAATTCAAAGCCTTCCTGGAGTTTGCTGCTGAAGACCTGGGCGCCGATTATATCGCGACCGGCCACTACGTGCGCCGCGCGGATGTTGACGGTAAAAGCCGCCTGCTGCGCGGTCTCGACGGCAATAAAGACCAGAGCTACTTCCTCTACACGCTCGGCCACGATCAGGTCGCGCAGAGCCTGTTCCCGGTCGGCGAGCTGGAAAAACCGGAAGTGCGCCGTATCGCCGAAGAACTCGACCTGGTGACCGCGAAGAAAAAAGATTCCACCGGCATCTGCTTTATCGGCGAGCGCAAGTTCCGCGAGTTCCTTGGCCGCTACCTGCCCGCGCAGCCGGGTAAAATCGTGACCGTCGACGGTGACACCCTCGGCGAGCACCAGGGGCTGATGTATCATACGCTCGGCCAGCGCAAAGGCCTCGGCATCGGCGGCACCAAAGACGGCGGCGAAGAGCCATGGTACGTGGTGGATAAAGACGTTGAAAACAACATTCTTATCGTCGCCCAGGGCCACGATCACCCACGTCTGATGTCTGTCGGTCTGATTGCGCAGCAGTTGCACTGGGTTAATCGCGAGCCGGTCACCGCGCCGTTTACCTGCACCGTAAAAACCCGCTATCGTCAGGGCGATATTCCCTGCACCGTGCGCCCGCTGGATGAAGACCGCATCGAAGTGCTGTTTGACGAGCCGGTTTCTGCGGTCACGCCGGGGCAGTCCGCCGTGTTTTATCAGGGTGAAGTCTGCCTCGGCGGCGGAATCATCGAACAGCGCCTGCCGCTACCGGTATAACTGAGATGCCGCTTACGCGGCGATAACCAAGACGCCGCGGTCAAAAAGGAGCACGTGTGGCAAAGAACTTCTACGACATCACCCTTGCGCTGGCGGGCATCTGTCAGTCGGCGCGTCTGGTTCAGGAGCTCGCGCATCAGGGCACGTGCGACGCCAGGGCGCTGCGCGTCTCGCTGAAAAGCGTGATTGACCAGAACCCGGCGTCTACCCTTGACGTATTCGGCGGTGAAGAAGCCGGGCTCAAAACCGGTCTGGAAACGCTGCTTGGCATCCTCAACACCAGCAACCGTCAGGGCCTCGGCGCCGAACTGACGCGCTACACCTTAAGCCTGATGGTGCTGGAGCGTAAGCTTGCCGGCAGCAAAGGCGCCATGAATACCCTTGGCAACCGTATCGCCGATTTAAGCCGCCAGCTTGAGCACTTCGATCTGGAATCCGACACGCTGATGAACGCGATGGCCGGGATCTACGTGGATGTGATTAGCCCGCTTGGCCCGCGCATTCAGGTCAACGGCTCGCCTGCCGTGCTGCAAAGCCCGCAGGTACAGGCCAAAGTTCGCGCCACGCTGCTCGCCGGTATCCGCGCCGCGGTACTCTGGCAGCAGGTCGGCGGCGGACGGCTGCAACTGATGTTTTCCCGTAATCGTCTGACCACCCAGGCGAAACAAATTCTTGCTCAATGTTAACCTCTCAGGAGTGACTGATGGAATTATCCTCACTGACCGCCGTTTCCCCCGTTGATGGACGCTACGGCGACAAAGTCAGCGCGCTGCGCGCCATTTTCAGCGAATTTGGCCTGCTGAAGTTCCGCGTACAGGTTGAAGTTCGCTGGCTGCAAAAGCTGGCCGCACACGCAGCGATCAAGGAAGTTCCTGCTTTTGACAAAAACGCAAACGATTTCCTCGATGCGATTGTGGCGGGCTTTAGCGAAGAAGACGCCGCACGCATCAAGACTATCGAGCGCACCACCAACCATGACGTCAAAGCGGTTGAGTATTTCCTGAAGGAAAAAGTGGCTGAAGTGCCGGCGCTGCATGCCGTCTCAGAATTTATTCACTTCGCCTGCACCTCTGAGGACATCAATAACCTCTCCCACGCGCTGATGCTCTCTACGGCGCGCGAAGAAGTGATCCTGCCCGTCTGGCGCAACATTATTAACGCTGTAAAAGATCTGGCGCACCAGTATCGCGATATTCCGCTGCTCTCCCGCACCCACGGCCAGCCGGCGACGCCGTCCACCATGGGTAAAGAGATGGCGAACGTCGCGTACCGTATGGAGCGCCAGTACCGTCAGCTCGCGCAGGTCGAGATCCTCGGCAAAATCAACGGCGCGGTCGGCAACTATAACGCGCACATCGCCGCTTACCCGGAAGTGGACTGGCACCAGTTCAGCGAAGAATTCGTCACCTCGCTTGGCATTCAGTGGAACCCGTACACCACCCAGATTGAACCGCACGACTACATTGCAGAGCTGTTCGACTGCATGGCGCGCTTCAACACGATCCTTATCGACTTTGACCGTGACGTCTGGGGTTATATCGCGCTGAACCACTTCAAACAGAAAACCATCGCGGGCGAAATCGGCTCCTCCACCATGCCGCACAAGGTCAACCCTATCGATTTCGAAAACTCCGAAGGCAACCTGGGCCTGGCGAACGCCGTGCTGCAACATCTGGCAAGCAAACTGCCGGTCTCCCGCTGGCAGCGCGACCTCACCGACTCCACCGTTCTGCGTAACCTCGGCGTTGGCGTCGGCTACGCGCTGATCGCTTATCAGTCGACGCTGAAAGGCGTGAGCAAGCTGGAAGTGAACCGCGATCGCCTGCTGGCAGAGCTGGATAGCAACTGGGAAGTGCTGGCGGAACCGATCCAGACCGTGATGCGCCGCTACGGCATCGAGAAGCCCTATGAGAAGCTCAAAGCGCTGACCCGCGGCAAGCGCGTTGACGCCGAAGGCATGAAGCAGTTCATCGACAGTCTGGAACTGCCGGAAGACGAAAAAACGCGTCTGAAAGCGATGACGCCTGCCAATTACATCGGCCGCGCTATCCAGATGGTTGACGATCTGAAATAATCCGCACGCGACGCCACCTTCGGGTGGCGTTTTTTATCGCTTTTCCTGCGCTTTCCTGCCTGTTTCCCTCGCGCGCGATCCCCGGCTGGTTTACCCAATGTTTATGCCCTTTTGGTAATAATTGGCGTTAAACTATTTATCAAATTAATAAATAAGGGGACGTCGCATGCGCGTGCTGGTCGTCGAAGATAACGCTCTGCTGCGGCATCATCTGAAAGTGCAGCTCTCTGAGCTGGGGCATCAGGTGGATGCGGCGGAAGATGCCAAAGAAGCCGATTATTACCTCAATGAACATCTGCCGGACGTGGCGATTGTCGATCTCGGATTGCCGGATGAAGACGGGCTCAGTTTGATCCGCCGCTGGCGCTCGCACGATATCACGCTGCCGATTCTGGTGCTCACCGCCCGTGAAGGCTGGCAGGATAAAGTAGAAGTGCTGGGCGCGGGCGCGGACGATTACGTCACCAAGCCGTTTCACATCGAAGAAGTGGTGGCGCGGATGCAGGCGCTGCTGCGGCGTAACAGCGGGCTTGCCTCACAGGTGATCTCGATGCCGCCGTTTGTGGTGGATCTCTCACGCCGCGAAGTGGCCATTAACGATAACCTGATCCGCCTGACCGCCTTCGAATACACCATTATGGAAACGCTTATCCGCAACGCCGGTAAAGTGGTCAGCAAAGATTCGCTGATGCTCCAGCTTTACCCGGACGCCGAGCTGCGTGAAAGCCACACCATTGACGTCCTGATGGGACGCCTGCGCAAAAAAATTCAGGCGGAATACCCCGGCGAGGCGATCACCACGGTTCGCGGCCAGGGTTACCGGTTCGATCTGCGCTAAATGAAAAAATTCCTGCGTCACTTTTTACCGCTCTCGCTGCGGGTTCGCTTTCTGCTGGCGACGGCGGCGGTCGTGCTGGTGCTCTCGCTCGCTTACGGCATGGTGGCGCTGGTGGGCTACAGCGTGAGTTTCGATAAAACCACCTTTCGCCTGCTGCGCGGCGAGAGCAATCTGTTTTACACGCTCGCCCGCTATGAAAACGGCAGGCTGAGCGTGGAGATCCCCGATCATATCGACAGGCAGAGCCCGACGCTGACGTTTATCTATAACGAAAAAGGCAAACTGCTCTGGTCGCAGTGCGACGTACCCTGGCTGATGAAAGAAATTCGCCCGGAATGGCTCTCCGCCAACGGTTTTCACGAGCTGGAAACGCGCTTTAGCGACACCCGCGTACTGCTGGGCACCAACCACTCCCTGCAAAAACGGCTGAACGAGTACGATCCCGAAAGAGATGACGAAACCACGCACTCGGTGGCGGTGAACCTTTACCCCGCGACCGCCACCCTGCCCGCGCTGACGGTCGTGGTGGTCGATACGATCCCCGACGAGCTGAAAAGCTCGTGGAGCGTCTGGAACTGGTTTATCTATGTGCTCGCGGCGAATCTGCTGCTGGTTGTTCCGCTGCTGTGGCTCGCGGCATGGTGGAGCCTGCGCCCGATTGAGGCGCTGGCCCGCGAAGTGCGCGAGCTGGAAGAGCATCACCGGGAACAGCTCAACCCCTATACCACCCGCGAGCTGACAAGCCTCGTGCATAACCTCAACCGGCTGCTGAAAAGCGAGCGCGAGCGCTATGAGAAATACCGCACGACGCTCACCGATCTCACCCACAGCCTTAAAACGCCGCTGGCGGTGCTGCAAAGTACGCTACGTTCGCTGCGTACCGGCAAAACCGATGTCGAACAGGCCGAGCCCGTCATGCTTGAGCAGATCAGCCGTATTTCACAGCAAATTGGCTACTACCTGCACCGCGCCAGTATGCGCAGCGGCAATATGCTGCTGAGCCGCGAGCTGCACCCGGTGGCGCCGCTGCTCGACAACCTGACCTCGGCGCTGAACAAGGTTTACCAGCGCAAAGGCGTGAGTATTACGCTCGATATCTCGCCGGAGATCGTGTTTATCGGCGAGAAAAACGATTTTCTCGAAGTCATGGGCAATGTCCTGGATAACGCCTGCAAATATTGTCTGGAGTTTGTCGAGGTCACCGCGCGCGTGGCGGATGATACGCTGCATCTGGTGGTCGAAGATGACGGTCCGGGCATTCCGGAGAGTAAACGCGCGCTGGTGTTTGACCGCGGCCAGCGGGCCGATACGCTGCGTCCCGGCCAGGGCGTGGGGCTGTCGGTGGCGCGTGAAGTGGTTGAACAATACAGCGGGCAGATCCTCACCGGCAGCAGCCCGCTCGGCGGCGCCAGGATGGAAGTCGTTTTCGCCCGCCAGCAGCCGCCCGCCGGCGAATCTTCCGCCAGTCTGCGAAAAAACCTGTCTGACGGCCACGCAGAGTGACGCGCGTCCGTTATAATCCGACTCATCTTCAGAGCCTGCGGAATACAATATGGATTACCACGTAGAGATAAACTGGCCCGATTTCATTGAACGCTACTGGCAAAAACGCCCGGTCGTGTTAAAGCGCGGCATCAAGAATTTTGTCGACCCGCTCTCACCGGACGAACTGGCCGGTCTTGCGATGGAGAACGAGGTGGACAGCCGCCTGGTCAGTCATCAGGACGGCAAATGGGAAGTGAGCCACGGCCCGTTCCAGAGCTACGATCACTTGGGTGAAAATAACTGGTCGCTTTTAGTGCAGGCGGTGAATAACTGGCATGAGCCGAGCGCGGCGCTGATGCGTCCGTTCCGCGCGCTGCCGGACTGGCGCATCGACGATCTGATGATCTCGTTCTCCGTGCCGGGCGGCGGCGTAGGCCCGCATCTGGATCAGTATGACGTGTTTATTATTCAGGGCGTGGGGCGTCGTCGCTGGCGCGTCGGCGAAAAAGTGCCGATGAAGCAGCACTGCCCGCATCCGGATCTGCTGCAGGTCGACCCGTTTGAAGCGCTGATCGACGAAGAGCTGGAGCCGGGCGATATTCTCTATATTCCGCCAGGTTTCCCGCATGAAGGCTATTCGCTGGAAAACTCAATGAACTATTCGGTGGGCTTTCGCGCGCCGAGCGGTCGCGAGCTTATCAGCGGTTTCGCCGATTACGTGCTGCAGCGCGAACTTGGCAGCCAGCGCTACAGCGACCCTGACGTGCCGGCCCGCGAGCATGCGGCGGATATCGTGCCTGCGGAAGTGGACAAGCTTCGCGAGATGATGCTGGATCTTATTCGCGATCCGGCGCATTTCAACGAGTGGTTTGGCGAGTTTATTACTCAGTCACGTCACGAGCTGGACGTCTCGCCGCCAGAGCCGCCCTATCAGCCAGATGAAATCTATGACGCGCTGAAACAGGGCGATTCGCTGGTGCGTCTGGGTGGCCTGCGCGTGTTGCGTATCGGCGAAGAGGTATTCGTAAACGGCGAGAAGATAGACACCCCGCACCGCCCGGCGCTGCATCAGCTCGCCAATGAAATCGTGTTGAATGACGCGATGTTCGGCGACGCGCTGGAAGATCCGTCATTCCTGGCGATGCTGGCCGCGCTGGTTAACAGCGGCTACTGGTATTTCGCGGATTAACCGCGTGTGGGACGGCGGGTGCGCTTTAGTGACCCGCGCTGAGACATAACCACAAAATGATGGCTTAATCTGTAAGGCGGGTAAGCGTTAGCGCACCCGCCTTTTTAATGTCACGGTACGACCCGGTTACCCTGCCCGCTGCGCCGTTAACTCGGCGATGCGCACAATCACCTGCACCGCTTTCTCCATCCCTTCGAGCGTCGCGAATTCATGCTTGCCGTGGTAATTGTACCCGCCGGTGAAAATGTTCGGGCACGGCAGGCCCATAAACGACAGCTGCGCGCCGTCGGTGCCGCCGCGAATGGGCTTCATCTGCGGTTCGATGCCGCAATCCACCATCGCCTGACGCGCAATCTCGATGATATGCGGATGCTCGGCCACTTTTTCCCGCATGTTGTAATAGCTGTCTTCAATCGCGAGCTCAATGTAACAATCCGGATGCAGCCCTTTGCCGACCTGTTTCGCGATATCCATCATGCGACGTTTACGCGCTTCGAAATTCTCGCGGTCGAAATCGCGGATGATGTAATGCATCTCGGCGCGATCCACCGAGCCTTTCATGGTATGCAGATGGTAAAAACCTTCATAGCCCTCGGTGCACTCCGGGCTCTCCTCGGCGGGCACCAGCGCGTGAATGCGCGCGGCCAGCGACAGCGCGTTTACCATCACGCCTTTGGCGGTGCCGGGGTGCACGTTATTGCCGACAATCTTAATGGTCACCGAGGCGGCGTTAAAATTCTCATACTCCAGCTCGCCGATGCCGCTGCCATCCATCGTATACGCCCAGCGCGCGTCGAACGCCCCAACATCGAAATGCTTCGCGCCTTTGCCGACCTCTTCGTCCGGCGTAAAGGCAACGCGGATATCGCCGTGAGGGATGTCGCTCTGCGCCAGTGTCGCCATCGCGGTCATGATCTCAGCGACTCCTGCTTTATCGTCCGCGCCGAGCAGCGTTTTACCATCGGTTGTGATAAGCGTATGGCCGAGTAGCTGATGCAACACCGGAAACATGACCGGCGATAACACTTCCTCACCGGTGCCGAGCGCGATATCCCCGCCGCGATAGTTTTCGACAATCTGCGGATTGACATTCTTCGCGGTGAAATCGGGCGATGTATCCACATGCGAAATAAAGCCGATGGGCGGGACGGGCTTATTGACGTTAGACGGCAGCGTGCCGGTTAGCGTGCCGTGCTCGCTCAGCATGACCTGGGTCATCCCCAGGGCTTCCATCTGGTTTTTCAGCAGGTTTAACAGCTTCCACTGGCTTTCGGTGCTGGGAACATGCTTCACCCCGGCCCGTGACTGGGTATCCATAGTGACATATTGCAGGAAACGTTCGAGTAATTTATCCATGTTCTCACCCCTGTTATTTTGTGACGTCATTATCATTAAGCATTAAAAGACAAATATTGTTTCAGGTCACCTTTCACCCGGCGAAGAGGAATAATCCTGCCGGGAAAAAAGGGGGTATCCGCCCCTGGCGCGCCTGCATGAATGAAAACCCCTGGAAAACGCGCGATACCGGCAAGAAAGCGTCTGTGGCATTGGCGATTTCAATGGTTTGCCGTAGAATGCCTGCCCTTATCATGTGCCAGACCCAAAGGTGGTTCATCACAAACCCCGCATCCGGTTTCTTCTTGATGCGTTTTTTACGGGACAGAGTAAAAAAATTGAATACACAGCCGCGCTCGCTTTCCCCCCTTCTGCAACTGGCGGATATCGGGAAAAGCTTTGATGGTAAAACCGTCATTTCTGATTTCTCGCTGACCATCAATCATGGTGAATTCCTCACGCTTCTCGGCCCTTCCGGCTGCGGTAAAACGACCGTGCTGCGCCTTATCGCAGGCCTTGAGAACGCCGACGCCGGGCGAATTACCCTTGATTCGCAGGACATTACCGACGTTCCCGCCGAACATCGCCATGTGAATACGGTTTTCCAGAGCTACGCCCTTTTCCCGCACATGACGGTCTTTGAAAACGTGGCGTTTGGCCTGCGGATGCAGAAAACGCCTGCCGCCGGGATAGCGCCGCGCGTGATGGATGCATTAAAGATGGTGCAGCTTGAGGAATTTGCCCAGCGCAAACCGCATCAACTTTCCGGCGGCCAGCAGCAACGCGTGGCGATCGCCCGCGCGGTGGTCAATAAACCTCGCCTGCTGCTGCTAGATGAATCGCTGTCCGCGCTCGACTATAAACTGCGCAAACAGATGCAAAATGAGCTGAAAGCGCTCCAGCGTAAGCTGGGCATTACCTTCGTGTTCGTGACCCACGATCAGGAAGAGGCGCTGACCATGTCGGATCGCATCGTGGTGATGCGCGACGGGCGCATCGAGCAGGATGGCACGCCGCGTGAAATCTACGAAGAGCCGAAAAACCTCTTTGTGGCGAGCTTTATCGGCGAGATCAATATCTTCGAGGCGACAGTCATCGAGCGCGTCGACGCCAGCCGCGTGCGGGCGAACGTGGAAGGCCGCGAGTGTGTGTTGTATGTCAGTTTCCCGGTCGCGGTCGGCCAGAAACTCAACGTGCTGCTGCGCCCGGAAGATCTGCGCGTTGAAGAGATCAATGGCGAAGGCGACGCCGACGGCCTGATTGGCTTTGTGCGCGAGCGCAACTATAAGGGCATGACGCTGGAGTCGGTCGTTGAGCTGGAAAACGGCAAAATAGTGCTGGTCAGCGAATTCTTTAACGAAGACGATCCGGATTTCGACCACTCTCTCGATCAGAAAATGGCCGTGACCTGGGTGGAAAGCTGGGAGGTGGTGCTGGCCGATGAAGAGCTCGCGTAAATTCCAGAATGTGGTGATCGCCACGATCGTCGGCTGGCTGGTGCTGTTTGTGTTCCTGCCTAACCTGATGATCATCGCCACCAGCTTCCTGACCCGCGACGACGCGCATTTCGTAAGCCTGGTGTTTACGCTGGATAACTACGCGCGCCTGCTCGACCCGCTCTATTTCCAGGTGCTGCTGCACTCGCTGAATATGGCGCTGCAGGCGACGCTCGCGTGTCTGGTGCTGGGCTACCCGTTTGCCTGGTTCCTGGCGAAACTGCCGGCGAAAGTGCGCCCGCTGCTGCTGTTTTTGCTGATAGTTCCCTTCTGGACGAACTCGCTTATCCGTATTTACGGCCTGAAGCTGTTTCTCAGCACGCGCGGCTATCTGAACGAGTTTTTGCTCTGGCTCGGCGTTATCGACACGCCGGTGCGCATCATGTATACGCCGTCAGCGGTGATTATCGGCCTGGTTTATATCCTGCTGCCGTTTATGGTGATGCCGCTCTACTCCAGTATTGAGAAGCTCGACAAGCCGCTGCTGGAAGCCGCGCGCGATCTCGGCGCCAGCAAGCTGCAAACTTTTGTGCGCATTATCCTGCCGCTGACGATGCCGGGCATTATTGCCGGGTGTCTGCTGGTGATGCTGCCCGCGATGGGCCTGTTTTATGTCTCCGATCTCATGGGCGGCGCAAAAAACCTGCTTATCGGCAACGTTATCAAGAGCCAGTTCCTGAACATCCGCGACTGGCCGTTCGGCGCGGCGACCAGCATCACGCTGACGCTGGTGATGGGCCTGATGCTGCTGGTGTACTGGCGCGCCGCGCGCCTGCTTAACAAGAAGGTGGAGCTGGAATGATCGGTCGACTGCTGCGCGGCGGTTTTATGGCCGCTATTTACGCTTATCTTTACATCCCGATCGTGATCCTGATTGTGAACTCATTCAACAGCTCGCGTTTCGGCATTAACTGGCAGGGCTTCACCACAAACTGGTACAGCCTGTTGATGAATAACGACAGCCTGTTACAGGCCGCCCAACATTCGCTGACGATGGCGGTCTTCTCCGCCACGTTCGCCACCGCCATCGGCGCGCTGACGGCGGTCGCGCTCTACCGCTACCGTTTTCGCGGCAAACCGTTTGTCAGCGGCATGCTGTTTGTGGTGATGATGTCGCCCGATATCGTGATGGCGATTTCCCTGCTGGTGCTGTTTATGCTGGCGGGCATTCAGCTTGGCTTCTGGTCGCTACTGTTCTCGCACATCACCTTCTGCCTGCCGTTTGTGGTTGTGACCGTCTATTCAAGGCTGAAAGGCTTTGACGTACGCATGCTTGAAGCGGCGCGCGATCTGGGCGCAAGCGAAATCACTATTCTGCGCAAAATTATCCTGCCGCTGGCGATGCCGGCGGTGGCGGCGGGCTGGCTGCTGAGCTTTACGCTGTCGATGGATGACGTCGTGGTCTCATCGTTTGTGACCGGGCCGGGCTATGAAATCCTGCCGCTGAAAATTTATTCCATGGTGAAAGTGGGCGTGTCGCCGGAAGTCAACGCGCTCGCCACCATTCTGCTGGCGCTGTCGCTGGTTTTGGTACTGGCAAGCCAGCTATTGCTTCGCGATAAAACGAAAAGCCTGCCTCGCCAGGCCTTCAACTCAGGGGACGTAAAATGAAAAAATGGTCACGCCACCTGCTTGCAGCGGGTGCTCTGGCGGTCGGTATGAGCGCTGCGCACGCTGATGACGGCAAAACGCTCTACTTCTACAACTGGACCGAGTATGTGCCGCCAGGCCTGCTGGAGCAGTTCACCAACGAGACCGGCATCAAGGTTATCTATTCGACCTATGAATCGAACGAGACCATGTACGCCAGGCTTAAAACTTATCAGCAGGGCGCGTACGATCTGATCGTGCCGTCGACTTATTTTGTCGACAAGATGCGCAAGGAAGGAATGATCCAGAAGATCGACAAAAGCAAGCTGTCGAATTTCCACAATCTGGACCCGGCGATGCTGAACAAGCCGTTCGATCCGAATAACGACTATTCCGTGCCCTATATCTGGGGCGCGACGGCGATCGGCGTGAACAGCGATGCGATCGACCCGAAGAGCGTGACCTCCTGGGCGGATCTCTGGAAGCCGGAGTATAAAGGCAGCCTGCTGCTGACCGATGACGCGCGCGAAGTGTTCCAGATGGCGCTGCGCAAGCTTGGGCTTTCCGGCAACACCACCAATCCGAAAGAGATCGAAGCGGCCTATAACGAGCTGAAAAAACTGATGCCGAACGTGGCGGCGTTTAACTCCGACAACCCGGCGAACCCGTATCTGGAAGGCGAAGTGAATCTCGGTATGGTGTGGAACGGCTCTGCGTGGGTGGCGCGTCAGGCTGGCGCCCCGCTGGATGTGGTCTGGCCGAAGGAAGGCGGGATTTTTTGGATGGATAGCCTGGCTATTCCGGCGAATGCGAAAAACGTCGAAGGCGCGCACAAGCTGATTAACTTCCTGCTGCGCCCGGACGTGGCGAAACAGGTTGCCGAAACCATCGGTTACCCGACGCCGAACCTCGCCGCCCGTAAGCTGCTCAAAAAAGAGGTGTCGGACGATAAATCGCTCTACCCGGACGATGCGACCATTCAGAAAGGTGAATGGCAGAACGACGTCGGCGAGGCGAGCGCGATTTATGAGTCGTATTACCAGAAGTTAAAAGCGGGACGTTAACGTTCATCGTGGTGACAGGGCGGGTACGCTTCGCTTACCCGCCTTACAGTAATATCAGACGAAAGGGCGGGTTTGCAGGGCGGGTAAGCGTAACGCCCCCGCCCTTTCTACAACCCTTTCAACAACTTCTCGACATACTCCGGCACCACCTGGCTTGCGAGCCCGTAATGCTTCTCTTCGAATTCGCTGCCAACCTGACTCGGTTCAAGGTTTAGCTCCACCGTGTGCGCGCCCTGCAACTTAGCTTCATGCACAAAACCGGCGGCCGGGTAAACATGACCGGAGGTGCCGATAGCAATGAACACATCGGCGCGCGCCAGCGCCTCATAAATCCGATCCATGCCGAGCGGCATCTCGCCGAACCACACCACGTGCGGGCGCAGCGGCGCGGGGAACTGACAGCAGTGACACTTATCGTCGGGCGTCACATCGCCCGTCCACTCCAGCACCTGTCCGCTCTGCGAACAGCGCACTTTCAGCAGTTCGCCATGCATATGCACGACATTATTATTTCCGGCGCGCTCGTGCAGGTTATCGATATTCTGGGTTATCAGCAAAAAGCGGTCGCCTAACGCCTCTTCCAGCCGCGCCAGCGCCAGATGCGCCGCGTTGGGCTTAATCTCCGGCTGCTGGAGCTGACGCCGCCGGGCGTTATAAAAATCCTGCACCAGTTGCGGATTGCGCGCGAAACCTTCCGGCGTCGCCACATCCTCCACCCGATGCTCTTCCCACAGTCCGTCGGCGGCGCGGAAGGTGCGAATGCCCGATTCCGCCGAAATGCCCGCCCCGGTTAACACCACTACCACAGGTTTATTCATCACTTCAGGTACCATGACTCTGTCCCGGAAAAAAATTCGCTGACGCAACCGCTCGCGCAGCCGACGTTTATTCCTTCGAAACCGGCCCAGCCGGTGCAGACGACGCGATTGCATTTCAACTCCGTGAGCGTGTGAGATGGAGAAAAGCCGCGCCCCGCATACCGCCTGCATCGCCGTGGCGCGCCTGCTCGATACGCGGGACTTTCGCCACTGGCAGCAGATGGGCGGGCAGCTTCGCTGCGAGCGCCGTCGTCAGATGCGCGAACCCCGACAAGCCGCCGCCCAGCACCAGCAAGTGCGGGTCCAGCACGGTCAGCAGGCTGGCGACGCAGACCGCCAGCAGGTCAGTGTAGCGCTCCACGTGCGCCTGCGCCTGGGCGTCACCCTGGTGCCAGCGCGCAATGATTTCCGGCGCGTCCAGTGATTGATGGTAGAAGTGTTGCCAGAGCCATGCAAAGCCCCGGCCCGAAAGATAGTTCTCGATGCAGCCATGCTGACCGCAGCCGCAGCGCAGCAGCGGGATATCGCACCCGAGGATCGCCAGCGCGTCCACCGGCAGACGGATATGCCCGAATTCGCCCGTGATAAAGCTGCGCCCGGTCACCGGTTTGCCGTCAACAATTATTCCGCCGCCAACGCCGGTGCCGAGGATTAGCCCCATCACCACCGGGTAAGCGCGAAAGTCGTCGTCCCAGGCTTCGGAGAGCGCAAAGCAGTTGGCGTCGTTATCGATGCGCACCTCGCGCCCAAGCCGCGCGCTGAGATCGCGCCGTACCGCCCTGCCGCTGGCGGCGGGCAGGTTGGCCGCATAAAGCAGCCCGTCGTCGGTTTCAGGAATACCGGGAATGCCGACGCCGACATGACCGGCAGCGCCAAATCGGCGATCGGCTTCTGCCACCAGCGTAGCGACAGCGTCGAGGAAGCGTTCATAGCTGTCGTGCGGGGTCGCCACGCGGGTTTGCCATTGCAGGCGCCGCGCTTCATCGTAAACCCCGAGGGCGATTTTGCTGCCGCCAATGTCAAACCCGTAATACATTCGCCGCTCCCTGAATTATTGTCCGCTCAGCACGCGCGCCGGGTCGATGCGGCTCGCGCGCCGCGCCGGATACCAGCTCGCCAGCAGGCTCAGCACCAGCGCCGTGACCAGCACATACACCACGTCCAGCGCGTGCAGCTCCGACGGCAGAAAGTCGATAAAGTAGATATCGCCGGAGAGGAAATGATGACCAATCAGTTTTTCAATCGCGTGAATAATCGCCGTCAGTTGCCACGAGGCCAGCACGCCCACCACCACGCCGCTGACCGAGCCAAGCAGCCCCGCCAGCAATCCGTACCAGACGAAAATCGCGCGGATGAGGCCATCTTTCGCGCCGAGCGTGCGCAGCACCGCGATATCGCTGCTTTTATCTTTTACCGCCATCACCAGCGTGGAAACGATGTTAAAGCAGGCGACGCCGATCACCAGCACCATCGCCAGATACATGATGGCGCGGATCATCTGGATGTCGCGGTACATATAGCCGTAGGTGTTAATCCAGCTTTTGATGTAAACGTAGGCGTCAGTCACCTGGCCCGCGTCACGCACCAGCTGATTGGCGTTAAACACGTCATTCACTTTAATAGCGATACCCGTGACACTGTCACCTAAATTCAGATACCCCTGCGCATCGGCCAGCGGCACCATCGCGAAGCTGTGATCGAGCTGACCACTGAGTTGCAGAATGCCCGCCACCTGTAAACGCACGCGTTTGGGCTGCAACAGCTTATGGTCGGCATCGGAGTTGGGGATCATGATGGAGAGCCAGTCGCCCTGCTTCACTTTCAGCGCATCCGCAACGCCTTTACCAATGATTATCTGCTGTTTGCCCGCCTGAAAATCTTGCCAGGCGTTGTTCTGCACGTAGCGTGGCAGCGCGCTTAGACGCTGTTCCTGCGCCGGGTCGACGCCTTTGACCTGAATGGCGCGCAGGTTTGCCCCGCTCTCCACCAGCCCGGTGAAATTCACGTAGGGCGCTGCCGCCACGATGCCGTTAACGTTCTCAACGCGCGTCACAACCTCCTGCCAGCCGCGCCACGGCTGTTCGACCGGCTCGATTTCGCCGTGCGGCACCACCGCCAGAATGCGGTTGTTCAGTTCGCGCTCAAAGCCGTTCATGGCGCTCAGCCCCACAATCAGCACCGCCACGCCAAGCGCGATGCCGACGGTCGAAATCACGGAAATCAGCGACACCATGCCGCTGCGCCGACGGCCACGACTAAAACGCAGGCCTATCAGTAACGATAACGCGGAACCCATTTACGCCCTCCCCATCAGGGTCAGTTCAGGGTTCAGATGCCCGTCGCGCATCTCAAGCTGGCGCGACAGCCGCTTCGCGAGCTGCAGATCGTGCGTCACCACCAGGAAGGCGGTGCCCTGGGTTTTGTTAAGCTCGCCGAGCAGATCGAAAATGCTGTCGGCATTGCGCGCATCCAGGTTGCCGGTGGGTTCATCCGCCAGCACCAGACGCGGGTTATTTACCAGCGCACGGGCGATGGCGACGCGCTGACGCTCGCCGCCGGAAAGCTCCGACGGGCGGTGATTGCTGCGGTGCGCAAGCCCAACGGCGTCGAGCATCGCCAGCGCCCGGCGCTCCGTCTCGGCCTTTGGCTGTTTACCGATAAGCAGCGGCATCGCCACGTTTTCCATGGCGGTGAAATCCGGCAACAGGTGGTGGAACTGATAGATAAAGCCCAGCTCGCGGTTACGCAGCTCGGCTTTGGCAGCGGACGACAGCGAACTCAGCGGTCGCCCGCTGAAGATCACGTCGCCGGAGGTCGGCGTGTCAAGGCCGCCCAGCAGGTGCAGCAGCGTACTTTTGCCGGAGCCGGAGCTGCCGACAATCGCCATCATGTCGCCCGCATCGATGCTGAAACTGACGTTGTGCAACACATCCGTTTGCACTTTGCCTTCCTGGTAGCGTTTGCACAGGTTGTCGCACTGTAACAGCACAGAATTACTCATAACGTAAAGCCTCAGCGGGTTCGGTGGCGGCGGCGCGCCAGGAAGGATAAAGCGTAGACAACAGCGCGACGGCCATCGCCGCCAGCGCAATCCCGATGACCTGCAGCGGTTCGATTACGACCGGCAGCGCCGCGCCGTCAAGAAACGCGCCGATGACCGGCATCAGGTTATTCAACTGACTGGCGAGCAGCGCGCCCAGCAGCGCGCCAAAGAGCGCGCCAATGACGCCCGCACTCGCGCCCTGCACCATAAACACCGCCATGATCTGGCGGCGCGTCAGCCCCTGGGTTTGCAGAATCGCCACTTCGCCCTGCTTCTCCATCACCATTAACCCCAGCGAGGTGATGATATTAAATGCGGCGACAGCGACGATAAGGCTCAGCAGCAGGCCCATCATGTTTTTCTCCATGCGCACCGCCTGGAACAGCTCGCCTTTGCGATCGCGCCAGTCGTGCCATTCGGTGCCTGCCGGGAGCGGCTGCTGGCTCAGCACATCGACCTTGAGCGGCTCGTTCAGCCACAGCCGCCAGCCGGTAATATTGCCCGCCGGATAGCGCATCAGGCGCGAGGCGTCCTGAATGTTCACCAGCATCTGATAGCCATCCACTTCGCTGTTGGCGGCGAAAGTGCCAATCACCGTGAAGAGACGCTGGCTCGGCAAACGGCCCATCGGCGTGAACTGGCTTGCCGACGGCACCATCAGGCGCAGCTGATCGCCGCGTTTGACGCCAAGCTGGCCCGCGAGCTGTTCGCCGAGAATGATGTTGTATTTGCCGGCGGCCAGATCCTGCTGTTTGACGTTCACCAGATACGGCGTCAGCGGATCGCGCTGTTGCGGGTCGATGCCCAGCATTACGCCAACCGCCACGCTACGGGCGCTTTGCAGCACCACATCGCCGGTGGTCAGCGGCGCTACGCGGTTCACGCCCTGCAAGTGAAGGCGGTCGGCAGGCAACTGCTGTGGGTTAACGGAGCCTTTGGATGCGCTGACCACCGCCTGCGGCATCAGCCCGAGAATGTTGTTTTGCAGTTCGCGCTCGAAACCATTCATCACGGAGAGCACTGTCACCAGCGCCAGCACGCCAAGCGTGATGCCGATAGTGGAGAGCCAGGAGACGAAGCGGCCGAAGCGGTCTGCTGCACGCCCGCGCATATAGCGCAGGCCGATAAATAACGCGACAGGTTGATACATGAAATCCGTCTTGTACGGTTGCTAATGCAAAGTGATCAACGATAATAAAGCCCAGATCTGATTTATGGAACCACTAACCCACTCTGTCGCCGGGTTTTTATCCCGGACAAGCGGCACAACCGGAGCACGCTTCGCCTTCTATGCCTGAACAATATCGTTACACTCTGCCCGTCAAAGCGGGCGATCAGCGTCAACTGGGTGAACTGACCGGCGCGGCCTGCGCCGTCGAGGTGGCGGAAATGGCGGAACGCCACGCCGGCCCGCTGGTGCTTATCGCGCCGGATATGCAAAACGCCCTGCGCCTGCATGATGAAATTCAACAGTTTACCGAAAGCCTGGTCATGAACCTCGCCGACTGGGAGACGCTGCCTTACGACAGTTTCTCGCCGCATCAGGAGATTATCTCCTCGCGCCTCTCGACGCTCTATCAGCTGCCCGCCATGCAGCGCGGCGTGTTGATCCTGCCGGTGAACACGCTGATGCAGCGCGTCTGCCCGCACAGCTTCCTGCACGGCCACGCGCTGGTGATGCAAAAAGGCCAGCAGCTGTCGCGCGACACCCTGCGCAGCCAGCTCGACCAGGCGGGCTATCGTCATGTGGATCAGGTGATGGCGCATGGCGAATACGCCACCCGCGGCGCGCTGCTCGATCTCTACCCGATGGGCAGCGAACAGCCCTACCGCATCGACTTTTTCGATGACGAAATCGACAGCCTGCGGTTGTTTGACGTCGACACCCAGCGCACGCTGGAAGAGGTCGAGGCGATAAATCTGCTGCCGGCGCACGAATTTCCGACCGACAAAGCGGCCATTGAACTGTTCCGCAGCCAGTGGCGCGACCGTTTCGAGGTCAAGCGTGACCCGGAGCATATCTATCAGCAGGTGAGCAAAGGCACCCTGCCCACCGGGATCGAATACTGGCAGCCGCTGTTCTTCAGCGAGCCGCTGCCGCCGCTGTTCAGCTATTTCCCGAAAAACACACTGGTAGTGAGCACAGGCGATCTTGAGGCGAGCGCTGACCGCTTCTGGACCGACGCCGTCGCGCGTTATGAGAACCGCGGCGTTGACCCGATGCGTCCGCTGTTGCCACCGGAAGAACTCTGGCTGCGCACTGATGAACTTCATGCGCAACTGAAAGCCTGGCCGCGCGTACAGTTGAAAACCGAAGCGCTCGCCGATAAAGCCGCGAATACCAATCTCGGCTATCAGCCGCTGCCGGATATCGCCGTTCAGGCCCAGCAGAAAGCGCCGCTCGACAGCCTGCGCCGTTTTCTTGAATCGTTCACCGGGCCGGTAATTTTCTCGGTAGAAAGTGAGGGCCGCCGCGAGGCGCTCTCTGAACTGCTCTCGCGCATTAAAGTCGCACCAAAGCGCCTGCTGCGTCTCGAAGATGCCGCCGACGGCGGCTGTTATCTGAGCATCGGCGCGGCGGAGCGCGGGTTTATCGACACCCTGCGCCACCGGGCGTTTATCTGCGAAAGCGATCTGCTGGGCGAGCGCGTGACGCGCCGCCGTCAGGAGAGCCGCCGCACCATTAACCCCGACACGCTTATCCGCAACCTGGCGGAGCTGCGCCCCGGCCAGCCGGTAGTGCATCTGGAGCACGGCGTGGGCCGCTATGCCGGGCTGACCACGCTTGAAGCGGGCGGCATCACTGCTGAATATCTGATGCTGACCTACGCCAACGAGGCGAAACTCTATGTGCCGGTCTCGTCACTGCATCTGATCAGCCGCTACGCGGGCGGGGCCGAAGAGAATGCGCCGCTGCATAAACTGGGCGGCGACGCCTGGAGCAAAGCGCGCCAGAAAGCGGCGGAAAAAGTGCGCGACGTGGCGGCGGAGCTGCTGGATATCTATGCCCAGCGCGCCGCGAAAGCCGGTTTCGCCTTTAAGCATGACAAAGAGCAGTATCAATTGTTCTGCGAGGGCTTCCCGTTTGAAACGACGCCCGATCAGGCGCAGGCCATTAACGCGGTGTTGAGCGATATGTGCCAGCCGCTGGCGATGGATCGCCTGGTGTGCGGCGATGTCGGCTTCGGCAAAACCGAAGTGGCGATGCGCGCGGCGTTTCTTGCCGTCGAGAACAATAAACAGGTCGCGGTGCTGGTGCCGACCACTCTGCTCGCCCAGCAGCATTACGACAATTTCCGCGACCGCTTCGCCAACTGGCCGGTGCGCATTGAGCTGCTGTCGCGCTTTCGCAGCGCCAAAGAGCAGGCGCAGGTGCTGGAACAGGCTGCCGAAGGGAAAGTCGATATTCTTATCGGCACCCATAAGCTGTTGCAGAGCGATGTGAAGATGAAAGATCTGGGGCTTCTCATCGTCGATGAGGAGCACCGCTTCGGCGTGCGTCACAAAGAGCGTATCAAGGCGATGCGCGCCGATGTCGATATCCTGACGCTTACCGCGACGCCGATTCCGCGCACGCTTAACATGGCGATGAGCGGCATGCGGGACCTGTCGATTATCGCCACGCCGCCGGCGCGCCGACTGGCGGTGAAAACCTTCGTGCGCGAGTATGACAATCTGGTGGTGCGCGAGGCGATCCTGCGCGAAGTGCTGCGCGGCGGGCAGGTGTATTACCTTTACAATGACGTCGAGAATATTCAGAAAGCCGCCGAGCGGCTGGCAAACCTGGTACCGGAGGCGCGTATCGCCATCGGCCACGGCCAGATGCGCGAGCGTGAGCTGGAGCGGGTGATGAACGACTTCCATCACCAGCGCTTCAACGTGCTGGTCTGCACCACGATTATCGAAACCGGTATCGATATTCCGACCGCCAATACCATTATTATCGAGCGCGCCGACCACTTTGGCCTTGCGCAGCTGCACCAGCTGCGTGGCCGCGTGGGCCGTTCGCACCACCAGGCGTACGCCTGGCTGCTGACGCCGCCGCCTAAAGCGATGACCACCGACGCGCAGAAACGCCTCGAAGCCATCGCCTCGCTGGAAGATCTGGGCGCAGGCTTTGCGCTGGCGACGCACGATCTGGAAATCCGCGGCGCGGGCGAGCTGCTGGGCGAAGATCAAAGCGGTCAGATGGAGACCATCGGCTTTTCGCTCTATATGGAACTGCTGGAAAACGCCGTTGACGCGCTGAAAGCCGGGCGCGAGCCGTCGCTTGAAGATCTCACCAGCCAGCAGACCGAAGTGGAGCTGCGGATGCCCTCGCTGCTGCCGGAAGCCTTTATCCCGGACGTCAATACGCGACTGTCCTTCTACAAGCGCATTGCCAGCGCCAAAAAAGAGCAGGAGCTTGAAGAGATCAAGGTGGAGCTTATCGATCGCTTTGGCCTGTTGCCGGACCCGGCGCGCAACCTGCTGGATATCGCGCTTTTGCGCCAGCAGGCGCAGAAGCTTGGCGTACGCAAGATTGAGGCCAATGAAAAAGGCGGGACGATTGAATTTGCCGAGAAGAACCATGTTGATCCGGGCTGGCTTATTGGTCTGCTGCAAAAAGAGCCGCAACATTATCGCCTCGACGGGCCGACGCGCCTGAAGTTTTTCCGCGAGCTGGAAGAGCGCAAAAACCGCATGGAATGGGTGCGTCAGTTTATGGCGCAACTCGCCGAACACACCCTGCCGTAATCCACCACGCCCCGCTCAGGGGCGTAACTTTACAATCTTTTGCATTCGTCCAGGGTTTCCCTGGACGAACCCCCGCCATACTTCTCTCTTTATCAATAAATTACAAAAGCTTCTCTGCCTTTGGGATCTGTAAATGAAAAGAGAAAATGCGCGTTTTACCCGCTGGCTGTCATGGCTTGCCTTCGCCGCGAGCGTGACGCTTGGCGCAAGCCATGCGATGGCCAATACCTATCCGCTGCCGCCGCCTGGCAGCCGGCTTATCGGCGAAACCCTCTACCACACGGTGGCAGACGACGGCGGCTCGCTGGAGGCGATCGCCAAACGCTATAACGTTGGCTTTCTGGCGCTTTTGCAGGCGAACCCGGGCGTTGATCCGTATGTGCCGCGCGCGGGCAGCGTACTGACGATTCCGCGCCAGATGCTGCTGCCGGACGCGCCGCGCGAAGGCATTCTCATTAATCTTGCCGAGCTGCGGCTCTACTATTTCCCACCGGGCGAAAACAGCGTGACCGTCTACCCGATAGGCATCGGTCAACTGGATGGCGATACGCTGACGCCGACGATGCAGACATCCGTCTCGCAAAAACGCGCTAACCCCACCTGGACGCCGACCGCCAATATCCGCGCGCGCTATAAAGCCCAGGGTATTGATCTGCCGCCGGTAGTCCCGGCCGGGCCGGATAACCCGATGGGCCACCACGCGATCCGCCTTGCGGCTTACGGCGGCGTCTATCTTCTACACGGCACGAATGCCGATTTCGGTATCGGGATGCGCGTTAGCTCCGGCTGTATTCGCCTGCGCGATGACGACATTAAGCATTTATTCAGCGTGGTGCCGGTCGGAACGCGCGTGAATATCATTAACGCGCCGGTGAAAGCGTCCGTAGAACCGGATGGCCGGCATCTGGTAGAGGTGCATCAACCGCTGTCAAAACGGATTGAGGACGATCCGAAAACGCTGCCGATTGTACTGAACGCAACCCTTCAGGCGTTCCAGTCTGCCCCGCAGACCGACCGCGACGTGATGGAGCACGCGCTGCGCCTGCGCGCTGGCGTGCCGGTCAACGTCACCGCGCACGCTTCTGAACCCACTTCTAACGCCATCTGAGCCCTGAACGAAAAAAGGCCCTGTCGCTGAACAGGGCCTTTTGCTGTGTGTCGGTTCAGCTTATTTATAAATAACCGCCGTGCCGTGCAGGGCGTTCGGGCCATTCGCCGAGGTGATGCGGAACGATTTCGCACCGGCTTCATCCGCTTTTTGCGCAAGCTCCGCTTCGAGCGACGACAGGTTAGTCCCGGCGGTGGCGGAGATAGTGCCCACTTTCTGCTGCCCCGCTGGCGTTGACTGCACCTGGACGGCAGCGACGCTTGCAAATGACAGCGAACTCAGAATGGCGACGGCGAACAGCATGTTGACGTTTTTCATAGGGTAACCTTTTTATCAGTAAGACGGTTCGGTAACAGAGGGTCGTTAACATTATTTAATTAATGATCGATAGATAAATGATAGTTGTGATCTGCATCACGTGTCAATATAATTTTTAACGATCGTTATATTAATAGCTCGCTTACGGCGACCCGCCGCTGGAAACTACATCCGGCGCGGTTTTGCTGGTACTCCCGGTGCAAAAAGGGGTATTTTGAAGGCAGGTTCAGATAAAGAGGTTAAACGGCACCATGACAACAGAAACGCAAAGTTGCGCAAAAAAAAGCCGTGGCCGACCGAAAGTGTTCGACAGGGAAGCGGCGCTTGATAAGGCCATGGCACTATTCTGGCAGCATGGCTACGAAGCCACGTCGCTGGCGCATCTGGTGGAAGCGACCGGTGCCAAAGCGCCGACGCTGTATGCGGAGTTCACCAATAAAGAGGGGCTGTTTCGCGCCGTGCTTGACCGCTATATCGCACGCTTCGCGCAACAGCAGGAAACCTTGCTGTTTCGCGCTGATAAACGCGTCGATGAAGCGCTGCATGACTATCTTTGCGCGGTAGCGAGCTGCTTTGCCAGTAAAGAGACGCCGGCGGGCTGTTTTATGGTCACGACGTCTGCGGCGCTCGCCGCATCGTCTGAAGAAATCGCCGCCACGCTGAAAGCCCGTCATACGCAACGCGAAGAAATTTTGCTGCGCTTTTTAAGTGAGCGGCAGGCGAAAAAAGAAATTCCATCAGAATGCAACTTGCCTGCACTGGTACGCTTTATCAGTTGCCTGGTGCACGGCATGTCGGTAAGCGCACGCGAAGGCGCCAGCCAGGAAGAATTGATTCAGATTGTGAATATGACTATGCGACTGTGGCCGCACCTCTTGCAATAGTATCCCCGCCTTCCGGGAGCGGCATCCGCCACTCCCGTTTTTCCCATAAATTCTATGAATAATCGCCGTTTCGCTGAAAGCCTTTCTGCGCCGTTTATTGATAGGAAAAAACTGGCAAATATATCCTTCAGAATAGCTACTCTTTGATCGTCAAAGAAATGATTATTCGTGTGCTAATTAATTAGCACCATCAATTATTAGAACTGGAGTTATTCACGTCATGAAGACGGTGCCATGCAGGGACGAGGACTTTTTTCCACACAGTATCCGTGGTGTATCAAGTTTCAAATATGGAAGACAAGAGACGATTTTTGGCTATACACCTACAGAAGGAAGATGAACATGGCTTTGCTATTACCATTATTTAAGGTGTTAATAGTAATAACATTGTTATTTGGCCTTTGGTTGTTCTGCGGTGGTTCTATTCTTTATGCGTTTTTATCAGTGCTGATCACGGGTTTTATTTTATTCAGACAACACAGTGCTATGTAATGCCAACGCCCATGCCTCACAGCCCGTGACGCATGGGCGTTTTCGCATGCGTATTTTGTGGTTTCCCACCGGGGCGCAGGCATAAAAAAGCCCCTCTGCCTGAGTGCGAGAGGGGCAATGGTGCGTAACGCTTTTTTATTTTCAGGTTTTCTGATTCAGTACCAGCTGTCCGTTGCTGTCGAGCGGAATACGGCTGCCCGGATCGTTATCCATACGGATTTTGCCCTGCTCTTCCCCGATGCGGTACGTCACATCATAACCGAGCATTTTCTCTGATTTGTCATAGACGGTTTTGCAGCGCTGCTGAGTCGTGGTGTAGGTATCGCTCTCCTGCAGATGACCCTGGATCTGGTTGCCGGCGTAGCCGCCGCCCAGCGCGCCCACCACCGTCGCGACATCTTTACCGCGCCCGCCGCCAAACTGGTGGCCAATCACGCCGCCTGCGACCGCGCCCAGTACCGAGCCGGTCAGGCGGTTTTCATCCTGAACCGGACGACGATGCGTCACGGTGACATTACGGCACTCCTGACGCGGCGTTTTCACGGTCTCTTTGATAGGCGTGGCAGAAACCACCTGAGCATATTTCGGCGAAGGAGTAAAAACATCCAGACTCGCCACCGCCGCTACGCCCAGCGCAGCAACCACCCCAATACCGATACCCGCTAACATTGATTTATTCACAGGAATTCCTCCCGGCTGTGCAATTAGTAACAATTTTGCAATTGAGGAAACGAATGGCAAATCAGAAAACGACTCAAAAAAGAGGATTAACCGGGGCGAATCAGCGGATTGAGAGGAGTCTGAAGGGAAAAGGTGACGGAAATAAAATTTCATCCGCCCTGGCGGGCGCCGGGGCGGATGTCTTGCTTAGTGCAGCTTCAGCCGCGGGCGGATCACGCGGTTGATGCTGCCAACGAGCATCATAAGGCCGGTCTTGAAGTAGCCATGCAGCGCTATCTGATGCATACGATACAGCGAGATGTAGACAAAGCGCGCGATACGCCCTTCGATCATCATAGAGCCGCGCATCAGGTTGCCCATCAGGCTGCCGACGGTCGAGAATTTCGACAGCGATACCAGCGAGCCTTTGTCTTTATAGACGTACGGCTTGAGCGGCTTGCCTTTGATCTGCGCCAGAATGTTGTCCAGCGCGCAGGAAGCCATCTGGTGCGCCGCCTGGGCGCGCGGCGGTACGAAGCCGCCTTCCGGACGCGGGCAGGACGCGCAGTCGCCAATGGCGAAGATATCCGGATCGCGCGTGGTTTGCAGCGTCTGTTCCACCACCAGCTGATTGATGCGGTTGGTTTCGAGCCCGCCTATCTCTTTCATAAAATCTGGCGCTTTAATACCTGCCGCCCAGACCATCAGGTCAGCCTGAATGAATTCGCCGTCTTTGGTGTTGAGCCCATCTTGCTGCGCGCTGGTCACCATGGTGTTGGTAAGCACGCGTACGCCAAGCTTGGTCAGCTCATTGTGCGCGGCGCTGGAGATACGCGGCGGCAGCGCCGGGAGAATACGCTCGCCCGCTTCCACCAGCGTCACGTTCAGCGCTTCGTTGGTGAGCCCTTTGTAGCCGTAGCTGTGCAGCTGTTTCACCGCGTTATGCAACTCTGCGGAGAGCTCAACGCCTGTTGCGCCGCCGCCGACAATCGCGATGTTCACTTTGCCGTTAGCGCCGAGGTTGGCGGAATATTTGAGGAACAGGTTAAGCATTTCCTGATGGAAACGACGCGCCTGGTGCGGGTTGTCGAGGAAAATGCAGTGATCCTTGACGCCTGGCGTGTTGAAGTCGTTGGAGGTGCTGCCGAGCGCCATGACCAGCGTGTCGTAAGGGACTTTACGCTCAGCCACCAGCAGTTCGCCTTTCTCATCGCGCAGTTCGGCAAGCGTGATGGTTTTCGCGTCGCGGTTGATATCCACAACGGAACCCAGCTGGAACTGGAAACCGTGGTTGCGCGCATGCGCCAGATAGCTCAGCGCATCAACGCCCTCATCCAGCGAGCCGGTCGCCACTTCGTGCAGCAGCGGTTTCCACAGGTGGCTGTGATTACGATCCACCAGCGTGACTTTCGCTTTTTTGCCGCGGCCCAGTTTATGACCGAGCTGCGTGGCGAGCTCCAGTCCGCCGGCACCGCCGCCCACGATAACGATCTTTCTTAATGGCGTAGTCAACGTGACCCCCTTAAAGTGTTTAACTAATTGTTAATTCAAAGTTATTAAAAATAGCTTTTAATTAACAATAGTTTAGCAACCCGGTTCACAACAGAGACGAGCATAACATGAACGGTGCATTGGTCATACCAAATTTGATGTGCATCAATTTTTATGCATTAAAGATAAACAAAATGGGCCAGCTTGCGGCTGGCCCATCGTCGATATGATGGCGCTTGATGTTTCAGGCAGGCATTACCCGAGTGTTTTAAAAGCCTTAATGCGTTGCAGGTGGGGCGAAATATTTTTGAATTTGTGCGTCTGCGTTTCATCCCAGACGATTTCGTAGAACTGATGCAACAGCTGCGCCGAGCGCTGGCTGTCAAGCGCTTCATCCTCACGCGAGAGAATAGCCAGACAGCGGTCGCGGTTTTTCTCGCGGAAGTTCTCAACGCATTTGGTCGCGATATCCAGATACTCTTCCGGCCGGTCGATTTTGCCTTCCATGTTTTCATACGGAAACAGGTTGGGGTTGAAGATAACCTGCCGGATATCACACAGAAAACCGATACGCTCCGCCCAGAAGCCGCCAAGCCCCACGCCGCAGATGAGGGGCCGCTCGTCGACGTTTAACTGCAGCATCTTGTCCACTTCGCGCAGCAGATGCTGCATGTCGTGTTTCGGATGGCGCGTGCTGTAGCTGATAAGCCGCACATCCGGATCGATAAACTGCAGTTGCAGCACTTTCTCATGGTTACCCGGACTGTTTGAATCGAAACCGTGTAAGTAGATAATCATCGCATTCTCATCCCAGCGTAGCAGCTTCAGGGCAACGAATTACCCCGCCTTGTGCGTCTGCCAGCGCTCATGCAGTGCGGTAAGCTCGCCGCTTACCTGCTTCCAGCGCGCTGACGCCATCAGTTCCTGACGCGAAATTACACCTTTATGATACAAACGTGTAACACGTTCTGCTTTGATCGGCGACAGGTTATCCAGAACGCTAACGGCACCCTTCCGATTATTGCAGACCAGGATCATATCGCAACCGGCGTCCAGCGCCGCCTGCCCGCGCTCCGCATAGCCGCCAAGAATTGCCGCGCCTTCCATTGAGAGATCGTCAGAGAAAATCACGCCGTCGAAACCGAGTTCACCGCGCAGCACCTGCTTAAGCCAGTAAGGCGAACCGCTGGCTGGCAGGGGATCGACATCGCTATAGACGACGTGCGCCGGCATGACAGCATCGAGCATGTTGTAACTAATAAGTTCGCGAAACGGCAGCATGTCGTGGCGGCGAATCTCCGCAGCCGGGCGCGGATCGCGCGGTGTCTCTTTGTGCGAATCAGCGCTGACGGCCCCGTGGCCCGGGAAGTGTTTGCCGGTCGCTTTCATGTCCGCGCTCTGCATACCGGTAATAAAGCGTTTTGCCATCGCCAGCACGTTTGCCGGGTCGTCATGAAACGCGCGCTCGCCAATCGCGGCGCTGAGATGCCCGACATCCAGCACCGGCGCGAAGCTGATGTCGATATCCATTGCAATCATTTCGCAGGCCATCAGCCAGCCCGCCTCCTGGGCAAGTTTCCCGCCCTCCTCCATACCCAGCAGGGCGGCAAAGCTCTGCGCCGCAGGCAGTCGGGTAAACCCGTCGCGAAAACGCTGCACGCGTCCGCCCTCCTGGTCTACAGCAATGACCAGATGGTTATGCGCGCTTTCGCGTATCTGACGCACCAGCTCGCGCAACTGCTGGGGATCGTGATAGTTGCGGGTAAACAGGATAAGCCCACCTACCAGCGGATGCCCCAGAATTTCACGCTCTTCGGCATCAAGCTCAAAGCCTTCCACATCCAGCATTACCGGACCCATGTTTCTCTCCCTTCGTATTCGTTTTCCCGCAGCTGGCGCCAGGCCTCGTCTGCAAGTGTGATAAATGTGCGGTCGCCGGTTTCCTGAAAGCGGCGCTCATACCAGCCCGCCATCAGTAACCCGCTCCACGGACGCCAGCGCGCCACCTGACGGCGCAGCGACGTCTCGTTAATCATTGCTCGTTTCGCGTAGTCGGCAATAAGCGCCTGGCGCGTCGCGTCATCGAGCCAGACGCAGGCAAGCTCCAGCGCAACGTCGCCATCGCCCGCGTACTCCCAGTCAATAAGCATCAGTCGCTCCTGCGCCCAGACCAGGTTGCCGGGATGAACGTCCATATGCAGCGGCGCGAGACGCAGTGGACGCGGCTCGCCGAGGCGGCGCATGCGGTGTAGCAGACGCAGCCAGAAACGCGTGCGGCGCGTCGGCGCGCTCTGCTGCCAGTCTCGCATCAGCAGCGGCAGCAGTTCGATACGCCAGCCGAAGCGTCGCTGACGATGCAGATGATACAGCAGCGCACCGAGTTGCGGCACAGGCGGCAGCGTGTCGTGAATGTCGCCCGGTAAAAAAGTGACCGCCAGCCAGCCGTTGTCGCAGCGGCGCGGGCGCGGCGCGAGCGTCGCAGGCAGCCGTTTCAGCGCGCGATACTGGCGTGGGCTACGCGCGCGGCTTACCCGCGCGTCGCGGCGCACCACCAGGGTGTCGCCATCAACGACAACACGCCAGGCGCCGTCGCTGAGGCCCGGTAGCGCGCAAATGACGCCGGCGGCCGAAGCCGCCGGAAAACTCTGTTGTAAAAACCCTTCCGGGCTCAGATTACTGGGTTTGCTGAACTGCACCTTTACCGGACCAGATAATTTCGCCAGTCTGTACCAGCATCAGCTGCATTTGCAGCGTGGGGGCGTTCACGTTGCCGCTGGCGTTGGCGTAGAGCACATACTGCGCGCCCACGTTACGGGCGATGCCGATGGCTTTACTGCGCGAGCCCAGGCTGTCCTGCGGCGAAAGTCCTAACTGCTGTTTCGCCATTGAGAGCTGCTGCGCCGAGACCAGCGTGAATTTACCATTGTTCGCCAGCGCGCCGCGCAGTGCCTCGGTAGCCGGGCCGGTTTGCATTGAGCCGTTGGTACGGTTATTGACGCTGTCCACCAGCAGCACGCTGCCCGCGTTTACCCCGTCGGCCTGTAACATTTTGCCGACCATCGGTGCCATTGCGCTGTTCCAGTCATAGGTGCGCGATTTCGGCTCCGGCGTGGTGTTTTCGGGCTGGTGTTCAATCGGGCCAGGCTGCGCCGGAATTGACGGCACGGATGGCACAGTCGGCACCGGCTGGGTCGGCGGCGGGACGGGCTGCGTAGGTTGCTGCGTGCCCGGTTGCACTTCTTCGACCGGCGCGGGTTTCTGCTCGCCGGGTACAATACAACCCGACAGCGCCAGGGCGACAGCCGCCAGTAGCGCATAGCGATACATTCTGTTCAACGTTTCCCCCTTCAGAGATAGAGATAAAGACGGGCTTTCCGTGCCGCCAGATAGTCGGTCTGGCCGTTAACCGTCACACGGCCCTGCGCCGGGATGACCACCGTTCGCGGAACATCCAGCGGCTGGCCTTCCAGCCCGTGGGCGTCGTACCAGTAAAAGCGGTAGTGGACGGTAACGGGCGCGTCTTTGTTATTGTAAATGGTAGCGGCGGCGCCAGGCTTGCCGTTTTGCAAAGAAAAGTCTGGTTTTTCAGCGGTAATGCCCGCAGCCAGAACGCTGGATTCCATCACTACAGCCTGATCGTCGCTGACGGGAATCGTCGGCGCGGATCGGCAGCCCGCCAGCAGCAGCGCGGCCAGCAGCCAGCCTGTGCGTGCGCAGCCCATATCAGAGACCTTTATGCGCAAGCATTGGCCCCAGCGGACGGCCACCTACCAGATGCATATGGATGTGGTAGACCTCCTGCCCGCCGTGACGGTTGCAGTTCATGATGAGGCGATAACCGTCTTGCGCAATACCTTCCTGCTGCGCGATTTTCGCGGCGGCGGTAAACAGACGACCAAGCGCCTGCTCGTGTTCCGGCGTGACGTCATTGACGGTCGGTATCAGTACATTCGGGACGATTAAAATATGGGTTGGGGTCTGGGGAGAAATATCGCGAAACGCCGTTACCAGCTCATCCTGATAAACGATATCCGACGGGATCTCGCGACGAATAATTTTGCTGAAAATGGTTTCTTCGGCCATGGTTTTTTTCCTTCTTGGATAAACGCTAAGAGTATGAGCGAGATGATCGCTTCCTTTCAACCTTTGCGCCGGTTTTTCTTTATAAAGCGGACGCTTATAGCGCATACCCGAGGTGTTGTCGCCCTGCTTCACGCGCTTTTCTTCGGCAGGCCTGTTTCCGCCGATTTGTAACGCGTCTTACATTTGTTTACACCGCAAAAACAAATGATTATAGTTCTCATTTTTATTGACAGTGGAACGTTGTTTTAGTCCCGCGATTTCTGTTCATCAGGCCGGATGCCAGTGATGAGAGTCGTACTACAACAGCCTGATGCACAGCATCATTTTATTATTTTTAAGGGCAACACATGGCTAAGCATGCACTTCGTCAGGGCGTCGTTCCGGCGTCTTCTCTTCCCTCTTTGCTGGCGTTAAGCATTGCCAGCGCGCTGGCGGCACCAGCAGTTTACGCAGCACCGGCGACAAACGACACCATTGTGGTCGACGCGGCTGCCGACAGCGGCACGCCTGATGAGTCGCAGGATTACAGCGTTAAAACCACGACATCCGGCACGAAAATGCTGCTGGTGCCGCGCGATATCCCGCAATCGGTGAGCGTGATTAGCCAACAGCGCATGCAGGATCAGCAGCTGGATACCATTGAAGATGTACTGGCAAACACCACGGGCGTGACCGTCTCGCGTATCGACACCAGCCGCACAAACTTCTTCGCGCGCGGTTTCTACATCAGCAATTTTGCCTACGAGGATATGCCGACGTTCCTTGATAACCGCTGGAACTTTGGCGATACCGCGGGCGACACGGCGATTTATGACAAAATTGAAGTTGTGCGCGGCGCCGCCGGGCTAATGAGCGGTACCGGTAACCCTTCGGCTTACGTCAACATGGTTCGCAAACATGCGGACAGCAGAGAATTTAAAGGCAACGTTTCCGCGACTTACGGCAGCTGGGATAAACAGCGTTACGTGATGGATTTGCAGGCCCCGCTGGTGGAATCCGGCGACATTCGCGGGCGTGTCGTGGCAGGTTATCAGGATAACGACAGCTGGGTTGAGCGTAACCACTATCGTAAAAAATTCATTTCCGGTGTCGTGGATGCCGACATTACCGATTCTACACAGTTGTCGCTGGGGTATGACTACCAGGAAAGTGAAGAAGACAGCCCGACCTGGGGCGGTTTTCCTTCCCTCTACAGCGACGGCAGCCGCACACATTTCCGCCGTGGATTTAATACCGCTGCCGACTGGGCTTACTCCAACCTCGATTCCACCAAAATTTTCGCCAACCTGACGCAGCGCTTCGATAATGGCTGGGAAGCGAAAGTCAACGCGATGCATGCCGAAACCAACTTCGACAATCGCCTGATGTATATCGATGGATTCCCGGACAAAACGACCGGTCGCTACAACGCCGCTCTCTTTCAGGGCGCATGGGGCGGCTGGAACGTGGGCGAACGTAAGCAGGATTCAGTCGACGCCTTTGTCCGCGGCGGTTACGAACTGGCGGGTCGCCAGCACGAAATGATGTTTGGCGGAAGCTACAGTCGGCAGCGCAACAATTACGACAACGCCTATCCGGTGAATGACAACTTCGGACTGATGGATGTCGGTAATATTCATAATTATAACGGCGATACGCTGGCTAACCCCACCTGGTCTGATTTCGCGCTGTACCAGCGCGATGTGATTCGCCAGAAATCCCTTTATGCCGCGACGCGCCTCTCTCTTGCCGATCCGCTGCATCTGATTCTGGGTGCGCGTTATACTGAATGGAACGCGAAATATAATCTTGAGCGTAAACCGGATGAAATTCGCCGCAGCAAAGCGGACGACGTGACGCCTTACGCGGGCCTGATTTACGACATCAACGACACGTGGTCAGCGTATGCGAGCTACACCTCTATCTTCCAGCCAAGCGGGCAGCGCGATATCAACAGCGAGTTTCTCGACCCGACCACCGGCAAGGCATATGAGGCAGGCGTCAAAGCAGACTGGTTTAACACACGCCTGACGGCCTCGCTGGCGGTGTTTCGTATCGAACAGGATAACGTCGCCGTTAATACCGGTGTAACGATTCCGGGCTCCGGCGGCCAGTCGGCCTATAAAGCTGTCAATGGCACCGTAAGTAAAGGCGTTGAGCTTGAACTAAACGGCGCCCTGACCGATAACTGGCAGTTGACCTTCGGCGCGAGCCGCTATGTGGCGGAAGACGACGAGGGCCTTGCGGTCAACCCGGATCAGCCGCGCACCACCATGAAGCTCTTTACGCGCTACCAGCTGCCGATGATGCCTGAACTCACCGTGGGCGGCGGCGCGCGCTGGCAGACCAAAACCTGGCAGGATTTTGTTGGCCCGAACGGCGACACGCGTATCACTCAGGGCGGTTACACCGTTGTCGACCTGTTCACGCGTTACCAGGCAACGAAAAATTTCGCGGTTCAGGCAAACCTTAATAACGTCTTTGATAAAGAATATTACGATTACCTCGGCACGTACGGCGTGTACGGCGCGCCGCGTAATTTCTCAGTGACCGCAAGCTACAGTTTCTGATGAATAGTCAGATGTAATGAAAGGGAGCCCTGCGGCTCCCTTTTTTATTGGGCGTTACGCCTCGCGACGCATCCAAAGTGCGGGCCAAAATAGCCGTCTCAACGCGATACTGTCGGCATTAACGCCCCAGCCAGCCTCCCCCGTTTTGCCGCTCGCTGCATCCTTTCCCCGCGCGTTTTCAGGCGTAAAAAAAGGGAGGCTTGCGCCTCCCTTTATCTCCCCGTCAGCCTGGATTAGC
Source organism: Cronobacter muytjensii ATCC 51329 (assembly GCF_001277195.1). Taxonomy (NCBI): domain Bacteria; kingdom Pseudomonadati; phylum Pseudomonadota; class Gammaproteobacteria; order Enterobacterales; family Enterobacteriaceae; genus Cronobacter; species Cronobacter muytjensii. The sequence continues at coordinate 2,332,430 of NZ_CP012268.1, forward strand.
TGTTACGGATGTATTCATCCATTTCGGTTTTCAGGTTATCGGACTTGGTGCCGAAAATCGCCTGAACGCCGGAGCCTGCGACAACCACACCCGCAGCGCCCAGTTTCTTCAGGCCAGCCTGATCCACTTTCGCTACGTCCGCCACGCTTACGCGCAGACGGGTGATACAGGCGTCAAGGTTAGTGATGTTCTCTTTACCACCAAACGCCGCCACCAGAGCCGGAGCCATTTCGCTGGTTGCGCCTGCTTTGCTGTCTTCCGTTGCATCTTCACGACCCGGCGTTTTCAGGTCCAGTGCTTTGATCAGCACACGGAAGATGGTGTAGTACACAACGGCATAGCACAGACCGACAATCGGGAACAGCCACAGTTTGCTGCTGTTACCGGACAGAACGATAAAGTCGATCAGACCGTGCGAGAAGCTGGTGCCGTCACGCATACCCAGAAGGATACAGATCGGGAAGGCCAGGCCTGCCAGTACCGCATGGATGATGTACAGGATCGGCGCCACGAACATGAAGGAGAACTCGATCGGCTCAGTGATACCGGTCAGGAACGAGGTCAGCGCGGCGGAGATCATGATACCGCCCACTTTGGCGCGGTTTTCCGGTTTAGCGGAGTGCCAGATAGCGATGGCAGCAGCCGGCAGACCGTACATTTTGAACAGGAAGCCGCCAGACAGTTTGCCTGCGGTCGGGTCGCCTGCCATATAGCGCGGGATATCGCCGTGGAACACCTGACCTGCCGCGTTGGTGAATTCACCAATCTGCATCTGGAAAGGAACGTTCCAGATATGGTGCAGACCAAACGGCACCAGGCAACGTTCGATGAAGCCGTAGATACCAAACGCCACAACCGGGTTCTGGTACGCCGCCCACTGAGAGAACGTCTGGATGGCGGAGCCAATCGGCGGCCAAATGAAGGACAGGATCACGCCAGTGAAAATCGCCGCCAGACCAGAAATGATCGGAACGAAACGTTTACCCGCGAAGAAGCCCAGATACTCAGGCAGCTTGATACGATAAAAGCGGTTGAACATATACGCTGCAATCGCACCGGAGATAATACCGCCCAGAACACCGGTATCAGCCAGATGCTTCGCGGCGATCTCTTCCGCAGGCAGGTGCAACACCAGCGGTGCAACGACCGCCATGGTTTTCACCATGATGCCGTAGGCGACTACCGCAGCCAGCGCTGATACGCCGTCGTTATTGGTGAAGCCCAGCGCAACACCGATAGCGAAGATAAGCGGCATGTTAGCGAAAACAGAACCGCCCGCTTCCGCCATGACGTGGGAAACCACGGCTGGCAGCCAGCTGAAGTTTGCAGAACCGACGCCCAGCAGGATACCTGCGATAGGCAGTACGGAGACTGGCAGCATCAGCGATTTACCCACCTTCTGCAGGTTAGCAAATGCATTCTTAAACATAATTGAGAGTGCTCCTGAGTATTTGTGCTTTTTTTACGCGTTTTACGCATCAGCCCGGGGGAGAAACGGGCCATAAACAGGGCATCTGAGTACCCTTTATTTATTACGCAGAGTAAAATAAATCACGCGATCTTTGTTTGACGGCTATCACGTTTCAAACACACCTTAGGCGAAAACTTGCGATTCTTTACATTAAGTGTTTCAGGATGTTTATAAATCGAGGGTCACCGCCTGAATTTCGGCGGTGAACTTTACTCGCTTTGTCTATTAATTACGAGCTTTAAAATAACTCGGTTTATCAGGCAGATTGCAGCGCGGCGAGGTCAACGTGGAACAGCGTGGAGAAGTTGCGGGTGGTGGTTTCAGCCAGCGTTTCCAGGCTCACGCCCTTCAGCACCGCCATATATTCCGCCACATCGCGCACCAGCGCAGGCTGATTCTCTTTACCGCGGTGCGGAACCGGCGCCAGGTACGGCGAGTCGGTTTCCACCAGCAGACGATCGAGCGGGACATAACGCGCCGCCTCGCGGATCTGCTCCGCGTTGCGGAAGGTCAGAATGCCGGAGAAGGAAATATAGAACCCTAAATCCAGCAGTTTGCCCGCCGTCTCTCTGTCTTCCGTAAAACAGTGTAGTACGCCTGAACAGTCCGTCACTTTTTCTTCGCGCAGGATAGCGAGTGTGTCTTCACGCGCATCACGGGTATGGACGATAACCGGCTTGTTCAGCTCACGGCCGATGCGGATGTGATGACGGAACGATTCCTGCTGGCGGGCTTTAGTTTCCGGCGTGTAATAATAATCAAGCCCCGTTTCGCCCATCGCCACGACGCGCGGGTCGGCGGCGAGACGACGCAGCTCTTCGACATCATATTCCTCGTCCTGATTGAGCGGATGCACGCCGCAGGAGTACGCCACGTTTTCCCGCTCGCCGATAAGCTCGCGCATGGCGTTGTAACCAGGCAGCGTGGTGGCGACCGCCAGAAAATATTTCACGTCGCGGGCGGCGGCTTTCGCCAGAACGTCATCCACATCTTTATGCAGAGACTGATAATCCAGGCCATCGAGATGGCAGTGTGAGTCGACTAAAAACATAACGTCTCTCTCAGAGATGATAAGAAGGAAGCGCGGCACCCGGGCGCATATAACGCTCCCAGGTGAGTAGCAGTTCGGTCAGCAGCAGCTCCCGATTGACCGCCGCCACATTCAACAGCCGTTCGCGACAGCGGAACAGCGAATCGAGCATCGCCTGCAGGATGACGGGCGTAAAGTTCTGGGCCAGTTGTGCCACCAGCACCTGATAATCGGTGTTTACCAGCGCGCCATAGGCTCCGTGACGCCACTTCAGCGCATCCATCAGGAAAGACGCCAGCCAGTGGAGCCGAAACGGCGCCTGATCGTGGTTAAGCGCGGGTAATAAGGAGAGCCAGTCGCCGCCTGAGAGCGCCGCCGCCGTTTTCTCGCTGAGCGCCACACGCTGCTGCCACTGTTCCGGCTGGAGGAGCGCCAGCGCGGCGGCGGGCGCACCGCCGGTGAGACGCAGCGCGGCGTTAATACGCGACGGGTCCGCCTGGGTTTCACGCGCAAGCCAGGCCTCGGCGTAACGCGCCTCCGGCGGCGCGAGGTGCCAGCTAAAGCAGCGGCTGCGAAGCGTGGCGGGGAGTTGTTCCGGCTCACGACAGCCCAGCAGGAACCAGGTATTTTCCGGCGGCTCTTCCAGCGTTTTCAGCAACGCGTTGGCCGCCGCCTCCGTCAACTGCGCGGCCTCTTTGATCCAGACGACTTTCGCGCCGCCAAGACGCGCGCGGTCGTAGAGCTTTTCGCTGATATCGCGGATAGCGTCGATGCCGAGCGTCGATTTGCCCTTCTCCGGCTCCGCCAGATAATAATCAGGATGCGTGCCCGCCTGCATCAGCTGGCAGGCGCGGCACTGGCCGCAGCTTTTCTGCCCTTGTGGCTGCTGACACATGCGCCAGCGGCTTAGCGCGTAAATCAGCGCGTCGTCGCCCATGCCGGGCAATGCGTGAATCAATACCGCATGGTGTCCCCTGCCGGACTGCCAGTTGCCGACCAGATGTTCAAACGAGGGGCGCAGCCACGGATACCATTTCATTATTTTTGCTCCTGCACCCAACGCGTCACCGTGGCGCGGATATCGCGACTGACGGCCTCCAGCGGCTGGCAGGCGTCAATAGTGACAATGCGCGGGTCGCCCGCAGCCAGCTCAAGATAGCGAGCGCGGGTGCGGTTAAAGAAATCGAGCGATTCCTGTTCGATGCGGTCAAGCTCCCCGCGCGCGCGGGCGCGCTCAAGCCCGATGCGCGGATCGACATCAAGATAAATGGTCAGATCCGGCGCGAAATCGCCCAGCACCGCCTGGCGCAGCGTGGCCAGCAGCGCGCGGTCAATGCCGCGCCCGCCGCCCTGATAAGCCTGGGTGGAGAGATCGTGACGGTCGCCAATGACCCATTCGCCGCGCGCGAGCGCAGGCTTAATCACAGTGTCCACCAGCTGGACGCGGGCGGCGTAAAACAGCAGCACTTCGGCATTGTCGGTGATGACTTCATCGCCCACCGATTTGATATCCAGCACGAGGCTACGCAGTTTTTCGGCCAGCACCGTACCGCCCGGCTCGCGAGTGAAGGTCAGGTTGGCTACGCCGAGCGATTTCAGCGTCTCGACCACCAGATTGCGCGCCGTGGTTTTTCCGGCGCCTTCCAGCCCTTCGATGACAATGTATTTACTGCTCATTTTTATCCTTAAGCGCCTTAAGATAATCCTGCACTGCACGATTATGGCTGGCGAGATTCGTGGTGAACGTATGGCCGCCCTTACCGTCCGCCACAAAATAGAGGTACGGCGTTTTCGCCGGATGCGCCGCCGCCTTCAGCGACGCCTCGCCAGGCATTGCGATAGGGCCTGGCGGCAGGCCGCTGATGACGTAGGTATTATACGGCGTCGGGGTTTCCAGATCTTTACGTGAAAGCTTCCCGTTGTAATCGTTACCCATGCCGTAAATGACCGTCGGATCGGTTTGCAGACGCATCCCAATGCGCAGACGGTTGATAAACACCGATGCAACGCGGTCACGCTCGCCCGCCACCGCCGTCTCTTTTTCAATGATGGACGCCATCGTCACCAGCTGGTTCGGATCTTTATATGGCAACCCGTCCATACGTGATTTCCAGATAGCGTCCACCGCTTTCACCATCCGTTGATGGGCGCGCCTGAGCAGCGTCACATCAGAGGTGTTGGCGGTATAGAGCCAGGTATCAGGCCAGAACCACCCCTCCACCCAGTCGGGATGTTCAAGCTTCAGCGCCTGCGCTACCGTCGCGTACTCGTCGTCTTTAAGGGTGTGTTTAATATAGGGCGCTTCGCGCAGCTGTTTCAGCCAGTCACTCAGCTTCATGCCTTCGACAAAGCGGATGGGGAATTGCGCCTCTTTACCGCTCGCGAGCAGACGCAAAGCGTCACGCACAGTCATTTGTGGCGTGAATCGGTATGTCCCGGCTTTGAAATGTGCCAGCCCTGGCTCAAGACGTAACAGCCACTGGAATACGCGCGGGCGTTTGATGAGCTTTTCATCATAAAGCTGCTGGCCAAGCGCGAGACGCCCGGTGCCCGGTTTAAGTGTAAATATCGTTTCTTTCGCAATCGGCAACGGGCTTTGCGCCAGCTGGCGCACTTTCCAGTAACCAACACCTGCCGCGGCGGCAAGCACAAGAACCAGCAGTAGCGCGACGCGCAACATTTTCTTCATGGGAACCCGGTTATTCGCAGTGGGAAATGAGGTGGTTATAAAGTTCGCGGGAGGCGTAAGCGTGACCGTCAATCTCACGCACTGGCACCAGCGGCATCAGCGCATTGCAGATAAAGACCTCGTCAGCCTCTTCAAGCGCACTGAACGGCGCGTTAATTTCAGACAATCGCCAGGCTGACTGATTCAGCAGGCCAATAATATGGCGCCGCATAAGGCCATCGACGCCAGCCTGATCGAGACGGGGGGTAAACACCGCTTTTCCTTTACGCCAGAACAGATTAGCCGCACAGCATTCCGTAACCCACCCTTCGCTGTCAAGTACCAGCGCCTCATCGGCGGGCGTCTGCTCAAGATGCGCGCGAATGAGCACCTGTTCAAGCCGGTTGAGGTGCTTAATGCCAGCAAGATGCGGGTTGCGTCCGAGCCGCACTGGACTGAGGGCAAGACGGATGCCTCGCGCGCGCCAGTCGTCGTAAAACGCGGGATACGCCGCGCGCGATACGATACGCGTCGGCGCGCCGCATCCGGCGATACCGTAGCCGCGCGATCCAGCCCCTCGGGTAATAATGACTTTCACGACCGCGCTCCCCTGTCCCTGCGCCGCCTGCATTATTTCGTTACGCAGCGCGCTGGCGTCCGGCATTGCGATGACCAGCCGCTCGCAACCTTCGCGCAGGCGCGCCAGATGCTGCTCCAGCATGATAACGACGCCGTCGCGCACGCGGGCCGTGGTAAAACAGCCATCGCCGAACTGAACGGCGCGATCGGCCGCCGGCAGGCAATCCTGGTCGAGACCATTAATTAACAGCATGGTGGCTCCTTAACGGGTAGCGCATTAGTCTGGCAGGATGACCAACGGGGGGCAAGAGGAAGGGAAAATGTTCAAAGGCCCGCGCGGGGCGGGCCTTTGTGGCGACTGTCAGACCTTTTTGAAGATCAGAGAGCCGTTGGTGCCGCCGAAGCCGAAGGAGTTACACAGGGTATACTCCAGGCCAGAAACCTGACGCGCTTCATGCGGAACGAAGTCAAGATCGCAGCCTTCGTCCGGATTGTCCAGGTTGATGGTCGGCGGAACCGCCTGATCGCGCAGCGCGAGGATGGAGTAGATAGATTCTACTGCGCCCGCCGCGCCAAGCAGATGGCCGGTCATCGATTTAGTGGAGCTCACCATTACGCGTTTCGCCGCGTCGCCGAAGACGGATTTCACCGCCTGGGCTTCTGCTACGTCGCCCGCAGGCGTCGAGGTGCCGTGCGCATTGACGTAACCGATTTGGCCTGCGTCAAGACCTGCGTCACGCAGCGCGTGCGTCATGGCCAGCGCCGCGCCCGCGCCGTTTTCCGGCGGAGAGGTCATATGATACGCATCGCTGCTCATACCAAAACCGACCAGTTCAGCGTAGATCTTCGCGCCGCGTTTTTTCGCGTGCTCGTACTCTTCCAGCACGATGATGCCCGCGCCGTCGCCCAGCACAAATCCATCCCTCTCTTTATCCCACGGACGGCTTGCGGCCTGCGGGTTATCGTTACGGGTGGAGAGCGCACGCGCCGCGCCGAATCCGCCAACGCCGAGCGGCGTACTGGCTTTTTCTGCGCCGCCTGCCAGCATGACGTCAGCATCGCCGTAGGCGATGATGCGCGCCGCATGGCCGATGTTGTGCACGCCGGAGGTGCAGGCGGTGGCGATAGAAATGCTGGGACCGCGCAGACCGTACATGATGGTCAGATGACCCGCCACCATGTTAACAATCGTTGATGGCACGAAGAAGGGACTGATTTTCCGCGGGCCGCCGTTAACCAGCGAGCTGTGGTTCTCTTCGATTAAGCCAAGGCCGCCGATGCCGGAACCGATAGCCGCGCCGATGCGAGGAGCGTTCTCTTCCGTCACTTCAAGGCCGGAATCCTGCATGGCCTGTACGCCGGCGACAATTCCATATTGAATAAAGGCATCCATCTTGCGCTGTTCTTTGCGCGAGATAATGTCTTCACAGTTAAAATCCTTTACTAAGCCAGCAAATTTTGTTGCATAGGCGCTAGTATCGAAATGGTCGATCAGGCTGATGCCACTCTGACCGGCAAGGAGAGCTTTCCAGGTAGACTCTACGGTATTGCCGACAGGAGACAACATGCCCAGTCCGGTCACAACTACACGACGCTTAGACACGTTTGTCCTCCAGGGAGGGATGATATTAGTAGATACTTGTGGGACTAAAAGATAAAACTCAGGCGGTCGAGCGACCGCCTGGAGATGTTCACTTACGCCTGGTGGCCGTTGATGTAATCAATGGCAGCCTGAACGGTGGTGATTTTCTCAGCTTCTTCGTCCGGAATCTCAGTATCAAACTCTTCTTCCAGAGCCATTACCAGCTCAACGGTGTCAAGAGAATCAGCGCCCAGGTCTTCAACGAAGGAAGCATTGTTGGTAACTTCTTCCTGCTTAACGCCCAGCTGTTCGCCGATAATTTTCTTAACGCGTTCTTCGATAGTGCTCATACTCTTAAATTTCCTATCAAAACTCGCTTTCGCGATGGTTTTCGTAGTGTATAAAATGTTGAAAAAGTTGCAACTAAATCCCGGCAGGTCTTACCACGATTTTACGCTATTTTGCGGGCAATTGCCCTGATAACGCAAATAATTTTATTCGTGATTAAACCATGTACATTCCGCCGTTGACGTGCAGGGTCTCACCAGTGATGTACCCGGCCTCGTCAGAGGCTAAAAATGCAACCGCGCTGGCGATTTCTTTTGCGTCGCCTAAGCGACCCGCAGGAACTTCCGCCAGAATACCCGCACGCTGGTCGTCAGACAGCGCACGCGTCATGTCCGTTTCAATAAAACCCGGAGCAACAACGTTTACCGTAATACCGCGGGACGCAACTTCACGCGCCAGCGATTTACTGAAACCGATAAGACCCGCTTTCGCCGCAGCGTAGTTGGCCTGACCGGCATTTCCCATGGTACCAACCACAGAACCGATAGTGATAATGCGGCCGTGACGCTTTTTCATCATAGCCCGCATTACCGCTTTTGACAGACGGAAAACCGATGACAGGTTGGTTTCGATGATATCGTTCCACTCGTCATCTTTCATTCGCATCAGCAGGTTGTCACGGGTTATCCCGGCATTATTGACCAGAATATCCACTTCGCCAAATTCTGCGCGAATATTTTCCAGAACCGATTCGATGGATGCCGCATCGGTCACATTCAGCATCAGGCCTTTGCCATTAGCGCCCAGATAGTCGCTAATCGCTTGCGCGCCGCTTTCGCTGGTGGCGGTGCCGATAACCTTAGCGCCGCGTGCGGCCAGGGTTTCGGCGATAGCGCGGCCGATACCGCGGCTCGCACCAGTGACCAGCGCGATTTTTCCTTCAAAGCTCATGGTTTTCCTCGTTTTATTGCGCAAGTGCCGCTGACAGGCTGGCCGGCTCGTTAATCGCCGCCGCCGTCAGGTTGTCAACAATACGTTTCGTCAGGCCGGTCAGCACTTTGCCCGGACCCACTTCATACAGCTGCGTCACGCCCTGCGCCGCGATAAATTCAACGCTTTTCGTCCACTGTACCGGGCTGTAAAGCTGGCGCACAAGCGCATCGCGAATCGCTTCCGGCGTGGTCTCGCATTTCACGTCGACGTTATTGACGACCGGGATTTGTGGAGCGTTGAACGTGATCTTTTCAAGCTCAGACGCGAGCTTATCCGCCGCCGGCTTCATCAGCGCGCAGTGAGACGGCACGCTGACCGGCAACGGCAGCGCGCGCTTGGCGCCTGCGGCTTTGCAGGCAGCGCCTGCGCGCTCGACGGCCTCTTTATGACCCGCGATAACCACCTGACCTGGCGAGTTGAAGTTAACCGGCGAAACCACCTGCCCTTCAGCGGCTTCTTCGCAAGCTTTCGCAATCGCATCGTCATCGAGGCCAATAATCGCCGCCATCGCGCCCGTGCCTTCCGGCACGGCTTCCTGCATGAATTTGCCACGCAGTTCAACCAGACGCACCGCGTCGGCGAAATCAATAACGCCCGCGCACACCAGCGCGGAATATTCGCCGAGGCTATGACCGGCCATCAGCGCAGGCGCTTTACCACCCTGCTCCTGCCAGACGCGCCACAGCGCGACGGACGCCGTCAGGAGCGCAGGCTGTGTCTGCCAGGTTTTGTTCAGCTCTTCCGCCGGGCCTTGTTGAACCAGCGCCCAGAGATCATAGCCCAGCGCCGCGGAGGCTTCGCGGAACGTCGCTTCAATAACGGGAAAATTTGCCGCCATGTCAGACAGCATCCCCACAGCCTGAGAGCCCTGGCCCGGGAACACAAAAGCAAATTGCGTCATTTTTTTATCCTTCTCGATTAAAAACGAACCAGCGCGGAACCCCAGGTGAAGCCGCCGCCGAAAGCTTCCAGCAGAACCAGTTGGCCCCGTTGAATGCGTCCGTCGCGTACCGCTTCATCCAGCGCGCAAGGCACGGAAGCCGCAGAGGTGTTGCCGTGTCTGTCGAGGGTCACAACGACATTGTCCATCGACATACCGAGTTTTTTCGCGGTCGCGCTGATAATGCGCAGATTCGCCTGATGCGGCACCAGCCAGTCGAGAGCGGCACGATCGAGCTGATTGGCTTCCAGCGTCTCGTCGACAATATGGGCCAGTTCCGTTACCGCGACTTTAAAGACTTCGTTCCCGGCCATCGTCAGGAAGGTCGGGCTGTCCGGATTTACGCGATCCTGGTTCGGCAGCGTTAACAGTTCGCCGTAGCTGCCGTCCGCGTGCAGATGGGTGGAGAGAATGCCCGGCTCTTCGCTCGCGCCAAGAACGGCGGCGCCGGCGCCATCGCCGAACAAAATGATCGTGCCGCGATCTTCAGGATCGAGCGTACGTGCCAGCACGTCTGAGCCTATCACCAGCGCGTTTTTCACCGCGCCGGATTTTACGTATTGATCGGCGATGCTTAGCGCATAAGTAAAGCCTGCGCAGGCGGCAGCGACGTCAAACGCCGGACAGCCTTTAATGCCCAGCATGCCCTGAACCTGGCAGGCCGCGCTTGGGAAAGCGTGCGTGGCGGAGGTGGTGGCGACGATAATCAGGCCAATCTGTGTTTTGTCGATGCCGGCCATGTCAATCGCGCGCAGCGCCGCTTCGTGGCCCATAGTGGCGACAGTCTCGTCAGGCGCCGCAATGCGACGCTCGCGGATACCGGTGCGAGTGACAATCCACTCGTCAGAGGTCTCGACCATTTTTTCCAGATCGGCGTTCGTCCGCACTTGTTCAGGCAGATAGCTGCCTGTACCAATAATCTTCGTATACATGTACGCTCAGTCACTCTTGGGTAATACAGATTCCAGGCGAGCGGCAATCCGCTGAGGGACTTGTCGCTGCACCGCCTGCACTGCCTGTTCAATCGCGACCGCAAAAGCTCGCTGATTGGCTGCACCGTGGCTCTTAATCACCGTGCCGCGCAATCCTAACAGACAGGCGCCATTATACTGGTCGGGGTTCAGGTGACTGAATCGCCTTGAGAGGCTTTTTTGTAACCAACGCTTTAATAAAAGCCACCACCACGACCGTTTTTTTCCTTCCCCCTGCGATTTGAGCAGCGAAAGGAACATCCTGACAACACCTTCCATCGTTTTTAGCGTGACGTTACCGACAAAACCGTCGCATACCAGGACATCCGTTTTGCCGGTCAGTAATTCGTTGGCTTCGAGATAGCCGATGTAGTTCATCGATGGTACGGCTTTTAAGATCGCCGCCGCATCGCGGATGCTATCCAGCCCTTTCGTCTCTTCTTCGCCAATATTGAGCAGCGCGACGCGCGGATTATCGATGCCAAGCACCTCTTCCGCCATCACCGAGCCCATAATCGCAAACTGCGCGAGCATCGTACCGTCGCATTCCACGTTGGCGCCTAAATCCAGCACCACCGTTTTGCCCTTCTGCTGGTGCGGCAACACCGTCACCAGCGCAGGCCGCTCAATGCCGTCGACAGGCTTAAGCAACAGTTTGGCAAGCCCCATCAGCGCGCCGGTATTACCAGCGCTGATACAAGCCTGCGCACGCCCTTCTTTCACCAGCTCCAGCGCGATACGCATGGAGCTGCCGCGACTGTTGCGCACAGCCTGAGAAGGACGGACATCACTGGCAATAACCGATTCTGCCGCAATGATGTGCAGCCGTGAACGTTGTTCAAAATCAGCTCTGGCAAGTAATGGCGTGATGGCGTCGGGGTCGCCGACTAAAAGAAGATGCAAATGTGGATCAGAATTCAGTGCCTGCAATGCTGCAGGCACTGTCACGGCAGGACCAAAGTCCCCGCCCATGACATCTAACGCCAGGGTTAGAGGTGTCAAGATATCGCCAGGTTACGGTTATCCCCGCTGGAGCGGGGAAAGCGCACTAAGCTCAATCACGCTTGCGCGTGATTACTTAGTGATAACCTTGCGACCGCGGTAGTAACCGTCGGCGGTGATGTGGTGACGCAGATGGGTTTCACCAGAAGTTTTGTCTACAGACAGGCTGGTGACAGCGGTCAGCGCGTCATGAGAACGACGCATACCGCGCTTGGAACGAGTGGGTTTATTCTGTTGTACGGCCATGGACCTTACTCCTCAATTACGGCTTATTCCTGCTCGCGCGGGAAACGCCAATTACTTACGCTTTAAACTGGCTAACACGGCAAATGGATTTGGTTTCTGTGCCTCTTCAGGCAGTTCACCAAAGACCATGTCCGCCTCGGACACTTCACAGTGTTCAGAATCATGCACCGGAACTACAGGCAGGGCGAGGATTAATTCATCCTCCACCGTCGCCAGCAGGTCGATTTCGCCGAATTCATTTACTTCAATCGGCTCATACGCTTCCGGGAGTGCTTCTGCCTGATCGTCGTTAGAGATCGGGCTGAAACAATACGTTGTGTGAACAACATGACTAAACGGCTGACCGCAACGCTGACACGCGAGCGTTACCGTAACCGTTGCATCGCCTTTTAAAACGGCGAGACGCTGGTTATCGATAGCGAACGACATGGAGCATTCGACATCGCTGTCCACACTGACCACAGATTCGGCGATACGCTCTACCTGTTCAGGGGTATAGATACCCTGGTAATCGAGGCGTTTTTGAGCCGTACGAACCGGATCAAGAGTCAGGGGTAATTTTACCTTTTGCATAGGGCGCGCATATTAACTTTGTAACGTCATAGAGTCAAAGAAAAAGGCGGGTTTGAAACACCTTTTACCATTTATTCGCACACATTGCGGCCGACAGTTTAAAATAGCGCTCATCGATTCGCTATCTTTCCCTGAAAAATATGACCTCAATTGTGCTTGCTTCCACGTCGCCGTTTCGCCGTAGCCTGTTAGAAAAGCTGGGTTTACCGTTTGAAACCGCAGCGCCTGAGACCGACGAAACGCCATACGCGGATGAAACCGCACAACAATTAGTATTAAGGTTGGCTTTGCAAAAAGCGCAAGCGCTGCGGGAGAAATATCCCCGGCATTTGATTATTGGCAGCGATCAGGTTTGCGTGCTGAATAATACCATTACCGGCAAACCCCACACGTTTGAAAACGGCCTTAAACAGCTGCGTCAGGCGAGTGGCCAGGTAGTGACCTTTTATACCGGCCTTGCGCTTTATAATAGCGCGACGGGCGAGCAGCAATGCGATTGCGAGCCTTTCCATGTGCATTTTCGCACGCTGAGCGATGAGGAAATCGAGAACTATCTGCATCGTGAAACGCCCTGGCAGTGCGCGGGGAGTTTTAAAAGCGAGGGGCTCGGCATTACGCTTTTTGACCGCCTCGACGGTCGTGACCCGAACACGCTGATAGGCCTGCCGTTAATTCGTCTGTGCGAAATGCTCCGCCGCGAAGGGGTCGATCCCCTCGCCCGCCGCTAGGCATCAGAAAGCAAAAAGCCCTGCAACGCAGGGCTTTTTTATCGCAAGGCTGCGGCTTATTGCATGCCTGCCAGCTGACGCGCGACGGTCAGCAGTTCCTGCTGTTTTTCGCGCATCGCGTTCAGTTTTTCGTTAAACAGATCCAGCTGTTTCTGGTCGGTAAACTGCGCCATCGAGCCGGTATACTGCACTTTATTACCGAGGCTGTTCAGGTAGTTGCCGATATCCAGCGCCTGACCAAGAATGGCGTCAGTCAGAGAAAGAGTCTGGGTCAGCAGCGCGTTAGGGCGCACAACCGTTTTCTGATAAGCCTGGTCAAAGACCGCTTTCAGGTCGTCAGGCTGTTTCAGTTTAGAATAACGGTCTTCCACGCTCTTCATAGTATCAGCGCGTTTCGACTCTATGTTCCCCACTTCTTTACGGGACTTCTCGATAGTATCGCGTTTTTCCACCATGTCTTTCGCGCTGGTCACGCCGCGCATCTGACGCATAGCCTGATCGTTGCCGGAGAACGCGGTAGTCATTTCATTGGAGTAATCGCTCAGAATGGCGTAATCGTCAGCGTACTTGCCAAAGCTCTCTTTTTCCTGCTCAGTCAGCGTCGGAACCGACAACTTCTCAGAAGGCAGAATGCGGGTCTGAAGGAATTGAATAAACGCTTTACGCTGTTCCGGTTCTTTGTCGTTATCGCACCCTGCGAGTTGCCACACCATGCCTGTCAGAAACAGGGTAAAGAAAACACGTTTCCATGTCCGGGAATGTAACCAGGCCATTTTTATCTCCATGCGGTTGTATATGTATAAAAAAACACCCGGCCGAAGCCGGGTGTTCAGTATAGTGCATTTCACAACGCAGCGCGGGAATGGCTGGCGAGAACTACCACATTCGGGAGGCTGTCAGCCGCCCGCACGCAGCACTTTCAGACAACCCTTAAGCTCATCGTCCATCGGCGCCTCAACGCGCATGGTCTCGCCGGTGCCCGGATGCTCGAAACGCAGCGCCGCCGCGTGCAGGAACAGGCGGCTAAGGCCGGTCGCGGCGAGCTGTGCGTCGAAGGTACGGTCGCCATAGCGATCGTCAAAGGCGATCGGATGCCCGGCGTACTGGGTATGTACGCGGATCTGATGCGTACGGCCCGTCACCGGGCTACAGCGCACCAGCGTGGCGTGCGCAAAACGCTCTTCCACCTTAAAGCGGGTCTCAGAGGGTTTCCCCTCCTGGTTAACGCGCACGATGCGCTCGCCGCTTTGCAGAATATTTTTCAGTAGCGGCGCCTGCACCGTTTTCACATGCGACTGCCACTGACCACGCACCAGCGCCAGATAGTCTTTCTGCATCCCTTTATCACGTAACTGCTCATGTAACGAACGCAGCGCAGAGCGCTTCTTCGCCACCAGCAGCACGCCGGAAGTATCGCGGTCCAGACGATGCACCAGCTCAAGGAAACGCGCCTCAGGGCGCAGGGCGCGCAGCCCTTCGATCACGCCGAAGCTCAGCCCGCTGCCGCCATGCACCGCCGTACCGGACGGCTTATTCAGCACAAGGATATGGTCGTCTTCATAAAGGATGACGTCGCTTAACGCCGCAACCTTTTGCAGATGCGGCGAAACCGCCTCTTCTTCGCGCTCGGCGACGCGAACTGGCGGAATACGCACTTCATCGCCCGCCTCAATCTTGTATTCCGGCTTCACGCGTTTTTTGTTCACGCGCACTTCACCTTTACGCAGGATGCGGTAAATCATGCTTTTGGGCACGCCTTTCAGCTGCGTGCGCAAAAAATTATCGATACGTTGCCCGGCCTGATCGGCGGAAACGGCAACGATTTTTACGGATGGCGTCTCTGTTTTCATGGTGCGCGATTCTAAATACCGGATGACCGTAGCGCCACACATTTTTATATGCTTATATTGAGTAGCTCATCGATTCGCACAGCTAATGAGTTCATTTCGTCGCCGCTTCGGTGGAACAGATGAACAAGAAGTTAAAAAACTGTGAGTAAGTCGATGGCAAAGGGCAAAAGTCAGCTTGCTATATCAAGCTTAGCAATGGAATAATGCGACTGTTTTCCGTGTTGAGACTTGTTTAGACAAGGAATTTTGCGGAATTACCAGTTTTGCCTGCTAGTCCTTCCACGCAGCAATGGCGTAAGACGTGTTGAACTTTCAGGCAGTTAGCGGGCTGCGGGTTGCAGCCTGGCCGGTAAAGGGAAGCTTCCGGAGAAACAATCCCGGTCATTCCTCTGATAATTGCGCTGTATTTCCACCTGAAATACAGGCTACCGACACTCTGCGCCTCTTAAGCGTTCGACAACCGGGAGGTTGACGGCGCGAACAGTCACGAGGCCATCGGTTCTCTCCCGGTCAGCGTCACCATGCCCGCAGCTTTGTCGTCAATGTAAGAATAACGAGTAAGTTACGATGAAAAGAATGCTAATTAACGCAACTCAGCAGGAAGAGTTGCGCGTCGCCCTCGTGGATGGGCAACGTCTGTACGACCTGGATATCGAAAGTCCTGGACACGAGCAGAAAAAAGCGAACATCTACAAAGGCAAAATTACCCGCATTGAACCCAGTCTCGAAGCCGCATTTGTAGATTATGGCGCCGAAAGACATGGTTTCCTCCCCTTAAAAGAAATCGCCCGCGAATACTTCCCCGCCAGCTATGCCTCCCATGGTCGTCCGAACATTAAAGATGTTCTGCGCGAAGGCCAGGAAGTTATCGTTCAGATCGATAAAGAAGAGCGTGGCAACAAAGGCGCGGCGCTGACGACATTTATCAGCCTCGCAGGCAGCTACCTGGTGCTGATGCCGAATAACCCGCGTGCGGGCGGTATCTCTCGCCGTATCGAAGGCGACGATCGCACTGAGCTTAAAGAAGCACTTTCCAGCCTGGAGCTGCCTGACGGCATGGGGCTTATCGTGCGCACCGCGGGCGTCGGCAAATCTGCCGAAGCGCTGCAGTGGGATTTAAGCTTCCGCCTGAAGCACTGGGAAGCCATCCAGAAAGCCGCAGAAAACCGCCCGGCGCCGTTCCTTATCCATCAGGAAAGTAACGTTATCGTGCGCGCGTTCCGCGACTATCTGCGCCAGGACATCGGCGAAATCCTCATTGATAACCCGAAAGTGCTTGAGCTGGCACGCCAGCACATCGCCGCGCTGGGTCGTCCGGATTTCAGCAGCAAAATTAAGCTCTACACCGGTGAAATCCCGCTGTTCAGCCATTACCAAATCGAATCCCAGATTGAGTCTGCCTTCCAGCGCGAAGTGCGTCTGCCGTCCGGCGGCTCGATTGTTATCGACACTACCGAAGCGCTGACCGCCATCGATATCAACTCCGCTCGCGCCACCCGCGGCGGCGATATCGAAGAGACGGCGTTCAATACCAACCTGGAAGCGGCGGATGAAATCGCCCGCCAGCTGCGCCTGCGCGACTTGGGCGGTCTTATCGTTATTGACTTTATCGATATGACCCCGGTACGCCACCAGCGCGCGGTAGAGAATCGTCTGCGCGAAGCGGTGCGTCAGGATCGCGCGCGTATCCAGATTAGCCATATTTCGCGCTTTGGCCTGCTGGAGATGTCCCGCCAGCGTCTGAGCCCGTCGCTTGGCGAATCCAGCCATCACGTCTGCCCGCGTTGTAGCGGCACCGGCACCATCCGCGATAACGAATCCCTGTCGCTGTCCATTCTGCGTCTGATTGAAGAAGAAGCGCTGAAAGAGAACACCCAGGAAGTCCACGCTATCGTTCCGGTGCCTATCGCCTCCTACCTGCTTAACGAGAAGCGTGAAGCGATTACCGCCATCGAGAAGCGCCAGGGCGGCGTGCGCTGCGTGATCGTGCCAAACGATCAGATGGAAACTCCGCACTACTCCGTACTGCGCGTACGTAAAGGCGAAGAGACCCACACCCTGAGCTACATGCTGCCGAAGCTGCATGAAGAAGCGATGGCGCTGCCGTCTGAAGATGAATACGCCGAGCGTAAACGTCCTGAGCAGCCGGCGCTTGCCACCTTCGTGATGCCGGACGTACCGCCAGTGCCGCAGGAGGCCAGCGCGCCGAAAGCCGCCGCTGCCGAACCGAAAGCGCCGACGAAAGCCGCTGAGCCTGCGAAAGAAGGCTTCCTGAGCCGCGCTATCAGCGCGCTGAAGAGCCTGTTCGCCAGCGAACAGCAGCCGCAACCGACCGCGAGCGAGCCGGAGCAGCAGCCAGCGAAAAACCGTGACGATAAGCAGCAGGAACGTCGTAACGGCCGTCGCCAGAACAACCGTCGCGATCGCAATGACCGTAACGACCGTGGCGAACGCGGCGAGCGTCCGTCTCGTGAAAACCGCGACACTCGCGATAACCGTGACAACAGCGAAGCGCGCGAAGAAAACCGCCGCAACCGCCGCGAGAAACAGCAGCAGAACGCCGACGCGCGTGAAACCCGCACGCCGGTCGTGGCTGAAGAAGCGGAGAAACCGTCCAAAGCCCGTGATGAGCAGCAGCCGTCCCGCCGCGATCGCAACCGTCGTCGCTCTGATGAGAAACGTCAGGCGCATCAGGAAGTCAGCGCGCTGAACCGTGACGAGGCGGTGGAAGAGACCGAACAGGAAGATCGCGTTGTTCAGGTGATGCCGCGTCGTAAACCGCGCCAGCTGAGCCAGAAAGTGCGTATCGAGTCGGTTTCTGAGGCTATCGAACAGACTGACGCCCAGGCGCCTGTCGCCGAAGCGCGTGAAGAGGCGGCTCCCCTGGCGCTGCCGGCGAACGTCGAGGCGCCAGCCGCGACCGATGACAGCGCCCAGACAGGCAGCGAAAATGCGGGCATGCCGCGTCGCTCCCGTCGTTCTCCGCGTCACCTGCGCGTCAGCGGTCAACGCCGTCGTCGCTACCGTGACGAGCGCTACCCGACCCAGTCGCCGATGCCGCTGACCGTCGCGTGCGCGTCGCCGGAGATGGCGTCAGGTAAAGTCTGGATCCGCTACCCGCTGCCGCGTGCGCAGGAACAGGATGAGCAGCAGACGCCGGAGCAGAACACCGCGCCGGTCGCTGAAGCCCAGACCGTGACAGCGCCGGTTGAGCCGGTTGCTGAAGCCGTTGTGGTTGAGCCGTCAGTGGTTGAGACTGCGCCGCAGGAGCCGGTGGTGGAAACCACCCATCCGGAAGCCATCGAAGCCCCTGTTGACGCGCAGCCGCAGCTGATTGAACCGCAGGATGCGCCGGTCGCGGAACAGATCGCTCAGGAAGCCGTTCCGGCGGATGAAGCGTCTGATGAACCGGTTGCCGACGACGCTGCCCGCGCTGATGCCGCTGCTGCCATCGCAGAAAGCACGCCAGCCCAGGCACCGCAGCCGGACGTTATCGCGCAAACGCCAGTGAAAGCCCCGGAAGCTGCCCCTGTCGTGAAAGCGCAGGAAGAAGAAGTGAAAGCGCCTGTCGTGGCCTTCGCCGCCGCTAAAGTCGCTTCCGCGCCGATGACCCGCGCGCCGGCGCCGGAATATGTTCCGGAACCGCCGCGTCACAGCGACTGGGTACGTCCGGCGTTCGAGTTCAGCGGTAAAGGTTCGGCGGGCGGCCACAGCGCCACCCATCAGGCCTCTGCCCCTGCGACACGCCCTCAGCCGGTGGAGTAATCTTCCCCGCACAAAAAAGCCGGTCTCTGACCGGCTTTTTTATTGCCTGTTTCCCGCTATATTTTGTTACGCCCCGCCTGCCGGGACCCGCCGCATCCCTGCCAGCTCCGGCATGACCGCTTTCATCAACTCCAGAAACCGCCGCAGCCGCGCCGGGTAGTAGCGCGCCCACGGGTAGAGCAGATAAACCGGCAGCGGCGGCGCCTGCCACGCCGGCAGCAGTTGCACCAGCCGCCCCTCGCGCAGATCGTCCTCCACCACCCATGCGGAAACCATGCCAGCGCCCAGCCCGTTAAGAATAGTGCGGCGCACCGCGTACAGGCTGTCAGAGCTGAGCCGCGGCATTACCGCGAACGCCTGCCGTTCGCCGCTTTGCGTATGCTGGAGCGCGACTTCGCGTCGATAAAAGGTACTGAGCGCCACCCAGGGCAGCGCGGCAAGATCGTCAAGGGTGTTCACCGCCGGGCGGCGTTCCAGCAGCGCAGGCGACGCCACCACGATGCGCGGCACTTCAGCGAGCTGTACGGCTATCACTGACGGGTCGACATCCGGCCCGACGTGCAGCGCGCAGTCGATATTATCGCCGATGAAATCCGGTGATTTATCGTTGAGCATCCACTCCACGCACAGGCCCGGATAGCGGTTTAAAAAGCCGGTCAGCGGATCGATAAGCTGATCCTGTCCGAACGCGTGCGGCGCCCGCACGCGCAGTACGCCGACCGGCTCCCCTTCCGCGTTTTTAATTTCATCCTCCAGCGCCTGCCAGCTCGCCATTACGCTTCGGGCGTGCTGATAGCAGCGCTCGCCGTCATCGGTAAGCTTCATGGCGTGCGTGGTGCGCAGCAACAGCCTCGCGCCCAGTAAATCCTCCAGCGACTTCAGGCGGCGGCTGACGGTCGCCTGGGTGGTATTCATCTGCACGGCGGCGGCTGAAAGCGAGCCGCTTTCGATAATACGCACAAGGGTGTGCATCAGCTCCACCCGATCTATACGCTCAATGCCCATAGTTTTTTCAATGGTTATACGCTACACGTATAACCGTTTTATCATGTCGGCCTCTACCGCGCCAGCCGCCGCTCGCTGACAATCAACCCGTACTGATTACTCACAAGGGTTTCACCATGAATAACCATAACGATGCTGCACACCGCGCCCCTGGGCTCTCACGGCTGTTAATACTGATTCTGGCCATAGCGACCGGCCTGAGTGTCGCCTCGATTTACTACGCGCAGCCGATCCTGCCGCTGATTGGCAGCGATCTGCGCCTCGGCGTCGACGGCATGGGGCTTATCCCGACGCTGACACAGGCGGGCTACGCGCTCGGCATTCTGTTTCTGCTGCCGCTGGGCGACCGTCACGACCGCCGCATGCTCATCCTGGTCAAATGCCTGGCGCTTGCCGTAATGCTCGCACTTTACAGTTTCAGCGACGGGCTGCATAGCCTGCTGGTGCTGAGCCTGTTAGTGGGCATGATGGCGACGATGGCGCAGGATATCGTCCCCGCCGCGGCCATCCTTTCACCTGCGGGTCAGCAGGGAAAAATCGTCGGTACGGTGATGACCGGCCTGCTGCTTGGCATTCTGCTCTCCCGTTCGGTGAGCGGCGTTATCAGCGCGGCCTTCGGCTGGCGGGTAATGTATCAGCTTGCTGCCGCCAGCATCGCGCTGACCGGTCTGGTGTTGTGGCGCGTCCTGCCGCGCTTTGAAACGCACGCGACCCTCAGCTATCCGGCTCTGCTGCACTCAATGGGCGGCCTGTGGAAACGCTACCCGACCCTGCGCGGCGCGGCCCTGGCGCAAGGCTTCCTGTCGATTGGCTTCAGCGCGTTCTGGTCGATGCTGGCAGTCATGCTTCAGGCGCAGTTTCACATGGGCAGCGCGGTCGCGGGCGCGTTTGGTCTCGCAGGCGCGGCTGGCGCGCTGGCCGCACCGCTCTCCGGCGCGCTCTCCGACCGTTTCGGCCCGGCGCGCGTTACCCAGCTCGGCAGCCTGTTAGTGATGCTCTCCTTTGCCGCCATGTTTGCCCTGCCCTTGCTGACGCCTTCCATGCAACTGCTGGTGATTGCGCTGGCGGCGGTCGGTTTCGATTTAGGCCTGCAGTCATCGCTGGTGGCGCACCAGACGCTGGTTTACAGCCTGGAGCCGACAGCGCGCGGGCGTCTGAACGCCCTGCTCTTTACCGGCGTGTTTGTGGGGATGGCGCTGGGGTCGCTGCTCGGCAGTAAAGCCTGGGCGTTTGGCGGCTGGCCTGCGGTGGTTGCGCTGGCAACGCTCGCAAGCGGCGTGGCGCTGGTGATTCGCCTGACGCAGAAAACGCGTCCGGCCGGGTTCGCGGCGAAACCGGTGGCGGAACGCTAAGCAAAAAAAAGCCCGCTTCGGGGTGATGAAGCGGGCACATCAAGCATGCCCAGTTTCATGACATGCTTCAAATCGACAAACCTTAACGGTTTAACTGGAACAGCGACATACCCTGCATATCGCTAAATGCTTTGTAGGAAGCCTGAAGCGCCGCCTGCTGCATGACATAAGAGGAAATGGCCGAGTTCCAGTCCACATCCACCAGATTACTCATCTGCTCGGTCTGACCGAGCGTACGTTCCGCGCCCAGCTCATCCAGGTTATCCAGCTCTTTAAGCTGGGTACCCACTTCCGCCAGCACCGTCCCGACGTTATCCAGCGAGTTGCTCAAACCGCGCGAGGTTTTGGAGATAGCGTCCAGCAGGCCCTGCTGGGTCGTTTCGTCCGCGCCTTCCATCGGGGTTTTCAGCGCTGCGATAGCGGAGTCGAGCATTTTAAACAGGTTCGTTTCGCTCGGCGAGCCGTCCGGCTCCGGCGTGGCGTTGCTGGTGACGCGGTCGAAAACCAGGTTGCCGGTATGACCGATAACCATGGTACGTGCGGAATCCACCTGCTGAGTGATGTTGTCCGTGCCGCCGTTGTACGTGATGTTGCCCGCCGTACCGCTAAACGGCGCCGAATCGGTTTTATAGCCCGCAAAAATATAGCGACCATTACCGTCAGCGCTGTTCGCCAGGTTCAGCAACTGGTCGCGCATCCCCTGAAGATCGGTCGCGACCGACGCGCGGTCGGTGTCGCTCAGCGTGCCGTTGTTGGCATAGACAATCTTCTCCTGGGCGGAGGTGATGACGCTGGTCACCTGATCCAGCACGCTCGACTCCAGCGACACTTTCTGGGTCGCGAAGGTACGCGCCTGGGTGTACTGGTCGTTCTGCGCCTGCGCCTGGGAGAGCACGACTGCCTGCGCGGCAGCGATCGGATCGTCAGACGGACGGTTAACGCGTTTGCCAGTGGACATCTGCTCACCGTATTTCAGCCAGGTACTCTGCGATTCGGTAATGCCCCGCATGTTCTGCTGATACATCATTTGAGTACTAATACGCATTGTTCGGTTCCCTGTTAGCGAATCTGGAGAAGGGCGTCAAACAGCGTGGACGCGGTTTGCAGCACCTGGGCGTTCGCCATGTAGTACTGCTGATAGCGCTGCAGGTTGCCGTACTCTTCATCCAGGTTGACCCCGGAAATGGACTGCTGCTGGTTGGTCAGCTGCGTTACCACGTTAGTCTGGGTGGTGCTGGAGCTTTTCAGCGTGTTGGTGGTGTTACCCACGTCGCTGATAAACGCTGCATAGGCATCGTTAAACGTTTTGCTGCCGCCGACGGTTTTGCTGTTTTGCAGATCCAGCAGCGCTTTACCGTTACGGTTGTCGCTCTCGCCCGATGCCGCGTCGGATGCCATCGCGATTTCTGACTCATCATGGATAGCCACGTCCATGCTGATAATGACGTTGCTCACCGGCTTGATGGTAAAGGTGTCTTTGTTGGCCGCCGCGCCCGTGATGTCAATCTTCAGGCCGTCGAACTCCAGCGCGGTCAGGTTGCCCGAACCGTCGGTCGTCGGCGTGGCGTTCACGATGACGTTGTCAGACAGACGCGTCACTTTCCAGTTGCTGCCGTCGTACGCCATCTGATAATCGCTGGCTTTCACCGCCGAGCTGTCAGTGATGGTCGCGGTCAGGGAAGCGCTGCCGGTGTTGCGGGTATTGCTCATCGCCGCCGCATCGCCGAGCTTAAAGAACGCTTTACCGGCGTCGCCGCTGGCGTCAAAGCCCGCTTCGTGCTGTTTGTTAAACGCATCGCCAAAAGAGAGCGCCAGCTGGCCCAGGTTGTTACGCGCCTGGTCGAGATCCTGAGAACGGAAGGCGAACAGACCGCCCAGCGAACCGCTGGTCACCAGTTTTTCCGGGATCTCAATATTGCCGGCAATCTTATCGACGAACGCAATCGTGGTGCGCGCCGGATCGGCGCTCGACGGCACGGCGGCAATCTGGCTGGCTTTGCTGCCCTGAACCAGGTTGTAACCGTTCGCCATCGTGACGTTAAACGTGTTGCCATCCTGAACGGAGACATCCACGCCGACGATTTTGTTCAGCTCGCTCACCAGTTGATCGCGCTGATCCAGCAGATCGTTCGGCGATGCGCCGGAGCCCATACCGGTCAGGCGGGTGATCTGCTCGTTCAGCGACGCAATCTGCGTGGCGTAGTTGTTGATCTGCTGGACGCTGGAAGTAATGGCCGTATTGACCTGCTTATCCTGGTCGCGCAGATACTGATCCACCACCTTAAACTGATTGACCAGACCGTCGGCTTTACCGAGCAGGGTCTGACGCGCCGCCGGATCTTCGGCGTTGCTGGTCAGCGTTTGCAGGCTTTTGAAAAAATCCTGCATGGTAGTAGAGATGTTATTGGTGGTGCCAGATAGCATATCGTCGATTTTCGACATCTGCTCATAACGGGTGGTTAACCCGCTGCTCTGGTTTTGCGCCGCGTTCAGCTGATTCGTGATAAATGCATCATATTCACGCTGAATACCGGACACATACACGCCGTTGCCGACCCAGCCGCCCTGCGTCATGGTGCTGTTAGACTGCCCCAGAACGGTGGTCTGGCGGGTATAGCCTGCGACGTTGTAGTTAGAGATGTTATTGCTCACCGTGCTCAGTGCGGTTTGCGCCGCACTCAGGCCACTCATGGCGCTATTAATTAAGCTACTGGACATGGAGGTTCCTTTTGAACATTCATACGCGGGTCCTGACGATAATTATCGGCAGCGCTTAAGAGAACTTGAGCCGTTTCAGAACAACGTCGAGATATCCTGGCTGTACGCTTTGCTCACCTTTTCGCCCAGCGATTTCATCTGCTGGATCATGCTGGTCAGCTTACGGGCGTAGTTCGGATCGGTCGCGTAACCGGCGCTCTGCAACGCTTTCGCGCCATCTTCCGCCGAGGCGGCCGTGGTGACCGCCGCGTAACGCGGGTTGCGCGTCAGCATGCCCACGTAGTCCGACAGCGCCTCAAGATAGGAGCTATAAACACGGAACTTCGCTTTCACCTTCTTCGCTTCGCCATTTTCATATTCGGTGGTGGTTATCTCCGTCACCGGCCCTTTCCACGACGAGGTCGCTTTGATGCCGAAAATGTTAAAGCTTGGCTCGCCGTTCGCTTTCAGGATCTGGCGCTGGCCCCAGCCCGATTCCAGCGCCGCCTGGGCGAGGATCAGGTGATGAGGAACGCCGCTCTGCTGGCTTGCAAGCTTCGCGGGCAGCGCCAGCTGCGCCAGGAAGTCTTTACTGTCGCCGGAGAGCGGTTCTTCATTGGACGGCGCCTTCGGCAT
This sequence comes from Cronobacter muytjensii ATCC 51329, assembly GCF_001277195.1. NCBI lineage: Bacteria > Pseudomonadati > Pseudomonadota > Gammaproteobacteria > Enterobacterales > Enterobacteriaceae > Cronobacter > Cronobacter muytjensii. Next base: position 2,356,806 of record NZ_CP012268.1, read on the forward strand.
CGCCTGGCGCACAATCTGGGTAATTGTCTGGTTGCGGTAGCTGTTCATGGTGTCGATATCGAACTTCATCGGCACCTGAGACGCGCTTTGCGCAGCGGCGGGCGCTTCAGCGCTGGCTGAAGGGTCGCCGCCCATCTGTTTCACCATCATGTCCGCAAGGCCAAGCCCCTTGCCCGCCGTCATCTGCTGGGCAATTTGCTGATCGTACATGCTGGTATATAGCCGAGTCTGATCGCTACTGAACATCCCATCCTTGGGCAGCGCTTCGCGCATGCTTTTCAGCATCATTTGCACGAACATCCCTTCCACCTGGCGGGCAACCTGTTTCAGGTTGCCGTTCGGATCCTTACCGGCCTTAGCTTTCAGGTCATTGAGCGATTGCGCGTCAAAGGCGGCGCTGGACAGTAATTTGCTATCAGTCAGCATCAGATGATTTCCAGTTTGGCGCGCAGACAGCCCGCGCTTTGCATGGATTGCAGAATTGACATCAGATCCATCGGCGTGGCGCCCAGCGCGTTAAGCGCGCGTACGACGCTGTTCAGGTTGGCGCTGGAGGTCACGCGCTGCAGCGCGCCGCCTGACTGACGCATATCGATCTGGGTCTGCGGCGTCACGACGGTCTGGCCGCCGCCGAACGGCGTATCCGGCTGGCTGACATTCGCCTGCTGGTTCACCGTCACAGAAAGGTTGCCCTGCGCGACCGCACAGCTGTCGAGCGACACTTCGCGGTTCATCACCACCGAGCCGGTACGCGAGTTAATAATGACTTTGGCATCCTGCACCGCGACGTTGACTTCAAGGTTCTGAATCGCGGCGAGCAGCTGCACCTGGGAGCTACCGCCGCTTGATGCGCGTACCTGAACGGTACGGGCGTCCAGCGCGGTGGCGCTGCCATAACCGCGTGCGCGGTTGATGGTGTCAGAGATCTGCTGGGCCAGCGTAAAGTCGTCATTATTCAGCTGCAGGTTGATGGTGTTGCCCGTGCCGAACTGGGTCGGCAGCTCGCGTTCAATCACCGCGCCGTTGGTAATACGGCCGCCGTTGAGCTGGTTTACCTGCACGCTGCTGCCGCCCGCCGACGCGCCCGCGCCGCCAATGAGAATGTTGCCCTGCGCCAGCGCATACACCTGATTATCGACGCCTTTCAGCGGGGTCATCAGCAGCGTACCGCCGCGCAGGCTCTTGGCGTTACCCATGGAGGAGACCACCACATCGATGGACTGCCCCTGGCGCGCGAACGCCGGATAGGAGGCGGTAACCATCACCGCCGCCACGTTTTTCAGCTGCATATTGGTGCCCGCCGGGACGGTGATCCCGAGCTGGGAGAGCATATTGTTCAGGCTCTGGGTGGTAAACGGCGTCTGGGTCGTCTGGTCGCCGGTGCCGTCAAGGCCCACCACCAGGCCGTAGCCTATCAGGGAGTTTTCACGTACGCCCTGTACGGTGGTTAAGTCACGAATGCGGTCAGCTTGCGCGAACGTCGCGACGAGCAGCAGCAGGAGTCCTGGGAGCGATTTAAACATTTTTCACCTCTGTTACATCGGCGATAAATTAAGGAAGAAACGCTGTAGCCATCCCATGTTCTGCGCTTCGTTGATATAGCCGTTGCCGACATATTCGATTCGGGCATCCGCCACCTGCGTGGACGGTACCGTGTTGCTGCCGCTAATGGTGCGAGGGTTAACCACGCCCGAGAAGCGGATAAATTCTGTGCCCTGGTTGATGGCAATCTGTTTTTCGCCCACCACGTGCAGGTTGCCATTGGCAAGAACCTGATCGACGGTCACGGTCAGTGTGCCGCTGAAGGTGTTGCTGGCGTTGGCGCCGCCTTTACCATTAAAGGTATTGCCGCCGGACGCGCTGATATCGGCGCGCGCATTGCCGAAGAGGCCCTGCAGGTAGCGTGGAACGGTGTCGAGACCGAAATTGGTCTTGCCGTCGCGGCTGGCGTTTGCAGACGAGCTCTTGCTCGCGCTGACGTTTTCTTGCAGCTCAATCGTGAGCGTGTCGCCGACGTTACGCGGACGACGGTCTTCGAACAGCGGTTGATAACCGTAGTTAATCTGCTGTACCGACTGGAAAATGGAACCGTTAACCACCGGCGCGGGGGCAGGTGCGGGCTGCGCGGTCGTCGCGCCCTGAACCAGCGGAGTAGAAGGCACCCACGCACAGCCCGAAAGGGTCAATGCGAGAGCTATCGCTAAAGGGCAGAGTTGCGCACCGGTCTTTTGCATTGCTTTCATCTTCAGTAGTGGCGTTCGGTGTGGCGTCACGCCACACCGAAACAGGCTTTAGAGTTGCGTCAGTTTTTGCAGCATCTGGTCAGTGGTGGAAACCGCTTTACTGTTAATCTCGTAAGCGCGCTGCACCTGGATCATGTTGACCAGCTCTTCCGCCACGTTGACGTTAGAGGTTTCGACATAACCCTGATACAGCAGCCCTGCACCGTTCAGACCCGGCGTGCTTTCGTTCGGCGTGCCGGAGGACTGGGTTTCGGTGTAGAGGTTTTCACCAATGCTTTCCAGACCGCTGTCGTTCATAAAGGTGGTCAGGTTGATCTGGCCAACCTGAACCGGCGCCGCCGTTCCCTGCTGGGTCACGCTCACCACGCCGTCGCGACCGACGGTGATGCTCAGCGCGTTCGCCGGGATAGTGATGGCGGGCTGCACCTGGAAACCGCCTGCGGTCACCAGCTGGCCGTTCTGATCGACCTGGAAAGAACCGTCGCGGGTATACGCGGAGGTGCCGTCCGGCAGCAGAACCTGGAAGAAGCCCTGGCCTTTAATCGCGACATCTTTGCTGTTGTTGGTCTGAGACAGGTTGCCCTGGCTGTGCAGACGCTCGGTGGCGACGGGGCGCACACCGGTACCGATCTGCAGGCCGGAAGGCAGCGTGGTCTGTTCAGACGACTGCGCGCCCGGCTGGCGGATGGTTTGATAAAGCAGATCTTCAAACACCGCGCGCTGACGTTTGAAACCGTTGGTGCTGACGTTCGCCAGGTTGTTGGCGATAACGTCCATATTGGTTTGCTGGGCGTCGAGGCCGGTTTTGGCAATCCATAAAGAACTGATCATAGGGTCGTCCTGTTGATTAACTCATCGACAATAACTGGTTAGCGCGCTGCTCGTTCTCATCGACGCTGGTGATGATTTTCATTTGCATCTCAAAGCGACGGGCGTTAGCTATCATGTCGGTCATTGCTTCCACGGGTTTCACGTTACTGCCTTCCAGCACCCCGGACATCAGGCTGATGGTCGGGTCGGCCTGTAGCGTCGCGCCGCGGGCGGTCTGCGCCTGCTGGTTTAAACGAAACAGACCATCGTCGCCGCGTACCACTTCCTGCGCGCTGGCTTTAACCATCTTCAGACGGCCAACCGGCGCAATGGTGTTCGGGGCGTCGCCCGGGTTCAGTACGGAGATCGTACCGTCGGCGGCAATCGTGACTTCCGCGCCTTCCGGCACCACGACCGGACCGCCCTCGCCCATCACAGGATTACCCTGGATGGTGAGCTGGCCGGTCGCCGTGCGCTGGATGTTACCGTTGCGGGTATACGCTTCGGTGCCGTCCGGTGCCTGCACCGCCAGCCAGCCGTCGCTGCCCTGAATGGCAACGTCCAGCGGACGGGAGGTGTAGTCGAGCGACCCCTGGCTCATATTCACGCCAGGGGTGGAAGCCGTGACCAGCGTACGGGTTGGCAATGACAGCCCTTCTACCGGCACGGCGCGCAGCGCGTTGAGCTGAGCGCGAAAGCCAGGCGTTGATGCGTTGGCCAGGTTGCTTGCCGTGACAGACTGCTGATTCAGCGTCTGGCTGGCTGCGCCCATGGCGGTATAAATTGCGTGATCCATTAAGCCATCCCTTCAGACAATTAGCGCAGGTTAACCAGGGTATTGAGGATCTGGTCCTGAGTCTTGATGGTCTGCGCGTTCGACTGATAGTTACGCTGCGCGACGATCATGTTGACCAGTTCTTTACTCAAGTCGACGTTAGACGCTTCCAGCGCGCCGCTGGTCAGCTTGCCGAAGTTGCCGGTGCCCGCAGAGCCCAGCAGCGCCACGCCGGAGGCGGTGCTTGCTGACCAGACGTTGTCGCCCTGAGAAGAGAGCCCTTCCGGGTTAGCAAAGTTCGCAAGAACGATCTGACCCAGCAACTGGCTCTTCTCGTTCGAGTAGTTGCCGACGAGGCTGCCGTCTTCGGTCACTTCATAACCGACCAGGTCGCCCGGCTTGTAGCCGTCCTGGTTTGAGGTCAGCAGCACGTTGGCGCCGGAGTTCTGCTGGGTGGTGCCAGTCAGGTTCATGCTGAAGCTGAACGCCGCAGAGCCGTTGAGGGCCGCCACTGCGATCGGCACCTGCTGCGTACCGGCCGGAGCCGCGTTGGTCACGCCAGTCAGGGCGCCGCTGTCGCTGAAGGTCAGGCTGGTCAGCGGCGTGGTCGGGGTCGCGGAGCTTACGCTGGTGTCCATGTTGTAGACATCCCACTTGTTATCCGCGGTTTTCACGTAGTACAGCTTCAGGTTGTGTTCGTTACCCAGGGTGTCGTAAACAGTCAGCGGCACGCTTTTGTTAAAGGTGCTGGAGTTAGCCGGATCGAACGGAGACTGCGCCGGAACATCGTCAGCGGAGTTCAGGTTCATCACGAAGTTCGCGCTGGTGGTTTTGCTTGCCGGCATCTGCGCGGTCGGGATGGTCAGTGAGACCGGATCTGCGCCCTGCTGTACGGTCGGCGGGGTGCCGGTTGCCGGATAGCCGGTTACCTTCATGCCCTGCATGTTGACCAGGTTGCTGTTTTCGTCCAGTTTGAACTGGCCGTTACGGCTGTAGAACACGCCGCCGTTGCTGTCGACCAGACGGAAGAAACCGTTCTGGCTGATAGCCACGTCAAGCTTACGGCCGGTGTTGGTGGTCACGCCGTCGCCGAAGTCCTGGGTGATACCCGCGACTTTAACGCCCAGGCCCGCTTTCGAGCCGGCGAACATGTCGGCGAAAGAGACGGAACCAGACTTAAAACCATAAGTGGCGGAGTTGGCAATGTTGTTGCCGATAACGTCGAGGTTGGTGCTGGCAGCATTCAGACCGCTGACCGCTTGTGAAAAGGCCATTTCTTACTCCTGATAAGATTGAAGGCTTAAATAATTTGCCGTACCTGGTCGAGTGAGGCAGTCCCGTAGGTGCCCAGATCCAGCAGGTTCGAACCGTTGCTTCGCGTAATGCCGTTTACCATCGCGAAGTTAAGCGGCTGCGCGACCAGCTGAGTGCCTCCGTTGCTTGCGGCAATGGAGACGTTGTAGGAGCCATCCGGCGCCTTAGTGCCGTCGCTCATCGAACCATCCCAAGAGAAGGTATGGACACCTGCGCTCAGCGCGCCGATCTCGATGGTACGAACGACTTTCCCGCTCTTATCAGTGACAGTCGCGGTAACTTTATCTGCGGCCTGCTGCAACTCGACGCCAAACGGTGTCGTGGTGTCTTTGCCGGTCAGAATGGTGCTGCCCGGGATCATCACGCCGTGACCGATAAGCGCGCTCGCCGCAAGCGACTGGCTGTTATCGATCTGACCGGAGATAGATCCGAGGGTGGTGTTCAGTTTCTCGATGCCGCTCACCGTACTGATCTGCGCAAGCTGCGTGGTCAGTTCGTTGTTCTGCATCGGGTTGGTCGGGTCCTGGTTTTTCAGCTGCGCCACCAGAAGCGTCAGGAAGCTGCCTTGCAGGTCAGACGCTTTGCTCCCGGTCAGGCTGCTGCTGGAGGTCGCGCTGGCGGCACTGCTGGTGCTGTAATTCTCATTAATAGTTGATGTCACCGACATAACTCTCTCCTTTATTGACCGAGCGTGAGCGTTTTCAGCATCATGCTTTTCACGGTATTCAGCACTTCAACGTTGGCCTGGTAACTGCGGGAGGCGGACATGGAGTTCACCATCTCGCCCACCACGTCAACGTTCGGCATACGGACATACCCTTTGGCGTCCGCCAGCGGGTTGCCTGGCTCATAAACCAGCTTGTCCGGCGCCTGGCTTTCCACGACATCCGTTACCTTCACACCGCCTGTCGCGGCGCCTGGCGCGGCATCCACCTGGAAAACCACCTGCTTGGCGCGGTAAGGCTGTCCATCCGGCCCGGTCGCGCTGTCGGCGTTGGCAAGGTTACTGGCCGCCACGTTCATGCGTTTGGATTGCGCGGTCATCGCTGAGCCGGCAATGTCGAAAATGTTTAAAAGCGCCATCGCGTTTTAACCCTTACTGTTGCTGCAGCACGGACATCATGCTCTTGATTTGGCCGCCGAGAACCTGCAGATCGGTCTGATACTTCAGGCTGTTGTCGGCAAACTGGGTACGCTCACGGTCCATATCGACGGTGTTGCCATCCATCGAGGGCTGGTCCGGCACGCGGTAAAGCAAATCAAGAGAAGCGCCGGTGGACGCCTGAGCCGGGATATGGCGTGATGAGGTCACGGCGAGCGTCATGGTGCTGCCTGACGCGCGGCCCTGATCCATCACTTTTTTCAGTTGACTGGCGAAATCAATATCGCGCGCCTGATAACCTGGGGTATCGGCGTTGGCGATATTGGCCGCCAGAATCTCCTGACGCTGAGCGCGTAAATTGATAGCTTCCTGTTGAAAGCGCAGCGCGGCGTCCAGTTTATCGAGCATGATTCCTCCACTTAGTCTGGTGAGTGTGCAAAGCTTATCGCCCCTCACGCGTGCGTTATCGTTGGAATAAACGCAAAATGCGTCGCTATTTGTTGCCTTGAACAAAAACAGAGCAGAGTAGAATCCTCCCTGTTCCGAAAGTGGAGAAGTGCAATGAAGAGCCTGAAATACTGTCTCGCCGCGGGTTTACTGCTGTTAAGCCCGGGCCTTTTCGCCGATACGCTTAACGCCCAGCTGACGCCGTTCTTTCTTCAGCGTCTTGCAGGCATTAGCGACGCGGTAGTGGTGACGGTGAAAACGCCGGAGCCGCAGAGACTGATTTGCGACAATCCTGATTTCAGCCTGCCGGGCAACGCCCGTCTGTGGGGAAACCTCAGCGTGCTGGTGCGCTGCGGCAGTGAAAAACGGTATATGCAGGTCAACGTTCAGGCCTTCGGGAACTATGTGGTGGCCAGTCAGCCTGTCGCGCGCGGCGGCATGCTGAACGAGTCCAACGTCCGCCTTGAACGCGGCCGTCTGGATCTCCTGCCCCCAAAAGCTATGCTCAATCTTGACCAGGCGCGCGAAGCTGTTACCCTGCGTGACCTCGCGCCCGATCAGCCGGTAATGCTGACGATGGTGCGCCAGTCCTGGCGTGTAAAAGCGGGTCAGCAGGTACAGATAATCGCCAACGGCGAAGGCTTTAGCATTAATGGCGAAGGCCGGGCCTTAAACAATGCGGCGGTGGCGCAAAACGCCCGGGTCAGAATGGCCTCAGGCCAGGTGGTAAGCGGCATCGTGGGTTCTGATGGGATTATTCTGATTAACCTGTAATCTTTATAAAGAATTCATCGTGGCTGCCGATATAGTTAATCAACTAACGATGGATATCGGCTCTACGCCGCGAGCCCCTCTATGAGGAAAAAATCAATGAGCATTGAACGCACGTCCCCCCTGAAGCCAGTGAGTACGGTGCAACCGCGCGAAAACAGTGAACCGCAGGCACCAAAAGCCCGCCAGACGGAAACCACCGCGGCAGGCAGCGCCAGCGTCACCCTTAGCGGCGCCCAGGCAAAACTGATGAAGCCAGGCGCTGATGACATCAACGTTGAGCGTGTGGAAGCGCTGAAGGCCGCCATTCGTAATGGCGAGCTGAAAATGGACACCGGCAAAATCGCCGATGCGCTTATCCAGGAAGCTCAGAGTTACTTGCAGGATAAATAATTTATGAGCCGTCTGTCAGAAGTGTTAGACCAAATGACAACTGTACTGAATTCGCTGAAGTCTGTGATGGACGCGGAGCAGCAACAGTTATCCGCGGGCAGTCTTAACGGCAGTGCGCTTCAGCGCATCACCGAGGAGAAAAGCTCGTTGCTGGCCACGCTGGACTACCTTGAACAGCAGCGCCGCAGCGAACAAAAGACGGACCGCGTCGCGCCGCCGGACGTGGCCGCGCGCTGGCAGACGATTACTCAGAAAACCCTGCACCTGCGCGATATGAATCTGCATAACGGCTGGTTGCTCGAAGGGCAAATGGCCCGCAACCAGCAGGCTCTGGCGGTGTTAAAGCCGCTGCAGGAGCCGGCGCTGTATGGCGCTAACGGGCAGACGTCCGCGAATATGCATCGCGGCGGGAAGAAAATCGCCATCTGACCGCAAGGCAGTGGATAATCATACCCCTTCTGGCAGGGAAACCTGCCGGAAGGTTTTCGCACGTCTGCACTATGCCGCCTGAAAAAAGCCGATAAAAAAACGCGCCGGGCGATAAGCGCGGCGCGTTGGCGTGTAGCGGGCTCAGGCCGTGCGGCGCGCAAAATCGCGAACGCGGAAGCCAAGCAGCGTTAACGTGGCGAAATAGGCGATAACGCCCGCCACCACAACAGCCGCGAGACGCAACAGCCGCAGCGGCATCGTGCCCTGCGCCCAGTCCGGCATCAGGTGCATGACACCCAGCAGCGCGGCGGCCATCACCAGCACCGCGATAACCAGTCGCGCGAGAAACGCGCCCCACCCGGGCTGCGGCTGGAAAATTTTGCGCTTACGTAACTGCCAGTAGAGCAGACTCGCGTTCAGGCAAGCCGCAAGGCCGATGGAAAGCGCCAGTCCGGCATGTTTCAACGGCCCGATAAACGCCAGGTTCATCAGTTGCGTCATGATAAGCGTCACGATGGCTATCTTAACCGGCGTTTTGATGTCCTGGCGCGAATAAAACCCTGGCGCCAGTACCTTCACCACAATCAGCCCCATCAGCCCCACCGAATACGCCACCAGCGCCTGCTGCGTCATGCTCGCATCGTGACTGGAGAATTTACCGTACTGGAACAGCGACACGGTAAGCGGCTTTGCGAGAATTCCCAGCGCTACAGCGCTCGGCAGCGCCAGTAAAAAGCACAGGCGCAGCCCCCAGTCCATCAGACGCGAATATTCGTCATGATTGCCGCTGGCGAAGCTGCGTGACAGCGACGGCAGCAGAATGGTGCCGAGCGCGACGCCCAGCACGCCGGACGGGAACTCCATCAGGCGGTCGGCGTAATACATCCAGGAGACCGAGCCGGAGACCAGAAATGAGGCGAAAATAGTGTTAATGATGAGCGAGATCTGGCTCACCGATACGCCAAGAATGGCGGGCCCCATCTGCTTCACCACCCGCATTGCGCCCGCGTCTTTTAAGTTAATGCGCGGCAGCACCAGCATGCCGATTTTCTTCAGGTGCGGCAGTTGATAGACCAGTTGCAGCACGCCGCCGACCGTCACCGCCCAGGCGAGCGCCAGCACCGGCGGGTTAAAGTACGGCGCGGCAAAGAGCGCAAAGCCTATCATGCTGATATTCAGGAAAGTCGGGGCGAACGCCGGCACCGAAAAGCGGTTCCAGGTGTTAAGAATGGCGCCCGCGAGGGAGGCCAGCGAAATCAGCAGAATATAAGGAAAGGTAATGCGCAACAGGGATGTGGTGAGCGCGAATTTATCCGCCGTATCCGCGAAGCCCGGCGCCGTAACCAGAATCACCCACGGGGCCGCCAGCATACCGGCGATTGTCACAATAAACAGCGCCAGCGTCAGCAGGCCGGAAACGTAAGCGACAAAGACCCGCGTGGCGTCTTCGCCCTGCTTGCTTTTATATTCGGCGAGGATCGGCACAAACGCCTGCGAAAACGCGCCTTCGGCAAAGATGCGGCGCAGCAGGTTCGGCAGCTTAAAGGCGACGAAAAAGGCGTCCGTCGCCATACCGGCGCCGAACACCCGCGCCACAATGGCGTCGCGTGCAAACCCGAGCACGCGGGAAAACATCGTCATTGAGCTGACCGCAGCCAGCGACTTCAGTAAATTCATTCTTGTTCTTTCCCATAAACACTGACGCCTGCAGGGCAGGCGTCAGGGGCTTTTCAGCGAAGCGCTTAGTCTACTCGACTGAAAGGGAAATACTACTGGCAGATGCGCGCCGTGGTTACTCGCGCATCGCCTCGCGCCACAACCGTTCCACCACGCGCTGGGCGGTCAGCGCCTGCTCGCCTGCGGTTTCCGGAACCGTCTGATTCTGCACGCAGTGGATGAAATGCCGCGCGCAGCCCGCGAAGCCGCGCTGCTCCAGCGTGCTCTGCCAGCCGGGCACGGGACGATGCACCACGCCTGCGCCGCGCTCTTCGCGCCAGTCGCGCATGTCGGTGACGTCAATCAGCGCGCCGTCGGTTACCGCCTGCACCCATTCACGCTGGCTGCCCGCACGACGGTGCATGCTGGTGGTGATGGAAAGATCGCCGCGGCGAAAATGGTGCTCGGCATACCACATCTCGCCCTGCGCGGTGGTGTGCAGCGCGCCGCTCGCGAGCGTCGCTTCGCCGCCGCCAAGCCACAGGGCGGTATCCACCAGATGCAGGTAATCGTCAAGCAGCGTAAAGCGCAGGTCGTGCGGGCCGACGCTGTCGGCGCGGTGTTTGTCCATGCGCAGCGACGAGGCGGCGCCGAGTGTCGCTTTCAGGTCGCGATACAGCGGCGCGAAACGGCGGTTAAAGCCGACCATCAGCGTCAGATTGCGTTGTTTCGCCTGCGCCACCAGGCGCTCGGCGTCGGCGAGATGTTCCGCCAGCGGTTTATCCACGCAGACGTGCACGCCCGCGTTTAACAGCTCGCTCACCACTTCATAATGGCTGCTGGTGGCGCTGTGCACGAAGACCGCATCGCACTGCGCCGCCAGCGCCTGAAGCGAATCGATATACGGGATACGGTACGCCTCACAGACCGGCAGCGCCCTGGCGCGCGTCGGGGAGAATGCGCCCGCGAGCGTCCAGTCCGTCGCCTGCGACAGTACCGGCAACCACGCTTTCTGCGCGATGCCGCCAAGCCCCACTACCCCTACGCGTAATTTCGCCACGATTATTCTCCCAGGTGTGCCAACAGTGATTCGAGGCGCTGGCGTAATTCAGCCACCTCAAGCTCCAGCGCCTCGACGCGCGCGGTTAAGGCGTCGGTATCCGCCGCCGGGGTATCTTCGCTTGTGGCAAACGCCGCAGCATCCGGCTCGCCACAGAACAGATGCATATAGCGGCTCTCGCGCTTGCCCGGCTCGCGCGCAAGACGCGTCACAAACGGGCCATCCTCGCGGCTCGCCAGCGTCTCCAGCGCGCCTTCAAGCGCCGCTGTGTCGCTGAACTCATGCATTCTCGAAGCCCGGCTGCGCAGCTCGCCCGGCGTCTGTGCGCCGCGCAGCAACAGCGTGGTGACAATCGCCACTTCAGCAGGCGAGAATTTCAGATCGCCAAATTCCGAGTTGCAAAAGCGCTGCTCATATTTGGTGACCCGGTTGCCAAAACCGCTGACGGTGCGCAGATAGTGCCGCTTCACCAGATTATCGAGCGTCTCCTGCACCTGCGCTTCGCTCAGGTTCATTACCGGCTCGCGGTTAGTTTTCTGGTTGCAGGCGGTTACCACGCCGTTGACCGAGAGCGGGTATTGCTCCGGCGTCGTGACCTGTTTTTCGAGCATGCAGCCGATGACGCGCGCTTCCAGCGCGCTGAACTGATGTTTCATGGTTTTCTCCTCAGCGCCCCGGCGTCCATTCACGCGCGGTCAGCGCGGTCAGCACGTGGTCGCGCCAGACGCCGTCAATCAGTAAGTAATCTTTGGCATAGCCTTCTTTTTCAAAGCCGAGGCGCGCCAGCAGGTCGCCGCTGCGCTGGTTATGCGGCATATAATTGGCCATGATGCGATGCATATGCTGGCTGCGCTGCATATAGCGAATGGCGCTGGTAAGCGCTTCAAACATCATGCCCTGCCCCTGCCACTTTTCGCCCAGCGAATAACCGAGATAACAGGCGTGGAATGAGCCGCGCACCACGTTGGAAAAATTCGCGACGCCGCGGATTTCGTTTTCGTCCGGGTCGAGCAGCGCGAAATAAAAGGCGCTGCCCTGCTTGTGAAGTTCGTTGATCATGCCAAGCCGCGCCTGCCAGCCAGAGGAGTAGCAGTGGCTTTCATCGCGAACAGGCTCCCAGGGTTTCAGGAACTGGCGATTTTCGGCGTAGTAATCCGCCAGCCGCCACGCGTCGCGATCGTGCACCAGCCGCACCACCAGGCGATCCGTCGTTAATCTTACTTTCGGCACGTTACTTCGGTAGCCAAACATCGATACCCTGCTCCTTTCTCGGCATTATTCCTGATTCCTGCCCCGGACAGCGCGCCATCGCGGGCCTTACGTTTTACTATAACCGCGGTAAACAAAACAGTGAAAACAGCAACCTGCCATTCTTTGACGTGCCGCGCGGCATAACGATGAATTTCATGAATCAATCATAGCGATCGATAAAAAAATATTGTCGCTCAAAACACCGCCAACGGACGCGCCAGGCCGTAAGATAGTCTGTCTCTTCGCTTTTTTCCCTGGAGGGGAAATGTCCAGCGTGTCGCAGGCAAGAAGCCTGGGTAAATATTTCCTGTTAATTGACAATATGCTCGTAGTGTTGGGCTTTTTTGTCGTCTTTCCGCTGATCTCTATCCGCTTTGTCGACAACCTCGGCTGGGCCGCGCTGATGGTGGGCATCGCGCTCGGTCTGCGCCAGCTTGTGCAACAGGGGCTCGGTATTTTCGGCGGCGCTATCGCCGATCGTCTGGGCGCGCGGCCGATGATTGTCACCGGCATGCTGCTGCGCGCGGCAGGTTTCGCGACGATGGCTATCGCCCACGAGCCGTGGGTGCTTTGGGTCTCCTGTGTGCTGTCAGGGCTTGGCGGCACGCTCTTCGACCCGCCGCGCTCGGCGCTGGTCGTGAAGCTGGTACGCCCGCAGGAGCGGGGCCGCTTTTTCTCCCTGCTGATGATGCAGGACAGCGCCGGCGCCGTGACGGGCGCGCTTATCGGCAGTTGGCTGCTGCAATATGATTTCCGCCTGGTGTGCGGCGTAGGCGCGCTGCTGTTTGTGGTTTGCGCCGCGTTTAACGCCTGGCTGCTCCCGGACTGGAAGCTCTCTACCGTACGCACGCCGCTGCGCGAAGGCATGGGCCGGGTGCTGCGCGACAAACGCTTCGTCACCTATGTGCTGACGCTGACCGGCTACTACATGCTGGCGGTACAGGTGATGCTGATGCTGCCGGTTATGGTCAACGATATCGCAGGCGAACCGGCGGCGGTGAAATGGATGTACGCCATTGAAGCCGTGCTGTCGTTGACGCTGCTCTACCCGCTGGCGCGCTGGAGCGAAAAGCGCTTTCGCCTGGAGCAGCGGCTGATGGCCGGGCTGCTGGTGATGACGCTAAGCCTGGTGCCAATCGGCCTTGCAGACAACCTGCAACAACTCTTTACCCTTATCTGCCTCTTTTATCTCGGCTCGATTATCGCCGAACCGGCGCGTGAAACCCTGAGCGCGTCGCTGGCGGACGCCCGCGCGCGCGGCAGCTATATGGGCTTTAGCCGTCTTGGGCTCGCCTTTGGCGGCGCGCTCGGCTACGCAGGCGGCGGCTGGCTGTTTGACGCTGGCCGCGCGCTCAACACGCCAGAATTGCCCTGGGCTATGCTCGGCATTATCGGCCTCGGCACGTTTATGATGCTCTGGTGGCAGTTCAGCCAGAAACGCCTGACAACGGGGCTGCTGGAGCCGGAAGCCTGATGCGCGGGGGGCGATTTGCTCCCCTGCGTTTTCTCCACCATACTGAAAAATCAGTAACCTGAGCAGGAGGAGAAACGTGAAGTTATATATTTACGATCACTGTCCGTTCTGTGTGAAAGCGCGCATGATTTTCGGGCTCAAGAACCTTCCGGTGGAGCTTATCGTGATGTCCAGCGATGACGAAGCCACTCCCACCCGCATGATTGGCCAGAAAATGGCCCCGATTCTGCAAAAAGACGACAGTCGCTACCTGCCGGAAAGTATGGACATCGTTCATTACGTCGATAACCTTGACGGCAAACCGCTGCTGACCGGCAAGCGTAACCCGGCGATCGAGGAGTGGCTGCGCCGCGTCAATGGCTATGTTAACCGCCTGCTGCTGCCGCGTTTCGCCAAAGCCGCGTTTGATGAATTCGCCACGCCGGAAGCGCGCCGTTACTTTACCGAGAAAAAAGAGGCGGCGATTGGCTCGTTTGAGGACCATATGGCGCACTCTGCGGGGCTTATCAAAAATATCAGCGACGACCTGCGCGCGCTCGATAAGCTTATCGTCCAGCCAAACGCCGTGAACGGCGAGCTTTCCGAAGATGACATACACCTCTTCCCGGTGCTGCGTAACCTGACGCTGGTGGCGGGCGTCAACTACCCTACCCGCGTTGCCGATTACCGCGACAACATGGCCAAGCAGACGCAAATTAATCTGCTCTCCTCAATGGCTATCTGACCTGCACGCCGGTGGCTCCCACCGGCGTTTTAAGCCGAATCCGCTTTTGCCGCTTCCACTGGCGGGGCATCCTGCTTTGTGTCAGGATCGCCCGACAGCACCAGAACGAGGGAAGCTCATGAAAAAAATGTTAGTCGCCGCAGCGCTTATCGTCAGCGGCTTGCTGGTGGGATGTAACCAGCTCACGCAGTACACCGTCACCGAACAGGACATCAACCAGGCGCTGCAAAAGCGGAATAACTACGCGAAAGATATCGGCCTGCCGGGCGTCGCGGACGCGCATATCGTTTTAACCAATCTCAGCAGCGCGATCGGCCGCGAAGAGCCCAATAAAGTCACGCTGACTGGCGATGCGAGCCTCGATATGAGGTCGCTGTTCGGCAACCAGAAAGCGCTGGTGAAGCTGAAGCTCAAGGCGTTGCCCTCATTCGATAAAGACAAGGGCGCGATTTATCTGCGTGAAATGGAGATTGTCGACAGCAGCGTGACGCCGGACAAAATGGCGCCGGTGCTCGAAACCCTGATGCCGTATCTGAATAAGTCGCTGCGCAGCTACTTCGAACAGCGTCCGGCGTATGTGTTGAGCGAAGATCGCACCAACGGCGAGGCGCTGGCGAAAAAATTCGCCAAAGGGCTGGAGGTGAAACCCGGCGAAATCGTCATTCCGTTTACCGATTAAAAAATTCCGGGGGCGCGATGCCCCCGAATTTTCATGAAAAGGATGCAAAGGAAAACGTTTACGCTTATCCTTAGTGCCCGGCATAAAACCAGCCATTACTGACTGTTTCCTCAAGCCGGAGCCTTCCATGACTGCACAACCCCAGGTTTTAAAAATCCGCCGCCCCGACGACTGGCATGTTCATCTGCGCGATGGCGACATGCTGAAAACCGTCGTGCCTTACACCAGCGAAACATACGGGCGCGCTATCGTCATGCCAAACCTGGCGCCGCCGGTCACCACTGTGGAAGCCGCTATCGCCTACCGCCAGCGCATCCTTGACGCCGTACCCGACACCCACACCTTCGAACCGTTAATGACCTGCTACCTGACCGACACGCTGGACGCGGACGAACTGGAGCGCGGCTTTAACGAAGGCGTTTTTACCGCCGCCAAACTTTATCCGGCTAACGCCACCACTAACTCCAGCCACGGCGTCACCAGCGTGGATAACATCATGACGGTGCTGGAGCGCATGGAAAAGCTCGGCATGCCGCTGCTGGTGCATGGCGAAGTGACCCACAGCGACATCGATATCTTCGATCGCGAAGCGCGGTTTATTGAGACAGTGATGGAGCCGCTCAGACAGCGCCTGACGGGGCTTAAAGTCGTGTTTGAACATATCACCACCAAAGACGCCGCTGACTACGTGCGTGAAGGCAACGAGCGTCTGGGCGCGACCATTACGCCGCAGCACCTGATGTTCAACCGCAACCATATGCTCGCAGGCGGTATTCGCCCGCACCTCTATTGTCTGCCTGTCCTTAAGCGTAACGTGCATCAGCAGGCGCTGCGCGAGCTGGTAGCGAGCGGCTGCGAGCGTGTGTTCCTCGGTACTGACTCTGCCCCCCATGCGCGTCATCGTAAAGAGGCGAGCTGCGGCTGCGCGGGCTGTTTTAACGCGCCCTCCGCACTCGGTGCCTACGCTACGGTCTTTGAAGAGATGAACGCGCTGGCGCACTTTGAAGCCTTCGCCTCGCTCAACGGCCCGCGCTTTTACGGTCTGCCGGTAAATGACGGCACCGTCGAGCTGGTGCGTGAAGCGAGCGTCATGCCAGAAACCATTGAAATCGCAGGCGACACGCTGGTGCCGTTCCTTGCGGGCGAAGCGGTTCGCTGGACGGTAAAAGGCTAAAGCCTGCAAAAAAATCACGGCCCCCTGTTGCATGCCTCATCTTTAAACTGTATATATATACAGTATGATTAACAGGGGGTTGTTATGCGTATTGAAGTGACTATCGCCAAAACCACGCCGTTACCGCCAGGCGCTATCGACGCGCTGGCCAGCGAGCTATCCCGCCGTATTGAAAGCCATTTTCCGGAAATGCCGAACCACGTGAGCGTGCGCTATGCCGCTGCGAATCAGTTGTCGGTACTGGGTGGCGCGAAAGAAGATAAAGATCGCATCAGCGAAATTCTCCAGGAAACCTGGGAGAGCGCTGACGACTGGTTTTCTGCTGATTAACCCTCGTATCCCTCTTCTCTATGGTGTCAGTTTTCCGGGCTTCGCCGCCCGGTTTTTTTATATTTGTCCCGCCTTTTTCTGCAATAGTCCGTTTTTTTCTTTTCAGCATTTGTCTCATTGATCGCGATGCTTAACAAAAATTTGCGAATAATCTGCCGTTTTATTGTTCAGTTAATTCAAATTTTGAAAAAAATGTGTTTCAGGGTATTTATTTCCTCCCCATTTTCCCTTATTGGTTGATATACTTTATTTGCTTCAGAGATAAGAAATCACGCATTGAACCTCATGAGTCGTTGTCTATAAACACGTATAAAGGGGGTTATGATGGAAAAAAATGAAGTAATACAGACGCATCCCCTTGTTGGATGGGACATCAGCACCGTCGACAGCTATGACGCACTGATGCTGCGGTTGCACTATCAATCCTCTCCGCAGGCGGATCGCGAAGCGACCGAAGTCGGCCAGACATTATGGTTGACCACTGATGTAGCAAGACAATTTATTTCCATCTTAGAAGCCGGCATTGCAAAAATTGAATCCGGTGAGTACCAGGAAAGCGATTATCGCAAGCACTGATACCGTGCTTTTCTTATAACTCAAAGGCATCCTCCGGGGTGCCTTTATTTTTTCCCGCTTGAGAATTGTCCTGCTCTTAATTACTCTGCTAACCAATGGTTTTCGCGGAGTAATTTCATGGAATACGATCTGATTATCATCGGCAGCGGCTCAACAGGCGCAGCGGCCGGTTATTACGCTACCCGCGCCGGGCTTAACGTATTAATGACAGACAGCGCTCACCCGCCGCATCAGGAGGGGAGCCACCACGGCGACACGCGGCTTATCCGCCATGCCTATGGCGAAGGCGAGCGCTATGTTCCGCTGGTGCTGCGCGCTCAGGCGCTGTGGGACGAGCTACAGGAACTCGGCGGCGAGCGTATTTTCGAGCGTACCGGCGTTATTAATCTTGGCCCGGCCGATTCCCCCTTTCTCGCGAACGTTGCCGACAGCGCCGCGCGCTGGCAGCTCCCGCTGGAGAAACTGACCGGTGAAGAGGTGATGGCGCGCTGGCCGGAAATCCGCCTGCCGGAAAATTATCTCGGCCTGTTTGAACCCCATTCCGGCGTGCTGCGCAGTGAAAAAGCGATCGCTACGTATATTCGCCTTGCCGAAGAAGCGGGCTGCGCGCAGCTCTTTAACTGCCCGGTCAGCGGGTTTGAGGCCACCGAAGAGGGCGTGCGCGTCACCACCGCCGACGGCGTGTACCACGCCCGCAAAGCGCTTATCAGCGCCGGGACCTGGGTGTCGCGGCTGGTGCCGGGGTTGCCAGTGACGCCGGTGCGTAAAATCTTCGCCTGGTATCAGGCGGATGGCCGCTACAGCACTAACAACCGTTTTCCGGCTTTCACGGGCGAAATGCCGAACGGCGACCAGTTTTATGGCTTCCCGGCGGAAAACAACGAGCTGAAAATTGGTAAGCATAACGGCGGACAGATTATTTCACGCCCCGAAGAGCGCGTGCCTTTTGGCGCGGTGGCGACCGACGGCGCGGAAGTCTTCCCGTTCCTGCGCCACTTCCTGCCAGGCATTGGCGGCTGTCTGTACGGCGCATCATGCACCTATGACAATACGCCGGATGAGGATTTTATTATCGACACCCTGCCCGATACCCCCAACGTGCTGCTGGTGACGGGGCTGAGCGGCCACGGCTTTAAGTTCGCGTCGGTGCTTGGCGAGATTGCCGCGCGGTTCGCCGCCGGTAAGCCGCACGAATTCGATCTCTCTCCTTTCTCCCTGGCGCGTTTTACCGCTTCTGCATAACTGACCGCAAGCCGGGCCGTGACAGCGCCCGGTTTTCGTTTTCGTATCGACAATCAAATATATTGACGCCAGACTGACAAAAGCTGATAAATCACTAAACTATTTGGTGGCTAAACAATCTCACCGCCTCGTCGCCAGGCGTTTATACTCAAATGATATAGGATATTCCCGCTGCCTGTAGCGGTTTTAACAATCAATTAACGAATTTTCTTTGCGAATGCTTTATCTTCAAAATATTTGAACAATTTGTTTTGTTTTTTTGGTTTGCTTTTACTTCGTCTAAACGCCACTGTTTGAGTCATTCTTACTTGCGGACGCATAATCATGCAGTGGCGTAATTCACCAACACGATATGGACATTTCTCAGTACTGCTTCACTGGCTGATGGCGCTGACGGTTTACGGCATGTTTGCGCTCGGGCTGTGGATGGTGTCGCTCGGCTATTACGATGTCTGGTATCACCAGGCGCCGGAAATTCACAAGAGCATCGGTATCATTCTGTTTGTCTTTCTGCTGGTGCGCGTGGTCTGGCGCTTTATCTCTCCGCCCCCGCCGCCCCTCGCCAGTTATTCACGCCTGACGCATTTCAGCGCCGTTGCGGTACACGTCATGCTCTACCTGATCCTGTTTACTATTCTTATCAGCGGCTATCTGATCTCGACGGCGGAAGGCAAACCGATCTCCGTCTTCGGGCTGTTCGAGGTACCGGCGCTGGTGAGCGGCGCGGGCGAGCAGGCGGATCTCGCTGGTGATATCCATCTGTGGCTCGCCTGGAGCGTGGTGGGCCTGTCGGTCCTGCACGCGCTGGCCGCGCTGAAACACCATTTTGTCGACAAAGACGTCACCCTGAAGCGGATGCTCGGGAAAGCGTCACACTAACCATGGAGCGAAATATGAAGAAAAGCCTGCTGGGGGTCACTCTGGGTGCCCTGCTGTTCACGACCGGCTCAGCCGTCGCCGCTGATTACAAGATCGATAAAGAAGGCCAGCATGCCTTCGTCAACTTCCGTATCCAGCATCTGGGCTACAGCTGGCTCTACGGTACGTTCCGCGATTTCGACGGCACGTTCACGTTTGATGAGAAAAATCCGGCGGCGGATAAAGTCAACGTCACCATCAATACCAACAGCGTCGACACGAACCACGCCGAGCGCGACAAGCACCTGCGCAGCGCGGAATTCCTGAACGTGGCGAAGTTCCCGAAAGCGACCTTCACGTCGACCGCCGTGAAAAAAGATGGCGATGAACTGGATATCACTGGCGACCTGACTCTGAACGGCGTGACCAAACCGGTAACGCTGGAAGCGAAACTGCTGGGCCAGGGTAAAGATCCGTGGGGCGGCGAGCGCGCGGGCTTTGAAGCGGAAGGGAAAATCAAGCTGAAAGACTTCAACATTACCACCGATCTGGGGCCGGCCTCCCAGGAAGTGGATCTGATTATCTCTGTGGAAGGCGTGAAGCAGAAGTAATCGCCTTTACGGCATAAAAAACCGGTCAACTGACCGGTTTTTTTACGCCTGCGGGTTATTCCGGGTCCGGAATGCCGAGCGTGGTGTTGAGACGCCCGCGGGATTTATTAAAGATTTTATTGCCGTTTTCACGACCCGCGCGCCGGCGGCGCTGCTCTTCTTCCGGCAGGGCCATCTCTTCTTTGCACAGCTCGCTGCAGCAACCGGCAAATTTCTCAGCGCACGCCGGGCACTGAATGAACAGCAGATGGCAGCCGTCATTTTTGCAGTTGGTGTGGCTGTCGCACGGCGCGCCGCACTGGTGGCAGTGCGCGATAACATCTTCCGAGATGCGCTCGCCCATGCGTTCGTCAAACACGAAGTTTTTGCCGACAAAACGTACCGGCAGCCCCTGTTCGCGCGCTTTACGGGCGTACTCAATAATGCCGCCTTCGATATGCCAGACTTTCTGGAAACCGTTATGGCGCATGAATGCGCTCGCTTTTTCACAGCGGATCCCGCCAGTGCAGTACATGACGATTTTCTTGTCCTTGTACTCCTGCATCATCTCCACCGCTTTCGGCAACTGCTCGCGGAAAGTGTCCGCCGGGATCTCCAGCGCATTCTCGAAATGCCCCACTTCATATTCGTAGTGGTTGCGCATATCGATAAACACCGCATCCGGGTCATCGAGCATCGCGTTGACTTCCGCCGCCTTAAGGTATTCGCCCACGTCGCTTGCGTCAAAAGTCAGGTCATCGATGCCGTCCGCCACGATGCGATCGCGCACTTTCATGCGCAGCACCCAGAAGGATTTTCCATCGTCATCCAGCGCGATATTCAGACGCAGCCCGTCCAGCGCCGGGTGGAAACCATACAGCGCGGCGCGAAACGCCTCGACGTTGCTTTCCGGCACGCTGATTTGCGCGTTGATACCCTCATGGGCCAGATAAATACGGCCAAAAACATTGAGTTCGGTGAACGCTTTATAGAGCGCGTCGCGCGTCGCTTTCGGATCGTCGATGGTGAAATACTTATAGAATGAGATAGTGGTGCGCGGCTCGGTTTCGGCCAGCATGCGCGCTCTCAGCTCCTCATTCGATATGCGGTTGTGTAACACTGGCATGGTGTACTTTCCTGCTATCGGTGGGGGAATAAATAACGGCCGGCATCATATAGCAATTACCGTTAATTTACATCCCTACATTTTGCGCTACATTTTCCACACCTTAGCGCTTTTATCTTCCCCCGGCGTCGCGGCGTGAACGGCAGAGAATTTTGGTCGTTCGCAAAAAAATGTCACAATACCGGCCGTGAAAGGGCTTCGCCTGCAATTAATGGAATTTTCATGACGCATTTACCGCAATTTTCTCGCGCACTGCTGCACCCCCGTTACTGGCTGACCTGGCTTGGCATTGGCCTGCTCTATCTCGTCGTGCTGCTCCCCTACCCGGTCATCTGGCGCCTGGGGCGTGGGCTTGGCCGCCTGGCGATGCGGGTGATGAAACGCCGCGCGCGTATCGCGCATCGCAATCTTGAACTCTGCTTCCCACAAATGAGCGAAGCCGAGCGAAAGGCGCTGGTAGTGAAGAATTTCGAATCGGTCGGCATGGGGCTGATGGAAACCGGTATGGCCTGGTTCTGGCCCAACTGGCGCGTTGCGCGCTGGACGGAGGTTTCCGGCGTCGACCCCGTCAAAGCGCTGCTGGCGCAGCAACAGGGCATTTTGCTGATCGGCGTGCATTTCCTGACGCTGGAGCTGGGCGCGCGCATCTTCGGAATGCATACGCCGGGCATCGGAGTTTATCGCCCTAACGACAACCCGCTGCTCGACTGGCTGCAAACCTGGGGACGCCTGCGCTCCAATAAAACCATGCTCGATCGTAAAGATCTTAAAGGCATGATCCGCGCGCTGAAAGGCGGCGAAATCATCTGGTACGCGCCTGACCATGACTATGGCCCGCGTAACAGCGTATTCGTGCCGTTTTTCGCGGTTGATCAGGCTGCCACCACCTCCGGCACCTGGATGCTGGCGAAAACGTCGAAAGCCTGCATCGTGCCGTTCGTACCGCGCCGCAAGGCGGATGGCAGCGGTTATGAGCTGATTGCGCTGGAGCCGGAGTGTGCGCCGCCTGTTGGCAGCGCCGAAGAGACCGCCGCCTGGATGAATAAGGTGGTGGAGAAGTGCATTCTGATGGCCCCGGATCAGTATATGTGGCTGCACCGCCGCTTCAAGACGCGCCCGGAAGGCGTACCGTCTCGCTATTAATCACCCCGCCCGCAGCGCGCCACGTTGCGGGCGTTGCTTCTCCCGCCATTTTTTTCGCCTTCATTCTTGCAAATCCTGATCTTCGACTATTCTTTCCTGAAACAACCATGTCCGTTCAGGGAGAAAGCTATGACTATGTACGCCACGCTTGAAGAAGCCATTGACGCAGCACGCGAAGAGTTCCTCGCCGCGAATCCGGCAATCGAGGAAGAGGACGCGGTTGTCGAGCTGTTCAATATGCAAAAATATGTGCTGCAGGATGGGGAAATTATGTGGCAGGTCGAGTTCTTCGCCAATGAAACCGACGAAGGCGACTGTCTGACCGTATTGACCGGCGACGCCGCGCAGAGCGTGTTTGACGGCGATTTCGACGAGATTGAACTGCGCCAGGAGTGGCAGGAAGAGAATACGCTGCATGAGTGGGATGAAGGCGAGTTTCAGCTGGAGCCGCCGCTGGACACCGAAGAGGGGCGCACCGCGGCGGACGAATGGGATACCACCCGCTAAGCGTTATTCATACGGGCCGTGATGCATATCGACCGGTAGCAACAGCGTGTCGAAGATGAGCGAAAACGGCAGATCGAGCATCAGAATAAAGCGCCACGGCCTGTCACGCACATCCCACTGCACGCCGGGGTAATACTGATTGCCATGTCCCTGCCCCGGCACGGCGCGACTGATGATACTGCCACAGCCGCAGAGCATCCAGACGGCAAGCAGAACGGCGACGATTCTCAAGGGTGACCTCGCTTTTTAACAGAGTGTTTCAAGTATAACAGTCCGTGAGAGAGGCAAAAAAATGCCGGCCATCAGGCCGGCATTTTCATTTCTGGCATTTACCACGCTTACTGCGCGCGTAACGCCTGCGGGTTGAGCTTCAGCTCATCGTAATGGCTAACCCAGGAGGAGTATTTCTCCGGGTGCGCCCAGACGCGATAGTGCATACGCGCCATTGTCACCGGATCGCTTAACAGCACCAGGCGGCGGTCGCGGGTGAGCTTCTCCGGCGTATCGTTCAGCGCCTGCTCGACGTGACGATCGCGGGCAATCTCCAGCACATGGCTTGCGCGGTGACGCGCGGTTGCCATGGCGGTCGCCAGCGCGTTAAACGACGGATGGAACACCGCGTGCATAAAGCCATCTTCCAGCGAACGGCTGCGGTTAAGCTCCAGATAGCGGTCAGTATCCACCAGCACCTGCGGCGGCGAATACTCTTCCGGGATCAGGAACAGCTTCCAGCGTTTGGTACGCAGGCCCACGGTCGCGCGGCTTGAAATCACCGACACAAACGGCGAGAGGATCAGCGAGAACACGATAGGTGCCAGCCAGAACAGGAAGCGCAGATCCAGCCATGCCATACCGACGGCCCATACCAGACCCAGCAGCAGCTGCGAACCGTGACGCAGGAACGCTTCGCTCCACGGTGTGGAGTCGTCGTCACGCTGCGGCGAGTTCCAGACCACTTCCCAGCCGAGGAAAGCACTTACCACAAACACGGTGTGGAACAGCATACGCACCGGCGCCAGCAGTACCGAGAACAGCACTTCCAGCAGCAGAGAAAGCGTGACGCGGAAAAAGCCGCCATACTCTTTCGGGCCTTTACACCAGATGAGAATAACGCTCAGCAGTTTCGGCAGGAACAGCAGCACCATGGTCGAGGCGAACAGCGCTATCGCCAGCTCAGGACGCCACTGCGGCCAGACCGGGAAGAGCTGACGCGGCTGCAGGAAGTATTGTGGCTCAGTGAGCGCATGTACCACCTGAAGCGCGGTAGAGAGCGCCAGGAACAGGAACCAGAGCGGCGCCGACAGATAAGACATCACGCCCGTCAGGAACACGGCACGGTGAACCGGGTGCATGCCCTTAACCAGGAACAGGCGGAAGTTCATCAGGTTGCCGTGGCACCAGCGGCGGTCGCGCTTAAGCTCGTCCAGCAGGTTCGGCGGCAGCTCTTCATACGAGCCCGGCAGATCATAGGCAATCCACACGCCCCAGCCCGCACGACGCATCAGCGCCGCCTCCACGAAGTCATGGGAAAGGATGGAGCCTGCGAAAGAGCCCTCGCCTGGCAGCGGCGCCAGCGCGCAGTGCTCGATGAACGGCTTCACGCGGATAATCGCGTTATGGCCCCAGTAGTGCGATTCGCCCAGTTGCCAGAAGTGCAGACCGGCGGTAAACAACGGCCCGTAAACACGAGTGGCGAACTGCTGGCAGCGCGCATAGAGCGTATCCATGCCAGACGCTTTCGGCGACGACTGGATAATCCCGGCGTTCGGGTTCGCTTCCATCAGACGCACCAGACCGGTCAGACAGTCGCCCGTCATCACGGAGTCGGCGTCCAGCACCACCATGTAGCTGTACTGGTTGCCCCAGCGACGGCAAAAATCGTCGATGTTGCCGCTTTTACGCTTCACGCGACGGCGACGACGGCGATAGAAGATCTGCCCTTCGCCCTGCACTTCGGCAATCAGCTCCATCCACGCTTTCTGCTCGGCGACGCAAATATCCGGGTTATAGCTGTCGCTCAGGATATAAACGTCGAAGTGCGCCTGCTGGCCGGTAGCTTTGACCGACTCCCAGGTTGCGCGCAGGCCCGCAAACACACGATCCACATCTTCATTGCAGATAGGCATGATAAGCGCGGTACGGTGCTCAGGGTTGATAGGCTCGTCCCCGACCGTCGAGGCGGAGATACTGTACTTATCTTTACCAATAAGTAGCTGCAAAAAGCCCATCAGCGCGGTCCAGAACCCGGCGCTGACCCAGCAGAACAGAATTGCGAACAGGATCAGGATGCCGCTTTGCAGCACATATGGCAGCAGCTGCATCACGGAAACCAGCCAGTCCTGGCCCATCATGTCTGCCGGATTGATCAGCGCCCAGCCCTGATAAGGCAGAATGGTTTTCATATACCAGGTGGCGACGACCGTCTGGGAAAGCGTCAGCAGCAGCAGGATGTAACGGCGGATAGTGCCGACCGTACGCCATTTTTGCTCCGCGGCGCGCTCTTCTTTCGTCAGGCCCGCCATGTAGCGCGGCAGCACTTCGCGGCCGCGCAGACGATCCCAGAAGCGCCCAATCGGGTTGGTACGCCACGGATCCGGGAACATGGAGGAACGCGTTGCCTTCGGCATCGCCTGGATCTGCGTGCGGCCTTCGTCGTCTTTGATCAGCTGATCGCCATTGAGCGAGTCTGACCAGCGCTGTTCAAGACGCGTTTTCACCGAGCCCAGCGGGGAGTCATCCTCGCGGGCCCAGACGCGCCCTTCGGCGTCCAGCGACTGATGAAGGGCCTGCATGTCAGATGTCGGCAGCGCCGCTTTCTCAATATCGGAAAGCGGCAGCAGGTCGATATACTCAGTAGACTTATTCATTGGCAGGTAGCTGATAGCTCCAGGTTTCACTCAGCGGCTGATCGGCATTGACGAGGGCCGCGCGCATTTCAGTGGTTTTCTTGGCGTCTTTGATCTTCACGCGCAGCGTCATACGCCAGCCTTTGGTGACCGGGTTGTAACGCACGCTGTTTTCAACGATTTCGCCGTTATCGCCAATGCTCGCCTGAGCAGTCACCGGCGTATTATCCGGCAGCTTTTGCATCTCGGTGCCGGTGAAATCCACCACAAATGCGATGGTGCCGTCCGGCTGACGAATCAGATTGGATTGTTTCACGTCGCCGGTAGAGCGACGGGTCTGCAGTACCCACGCGTTTTCCGGAGCGTGCAGTTTGTCTTCGTCGCGGCTAAAGGTGATGGTGTATTTGAAATTCATCTCCTTGCCTGGCTCCGGCAGCTGGTCCGGCGTCCAGTAGGCCACGATGTTATCGTTGGTCTCGTCGTTGGTCGGAATTTCCACCAGTTCGACTTTTCCTTTGCCCCACTGACCCTGCGGCGTTACCCACGCGCTAGGACGCAGATCGTAGCGATCGTCGATATCTTCAAAGCGTGAGAACTGACGGCCGCGTTGCAGCAGACCGAAGCCCTGCGGGTTTTCGGTCGTGAACGTGCTGACCGCGAGGTGTTTCGGGTTGTTCAGCGGACGCCAGATCCACTCGCCGTTGCCAGCATGCAGAGAGAGACCGTTAGAATCATGCAATTCAGGGCGGAAGTTGGTTGCCGGCGACGGCTGGTTCGGCCCAAACAGGAACATGCTCGTCAGCGGCGCGACGCCCAGTTTGCCCACTTTATCGCGCAGGTAAACTTTCGACTGCACGTCCACGACCGTGTCGCGCCCGGGGGTAATGATGAAGCGGTAGGCGCCGGTCGCGCGCGGAGAGTCCAGCAGCGCGTAAATGGTCAGACGTTTGTCGGCAGCTTTCGGACGCTCGATCCAGAACTCGCGAAAGCGCGGGAACTCTTCACCGGACGGCAGCGCGGTATCGATAGCCAGACCGCGCGCGGAAAGCCCATAAACCTGGCCTTGTCCTATCACACGGAAATAGCTCGCTCCGAGCATGCTGACGATTTCGTCGTTTTTATCTTTATTGTTGATCGGGTAGAGCACTTTGAAACCGGCGAAGCCCAGGTCTTTGACGGTGTCTTTATCGTGCTGAACGTTGCCGAAATTAAAGTAATCCGGGCTGTACTTAATTTTACGAACCGTATTGGCGGTCACTTCGTTAAGCGCGACCGGCGTGTCGAAGTACATACCCTGATGGTAGAATTCAAGCTTGAACGGGGTTTTGATTTTGCTCCAGTAGGCTTTGTCGTGATTGAACTGGATCTGTTGGTAGTCCGCGTATTTCATATCGCGGAAAACGGAGGGCAGGTTGCTCTTCGGCGCTTCATAGCTCTTGCCCGCTAAGGATTTCGCCTGTTTTGCGACGTCGTCGATAGTGAAGGCCCAACCCGAAGTGGTATAAAGTGACAACATCACTGCCGCACCCAGCCAACCCATTTTCATCATCTGTGTTTTATGTTTCATATAACTAAGCACTTCCCCCTTTGTGTGCTTAAATCAATCCGATCCATTTTAATGGAAACTTGCGGTTTCCGACAACACAATCCCCGCTTTGTTCAGCACGCCGGCTCAGGGATTAAACAAATGAATGCGCGCCATTTTCGCTTTGCGAATTTGTCCTGGAGACAGTGTGTCGGCCTTCCTGTAGGGTGGGGGCCGAATCTAAAACAGAATCAGCCTGAGGGATAAGGCGAATAGTCCGAGATTTTATGGAGTGATATGACGACGTCGACACAGAGAGAGTTTTTTCTCGATTCCATCCGCGCATGGTTGATGCTTTTAGGCATCCCCTTTCATATTTCGCTTATTTATTCCACCCACCAGTGGCATGTCAACAGCCTCACCCCGTCCGTGGGCCTGACGCTGTTTAACGATTTCATTCACGCCTTCCGCATGCAGGTTTTCTTTGTTATTTCAGGGTATTTTTCCTACATGCTGTTCTTGCGCTACCCGCGCAAACGCTGGTGGAAAGTGCGTCTGGAGCGCGTCGGCATCCCAATGTTGACCGCTATTCCGCTTCTCACGCTGCCGCAATTTCTGATGTTGCAATATGTCAAAGGCCGGGCCGATGACTGGCATACGCTTTCCGGTTACGACAAATACAACACATTGGTGTGGGAACTCACCTCGCATTTATGGTTTTTATTGGTGCTGGTGGTGTTCACGACCCTCGGTTTATGGCTATTTCAGCAGATAAAAAACTGGCCCGAAGAGAAAAGCGCGGCGCTGGCCGAACGCCTGACATTAGGAAAACTCTCAGCGCTGTTTTTACTCTTCGGCGTCGCATTCGCCGCGCTGCGCCGTCTTATTTTTATCGTCTATGCGCCGATATTAAGCGACGGCTTGTTTAATTTCGTGGTGATGCAAACCTTATTTTATTCGCCGTTTTTTATTCTCGGCGCGCTGGCCTTTAAGCATGCCTCGCTGAAAGACCGCTTTACCACCTTCTCGCCCGGCTGCGCGCTCGGCGCGACGGCGGCGTTTATCGCCTATCTGCTGAACCAACGCTACGGCAGCGGCGATGCCTGGATGTATGAAACCGATAACGTGATTAGCATGCTGATGGGACTATGGATGGTCAACGTCGTGTTCTCGCTCGGCCATCGCCTGCTGAATTTTAAATCGGCACGTGTGACCTATTTCGTTAACGCCTCGCTGTTTATTTACCTGGTGCATCACCCGCTGACGCTATTCTTCGGCGCGTATATCACGCCGCACATCCACTCGAACGCGCTGGGCTTCATCGCCGGTCTGGTGTTTGTAATTGGCATCGCCGTAGTGCTGTATGAGGCGCACCTGCGCATTCCCCTGCTGCGTTTCCTGTTCTCCGGGAAACCGCAAAATAAAACCCCGGCGCCAGGTACGGCAACGGGGTGATCCGGACACGCGCCCGCGCGGCGCGTCGTCTTAATACTCAGCCAGCTTTTCAGAGCATCCACTCAACCGGCAGCCGATAGACCAGACGCACCAGCAGACGCTGCCAGAAACGGGTTTTCGGCTCCTTTTTCCAGACAATCTCTTTGCCATCTTTTTCTTCTATCCAGTTAATACGCCCCCAGCGGTCGAGGCGTAGCGCCCAGGCCGCTTCACGCCGCGTTCGCGTAAAGCGTTTATGGATAGCGCCCGCCAGCGTTTCGCTTTCAATCACAAACCCCATTTCGGTGTTAAGCATCGCCGAGCGCGGGTCGAAATTAAACGAACCGATAAACACCTGATTCCCGTCAACGCTGAACGTTTTGGCGTGCAGGCTGGAGCCAGAGTTACCGGTCAACCCGCGGTCGTGCGGCACACGGCCCGGATCGCGGGTCGGTTTCAGCTCATACAGCTCCACGCCGTGGCGCAGCAGTTTTTTACGCCAGCGCGCGTAACCGGCATGCACAACCGCGACGTCGTTCGCCGCCAGCGAGTTGGTGAGGATCGCGATTTTCACTCCCTTGCGGCGCAGCGCCAGCAGTAAAGCCACGCCGCCGCGGGTGGGCACAAAATAGGATGAAATGATATCGAACTGGGTTTTAGGCTCGCCGATAAGCGTCATCATGCGCTGCGGCAATAGCGTATGGTTGCGCGCCCTCCCTTGCCCTTTGCGCGGATCGTCGCTTAACAGGCGCGTTTTAGCCCAGACCAGGGGCAGCGTGCGGGTTTCGATGTAGCTTGCAAAGCGTGTACTCTCAAGACGCTCCAGATAGCGCCGCGCCACCGGATCGTCCTTCCAGTGCGGCGGCAGCTGGACGCGAGCGTCTATCTCTTCCACCTCGACCTCCAGCACTTTATCAAGCGTCGACACTGACCGGCTCTTCCAGTAGCGTTCGAAATCCTGGGTGACATCTGCGACTACCGGGCCTATCGCCAGGACGTCGAGATCGGAAAACAGCGGCTGTTCGCCCGCGCCGAAATAGGCGTCGCCGACGTTGCGCCCGCCGATAATCGTGACCTCGCCGTCCACCGTAAAGCTTTTATTGTGCATGCGGCGATTAAGCCTTGCGAAATCGGTGAGATAGCCCAGCGCGCGCAGCGTGCGAAAAGAGAAGGGGTTAAAGAGGCGAATTTCGATATTCGGATGGGCATTGAGCAGGCGCAGCGTGTCGTCCATGCCCACCGTATTGTTGTCATCAAGCAGAATACGCACCCGGACGCCACGCCGCGCCGCCGCCAGCAGCGCGCCGAACAGCAGCCGCCCGGACATATCGTCTTCCCAGATATAGTACTGGACGTCGATAGTCTCCTCCGCCATTTCTGCCAGCAGATAGCGGGCGGCGAAGGCGTCGAGGCTGTCATCAAGAGGATGTAAGCCGCTGTGGTGAGGGTGCTGCGCCGTGGTCGGGGCAATAGCGCGGCCAAGCCGGGTATTATGCGCCCGGCTGTGCGTCGTATTGTCCCAGTAAGCGCTGGTAAAGCAGGAAGTTTTCTTCGTCATAGCAGACAAAGTATACCTGCTGAAGTTGTGGGTGCCTGGTAAGATAATCCGAAACGGCATCAAAGGCGATTTGCGCTGCCGCCGCTTTCGGATAGCCATAGATGCCAGTGCTGATGGCCGGGAACGCCACGCTGTGATAACCGTTCGCTGTCACCAGCGCCAGACTGTTGCGATAGGCGTCCGCCAGCAGTTGCGGTTCGTTATCGCGCCCGCCGCGCCAGACTGGCCCCACGGTGTGTATTACGGCTTTCGCCGCCAGGTTACCTGCCTCGGTAATCACCGCGTGCCCCGGCTGGCACTCCCCCTGTTGCTGACGCACGGCTTTACATGCCGCCAGCAGCGCAGGCCCCGCGGCGCGGTGGATAGCGCCATCCACGCCTCCGCCTCCCATCAGCGAAGGGTTGGCGGCGTTGACAATAACGTCGGTATCGATGCGGGTAATATCGCCCTGCACCACTTCAATGCGCCCTGACATGCTTCTCTCCTGATAAACGCTGTTCATTCAAGTGTAGAACAGCGCGCCCGGTCGCCGCCACGACGTGTTCAGCGGTAGGTCAATGTCAGAATGCCGAGCGTATGCGACGCATTAAGATAGTCGAGACGGCTGTGCACCCACGGTGAGTGCATCTCGCGCACGCCCGTGGCGCGCAGCGAGAGCGTCTGGCGGTGTACCTGATGACCGCGTGGGCAGGAGAGCTCAATATGCGCCGCGTTATGCGCGACCGAGCAGACCTCTTCCACGATAGCGCCGTGAAACGTAAGGGTTCCGCCCGTTTGCGCCAGGACGGCAACGGACGACAAGGCAAGCGCGGCGGTCATCGCGGCGGCGAAAAGCGAGGTATACATTGAAATGGCTCCCACACAGGCAATATTATTTCAACTTAAAGTTAACATATATATTACAAACAAAGGTTATGGAAGCCTGAAACAGAAATATTCACGCCGGGGGATTATTGTGTCACGGTTGATACAGGCGGAACGGGTAAAGCCGCAAAAAAAACCCGCGGGCGCGGGTTTTCGTGTCAGGCGGTGGTGGTGTTTTTCGGCGCGGTACGGTGCGCGAGCCACATTCCGCTGCCTTTCATCGCCACGCCAAAAAGCAGCCCCAGCAGCAGCGCTGGCAGCACGTTTTTCCAGTCGCCCTGTCCTGCGAACGTGGCGCAGGCGCCGATAAACGTGCCGGGCACGAAACTGAGCAGCGTCTGGCGCGACTGGATGCACATCAGGAAAGCCACCACGCCGGTCATGGCATAGCTCACCCACGCGAGACCCGGTGCCACGGCGCTACCGGCGATAATCACCTGCGCCCACAGCACGCCGCTGCACAGCGTAAAGAGGAGAGTCAGAAAACCCGTGATGCCGCCCCGTGGGCTTGCAAACCAGGCGGTACAGCCGAGAAAGCCCGCCCAGGACGGCAGGCCGAGCGCGACGGCGCTCCACGCCCAGAGGGCGGAGAGCAGGCCGGTAGTTAATGCGAGAGAAAAGTGTCTGTTCATGGCGGCGTATCTTAGCAAAACGCCGCACCGGGAATGCGATCTGACGCACACCATATGAAATAACGCACGGTGAGTTACATTTTATTTGTGATATTAATCACAAATAAAAATCACTCCGCGCCGCGCTCTTCATCTTCTTCCTGCAACTCTTCCCACATCGCCTGAATGGCTTCACGGGTGATTTGCGCAAGCGTGCGCCAGAACGGCGTCGTGGCGTGCGCCTCTACTTTACCGAGGAACGTTTCATACCACGGGATCAGGAACTCGCCGAAGAGGGTCTCCTGCGCTTCGATTTCATCTTCGGCTGACTGATCTTCCAGCCACGACGCCGCCAGCAGCAGCAGGCCGAAGTGATCCGCCGCCGTTTCGCCGAGCGGCATGCCGCGGGAGGTTAAAAAGGCGCGGACCTCCTGTTCACTGCCCTGCTCCACCCAGGCGGAGCGAAACGGCGCCACGCGAGCGTCATCAGCGCCGAACAATGCCTGGTAATCGGTCTGCACCTCATCGGGCTGCGCGCTTTTTTGCAGGCGCGTCAGCAGCTCGTCCTGCTCCAGCGGCCAGTTTTGCGCGAGTTTGCCGTCGCGGATCAGGCCGTAAATAGGTGCCATCACCGGGTCCTGCGGCGCACGGTACCAGAGAGAGCCCAGCAGGCGGCAAATTATTGAAAACTCATTCATGAACAGATTCCATTTCAGGCGATATTAAAGCGCGGCAAATTCAGCAATTGGCGTCATGCCGCGGGTTTCAAGAAAATCGAGCAGGCGGCGCGGCGTGACGTTGAGGATGCGGTCTTCCGGAAAACCGACTTCATCCAGCACCTTACGGCATTCATGGAAATCGCCAAGCGTAAAGGCGGTATGGGAGTCAGAGCCGAGCGCCACCCAGCCGCCCGCATCGCGCACGGCGGCAGCGATAGCTTTACAGTTTGGCCCGCTGCCCTTGCGGGAGTGGGTGAAGGAGGAATTATTAATCTCCAGCGCGACCTGATATTTCGCGGCCGCCGCGGCAATTTCCGGGATATCGACCGGATATTTCGGGTTGCCGGGGTGGCTAATGATATGCACCGTACCGCTCGCCATCGCCGCAATCATCGCTTCGGTATTCGTGTCTTTGTCCTGGGGGGCGAAAACAGGCTCATGAAAGCCGGCGACGATGAGATCAAGCGAATCGAGCATCGGGCCGGTGCAGTCGATCTCTCCGTCGCGGTTTTTAATATTGGCTTCGATGCCGCGCAGAATGCCGACGCCATCGACGACGCGCGGCCAGATGCGCATATTAATAAAATGCCAGTGATGCGGCGCATCCGCCATATCCGGGCCGTGATCGGTGATGGCCAGGAGCCGGACGCCTTTTTGCTTCGCCGCGGCGATATAATCATGCAGGTTACTGTAAGCATGGGTGCTGGCGACGGTGTGCATATGCAGGTCAACGGGATACATGGCGCTCTCCTTTGTGATGTTATTCAAGGATAACAGGTATCCCCGGCGATTTTTAGCCGAATCACCGGGCGCGACAGACGGTCGCTAGTAGCCGCGCGCTACGTCCACCTGATTTTGCGGCGTCTCGCCGCGCTCAATGCGCGAGATGCTTTGCGCGATAAACGCAGCCGCCTCCTCAGGACGCGTAACCGCCGCCACATGCGGCGTGAGGCGCACACGCGGATGCCGCCATAGCGGGCTTTCCGCAGGTAGCGGCTCCTGATGAAAGACGTCCAGCATCGCGCCTTTGATTTTCCCGCTATCCAGCGCGGCCAACAAATCTTCTTCCACCAGATGCACACCGCGCGCCAGGTTCAGGACATACGCGTTATCCTCAAGCGCCGCGAGCAGCCCGCCGTTAATAATACCCACTGTCTCCGGCGTATTGGGCAACAGGTTAATCAGCACGCGCGTGCCGCGCAAAAACGCAGCCAGCTCGTGCGTACCGGCAAAGCTTTCGATGCCGGGGTACGCTTTCCGGCTGCGGCTCCAGCAGCGCACCGGAAAGCCCCACGAATGCAGACTTTGCGCCACCTGCCCACCGAGCACGCCGGCGCCCAGCACGCCAATGGTGAAATCGGCATGGCGGTACTCTTCAAGCGGCTGCCATTTCGCCTCGCGCTGTAGCGCCGCGTAATCATCGAAGCGGCGAAACCAGTGCAACACCTGACTTACCGCGTACTCCTGCATCTGCGCGGCCATGCCGGTATCTTCCATACGACAGAGCGGCACGTCAGGCGGCAGCAGATCCGGATGCGCATCCAGGCGGCTTAACAGCGAATCGACGCCCGCGCCGAGCACGAAAATCGCTTTGAGGTGGGTGCGTCCACGCAGCATCTCATACGGCGGATGCCAGACCAGTGCGTAGTCAGCAGGGGCGTTATCGCCCGGCTCCCAGGCGCGAAGCCGCGCGTGCGGCAGATGGCGTTGCAGTAAAGCGGCCCACTGGGCCACATCAAAGGTGGGATGATAAAACAAGATTTCCACGGGCGTTTCTCCGGGCAGGTTATTTTCATCACCATAACAAAATCAGCCGCCTTTGTGGCGGCTGCGGGAAACGCGGGCGGCGCTAGCGAATATTCACCGTAATGGACGCCGAACCCGAAAACTCGCCGTTTTGCGGCGTTTTGCCGCTGAGATTGACCGGCGCCGTGAGAATATCTACCGCGCCGGTACGCTGCGAAATGTCAGCAGACGACTCAAGCGGCATCGGCAGCTCGCCCGTATTGACCGCAATGACCTGTTCGCTGTCGTTTTTTATCAGTACGCCGACATCGGGGTTGCTGGTAGCGAGCGCCTCTGGCATGCCTTCCGCCGCAGCGCCGGAAAACGTCATGGTTAAGGTGACACTGTCGCTGATATTTTTGCAGACATAAGCAATGGCCGTTTTTTTATCGACAAAGCCGTCGGGTTTATGGCCCCGGGTCGTAAAAGTACTGGCTAACAGCGTGCCAAAATCAACGGTGATGATTTCGCCGGAATTAATCTCACAGCTTTGCGGCACGGTAATGGTGCCCTGGACATACACCTTAGACATCGGTTCGCTGGAATATTGCCCCGGCCTGACGGTGCCATAAATTGCTGCCACGGCCATTTGTGGGATAGTCACCTGTCCCAGGAAAGGTTTATTAATACGAAACGTCAACGATCCGCTTTGTCCGGTGGTAAAGCTATTCAGCGAGCAGCCATTGTTTTTTTTGTTCCAGATATCGGTAAACGGCACGTTGACATCGCCCACGTTTGCTATGTTAATCGCCGCCGCCATATCAATATTGTCATTGACGCGAATAAAGGACGAACTGCCATATTGCCTCGTCGGCGCCAGATACTCGCTTTTATAGTAGACCCCCGGATGCGGCTCTTTATTTGTATCGCTGTCATCGCAATCGCAGTGCGCGCTGTAATTTTCCGATGACCCGAATCTTTCAGTAAAGGTTTTGCCAGACTGGTTATCATCAGGATTGGTTACCGTCGCGCTGGCGTCGACGTTAAAAATTTTCGGGCCGCCCGTCGTGTTGCAAAATCCCGTTGCCGCCCGTGTGGACGGGACAGCGGCAAGACAGCAGAACAGCAGGCCCCTTAAGAACGCTTTAGACATCATCGTATTCTCTTTTTATCGACACATAGCCGTCAGGGGGAGGAGATCGCCCTGTACTGGCGGCGCCTCGGGTAAAATCACAGAAGCACGGCAGCGCTGGTCGGCGCGGCTTCCCCACCTCACCTGCGCACTGCCATTTTCTTTCACGCCGGTCAGGTACGCGACGCCGCCTTCGTCAACAATACTTTCGTAGTTCTCAACGCCATCCAGCGTTACCAGCGCGCCGAACGGCACCGGCTCGCCGTTTGCCCGGCGCAGCGTCAAAAGCAGCCGATGCCCTTTGCGCGCATCGATATGCGCGTAGACTAACGCGCCTTTATTCGGGATAAGCGTCAGGTGCGTATTTTCCGCGTCCACGCCAGCGGGCATCGTGGTGGTGTCGAGCGTCAGCTCGTTTCTTTCATAAGGAGAGAGCCAGGGGATCACCGCATAACCCAGCCAGTCGGTGGCGACGCCGGACTGATTTTTGAAGCGGATGTCGCTGGCGCCATTGGCGTCCACCAGCGCGAAGGCGTCGCCGAGCGGCTGAGCGAGCGTAACGCCATGCGGATGCACCACCAGCGCGCCGGAGGCACCGTAGTTCCACTGGCGGGTATCCTCAGACTGGTAATAGCCGAGGCTCAGGTTGGCGAAGCGCGATTTATAATTGAGATCGGCACTGCTGTCAGTGTTGTTATCGCCGTTTTGCCCCGCCTGGTTGTAGCTTTGCTGTAGCGAATAGCTTAACCGGCCGTCATCCATCAGGGTGCCGCTCAACCCGGTCTGGTAGCGCGTGTCGCCATCCTGGTTCTGGCTTACGTTAAACGTCGCCCAGCTATTATTCAGCCAGCGGCTCAACGGAATACTGACGCCGAGCGCGATTTGCCGATCGGTTTGATCTTCTGTTTTGTTCCACGCAGTCGAAAGCGTCCAGGTGATACCGGATGTCGTACAGGCAAAGCCCGCAGAGAGATTCTGCTCTTTGTCCGCCCGGTTCCAGAAGTCTCGCTGATAGCCATTCAGATAAAACGAACCGATGCCGCCAAGCGTCTGGTTAATACTGATTTGCAGCTGGCTGCGCTGTTGGTAATACCCGCTGTAGCGGTCGTCATACCAGTCTTCATCATGGTTCGCTTCATCGAAATCGTAATAGCCGCTGGTGGAATAGCGGTAGCCCGCAAGCGTAATGGCGGTATCGGTGTATTCAATATTTTTAGAATACTGAAAGCGGTACGACTGGCCTGTCGAGGTCGTATTATTTTGCAGCTGGCTGCGCGCCTGCGTGACATCAACCGAGACCGAGCCCCACTCCCCGAGCCCAACGCCTACGCCGAGGGCGGCGGCCTGATAAGTCTCTGCACCCATCGCGCCGCCATAGAGCGTCACTGCGTTATTCAGACCGTAGATCAGCGTGCCCTGCGCAAAGGCGGGCGTGGCGTCGTCTGGCCCGCTCGGATCGTATTCGCCCGCCGTCAGGCTGTATTTAAGCTGTCCGGGCCGCTGCATGATCGGTACGGCGGAAAACGGCTGAATGAAACGTCGCTCTTTGCCGTCAGCCTCTTTAATGGTTACCTCCAGATCGCCGCTGTGCGACGTGGGGTAGAGATCGCTGATTTCAAACGCGCCAGGAGCAACGGTATCCTGAAAAATGATGTAGCCGTTCTGGCGCACCGTAACTTCCGCGGTTGAACTGGCGATCCCTCGGATCACCGGCGCAAAGCCGCGCAGGCTGTCCGGCAGCATATTGTCGTCGGTCGCCAGCTGCGCGCCTTTGAATTTCACGCTGTCGAAAATCATCGACGGGGAATAGCTCTCCCCCATGGTCAGTTGCGAGCGCCAGGGCTTGATATCCCGCTGTAAAAACGTGTAGACCGTATCCCAGCGCGCCTCGTCGTCGCTTTTGCTCCAGGTGGAATAATTACGCACGCGCCATGGCCCGATATTCAGCCCGTTCTGCAGGTTGAGATATTGCGATGAATCGTCTGCGTCGACATCGCTTTGGGTATCCGTCCCGTTAAACGTGTAGTTGCTAAAAAAAGCGGGAAGACCGTCATCCCAGTATGCGGGATCCACAAAGCCGCGAGCGGTGCGCCGCAACGCCGCCTGCGGAATGCTGACCTCCAGCGCCATGCTATGGGTGTTCAGCCGCACTGACGCCGCCGGGATCAGCGAGCCGATATCCTCAACAGGCGCGAGCGGCGAGAGCGCCGCCAGCGCCGGGTACGCCTCGGTTTTCACATTCAGCTCTTCCAGAAGCGCGGGCGTAATGACCGGATGCGTCTCGCCGCGCGTGTCCACGGTCAGAGGCACCGTGCGGGTAAACTGTTCATCGCCGTTAAGCCGGATGCGTAGCGGATAATTCCCCGCCGGCAGCTGATCTTTAGTGCTGAAAATCGACAGGTCGACGCCCCGCTGCCCCGGATCGCCCTGCTCCATTAACATCGGGTCAAACCAGACTTTCTCCTGCGCGCAGGCGTGGTGATGGCCGCTTAGCATGTACGTCAGCGCAGCCGCCACCATGAGCGCAACAGGCCGAACGGTTTCCGGCAGACGACTATCAAAAGAGTAAGCAGTGTTCTTCACAGGCGCATTCCTTGCTGTACGGCTCACAGAGCGCGGGTCTCTGGCTTCGTCACGCCGCCATAATCGTTAATAACGCGCCAGCTCACGCCTCGCCCGGTTTCCGTTGCGGGCAGATCAAAACGCTGGCTGGCGAACGGCGCCAGCATATCCGCGCGCTGAATACGCGTCGCGCCGACAGTCAGGCTATCGAACACCACATAAAAAGGGGTTGGGTTCTCAGCAACCAGCTGGCCATCGGCGAGATGAAACGCCAGCTGCTTGTAGGCTGTCGCCGCGTCATTGATAAGGCCTTGCGGACGGTAAAAAAGCTTAATGCGGGTTTTCACCACCAGCTTGAGCGTATTGACCGCATCAGGTGATGACGGCGGAATAGCGCGAATATTCAGATAAAAAAGCGACTCGCGATCCTCCGGTAAATTGCCGGTTTTCGCGATGCGTAACTCATGATCTTCATTGGGTTCAATACGAAACAGCGGCGGCGTCACCATAAATGGGCCGCGTGTTTTGCCATCGCCAGTATCAATCCAGGACTGTAATAAAAACGGGCTGGTGCCGCTGTTATTTTTTACGCTAAGCGACGCTTCCTTTTTATTGCCTTCATAGATCACGCGCGTGCCGCCAACCACAATCCCGCCGGCCAAAGCGCTATGTAGATTAAACAGCATAATAAAAAAAATGATTGTTTTGAGAACAGACTTTCTCATCGTACGCATAATCTAACTCACGTCGAAAAGGAATAATAAGCCGTCAGCCTGGGCTGGCGGCTTAATTACACGTTAACTTAATAAAGATTAACGGTAGTCAAAAGTAATATCCGTTGTTCCGTTAGCGGCACCTGCACCAATGGTGGTATCAGTGGATTCGTAATAGGCAATGAGATTCAGATCCATCGTGGCATCGGTAATTTCAAATTTACGCTCAGAGAACTGGTTCATGGGAATAAGCGTACCTTCGTCATCCGTGATGACAATCGCAACCCCCGTCGCACCGCCGTCCGCCACTTTCAGGTAATCTTTATTCACCGGGTCAGCATCGCCTGTGAGATAAATACTGAAATGCGGATTGGCGCCCTCTTCCACAACCGGACAGTTTTTCAGCTTAATATTTACCGGGATCGGTGGCGTTTTCACCCCTACGGTCGCGTTAAATTGCTTCACTGAATATACGCCCATCTCGACATCAAGCACTTTATCGTCATCATCGATTTCACAGGCCTGATCGGTAATTTTACCTGTAAATTTAATGGTTCCATCTGCTGCTAACGCCGAAGCTGCATTTATCGCCAACGCTCCTGCGAGCATCATCAAACAGACATGTTTTCTCATATCTTCTCCATGATTGTTTATCCCAAACTATATATTTAACGAATAAATATCGCTTACAGATTAAAGCCAACGCATCTTAGCCTCAGTTAAATAAACTGACAATTAGCAGTCTGAATTTTTATTTAAATTCACTAACTAAGCAGCAGATTTCTATCGGTTAGCGTTACATCAAATCATTCAATTAATATATACATTGATTTAATATCATCTTAAACATGAACATTTCTGGCGCAAATATATATGCCTTTATATAGATATAATTATCTATCCTTTTGTTATTCTGGAATTTGATGGTTAGCTCTGCCGTTATCAAGCTGGTGATTCATTCATCGTCTTCTATTACGCAGCACATAATGCAGTGCGTGGGAATGTTCCAGATTCAAAAAAAGGCACTTTTTTGTTCCTGTTATGGATCTTACTCACAGGCATTGAACGGTTACTTTTAGGGCACTTTGTATGAAGTTTGTTTAAACGCTCCAGAAAGCGCTAAATTTGCATTGAC
This sequence comes from Cronobacter muytjensii ATCC 51329, assembly GCF_001277195.1. Lineage (NCBI taxonomy): Bacteria > Pseudomonadati > Pseudomonadota > Gammaproteobacteria > Enterobacterales > Enterobacteriaceae > Cronobacter > Cronobacter muytjensii. Next base: position 2,396,304 of record NZ_CP012268.1, read on the forward strand.
GGCTATGGGCCTTTCCCCTACATTAGCGCCCGTCCCGCAGCGTCGGGAAGACAATATGGTGAGGTGTCCGAGTGGCTGAAGGAGCACGCCTGGAAAGTGTGTATACGGCAACGTATCGAGGGTTCGAATCCCTCCCTCACCGCCATATTTAAAGAAAGAGCCTGAGCTAACCCTCAGGCTTTTTTGCATTTATATCGCGCCACTCCGGGGAGGGATGAGAAGCCTCGACAAGGGTTCGACCACTGGCGCAGCCAGTGGGACAGTCTGCGAGCCAGGCGAGCTGACTGCCCGAAGGGTGAGGCCCGGCGGGCCGAATCAATCCCTCCCTCACCGCCATATTTAAAGAAAAAGCCTAAGCTAACCCTCAGGCTTTTTTGCATTTATATCGCGCCACCCCGGGGAGGGATGAGAAGCCTCGACAAGGGTTCGACCACTGGCGCAGCCAGTGAGACAGTCTGCGAACCAGGCGAGCTGACTGCCCGAAGGGTGAGGCACACCGGGCCGAATCAATCCCTCCCTCACCGCCATATTCAAAGAAAGAGCCTGAGCTAACCCTCAGGCTTTTTTGCATTTATGCCGCGCTATTCCGAACGGCAGGCACGCACCGCTTCACGGGTTTAGGGAAAAATGGATGGAACGCTTTTACGCCCCCGTCTATCGGCGCGCACCGGATGTTTCGACCGGCGCGGCGACGCGCTCCATCGCAATCGGGATGCTCTTGTAGGCGGGGATCCCGCTCTGAGTATCGTGGCTGTCGAGCGGCACCAGCACGTTGGCCTCCGGGTAATACGCGCCGACCGAGCCGGGCGCCATATCGATAACCACTACGGTCAGATTGTGCATCCGCCGCGAGGTCGGGTTGCCATCGGGGTCAAGCGCGGTGATATTCACCTGGTCGCCCACGCGCAGTTCACGTCTCTCCGCTTCATCCGGATTGATAAACAGCACATCGCGCCGCCCCGTCACGCCACGGTAACGGTCGTTCAGGCCGTACAGCGTCGTGTTGTACTGGTCGTGGCTGCGCAGCGTCGTCAACACCAGGTCATGACACTTCAGCGACCGCGGATCCTCATTAATCCCCTGCATCACTTTAAACTGCGCTTTGCCGCTGGGCGTATTCCAGACACGCTCCGAGGCTGCATTACGCAGCCGGAACCCGCCCGGTTTTTTCACCCGCTCGTTGAAATTCGCGAAGGCCGGGAACACCGCCTCGATAGCGTCGCGGATAAAACTGTAATCGCCTATCATTTTATCCCAGTCGACCACCGTATCCGGCAGGGTCGCTTTCGCAAGCCCCGCCACAATAGCGGGCTCCGAGCGCAGATGCGGCGACGCCGGTTTCAGCATGCCGCGCGAGGCATGCACCATCGACATCGAATCTTCCACCGTAATGCTCTGCTCGCCCGACGCCTGTACATCCGTCTCGGTGCGGCCAAGCACCGGGAGAATATAGTTATGCTTGCCAAGTAACAGATGCGAACGGTTGAGTTTAGTCGCCATATGCACCACCAAATCGAGATTGCGCATGGCCGGGAAGGTCACCTGCGGGTCGGAAATCGCCTCCGCCAGATTGCCGCCCAGACAGAGCAGCGCTTTGGCCTTGCCGTCGCGCATCGCCTGAATCGCCGCCACCGCGCCGTGTCCATGTTTTTGCGGCGGTTTAAACCCAAAGACACGCTCGATGCCGTCGAGCAGCGACTGAGGCGGGATTTCAGTGATGCCGACCGTGCGATCGCCCTGCACATTCGAGTGGCCGCGCAGCGGACAAATTCCGGCGCCTTTTTTGCCGATGTTGCCGCGCAACAGCAGCAGATTGGCGATCTGCTGCACATTCTGCGTGCCGTACTGGTGCTGAGTGATCCCCATGCCGTAACAGATAATGGTGCGTTCGGCGTTCGCATACAGGCGCGCGATATTCTGGATTTCCTTGCGCTCCATCCCGGAGACTTTGAGGATATGCGCCCAGTCGGTGGCGTCGAGATCCGCTTTCAGCGCGTCAAACCCTTCGGTATGTTCCTGAATAAATGTCTCGTCAAGCACGCCCGGCTCGCCGTTAGCCAGCGCCTCTTCATGCATTGAGAGCAGAATTTTCATCACGCCTTTGAGCATCGCCGCGTCGCCGCCGACCCGCACTTTATAATACGTCGAAGCAAGTTCAGTGGAGCTTAGCGACAGCATCTCGATCGGGCTTTGTGGTGACGTAAAGCGCTCAAGGCCGCGTTCGCGCAGGGGGTTGATTGCCACAATCGTCGCGCCGCGCTTTGACACTTCACGCAGCGTGCCGAGCATGCGCGGATGGTTGGTGCCAGGGTTATGGCCGATGCACAGCACCAGATCGCAGTGGTCGAAATCCTCCAGTTCTACCGTCCCTTTACCGACGCCGATGGACTCCGGCAGGCCGACGCTCGTGGGTTCATGGCACATGTTAGAGCAGTCCGGGAAGTTGTTGGTGCCATATTCGCGCGCGAAAAGCTGCCACAGGAACGCAGCCTCATTGGAAGCGCGGCCCGAGGTGTAAAACTCCACGCTGTCCGGATCGTCATAGCTGCGCAGGCGCTCGCCAATCTCCCGAAATGCGGTCTCCCATTCGATGGGCTGGTAGGTGTCGCTTGCCGGATCGTATTTCATCGGGTGCGTCAGGCGCCCTTCGCCTTCAAGTTCAAAGGCGCTACGCTCCCAGAGTTCGCTGACAGGATGCGCCGCGAAGAATTCCGGCGTGGTGCGTTTACTGGTCGCTTCCCAGGAAACCGCCTTCGCGCCGTTTTCGCAGAATTCGAATGACGACGCATGCTGCGGATCGGGCCAGGCGCAGCCGGGGCAGTCGAATCCTTGCGGCTGATTAACTTTGAACAGGGCAATCACGTCCTGCTTCACCGACATCTGGCCGCGGATGGCGTCAGCAACGGCTTTTAATGCCCCCCAACCGCCCGCCGATCCGCCATAGGGCGCGATGCCGATAGTACGATTTCGCTCTTTCATAGTGCTCCACATTTTCTGTCTCATTGTTGTGTATTAAGCCTGGTACAGAAATCGGGATAAGCGAAGCAGGCGTGGCGTTATCCGCCCGCGCGGCGGGCTGTCCGGGGCGGACCAGCGGGCAAAAACGTCATTTCGTTTAACCCTTAACCGAACGAATAAGAAAGAAAAAAATCTGCTTGACCGTTTTCATGCAGATCCCTATAGTAGCGCCCCGTTGCCCCGCTACGCGAGGCAGCAAGACAATATGGTGAGGTGTCCGAGTGGCTGAAGGAGCACGCCTGGAAAGTGTGTATACGGCAACGTATCGAGGGTTCGAATCCCTCCCTCACCGCCATATTTAAAGAAAGAGCCTGTACGCAAGTACGGGCTTTTTTGCATTTATATCGCGCCTGCCCGGGGAGGGATGAGAAGCCTCGACCAGGGTTCGACAGGCGGTTTACCGCCTGGACGGCAGGGCCGCTTGCGGACATGCCGCCCGAATGGTGAGGCCCGGCGGGCCGAATCAATCCCTCCCTCACCGCCATATTTAAAGAAAGAGCCTGTACGCAAGTACGGGCTTTTTTGCATTTATATCTCGCCTGCCCAGGGAGGGATGAGAAGCCTCGACCAGGGTTCGACAGGCGGTTTACCGCCTGGACGGCAGGGCCGCTTGCGGACATGTCGCCCGAAGGGTGAGGCACACCGGGCCGAATCAATCCCTCCCTCACCGCCATATTCAAAGAAAGAGCCTGTACGCAAGTACGGGCTTTTTTGCATTTATATCTCGCCCACCCCGGGGAGGGATGAGAAGCCTCGACCAGGGTTCGACAGGCGGTTTACCGCCTGGACGGCAGGGCCGCTTGCGGACATGCCGCCCGAAGGGTGAGGCACACCGGGCCGAATCAATCCCTCCCTCACCGCCATATTCAAAGAAAGAGCCTGAGCTAACCCTCAGGCTTTTTTGCATTTACATCGCGCCTGCCCGGATGGCAGGCGGCCCTGCGCTTACCTGTCTGATGCCAAACCCGGCGAAACGCTTTTATTGCAGAAACTCGGCCTTATGGGCTTCAAAATCTTTCAGACACGCGTCCATAAAACCGCGCGTGACCTCAGTCACTTTCTGGTAATGGTTTGCCTGCCACTGAGCCAGCGGCGCTTTTACTGCCTCTGGATAACACGACACCGAGGCGGACGCTTCTTTACCTTTTTCAAGCGCCGATTTTGTGCGTCTGATTGCTGTCTGATAGTGAAGCTCGTAGCTGTCGCCTCCGGAGAGGTTTTCATAAACCAGCATCCAGGTATAAGGACGAATCTCTATCGGGTTTTTAATCTCTCCGGCAGGTAATTTCGCCATATCTTTCTCAAGCGATTTTTTCATAGCATCAGAAAAATAGGTCAGCGTTGGGTTAGGCATCATAGTTATCGGCGTACCCACCAGCTGATCTTTCGTAAATCCTGATTCCTGAGCGCCACCCGCCGCCAGGCCAACAATAAACTGCAGGGTTTTTAGCGCCACCACTTTGCTGGTGTCGCCGCGCGTGATGTAGCGCAGCGACGTATCGGTTGGCTGATGGGTATCGGTTCTGAGCTGCTCGTAGCTTTGAATCGACAATAACGCGCCGCCCTCGCCTTTAACGGTGCTGGTGTTGACCACCTTCTCAACAGGCGGCGGCGGCGTATTACTGCATCCGCTTAAGACCAGCGAACAAAACGCAAAGGGAAGCGCGAAAGAAGCTTTCATAACGATATCCTTACCAAAACGTAATTAATTACGGCCATTTTCTATGGCGCTGTGCGTAAGGGTTATCGACCAGAGAATAAAAAAGGTAAGGATGCAGGCAGGCAAATAGCAGGGTCTTGACAAATAAAAACCGGCGCCGTTCCAGACGCCGGTTTTTTGTTATCGGTTACGTTAATCGTAAGCGTTAAGCGTTCGCTGGCAGAGCGCGGAGCGCACGCAGTCGGCTTTACCGAACCGCACGATGCCAATCATCTCATCTTCCTCAAAACGCGCCAGCGCGTCGCTCAGGCCGGACTGCACGCCCGCCGGCAAATCGCACTGGGTGATATCGCCATTGACGATAACGGTCACGTTCTCCCCGAGGCGGGTCAAAAACATTTTCATTTGCGCGGCAGTCACGTTCTGGGCCTCGTCCAGAATCACAACGGCGTTTTCAAAAGTACGTCCACGCATATAGGCGAACGGCGCAATCTCGACTTTGCCTATCTCCGGGCGCAGGCAATATTGCATGAAGGAGGCGCCGAGGCGGCGCACCAGCACGTCATAGACCGGGCGGAAATAGGGAGCGAATTTCTCGGAAATATCGCCGGGCAGGAAGCCGAGATCTTCATCGGCCTGCAGCACCGGACGGGTGACAATTATCCTGTCGACATCCTTGTGAATCAGGGCCTCAGCCGCTTTCGCGGCGCTGATAAACGTTTTGCCGCATCCGGCTTCGCCGGTGGCGAATATCAGCTGCTTGCTCTCAATAGCCTCAAGATAATGCGCCTGAGCGTCGGTACGAGCGGCAATCGGCGACAGATCGCGGCTGTCCCGCGCCATGCCGATTGCTTCTACGCCACTCATTTGCACAAGCGTGGTGACCGATTCCTCTTCACGCTGCCGGTGGCTGCGTGAGTCTCGTCTGAGAACGCGTCTTGCTTCACGACGAGCTTTGATCACTGCTTTCTGTCTTCCCATGGATGGCACCTTGTTAAGTTGGTTTACATGAGCCGCATCCTGATGATGGACGCGATTATGCGCACGAACGTTTGAGGTTTGGCTTCCTTGTAAGCCATGAATTGCCGGTCGAAAAGACGCGGTAGTACGGCTACGCGCACCGCTTACCGCATCGTCTGGAACTGTGGAAGAAAGTTGAAACGTGTTTGAGGGGGTGGAGATAACGCTGCCGGAGGAGGCTCCTCCGCGCCGGGTGGTGCGGGTTGTATTCCGTTTAAGTCCACTTCTGGACGCTACCATTCGCGATCTCCATCGTGCTACTGCTGACACCGTCGGGGAACTACCGCTAACGCTTTAAGTACAACAAAAATTATCAACTTTGCAACATAATATTTACTAAAAGATAACTTTTGAGACCCGCCGTACAATGATTCTTTTATGACAGAAAAATATTACAGAAATGTATCAACAGAATAGCTGCCGCGAAAATGCTCTGCCACAGGCGCGCGAAAATTGTTAGCAAATGAAACATAAAAAACCCCGCCTCATGGGGCGGGGTTTATGTCAGGCTTTCAGCAGGCCGTCGGCCAGGAAGCGGGATTTATCCGCTACCCCCGGCAGCGCGAAGAAATAGCCGCCGCCGATGGGCTTCACGTACTCCTCCAGCGCTTCACCGTTAAGCCGCTTTTGCACCGTTAAAAAACCCTTTTCCAGGTCATGCTGATAGCAGACAAACAGCAGGCCCATATCGAGCTGGCCGGAAGGAGTCACGCCCAGCGAATAGCTGTAACCGCGACGCACCATCAGGCTGGACTGGGTCTCTGGCGTGCGTGGATTCGCAAGCCGGATATGGCTGTCGAGCGCAATCACGTTACCGTCCGGATCGTTGCTGTAATCCGGCACGTCGTGCTCACGCTGCATGCCGAGCGGCGCGCCGGTCTGCTTGTCACGACCAAAAATTGTCTGCTGCTCTTTAAGCGGCGTCCGGTCCCAGAACTCCACGTGGAACTGGATAATGCGCACAGCCTGATAGCTGCCGCCTGCTGCCCACGCGGGCTCGCCCTGATCCGCCGTTACCCACACCACGTTATCCATCAGCGGCGCATTGCGGGTATCCGGGTTCGCGGTGCCATCTTTAAAACCGAGCAGGTTAACCGGCGTCTCTTTACCGAGGCTGCGCGCCGCGTGATCGGAGATAAACCCTTCGCGTTTCCAGCGTACGCTCAGCAGATCCGGCGTGTGCTTAATGACGTCGCGCAGCGCATGGATAACCGTATCCTGCGTATTGGCGCAGATTTGCAGCAGCAAATCGCCGTGGCACAGGGCCGCGTCCAGCGAGTCGTTGGGGAAACGCTCCATTTTTTGCAGCTTTTTCGGCATCTGCGGCGCAAGCCCGTAGCGCTCGTCAAACAGCGACCGGCCCAGCGACACCGTGATGGTCAGGTTATCCGGAGCAATGACCGGCCCGAGAATGCCCGAATCCATCGGCGGCAGACGCGGGTTCGGCGTTTGTGGCGCCGGGCCGCCCTCGGTCAGAAATGCAATGCGGTCGGTCAGCAGACGGAACAGCCGTTCCAGGTCGGCTTTATCCGCAGCCAGCACATCAAACGCCACCAGCATCATCGAGGCCTGCTGCGGCGTCAGAATACCCGCCTGATGCGCGCCGTAAAACGGCTGCGTCTGCGAGCGCGCGTCGGGAGAGAGCGTACCGGGCGCGGTTTTCGTCTGCGCGCCATGCGCGACCGGACAACCGCCAGTAACCGCCAGCGCTCCGGTCAGCGCGCCAAGCCCCTTCAGCAGACGGCGGCGCGCCGGTTGCGGCACGCCGTGATTATCATGTTCTTGCATAACGCTTAGTCCAGCCCGAGCACGCCGCGCAATAAGGAGAGATCTTCAGCAAGCGCCGTAATCGGCCCTTTCAGCGCGTTACGGTCGGCATCGGTCAGCTTGTCGTAAGTCTCAAAGCCCTCTTTAGTGCGGTATTTGGCAAGAATGGCATCCACTTTTTTGAAGTTGGCATCCACTTTCGCCAGCAGCGGCGCGTTCTCTTTTTGTAGTTGCGGACGCAGCAGATTCACGATTTTCTGCGCACCGTCGATGTTCGCCTGGAAATCCCACAGGTCGGTATGGCTGTAGCGATCTTCTTCACCGCTGATTTTGCTGGCCGCCACTTCTTCGATCAGGCCCGCCGCGCCGCCCACCACTTTACCCGGCGGGAACGCCAGCTCGCTGATGCGTTTTTGCAGATCCAGCACATCGCTGTTGAGCTTGTCGGCGTACATCTCCATGCCTTTGACGCTGTTATCGCCGAACAGTGCTTTCTCCAGGCGGTGGAAGCCTGTGAATTTCGGGTCGGCCGCTTTCTGTTCGTAATCATCTTCGCGAGCGTCAATGCTGCCGTCGAGATCGGAGAACAGTTCAGCGACAGGTTCGATGCGCTCATAGTGCTGGCGCGTTGGGGCGTACAGGGATTTCGCTTTTTCGATATCGCCCGCTTTGACCGCGTCGGTAAAGGCTTTGGTGCCAGAGACCAGCGCGGCGGTTTCCACCATCACCCAGGCTTTATAGTCGGTCACCGCGCCTTCGAGCGACATCAGGCCGCTGTTCGCCGCGGCTTTCTCGCCGCCGGCCGCGTTGACGATAAGCTTACCTTTCGGGTTGCTCAACAGGCCGCAGGTCATGTCATATTCGCCAGGCTCAAGGTTGGCGGTCATCTTCTGGCTGAAGCCCGGCGCGATGTTTTCACGCTCTTCCACCACCATTACGCCTTTAAGGATTTCCCATTCCAGCGCCTTCTGGCTGTGGTTGAGGATAATGAACTGGGTTTTACCGGCATTCACCGTAAGCGTCATCGGCTCGCACTGTTTGTCGTTGACGGTGACTTTCACCTGCGGAACCTCGGCCGCCTGCGCGGTAAATGCGGAACTGATAAATGCCAGCAGCGTCACGGAAAGCGCGCTACGGCGAAGTTGTTTCGTCATGACCCATCCCTCTAAAAGTATGTTGTAACTAAGCCGCGCACGGGCGCGGCAAAAATCAGGCGTTCCCGGAGATCCGCGCGTCGGCGCGCGCTGGCAGCGCATAGAGCGCCAGCGCCGGGATCAGATAGATAAACCATGCCGCCACTTCGCTGACGGTCGGCGCTTCCTGGTAGCCGAAAATCCCTTCCAGCAGCGTGCCGGTGAGCGAGTGCGTCGAGAGCACATTGCTCAAATCAAACGCCACCGCCTGAAAATGGTTCCACAGCCCGGCTTCATGGAAGGCGCGGACAGCGCCCGCCGCAAGCCCGGCGGCGACCAGGAGAATAAACAGGCTGGTCCAGCGGAAAAAAGCACTGAGGTTAAGACGAATGCCGCCCCAGTAAAGCAGGAATCCGAGCACCACAGCGGTGCCAAGCCCCAGCATCGCGCCGAGCGGTGGCCAGATACCGACATCCTGACCAAACGCGGCCAGCAGGAAAAAGACCGACTCCAGCCCTTCGCGCGCCACGGCGAAAAAGACCATCATCACCAGCGCCCAGCCGTGCCCGCCCGGACGCCTGAGCGCGCGATCCACCGCCTGCTCCAGTTCGCCTTTCACGTTGCGCGAGACTTTACGCATCCAGAACACCATCCAGGTGAGGATCACAACCGCAATGGCCGCCACGAGCCCCTCAAACAGCTCCTGCTCTTTTTGCGGGAACTCGCCGGTGGTTTCATTAATAAAAATACCGAGGCCCAGGCAGAGCGCGGCGGCGAGAAACACGCCGACCCACATCACGCCGAGCCAGTTGCCGCGCTGAGTGCGCTTGAGATAGCTGGCGATAAGGCTGACGATGAGCGCCGCTTCGAGGCCTTCACGCAGCATAATCAGAAAAGGAACGAACATTCGGGCACCTGCAAATGTGAAATCAGGTCAACTGATGCAAAGAAACGTAAACTTGAGTGCAAGTGATTATCATTACCACCAAAAGAAACACAAGCGAAATGTGGGGATAATTATGACGAAGTGTAAAAGTTGCGAAGTTGAGTAGTCACTAGCGTAAACCACTCTGTCAGGCGGGCGCGCTGCCGCGCCGTTCTCGCTGGCGTTTTTGACCAAAAAGACACTGAAAATAGTCATGGCCAGAATAGCCCGTCATCGCTTTTTCTTATTCCATTTGCCAGATAACGATGCGGGAAATTATGCTTAGCGCGCTGTTTACCGGCCGGTTTTTATGTGGCTAACTATTTTTCTTTCAGACACCTGCGTAACTATGACAACCATTCTGCACTTTATTTTCGCCGTCGTGGCGATACTCGCGCTTGCCTGGCTTGCAAGCTTTGACTGTAAAAGCATTCGCCTGCGTTATATTCTTCAGCTAATAATTATCGAAGCGGCGCTCGCCTGGTTCTTCCTGCATGCGCAGGCGGGGCTGGCGGCGATCCAGTCAATTGCCGGCGCGTTCTCGTCGCTGTTGTACTTTGCCGCTCAGGGTACCGACTTCGTTTTCGGCGGCATGAGCCAGAAGGGCCTCGCCTTTGTGTTTCTCGGCGTGCTCTGCCCTATCGTGTTTATCTCGGCGCTCATCGGCATCCTGCAACACTGGCGTATTCTGCCGATTTTTATCCGCGTTATCGGCACGCTGCTCTCTAAAGTCAACGGTATGGGCAAGCTGGAATCTTTTAACGCGGTGAGTTCACTGATCCTCGGCCAGTCGGAAAACTTTATCGCCTATAAAGGGGTGCTTGGCGATCTCTCCTCGCGCCGCCTCTTTACGATGGCCGCGACGGCGATGTCCACGGTGTCGCTGTCTATTGTCGGCGCGTATATGTCGATGGTCGAGGCGAAATACGTGGTGGCGGCCCTGGTGCTTAATCTCTTCAGCACCTTCATTATTCTGTCGGTCATCAACCCGACACGCCCGCAGGACGAGCCGGAGGTGAAGCTTGAAAAGCTACATGAATCCCAGAGCTTTTTTGAGATGCTCGGCGAGTACATTCTGGCGGGCTTTAAGGTAGCGATGATTATTCTCGCAATGCTGATCGGCTTTATCGCCATTATCAGCGCGGTGAATGCGCTGTTTCTGACGCTGTTCGGCCACAGTTTCCAGCAGTTGCTGGGGTATGTTTTCTACCCGCTCGCCTGGCTTATCGGGATCCCGGCGGCGGACGCCCTGACGGCAGGCGGCATTATGGCGACCAAACTGGTGGCGAATGAGTTTGTCGCGATGATCGAGCTGCAAAAAATCGCCGCGACGCTCTCCCCTCGCGGGCTTGGGATCCTGTCGGTATTTCTGGTGTCGTTTGCGAACTTCGCCTCTATCGGCATCGTGGCGGGCGCTATCAAGGGCCTTAACGAGTCGCAAGGCAACGTCGTATCGCGCTTTGGCCTGCGTCTGGTCTACGGCGCGACGCTGGTGAGTTTACTGTCGGCGAGTTTTGCGGGATTGGTGCTGTGAATCAATGCCGGGTGGCGTTCCGTTTACCCGGCCAGAAATAGCGGTGTATAGATAAGGCGGGGCTTCCCCGCCTTTTTTCAGAACTGCGCGCACACGGTTTCATCGACCCGCATCACCGACTCCTGCGCGAAACGCGATTTATAAATCCCGCGCAGGGCTTCAATCCCCTTCTCGCTCGCGCTGTCGCTGGCGTGGATAAGCATCAGCGCCTTGCTCGGCTCGCGCGCCACCTTGCCGTCGTTGCCAAGCCACTGTCCACGCGCGTCAAAGACGGTCAGCCCGTCGCGAAAACGCGGCGTCACGTCGTTATCCACAAAGCGCTGCCACTCCTGTTCAGTGATAGCCGCCCCGGCTGGCCGATTCAGCCCGAAATAGAGCGTGGTCTGCGTCATGCGGTTTTGCGCAGCGCACGCCGGTGTTTGCGCCTGCTCGGCCGCGTGCGGGGCGCAGCCTGCAAGCGTCGCCGCCAGCGCTATCGACATCATTACCTTGCGAATCGCCATCATCCTGTCCTTTTTTGTTATGGGTGAACGCGAAGATAACAGCGTAAATCGCAGCGTCTGGCAAGCTACCGGATTGATGAGAAAGAAAAAACCCGCCAGGCGGCGGGTTTTATAAGACGCTTAGTTAGCGCGAAGCTTCGACGGCGCAGGGGTGTGATACTCCTCGTCCGCTTTTTCAAAGCGCGCCTGCATGGAGGCCGATGGCGCTTTGCCCATCAGGCTCACCACCACGATACCGAGGCTTGCGAAGATAAAGCCCGGAATGATTTCGTAAAGGTTAAACCACGCGAACTGTTTCCAGACAATCACCGTCACCGCGCCGATAATCATGCCCGCCAGCGCGCCGTTGCGCGTCATGCGCGACCACATCACCGACAGCAGCACAACCGGGCCAAACGCCGCGCCAAAGCCCGCCCACGCGTAGCTCACCAGGCCCAGCACGCGGTTTTCCGGGTTCGCCGCCAGCGCGATGGCGACCAGCGCTACCACCAGCACCATCATACGGCCGACCCATACCAGCTCTTTCTGGCTCGCGCCTTTACGCAGGAACGCTTTGTAGAGGTCTTCGGTAATGGCGCTGGAGCAGACCAGTAGCTGACAGCTTAACGTTGACATCACCGCCGCCAAGATAGCGGAGAGCAGAATACCGGCAATCCACGGATTAAACAGGATCTGCGCCAGTTCGATAAACACGCGCTCGCCGTTCTGGTTCACCGCCGCCGCCTGTTCCGGATGGTTATTGAAGTAGGCGATACCGAAGAAGCCCACTGCCACCGCGCCCGCGAGGCAGAGGATCATCCAGGTCATGGAGATGCGACGCGCGTGAACGATGGTGTGGTGAGAGTCCGCCGCCATAAAGCGCGCCAGAATATGCGGCTGGCCGAAATAGCCCAGCCCCCAGCCCATCAGCGAAATAATCGCGACCAGGTTCAGCCCCTTGAGCATATCGATATTCTCGATGCTCTTTTGCTTAATCACCGCCAGCGAATCGTCCAGGCCGCCGACCGCGAAAATCACGATAACCGGTGTGAGGATCAGCGCGAAAATCATCAGGCTCGCCTGAACGGTGTCGGTCCAGCTTACCGCCAGGAACCCGCCGATAAAGGTGTAGAGGATGGTCGCCGCAGCCCCTGCCCAGAGCGCGGTTTCATAGCTCATGCCAAAGGTGCTTTCAAACAGGCGCGCGCCCGCTACGATGCCGGATGCGCAGTAGATAGTGAAGAACAGCAGAATCACCAGCGCCGAGATAATGCGCAGCAGGCGGCTCTTATCTTCAAAACGTCCGGTGAAATAATCCGGTAACGTCAGCGCGTTATTGTTGTGCTCGGTGTGAACGCGCAGGCGCCCCGCCACCAGCTTCCAGTTAATCCAGGCCCCGAGCGTCAGCCCGATGGCAATCCAGCTTTCGGAGATCCCGGAGAGAAACACCGCGCCCGGCAGGCCCATCAGCAGCCAGCCCGACATATCCGACGCGCCGGCAGAGAGCGCGGTTACGACGCTGCCCAGGCTGCGTCCGCCAAGAATGTAGTCATCAAAGTTTTTGGTGGAGCGCCACGCAATAAACCCAATCAGTATCATCCCCAAAATATAAACAATGAAAGTCACCAGCATCGGTGTACTCGTCGTCATTTCACTTCTCCGCGTTATTACCGGGTCGCCCCGTTTATCACCGCCGGAACGCAGCGGTGGCGTTATTGTCGTATCGTGTGGCGGCAGTATCCTGCCGGAAGCGTTTTTTATTCACAATCGATTTAACACATCATTCACATGTTTTGCATCTGTGAAACCTGTACATTTTTTGAGAGGTTGCACTCGCTCACGCTTTTGCAGGTTGCACCGGATAAAAATGTTAACCAGGCCCGAATTCTGAGCTTATAACCGCCCTTTCTCCCACGCGTCATAGCGATTTCATATTTAACATTTCATTCATTTTTAAGCTTGCTGGCGAGGTCACATTTAACAAGGTTGCACAAAGTTGCAACATGATAGATATTGCCGAACATCACCGTTCTTATATTGACGCGACACACAGGAGTAAGGGCATGGGCACCACCACGATGGGGGTCAAGCTGGACGACGCCACCCGCGAGCGTATTAAAGCCGCCGCGACCAAAATTGACCGCACGCCGCACTGGCTGATTAAGCAGGCCATCTTTAATTATCTTGAGCAGCTGGAAAACAGCGACGGCCTGCCGGAACTGCCCGCGCTGCTGGCCGGCGCCGCCAATGAGAGCGACGAAGCCGCCGCGCCGCCGGAAGAGAGCCACCAGCCGTTTCTTGAGTTCGCCGAGCAGATCCAGCCGCAGTCGGTGAGCCGCGCGGCCATTACCGCCGCCTGGCGTCGCGCGGAAACCGACGCGGTGCCGATGCTGCTGGAGCAGGCCCGCCTGCCGCAGCCGGTCGCGGAGAAAACCCATCAGCTCGCCTGGAGCCTCGCCGAGAAGCTGCGTAATCAGAAAACCGCTTCCGGTCGCGCCGGTATGGTGCAGAGCCTGTTGCAAGAGTTTTCGCTCTCCTCCCAGGAAGGCGTGGCGCTGATGTGCCTTGCCGAGGCGCTGTTGCGTATTCCGGATAAAGCCACCCGCGACGCGCTGATCCGCGACAAAATCAGCAACGGCAACTGGCAGTCTCACATTGGCCGCAGCCCGTCGCTGTTCGTCAACGCCGCCACCTGGGGCCTGCTGTTTACGGGCCGTCTGGTCTCGACCCATAACGAAGCCAGCCTGTCGCGCTCGCTCAACCGCATCATCGGCAAGAGCGGCGAGCCGCTGATCCGTAAAGGCGTGGATATGGCGATGCGCCTGATGGGCGAACAGTTTGTCACCGGCGAAACCATCGCCGAGGCGCTGGCCAACGCCCGTAAGCTCGAAGAAAAAGGCTTCCGGTATTCCTACGACATGCTGGGCGAGGCGGCGCTCACCGCCGCCGACGCGCAGGCCTATATGGTTTCTTACCAGCAGGCGATCCACGCCATCGGCAAAGCTTCCAACGGCCGCGGCATCTATGAAGGGCCGGGTATTTCCATCAAGCTCTCCGCCCTGCACCCGCGCTACAGCCGCGCGCAGTATGACCGCGTGATGGAGGAGCTCTACCCGCGCCTCAAATCTCTGACGCTGCTGGCGCGCCAGTATGACATCGGCATTAACATCGACGCTGAAGAAGCTGACCGCCTGGAAATCTCCCTCGATCTGCTGGAAAAACTCTGCTTCGAGCCGGAGCTTGCGGGCTGGAACGGCATCGGCTTTGTCATTCAGGCGTACCAGAAGCGCTGCCCGTTCGTGATTGATTACTTAATCGATCTCGCCACCCGCAGTCGTCGTCGCCTGATGATCCGCCTGGTGAAAGGCGCCTACTGGGACAGCGAAATCAAACGCGCCCAGATGGAAGGCCTGGAAGGCTATCCGGTGTATACCCGCAAGGTCTATACCGATATCTCCTACCTCGCCTGCGCGAAAAAATTGCTGTCGGTGCCGAACCTGATCTATCCGCAGTTCGCGACGCACAACGCCCATACGCTGGCGGCCATTTACAGCCTCGCCGGCCAGAACTACTACCCCGGCCAGTATGAGTTCCAGTGCCTGCACGGCATGGGTGAGCCGCTCTACGAGCAGGTGGTGGGCAAAATCACCGACGGCAAACTCAACCGACCGTGCCGTATTTACGCCCCGGTCGGCACCCACGAGACGCTGCTGGCCTACCTGGTACGCCGCCTGCTGGAAAACGGCGCTAACACCTCGTTTGTTAACCGCATCGCCGATAACACCCTGTCGCTGGACGATCTGGTGGCCGACCCGGTGAGCGCCGTCGAGAAACTGGCCGCGCAGGAAGGCCGCGTCGGTCTGCCGCACCCGAAAATTCCGCTGCCGCAGGATCTTTACGGCGAAGGCCGCGTGAACTCGGCTGGTCTCGATCTGGCGAATGAACACCGCCTGGCCTCCCTCTCTTCGTCGCTGCTCAACAGCGCCCTGCAAAAATGGCGCGCGCTGCCGATGCTGGAAAACGCCGTGGAAGAAGGCGAGCTGTCGCCGGTCGTTAACCCGGCGGAGCCGCGCGATATCGTCGGTTACGCCCGCGACGCCCGCGAAGCGGAAGTGGCGCAGGCGCTGGAAAGCGCGGTTAATAACGCGCCTATCTGGTTTGCCACCCCACCGCAGGAGCGCGCCGCCATCCTTGAGCGCGCCGCAGTATTGATGGAGGCCCAGACCCAGACGCTCATCGGCATTCTGGTGCGTGAAGCCGGTAAAACCTTCGCCAACGCCATCGCCGAGGTGCGCGAGGCGGTCGATTTCCTGCGCTACTACGCAGGCCAGGTGCGTGACGATTTCGACAACGAAACCCACCGCCCGCTCGGCCCGGTGGTCTGTATCAGCCCGTGGAACTTCCCGCTCGCTATCTTTACCGGCCAGGTGGCCGCCGCACTCGCGGCAGGCAACAGCGTGCTGGCGAAACCCGCGGAGCAGACGCCGCTTATCGCCGCGCAGGGCATTCAGCTTCTGCTGGAAGCGGGCGTGCCGCAGGGCGTGGTGCAACTGCTACCGGGGCGCGGCGAAACCGTGGGCGCACAGCTTACGGGCGATGCGCGCGTGCGCGGTGTGATGTTCACCGGCTCCACCGAAGTGGCGACGCTCCTGCAGCGCAATATCGCCGACCGTCTCGACCCGCAGGGCCGCCCGACGCCGCTGATTGCCGAAACCGGCGGCCTGAACGCCATGATTGTCGACTCCTCCGCGCTTACCGAACAGGTTGTCGTGGATGTCGTCGCCTCGGCCTTTGACAGCGCCGGCCAGCGCTGCTCGGCGCTGCGCGTGCTCTGCCTGCAGGAAGAAATCGCCGATCACACGCTGACCATGCTGAAAGGCGCGATGGCGGAGTGCCGCATGGGCAACCCTGGCCGCCTGACCACCGACATCGGGCCGGTTATTGATGCCGATGCCAAAGCCGGAATTGAGCGCCATATCCAGACGATGCGCGCCAAAGGCCGCAAGGTCTTCCAGGCGGTACGCGACAACAGCGTGGACGCCCGCGAATGGCAGACCGGCACCTTTGTCACGCCGACCCTGATTGAGCTTGAAAGCTTTGATGAGATGAAAAAAGAGGTCTTCGGCCCGGTGCTGCATGTGGTGCGCTACAACCGCAACAACCTGGCGGGGCTGATTGAGCAGATCAACAAAGCGGGCTATGGCCTGACGCTTGGCGTGCATACGCGCATCGATGAGACCATCGCCCAGGTAACCGGCAGCGCGCACGTCGGCAACCTGTATGTGAACCGCAATATGGTCGGCGCCGTGGTCGGCGTGCAGCCGTTCGGCGGCGAAGGGCTTTCCGGCACCGGCCCGAAAGCGGGCGGCCCGCTCTATCTCTACCGCCTGCTGGCGAGCCGTCCGGACGCGGCGGTGCAGACAACGCTTGAGCGCCACGACGCCCGCTACGCCCAGGACGCGCAGGTGAAAACGCTCATCACGCGCCCGCACCAGGCGCTGACCGAGTGGGCGGCGGGCCGCCCGGACCTCAAAGCGCTGTGCGAGCACTATCTCGCCCTGTCGCAAAGCGGCGTGCAGCGCACCCTGCCAGGCCCGACCGGCGAGCGCAATACCTACACCCTGCTGCCGCGCGAGCGCGTGCTCTGCCTTGCGGACAACGAGCAGGATCTGCTGGTGCAGCTCGCCGCCGTCACCAGCGCGGGCAGCCGCGTGCTGTGGGCGGATGAGCCGCTCCAGCGCACGCTTGCCAAACAGCTCCCGGCTGCGGTGAACGCGATTATCGACTTCGCCAAACCGGACGTGCTGTTCAGCCAGTTCTTTGACGCCGTTATCTATCACGGTGACTCGGATCAGCTGCGCGCGCTGTGCGAAAAAGTGGCCGCGCGCGAGGGCGCGATTGTTTCGGTACAGGGCTTCGGGCGCGGGGAAACCAACCTGCTGCTGGAACGCCTGTGGCTGGAGCGCTCGCTCAGCGTCAACACCGCCGCCGCCGGCGGCAACGCCAGCCTGATGACTATCGGCTGACGGTCATCTCATACAAAAGGCGCCCACGGGCGCCTTTTTATTTGGCGGTAACACCGGCCTCACCGCACCCGAATCCCCTCAATGATCATGCGCTGGACGTTCTCCACGGTGCGGTTGAAAAACGCCTCGTCGGCGAGCGTCGCGCCGGTGACCGCCTCCACCTGGGTGGCGAAATCCGCGTAGTGTTGCGTGGTGGCCCAGATCATAAAGATGAGATGGTGCGGGTCGATGGGGGCGAGCTTGCCGCTGGCGACCCAGCCGGTAATGATGGCGGATTTTGTCTCCACCAGCGCTTTTAAATCCCCCTGCAATTCGGCCATCAAAAGCGGCGCGCCCTGGAGCATCTCCAGACAGAACAGCCGCGACGCCTCGGGGAAGTCGCGCGATACCTCAAGCTTTAAGCGAATGTATTCACTAATCGCCGCGAGCGGCTGCAAATCCTCGCGAAACGCGCGCAGCGGCGCCAGCCAGATATCGAGAATATGCTTCAGCACGGCGATATAGAGCACCTCTTTAGACGGAAAATAGTAAAGCAGATTGGTTTTAGAAACGCCGGAGCGCTCCGCCACCTGCTCAAGGCTGGTGCCGTGAATGCCAAACTGCGAAAACAGCGTCAGCCCGGCGTCCAGTATCGCCTGTTTTTTGGCCGCCACCGCTTTTGAGCGCTTGCCCGTCTCTTTTTGCGCGCCTTGTGCCATGCGCTCTCTCCTTATGTTTTGCTCAAGCATAGCAAAAGCGCGGCGGCGGCTCGACCCGCGGCGCGCCATCTGCACTTTGATTGCGCAACGCTGCCTGTTTTCTGTGCAACGTTTTTGACCGTTTAGTCCGGTTTTTAGCGTCCAAAATTTACACACACAAGCAACACAATGATAACAAAGGCATTTTAAAAACTGGCATTCGCTTTGCAATTCACCCTCTGAGCGCGGCACGGGACGTGCAGGAAGCAACGCCACGCGACGGTTCTTTTATCCGCAAAAGAGAGGTTCGTGATGAAAATTGGTGTCTTTGTGCCTATCGGCAATAACGGCTGGCTGATTTCCACCCATGCCCCGCAATACATGCCTACGTTTGAGCTTAATAAAGCCATCGTGCAGAAGGCGGAGCAGCAGCAGTTCGATTTTGCGCTCTCAATGATAAAACTGCGCGGCTTCGGCGGTAAGACCGAATTCTGGGATCATAATCTGGAGTCGTTCACCCTGATGGCGGGCCTCGCCGCGGTAACCTCGCGTATTCAGATTTACGCCACCGCCGCCACGCTCACGCTGCCGCCCGCCATTGTGGCGCGCATGGCCTCCACGATTGATTCCATCTCCGGCGGGCGTTTCGGCGTTAACCTGGTGACGGGCTGGCAGAAGCCGGAATATGAGCAGATGGGGCTGTGGCCCGGCGACGATTATTTCGCGCGCCGCTATGACTATCTCACCGAATATGTTCAGGTGCTGCGCGATCTCTGGAACACCGGCCAGAGCGATTTTAAAGGCGACTACTTCACCATGAATGACTGTCGCGTCAGCCCACGCCCACAGCAGCCGATGAAAGTCATCTGCGCAGGCCAGAGCGACGCGGGCATGGCGTTTTCCGCACAATATGCTGATTACAACTTCTGCTTCGGCAAAGGGGTCAACACGCCTGCCGCCTTCGCCCCCACCGCCGCGCGCATGAAAGCCGCCGCCGATGAAGCCGGGCGCGATGTCGGCTCCTACGTGCTGTTTATGGTGATTGCCGACGAAACCGACGAGGCGGCGCGCGCGAAATGGGAACATTACAAAGCCGGTGCCGATGAAGAGGCGCTCTCCTGGCTTACCGAACAGAGCCAGAAGGATACCCGCTCAGGCAGTGACACCAACGTGCGCCAGATGGCAGACCCGACTTCGGCGGTCAACATCAATATGGGCACGCTGGTGGGTTCTTACGCGAGCGTCGCCCGGATGCTTGATGAAGTCGCCGCCGTACCGGGCACCGAAGGCGTGCTGCTGACGTTTGACGACTTCCTGACCGGCATTGACGCCTTTGGCGAACATATTCAGCCGCTGATGCGCTGTCGCGATCATCTGCGCGTGACGCAGGAGGTGGCGTGATGAACGCTATCAATCTGGCGGCGCGCCCCGAGGCGCTCACCTTCGCGCCGGAGCAGAGCGCGCTGATTGTGGTGGATATGCAAAACGCCTACGCAAGCCAGGGCGGCTATCTGGATCTCGCTGGTTTTGACGTCTCGGCTACCGCGCCGGTCATTGCCAACATCAAAACCGCCGTCGCCGCCGCGCGCGAGGCGGGCATGACGATTGTCTGGTTTCAGAACGGCTGGGACAGCGACTATCTCGAAGCAGGCGGCCCCGGCTCGCCGAACTGGCATAAATCGAACGCGCTGAAAACCATGCGCCGCCGCCCGGAGCTGTACGGCAAGCTGCTGGCGAAAGGCGGCTGGGATTACCAACTGGTGGATGAACTCACACCGCTTCCTGGCGATATCGTACTGCCGAAACCGCGCTACAGCGGCTTCTTTAACACCCCGCTCGACAGCATGCTGCGCGCGCGCAATATCCGTCACCTGGTCTTTACCGGTATCGCCACCAACGTCTGCGTGGAGTCGACCCTGCGGGACGGCTTTTTCCTGGAGTATTTCGGCGTGGTGCTGGAAGACGCCACCCACCAGGCCGGGCCGCCGTTCGCCCAGCAGGCCGCGCTGTTTAATATCGAAACCTTTTTCGGCTGGGTCAGCGACGTGCAGAGCTTCTGTCACGCCCTCTCCCCCGCCACCCTGGCCCGCATCGCGTAAGGAGTCTTTATGCCCAAACAGGTCATTATTCCCCCCGGCACCACGACACCCATCGCGCCGTTCGTGCCCGGCACGCTGGCGGACGGCGTGGTGTATGTCTCCGGTACGCTGCCGTTTGATAAGGCCAACAATGTGGTGTACCCCGGCGACCCAAAAGCGCAAACCCGTCACGTGCTGGAGACGATACGGAATGTTATCGAAACCGCGGGCGGGACGATGGAGGACGTGACATTCAACTCGATTTTTATTACCGACTGGAAAAATTACGCCGCGATTAACGAGATCTACGCAGAATTTTTCCCCGGCGATAAACCCGCGCGCTTCTGCATTCAGTGCGGGCTGGTGAAGCCGGAGGCGCTGGTGGAAATCGCGAGCGTGGCCCATATCGGGCCTGCGGGAGGCGCGTGATGAAACTGCGCGTCGGCGAGGCGCCCTTTCCCGGCGCGCCTGTGGTGGTGATGATTGCTGGTCTCGGCGGGCTTGGCGGCTACTGGCTCGCGCAGCAGGGCGCGCTCGGTCACGCATACCAGACGGTGGTGTATGACCAGCGCGGCACCGGCGAAAACCCTGACGCGCTGCCCGAGGGCTATACGCTTGCCGATATGGCGCGGGAGCTTCACCAGGCGCTGGTTATCCACGGCGTGCGGCGCTACGCGGTGCTCGGCCACGCGCTTGGCGGGCTGGTCGGCATGGAGCTGGCGCTGGCGTTCCCGGAGGCGGTCAGCGCGCTGGTTATCGTCAACGGCTGGCTGTCGCTGAGCGCCTGGACCCGCCGCTGCTTCGACGCGCGCGAACGGCTGCTGCTGGACAGCGGCCCGGCGGCTTACGTTGCCGCACAGCCGCTGTTTCTCTACCCGCCCGCGTGGGCTGAAGAAAACCAGCCGCGGCTTGAAGCCGAAGAGGCGCTGCATAACGCGCATTTTCAGGGCACCGAAAACCTGCTGCGCAGGCTCCGGGCGCTGAAAAGCGCCGACTACCGCAAGCGGGCCGCCAGCATCACTACACCGGTACAGCTGATTTGCGCTCGCGACGATCTGCTGGTGCCGTGGACCTGCTCGCAGGCATTGCAGGCAGCGCTCCCACACAGCCAGCTGGCGGTAATGGAGAGTGGCGCGCACGCCTGCAACGTCGCGGCAGCGTCCCTTTTTAACCCCCTGTTGTTAGCCGGGCTCGCGGCGCTTGTTGCCGGGCCCCACAAGGAGACCGTATGAGCGAAGCCCTGAGCGCCAGCGCGCTCGCCACGTTATTTACCGACGCCCGCACCCACAGCGCCTGGCTCGACGTGCCAGTGAGCGACGACCAATTGCGCGACATTTACGACATGGTGCGACTCGGCCCGACCTCTGCCAACTGCTCGCCGGGGCGGCTGTTGTTCGTGAAAACGCCTGCGGCGAAAGCGCGCCTGAAACCGGCGCTTTTGAGCGGCAACGTGGAGAAAACGATGCGCGCGCCGGTGACCGCCATCGTCGCCTGGGACCACGAGTTTTACGAGGCGCTGCCGCAGCTTTTCCCCTATGCCGACGCCCGCGCCTGGTTTACCTCAAGCCCGGCGGTGGCCGAAGAGACGGCGTTTCGCAACAGCTCGCTTCAGGCGGGGTATCTGATTATGGCCTGTCGCGCGCTGGGGCTCGACACCGGCCCGATGTCCGGTTTTGACCGGGCGGCGGTGGACGCTGAATTTTTCAGCGGCACGACCTGGAAAAGCAATCTGCTTATCAATATCGGCTATGGCGATACCGCCAGACTGCATCCGCGCCTGCCGCGGCTCACCTTTGACGATACGTGCGCGATCATTTAAGGAGGCGTTATGAGTGAACAACAGGCTTTTCGCGATGCGATGTCGCGGCTCGGGGCGGCGGTCAATATCGTCACCACCGACGGCGCCGCCGGTCTCGCGGGGTTTACCGCCTCGGCGGTATGTAGCGTAACGGACAGCCCGCCGACGCTGCTAGTCTGTCTTAACCGCAACGCCTCCGTCTGGCCAGTGTTCCAGGCTAACGGACAGCTGTGCGTCAATACGCTTGCCGCCGGGCATGAGGCGCTCTCCGGGCTGTTCGGCGGCAAAACGCCGATGGAGGAGCGCTTCGCCGCGGCCCGCTGGCGACGTGGCGTCACCGGCTGTCCACAGCTCGAAGGTGCGGTGGTCTCGTTCGACTGTCGCGTGGAACAGGTGGTGCCGGTTTCTACGCATGATGTGCTGCTGTGCCGTGTGCTGGAGATAGCACGCAACGACGATACGCACGGTCTGGTCTGGTTCGACCGCAGCTATCACTCTCTGGCGCGGCCCGTCTGCGGGCTCGCCTCTTAGCTCCACAGGAGATAAACATGGCCAATTCCTGGTTTCCTCACTGGCGTAAAGCTGCCGGCCCCGCTGGCGGCGTGGTGGCTCCCGATGAAACGCTCTCCGCCGGTCAGACGCTGGTGATGGGGGTGCAGCATGCGGTGGCGATGTTTGGCGCGACGGTGTTAATGCCGCTCTTAATGGGGCTCGATCCAAACCTGTCGATTCTGATGTCCGGTATCGGCACCCTGCTGTTTTTTGTGATAACCGGCGGCCGGGTGCCGAGCTATCTCGGCTCCAGCGCCGCGTTCGTCGGCGTGGTGATCGCCGCGACGGGTTTCAGCGGCCAGGGACTGAACCCGAATATGAGCGTGGCGCTCGGCGGCATTATCGCCTGTGGCCTGCTCTACACGCTTATTGGCGTGGTGGTGATGAAATCGGGCACGCGCTGGATAGAACGGCTGATGCCGCCGGTGGTGACCGGCGCGGTGGTGATGGCGATTGGGCTTAATCTTGCGCCGATTGCGGTAAAGGGCGTCTCCGCGAGCGCCTTTGACGGCTGGATGGCGGTGATGACGGTGCTTTGCATTGGGCTGGTGGCGGTGTTTACACGGGGCATGGTGCAGCGGCTGCTGATCCTGGTGGGGCTGATTGCCGCCTGGGTACTCTATGCGCTGTTTACTAATGTGCTCGGGCTTGGCAAACCGGTCGACTTCACGCCCGTCGCCCAGGCGGCGTGGTTCGGGTTGCCGCACTTCGCCGCGCCGGCCTTCAACGCGCAGGCGATCATGTTGATTGCGCCGGTGGCGGTGATTCTGGTCGCGGAAAATCTCGGACACCTGAAAGCGGTAGCGGGCATGACCGGGCGCAACATGGACCCGTATATGGGCCGCGCGTTTGTGGGTGACGGGCTCGCGACAATGCTCTCCGGCGCGGTGGGCGGCAGCGGCGTCACTACTTACGCAGAGAATATCGGCGTGATGGCGGTCACCAAAGTTTACTCAACGCTGGTGTTTGTGGCAGCGGCCATGATTGCCCTCCTCCTCGGCTTCTCACCGAAATTCGGCGCGCTTATCCATACGATTCCCGGGCCGGTGATCGGCGGCGCATCGATTGTGGTCTTCGGCCTGATTGCGGTGGCGGGCGCGCGCATCTGGGTGCAGAACCATGTGGATCTCAGCCAGAATGGGAACCTGATAATGGTGGCGGTGACGCTGGTACTGGGCGCGGGCGATTTTGCGCTGACGCTTGGCGGCTTTACGCTTGGCGGCATCGGTACCGCGACGTTCGGGGCCATTGCGTTAAATGCGCTGTTAAGCCGTCGTCAGGCCGCGCCGGATGCGCGACTGGCTCCACAAGACCCGCCCTCGCAGGCATAAAAAAACCGCCGGGAGTGCCCGGCGGTCAGAGGGTGGTTATTAACCCGTACTTTTCAGCGTTGGCGGTTAATAACGGTCATGCGTGGCGCTAACTACGTCCGCCGCCATGACTGTTTTTACCCCCTTTTTTCCCAGCTTCGGAAGCGCGTTGCGGGTCATTTTTGAAGTTCCCGCCGCTCTGCTGGCCACCTTTACGACCTGCTTCTGATGCTCTGTCACGATCTTCTGCGAAATTACCTGAACCACCACGATGGTTTGCCATTTCTGACCTCCAGATTATGTGAATCATTAGACATCATACTGCATTCAGTAAAAGAGGATTCTTTCACCTCACGGCATCTGGCCGGAGCCGTTATCGTTGCCGCGTGATTAAAAGCTTAGCCAGGGCGCGCCCGCTCGCCACCCTCCTGAAACATTCTGCAACATCAATCTGGCGTTTCGACGATGAATCTGACGAAACGATTAATAAGGCATTCTTATGATTAAAAAAATTCGCCGCCGCAAAAATGTGACCTGATGCTACAAAGCGCCTTTCTTCAGGTAAATTCTTATTTTCAAAGGTTTTTTGCCTGGTCATTTGCACTCTGCCCGTGGCGGCATATCCTTTAATGATGAGCGCAGCGATACAGGCTGTGGCAAACACTGAGACAGGAGCAAAGCTGATGGCGAAAGTTCTGGTGCTTTATTATTCCATGTACGGGCATGTTGAAACGCTGGCCCATGCGGTGGCCGAAGGCGTTGAAAAGGTTGAGGGCGCGCAGGTCACTATCAAGCGCGTTCCGGAAACCATGCAGGCGGAAGCCTTCACGAAAGCGGGCGGTAAGGCGCAGGACACACCGGTCGCTACGCCGCAGGAGCTTGCGGATTACGACGCGATTATCGTCGGCACCCCGACCCGTTTCGGCAATATGTCCGGCCAGATGCGCACCTTTTTCGACCAGACGGGCGGCCTGTGGGCCTCCGGCGCGCTGTACGGCAAGCTGGGCAGCGTCTTTAGCTCCACCGGTACCGGGGGCGGTCAGGAGCACACTATCTCCTCAACATGGACTACCCTTGCTCATCATGGAATGATCATTGTGCCTATCGGTTACGGGGCGCAGGAGCTGTTTGATATTTCCACGGTTCGCGGCGGAACGCCTTACGGCGCGACCACAATCGCAGGCGGTGACGGCTCGCGTCAGCCCAGTCCGGAAGAGCTGGCTATCGCCCGTTATCAGGGCGAATACGTTGCGGGCCTCGCTGTCAAACTGAAAGGCTAACTCACTTCACTGGAGGAAATCATGCCGACACAAGAATCGAAATCCCATCACGTGGGGGAATGGGCCAGCCTGCGTAATACGTCGCCCGAAATCGCCGAAGCGATTTTCGAAGTGGCCGACTATGACGAGGTGATGGCCGAGAAAATCTGGGAAGAAGGCAGCGATGAGGTGCTGATTCGGGCCTTCAAGAAAACCGATGCGGATTCGCTCTTCTGGGGCGAACAGACTATCGAACGTAAAAACGTCTGACCTTTCGGCCCTCTGTTTGCGCAGAGGGCCGCGCTGTCACCGCTGCGGCAAACGCAGCGGTATATTTCGCTTAGCCAAATAGCGGTAACTTGTAAGCTCTGAAACAAGTGATGTTGTACCGAAACATGGCCGGATCATCATTTTTACTTCGTGCTAACCCTGAGCCAATAGTGATATCAAGCAGAATATTGCCTTGTTCGTCGAGCTCCCTGAGCGGTAGTTTTCCTTCGGCGCTGTCATCCCAGACACCGTAATCCACGTCGCTATAGCCAGGATCGCATGTCATGGTAAGGCCGGTGCCATCGAAAGTGGCTCCGCCATAACAAACCACCAGATTACCGTTCGGCATAATCTGCTTCGCTCCGCATAAACTACTATAACCTTCAGGCCCGGAATAATATTCGCTCAGCTTTTGCACCGTCCGGGCGTTAATGTCGATACGATAATTACTTACGCGGCTCTGGTTTTTCCATGGCTCAAGGCTCTTATCGTCGGTACTCGCACGGTAATTACCGTTGTTGAAAACTGAAATATCAATCAGGCCAGTATGACTATTAGGGATTTCGAGAACATTATGTTGCCCCCAGTTCCAGAAAGATAAATTAGCGGCAGCCACTTGCTGCGGGTCACTGAAATCATAGAGTGGGTTATTTTGACTATCTACCGGCGTCAGCAAGTAGTTTGTAAATGCTGAGGACCAGTCTTCATGAGCCCCCATAATGAACACAAGTTCCGCAGTATCTGCATTAATACCAAATATAGCACTTTGATTGCGCCCGGAGGTAACAAGAATATTATTGGTTTCATTGATATAGGCTTGATTTACATGAAGCCAGTCTATAGTACCGTCGGTAGAGGGGGGATTGGAGGGGCGTGTAATACGCCCAGGGTCGAGGACTTTCACCATATCGTAATAGCGAATCTCTAAGCCTGTTGAAAGGTCGATAACAGAAACACCATCCTCTATGCTTTTTCCGCCATCTGGTCGAGTGCCGGGCGCATACTCAGATGCCCCTACCAGCACCCCGTTACTTTGCTGATATAACGAATGATGCAAAGCATTATCCAGTTTATAGACAGTATGGACTCGCCCAACCATATCAAACTCATACATCTCTAAATAGTTATTCTGCGCGATTGCCGACGACAAAAAATTACCATTTGCGATACGTAGTAAATTATTTGATGCTATATCCTTGGTAGTAAACCATCGAATATTGGCCTGGTAATCAAGCGCAATATTATTGCGATCGAAGCATGATACAAAATAAACGCCATCAGCAAGGAGAGAAGGATCGGTCACCGGTGTTTTTTGAGTCACTTGAGGGAAAAGGTTATGCCCGTCAGGGTTCTGAGCATCAGTAGGTGGGAGGGGTGCTGTAAGCATTGACCAGCTTGTGGTACCAGACGTCGACGTTAAGCTAATGATGTTTACTTTATCTGCAACAAGACCTGAAACTGGAACCAGATTTGGACCAGTAACGATATTCTGATGAAAAGTGAGTAAAGGAACGCTACCACTTTCATCGGTTACCGTAATTTGCACCGAATCAGCCTCATTAGCCCATATGCCGACATAAAGACTCAGTGGCGCGGTGCCATAAGGGTTTAGTGTAAGAACGGCATTTCTTTGAGTGTTTTCTGACGTGATCTGAGTCATCAACGTTGAATAAATACTATTATGATTTAATACAGTCGCATTTGCGGTATCAATTCCTTGATTGACAGGCGGACGAGGAAGGGGCAGAACGTTTAAGTTACCAGCCATAGCAAACTCCTTATTGATAATAAAGCTCATCATAAAACTAACGCAGCTCACCCATCGTTATAACGGGCATGACAGTTCTCACATTCAATATCACTCATCGGACACACAATAAATATTATGAAAACTTATTGATTTATGGGTATATGCTCAATCAAGGTGCTATCGATGAAGAAAATTTTTATTCATTCTTGTAACTGGAACCGTTACTCTCACCACAAAAACAACAAACTTCAGAAAATAAGAAAATGCATTACCGCCCAGCAAAACAGCCATGAAAGTGACTAAATAATGAAAAACAAACCCGTAACCTTTTCAATAAGATATCATTTTAAAACCAACACTTTCTGACACTCCCCCCTTTATAAACACCCCCTTATTTTCACCTGTGATTTTTATCACAAACATAATAAGCCGTACTCATTATGATTTCTTGCGAATGCTTACCGATAATAAGGACGTTCATAGAATGATTTTAGGAATAATACGCAGAGGTATAGGCACGTTAGTTCCGATTACCACTCTGGTTATTTTATTACATGCCAGCCATGTAAACGCATTGGACCTTGAAATCAAAAACGCTTACGGCTCCCTGAATGCAGGATATGCAGACTGGAATAGTGGGTTTGAAAATACCCACCGTGGCGAGGTGTGGAAACTGACCGCAGATTTTGGCGCCATTTTTGATAAAGGCGAATTTTACTCGTTTTATGAAAATAATGTACTGAACCACGACATTTCCGGTCAGAACTATGTGTTGTCCGCACAGACACATATTCGGCTGTTCAGCTCCGACGTGAGCCTGATGGGAAAAGTTTACGGTCAGTTTGATAATACCTGGGGCGACGATCTGGACATGATGTATGGCCTGGGCTACCTGGGCTTAAGCGGTAAATGGGGATTTTTTAAGCCTTACCTCGCCTTTCATAATCAGTCTTCCGATTATTACTCACAACGGCTCGGCGGCAGAAGCGCCAGCGGGCGCAACGGCTATGTCGCAGGATGGACGACCGCATATTTCTTCTCGCTGTGGGAGGAGTCTTTTGTGTTATCAGACTGGCATGAATTTGAATTCGATCGTAACGACGCCTATGCAGAGCAGCAGCATGGCGCTAACGGCATTAATGGCGGTTTAACGCTGACATGGAAGTTTTATCCGCATCTTAAAGCGAGCGTCACCTGGCGCTATTTCAAAAACAAGCTGGGGTATGACGGTTTCGGCGATCAGATGATTTATATGCTGGGCTATGAGTTTTGATTTTAATAAGGAAAACATTATGCAAAAGCGAATGCTGACAAGCCTGGTGAGCCTGATGCTGGCCGCCAGCGCCGGAGCACAATCTCCTGCCCCGACACCGGGCTCTGACACTACCGTTAAACGGCCTAACGTCGTTATTATTATGGCGGACGATCTTGGCTACGGTGATACCGGCGTTTATGGGCATCCGATTGTCAAAACGCCCAATATCGACAGCCTGGCGCAGGAGGGTATGCGCTTTACGGAATATTACGCCCCGGCCCCGCTCTGTTCGCCTTCACGGGCGGGTTTATTAACGGGGCGCACGCCGTTTCGTACCGGGATTCGCTCCTGGATCCCTTCCGGTGGAAAAAATGTGGCGCTGGGCCGTAATGAAAAAACGATCGCCAGCTATTTAAAAGAGCAGGGCTATGACACAGCGATGATGGGCAAGCTCCATTTAAATGCGGGCGCTGACCGTACCGATCAGCCGCAGGCCAAAGATATGGGTTTTGATTATTCTCTGGTGAACGCAGCAGGCTTTGTCACAAGCGATCTCGATAAAGTAAAAACGCGCCCGCGCTATGGCGTGGTGTATCCCAACGGTTTTTATCGTAATGGTCAACCCATCGGCACGGTTAAACAGATGAGCGGTGAACTGGTTAGCAGCGAGGCGATTCACTGGCTCGACAGCCGCAAAGACAATAAACCGTTCTTCTTATACGTCGCGTTTACCGAAGTTCATACCCCGCTCGCCTCCCCGCAAAAATATCTCGATATGTACAAAAGCTATATGTCGGAATATGAACGCCAGCATCAGGATCTCTTTTATGCCGACTGGGCGGATAAACCCTGGCGGGGCACGGGTGAATATTACGCGAATATCAGTTACCTCGATGAACAGGTCGGTAAAGTCGTCGCAAAAATTAAGGAAATGGGGGAAGAGGATAACACTATTATCCTCTTTACCAGCGACAATGGGCCGGTCACGCGGGAAGCGCGCAAATGGTATGAGTTAAATATGGCAGGCGAAACCAACGGATTACGGGGCCGGAAGGATAATCTTTGGGAAGGCGGTATCCGCGTACCAGCCATTATCAAATACGGGAGCCATATTAAAGCGGGAACGGTGTCCGACTCACCCGTTACCGGGCTGGATGTGCTGCCGACGCTTGCTGACATGCTGCACTTTCCTTTACCAACCGATCGCGTTATCGATGGCGAATCAATCAGGCCCATACTGGAAGGGAAAACGCTTACGCGTCAGAAACCGCTTATCTGGTCAATTGATATGCCTTTTCAGGACGATCCGACGGATATGTGGGCCATCCGGGAAGGTGACTGGAAAATGATTTTCGACCGTAACGCTAAACCGAAATACCTTTATAACCTGAAAATGGATGCTGGCGAGGTCAATAACCTGCTTGGCAAACAACCAGACCTTGAGAAACAACTCATTGCAGATTTTACGCGCTATAAAAACGATATCGATAACGATTCGCTGATGCGCGCCCGTGGAGAAAAACCTGAGCCGGTTGACTGGAATTAAGTTTCGCTGCTCAGGTTTTACCCACCTGCTCTGCGGCGTGGTGGTTCAGCATCGCCGCAGAGTTTTCCTGTGAGAGAAAATACAGTGATAAAGAAAAGCTGCCATGTCATGGTCAAGCCGGTGGGCGCGGCCTGTAATCTAAACTGTGATTACTGCTTTTACCTCGAAAAAGCGCAGATTTATCCGGGTCGCCAACAAAAATGTATGGATGACGCGACCCTTGAATTATTCGTTGAACAACATATTAAAGCGCAGCAGACCGACGAGGTCATATTCGCCTGGCAAGGCGGTGAGCCAACCCTTGCCGGTCTCGATTTCTATCAGCGCGCCGTTGCTTTACAGGAAAAATATTCCTGCGGAAAACGGATAATCAATACGCTGCAAACCAACGGGCTGTTACTCAATGACGCATGGTGCCGCTTTTTAAGCAAACATCATTTTTTAATCGGTCTTTCCATTGATGGCGATGCAGAGCTGCACGATGCATGGCGTAAAACCCGCTCCGGGAAACCGACGCACGACCGCGTGGAAAACGCGGTTCGTCTGCTTATAAAGCACCATATTGAATTCAATACCCTGACGGTCGTGAACAATATTAACGTTCACCATCCGCTGCGCGTGTATGACTACCTTCGGAGCATCGGCAGTCGCGATATGCAGTTTATTCCTCTGCTGGAGCGTCATGCTTTGGCAGGCGAAAACCGCGTTCTGGTGTCCCCTGACGATCAGGCAGACGCCGCTATTGCGCCCTGGTCAGTGCCCGGTGATGCCTTCGGTGTCTTTTTAAAAACGATTTTTTACACCTGGATACGGCGGGATATTGGCGACATCAGCATTCAGCTTTTTGATCAGGCGTTCGCCGCCTGGTGCGGCCTGCCTGCGCAAATTTGCGTTTTCGCAGAGCGCTGCGGCAGCGCACTGGCGATGGAAATGAACGGTGATGTGTATCAGTGCGACCATTATGTCTGGCCCCGCTATAAACTCGGCAATATCCACTCCACCCCGCTTGCCGCACTCCGCGACGGCGATGCAAACCAGGCTTTTTCACGCGCGAAAGCACATGCTATGGCGGCTGAATGCCACCGTTGCCCTTACCGGTTTGCCTGTTACGGCGGCTGCCCGAAACACCGCATTCTGCCCTCTGCGGAGGGCAAGCTAAACCGCAACTGGTTTTGTGAGGGGTATCAGGCGTTTTTCAGTTACATCAACCCTTATATGCTGATGTTGAAAACGCTGTCACAAAGCGGACGCTCCCCGGCGGAGATAAAATGGCTGATCGCCTGAAAGGCTCGATAATGCAGGCTGCCGCGCTTTTTCGGACCAGCAATGTGAACGCCTGTAAGACGTTTGGCTGCAAGAATTTTGGTGTTCTGGGCAGCCCTTCTTATTTGCAGCGCGGCGAAAACATCCTTTGCCAGGCGTGTGGTTTTCCCTTTCCGGTGATTAGCGCAGCCGCGCTGAATGCATTTAAGGCTGAGGTAAACAGAAACTATCAGGGCGTGATCCGGGCCTGTCCACGCTGCGGGGGACGCAACAGCCTGATCCGTAACGGCTATGCCGAAAATGGACGACAGCGCCTGCTTTGTACAGGCTGTCGCTCTACATTTGTCTGGTATGAGAAGGCGCACGTGGCCCCTCACCTTTTACCACTCGCGCAATTGATTCGTACAGGCGGGCGGCTGTATGACTTTCGCGCAGCCAGTGGGATCAGCAATAAAACCTTCGGGCGTGCGCTTCATCAACTGGCTTTTGCCGCCCGTATTGCGTCTGCCTCAGTTCACGTCTGCTCCCTGAATCCGGTTTTCGCGACCGCCACCTTTACGCTGGGCTTTAATCACTCCGCTAACCGCCTTTACGTCGTGGTAACCGCCGAGAAAGCGAGCCATCAGGTTATCGCGCTGACAACCAACTATGCGCCGCCCGGCGCTGCAATCCCGGAAAATTACCGTTATCGCGCTGATAAAGAAGAACACATCGATAACGAAAATCTTATCGCCAGGATCTTCGCGAAAGACAGGCAGATAAGGCGGCGCGATCTTCTTTTCGATACCCGTTATGGGGCTGCGCGCTTAAAAGTTAACGATGCCGGCACTGTGGTTAAGCCGGTACTTGCTGCTTACCGCCATTTTGAAGTCGTTAAATCGCTGACCGACAACGCCGCGTTGTATACCCGCCATTATCTTGAGCATGAATGTTTCCTTTATGGGGGTTGCCTGATGGCAAACCGGGAGGAGATCCTGAGTGGTCATTGCCATATCGCTTTTGTTCACGAAGCAGGAAAACGCGTGCCGCAGCAGCCGTATCGCTCTGAAGTGATTGCGTCCGATATTATCTGGAACGACATCTGGCGCACGTTTTCTCAACCCGACTACCAAATGGCCGTATGCAGCCTGACCGGCGCGCAGCGTCTCAGTGAGTTACGCGACGCCACGCTCCAGCCTGCGCGGCGTTTTATCGATTTTGTGTATCGCCACCCTTTTTACCCGCAGCTGGTACGCCTTTCGCCGGCGAACGTCAGCGCGGCGCTGGAATGTCTGGTAGCGGAATACAACCAGGGCCGAGAGTAGCGCCGCTTCGGGATCAATTCGCTTTTAAGCCGTCACTGCGTCGTTTAGCGGCGTCTTACGCGCTGAACAGACAAAAAACCTTAACCAGTGCGCGACGGGTGTCTTTCTCTGCTGCGTCTTACCCTGCACAGACATACCGCACGTTACGGCGCGGTGTTGTCAGGCGTATCAGGCGTGAGCAACACGTACCGGTAAAGCAGTTGACTGAGACGGCTTTCAGTCTCAACGCGCAGCGCCTCGGGAACAGCGCCTTGCTGACGCTGCGCCGCCATCCGACGCAGCAGCTCCTCGGCAGGCGGCATCGCGTCAAACGCCTGACGAATGTTAAACACCATGGTTTTAAGCTCGCTGCCTGTCAGGTATTTGCCGCGCCGCTCATCCAGCGCGTTGAGCCGCGCGGCGAGCTGATCGAGCTGCGTCATGCCCTGATGCCAGCCATCCAGATGTTGTAAAGGCAGCGCGGCCGCGCTCATCTGCTGACGCCACCGACGCGCAAGCGCCTGCGCCTGCGGGTTTTGCGGCCAGAGCGCGTCCGCCTGGCGCACCAGTTCACCACCGTAGCGAATATTGCGATCCGGCGGCAGACGCGCAAGCCAGTCCAGACGCTGGCGCGTGGGCGCGAAAACGGTCTGCGGAGCGAGCCTGCGCCCGCGCTCAGGCGTCAGTACGGCGCCGGTCGCCACTTTCGGCCATGCATCCAGCGACGCCGCAACCTGCGCCGCCAGCGGGTCGGGACGCTGATACGCCTGCCAGCCGAGCAGCCCCCCGCCGCCTGCCACCAGCATGGTCAGCATGCCGGCAAGGAAAGGTTTCAGGCGAGTTTTATCGATAGCGCGGCGCGGCATTTCCGGCGATGCCGCCAGGCTTGCGGCGACATAAACACGGCGCGCATCGTCAGAAGACTCATCACACGGCGGCGTTGCGACATCCGCCGCCCGCGCGTCGCCCTCGCCTGTTTCGCTCTCCAGCCGCGCTGCGGCCTGCTGAAACTGCGCCCGCAGCGCGTCCATCTGGCTCACATGCTTAAGCTCAAGGCGCGCCAGCACTGCAATCATTGACGAGAGATACTGCTCCGCCTGATAAAGCGCGCCGAGATCGGCATAGCGCAGCGACAAGGTGCGCAGCGTCTGCTGCACGCGCTGGCTGAAACTGCTTAAGATCTCCATACGCGCATGTACTGGCTGCGGCCACAGGTTGCCCCACTGGTGCGCGATAAGCGCCGCCAGAATCGCCAGCCCTTCGTTGAGGCCAGGCAAGCCCAGCAGGCGCAGGCGGGCCTGCGTATACCAGACGGCGGTTTGCAGTTCGACGCCGTTGCGCTCAAAGAGGGAGAGCGATAACTGTTCGACCCGTCGCCAGTCCACATCGGGGCGCGCCGGGTGCGTGAGTTTGCTGAGCTCTTCGCGCAGCGCGGCGTAGTCCGGCAGCAGACGCGGATCGCCGCCGGTTTTGAGATGTCGTTCAGAAGGGGTGTTCATGATATCCCTGTCGGAAAAGCCGCTCAGAGGGCGGCCCGGTTATCCATTAATTGCTGTTGTTTAAGATGGCGGATAAGTACCCGCCCTTCGGGCATAAATTCCGTGCCGTAGCGCACCAGCCCGACGCCTTTCAGCTCGGCGTCGATGGCGTAGCGCAGCTCGCCTGGTGTGGTTTGCGCCAGCAGCGCGATGTTGAGGCGCTTGAGGCGTGGCTCATATTTCAGCAGCACGGCACAGAGTGTGCTGATAAGTTCATGCGCCGTGCCGGGCATTCCCTGGAGGATTTTGGTCATATCCGGCAGGCCGTAGTCCGGCAGATGCTTCAGGCTACCGGCGCGGGTATTGAGGATACGCTGCATATTGTCGAGCACCGACAGGATGACCTGGTTTTCCTCGCTGACGTCATGCAGCGCCAGCCCACCTGCGAAATTACCGTAGAGGATTTCATAAAGCGAGGGCGTGTGATGGCTTTCGGGCATGTTTTTTTTCCCTGAACAGGCTTAACTACACAAAACAGCGGCGCGCGCCGGGTCAATGGCGATAAGCGTCGCGAGCAGCTGTTCCATATCCGCATGCAGGCGCGCTTTATCCGTATCGCTGCGCCCGGCCTTCATGCGCAGCAGCCGCAGCCGCCGGGCGCTCACCTCGAACAGCAGCGCAGGCTCCCATTGCGGCAACGTCATGGCCGAGGCCGCTGTTTGCAGTTCAGCCAGCAGATGCAGCGCCAGTTCATTTTTGCCGTATTGCTCGGCAAGACGCGCCATCAGCAGACGCAGCAGCCAGCGCTGACGCGTTGAAGTCAACGATGGCCGGCTCTGTAACCAGCCCAGCGCGGCGTCAACGCCTTCGCTGTCAGCGAGCGCAATGGCTTCCGGCTCCAGTTGTAGCACCTCGTCGTCGCCCGCGCCGCATGTGTCGGCAGCAGGCATCTCATGTTGACCGGGCGACGCCTCCCGTACCTGCTGCGTGATCCAGTGCTGCGTCACCTCATCGGCGAACGGCGTGCCATCATTAAACGCCAGCGTCTCAAGACCCGGCAGGCGGTTCAGCAGGCCATTCAGATCGGCGCGAATAATCCCCGCCAGCGTCTCCTGACCGGATTTCAGCACCGCTTCGTGGGTATACCACTGCACATCAAGCCACAGATGATTAGCGCCGCGTGAAAACAGGCTGTCTGCCTGCTCCAGCAGCTCGGGCCAGCTCTGCTGGAGCCAGAGGCGTTTTAGCAGCGCGCTGGTCGGCCTTTGGCGGCTCAATGCGGGTGCGCCCGTCGTCTGACAGCGGCGGCAATTGGTGGAGTGTGTCGTGACGCAGGCATTTCATCAGCCGGTGCGCGGCAAGCCAGCCGTCGGGCTGATTGCGCAAATAGTCGGCAAGCAGGCGGCCCTGATCCAGCAGATCGCGCCCTGAGGCGATCGCGCTGATGGCCGGCGCGGCATGGGTGGCAAGGGCGTCGCTGGTGGTTTGGGGCACAACGGCATCAACGCCGCCCGCTTTCATCAGCCGGGCCTCCAGCGCGCCATAGAGCGCGGCAAGTTGCGGGCGCGCCGCCGCCTCGTCGTGCGCCAGCGCCTGGTCAATCAGGAGCAGCGCGCCTGCGGTACGTCTGGCATCTTCACGGGTGACTTCGGGCCAGACAGAAAGACTGTCGAGCACGCGTGAACCCGCGAGCCACTCAAGCGACGCCTGACGACGTCGCGCACGCTGCGGATGAAGCGTTGCGCCGAAACGCTGTAGCAGCGCGGCTATCAACTCCAGCCCTTCGGCAAAGCCCGCCTCGCCGTCGCGGTGCAGCCGCGCCCAGGCATAATAAGTGGCGACGCGGAGATCTTTCGCGGCAGTCATCAGGACTTTTTCCGCAAGCGCGCCGACCCGCGTGGTATCCGCGCCGGAGAGTTTATTGACTTCTTCGCGGATCTGCTGGAAATCGTCGTTGTAACCCGGATCGTCGCCGGTGGGATTATGGTCGAAAATAGGTTGCAGCCATTTTTCCCACAGCGCGAGGCGCTGCTGCGCCTGCGGCGCCAGTTCCTCCGCGCTCGCCTGACAACTTTCTATAACCGTTTGCAGCGATGCCATTGTTTCTCTCCCTGAAACCCGCCGGTGATAGCTCTGCCCCGCCGCCGCGCGGCGGAATAGTTCACTGAGCAGCAGATGCTACGCGCGGACGAGGCGCTGACAAGCGCAAGGCGTCAGGCAGATGTAACAGACTATACGGACAGCGCGCGCGTTAGCGCGCGCACACGTTGTCTTTGCGCGACACAGGAATTGTCTTTGGTAACAAACTTGCAGGAAGACGTTAAGAAACGCCTGACAGGAAACGCCAGAAAGCGCGGAAAGAAACTCTCCAAATGAAAAAGGGGACGCCTTTCGGCATCCCCTTAAATTGGTTGGCGGAAGCGCAGAGATTCGAACTCTGGAACCCTTTCGGGTCGCCGGTTTTCAAGACCGGTGCCTTCAACCGCTCGGCCACACTTCCGCAATGACGCGAACTATAAACATCCCCCTGCGCCGTGTAAAGCCCGAATGTGTTCGATTGCCTTAAAAACAGCCAAAAGCGCGCTAATCGACTGAAATATCGGCACAACGATCACATTTGCAGCATTTTTACCGACCCTTACGGCGCTCGCCCGGGGTTAATGTTTTTTGATGTACATATCTTTGGTGTAATAAAAGCCCAGGTTACTGGAGTAAAAACCGCCAACCCAGGGCTTCACCATGTGGGTGCGAACATAGTGGTAAACCGGAATCGCGGGCACGTCGTCAGCCAGAATGGTTTCCGCCTGCTGATAAAACGTCCCACGCGCGGTGACATCAGCCGCTTTCGCCGCATTCGCGAGCGCCTCGTCATAGGCTTTGTTGGTGTAGCGTGAGGTGTTCTGGCTGTCACCGGTGCGGTAGTTGTTCAGAAATGTCGAGGCATCGTCATAATCGGCGTTCCACGCGTAGCGCACCACGTCGAAGTTACCGGTGTGTTTGTTATCAAGCATGGTTTTCCACTCCTGGTTCTGGAGTTTTACCACCACGCCGAGATTTTTTTGCCACATGGAACTCGCCGCAATGGCGATGCGCTGGTGCGATTCCATCGTGTTATAAAGCAAGTTAAACGTGAGCGGATGCTGTGCGTTGAAGCCCGCCGCCTCCAGCAGTTTTTTCGCCTCGCTGATACGTTTTTCCAGCGGCCAGCTGGCATATTCCGGCGGAGTGATGCTTACACCGCCAATCTCCGGCTGGCTGACCACCCACGCCGGTCGCTGCCCCTGCCCCAGCACTTTCGCTGCGATGATATTTTTATCGAGCGCCATGTTGAGCGCACGGCGCACGCGCGGATCGTTAAACGGTGCTTTGCTGGTATTGAATTCGTAATAATAGGTGCCAAGCAGTGGCGAGACGTCCACCTGCTCCGGCATCGTTTTTTTCAGCTGCGCGAACTGATTGAGTGGCACGGTGCTGGTGATGTCAATTTCACCCGCTTTGTAGCGGTTCAGATCTGCGGTTTCAGCGGCGATCGGCAAGTAAGTGACCTTATTAATCACCGTCTCTTTATCATTCCAGTAGCGTTTATTACGCTCGGCTACAATCTTTTCATTGACCACCCAGTCAATGACTTTATACGCGCCGCTACAAACAAAATGCTCCGGACGCGCCCATTTATCGCCGAAACGCTCAACGGCGGTTTTATCGATGGGTACCAGCGACGGGTGCGCCAGCATCGACAGGAACGCCGCGGTGGGCTGCGTGAGGGTGACCTGGATTGTGTTGTCATCCAGCGCTTTGACTCCCAGCGTGTCCGCCGGTTTCTTGCCATTCGCTATCTCAGCGGCATTTTCAATATTCATGTTGCCGGGAAAGCTGGCGTAAGGCGAGACGGTTTTCGGGTCAACCAGACGACGCCAGCTCCAGACCACATCTTCCGCCGTAATGGGCTCGCCGTCGGACCAGGTCACGCCTTTGCGCAGATGAAACGTCCAGACGGTGTTGTCTTTGTTTTCCCAGCTTTGCGCAAGCCGCGGCTCAATGGAGCCATCCTTACGCACTGCCACCAGCCCTTCGAAAACATCGCTGATGATATTGAATTCGACATCGCTTTCTACTTTATGCGGGTCGAGCGAGGCAGGTTCGCTGCCATTGTTGCGCACCAGTTCCTGTTTTGCAGCAAGCTCAACGCCTGCCGGCACCTGCGCCGCATACGCCGTCGCGCATGCGCCCGAAATGACGGCAGCGATGAGAGAAAAAGACAGAGCTTTCTGTTTCACGTTCATTTTCCACGCCTTGTGTGTTGTTGTGATATGTCGTTAACACAGATAGACGCGCGCCGGCTTTCGCGCAACGGTTTTACGTCATATATAAGAGGGGGATCTGAAAGCACGCCGGAGCCGACCGTTTTTTATGATATAAATGCGTTTTCTGAGTCCTTGTTTTTAGAGAAATAAAGCAGCGTAAAGATGGGTAAAAGCCCTTTTCCCGTTGCGTGCAACCTTCTATGCTCGGAAACTAAATACCTGTAATGAGAGACTACTCATGGATCGCTTAATTACCTCTGCGCGCGACAGACAGTCGCTGCTTAGCACCCATAAGGTTCTGCGTAACACCTATTTTATGCTGAGCCTGACGCTGGCGTTTTCCGCGATCACCGCGACCGCCAGCACCGTACTGGCACTGCCTTCGCCGGGCCTGATCCTGACGCTGGTGGGCATGTACGGTCTGATGTTCCTGACCTACCGTCTGGCCAATAAGCCAAGCGGTATCATCGCGGCGTTCGCCTTCACCGGCTTCCTGGGCTATATCCTGGGGCCGATGCTTAATGCGTATCTTTCTGCCGGGATGGGCGATCTTATCGCGCTGTCTCTCGGCGGCACCGCGCTGGTGTTCTTCTGCTGCTCCGCCTATGTGCTCACCACCCGCAAGGATATGTCCTTCCTGGGCGGTATGTTGATGGCGGGTGTGGTCGTCGTGCTGATCGGCATGGTTGCGAACATCTTCTTACAGCTGCCTGCGCTGCACCTGGCGATCAGCGCCGTGTTTATTCTGCTCTCTTCAGGCGCCATCCTGTTTGAAACCAGCAATATCATTCACGGCGGCGAAACCAACTATATTCGCGCGACCGTCAGCCTGTATGTTTCGCTCTACAACATCTTTGTGAGCCTTTTGAGCATTCTGG
The DNA here is from genome assembly GCF_001277195.1 of Cronobacter muytjensii ATCC 51329. Classification (NCBI taxonomy): domain Bacteria; kingdom Pseudomonadati; phylum Pseudomonadota; class Gammaproteobacteria; order Enterobacterales; family Enterobacteriaceae; genus Cronobacter; species Cronobacter muytjensii. The sequence goes on from NZ_CP012268.1 coordinate 2,435,570, forward strand.
GCTTCGCGAGCCGCGACTAACGGTTAGCCAACGCTGCGCTTAAGCCCCGCCCCGTGCGGGGCTTTGTTTTTTCTGGCGCCAGGAATTTGCTACACTGCGCGCAATCAGTAACAGGGCAAGAATCGGTATGTTGACGTTTGATGGTAAAGAGTTTGAAACCGACGCTGAAGGCTATCTGAAAGTCTTCGACGCCTGGAGCGAAGGGCTGGCGGAGGTTATCGCCGAAAAAGAAGGCATTACGCTAACGCCGGAGCACTGGGAAGTGGTGCGCTTTGTACGCGATTTTTATATCGAATTTAATACATCGCCCGCTATCCGCATGCTGGTCAAAGCAATGGCGACGAAATTCGGCGAAGAGAAAGGCAACAGCCGCTATCTCTATCGCCTGTTCCCGAAAGGCCCGGCGAAGCAGGCCACTAAAATCGCCGGCCTGCCGAAACCCGTGAAGTGCATTTAATAGCGAATGCGAAATTCCCGGTAATCTTCAGCGGGCGAATGCGGCTCCGTCAGGACCTTCTCCACATGGGCGCTACGCGGCCCGCCCGCTTTTAGCCAGGCGATAAGCTTCTCCACCTGCCCGGCCTCGCCGCAGGCCAGCACTTCCACGCTGCCGTCGTCAAGATTACGTGCGTAGCCGGTCAGGCCCAGTCGCGTCGCCTCGTGCTGGGTAGTGTAGCGAAACCCGACGCCCTGTACCCGGCCGTGTACCCAGGCCATCGTGCATTGTTGAGTCATAGCGGTTCTCCTTTGCGGTAGCGTTGCATTTCCCGGCTGAAGTCGGGAGAATGGCGCCCATTTTCTTTGATTCACAGAATAGCAAATTATGAGCGTACGTTTAGTGTTAGCCAAAGGGCGCGAGAAGTCTCTCCTGCGCCGCCATCCCTGGGTCTTTTCCGGCGCCGTCGCGCGTATGGAAGGTAAAGCCGCGCCAGGTGAAACCATCGACATCGTCGACCATCAGGGAAAATGGTTAGCACGCGCCGCCCTCTCCCCGGCCTCGCAGATCCGCGCGCGCGTCTGGACGTTTGATGCGAATGAAACCATCGACATCGCCTTTTTCACCCGTCGCCTGGCTCAGGCGCAGCAGTGGCGCGACTGGCTGGCGCAAAAAGACGGGCTCGACAGCTATCGCCTTATCGCCGGTGAATCGGACGGCCTGCCGGGCGTGACGATTGACCGTTTCGGCAATTTCCTCGTGCTGCAACTGCTCTCCGCCGGTGCGGAATATCAGCGCCCGGCGCTGGTATCGGCGTTGCAGTCGCTCTACCCAGAATGCTCGATTTACGATCGCTCGGACGTCGCGGTACGTAAAAAAGAAGGCATGGAGCTTGCGCAGGGCCCGATCAGCGGCGAGGTGCCGCCGGATCTGCTGGCGATTGAAGAGCACGGCATGAAGCTGCTGGTGGATATTAAAGGCGGTCATAAAACCGGTTATTACCTTGACCAGCGCGACAGCCGTTTCGCGACGCGCCGCTATGTCGACGACAAGCGCGTGCTGAACTGCTTCTCTTACACTGGCGGCTTTGCGGTCTCTGCGCTGATGGGCGGCTGTCGCCAGGTGATAAGCGTTGATACCTCGCAGGAGGCGCTGGATGTGGCGAAACAGAACGTGGAGCTTAACCAGCTCGACCTGAGCAAAGCCGAATTCGTGCGCGATGACGTATTCAAGCTGCTGCGTAAATACCGCGATCAGGGCGAGAAGTTCGACGTTATCGTGATGGACCCGCCAAAATTCGTAGAGAACAAAAGCCAGCTTCATGGCGCATGCCGCGGCTATAAAGACATTAATATGCTCGCAATTCAGCTTCTTAACCCTGGCGGCATTCTGCTCACGTTCTCCTGCTCCGGGCTGATGACCACCGATTTATTCCAGAAAATCGTCGCCGACGCCGCAACAGATGCCGGACGTGATGTACAATTTATAGAGCAGTTCCGTCAGGCCGCCGATCACCCTGTGATCGCCAGCTACCCGGAAGGTCTTTATCTGAAAGGGTTTGCCTGTCGCGTCATGTAACTTGAAAAGGAATACACTGCCCTTATATACAGGGTATGAACGTTTCCCGGGAGGTGACAATGATTGCCAGCAAATTCGGTATCGGCCAGCAGGTTCGTCATTCTCTGTTAGGGTATTTGGGTGTCGTGGTGGATATCGACCCTGAATATTCGCTTGATGAACCTGAAGTCGATGAACTGGCGGTAAACGCCGAGCTGCGCGCCGCGCCGTGGTATCACGTCGTGATGGAAGACGACGACGGCCAGCCCGTGCATACTTATCTTGCTGAAGCCCAGCTAAGCGGCGAAATGCAGGAGGAGCATCCGGAGCAACCCTCTATGGATGAACTGGCGCGTTCGATTCGCCAGCAGCTCCAGGCGCCCCGCCTGCGTAACTAAAAAAACCCGGCCACGCCGGGTTTTTTATTACTGAAACAGGCCTAGCCGCGGTATTTCTATCGCCGGGCAGCGATCCATCACCACGTTAAGCCCCGCGTCACGCGCCAGCACCGCCGCCTGCTCGTTAATCACGCCAAGTTGTAGCCAGAGCGTTTTCGCGCCTATCGCAATGGCCTCCTGCGCCACGCCCCACGCGGCTTCGGAATTACGGAACACGTCCACCATATCAACTTTTTCCGGCACGTCGGCGAGCGTGGCGTATCCTTGCTGGCCAAGCAAGGTTTTCCCCGCTACTTTCGGCGACACGGGAATGACGTGATACCCTTTCTCCAGCAGATACGCCATCACGCGATAACTCGGACGGTCGGGCTTGTCGCTGGCGCCCACCAGCGCGATAGTTTTGGTGTTTTGCAAAATCTCTGCGATATCAGCTTCTTTCATTTTCTCTCCCCTCAAAACGTTCCAGTAAAGTGTATGTCAAAGGCGGCGCGCTCACCACGCAACGCCGCGTCTGAGCGCAACCGATGCGACGGGGCGCAGTTTTTTACCGGCTTCGCTTGCAGCATCCATCACTTACAGTAATCTGTAGCCAGTTATTTAATCTGGAAAATGATATGGAACTGACAACCCGAACCCTGCCCGCCCAAAAGAAAATCGCGCTGGTGGCGCATGACCACTGCAAATCGATGCTGATGAACTGGGTGGAGCGCCATAAAGCGCTGCTGGCGCATCATTCACTGTACGCAACTGGCACTACCGGCAATCTGGTGCAGCGCGCGACCGGCCTTGAGGTTAACGCGATGCTGAGCGGCCCGATGGGCGGCGATCAGCAGGTGGGCGCGATGATCGCCGAAGGGAAAATCGACGTATTGATCTTTTTCTGGGATCCGCTGAACGCCGTGCCGCACGATCCGGACGTTAAAGCGCTGCTGCGTCTCGCCACCGTCTGGAATATCCCGGTAGCGACGAACCTGTCGACGGCAGATTTTATTATCCAGTCGCCGACCTTTAGCGACACGCTGGATGTGCTGATCCCTGACTATCCGCGTTATCTCGCAGAACGCCTGAAATAATCAGGGTTTGCGGGCCGTCGGCACGCCAAGACGCGTCAGCGCGTCAACAAACACCGACGGCGCCGCGTTGTCATACAGCAGCCAGACACGATGCCGCGCGCGGGTTAGCGCCACATACAGCAGGCGGCGCTCTTCGGCATGAGGGAAGTCTTCCGTGGCAGGCAGCAGCGCCTGTTCCATAACCGATTCTCGGGCAGGCGCCGGAAACCCATCCCGCCCCTCGTTCAGACCGACAATAATGACGTAATCCGCCTGCTGCCCTTTGCTGGCGTGAATCGTCATAAACTCCAGCGAGAGTTTTGGCCAGCGCGTCGCGGCCATCTCCAGCGCCGCCGGGCGCAGATGATGATAGCGAGCCAGCACCAGTACGCGCTCGTCGGGGCGCACATAGCCGCTCATTTTATCCAGCAGCGCTTCCAGTTGCTCCTGCGCCAGCAGCGTGACGGCTTTGCTGTCGCCCGCACGCAGACTGTTAAGGGGTTTTTCCCGCTGATGCGGGTTTTGCTGGACAAAGCGGTTAGCAATGTCGCCGATGCGCCCGTTAAAACGGTACGTGGTGTCGAGCGCGCACTGGTCGCCCTCGCCAAAATGCGCGTCAAATGCGGTAGTCAGGGAGAGTTGCGCCCCGCTGAAGCGGTAAATCGCCTGCCAGTCGTCGCCCACGGCAAACAGGCTGGTGGCTGAATTCTGACGGCGCAGTGCCGCCAGCAACGCTGCCCGCTGCGGTGAAATATCCTGGAATTCGTCCACCAAAATATGCTTCCACGGGCTGACAAAACGGCCTTTCTCCAGCACGCTGATCGCCTGATGGATAAGCCCCGAAAAATCGACCGCCTCCTCGGCTTTCAGCGCCGCTTTCCAGGCTTTCAATAACGGCGCCATCAGCTTGACGCGCTTCTGGAAGAGCACACGAACATCATCTGGCGCGGCGGCTATCATCTCTGCTTGCGAGCCGCCATGCATGCGCATCAGCCCAAGCCAGCGGTCGAGACGACTGGCGAGCCGTTTGCAAAGCGCCTCGTCCTCCCAGAAATCGCCGTCGTCGATGTCCCACTCCAGCTCGTCACGCAGCCACTCCCGCCAGCCCTTCGCCTGCGCTTTTTTCTCGCGGCACTGTTCGCGCCAGGCGTTCAGCAGAAGGTCGTGGCGCGCTACCGTGTCGTTTTCAAGCTCGCTCACGCGCGGCGTTTTACGCCCGCCCTGGCCGATGATATGCAGCGCCAGCGCATGAAAGGTACGCGCGACGATCGCATCGGTGTTAAGACGCGCCTGAAGCCGCTCCTCCATCTCTCTGGCGGCCTGACGCCCGAACGCCAGCAGCAGAATTTGTTCAGCTGTCGCCTCGCCGCGCTCGATAAGCCAACCCGCGCGCGCCACCAGTACGGAGGTTTTGCCGCTCCCCGCGCCTGCCAGCACCAGCAGCGAGCTTTCGCCGTTTACCACCGCCCGCGCCTGGGACGGGTTAAGCGGCGAGCTTTCAATATGCGCGAAAAAATCGGCGTAACGCGTCAGCATGGCGTCGGTAAAGGCCTGGTTATGCGCGAGACGCTTCGCCTCGCTGTCTCCAAGCCAGGCCTGGCATTCCCGCCAGGCGTCGCGGCAGTTATCGAACGACTCAAGGCGCGCTGTCGGCACCGGCAGCGCCTGTAACGCACGGCGCAGCGCCTGACATAACGCCTGGCTCTCTTCACGCTTTAGCCATTTCTCATGCGTTGCGCCGCTGCGGATTTTCTCCTGCCAGGCGTTGAGCACGCCCGCCGCTACCTCGCTCATCTCAAGACTCCACTGCTGCCAGAGCGCTGTCAGGTGATGATAAAAGCGCTGGGTTTCCACCCATTCCGTGCCGTGCAGGCGCACCACTTTATTATCCGCCAGCGTGAATTCCAGCTCGCCCCAGACCAGGCCGCGGCGGCACTGGATATCCAGCAACTGATTAAATGGGATCAGATATTCGTGCTTATCGCCAGAGACTTTTACCCCGGCGGTGAGGATTTCCGCACGATCGTAGGGGTGTTGCGCCAGACGTTTACCCAGAGAGGTTGCTTTCAGTTCCATGAGGCTGCCATTGAATGGTGTCAGAGCGCTAAGTTTACCCGCCTGCGATATCACGCTCCAGACCCAAAACGCGTTACAATTGTTGTGGTTATGATCCCGGCGCTTTGCCGACGCTTCTGAGGTTTTATGCGTACTGTTTTAAATATTCTGAATTTTGTGCTGGGCGGTTTCGCCACGACCCTCTCCTGGCTGCTGGCGACGCTTGTCAGCATCGTTCTGGTTATCACCCTGCCGCTGACACGCTCCTGCTGGGAAATTACAAAACTGTCGCTGCTGCCCTATGGGAATGAAGCGGTACATGTGGACGAGCTTGATCCGGCGGGGAAAAATGCGCTGCTCAATACCGGCGGCACGCTGCTGAATCTCTTCTGGCTGCTGTTTTTCGGCTGGTGGCTGTGCCTGATGCATATCGCCGCTGGTATCGCGCAGTGCCTGACTATTATTGGGATCCCGGTCGGTATTGCGAATTTTAAAATCGCCGCGATTGCGCTCTGGCCAGTAGGCCGCCGCGTCGTTTCCGTGGAGACGGCCAGGGCCGCGCGCGACGCGAACGCCCGCCGCCGTTTCCAGTAAACCAGGGCCGCTCATGATGCTCAACCCTCTGCTTCACCGCCACGCCTGGAACAGCGCGTGGCTCACCAACGTGCGTATCTTTATTGCGCTGTGCGGCACCGCGGCGCTGCCCTGGTGGCTTGGCGAGGCGAAGCTGACGATTCCGCTGACGCTTGGCGTGGTCGCCGCCGCGCTGACCGACCTCGACGATCGCCTGACGGGCCGACTGCGAAACCTGCTGATTACGCTTATCAGTTTTTTTATCGCCTCGGCCTCGGTGGAGTTGCTGTTCCCGTGGCCGTGGCTGTTCGCCGCCGGGCTGACGGTTTCGACCATTGGCTTTATTCTGCTGGGCGGGCTTGGGCAGCGCTATGCGACTATCGCCTTCGGCGCGCTGCTGATAGCTATCTATACCATGCTTGGGGTATCGCTTTATGAGCACTGGTACCAGCAGCCGCTGCTGCTGCTCGCAGGCGCGGTCTGGTACAACCTGCTGACGCTCGCCGGGCATTTGCTCTTCCCGGTGCGGCCGTTGCAGGAAAATCTGGCCCGCTGCTATGAACAGCTGGCGCATTATCTGGAAATTAAATCGCGGCTGTTCGATCCGGATATCGAAGATGAAAGTCAGGTGCCGATGCTGGAGCTGGCGATGGCCAACAGCCAGCTGGTTGCCACGCTGAATCAGACCAAAGCCTCGCTGTTGACCCGCTTGCGCGGTGACCGCGGCCAGCGCAGCACGCGCCGCACGCTGCACTATTATTTTGTCGCGCAGGATATCCACGAGCGCGCAAGCTCCTCGCATATTCATTACCAGACACTGCGTGACACCTTTCGCTACAGCGATGTGATGTTCCGCTTCCAGCGTTTGCTCTCCATGCAGTCACAGGCGTGTCAGCAACTGGCGCGTTCCGTGCTGCTGCGCAAGCCCTACCAGCACGATCCGCGTTTCGAGCGCGCATTTACGCATCTGGAGGCCGCGCTCGATCGCACCGCGGCGGCGGGCGGGTCGGCCACACAGCTCAAAGCCGTGCAGTTTCTGGTCGCCAACCTTAAAGCCATTGACGCGCAGCTTGCCACTATTGAATCGGAGCAGCCCTTTACCCAACCTGCCGCCAGTGACAGTGAACACCGTCTGGCGGATGACAGCCTGAACGGCTTCAGCGATATCTGGTTTCGCCTGAGCCGTAACGTTACGCCGCAGTCGGCGCTGTTTCGCCACGCGGTGCGGATGTCCGTCGTACTGTGCGTCGGTTACGCTTTTATCCAGTTGACCGGCCTTAATCACGGCTACTGGATTTTGCTCACCAGCCTGTTTGTCTGTCAGCCGAACTACAACGCCACGCGCCATCGCCTGACACTGCGTATTATCGGCACGCTGGCGGGCGTCGCGGTCGGCATTCCCGTGCTCTATTTTGTACCTTCACTGGAAGGGCAACTGGTGCTGATCGTGATTACCGGCGTGCTGTTTTTTGTTTTCCGCACCGTGCAATACGCCCACGCCACGCTCTTTATCACGCTACTGGTACTTCTGTGCTTTAATCTGCTGGGCGAGGGCTTTGAAGTGGCGTTGCCGCGCGTGGTGGATACGATAATCGGCTGCGCCATCGCCTGGTTTGCGGTGAGCTTTATCTGGCCCGACTGGCGGTTCCGTCGGCTGCCAGCGGTGCTTGAGCGCGCGCTAAACGCCAACTGTCGTTATCTCGACGCGATCCTTGAACAGTATCATCAAGGGCGCGACAACCGGCTCGCCTATCGTATCGCCCGTCGCGATGCGCATAACAGCGATGCGGAGCTGGCGTCGGTGGTGTCGAATATGTCGAGCGAGCCCAGAGTCAGTGCGCAGATGCGCGATATCGCTTTCCGGTTTTTGTGTCTTAACCACACGCTTACCAGCTATATCTCCGCGCTTGGCGCGCACAGGGAAAAGCTAACGCGTCAGGAGATCCTCTCCCTGCTCGACGATGCTGTCTGTTACGTTGATGATGCGCTTCATCACCAGCCTGCTGACGACGCGCGGGTGAAGCAATCGCTGGCGGAACTGGCGCAGCGCATTGGGCAAATTGAGCCGCGCCAGGAGAGTAAAGAACCGCTGGTGCTACAGCAGATAGGACTGCTTATCTCTCCGCTGCCGGAAATCAGCCGCCTGCAGCGTCAACTGGCTCAGGAATGATTCTGTACTGAGAATTGCATAAACCATTCCAGCAGCTCTTCGCGGATTTGGGTGGGTAACGCCGCTTCATGGGTGCCGGTAATGGCGCCCTGAAGCGCGTACAACACATGCAGGCTGAGGTTTTTGCGAGCCTTGCGTAACTTCAGCCAGCACTCCTTCGCGCCAAAGGCGCATAACGTTTCCACATCCCGGATCCCGGCTTCCCAGAGCGACATTTCAAGCTGAACGTTAAGGTTTGGCAGATCTTTGACGCGCCGCTCGCGGGCACGCTCGGTTTTCTCTGCCTGCGCGCAGGCCAGCGCGATGCGCGCGTGCTCACGCAGCGCTGATGGCGAGCGCCAGAGTGTCTCATCCGCCAGATAATAGTTGAGGCTAATATGACGACCGCGCCGGGTACATACCAGCATCGGCGGATTATGCGCTTGTTGATAATCGCGGCTCTGATCGCTGGCACGCAGATACAAGCGCCCTTCCACCAGCATGGCGAATACGGCGTCGTTAATGGCGAGGCTGTAGCCGCCAAAGAGCGAACGATGAGTAACATTTCCCAGCGATGAAAGCGTATTTTGTACCCGAACCAGAGTGTCAGACGAAGCTTTATCCATGATTATTCCTTTTATATCAATAAGTAACGGATAAAAATCCCATTAGCTTTTCCTTTAACAGGAACATATGAAAGTTGCGCCCGGTGAGCAATCCGAATTTCATTTTCCAACGTCATAAGATGCAAAATTTGCGAGATGCTTTCCGAAATTTAGATTGATCTTTGGTCTCGCCAGCAGTACTGTATATGCATACAGTAACTAGTGAGGCTGGACCTTTATGTACTTTTCTCATCAAAATCGCGCGCATGGCTCCCGTCGTCTGGCAAAAGAAACGGCAGGCGCGTTAGCTCAGGCTGAAACCAAGGGATTGATAAGTGAAGTGATGTACAACGAAGATCAGCCGTGGATGACGCAACTGGTGTTGCTGCCCCTGTTGCAGCAGCTCGGTCAGCAGTCCCGCTGGCAGCTGTGGCTCACGCCGCAACAGCGTCTGAGCCGTGAATGGGTCGAATCCGCCGGTTTACCGCTGACGAAAGTAATGCAGGTGAGTCAGATGAACCCACAAGTCACTATCGACTCAATGATTCGTGCGATGGAAACGGGTAATTACAGCGTCGTGATCGCCTGGCTGCATGATGACTTAACGGATGACGAGCATCGCCGTCTGACGGAAGCGGCAGAGAAAGGAAACGCAATGGGGTTTTTAATGCGCCCTGTCCAACCCTCTCTGACCGGTGACCGACCACGTTCGGGCTTAAGAATTCACTCAAGAATGGTGCATTAATTGTTTTTAGGATAAATCCTGGTACAGATTTGTTCTCGCGCTCTGCGTTAGAGTGATTGTGGCGAATGAACGGCCAGACGGGCGATTTCGTCCGGTTTCACACTTTACGAGTGTTTAAAATTGCCGCAAAAATGTTAAATTTTGCTTTCGCAAGTTGTTTTTTTTCATATGCCTGACGGACTTCACACTTGTAAGTTTCCAACTACGTTGTAGACTTTACCTCGCCAGGGTGCTCATCAATAAACCGACAATATCGGTAGAGTAACCATTGAGCTATAACCCCGGTGAAGGATTTAACCGTGAACTTTTCCTCCCGGAAAAGCGCATGGCCTTTTTGGATGATAACGAGGCGCAAAAAATGAAAAAGACAGCTATCGCGATTGCAGTGGCACTGGCTGGCTTCGCTACCGTAGCGCAGGCCGCACCGAAAGATAACACCTGGTATGCAGGCGGCAAACTGGGCTGGTCCCAGTTCCACGATACCGGTTTTATTCCTAACGACGGTCCGACTCACGAAAGCCAGCTGGGCGCAGGCGCGTTCGGTGGTTACCAGGTTAACCCGTACGTTGGCTTCGAAATGGGCTACGACTGGCTGGGCCGCATGCCGTATAAAGGCGACACTGTAAACGGCGCTTTCAAAGCTCAGGGCGTACAGCTGACCGCTAAACTGGGTTACCCGGTAACCGACGATCTGGACGTTTACACCCGTCTGGGCGGCATGGTATGGCGTGCTGATTCCTCTTCTAACATCGCTGGCGACGACCACGACACCGGCGTTTCTCCTGTATTCGCAGGCGGCGTTGAGTGGGCAATGACTCGCGACATCGCTACCCGTCTGGAATACCAGTGGGTTAACAACATCGGCGACGCACAGACTGTTGGCGCGCGTCCGGACAACGGCATGCTGAGCGTAGGTGTTTCCTACCGTTTCGGTCAGCAGGAAGATGCAGCTCCGGTTGTAGCTCCGGCTCCGGCTCCGGCTCCGGAAGTACAGACCAAGCACTTCACCCTGAAGTCTGACGTTCTGTTCAACTTCAACAAAGCTACCCTGAAACCGGAAGGCCAGCAGGCGCTGGATCAGCTGTACTCTCAGCTGAGCAACCTGGATCCGAAAGACGGTTCTGTAGTGGTTCTGGGCTTCACCGACCGTATCGGTTCTGACGCTTACAACCAGGGTCTGTCTGAGAAACGTGCTCAGTCTGTTGTTGACTACCTGATCTCCAAAGGTATCCCGTCCAACAAGATCTCCGCACGTGGTATGGGCGAATCCAACCCGGTCACTGGCAACACCTGTGACAACGTGAAAGCTCGTGCAGCTCTGATCGACTGCCTGGGTCCGGATCGTCGCGTAGAGATCGAAGTTAAAGGCGTTAAAGACGTTGTAACTCAGCCGCAGGCTTAAGTTATACGTTAAGAAAAACCCCGCCCAGGCGGGGTTTTTTGTTTCTGGCGTTCATGTTTCTGCCGGAATAAGTTCAGAGACTGGCTTTGCGCCTGTCATCAACGTCTGTTGTGTTTTCGGAAGGGTTTATCATCACCGCAGGCATCACATTTTGCCCTGCAATCGCTGCGCTATGCTCCGGGCAAGCGTGTCAGCCTGACGTTTTGCGGCGCCTCGCCCGCGTTACTCTTTCTTACCCAGCAGTGCCTGCAAATCCTGTTTCAGCGTCGACATATGATTTTCATACTTCTCTTTACGCTCGGCATCTTCAATCAGCTGCACGATGGTTTCTGAAAGCGTAATCCCGCGACGCTGCGCAAGCCCGGCCAGTCGCTGCCAGACCATAAACTCCAGATCGATAGACTTTTTACGGGTATGCTGATGCTCGGCATTAAAATGCCGCTTACGACGGGCGCGAATCGTCTGTTTAAGGCGGTTTTGCAGCGCCGGGTTCATATGCTTCTCGATCCAGCCCAGCACTCTTACCGGTTCGTTTTCCATACCCAGCAAGAGATCCACCGCCTCTTTCGCTGCGCTGGCTTCGACATAGCGGGTTATCAGCTCGCCTTCGCGATGCTTTTTAACCAGATATTTCCACTTCCAGCCGCTTTCGAGGTTTTCGAGTTGTTGGTATTTCATTGCGATCTCAGGATGACCGTGTAACTCATTTCAGGATAACAGTTTTTTTTCGTTTCGCTGAGGGGAAATAACCGTCTGTGACGCGCCGGGAGATTCTGCAGGGCAATCTCGGCATTTCCGGTGTGTTGACCGGCCCATTACGCTATAATCTCGCCTTTTACATCTGACTAAAAAACCTCGACATTGACCATTAACAGACTTACATCACAAGCGCTTGTACCTGATACGGAGACCTTCCAGTCCCGGTTTGATGAAATGGACGCCGCATCTGACGGCGCGCTTGATTTTGAGGCGCTCCAGCCTCGCCTCCACGATGGGCTGAGTCAGCTCTGCGCGCCGCGCCCCTTAAATGATTTTATGCTGGTAAAGGCGGATGAAGAGAAACCTTTGCTGGAACTGATTGCCAGCGCGGCAAAAGCGCTACTGCCGGAACAATCACGCCTTGTCGGCGGGCACTATCTTATCGAAGACCAGAAAGTCACGCTGGCACCGCCTGATAACGCGCCAGGTGATTTCGCCGTGCGTCCGGACGTGGTGGTCGCCGCCTGGGCCGAAGCGGGTGAGCTTTTCGGCTGCGTGCGCCAGTTCGCCGGTAAAATTTCCTTAGAGCCAGGCCTGGTGCACAAAGCGAACGGCGGCATTCTGGTGGTGGCGCTGAAAACGCTCCTGATGCAGCCGCTGTTATGGATGCGCCTGAAGCAGATGATCATCGCGAAGCGCTTTGAGTGGATAGCGCCGGACGAATCGCGTCCGTTGCCGGTTTCCCTCCCTTCCCTCGCGCTCGATTTGCGCGTCGTGCTGGTGGGCGATCGTGAATCGCTGGCCGATTTCCAGGAGATGGAGCCCGTACTCGCACAGCAGGCTATTTACAGTGAATATGAAGATGATCTGCAAATCGCCGACGAAGAAGATATTTCACTCTGGTGCAACTGGGTCTGCACGCTCGCTCAACAGCATCAGCTGCCCGCGCCGGCACGCGACGCCTGGCCGCTGCTGATTCGTGAAGCCGTGCGGTACACCGGCGACCAGGAGACGCTGCCGCTGGATCCTATCTGGATGACGCGCCAGCTCGGCGAAGTCGCGGCGCTATGCGAAGACGCCACCTTCGACGCCGCGCAGTTCGCGCAGATGCTGGCCCGGCGCGCCTGGCGTGAAGGCTATCTCGCCGAGCGCATGCAGGATGAAATCCTGCTCGGCCAGTTGCTGGTGGAAACTGAAGGCGAACGCATCGGTCAGATTAACGCGCTGTCAGTCGTGGAATTTCCCGGGCATCCGCGCGCGTTCGGCGAACCATCTCGCATCAGTTGCGTGGTGCATATCGGCGACGGCGAGTTTACCGATATCGAACGCAAAGCCGAACTGGGCGGTAATATTCACGCCAAGGGCATGATGATCATGCAGGCATTCCTGATGGCTGAGCTGGATCTTGAACAGCAGATGCCCTTCTCCGCCTCGCTAACCTTTGAGCAGTCCTACAGCGAAGTGGACGGCGACAGCGCCTCAATGGCGGAGCTGTGCGCGCTTATCAGCGCGCTCGCCAACGCCCCGCTTAACCAGCAGATTGCCATTACCGGCTCAGTGGATCAATTTGGCCGCGCGCAACCGGTCGGCGGGCTTAACGAGAAAATCGAAGGTTTTTTCACCGTCTGTCAGGCTCGCGGCTTAACGGGCAAACAGGGCGTCATTATTCCTGCCGCCAACGTACGTCATTTATCGTTGTGCCAGGAGATTCTGGACGCAGTCGAGCAGGGGCAATTTTCCATCTGGGCCATTGATGATGTCGCAGATGCGCTACCCTTATTAACCACTCTCCCGTGGGATGGCGAAGGCCAGACGACCTTGCTGTCGGCTATCGGCGAGCGAATCGCTCAGGCGACGCAGCAGGATATCCGCCAGCGGCCATGGCCGTTACGTTGGCTGAACTGGTTTAACCACAACTGATCGGACTTGTTCAGCGTACACGTGTTAGCTAACCTGCGGGCTTCACTAAAATAAGGCATACAGAGAACATGGTAGACAAACGCGAATCCTATACGAAAGAAGACCTTCTTGCCTCCGGGCGCGGCGAGCTGTTTGGCGCAAAAGGCCCTCAGTTGCCGGCACCCAACATGTTAATGATGGACCGCGTGGTGAAAATGACCGAAACCGGCGGTAACTTTGATAAAGGTTACGTGGAAGCGGAGCTGGATATCCATCCTGACATGTGGTTCTTTGGCTGCCATTTTATCGGCGATCCGGTAATGCCGGGCTGCCTCGGTCTTGATGCTATGTGGCAGCTGGTCGGATTCTATTTAGGCTGGCTGGGCGGCGAAGGCAAAGGCCGCGCGCTGGGCGTAGGCGAAGTGAAATTTACCGGCCAGATCCTGCCGACTGCCAAAAAAGTGACCTACCGTATTCACTTCAAACGCGTGGTAAACCGTCGTCTGGTCATGGGTATCGCCGATGGCGAAGTGCTGGTCGACGGCAAACAGATCTACACCGCGACTGACCTGAAAGTTGGCCTGTTCCAGGACACCTCTGTGTTCTGATAGCCTCATTTGATGGCATCCAGAAAGGCGAAACCTCCGCAATGCGGAGGTTTCTTTTTAAAGAGACAAGCTCACGCAGTCTGAGCCCTGTCCTCCATGGCTTCTCGCCAGCCTCCCAGCCAATGAGACCTCTGATTCAGGGTCTGGTAAGGACACATTTCTTTTGAGCGTCCGGTAATACCGGCCTGATAACCACGATGATGTGCCCGTTCCAGGCGATCTCTTTTCTGTCTCTTCATGCCTCGTTTCCCTCATTTCAGGTCTGGTGGAAAAGAAAACAGTGATTACATTTTGCGCAATCACACTTTACGAATACCTGCAAATATCGGGCGCGTCAATGCGCAAAATTCACGCCAATGTCATATTTGTGAGCTAGTTTGGATAAATTTTATACAAAAAATGAGGGTGCAGTGAGGTTATCTGACTGGCATAAAAGAGAAAGCCGCCGCCCTCTTTAAGCAGAAGACGACGGCTTTTTAGGGTCATTCAAATTTTTTATGGCTGGCGCGCCAGCTCATCCGCTATGGTTTTCGCCTGCTGCTGCCATGCTTGCGCGAGCGTTTTCACCATCGCGTCATAGCCATCCTGCTGCTGCTTAAGTTCAGTGTAGAAAGGCCGCTTGATAAGCTGACCTTTATGCTTAAGCAGCCACTCGCCGCTGACAATCACTCGCCCGTCATAGCGACCGTGAAAACCGGTCACGTTGACGTTCAGCGTATCCTGCTCCGCGCCGAGCGGTTGAGCGGAAACCACCCACCCAGGCAGCGTGGCGCTGAGATTCGTTACCAGCGTATTGCGTAACTGTTGATCCAGCGGACTCGCCCACAGGTTCTGGCTCGCTATCACGTACTGCACATCGGTGGTCTGATAGACAACACCATTGCCCGCCAGATAATCGGGCACCGCCACCTGCTCAACCCACAGCAGGCGCTGGCTGTTTGCCGGCGCGCTGTGTGTGACCGGCGCGGTGGACGCCGGAAGCTGATACCAGGTGGTTTCCTCAGTGCTGCTACAGGCGCTCAGCAGCATAACAGCGGCTAGCGGGAGCCATTTTTTCATTCTTTTGCCCTCTTCGGCTGCGGATCCTTTTTCTCTTTCGATTCAAACACCAGCGCGTTGCTCTTCTCGTTAAGCGTACGCAACACCGGCTGAAGCTCGCGCAATACCTGATCCAGACGCTGCATATCCGCCACCATCTTGTTATAGGCGGCAGAACCTGGCTGGAAGCCCTGCATGCTGCGATTGAGTTCACGCAGCGTTTTCTGCATATCCGCTGGCAGCTCCTGCGCTGACTGGCTGGAGGTCAGCTGGTTAAGATTATCGAGCGTCGTTTGCAGACGGCGCATCGTGCGCTGGCTTTCCGAAAGCGTGTTGGTCGCCTGTTCGATCATCGGATTGAGCGGCAGATTGTTAATCTTATCCAGCGTATCCATCAGGCGCTGCTGGATTTGCGCCAGCCCGCTGCTCACGGTCGGGATCACCGGATAACCGTTGTAACTCGCAATTTTGGTCACCGGCGGCGCTTTCGGGTAGAAGTCGAGATCGACAAACAGCTGTCCGGTCACCAGATTGCCGGTTTTCAGTGTCGCCCGCAGCCCTTTTTTCATCAGATCATGCAGGTGATTCGCCACATCAGGATCTTCGCCAATCTGGTTGGCCAGACGCTCCGGCTCAATGCGCACCAGCACCGGAATGCTGTAATCGGTGTTCACCGCCTGACGCAGACCGGGCACGAAGAACGGCACCTGCGCGACGGTACCCAGACGAATACCACGGAACTCCACCGGCGCGCCCGGTTGCAGGCCGCGAATGGTGTCTTTGAAGAAGAGCAGATAATCGATATGTTCGGTGTAGAGCGATTCCTGAATGCTGCGCTGGTCATCATAGAGCGTAAACGCAGTTTTCTCGGCGACCGGCTGCCCCAGCTCCCAGCCATCCGGCACGTCAAAGCTGACGCCGCCGCTAAACAGCGTGCTGAGCGATCCCATCTCCACCCGCATCCCCGATGAGCTCAGATCCACCGCGATCCCGCTATCTTTCCAGAAACGCACGTTGCTGGTCACCAGACGATCGTTTGGCGCGTTGATAAACAGCTGGTAGCTGATTGTGCGTTTTTGCGGGTCGAAAGTGCTGGTTTCCACCGAGCCGACACGATAACCGCGAAACAGCACCGGATCGCCGGGGTTAAGCTGCCCGGCTTTGTTACTGTCGAGGATCACACGGATACCTTTGGCATCCGGCGGCGCCAGCGGCGGCGCGTCCAGCAGTTTATAGGACTCCGGCACACTGCCCTTCGAGCCCGGCTGCAGTTCAATATAGGCGCCAGAGAGCAGCGTATTGAGGCCGGTCACGCCCTCACGGCCGATCTGCGGCTTCACTACCCAGAAGACCGAATCTTCATAAAGCAGTTTTTCCATGCCTGGATTCATTCGCGCTTTAATCTCGACATGATGCAGATCGTCGGTCAGCACCGCGCTCTCCACGACGCCGACATCCACGCTGCGGCTTTTGATAGTGGTTTTACCGCCTTCAATGCCTTCCGCGTTGGTGGTCATCAGCGTTACTACCGGCCCCTGATGGCTGTAGTGATAAAACAGGATCCAGGCGCCGATAAGCGCGGTAATAATCGGGAAGATCCAGACCGGCGACCAGTTCTTTACCTTCTTAATCTTTGCTTCCCCGCGTTTATTTTCCATGTTCGGGTAACTCCTCATAGCTTGAATCAGGCTCACGGTCCCAGGAGAGACGCGGGTCGAAGGTCATTGCGGCGAACATGGTGATAATGACCACCATCGCAAACATTACCGCTCCCCAGGCCGGGTAAATATTCATCAGCGCGCCCATGCGCACCAGCGCGGAAAGTACCGCAATCACGAAGACGTCAATCATCGACCAGCGGCCGACAAATTCCACGATTTCATACATCAGGTGCATACGCTCTCGCTCCTGGCGCCCATAACCTTTGGCGTCCAGGCACAGCCAGCCAAGCGCAATCATCTTAAGCGTCGGCACCATAATGCTGGCGATAAAAATCACCAGCGCCACCGGGTACGAGCCGTCATTCCAGATGAGGATCACGCCCGCGATAATCGTGGAAGGCATTCTGTCGCCCAGCAGATCGGTAATCATGATGGGCAGCAGGTTCGCGGGCAGATAAAGCATAATGGAGCAGACCAACAGCGCGACGGTCCACTGAATACTGTTTTTGCGCCGGACGTGGCCGACGGTATGGCAGCGCGGGCAACGGCCATCGGTGCCAGACAGAATGGCGGTACAGCACGGGCACGCCCGCAACCCCTGCCGAATGCCGGCCACACCGACCTTAAGCGGCTGGGTTAACAGCGGCATCGGCGCGATATCATCCCAGAGCCAGCGGCGATCCACACACTGAAACGCGCGTAGCTGAAGCACGCAGAACAGACACCACGGGATAAAACTGCTGCCGATGCCGATATCGCCATATGCAATCAGCTTCACAAAGCTTACCAGCACGCCCGCGAGGAAGATTTCCGCCATGCCCCAACTGCGCAACTGAAACAGTACGCGCGCCATCGCAATTTTAAGACGCGGCGGCAGCGCAATGCGATTGACCAGCAGGATTATCGTGACCAGACAGAACGCGGGCACCAGCTGTACGAACAGCATGAACAGCGTGCCGAGGCTGGCATAATCTTCGTTAAACAGAACACGGGGGATTTCCAGCAGCGTTACCTCACTGCTGACGCCCGCCGCTTCCATATTAACGAACGGAAAGAGGTTTGAGAGTAACAGCATGAACAACGCCGCCAGCGCATAGGCTGTCGGCCGCTGACGCGGCGCGGCCCATTCGACGGTCAGCGTAGTATCACAGCGGGGACAATGCGCTTTTTGCCCCGGCGCAAGCGCCGGGAGCTTCACCAGAAGATCGCATTGCGGACAGAGCATATGCTCTGCCGCATGATGACGTTCATGCATGCGGGTTCCTGAATAATCAGCTGTTTTTAAGTGACTCAAGGTATTCCCAGCGCTCGAACGCTTCTTCCAGCGCGGCTTCGGCGGCGCTCAACTGCGCCAGCACATCCTGCGTAACATCGTGAGGCTGGTTAAAGAACGCCGCGTCGCTGACTTGCGCCTGCAGCCCTTCCAGCGCCGCCTCCAGCGTTTCCAGCCGGGCCGGCAACTGCTCCAGTTCGCGCTGCAAGTTATAGCTTAGTTTGTTGCTGCCTCGTTTGACAGTTTCTGCCTTCGCGTCCGCCGCCGCTTCAGCTTTCTTCGCGGCGGGCTGCTGCATCGCGCGCGATGACGCCTGCTGGCCCCGGGCATCGTGGTAACCGCCGACATACTGCCCGATACGGCCTTCGCCTTCGAAAATCCAGCATTCGGTTACGGTGTTATCAACAAACTGACGATCGTGGCTCACCAGCAGTACCGTACCCTGATAGCCATCGATCAGCTCCTCCAGCAGTTCGAGCGTTTCCACGTCGAGGTCGTTGGTCGGTTCATCGAGGATCAGCAGGTTGCTGGGTTTCAGGAACAGGCGGGCCAGCAGCAGGCGGTTACGCTCGCCGCCGGAAAGCGCGCGTACCGGCGTCATGGCGCGTTTCGGATGGAACAGAAAGTCCTGCAGGTAGCCGAGCACGTGGCGCGGCTTGCCGTTCACCATCACTTCCTGTTTGCCCTCGGCGAGGTTATCCATCACGGTACGTTCCGGATCCAGCTCGGCGCGGTGCTGATCGAAATACGCCACCTCTAATTTGGTGCCGCAGTGCACGCAACCGCTGTCGGCCTTAAGCTGGCCAAGCATCAGTTTCAGCAGCGTGGTTTTCCCGCAGCCGTTCGGCCCAACCAGCGCAATTTTATCGCCGCGCTGTACCTGGGCTGTGAAATCCCGCACCAGCGTTTTATCGCCGAGACGGTAATTCACATTTTCCAGCTCAAAGACGATTTTGCCGGAGCGGGTCGCCTCTTCGACCTGCATTTTCGCGCTGCCCATCACTTCGCGGCGCTCGCCGCGCTCGCGACGCATCGCCTTCAGCGCGCGTACGCGGCCTTCATTACGGGTGCGGCGCGCCTTGATGCCCTGACGGATCCAGACCTCTTCCTGCGCCAGCTTGCGGTCGAACTCAGCGTTTTGCAGTTCTTCAACGCGCAGCGCTTCTTCTTTGGCCACCAGATATTTATCGTAATCGCCCGGATAGGAGACCAGCTTGCCGCGGTCAAGATCGACAATGCGCGTCGCCATGTTGCGAATAAACGAGCGGTCGTGCGAAATAAACACGATGCTGCCGGAGAACGACTTCAGGAAGGTTTCCAGCCAGTCGATAGTTTCGATATCCAGGTGGTTGGTCGGCTCGTCGAGCAGCAGGACACGCGGCGCGCTCACCAGCGCGCGCCCCAGCGCCGCTTTACGCAGCCAGCCGCCGGACAGCGACGCCAGCGGCGTATCCGCGTCCAGCTCTAACTGCGCCAGCACTTCGGTGATGCGGTTTTCAAGCTGCCATAAGTCGTGATGCTCCAGCATCTCCTGAACGCGCGCCAGCTCCGAAAGATTTTTATCGCTCGGGTCAGTCATCACCAGGTGCGAAATCTGGTGATAGCGCTTAAGGTATTCCGCCTGCTCCGCTACGCCTTCGGCAACGAAGTCATACACGCTACCGGCCACGTTGCGCGGAGGATCCTGTTGCAGACGCGCCACCACCAGATCCTGTTCATAGACCAGGCGACCATCGTCCAGCGGCAGTTCGTGGTTAAGAATTTTCATCAGGGTCGATTTCCCGGCCCCGTTGCGCCCGACCAGACAGACGCGCTCATTTTCTTCGATATGCAGTTCGGCATTATCGAGCAGCGGCGCGTCGCTAAAGGAGAGCCAGGCGCCATGCATACTGATTAACGACATAATTCTTTAGTCCTTGGTCTGGTGGGTTACGAGCCAGCAATTATGGATCTGGCGGTTGCGCGCGAAGTCCTGAGAGAGCGTTTTTTGTGTAATGTCTTGCGCTTTCAGGCCCAGGGCCGCAAGCCCTTCGTGATCCATCCTGAACCCACGCTTGTTATTGGAAAACATAATCGTCCCGTCGCGACGCAGCAGGCGTTTGAGATCTTTCATCAGACGCAGATGATCGCGCTGCACGTCGAACGTCTCTTCCATACGTTTGGAGTTCGAAAACGTCGGGGGATCGATAAAGATCAGATCGAACTGCTCGTCACTTTCGGCAAGCCAGCTCAGGCAGTCAGCCTGAATCAGGCGATGCGCGCGACCGCTCAACCCGTTGAGACGCAAATTGCGCTCAGCCCATTCCAGATAGGTGCGCGACATATCCACCGTAGTGGTAGAGCGCGCGCCGCCGAGACCTGCATGTACGCTGGCGCTGCCGGTGTAGGAAAAGAGGTTGAGGAAATCTTTTCCTTTGCTCATCTGACCGAGCATACGGCGCGCGATACGGTGATCGAGAAACAGGCCGGTGTCGAGATAATCCGTCAGGTTCACCAGCAGCCGTGCGTTAAACTCGTTGAGTTCCATAAACTCGCCCTTCTGGGCCAGTTTTTCATACTGATTTTTACCTTTCTGACGCTCGCGGGTTTTCAGCACCAGTTTGTTAGGCGCGAGGCCCAGCACAGAAAGGGTGGCTGCAATCACGTCAAAAAGGCGCTGACGGGCTTTTTCCGGCTCAATCGTTTTCGGCGGCGCATATTCCTGAATCACAATCCAGTCTGCGTAGCGGTCCACCGCGACGTTGTAATCCGGCAGGTCGGCATCATACAGGCGATAACACTCGATGCCTTCCTGTTTCGCCCACTTCTCCAGCTTCTTCAGATTTTTACGCAGGCGATTAGCGTAATCTTCCGCCACCTGCGCCGGAGCCGCGCCCGGCTGGGTCGGCGCCAGACGATAGTTTTTCTGCACGCAGTCCAGCGGGCCGTTTTTGGCTTTGAACTGGCGATCGGCGCGCAGTTGCAGGCAGCTCAACAGTTCCGGCGAGGCGCTAAACAGCGACAGATTCCAGCCGCCGAACTGGTTTTTCATAATGCGGCCCAGCAGGCTGTGCAGCGCGATCAACGCCGGTTCACTCTCCAGTCGCTCGCCGTATGGCGGGTTGCTGATAACGGTGCCGGTGGGGCCTTCTGGCAGCGGATTAGTCAGTTGCGCCACATCCTGCGCCGAGAACGTAATGATGTCGGCAAGGCCCGCGCGACGGGCGTTGGTGCGGGCGCGTTCAATCACGCGCGGATCGTTGTCGGAGCCGTAGAAGCGAGAACCATATTCGCTGAGACCACGACGGGCGCGCACCTGCGCTTCGGTTTTCACCGCTTTCCATACAGTTTCGTCATGCTGCGCCCAGCCGTTAAAGCCCCAGTGAGTGCGATGCAGGCCCGGCGCACGATCGGTCGCGATCATCGCCGCCTCAATCAACAGCGTGCCGGAGCCGCACATCGGGTCGAGCAGCGGCGTGCCGGCTTCCCAGCCAGAGCGCATCACAATGGCCGCCGCCAGGTTTTCTTTTATGGGTGCCTGTCCGGTGCGATCGCGATAGCCGCGCTGGTGCAGGCCTTCGCCGCTAAGATCGATGGCAATGCTGGCGGTGTCTTTATTCAGCCAGACGTTAATGCGCAAATCCGGCAGCTCGCGATCAACGCTCGGGCGCGGCAGGTTTTTACGGGTGAAAGCGTCAACAATCGCGTCTTTAACTTTCATTGCGCCGTACTGGCTGTTGCGAATGGTGTCGTTAAGACCGCTGAAATGAACGGCGAACGTGGCGTCGGGCGCGAAAATGCTCGTCCAGTCGATAGCCTGAACGCCCAGATAGAGGTCCAGGTCGCTGTAGACCGCGCATTCGCCGAGCGGCAGAAGAATACGCGACGCCAGGCGGCTCCACATCAGGCTTTGATAAACCAGAGCCGCATCGCCCTGAAAATGCACGCCACCCTGAACCACCTGGCACTCCTGCGCGCCCAGGTTTTCCAGTTCAGTTTTTAACAGCTCTTCGAGCCCACGCGCCGTACTGGCAAACAAAGCATTCATATCGTCACTTCAGTAAAAAGAAAATTGTGGCGCATTATAGCCAATCCGCCACGCATGTCATAAAGTTGCCCTTCTATTTCTTATGCCGGGAGGGCTCACGCCATGGTTTTATCACAGCTTTTTATTCATCCGGTGAAATCAATGCGTGGATTGCAGGTCTCTCACGCGCTGGCAGACGTCAGCGGTCTGGCGTTTGATCGCGCGTTTATGGTGACGGAAACGGATGGCACCTTTATTACCGCGCGCCAGTTTCCGCAAATGGTGCGCTTTACGCCTGCCCTGCTGCCGGATGGCCTGCATCTTACCGCGCCGGATGGCAGCAGCAGCGCCATTCGCTTCGCCGATTTCCTGCCCGTGGCCGCGCCCACCGAAGTCTGGGGCAACCATTTCACCGCGCTTATCGCGCCGGATGCTATAAACCAGTGGCTGAGCGGCTTTTTTGGCCGTGACGTCCAGCTGCGCTGGGTCGGCCCGTCGCTCACACGCCGCGTAAAGCGTCATCCGGAAGTACCGCTCGGTTTCGCCGACGGCTACCCGTACCTGCTCGCCAATGAAGCCTCTTTGCGCGATTTGCAAAAGCGCTGTCCGGCAGGCGTCGCCATGAATCAGTTTCGCCCCAATCTGGTGGTGACCGGTGTTGAGGCCTGGGCGGAAGATACCTGGAAAGTCATTCGCATCGGCGAGGTCGTTTTTGACGTCGCCAAACCGTGCAGCCGCTGTATTTTTACGACCATCAGCCCCGAGCGGGGACGCAAGCATCCGAGCGGCGAGCCGCTGGCGACGCTGCAAAAATTCCGCACGGCGCTTGATAACGGGGATGTCGATTTCGGTCAGAATCTGATTGCCCGCAACCGCGGCGTCATTCGCGCAGGCGATTGCGTGGAAGTGCTGGCGACCGGCCCGGCACGCCCGTATGGTGCAGGCGATGTGGAAGAGCGCGTGGCACCGGCCACTGCCGCGGCGGCACAGGTGTCGATAGAATGGGAAGGCAAGCGCTTTGATGGCAATAACCAGCAGGTCGTGCTGGAACAACTGGAGCAGCAAGGGATCCGGGTGCCGTACTCCTGCCGCGCCGGGATCTGCGGCAGCTGTCGCGTAACGCTGCTGGAAGGTCAGGTGACGCCGCTTAAGCAGAGCGCGCTGGGCGATGACGGCACCTTCTTAAGCTGTAGTTGCGTGCCGGCGGGCGCGGTGCGGCTCGCTCGTTAAACAGCCTGATCAAGGCTCAACTGCGGCGCACACGCCAGCGGTTTGAGCCTGTCGTTCATGATTTTAATCGCATCCCCTAACTGCATTGCGCGGCCTGCGATCGTCAACACTGGCTGCGCCAGCAGGCAGAGCGTGGCGTTATCGCCCGGCTCCACCACCAGCAGGCTCACCGCCTCACCGCTGTCGCTCAGCCATACGCAGGCCGCATCGCCACAGCCAGGCAGCCACTCTTCGTCATGCGCTAAAAAGTGCCAGCTTTTCGGCATCTGGGGTTTGAGGAAACGGATGGCGACCAGCGCGTTCAGCACCAGTTCGGCGCGCTGCTCAGCGGCGAGAGGCAATTCACGGCATTTTTCATCGAAGGAAAACCAGAGCGCGGCGTCATCGACGCAGAATCCGGAAGGATCGAACGCGTCGGGTGTGAGCATTTTGCGGGCGAAACGCGAGCGAAACAGCATGCCGTTGGCCAGATCGAGCATCATCCGGTCGTGCTCATTATCATAATACCAGCGCCAGTTGTCGTCCGGCTTTATACGCATTGTCATCCCCCTACCGCTCTGAAACTAAAAATATTTCCTTTATTTTGCCGCTTCGTTTATTCCCTCATTAATCTAAGACTATGACGTTTAAATTAGCAACAACCGCGGAATATAAAACAACCAGGGCTGAAAATAAAGCCCTGGTCGTCCTGGATAAGGAAATGCTTAAAGGTGGGTCACAATTTCTTTGACGAGCGGCGGGCCTTTAAAAATAAAACCGGAATAGATCTGAATAAGCGAAGCGCCAGCCGCCATTTTTTCACGCGCGGCGATAACAGAATCAATCCCGCCGACGCCGATAATGGGCAGGCGTCCTTGCAGCTCCTGATTTAACAGGCGGATGATTTCTGTGCTTTTTAATTGCAGAGGACGCCCGCTTAATCCGCCGGTTTCATCGCAATGTTTCATGCCCTGCACGAGAGTACGATCGAGCGTGGTATTGGTGGCTATTACCCCGTCAATATTATGACGTACCAGGCTGCCGGCGACCTGGATCAATTCTTCAATGGAAAGATCCGGCGCGATCTTTACTGCAACCGGCACATATTTATGATGCTTTTGCGAAAGCTGCTGCTGCTGCGCTTTAATCGCGCCGAGCAGATCGTCCAGCGCATCGCCATATTGCAGCGAACGCAGACCGGGGGTATTCGGTGAAGAGATATTAATGGCGATGTAACCCGCATAAGGAAACACCTTTTCCATGCAGATCAGATAGTCATCTTTCCCCTGCTCCACCGGCGTGTCTTTATTTTTGCCGATATTAATGCCGAGCACGCCGTCAAAGTGCGCTCTTTTAACATTCTCCACCAGGTTATCCACGCCGAGATTATTAAAGCCCATGCGGTTAATCAGCCCCTCCGCCTCCACCAGACGGAAGATACGCGGCTTGTCGTTGCCCGGCTGCGGACGCGGCGTTACGGTGCCGATTTCGACCGAGCCGAAACCCAGCGCGCCGAGCACATCGATGCACTCGCCGTTTTTATCAAGGCCTGCGGCAAGCCCCAGCGGGTTTTTAAACGTCAGCCCCATACAGGTGACCGGTTTCGCCGGCACGTTCTGGCGCATCAGCGCCTCAAGAGGCGTGCCCGTAATACGGCGCATTTGCTGGAAGGTAAATTCGTGAGCGCGCTCGGGGTCGAGCTGAAACAGGGCTTTTCGAACGAAGGGGTAGTACATGAACTCTCCTGGATTCCCGGTATGCAAACCGGGGCGCTATTATCTGCGATCCGCTTCACAAAGGGAATTGACCTGCGGCAAAAAAGACCGGCACAGGCAAACGTTTTCTTCCCGCCGCGCTGATTATGCGTTTTTCGGCAAAGTATCGCCGAAATTTTTAGTTTCTCGCCGCGCGCCCCTCTGCCACTATCCTCTCATATTGTTATTAATGTTAACTGAAAACTTACTTTTTGTTATAAGGAGGTGGTATGCGGGTTATTACTCTGGCGGGAAGTCCACGTTTTCCGTCACGCTCCAGCGCCCTGCTCTCTTATCTCGCAGGCGAACTGACCCGGCTTGATGTTGAGGTCTGCCACTGGCATATCCAGAATTTCGCCGCCGACGATCTCCTTTACGCCCGTTTCGACAGCCCCGCGCTGCTCACGCTTATTGAACAGCTACAGCAGGCGGACGGCGTGATTATCGCTACCCCCATTTATAAAGCGTCCTTTTCCGGCGCGCTGAAAACGCTGCTCGATCTCCTGCCCGAACGGGCGCTTGAGAAAAAAGTGGTGCTGCCCGTCGCGACAGGCGGTTCGGTCGGCCATCTGCTGGCGCTCGACTACGCCCTTAAGCCGGTGCTGAACGCCCTCAAAGCGCAGGAGATCCTGCACGGCGTCTTCGCCGACGACAGCCAGGTGCTCGATTACCATCACCAGCCGCGCTTTTCGCCGCTGCTGCAAACGCGTCTTGACGAGGCGCTGGACACTTTCTGGCAGGCGCTGACGCGCCGTCATCAGGCGCCCTCTGCGCCGCACTTCACAAGGAGAACGTTACATGCTTAATCTTTTGCGCCGTCACGCCGCGCCGCTGCTGGTAGTAAGCTTCACGCTCTTCGCCGCAGGCGCCAGCGCCGCCGCGCCGCAGCCCGAGGCGCTACGCATCGGGTATCAGAAAGGCTCCGTGAGCATGGTGCTGGCGAAAAGCCATCAGCTGCTGGAAAAACGTTATCCGCATACCAAAATCAACTGGGTTGAATTCCCGGCGGGCCCGCAACTGCTGGAGGCGTTGAATGTGGGCAGTATCGATCTCGGCAGTACTGGCGATATTCCGCCGATATTCGCGCAGGCAGCCGGCGCGGATCTGGTGTATATCGGCAGCGAGCCGCCAAAACCGAAAGCCGAAGTACTGCTGGTGGCTGAAAACAGTACGATTAAAAGTGTCGCCGACTTAAAAGGCCATAAGGTCGCCTTCCAGAAAGGCTCCAGCTCCCACAACCTGCTGCTGCGCGCGCTGCAAAAAGCCGGACTGAGCTTTCAGGATATCCAGCCGGTCTATCTGACGCCCGCGGATGCGCGCGCCGCCTTCACGCAGGGCAACGTCGACGCCTGGGCCATCTGGGACCCGTACTACTCCGCGGCGCTGATTCAGGGCGGCGTGCGGGTGCTGACCAACGGCACCGATCTTGACCTCACCGGCTCGTTCTATCTCGCCTCCCGCCCGTACGCGCAGAAATATGGCGCGTTCCTGTCCGGCGTGCTGGACAGCTTCAGCGAGGCGGACGCACTCACCCGCAGCCAGCGCGCAGAGAGCGTGAAGCTGTTTGCGCAGAGCATCGGCCTGCCCGTGCCGGTGATTGAGCGCTATTTCGATCACCGCCCGCCGACCCGCATCACGCCCGTCAACGAAGAGACCGCCGCGCGCCAGCAACACACTGCGGATCTGTTTTATGACAATCATCTGGTACCGAAAAAAGTCGATATCCGCAGCCGCATCTGGACCGGCGCAACCGAAGGAGAGAAATCATGAGTCTGAATCTGTTCTGGTTTTTACCGACCCACGGCGACGGCCACTATCTCGGCAGCGACGCAGGCGCCCGCCCGGTCGATCACGGTTATCTGCAACAAATCGCGCAGGCCGCCGACCGCCTCGGATTTACCGGCGTGCTGATCCCGACCGGGCGCTCGTGCGAGGACGCCTGGCTGGTCGCCGCGTCCATGATCCCGGTAACCCAGCGGCTCAAATTTCTGGTGGCGTTGCGCCCGTCAGTGGTGTCGCCGACCGTAGCAGCGCGCCAGGCGGCAACGCTCGACCGGCTTTCGAACGGCCGCGCGCTGTTTAACCTGGTGACCGGTAGCGACCCACAGGAGCTGGCGGGCGATGGCGTTTTCCTCGATCACACCGCCCGTTACGAGGCATCAGCGGAATTTACCCGCGTCTGGCGCCGTCTGCTGGAAGGCGAAAAAGTCGATTTTGACGGCAAGCATATCAAGGTGCGCGGCGCGCAACTGCTGTTCCCGCCGGTGCAACAACCGCGCCCGCCGCTCTATTTTGGCGGATCGTCGGACGTAGCGCAGGATCTGGCCGCCGAACAGGTCGATCTCTACCTGACCTGGGGCGAGCCGCCGGAACAGGTAAAAGAGAAAATCGCCCAGGTACGCGCCAAAGCCGCGGCCCACGGGCGCACGGTGCGCTTTGGCATTCGCCTGCATGTTATTGTCCGCGAAACTACGGAAGAAGCCTGGCAGGCCGCCGACCGGTTGATCGCCCATCTCGACGACGAGACGATCGCCAAAGCGCAGGCGGCGTTCGCGCGTCAGGATTCCGTCGGCCAGCAGCGGATGGCCGCGCTGCACGGCGGGCGTCGCGACCGGCTGGAAATCAGCCCCAATCTGTGGGCAGGCGTAGGTCTGGTCCGCGGCGGCGCGGGCACAGCGCTGGTGGGCGACGGCCCGACGGTCGCGGCGCGGATTAATGAATATGCGGCGCTCGGTATCGACAGCTTTATTCTTTCCGGTTACCCGCATCTGGAAGAGGCGTATCGGGTGGGCGAGCTGCTGTTCCCGCACCTGGATGTCGCTATTCCTGACGTGCCGCAACCGCGCGCGCTGACCGCGCAGGGCGAGGCGGTGGCGAATGAGTTTATTCCGCGCCGGGTGGCGCAGAGTTAAGGAGGCCGCATGGCAAGCGCTTCGCAAAAATGGCTCCAGCGCGCCGCGCCGTGGGCGCTGCCCGTGGGGGTGCTCGTCGTCTGGCAGTTCGCCTCTCAGGCAGGCTGGCTCTCCACGCGCATTCTGCCGTCACCGGAAAACGTGGCAGAGACCTTCTGGCGGCTGACCGCCAGCGGCGAGCTCTGGCAGCATCTGGCGATCAGCAGCTGGCGCGCGCTGGTGGGATTTTCCATCGGCGGGCTGATTGGCCTGACGCTTGGGCTTATCAGCGGGCTGTCGCGCTGGGGCGAACGGCTGCTCGACAGCTCCATCCAGATGCTGCGCAACGTGCCGCATCTGGCGCTGATCCCACTGGTGATTTTGTGGTTCGGCATCGACGAGAGCGCCAAAATTTTCCTGGTGGCGCTCGGCACGCTGTTTCCGATTTACATCAACACCTGGTATGGCATTCGCAATATCGACAGCGGACTGCTGGAGATGGCGCGCAGCTACGGGCTTTCCGGATTCAGCCTGTTCCGGCAGGTGATTTTGCCAGGCGCTCTGCCCTCGATGATGGTCGGCGTGCGCTTCGCGCTCGGGCTGATGTGGCTGACGCTTATCGTGGCGGAAACCATTTCGGCGAACTCCGGCATCGGCTATCTCGCGATGAACGCGCGTGAATTTTTGCAAACCGACGTCGTGGTGGTGGCCATTATTCTCTACGCCCTGCTCGGCAAGCTTGCGGATCTCAGCGCCCGTGCGCTGGAACGTATCTGGCTGCGCTGGCACCCCGCTTATCAGCTTAAGGAGGCGAACGCATGACGACCGCACGACTTAACCAGGGTACCCCGCTGCTGCTGGAAGGCGTAACCAAACGCTACGGCGCAAAAACCATTCTTAACGGGCTGGACCTCCATATTCCCGCCGGGCAGTTTGTGGCGGTGGTCGGGCGCAGCGGCGGCGGCAAGAGCACGCTGTTGCGTCTGCTCGCCGGGCTCGAAACGCCCAGTGCCGGGGCGCTTCGCGCGGGCAACGCGCCGCTTTGCGAAGCCCAGGACGACACCCGAATGATGTTTCAGGATGCGCGCCTGCTGCCGTGGAAAAAAGTGCTCGACAATGTCGGGCTGGGGCTGAAGGGCGACTGGCAGCCTGCGGCGCGCCAGGTGCTGGACGAAGTGGGGCTGGCCGACCGCGCAGGCGACTGGCCTGCTGCGCTGTCGGGCGGCCAGAAGCAGCGCGTGGCGCTGGCGCGCGCGTTAATCCATCGCCCCGGCCTGCTGCTGCTCGACGAACCGCTTGGCGCGCTGGACGCCCTGACGCGTCTTGAGATGCAGGCGCTGATTGTGTCGCTGTGGCGCGAGCATGGGTTTACGGTGTTGCTGGTGACGCATGACGTGAGCGAAGCGGTGGCGATGGCGGAGCGGGTGTTATTAATTGAAGAAGGAAAAATCGGGCTTGACCTGACGGTGGATTTGCCGCACCCGCGTCGTCATGGCACGCCGCGTCTCGCGGAGCTGGAAGCCGAGGTGCTGAATCGGGTGATGCGTAAAACGCCTGCGCCCGTACGGGTGGTTAAAGCGGGATAACAGGCTCAGGAAAAAGAAAGACGGTTATTTACAGAACGCGGAAGCTTTATATAAAGAAGGCGGGTGCGCTACGCTCACCCGCCCTGTGAATACAGGCTTTTTATCTGTAAGGCGGATAAGCGAAGCGCGCCCACCCTCCTCACTTCAACAACCGCATCACGCCAGCGCTTTGCTCACCTTTTCATACAGGTCGCCGGAGAGCTTCGGCAGCGCTTTCAGCTCCTCCAGCGCCGTACGCATCAACGCCTGACGTTTGGCGTCATAACGCTTCAGACGGATCAGCGGCTCAATCAGACGCGATGCCACCTGCGGGTTGCGGGTGTTGAGCTCGGTCAGCATCTCCACCAGGAAGCGATAGCCGCTGCCATCTTCGGCATGGAACGCCGCCGGGTTGTTGGTGGCGAATGCGCCGACCAGCGCACGTACGCGGTTCGGATTGCCGAGGCTGAACGAGCGGTGCTCCAGCAGGGCACGCACCGTGCTGACCACATCTTTCGCCGGGCTCATCGCCTGCAGCATAAACCACTTATCCATGACCAGACCGTCGTGGTGCCACTTGTCGTCATATTCGGCGAGCAGCGCGTCGCGTCCCGGCAGCTGTGCGGCGACGGCCGCAGCCAGCGCTGCCAGCGCGTCAGTCATGTTGTCAGCGTCGTGATACTGCGTCGCAACCAGCTTATCGGCCAGCTGCGCGTCGCCGAAGGCCAGATAGTGCAGGCAGGTGTTACGCAACGCGCGTTTGCCAATATCTGCATGATCGATACGGTAACCGGTGAGCTTATGCGCGTTGTAAACCGCCAGCAGTTCATCGGCAAGCTCAGTGGCGAGCGTGCGGGTCAGCGCGTCGTGCACCGCCGCAATAGCCTGCGGATCGATGATCTGGAACAGCTCGGCGATTTCATTTTGTGACGGCAGCGTCAGGATCTCCGCCGCCAGCGCCGGATCGATGGTTTCATCAAGCAGGATCGCGCGGAAGGCGTCCGCCACATGCAGCGGCAGCGACAGCGGCTGTTGCTGCTGATAACGCGCCACGTTGAGCTTGATATGGGTCGCGAGCAGGCTCTGAGCCGCGTCCCAGCGCGAGAAATCGTTACGCGCGTGGCGCATCAGGAACGTCAGTTGCTGATCGCTCCATTTATATTCCAGTTTCACCGGCGCGGAGAATTCACGCAGCAGTGACGGCACCGGCTGGAAGTAAACGTTATCGAAAACAAACGTCTGCTCCGCCTGCGTCAGGTTCAGCACGTGATGTACCGGGTGGCCATCTTTTTGCAGCGGAATGACGTTGCCTTCGTTGTCATAGAGTTCGATGTCGAACGGAATATGCAACGGCAGTTTTTCCGGCTGGTCCGCCGTCGGCGGCGTGCGCTGGCTTAGGGTCAGCGTGTACTGCTCGGTTTGCGGATTGTAGTCATCCTGCACGGTAACAATCGGCGTGCCGGACTGGCTGTACCAGCGACGGAAATGTGAAAGATCGACATTGGACGCGTCTTCCATCGCCTGCACGAAATCGTCGCAGGTAGCCGCGCTGCCATCGTGGCGCTCGAAATAGAGCTGCATGCCTTTCTGGAAATTCGCTTCGCCAAGCAGCGTGTGGAGCATGCGGATCACTTCCGACCCTTTCTCATACACGGTCAGGGTGTAGAAGTTGTTCATTTCGATGACCATGTCCGGGCGAATCGGGTGCGCCATCGGGCTTGCGTCTTCGGCGAACTGCATCGCGCGCATGGTGCGCACGTTGCTGATGCGGTTGACCGCGCGGGAGCCGAGGTCAGAGCTGAACTCCTGGTCACGGAACACCGTCAGACCTTCTTTCAGGCTCAACTGGAACCAGTCACGGCAGGTGACGCGGTTGCCGGTCCAGTTGTGGAAATATTCATGGCCGATAACGCGCTCAATATTGAGATAGTCTTTATCGGTCGCGGTTTCGGCACGCGCCAGCACGAATTTAGAGTTAAAGACGTTAAGCCCTTTGTTCTCCATCGCGCCCATGTTGAAGAAATCGACGGCGACAATCATATAAATGTCGAGATCGTACTCCAGACCGAAACGCTCTTCGTCCCATTTCATGGAGTTTTTGAGCGAGGTCATCGCCCAGCTGGCGCGGTCCAGATTGCCGCGATCCACATACAGCTCCAGCGCCACGTCACGTCCGGAACGGGTGGTGAAGGTATCGCGCAGCACGTCGAAATCGCCTGCCACCAGCGCAAACAGGTAGCACGGTTTCGGGAAGGGATCTTCCCACTGCATCCAGTGGCGGCCATCGTCCAGTTCGCCCTGCGCCACGCGGTTGCCATTCGAGAGCAGATACGGGTAGGTCGCTTTATCGGCGATGATTTTGGTCGTGAAGCGCGCCAGCACGTCCGGGCGGTCCAGATACCAGGTAATATGACGGAAACCTTCCGCTTCGCACTGGGTGCAGAGCGCTACGCCGGACTGATAAAGCCCTTCGAGCGCCGTATTCGTTGCCGGATGGATGTCATTGACGATGGTTAGCGTGAAACGCTCCGGCAGGTTTTCCAGCACCAGCGCGCCCTCTTCCAGGCGGTGATGCGGCCAGGGTTTGCCATCCACGTCGACCGAAATCAGGGTAAGGTCTTCGCCGTCCAGACGCAGCGGCGCGTTCTCCGCCACGCGGCGGTTGACCTGACTGACTGCCGTGACCCGCGTTCTGGCGGCGTCGAGGTCGAAGGTCAGATCAATATCGGTAATCAGGTAATCCGGCGCACGATAGTCGTGGCGGTATTTTGCTTGTGGCTGTTGAGTCATAAAAAACCTTATCCAGGGTCCGTATGGTTACGTCTCCAGTCTATTCCTGTTGCGTTAATGTTGCCACGCAGAATCTTTCACTTTTCAGGGGCTACCGGGCAGATTGCTACATTTAAGTAACATGCGGCACAAATTGCCCTCGACCCGCTTCGCCGGTTGTGTTGTGATCCTGCTTCAATAAACCGATAATCAGGGTATACTCCTGCGTCTTTATCTGCTTATGCCACTGATAGACACGCGCCTGTGAGAGGATGCCAGTTCGCACCATGACACAATACGCTTCCCCCCTATTGCAAACGCTGCTGGATACGGACGCCTACAAGCTGCATATGCAGCAGGCGGTTTTTCACCACTATTATGACGTGCATGTCGCAGCGGAATTTCGCTGCCGGGGTGACGATCTGTTGGGCATTTATGCTGAGGCAATCCGCGAACAGGTCGATGCCATGCAGCATCTGGCGCTTTCCGACGCGGAGTTTCAGTGGCTCTCGGGCCTGCCGTTTTTCAAAGCGGACTATTTAGCGTGGCTGAAAAATTTCCGCTACGACCCGTCGCAGGTGCAGATCCGCAACGAGGGCGGCAAGCTTGATATTCGCTTAAGCGGCCCGTGGCGCGAAGTGATTATGTGGGAAGTACCGCTGCTGGCGGTAATAAGCGAACTGGTGCATCGCTACCGTTCCCCGGAAGCGAGCGTTGAGCAGGCGCTGGCGCATCTGGAAGTCAAATTGCAGGATTTCCGCGCCATGACCGACGGGCTGGATCTCAGCGCGTTCCGCCTGATGGATTTCGGCACCCGGCGTCGCTTCTCGCGTGAGGTGCAGCAGGCGATTGTCGAGCGTCTCCAGCAGGAGCCGTGGTTTATCGGCACCAGCAACTACGATCTCGCCCGCCGTCTCTCCCTGACGCCGATGGGCACGCAGGCGCATGAATGGTTCCAGGCGCATCAGCAAATCAGCCCTGACCTCGCCAACAGCCAGATTGCCGCCTTGCAGGCATGGCTTGATGAATACCCGGATATGCTTGGCATCGCGCTCACCGACTGCATTACGATGGACGCTTTCCTGCGCGATTTCGGCCCGGAATTCGCCGGGCGTTATCAGGGGCTGCGCCACGACTCCGGCGACCCGGTGCAGTGGGGCGAAAAAGCCATCGCCCATTATCAGCAGCTCGGCATTGATCCACTCAGCAAAACGCTGATTTTCTCTGATAATCTCGATTTCGCGAAAGCCATTGAACTCTACCGCCACTTCGCCGACCGCGTGAAACTTGGCTTTGGCATCGGCACCCGCCTGACCTGCGATATTCCGCATGTTAAGCCGCTGAATATCGTGATTAAGCTCGTGGAGTGTAACGGCCGCCCGGTCGCGAAGCTTTCCGACAGCCCTGGCAAAACCATCTGTCACGACAAAGCGTTTGTGCGCGCGCTGCGCAAAGCGTTCGACCTGCCGCAGGTGCGTAAAGCAAGCTGATGGAATCATTCAGGGAGCCGCGCGCTCCCTGCATTCTCTTCCCCTTTCCGATTTCTTTTTCCCGCATCGCGAATTCTGCTTGTCTGATGGCGTATGCCAGGTAACATAGATATCCCCCCGTCCGGGTGGAAAATGTTATTTTTGACCATTAACCAGAGAGATAATTATGAGCGTTGTGCCTGTAGCCGACGTACTCCAGGGCCGCGTTGCCGTTGACAGTGAAGTCACCGTGCGCGGGTGGGTGCGTACCCGAAGAGATTCAAAAGCTGGCATCTCCTTCCTCGCCGTTTATGACGGTTCCTGCTTTGATCCGATACAGGCTGTCATCAATAATTCTCTGCCCAATTATAATGAAGAGGTGCTGCACCTCACGACGGGCTGCTCGGTTATCGTCACCGGCAAGGTGGTCGAATCCCCGGGCGAAGGCCAGAGCTTCGAGCTGCAGGCGACCCAGGTAGAAGTCACCGGCTGGGTGGACGATCCGGACACCTACCCGATGGCGGCCAAGCGCCACAGCATCGAGTACCTGCGTGAGGTCGCGCATCTGCGTCCGCGCACCAACCTTATCGGCGCGGTCGCCCGTGTGCGTCATACGCTGGCGCAGGCGCTGCACCGTTTCTTCCACGAGCAGGGCTTCTTCTGGGTCTCCACCCCGCTGATTACCGCTTCCGATACCGAAGGCGCCGGTGAGATGTTCCGCGTCTCGACGCTGGATCTGGAAAACCTGCCGCGCGACGGCCAGGGCAAAATCGATTTCGATAAAGACTTCTTCGGCAAAGAAGCGTTCCTGACCGTTTCCGGCCAGCTGAACGGCGAAACTTACGCCTGCGCGCTGTCGAAAATTTACACCTTCGGCCCGACGTTCCGCGCCGAAAACTCCAACACCAGCCGCCACCTGGCCGAGTTCTGGATGCTGGAGCCGGAAGTCGCGTTCGCTAACCTGAACGACGTGGCGGGTCTCGCGGAAGCGATGCTGAAATATGTCTTCAAAGCCGTGCTGGACGAACGCATGGATGACATGAAGTTCTTCGCCGAACGCGTGGATAAAGAAGCGATTGATCGCCTGGAGCGTTTCATTTCTGCCGACTTCGCGCAGGTGGATTACACCGACGCGGTCGCCATCCTTGAGAAATGCGGCGAGAAATTCGAGAACCCGGTCTACTGGGGTGTGGATCTGGCGTCCGAGCATGAGCGTTATCTCGCCGAGAAACACTTTAAAGCGCCGGTTGTCGTGAAAAACTACCCGAAAGACATCAAGGCGTTCTATATGCGTCTTAACGAAGATGGCAAAACCGTGGCGGCGATGGACGTTCTTGCGCCAGGTATCGGTGAAATCATCGGCGGATCCCAGCGTGAAGAGCGCCTTGACGTGCTGGACGCGCGTATGGAAGAGATGGGCCTTAATAAAGAAGACTACTGGTGGTATCGCGACCTGCGCCGTTACGGCACCGTGCCGCACGCCGGTTTTGGTCTTGGCTTTGAACGTCTGATCGCCTATGTGACTGGCGTTCAGAACGTGCGTGATGTCATTCCCTTCCCGCGTACCCCGCGCAACGCGAATTTCTGAGTTTTACAGGGCCAGCTTGCTGGCCCTTTTTCTGCCCGCTCGCCTGTTGTCCATTTTTTATTACATTTCCCGTTCATTTTCGTTTGTATAAAAATTCATCATTTGTCTGATGGCGAATTTTTATACCGCTTCGATATAGCACATTTGGACACATCTTCCACAGACATCTGGACTTCTATCCGGCTTATCCAGTAAAACTCGCCTTGCGCTTACAATTGTATAAAAATGCGTCTTATCTAAATTAATAATAAGTTTTTCATATATATAAGAAAGGAATGGCCGAAATTTATTCACTTAAGTAATAAATTTGAGGTCTCTCACAAAGTTCCCTTACATTAATAAATTCTTACACAATATTTCTTTTTGTTACCTGATTTAGACATTTGTAGCACTTTCCGTGTAGCGAAACGATTATATGAATGGTAAGATGCCAGACAGACACAGAAAGACACCAAACTCTCATCAATAGTTCCGTAATGAATTATTGACGGCAGTGGCAGGTGTTCAAAAAAACCAATGAGGGTAATAAATAATGATGAAGCGCAATATCCTGGCAGTGGTTATCCCTGCCCTGCTGGTAGCCGGTGCAGCAAATGCTGCAGAAATCTATAACAAAAACGGCAACAAACTGGATCTTTACGGTAAAGTAAACGCCGAGCATGATTTCGTGACCTCTGGCGATAACACCAATAACGCCGATGCCACTTATGCTCAACTGGGCTTCAAAGGCGAAACCCAGATCAACGATCAGATTACTGGTTTCGGCCAGTGGGAATACCGTACCTATGCTAGCGACGCGGAAGCTGAGCAGGGTGCCAACAACTCCAGCCGTACACGTCTGGCTTTTGCTGGTCTGAAATTCGCTGATGCAGGTTCTATTGATTACGGCCGTAACTACGGTGTTGTTTATGACGTAGAATCCTTCACCGATATGGCACCGACCTGGTCTGGTGAAACCTGGGGTGGCGGTTATACCGATAACTTTATGACCAGTCGTTCTACTGGCCTGCTGACCTACCGTAACAGCAATTTCTTTGGCCTGGCCGATGGCCTGAGCTTTGCCATTCAGTACCAGGGTAAAAACGAACGTGATGATCTCCGTCGCGCTAACGGCGACGGCGTAGGTTACTCACTGGGTTATGATTTCGGTGAAGGCTTCAGCGTTATCGGTGCATACAGCAACGCTAACCGTACTCTTGATCAAAAAGATGACGGTAAAGGCGATAAAGCCGAAGCATGGGCTTTCGGCGCGAAGTACGATGCAAACAACCTGTACCTGGCAGCAGTGTATGCAGAAACGCGTAACATGAGCATTCTGGCTAACAGCTATGCTGACAATACTTCTTCTGCTACATCCTATCCGGATGAGTACTACAACGTAGCGAACAAAACCCAGAACTTTGAAGTGATTGCTCAGTACCAGTTCGACTTCGGTCTGCGTCCGTCCATTTCTTACGTACAGTCTAAAGGTAAGGACCTGAGCGCGAACCCTTACAACGGTTCTGGCTTTACCGGTGGCGATGCTGACCTGGCTAAATATGTTGAAGTTGGTGCAGCTTACTACTTCAACAAAAACTTTAGCGTGTCTGCTGACTACCGTATCAACCTGCTGGACGAAGACCAGGCTGAACGCACTGGCGGCGGCTGGGTTGGTACCGACGACCAGCTGGGCCTGGCGGCAGTTTACCAGTTCTAATCAGCACAACCTTGTTGTCTGATAGCGAAAAAACAGGGCTTCGGCCCTGTTTTTTTATGGGTAAAAGTAAATTCTGCCGACTTTTGCGATCCATGTAACTTTTCCGGGCAAACGGTTGGCATTTTGTAAATCTCCCGTTAACCTGATAGCGAATTTCCCTTCTGAAATCACAATGGAACCTCGTCATGTTTGAGAACATTACCGCCGCCCCAGCCGACCCGATCCTTGGCCTGGCCGATCTGTTTCGTGCCGACGACCGCCCGACCAAAATTAACTTAGGCATTGGTGTTTACAAGGATGAAACCGGTAAGACCCCGGTTCTGACCAGCGTTAAAAAAGCAGAACAATATCTGCTGGAAAATGAAACCACCAAAAACTACCTCGGCATTGACGGTATTCCCGAATTCGGCCGCTGCACGCAGGAATTGCTGTTCGGTAAAGCAAGCCCGGTTATCAGCGATAAACGCGCCCGCACCGCGCAGACTCCAGGCGGCACCGGCGCGCTGCGCGTCGCGGCGGATTTCCTCGCGAAAAACACCGACGTGAAACGCGTCTGGGTCTCTAACCCGAGCTGGCCGAACCATAAAGGCGTGTTTAACTCCGCCGGTCTGGAAGTGCGTGAATACGCCTATTACGACGCCGCCAACCATACGCTTGATTTCGACGGCCTGTTAAACAGCCTGCATGAAGCCCAGGCAGGCGACGTGGTGCTGTTCCACGGCTGCTGCCACAACCCGACCGGCATCGACCCGACGCTTGAGCAGTGGGAACAGCTGGCGAAGCTGTCCGCAGAAAAAGGCTGGCTGCCGCTGTTCGACTTCGCCTACCAGGGCTTTGCCCGTGGTCTGGAAGAAGACGCCGAAGGCCTGCGCGCATTCGTCGCCCTGCATAAAGAGCTTATTGTCGCGAGCTCGTTTTCGAAAAACTTCGGTCTGTACAACGAGCGCGTAGGTGCCTGTACGCTGGTGGCGGCGGATGCCGACGCGGCCGATCGCGCATTCAGCCAGATGAAATCCTGCATTCGCGCCAACTACTCAAACCCGCCGGCGCACGGAGCCTCCGTGGTCGCGACCATTCTCAGCAATGACGCGCTGCGCACCATGTGGGAGCAGGAACTGACCGATATGCGCCAGCGCATCCAGCGTATGCGTCAGCTGTTTGTGAACACGCTGGCCGAGAAAGGCGCGAACCGCGATTTCAGCTTTATCACCAAACAGAACGGCATGTTCTCCTTCAGCGGTCTGACCAAAGAGCAGGTGCTGCGTCTGCGTGAAGAGTTTGGCGTTTACGCCGTCGCATCAGGCCGTGTTAACGTTGCGGGCATGACGCCGGATAACATGGCGCCGCTGTGCGAAGCCATTGTCGCTGTGCTGTAATGAGAGCGTAAAAGCAAAAGGGCCGCACTGAGCGGCCCTTTTTGTTGGAGGCAAATTACCAGACCGGCATTTCATCCTGCAGGAAAGGATTATGCAGACGCTCATGACCGAGCGTCGACATCGGGCCGTGGCCAGGAATAAAGGTGACGTCATCGCCGAGCGGCAGCAGCTTACGCTTGATGGAATCGATCAGATGACCGTGATCGCCGCGCGGAAAATCGCTGCGCCCCACCCCGCCTTTGAATATCACGTCGCCGGAAACCAGCAGACGTGACTGCGCGTCGAAAAAGACGATATGGCCCGGCGTGTGGCCCGGGCAGTGCAACACGCTAAGCGAAATATTGCCAACGCTCACCGTGTCGCCTTCATTGAGCCAGCGGTCTGGCGTCAGCGGCTGACACTCATCGAGCCCGAACATACGGCTCTGGGCCGGTAAGCCCTGCAGCCAGAACTCATCTTCTTTTTCCGGGCCGATAATGGGGATGTCGTAGTGCGCCGCAAGCTCTGCCGCCGCGCCGACATGGTCAAGGTGACCATGTGTCAACAGGATCTGCCGCAGCGTGACGCCCTTCTGAGCGACCTCTTCCTTGATACGCTGCGCGTCGCCGCCGGGGTCCACCAGGGCTGCCTGTTGCGTCTCCTCACACCAGATTAACGAGCAGTTCTGGGCGAACGCCGTTACCGGAATAATATGATAGTTCATACCGCTCCTTTTACCCGGCGCGCTGCCGGGGTCGTTAATTACCAGTGCCTTAGCGGCCCGGTATCAATATGCACAAAGTTACTGCTGGGGTAGTATCCTACACCACCGGCGCGCAGAGATAACGCCGCTTTGCGAATATTGCTTAACGAAATACCTTCGATATGAAAATCCATCGCCTGGCCTTTGGTGTGGTAGCTGTGCTTTGCCACGCCGCGGCTTTTGGATCGCAGCTCGTTATTGGTATCAACGGAGCGATAGCCGGAGATCAGCTGTACCGGCTTGCGGGTGCCGAGCAGGCCCTGCAAACGGAACAGCTGGTCAAATAAACGGGGGTCGATCGCTTTTACCTTATTTGCCCGGTAATCACGAAAGAAATGGTTAAGCTTTGCTAATTCATCCTGAATATAGCCCCGGCCATCGAAAAATTCGGCCTTAATCGATTCGCCGGTATGTAAGTTATTCAGCGTAAGAATACGCGGTCGCGGCGTCGACAGAGTAGCAAACGCAGGCGTGGGCAGTATTGCAGCGCCTAAAGCGGCGCCGCCAAACGCCAGCAGTTTGCGGCGGTGAGCGTCAATTTTATCCATGATATTCAGGTCTACAATCAATATGAACAATAACTATGCACTTCTGGCGCACGAGAGGCACCTTAACCGCCAGCCGGGGGGGAGTCAATACAGGTCAAAGCCAGGAATAACGGGCCTTTTTTCACGTTTGGCCCGTTTTATGTTCATATTGAGCAGGTTAAGTCCGCGGAATTAAACCTGTTAGCGGATGAGTTGTTCCACTTTCGGGAGAATTTGTGCGCCCGATCGCGCGGTGTGATCATAATTGTAAATATCTGTACGATATTGCGGACGTCCGTCTTCACCAATAAACGCGGTCAGATAATAGAGGTTCACCGGAATGGTCTGCGGAATATTTACGTAACGCGTATTCCCCTCTTTCAGCGTCTGCGAAATACGCGAATCATTCCAGCCCGCATCCTGTAGCAGCATATTGGCAAGCTCTGAGGCTTTATTCACGCGCACGCAGCCGGAGCTGAGCGCCCGCGCGTCGCGCTGGAACAGATTATGGTTCGGCGTGTCGTGCAGATAAATAGCATCTGAGCTTGGCATGTTGAACTTATAACGCCCCAGCGAGTTATGCG
The DNA here is from genome assembly GCF_001277195.1 of Cronobacter muytjensii ATCC 51329. Classification (NCBI taxonomy): domain Bacteria; kingdom Pseudomonadati; phylum Pseudomonadota; class Gammaproteobacteria; order Enterobacterales; family Enterobacteriaceae; genus Cronobacter; species Cronobacter muytjensii. The sequence goes on from NZ_CP012268.1 coordinate 2,475,896, forward strand.
CGCCCGGCGCCTGCTGGAACCGGAACGGCAGGTTCGACGGCGTAATCGTCGCCCAGTCCACCATCCACGGATCCACGACCTCAGCGTTGCTGCTCCAGCCGTTCAGCACCGTATAGCCGTGGCTTTCAAGATAACCCGGATCGTTCCAGACTTTCGGCAGAATGTCTTTGCGCGCAAGCGTTGGCGGCACGTTCCACGGCGGGTTCACCACTACGTTATTCAGCGCGCTGCTCATCAGCGGCGTTTTACGATCCGGACGGCCGACAATCACCCGCGACGCCAGCACCTGATTGCCGTTCTGGTAATAGACCAGCGAATATTCCGGAATATTGACCATAATGCCGGTATCGAGTTTGCCCGGCAGCAGGCGCAAGCGCTGAATATTGAGCGCCAGCAGCGCAGCACGCTCGGCTGGCGTCACGTTTAACCAGTCGCGGGTCGACTGGCCAATCACGCCATCCGCGCCAAGCCCTTGCCATTTCTGGAAACGTTTCACCGCCGCGACCAGGTCTTTGTCGTACACCCCGCGGGTCGGGTTTTTCGCGCTGGTCTGGCTGGCCGTTTGCGGCGCGGCGGACGGGCTGACGACGCCGTTATTATCGCCCGGCAGGACGATATCCGGGCCGCCATCCAGCATGCCCGTACGCTGTAAAATTTCTTTCAGGGCCGGGATGTCGTTGCTCCACTGGCCAGGGCGTAGTTTTTCTTTGCCGGTCATCTGCGGCCACGGGCGCGTGTCCGCGACCAGTTGCAGCAGCGAGGCGTGCATTGCGGCGTATTGCGGGTGCGCCGGCGCCAGCGAGCGGACAAATGCCGGAACCGAGCCATTATCCAGCGCGACCTGCCACTGGTTAAGCACCGTCAACGCGGGCAGCTCTGGTTTGTAGGGTTTAGCGCTGTAGAGCCAGCGATTGCCCTGGCTTGGAATGCCGGAGATAAAATGCAGATAGCCGACCATCGCGTCGCTCAGCACGATATCGCGGGCAAGGCCGGTGACCGCCGGGTTTGTCAGCTGTTCCACCCAGGCGGTGAACTGCGGCTGGAAACCGGCGAGCGCCACTTCCGCGAGCTGCTGCTGGAACGCCTGAACCGCGTCGCGGTTCTCCCACATTGGCTTCAGATCGCGGGCGGCATACAGGCCCACCAGCGCGTTCATATAGACTGGCGTAAAACCTGCAGGCAGCGCCGCCTGGAGCTGTGCGCGCGCGCTTGCAAGACGGCTCGCGGCGTCAGGCGCCGCATTTGCCGCGAGGAACATCATTCCCGGCGACAGCGCGATCGGCTGCGCGCTCAGCGTGGTGATGCTGTCGGTAGCGATCAGTTCCGGTTCGTCGGCATACGCGTTAAACAGTGGAGCGATACTGAGAGCCAGACACAAACTCAGCGCTGACCGTCGAAAACCATGCATATTGTTAAGCACCATCCCTTGCCCCCTGTTTTTCAGAATAGTTCGGCACTCAGGCTTATTTTGAGTATATAAAGAGAAAAAACCATTTGCCTGACCGAATGTAAAGAAGTTTAAAGATTTGCTGACCAAAAAGAAAGCGGGCCGAAGCCCGCTCTTTATGGTGATGTCATTACGAAACTTCTGCCGCGCCCGGCAACGCTTCCGTTGGCGGTGCGGCAAAACCGCGCAGCCCCACCACATGCACGTGTTCGTGATTCTGGAACACTTTACGCACCAGTTTATAGGTCGTGCCTTTTTCAGGGCTGATGTTTTCCGGCGCCGCGATAATCAGCTGCATCTGCAGGCGCTCGCACAGCTCGAACAGCGTGGCGATGGAACGGGCGTCAAGGCGCGCCGCTTCGTCGAGGAACAAGAGGCGACATGGCGAAATATCTTTGCCGCGCAGACGGCTCGACTCATCTTCCCAGCTCTGGACCACCATCACCAGAATCGACATCCCGGTGCCGATCGCCTCGCCGGTCGAGAGCGCGCCGCTCTCCGCCCGCAGCCAGCCGTCGGAGCCGCGGTTAACCTCGACTTCCATCTCCAGATAATTGCGGTAATCAAGCAGCTCTTCGCCGATGGTCTGGGCAGTGCGCTGGCCCATGTCTATCTGCGGATTCAGGCGCTGCCAGAGTTTCGCCAGCGCTTCGGAGAAGGTCAGGCGGTTACTGTTAAACAAGTCCTGGTGCTGTTCATGTTGTTCGGCGAGTACATCCAGCAGCGTCGCATGGCTTTCACGCACGTTGACGTTCAGGCGCACGCTGTTGACCTGCCCGAAAGAAACGCTCTGTAGCCCCTGGTTGAGCATCCGGATACGGTTCTGTTCGCGCTGAATGGTTTTGCGAATAATATTCGCCACGCTGCGGGAGCTTATCGCCAGTTTCTGCTCGCGCGACGTAAGCTCTTCCGTCAGGCGGCCCAGCTCAATCTCCATCTGCTCAATGGCCTCGACCGGGTCATCGGTGCGGATAATATCCTGACGGATACGCTCGCGCAGATGCTGGTAGACCGCGACGAAGAACTGAATTTTACGTTCCGGACGTTTAGGATCTTCAGACAGGCGCAGCACGTCGCGCAGATGTTCGTTATCCGCGACCGCGAGGCGCAGCGCGCCGAGCGCTTTATCCGACATCGACCGCAAATCGTCGCCGGAATGATACGCCAGTTCGCGACGGTGCAGGCGCCGTTCGACGCCGTTGTCTTTCACCATACGCATCACCGCACACCAGCCCGCTTTCGCGCTCACCACCTGTTCGCGCATCTCGTGGTAGTTACGCTCAAGGCGTTTCAGGCTGCGGGTCAGGTTATCCATTTCCGCTTCGCACAGCGTCAGCTGTTTTTCCAGCTGGTTGCGGCGCGAGCGGTTGTTGCTAAGACGCGTATGCAGTTCATCGCGACGCTGGCGGGCGCGCTCTTCGGCGCTGGCATCGGCGCGTACGCCGATATCCTGAAGCTCGCGCTGTAAATCGCCCAGCATCTCTTTTTTGGTATCAAACGAGCTTTTCAGCGACGCCAGCACCTGATGATACTGGCTGAGCTTCGCCGCATGAGTACGCAACGCTTCGCGGGCGCGGGTACGCTCGGCCTCCGCCTGCTCCAGACGCTGGCGCAGTTTTTCATTGAGATCGGTATTGCCGCTGAGCATCTGCGCTGAGTCGCTGTAGCTGAAGTGCGCGCGACGCTGCACTACTTCGCTCAGCGCGAAGGCTTGCTGACGGGCATCGCGCTGAGTCTGACGCGCCTGCTCGTAATCCTGTTTCAGCTGATCAAACTGCTCCGGATCGCTTTGCAGGACAGAGGCTACCGGCTCAAGCTTCGCCAGCGCGCTGCCGTGCTGGGAGATAAAGCGCGCAGCGTCCTGGGCTTCCGCCAGACGCTCCTGAATTTCATCAACGCGGTCCGCCAGGCTGTCATCCGCCAGCAGGCTCAGGCGCGGCAGCAGGCGGTTAAGCTGGGCGACGCCCTCTTTTGCCTGTTCAAACTGCACGCGCTGTTGCTGGTTGTCGTTTTCGTGCTGGCTGATGGCACGCTCGATTTCGCTGCGGCGCGTGTTGAGCTTGCGGATTTCCGCTTCCGGATCCGCCTCAAACGCCACGGCCAGATGCTGGCCGACAAAGCGGCTAAACGCCTGATGCAAACGCTGGGTTTTCTGCACGTCGAAAGAGAGTGTCGCGTAACGTTCGGCGAGCGCTTCGCGTTCGGCATGCAGGTTCTCGATGCGGCTTTCTCGCGCGGCGCGGCCAAACAGCGGCAACGACGGGAAGCGGGAGTAGCGCCACTGGCGCTCGGCGACTTTCACCACTACCGCTTTTTCCAGCTCTTCAACGCTGAAAACGCTGTCATCGAAGGACTGCGGGTCACCTTCTATCAGGTAGAGATCTTCCGGGCACTCTTCAAGGCCGTCGAGGAGCTCGCGCACCCTTGAGAGATCCGGCACGACAATCGCGTGACGCGACGGGCCATACAGCGCCGAGAAGTAAGGCGCGTCTTCAAGGGAGACGTCGTCATAAATCTCAGACAGCAGTACGCCGCCAAAGCGTTCCGCCAGCGCGTTCAGACGCGCGTCTTCGGCCCCGCCCGGCTGGCTTAAGCGTTCAATCTCTTCATCAACCGCTCGCTTACGCGCGCCTACTTCGTCGCGCTCGACGATGGCTTCACGTTCGCGCTCCAGTAACTGCTGAAGGTATTCGGTGACCTGCTGGCCGGACTCAAACGTCTCGCCGCTCTGTTCGCTTATCTGGTTAAGGCTGTTTTGCGCCGCCAGCCAGACGGGCGCCTGGCTGGTGAGCGTCTTCACGCGGCTCTGGATCTGCTCCAGTTCCTGACGCAGCGTCATGCGCTGTTCGCCCGCCTGAGCAACGCTGTCGGAGAGCGCGGCGATGCGCGCTTCCAGCTCTTCATTGAGCGCTTCGAGATCTTCAGGATCGTAATCTTTGCCCTGACGCTTGCAGAAATCAGCCAGCAAACGCTCGGCGTCCTGCTGTTCGCGCAGGCGCTGCTCCAGCTCGGAAAGGCGCATGCGCAGCGGCTGTACCTGTTCGGCCAGATGACGCTGCTGACTGGCGTCGCGCAGCAGTTCACGCGCGACGCTCCACGCTTCAGCGCGGCTCACCGGGCCGTTAATGGATGTGACCAGTTGATAAGCCTGTTCGAACTGGCTGTGCGCGGTTTGCGCGACGCTCATTTTCTGCTCAAGCGACAGCAGGCGCTCGGTGGCCTCCTGCTCTTTCGCCTGGAACGTATCCAGCCATTCGTCAGCGCTTTCGGCGGTCAGATCCGGCAGATGGCACAGTTCACGGGCACGCTCCAGCGCGGTCAGCGCCTGTTGATACTGGATAGCGCGGGTCTGCTGGACGTCAAGCGCCTGCTGATAATCCGCAAGCTGGCTTTTGAGCTCGTCAACTTCCAGCTCGGCGGCTTCGGCGCGGGCCTCGTTCTCTTCCTGCTGCTCGGCCGCTTCAGCCACCACTTCGCTCTGTTCTTCCAGGCGAATTTGCAGCTCTTCAAGGTCGGCGTCGTAGCGCTCAATTTTCTCCTGCTGGCGCAGCGCAGTCTGCACCAGATTGAGGTGGTCGCTCGCGGCCTGATAATCGGTTTCGAGATCGCCTTCGGCACCGGCGTGCTCGGAGAGCTCGCGCGCCATATCGACATGTTTATATTGTTCGGCAGCGAGCTGCTTGCGGCTGGTGAACAGCTCGCGGCGCAGCTCCAGCGCCTGGTCAAGATGAATGCGGCGCTCATTGGCGTGTCGCATATAATCCGCCGCCACGTAGTTGGTGGCTTCGGAGATCAGGTGCTTGAACAGATCGCGGTCCGACTGGGTCACGCGGATCGCTTCCAGCGTCATGCGGTTTTCGCGCAGCGCCGCTTCCATATCCTGGAATGCCTTACGCACGCCGCCGTTTTCCGGCAGCAGGTAGTCGCGCAGCGAGCGGGTAATAGCGCTGGAGATACCGCCATAGAGCGACGCTTCAATCAGGCGGTAATATTTGCTGCGATCGGATGCTGAGCGCAGACGACGCGCCACCACGCCCAGATCGAACATCAACGAGTGGTAATCGGTAATGGAGTTAAACAGCTTAAGCTGCACCCCTTCCATCGCATCAATTTTGTCTTTCAGTTCGTTGAGGCTCAGCACGCGCGCCTGACGGTCGTTCAGGGTTTCCGTCAGGAGCTGCGTCGGCAGCATGGCGCTCGGCAGGCCCTGAATAGCGAACGGTTTGATGTCCACTTTACGATCGCGCCCGGCGACCTGCTGCAGACGCACACCCACCAGCACGCGCTGATGGCGCGAGTTAACGACGTCAAGCACTGAATAACAGACGCCCGCTTTGAGTTTGCCGTGCAGGCCTTTATCGCGCGAGCCGCTGGTCGCGCCCGCTTCGGTAGTATTACGGAAGTGCAGCAGCGTGAGGTCCGGGATCAATGCCGTGACAAACGCCGCCATCGTGGTCGATTTCCCGGCGCCGTTGCCGCCGGACAGCGTGGTGACCAGTTCATCGAGATCAAACGTCCGGGCAAAAAAGCCGTTCCAGTTGATAAGCGTTAGCGAGCGAAACTTACCGCGTTCAATCATTGTCATCCTCCGCGTTATCCTGCTGGGTATCGTCGTTCTCATCATTGAGCTGCAGGTGGTTTTCCACCGGCATCGCTTCGCCGTCGCGGATCATGCGCAGCTGCGCATCGCGCGGGTCGTCGCCGGCGCGCACGTCCGCACCGAAGCGGAATACCGACTCAGTGATGCGGAATTTGCTGCTGTCATGGCCCATAAACCAGACCATACCGAGACGACGCAGGCGGCTCAGGGAAGAGCGCACTTTCTCCTGCAGCTTCTGACGGTCGAGATCCGACCCGGTTGAGCGGTTGTTCACCAGCTTCAGTAATCTGGTCTCATCCGCCAGCGCCAGCAGCTCATCATACAGCTCCTGCTGGGTGAAGATGCCTTCGTTCGCCAGCCGCTCGGGGCTCAGGTAGAGATAGCAGAGGATTTTGCCGACCATCATATCCAGCTCGGATAGCACCGAGCGCGGGATGAGCGTGGTGGAGCGCGGACGGAGATAGAAAAATCCTTCCGGCGCGCGGATAAGCTCCACGCTATAGCGGCTGTAGAACTCTTCCAGCTCGCCCTGGAAGTCCATCAGAAAGGCGTGATTATCCAGTTCATCCAGGCCAATGTGACGCCCGGCGCGCAACTGGCTGTCGAGCGCCGGAAACAGCGGATTCGCGAGCGCCAGCGCCAGCTTCACTGGCATCACGTGTTCAATATTTGTCGATGACATTCGCCTGTACCTTGGCTCCATAATCATTAATCGGCTGCCATTTGGCCGGCAGCCCGGTAAAGTCCGCTTCAGCGACGCCCAGACGCACTGCCTGGTCTACCACAATGCGCGCCACGTCGAAATGACGGGCCCGCGGGAACTGAGTCAGGTATTCGCGCATCACGACGCTTAAGTCGAGCGGCTGCTGGCGTTCCCGGTAGACGTCAAGCTGGGCTTCAATCATCGCCGCCAGCTGTTCGCGGATCTCGTTAAACTCTTCAAATTCCAGATCCGGCGGGAGTTCGCCGGTGACTTCTTCATCGCGCAGCGTCATCTCTTCATCGCGCATATCGAGCAGACGATCGGCGCTGGCGTAGGTGAGCGCCCACGGCGCGTCGAAATAGTTCTGTACCGACTGGCGCAGGCGCTGGGCAAAGACGCGGTTTTTATCCATATCAATCGCGGTACGGATAAATTTATGGACGTGACGGTCATAGCCGATCCACAGGTCAATCGCCTGCTGGCCCCAGCTGATAATACGGTCGAGCTTGCTTTGCAGGTCATACGTCAGGCGGTCGATGAAATGCAGATCGTCACGGCCAAGCGTCGCTTCCTGAATTTGCAGCAGGTTGGCCTGCAGCTTATCGCCCGCCGCCTCCAGCGTATCCTGCAATTCACGCAGCGTGCCGGAGGTCTCCGACAGCAGCAGTTCGCAGCTGGAGATCGCCGCGCGCCAGTCTTTATTCAGCAACTGGGCAATATCGTCTTTTACCAGCTGTTGCTGCTCGTCCATGATGCGCTGAGTGAGATCGATGCTGTCGAAAATTTCTGCCACCGAATATTTGAGCGGCGCGTAAACGTTGCGGTGCCAGTGGAATTCATCGCCCCCTTCCAGGGCAGCGTCCGCAGCGCGTTTGAGTTCACTGGCCACGATCGAGAGCTGCATGGACAGGCGTAGCGTGGAGAATTCACGCTGGCGGATATAGTAATCAGTGATGCCGATACCCAGCGGCGTCAGGCGATAAATCGCGTTGCCTTCCGCCTGTTCGCTGGTAAAGCGGTTAAGCAGACGCTGGCGCACCATGTCGTTAATGGCGTTGTTGGCGCGCTGGGCGACCGTCTCTGTGGATTGCTCAAACGCGTCGCTGACGTGGCGAAACGCGTCCACCAGCTCCCCTTCGCTCATTTCGCCGTCCAGCCTTTCACCGTTCAGCGTGGCGATAGCCAGCAAAAACGCCAGCCTGTCCACCGGAAGCTGGATCGAGAAATCGTTTTTCCTGGCCCAGGCAACCAGTTCAGGGACTGTCTGGGAAAAAGTACTCATAATTTATCCTTGGATCTCCGGCTTAAACGCAGTGACATGGATGTATCGGCCCAGGCTCACCCAGGGCTCCTGTCGGCAGTAACGCGTTTCAAGCTCAAGCAGCGTCTCGTATTCGTCGCGCTGCTGATGTTTTTCACGCAGATAGTCATGGAAAACTCGCACGCCGGTTTTGCTGTGGATCTGCCAGCCCATCTCTTCAAGCCAGCGGTAAACCTGCTGCGGCTCGCGCGGGTAATCCGGCGAAAGGGTGCGTTTTTTCTTTTTGGGCATGCCTTGTTGCACGTAGGCGAAGTTACCTGCCACCATGTTGTGCATCAGCAGGCCGTTGGCGTTGTAGAACATCAGTGAGAGCGCGCCGCCCGGCGCCAGGCATTGCCATAAATGGCGCAGCGCCGCCTGCGGATCGGCCACCCATTCCAGCACAGCGTGAAACAATATCAGATCAACCGGGCTTTCCAAATGCTGACCTGCGTCCTGCGCGGCGCATTGTACAAAATGCATGTTGCCGCTCACACCTTTCTCCTGGGCGGCCTGACGCGCGCGGGCTATCATTTCCGCCGAGAGATCGCACAGCAACACCTGATGGCCACGCTCAGCGAGGCGACAGGCGGTTTGCCCCTCGCCGCCGCCGGCGTCAAGCACGCGCAGTGGACGGTCGGGCAAGGCGCTTAACAACGCGTCGAGATCCTGCCAGAGGATAGCCTGACGCAACTGGCCTTTTGTTGTACCGTAAATGTTGCGCGCAAACTTTTCGGCGATGTCATCAAAATTGCGATCCCGCATGGGCACACTCTCCAGGTGATAAGCGCATCCGGCAAAACCGCTATTTTGTCACAGCCGGAGGGAGAATGAACCCATCTGGCGTAAGATAGGCAGCCTTTACCTGCCGTATGGTTAAAAAAGGACCCATAACCGATGCTTTTTATTCTGAAAAAAATCACCGGCGCGCTGCTGCTGCCGCTGCCGTTTCTGCTACTGATGATGGGCATCGCGCTGGCGCTGCTGTGGTTCACGCGATTTAAGAAAAGCGGGAAAGTGTTAATGACGGCAAGCTGGCTGGTTTTGCTGCTATTGAGCCTGCAACCGGTCGCCGACGGCCTGCTAAGACCCGTGGAAGATGATTACCCCACCTGGCGCGGCGAAAAGGCGAATTATATTGTGGTGCTGGGCGGCGGCTACACCTGGAACGACAAATGGGCGCCCAGCTCGAATCTTATCAATAACAGCCTGCCACGGGTGACCGAAGGGGTGCGGCTGTGGCTGGCCAATCCCGGCGCGAAGATGGTCTTTACCGGCGCGCGCGCCACTACTAATCCGGTGAGCACGGCGGAAGCGGGCGCCCGCGTGGCAGAAAGCTTAGGCGTTCCGCGTAGCGACATCATTACGCTTGATACGCCCAGAGATACGGAAGAAGAAGCGGCGGCTGTCGCGAAAGCGCTGGGCAAGGAGCCGTTTTTGCTGGTTACCTCGGCATCTCATCTGCCGCGCGCGGTAATTTTCTTCAGGCGACAGGGGTTAAACCCGATCCCCGCGCCCGCCAACCAGATGGCGATAACGTCGCCGCTTAATCCTTGGGAGCGTATTTATCCGTCCTCGCTGTGGCTGATGCATAGCGAACGCGCCGGGTATGAGATCCTCGGGCGCGTCTGGCAGTGGATGAAAGGCATGGGTTCAGGCGACCCAGGGCAGAAGTGATTCCGATGCGGTGTTAAACGCCGCGCGGTTCATTTTGCCGGTTTGTAACAGTTGCGCCACTTCATCCCACAACACGTAGAGCCAGCGGCGCCAGAGGAAGGACTCCGCGACCGGCGCGCGCTGGAGATAACGCCAGAAGAGGCTTTCGGCAAGCGGTGTGTCGAAAAGGCGGAACAGCTCATACTCGCGCGGCGCCCAGAGCACGATGCCCGGGTTGACCATCGCCAGCAGTTGATCGCTGCGCGCGTCTTTCAACATGCTGCGCAGATTGAAATTCCCGTGGATCAGCACGCAGTTATCGTTAAACCCGGCGAACATCCCCTCAAGGCATTCGCGCGTACGAAACAGCATGCGTTTATCCTGCATTGTCAGGCCGGTATTCTGATACTGATTGAGCGTGCTCCAGAGCACCTCGACCCGCTGGCGATACCAGAACGGCCAGAGATTTTCCTGGGTGCTGTCGACGCTCCCCACGCAGCCGTGGCTGTCGACGCGGTGCCAGCTTAACAGCGCTTCGATTATCTGATCCTGCAACTGCTCCCAGCGCTGCGGCGTGCGCGCCGGCGCTTCCACCGGCACCCCGCGCAGACGCTCCATCAGCAGTACATCCGGCCCCGGATGTTCTTCGTGGGTCATCACGCCGTACACTACCGGCAGACGCACCGTGCCGTAACGCGCCAGTATCGACATTTTCCCGGCCTGCTGTTGCGCAAGCCCGGGCGAGGTAAAGCTTCGTGCCAGCAGCGGCAGCGGATTGCCTTTGCTGTCATACAGCGACCAGAGCGCCGTATCCGGTTTTTCGCTGATGCATTCAAGCCGACTGAGTTTTTCACCTAACAGATGACTGAGTTCCGCACGCAGTTGATCCATTTGCCGTTACCCTTATAAAAGCTGTTGTTTTTATAATGGGCGTCCTGAAGGCAGATGTCATCTGCTGAGATCAATTCCTCGCCAGTTTGACGCTAACGGTAAAGCGGAAGGTTGCCCGTTAACCGGGCGATGTGCTTTTTCGGCCCGACCAGCCCGAGCGCCGCCAGTTCGGTCTGCTCGCTGGTGGTCCCGGCGATTCGCCGCTCATACTCCTCCCAGGTTTTACACGATTGCGCCAGGGCGCTGAAGGGCAGCACCAGAATCTGCGGATCGTTTCGCGCGGCGTTAAAGAGGCTCAGCAATGTGTTGCCCTCGCCGAGCAATACCGGCAGCGGCGCGCGGATCACCCCCGGGTAGACGACGCCATCGGCACTTAGCATATCCGGCCCGACCAGTGCCTCCACCCTGCGCCCGAGGCAGACGCCGAGCACGCTGGCGGCATTCATGGCAAGGCCCGGCGTCAGCGCGCGGTCGACGACGATAGTGCATTTATGCAGGCTGGTATCGAATTGCATATTTTTCTCCCTGTCAGTTGTTATGGACAGTCTGCCCGATAATGCCGGATAAAAATGTTCTTTTATGCACCAAAATGCGCGGTTAAAGGGTAAAATTACCCTTTAAATTCGGTAATAAGGAAAATTATGTCTGACGATACGCTGGCACCTGCTGACATCACCCTGCTGACGCTGCTGCAACAGGACGCGCGCATAACCAACCAGGCGCTGGCGGATGCCGTTAATCTTTCGCCTTCGCCCTGCTGGCGCAAGGTGAAGAAGCTGGAAGAAGATAAGGTTATCCTCGGTTATCACGCCGCGCTGGACCGTCGGAAAATCGGCCTTGGCGTGATGGTGTTTGTGCGCGTAAGCATCGACAGCCACAGCGAAACACAGGCACGACGCTTTGAACAGGAGGTCATGGAGCTTGAAAATGTTGTCGCCTGCTACAGCATCGGCGGTGATGCCGATTTCCTGTTACAGGTGGTGTCGCGCGACCTCGATGCCTATGCAGAATTCGCCATGTCGGTATTGCGCCGTCTGCCGGGCATTAAAGAGATGCAAAGTATGTTTGTGCTAAAGGAGATAAAACCGTTCCAGACGCTGCCGGTCAGCGCCGCAGGGCGGCAATAAAAAACCGGCCTTGGCCGGTTTTCGTTAACGCATCTCGGCGCGCACGCGCTCAAGATCTTCAGGCGTATCGACGCCGGTTCCCGGCACGACTTCGGCGACGGCCACATGGATTTTCTCGCCATGCCACAGGACGCGCAACTGCTCCAGCATTTCAATCTGCTCAAGCGGGCTGGCAGGCCAGGTAACGTAACGGCGGATGAAACCCGCACGATAGCCGTAAATACCGATATGGCGCAGGAAGCTGTCGCCGATAGCGTCGCGCGACTGCGCGAAACGATCGCGATCCCACGGAATGGTGGCGCGAGAGAAGTAGAGCGCGTAGCCCTGCGCGTCCATCACCACTTTCACCGCGTTCGGGTTAAACGCTTCGTGCGCGTCATGAACCGGTACCGCCAGCGTCGCCATACCCGCCTGAGCGCCCGCCAGGTTTTCCGCCACCTGACGAATAATCGCCGGCGGGATCATCGGCTCGTCGCCCTGCACGTTCACAATAACCGTATCATCGGCGAAACCGCATTTCTCCACGACTTCCGCTAAACGCTCGGTGCCAGACTGGTGATCGGCGCGGGTCATACAGACTTCGCCGCCTGCCGCTTCAATTGCGCGGGCGACATCGGGGTGGTCGGTCGCGACAATGATTCGCTCAGCGCCCGATTCGCGCGCGCGTTCCAGCACATGCACAATCATCGGTTTGCCGTTGATATCCACAAGCGGCTTGCCCGGCAGACGCGTCGATGCGTAACGGGCGGGAATAATGACCACAAAACTCATGGGTTGGTCTCTTCTGCGGCAAGCGAGCGGGCTTCATTTTCCAGCAGAACCGGAATACCGTCGCGTAGCGGGAAAGCCAGACGGTCGGCTTTACAGATAAGCTCCTGCTTTTCCTGATTAAAGTAGAGCTTGCCGGTGCAAACCGGGCAGGCGATGATTTCGAGTAAACGATGATCCATGGTTCCTCCTGATGGACCGGTGGTATTAATCTTTTGAGGATATCACATGCGTCCGGGGCGCGGGGTCAATTTCCCAGCCCTCGCCCCACGCCTGCGCAAGCGGGCCGGGCAACTGGCGGAAAACCACCCGGTGGGCCCCCTGCCAGGCGGCGAAATCGCTGATAGCCTGGCGCAATCCAGCGATAACACCTGGCGTAAACTTCACGTCTTCTTCGCCATAAAGCGCAATCACCTCAAGCCACTGCTGCTGACGGTGCATTTTGGCGTCCATGCGCCCGACGAGCGCTCCCTTGTGCAACAGAGGCAGAACGAAATAGCCATATTTACGTTTGGGCGCCGGGGTATAACATTCAAGACGGTAGGAAAAATTGAAGAACGCCTCAGCGCGTCGGCGGTCCCAGACGATCGGGTCGAATGGCGAGAGCACCGCGCTGTGAGTCGCGCTGAGTTTGCCCGCCACGGCCTGTTCCAGCAGCGGCACCAGTTCATGATGCAGCCACATCAGCCCGAGCGTCTCGACCTCCACCGGCACCACGAACCCCTCCTCCTGCCATGCCTGTAGCAATGGCCCCGTCGCGACATGACGCAGCCGGTAGTAATCGGCAAGCCAGGCACTGCGGAAAATGCCGAGGCTGCGCGCGCTCCTGGCAAGCATCTGCGCCTCGGCCTGCGCTTTGTCGATCAGATGCAGGCTGTCGTCCCAGTCAGGCAGTACGCGGGTGGTGAGATCGTAGACGCGCTGGAAATTGCGTCGCTCCACCACCATCACCTGACCCGAGGTAAAAAGCCCTTCCAGGTGTTTTTTATGCGGTTTCCATTCCCACCAGCCGCTGGAGCCTTTGCGCGGATGCCCGAAATCCGCCGAACGAACCGGGCCGTTGCGCTCGATAAACGCCATCAGTTCGCCTATCTCCTGCGCGTGCTCTTTCATCCAGCCGGCACGGTATTTCCAGCCCATGTTTTCAGGGTTGAGCATACGGTGACGGAAAAGCGGGAAATCGCTGCGCGGCAGGAAACAGGCTTCATGCGCCCAGTACTCCATGAGTTCGCCGCGCGCCAGGGCGTCATCAAGCCAGTGCCCCGGATAAGCGCCGAGACGGCTGAACAGCACCAGATACGGACTGCGCGCCACGATGTTAATCGTGTCGATTTGCAGTAGCGACATGCGGGCAACGGTAGCGAGGATATCGGCAGAGCGTGCGCGCCGCGTCGGCTTTTTCAAAAGCCCCTGCGCGGCAAGATGGAGATGGCGCGCCGCGCGTAAAGAAAGATGCACTCCAGACATATCAGCTCCCGTACGCGAACCTGACTGGCACACCTGCTTAACGCACCAGCGCGAGGATATCCTTCAATAATTGATCGGCCTGCGGCTGCGACAGCACCGCTTCCACCGGCAAATACCACCAGTCCTCATGGGCGAAAGCGCGGCATTTTACGGCGTCTTTTTCAGTCATGATGAGCGTCTGCCCGTCACTCAACAGCGCCAGGACGTCGGCTTCGCGCAGCGCCTGATGGTCGGCGAGGCTTACCGTTTTCACCAGCGTCAGGCCGCATTTCTCAAGCGTGGCGAAAAAGCGCGGCGGATGGCCGATTCCTGCCATCGCGACGACGTTGTTAAGGCTTTCAACCGGGCGCTTTTCACCACTACGCAGATTCACCGCCAGGCCTGGAGTAAGCTGCATTGCAATTTCGCCGCTCCGGGCTTCGCCGCCGTTGGTAATAACGGCATCGACCTGTTTAAGGCGAGAAGCGCGTTCGCGCATCGGCCCGGCGGGGAGCCACCAGCCATTGCCGAAACGGCGTGCGCCATCGACAACGACAATTTCTTTGTCGCGCGCCAGCGCGTAATGCTGAAGGCCGTCATCGGTGATGATCATTTGCGGGCCCGCGCGTTCGAGGAGCGCCTGCACCGCTTCTGCGCGGTTTGCGGATACCGCCACAGGCGCGCCGGTACGCTGATAAATCAGCACCGGCTCGTCGCCAGCTTCCGCAGGCGTGGTGGCATCGTTAAGCACCAGCGGATAATGCGTCGCCTTACCGCCGTAGCCACGGGAGACAACGCCTGCACGCACGCCCCGCCGCTGTAGTTGCTCAACCAGCCAGACTACAACCGGCGTTTTGCCATTGCCGCCTGCGGTCAGGTTGCCCACCACCACTACCGGCACCGGCGCGCGCCAGGCTTTACGCAACCCTAAGCGATAACTCAGGCGGATAGCGCCGCTCACCAGGCCATAGAGCCAGGAGAGCGGCAGCAGCAAGACCCATAACGGCGAACGGCCGGACCAGATGCGCTCAATCATTGACCAAACTGCATTTTATGCAACTGCGCATAGACGCCGCGGTGCTCCAGCAATTCGGTATGGTTACCGCGCTCCACGATGCGCCCATCTTCGATTACCACGATTTCATCTGCCTGTTCTATGGTGGAGAGACGGTGCGCGATAACCAGTGACGTACGGTTCTTTTGCAGCTCGTCCAGCGCCGCCTGGATGGCGCGTTCTGATTCGGTATCCAGCGCGGAGGTGGCTTCATCAAGGATAAGGATCGGGCTGTCGCGCAGCAGAGCGCGGGCAATCGCGATACGCTGACGCTGGCCGCCTGAAAGCAGCACGCCGTTTTCGCCGATAACGGTATCAAGACCGTTATCCATCTTATTAATAAAGTCCATCGCATAGGCCATACGGGCAGCTTTTTCGATCTCTTCACGGCTGTACTCTTCGGTACGCGCGTAAGCAATATTATTGGCGATAGTGTCATTAAACAGATGGACATTCTGAGAGACCAGCGCGACCTGGTTACGCAGTGATGAGAGCGTATAGTCACGCAGGTCGTGGCCGTCCAGCAGGATCTCACCGCTGTCGATGTCATAAAAGCGCGTAATAAGGCTGGCGAGCGTCGATTTACCGGAGCCCGAACGCCCCACCAGCGCCACCGTTTTCCCTGCCGGGATCGAGAGACTGATATCACGCAGCGCCGGAATGTCACGGCCCGGATAGGTAAAGGTAACGTCACGGAACTCGAGATTGCCCTGAGCGCGTTCGATGACACGGGTGCCTTCGTCTTTTTCCTGCTCGCTGTCGAGGATGGCGAACAGTGTCTGGCAGGCTGCCATCCCACGCTGGAACTGCGCGTTGACGTTAGTCAGAGATTTCAGCGGACGCATCAGCGCAATCATTGAAGAGAAGACCACGGTGATGGTGCCCGCCGTTAAGGTTTCCATCACGCTCGGGAAGCTTGCGGCATACAGCACGAATGCCAGCGCCAGAGAAGCAATCAGCTGGATAATCGGGTCGGAAATCGACGAGGCGGACACCATTTTCATGCCCTGCAGGCGCATCTTATTGCTCACTTTCGCGAAGCGTTCGCCTTCAACCTGCTGGCCGCCGAAAATCAGGACTTCTTTATGGCCTTTCAGCATCTGCTCGGCGCTGGTCGTCACCTGCCCCATGGTGTTCTGCATGTTTTTGCTGATGCTGCGAAAACGCTTCGACACAACGCGGATAGCGATGGACACAATCGGCGCCAGCACAATCAAAATCAGTGAAAGCTGCCAGCTGTAGTAAAACATCATGATGAACAGGCCGATGATCGACGCCCCCTCACGCACTACGGTAATAAGCGCGCTGGAGGAAGACGAGGCCACCTGCTCTGAGTCGTAGGTAATGCGGGAGAGCAACGTGCCGGTAGACTGTTTATCGAAGAAAGATACGGGCATGCCCATCATGTGATTAAACAGGCGGCGGCGCATCGTCATTACGACTTTCCCGGAAACCCAGGAGATGCAGTAGCTGGAAATGTAACTGGTGATACCGCGCAGCACCATCAGGCCAATCACCACCAGCGGCATCCATAGCAGCACTGAGCGGTCTGTTTTACCAAAACCATCATCCAGTAATGGTTTAAGTAGCGATAACATATAGGTATCGCTGGCTGCGTTGAGTATTAACGCTACCCCAGCCACAATCAGACCCGCTTTGAAGGGTGCAATCACCGGCCAGAGTCGGCGGAAGGTCTGCCACGTGGAGAGATCTTTATCGTTATGCATTCAAAAAACCAGCTTTCGTTGAAATAGCCGCATATTCTACCTGTATTCAGCAGGTGAGCCAAACCACTGATGATACCAGCGGGGTAAAATCTGTTCTCTGAACCCTTCAATCTGCCATTGCCCTGGCGAAAAAGAGACAGAGATTTGCCCGGCGTGTGCCGTATCGCACCATTGATAGCGATGTGTTTTATAGCGTCGTATTATGGTCGTGGATGGCAGGCGCCAGGCGTTGTAGCGAGACACCGACGCCAGCGCCGCTTTGCCATTCACAACCGAAAGTAGCGTCGGCGTTGATGAAGTACGGCTGCCGTGGTGAGGCACCTGAATAATATCTGCCTGTAACTGCCGCCACTGCTTTTTGAGCATAGCCAACTCTGCCGGAGCTTCAATATCGCCAGTCAGCAAGACGCTGTGCTCGCCGTCATCGATTTTCACCACACATGAACGGTTATTACCCCGCGCCTGAAAACCCTCCGGTGGCCAGTGCACAGTAAAGTCGAGGCCCTGCCAGCGCCAGTGCACGCCTTTCACGCAGGGAAAATGGTTGGCCCAACCGAGTGGGCTGCGGATCCACATCTGCGGCCATGCGCGCGCCAGGCTCTCCAACCCACCCCGGTGATCGAGGTGCTCATGGCTGATAACTATCCCTTCCGGCTCAAGATGATGCCAGCGAAGCCAGGGGATAATCGTTTGCTGAGCGCTGTCGCCGCCAGCCCAGGCGTTTCCGCTGTCGTACAGTATCGCCTTGCCGTGGCGCTCAATCACCACGGAGAGACCGTGACCGATATCCAGCATATGTAACCGCCAGGTATCCTCTGCGGGTTTCTGCCAGAATGGCCATGACAGCAGCCCCAGCGTAATACCGCATGTTGCAGTCGAGGTACGCCACCAGCGCGTCCGCCAGAGAATAACCCCGGCCCAGGGCGCAAGCATCAGCCACTGATAGCGTTGATCAAGGCCAAGCCAGCCGGGAGGCAACTGCCGTAAGAACCAGAAAAGCGCGGCCAGCGTTCGGTCAGCTATCAGCCATATCCCCTGCTCCGCCCACGTTAGATGCGCCAGATCCAGCAGCATGCCAGCCAGTACCAGCGGCACGGCAATAAACGTGACCGCCGGCACCGCGACCAGATTCGCCAGCAGCGAGGACAGACTAATGCCATGGAACAACAAAAGCTGAAGCGGCAGCAGCAGCAGCGTCATACCGCACTGCAGATGCAGCAGGCTTTTCAGATGACGCCATCTCCCGTCAGCGCGCAACGGCACCCACTGATACCAGAAAATCAGCGCAGCCACAGCAAAGGCTGAAAGCCAGAGGCTTTCAGAGAGTATCGCCACGGGATCGCAGAAGAGAATGCTACCCACACAGCAGGCCCAAACTTGCCAGGGCGTCCATTGCCTGCCGCAAAATCGCAGCGCGCACCAGACGGAAATCGCGACCAGGGTTCTCACGGCGGGCGGATTACTGCCTGAGAGCCAGGTATAAAGTGCCGCTGTTGCCAGCATCGCCATTAAGGGAAACCGGTAGCCTATCCAGCGCGCAGGCAATAAGAGCTGTAACAAACGCGCCAGCGCCCACCCCAGCGTGCCGACAAAACCGATATGCAGCCCGGAGATAGCCATCAAATGCGCAGTGCCGGTTTCACGCAGGAGCGTTTTGACGTCATCTGTCAGGGCCACCCGCTCACCGAACCCGAGCGCCAGAATGACAGGTCGCCAGGTAAACGGTGCCAGTTGCTGGCTGACCGACGCGATATAGCGCGAGCGAAAGCTGCACGCCTCACTCAGCCGCTGCGCTGCCACCACGCGCCCGTTAAGCGGCTGGTGTTGCGATAAGGCATAGCGCTGGCGGTCAAAACCGCCTTCGTTGAGTTGCCCATGCACTGGCCTCAAGCGCAGCGTCATTAACCAGCGCTGGCCTGCGCACACCTGCTGCGGAAGATAAGTGCCCCGCAATATTGCCCCAGGCGCTGAAAGCCACCGTTCGCCATTCAACCGGAGAATTTTCACATTATGCTCTGTCGCGCCGTCGGTATCAGTCACCACCACCTCGGCCTGATGCGTCTTTCCGGCAAGCGATGTATATGGCAACGTGGCCTGCCGCGCGGCGAACAGCCCCCAGCAGAGAAAGAGCAACATCAGCGCCGGATAACGCACGGCCCGATACCGCAGAAAAACCATGACGGATGCCAGCAGCGTGAGCGCCGTTATCTGCGTGACGGGTGGCAGCGCGGGCAGGAAAAGCAGTGGCGACAGACCTGCCATGACGCACAGGCATAACGCGGGCAGCGGGATCACAAACACCTCCTTGTTGCGAAGGAGTGTGCAGCGGTCAAACGAGATTGTCAGACAGAGGTTGCTGGTTTTACGAGGCGTACAGAAAGGAATTTATGACGTTACAACGGTTGCAGTAAAAGTGTCGAGGCAGCTCGCAGTACCCTGTGACAGGTACAAAAAACGGCGCCCTGAGGTGCCGTTCTCTGCAAGGTTAAGGGATGGACTTAACCGTAAATATTGGCGCGGTCGCGTAGTTCTTTACCCGGTTTAAAGTGCGGAACGTACTTACCTTCCAGCTCAACTTTATCACCTGTTTTCGGGTTACGCCCGGTGCGTGGTGCGCGATAGTGTAAGGAGAAACTGCCGAAACCCCGGATTTCAATACGCTCGCCCTGGGCAAGAGTAGAGGCCATATGTTCCAGCATCTCTTTAACCGCATCTTCCACCGCTTTCGCCGGGATATGGGAGTGCTGGCTTGCAAGTCTTTCTATTAATTCTGACTTGGTCATGTTTCCTCCGGTTTCCATTCAGGAAAATTGTCTTACAGCTACCATCGAACAAGGGCGGCCAAAGCCGCCCTTAGTGTCTGATTACAGGCCGGAACCTGTAATCTGTCAAGGCAATTACTCGCCTTTAGCTGCTTTGAACGCTTCAGCCATTGCGTTAGAGAAGTTGCCTTCTTCCTGTTTGTTGTTAACAGAAGCGATTGCATCTTTCTCGTCAGCTTCGTCTTTCGCACGAACAGACAGGCTTACTACGCGGTTCTTACGATCAACGCCGGTGAACTTAGCTTCAACGTCGTCGCCAACGCTCAGAACCAGAGTCGCGTCTTCTACGCGGTCACGGGAAGCTTCAGAAGCGCGCAGGTAGCCTTCAACGCCGTCTGCTAATTCAACTGTAGCACCTTTAGCGTCAACTGCGGTTACTTTACCAGTAACGATTGCACCTTTCTTGTTCAGCGCAACGTAGTTGTTGAACGGATCTTCCGCGAGCTGTTTAACGCCCAGGGAGATACGCTCACGCTCTGCGTCAACCTGCAGTACAACGGCAGCGATTTCGTCGCCTTTTTTGTACTCGCGAACGGCTTCTTCGCCAGCCACGTTCCAGGAGATGTCAGACAGGTGAACCAGACCGTCGATGCCGCCGTCCAGGCCGATGAAGATACCGAAGTCAGTGATAGACTTGATTTTACCTTCAACGCGATCGCCTTTGTTGTGGGTCTCAGCGAACTGCTGCCACGGGTTGGCTTTGCACTGTTTCAGGCCCAGGGAGATACGACGACGTTCTTCGTCGATATCCAGAACCATCACTTCTACCACGTCGCCGACGTTAACAACTTTGGACGGGTGGATGTTTTTGTTGGTCCAGTCCATTTCGGAAACGTGTACCAGGCCTTCAACGCCTTCTTCGATTTCAACGAAGCAGCCGTAGTCGGTCAGGTTGGTTACGCGACCAGTCAGGCGAGTGCCTTCCGGGTAACGTTTAGCGATAGCAACCCACGGATCTTCGCCCAGCTGTTTCAGGCCCAGGGAGACACGGGTACGCTCGCGGTCGAACTTCAGCACTTTAACAGTGATTTCGTCGCCCACGTTCACGATTTCGCTCGGATGCTTAACGCGTTTCCATGCCATATCAGTGATGTGCAGCAGGCCGTCTACGCCGCCCAGATCAACGAATGCACCGTAGTCAGTGAGGTTCTTAACGATACCTTTAACTTCCATGCCTTCCTGCAGGTTTTCCAGCAGCTGATCGCGCTCTGCGCTGTTTTCAGATTCGATAACGGCACGACGGGAAACGACAACGTTGTTACGCTTCTGGTCCAGCTTGATTACTTTGAATTCAAGCTCTTTGCCTTCGAGGTGCAGGGTGTCACGAACCGGACGCACGTCTACCAGGGAACCCGGCAGG
This sequence comes from Cronobacter muytjensii ATCC 51329, assembly GCF_001277195.1. Classification (NCBI taxonomy): domain Bacteria; kingdom Pseudomonadati; phylum Pseudomonadota; class Gammaproteobacteria; order Enterobacterales; family Enterobacteriaceae; genus Cronobacter; species Cronobacter muytjensii. The sequence continues at coordinate 2,496,797 of NZ_CP012268.1, forward strand.
AACGCACGAATACCGTTCAGCTCAACAGTGAAGCCGCCCTTGACTTTGCCATTGATAACACCAGTAACGGTTGCAGCTTCTTCGTAAGCTTTTTCCAGCATCAGCCACGCTTCGTGACGTTTAGCTTTCTCACGAGACAGCAGGGTTTCGCCGAAACCGTCTTCTACTGCATCCAGAGCAACGTCAACTTCGTCACCAACCTGGATTTCAATTTCGCCCTGGGCGTTTTTGAACTGCTCTGCCGGAATGGCGGACTCAGATTTCAGACCGGCGTCAACCAGTACTACGTCTTTGTCGATAGCAACAACAACGCCACGAACGATAGAACCCGGGCGGGTTTCGATTTCTTTCAGGGATTCTTCAAAGAGTTGAGCAAAAGATTCAGTCATGTTTAATCTTCAGGTTTTAAATTAACGTCCACCTGGCATCATGCTGGGTGGGGTTGTTTCACATACCCGCTGTCACTCCATTGCAACGGGGGTACTGCAAATTCGGTCGCGTTACTTCGCGAGCGCCAGTTTTTCACGGGCGTATTCGAGCGCCTTTTCGATGACCTGTTCGATGCTAAGGCTGGTGGAATCCAGCACCAGAGCGTCTTGCGCAGGCACTAACGGCGCTACGGGCCGGTTACGATCGCGGTCATCGCGCTCTTTTATCTCGGCCAAAAGGCGTTCAAAGTTAACACTAAAGCCCTTTTCCTGCAACTGTAGCATGCGGCGATGGGCACGCTCTTCCGAAGAGGCGTCGAGGAAAATTTTCACTGGCGCATCAGGGAAAACCACGGTTCCCATATCGCGCCCGTCGGCTATCAAGCCAGGGGCTTCACGGAACGCGCGCTGACGGCGCAGCAGGGCCTCGCGCACGCGCGGAAACGCGGCGACCTGCGAAGCGGCGTTCGCCACTTCCTGCGTGCGGATTTCGGCGCTGACGTCCTCGCCTTCCAGAATCACTTCCAGTTCGCCCTGTTGCGCGACGAAACGCACGTCGAGATGCGCAGCCAGCGGAACCAGCGCTTCTTCAGAGGCGACGTCGACATGATGATGCAGCGCGGCCAGCGCAAGAACCCGGTAAATGGCGCCGGAATCCAGTAAATGCCATTGCAGGGTCTCAGCCATCGCTTTACACAGCGTGCCTTTGCCTGCGCCGCTTGGGCCATCGATTGTGATTACCGGGACGGATGCCGTCATCTTTTTCTCCTTCAATAACAAATGGCAGGCCTGCAACGTGAACGCGGCGCATTATACGCTTCATCAACGCAGACTGTTATCTTTCCGGCGAAATATTGCCGCCATTGTGGCTGAGTGTAGAAGAATTGGACGCAGATGCCCGAACCGCCGCGATGGCGGTCCGGGTAAGCAGGATTATTTCTTGTCTGCAGCGATACGATCGCGGATGTGCTGAGCGCGTTCCGCTGAAGGCGGGTGAGAGTCAAACATCGATTTCTCGGAACCCGCATCCAGTTTCGCCAGCTTCTCGAAACTGGTGACCAGGCCTTTGGTACTGATCTTACGTTTTTTCAGCAGATCGTAAGAGAAGTCATCAGCATCCGACTCCTGGCTGCGGGAGAACGCGGAGTTAATCACGTTTTGCGCCATGTCGCCCAGCTCAGATTTAGAGAGTTGCGCGCCTGCAGCGCTGGTAGCGGATACCGCATCGCGTGCCGCCACGGTCGCATACGCGGTCTGCATAGCTTTGCGGGTATGGCCTAAGGCCACATGCCCCATTTCGTGGCCCAGAACCGCTTCCACTTCGTTGTCGGTCATCATATCCATCAGACCGCTATAAACACGGATACAGCCGTTCGCCATCGCCCAGGCGTTGACTTCAGGCGTTTCGTAAACTTTGTAGTTTACCGGCGTGCCATTGATATTGTTGCCAAGCGCTTTCGCGATTTTATTCAGGCGTTTCGCGTATTTGCTGGACGCCGGCACGACGGGATTTTTTTTATCCATTTCCGCGCATGCCTGATCGGACAGCGCTTTTACGTCTGCGTCGCTGAGCGTCGCAGCCTGATATGCGGACATGCCGGATTTTGCCAGCGCGTCGCCATTCAGCGCGCCCATATTTTTACAGCCAGACACCAGCGCTGCGGCAACCAGACAGCTCAGAAGTACTTTTTTGTTTTTCATAATAAATCGTCCATGGATTCAACGTAAAAATGCAGCGGGTTAATTAAAACCCGGCGGCAGATTAACATTATTGAAACATGGACGCTTATCCGAATAATCACGGCTACACAGCGCCCCGTACTTATGATACGGGGCTACCGGTCAGATCAGGCGGAGTGGCTGATGCGCGCGAGCTGGGTGAAGTAATCAGGAAAGGTCTTCGCGGTGCATTTCGGATCGAGAATGGTCACCGGCGTGTCGGAGAGCGCCACCAGCGAGAAGCACATCGCCATGCGGTGATCGTTATAGGTGCCGATATCAGCGAATTGCAGCTGCGCTGGCGGCGTAACGGTAATGAAGTCATGTCCCTCCTCCACCGTCGCGCCCACTTTACGCAGCTCCGTCGCCATCGCCGCCAGACGGTCTGTTTCCTTCACACGCCAGTTGTAGATGTTGCGAAGCGTGGTGGTGCCGTTAGCGAACAGCGCGGTCGTCGCGATGGTCATCGCCGCATCGGGGATATGGTTCATGTCCATATCAACAGCGTTAAGCTCACCGCGGGTGCAGCTAATGAAATCGTCGCCCCAGGTGATGCGTGCGCCCATTTTCTCCAGCACATCGGCAAAACGGATATCGCCCTGCACGCTGTTGCGCCCGATCCCGGTGACCTTCACAGTGCCGCCACGAATGGCCGCGGCGGCGAGGAAATAGGACGCGGACGAGGCGTCGCCTTCCACCAGATAGTGCCCCGGCGACTGGTACTGCTGGCCGCCCTGAATCACAAAACGCTGGTAATTCTGGTTCTCCACCTCAATCCCGAAGGTTTTCATCAGGTGCAACGTAATATCAATATAGGGTTTTGAAACCAGCTCACCTTTGATGTCGATAGCGGTATTGCTCGGCGCCAGCGGTGCTGTCATCAGAAGCGCGGTTAAAAACTGGCTGGAGACGCTGCCGTCAACGGTGACGTTACCGCCCGCAAAACCGCCTTTCAGGCGCAGCGGCGGATAGTTTTCCTGCTCCAGATATGTAATGTCTGCGCCGCCCTGACGCAGCGCGTCTACCAGATGGCCTATCGGGCGCTCTTTCATACGCGGCTCGCCGGTCAGCACAACATTATTGGTGCCGAGGCACAGCGCGGCGGCCAGCGGACGCATCGCTGTGCCCGCGTTGCCTAAAAATAGCTCCAGCTCCACGAGCGTGTTAAACGGCCCACCCTGCCCCTGAATTTCACAGCGGGTGCGATCGTCGGAGAGCGAATAATTCACACCCAGCGCTTTAAGCGCATTCAGCATGTGGCGCACGTCATCGCTGTCTAACAGGTTGGTCAGCGTGGTGGTGCCTTTCGCGAGCGCGGCCAGCAGCAGCGCGCGATTGGACACGCTTTTGGAGCCAGGAAGGTTAATGGTGCCATCCACGCGCGCGATGGGTTGTAAGGTCAGGGATTCCTGCATGGAAAAAGTCTCAATAAAACAGAATAAAAACCCCGCGGGCAGCCGCGGGGAGAATCGTCATGGAAGGATTAACCGTGGCGGCGTTCGAAATCAACCATAAAATCGGTCAGGGCTTGCACCCCTTCGAGCGGCATCGCGTTATAAATAGAGGCGCGCATCCCGCCAACCACGCGGTGGCCTTTCAGCGCATGCAGACCCGCCGCGAAGGATTCCTCAAGGAACAGCTTATCCAGATTGCTGTCGGCGAGCTGGAACGGCACGTTCATGCGCGAACGGTTCGCCGTCGCCACGTCGTTGCGATAGAAGCCGCTGTTATCAATCACGCCATAAAGCAGTTCCGCTTTTTGCTGATTGATTTTGTCCATCGCGGCCACGCCGCCCTTACCTTTGAGCCATTTAAAGACCAGTCCTGCCAGATACCAGGCGAAGGTCGGGGGCGTATTGAACATAGAGTCATTTTCGCTCAGCACGCTGTAATCCAGCACGGAAGGACACGCCACATGCGCCCTGCCGAGAAGATCCTCGCGCACAATGACCAGCGTCAGACCCGCCGGGCCGATATTTTTCTGTGCGCCCGCATAAATGACGCCATAGCGACTGATGTCGATGGGATGAGACAGAATAGTAGAGGAAAAATCCGCGGTCACGATAGCGTCGCCGAAATCGGGCGTATCGTTAATTGCGATACCGTCGATAGTTTCATTCGGGCAATAGTGCAAATACGCCGCGCCTTCAGAGCGCTGCCATTCATTCATCGGCTTGATAGCGCGTTTGCCGTCGACGGTAATTTTCGCGTCGATAACATTCGGCGTCAGGTATTTTTTGGCTTCTTTAACGGCGCTGGCCGCCCAGTAGCCGCCGTCGACATAATCCGCCGTCGTCTTGTCGCCCAGCAGATTCAGCGGAATAGCGGAAAACTGGCCTCGCCCACCACCGTGACAGAACAATACTTTATAGTTTGAGGGGATCTGCAGCAGATCGCGAAAATCCTGCTCTGCCTGCTCCGCAACCTGAATAAACTCTTTGCTGCGGTGGCTAATTTCCATCACAGAGGTGCCTAACCCCTGCCAGTCACGCAACTCTTCCTGAGCTACTCGCAACACATCCGCCGGCAGCATCGCCGGGCCAGAACTAAAATTGTAGACCTGAGCCATTTCCCCTCACCACGCTAAAAGCAATAAGTTTTTCCTGTGGCTATCGGTTTTATCATTCCGTCGCCGGGGCTGCAACGGCTAATCCTGGCACCATGGGTAATGTGCGCTAAATCACACAACAGATTCCGCCAGCGCGCGCTGCGCTGGCGGTGGAATTCGCTGTCAGGTGACGCGGGTCGCGGTGCTTGCCTTCACCCAGATGTGGTTTTTACAGCGCGGACACGGTGGTTTAACGCCTGACTCAAAGGTCACCACTTCGCTACAGCGAATGCAGGCGTAGTCGCCGGTTTCCGGGATCGTTTCAAACCGTTCGCTGCAATACTCCGGCAAAATGGAGAGCCCCGGTCGCACCAGTTTATCAGGATAGTAGTACACGCTGATTTGCCCGCTCGCTTCCAGAATCGCCAGCCGCACCTGTCCCAGATGTTCCACCCCTTTGGTGCGCAGCTCCATAAAGAATTCAAATTCGGTCATGTTTTCCCGGTTGAGTTTCTCCCAGGCCAGCTCGCCATCTTCAATAATGATGCGTGGCTTGCCCTCAAGCAGATCTTCGAGCTTTTCGCTAAATGACATCAGCCACATCGCCAGCCGATAGAGCAGCGCGATGGTGACAAACACGGCCAGCACCGGCAGCATCGGCACGTCATCATAAAACGCCACGTCGCCCGCCGCCGAGCCAAGCGTCAGAATGATTAAGACTTCAAACAGCGACATCTGGCGTACGCCGCGTCGCCCGGTAATTTTGAGAAACACAAAGACCAGAAGAAAGGTATAGAGGCTGCGTAGCGCGACTTCGCCCAGAAATTCAAGCGGAAACTTGTCAAGCGCCATCCGTTGCAAATCGAAAGCTTTCATATTTTTCTTACGCCATAACAGGGAGTTATCACTTCTAAGAATAGCCGTAAGATTTATTTTTGCCGTGCCGGGCGGGACGATGGCTAACAGCGGCTAAAATCCGTATCATTGCGCGCTTTGCGTACGACAAAAGTGGATCCCATGACTCAAACCTTCATCCCCGGCAAAGATGCCGCTCTGGAAGATTCCATCGCTCGCTTCCAGCAGAAACTCGCCGATCTGGGCTTTAACATCGAAGAGGCCTCCTGGCTGAACCCGGTGCCAAACGTCTGGTCCGTGCATATTCGCGACAAAGAGTGCGCACTGTGCTTTACCAACGGTAAAGGCGCCACGAAAAAAGCCGCGCTGGCGTCCGCGCTGGGCGAATATTTTGAGCGTCTGTCCACCAACTATTTCTTCGCTGATTTCTGGCTGGGCGACACCATTGCGAATGGCCCTTTTGTACACTATCCGAATGAAAAATGGTTCCCGATCCCGCAGAGCGACGCGCTGCCAGAAGGGATCCTCGACGCCCGCCTGCGCGCGTTTTACGATCCGGAAAACGAGCTGACCGCCAGTATGCTGGTAGACCTGCAGTCTGGTAATGAAGAGCGTGGCATCTGCGCCCTGCCGTTTACCCGTCAGTCCGACGAGCAGACCGTCTATATTCCGATGAACATTGTAGGCAACCTGTACGTGTCCAACGGCATGTCCGCCGGCAATACCCGCAATGAGGCCCGCGTTCAGGGGCTTTCTGAAGTCTTCGAGCGCCACATTAAAAACCGTATTATCGCTGAGAGCATCAGCCTGCCGGAGATCCCGCAGGACGTGCTGGCGCGCTACCCGGGTGTCGTGGAAGCCATCAATACGCTCGAAGCCGAAGGTTTCCCCATTTTCGCCTATGACGGCTCGCTGGGCGGTAAGTATCCGGTTATCTGCGTCGTGCTGTTTAACCCGGCGAACGGCACCTGCTTCGCTTCCTTTGGCGCGCATCCTGATTTCGGCGTAGCGCTGGAGCGTACCGTGACGGAACTGCTGCAGGGTCGCGGCCTGAAAGATCTCGACGTGTTCACCCCGCCGACGTTTGATGATGAAGAAGTCGCTGAGCACGCTAACCTGGAGACCCATTTCATTGACTCCAGCGGTCTTATCTCCTGGGATATGTTTAAGCAAGACGCAGACTACCCGTTCGTGGACTGGAGCTTCGCCGGTACTACGGAAGAAGAGTTCGCCACGCTGATGGCTATCTTCCGCGCCGAAGATAAAGAAGTGTATATCGCCGATTACGAACATCTGGGCGTCTACGCCTGCCGTATCCTGGTACCAGGCATGTCCGACATCTATCCGGCGGAAGATCTGTGGCTCGCCAATAACAGCATGGGCGCGCACCTGCGCGAAACCCTGCTGGCGCTGCCGGGCAGCGAATGGGAGAAAGAAGATTATCTGAATCTCATCGCCCAGCTTGATGAAGAAGGCCATGACGATTTTACCCGCGTACGCGAACTGCTTGGTCTGGCGACCGGTAAAGACAACGGCTGGTATACCCTGCGCATCGGCGAGCTGAAAGCAATGCTGGCGCTGGCGGGCGGCGATCTGGATCAGGCGCTGATCTGGACAGAATGGACAATCGAGTTTAACGCGTCGGTCTTTAGCGCCGGGCGCGCCAACTACTATCGCTGCCTGCAAACTCTGCTGCTGCTGGCGCAGGAAGAGGAACGCGAGCCACTGCAGTATCTCAATGCGTTTGTGCGCATGTACGGTGCTGATGCGGTGGAAGCCGCCAGCGCTGCTATCAGCGGCGAAGCGCCGTTCTACGGTCTTCAGCCGGTCGACAGCGACCTCAAAGCTTTCCCGGCGCATCAGTCGTTACTGGCGGCCTACGAAAAACTACAGCGTGCTAAGGCGACGTTTTGGCAGGGAAATTGATATAACGCATATCAATTGACTTGCTTCACACTTATGTTTAGCAAATATGACGGGGCGCGTTTACGGCCCCGTTTTTATTTATCTGGCTAGCCTCAAATTGTAAAAATCGGGTTAATTACTGGTGAATATAAATTATATCCGCCCGGCTTGATTGTTACTTTTTTTAGCCAATAATTCATAGTGATTAACACTTTATGGGGAGAGTCTTTTCGTCTTTTTTCAACTCATTTAATAAATTTTAAAATTTATTTTTTAGTCTATAATCAAAAAGTTAAGCTGAAATTGCGTAAAAACCAAACGCCTTTCAGTCCTGCAAACCTGGCGAGATATGATCCATATCAAATTTTACTCCATCATGCTTTGTTAGTATCAACTCGCCGAATAAATAAAGAGAGAGTTAGTGTGAAAGCTGACAACCCTTTTGATCTATTACTCCCCGCTGCTATGGCGAAAGTCGCCGAGGAAGCGGGTGTTTACAAAGCCACGAAACATCCGTTAAAGACGTTTTATCTGGCAATTACGGCTGGCGTATTTATCTCTATTGCTTTCGTTTTCTATATCACCGCCACCACCGGCACTGCCGCGATGCCATTCGGCATAACAAAACTCATTGGCGGTATCTGTTTCTCACTCGGGTTGATTCTTTGCGTCATTTGCGGCGCCGATCTCTTTACGTCGACGGTGCTGATTGTCGTCGCTAAGGCCAGCGGGCGTATCACGTGGGGGCAACTGGCACGCAACTGGCTGAATGTCTATGTGGGCAACCTGATTGGCGCCTTGCTCTTTGTCTTACTGATGTGGCTTTCCGGCGAGTATATGACCGCCAACGGCGGCTGGGGGCTCAACGTCCTGCAAACGGCGTCGCACAAAGTCGAGCATACCTTTATTGAGGCGGTCTGCCTCGGTATCCTGGCTAACCTTATGGTATGCCTCGCCGTCTGGATGAGTTACTCAGGGCGCAGCCTTATTGATAAGGCCTTTATTATGATTCTGCCGGTCGGGATGTTTGTGGCCAGCGGTTTCGAACACAGTATCGCCAACATGTTTATGATCCCGATGGGGATAGTGATCCGTCACTTTGGCAGCCCGGAGTTCTGGAGCGCGATTCACGCTTCGCCAGACCAATTTTCTCATCTGACCGTGATGAATTTCATCATTGATAACCTGATACCGGTAACCATAGGTAATATCATTGGTGGGGGTTTGCTCGTCGGATTGACATACTGGGTCATTTACCTGCGTGGCGACGACCATCGCTGATAGTTGTTCCAGGCAGTAAATAAAAAATCCACTTAAGAAGGTAGGTGTTACATGTCCGAGCTTAATGAAAAGTTAGCCACAGCCTGGGAAGGTTTTGCGAAAGGCGACTGGCAGAATGAAGTCAACGTCCGCGACTTTATCCAGAAAAACTACACGCCATACGAGGGTGACGAGTCCTTCCTTGCTGGCGCAACTGAAGCCACCACTACCCTGTGGGACAAAGTGATGGAAGGCGTCAAACTGGAAAACCGCACGCATGCGCCAGTTGATTTTGACACTTCTGTCGCGTCCACCATCACCTCGCACGACGCGGGTTACATCAACAAGTCGCTGGAAAAAATTGTTGGCCTGCAGACTGAAGCTCCGCTCAAACGCGCCATTATTCCGTTTGGCGGCATCAAAATGGTTGAAGGTTCCTGCAAAGCGTATAACCGCGAGCTCGATCCTCAGCTGAAAAAAATCTTCACCGAATACCGCAAAACCCATAACCAGGGCGTATTCGATGTTTACACCAAAGACATTCTGAACTGCCGTAAATCCGGCGTGCTGACCGGTCTGCCGGATGCTTACGGCCGTGGTCGTATCATTGGTGACTACCGTCGCGTTGCACTGTACGGTATCGACTTCCTGATGAAAGACAAATACGCACAGTTTGTCTCTCTGCAACAGGACCTGGAAAACGGCGTTAATCTGGAAGCGACCATTCGTCTGCGCGAAGAGATTGCTGAACAGCACCGCGCGCTGGGTCAGATCAAAGAGATGGCGGCGAAATATGGTTGCGATATCTCCGGTCCGGCAACGAACGCTCAGGAAGCGGTGCAGTGGACGTACTTCGGCTACCTGGCTGCGGTGAAATCCCAGAACGGCGCTGCAATGTCCTTTGGCCGTGTCTCTACGTTCCTCGACGTTTACATCGAACGCGACCTGAAAGCGGGCAAAATCACCGAGCAGGAAGCCCAGGAGCTGATCGATCACCTGGTGATGAAACTGCGTATGGTACGCTTCCTGCGTACGCCGGAATATGATGAGCTGTTCTCTGGCGACCCGATTTGGGCGACCGAATCCGTTGGCGGTATGGGCGTTGATGGCCGTACCCTGGTGACCAAAAACAGCTTCCGTTTCCTGAACACCCTGTACACCATGGGGCCGTCTCCGGAGCCGAACATCACTATTCTGTGGTCCGAAAAACTGCCGCTGAACTTCAAAAAATTCGCAGCAAAAGTCTCCATCGATACCTCATCTCTGCAGTATGAGAACGATGACCTGATGCGCCCGGACTTCAATAACGACGACTACGCTATCGCATGCTGCGTAAGCCCGATGGTAGTTGGTAAGCAAATGCAGTTCTTCGGCGCTCGCGCTAACCTCGCGAAAACCATGCTGTACGCTATCAACGGCGGCGTTGATGAAAAACTGAAAATGCAGGTAGGCCCGAAATCTGAGCCGATCAAAGGCGATCTGCTGAATTTTGATGAAGTTATGGAACGTATGGATCACTTCATGGACTGGCTGGCGAAACAGTACGTCACCGCCCTGAACATCATCCATTACATGCATGACAAGTACAGCTACGAAGCTTCGCTGATGGCGCTGCACGATCGCGACGTGATTCGTACCATGGCGTGCGGTATCGCGGGTCTGTCGGTAGCAGCGGATTCCCTGTCTGCTATTAAATACGCGAAAGTTAAACCGATTCGCGATGAAGACGGCCTGGCTATCGACTTCGAAATCGAAGGCGAATACCCGCAGTTCGGTAATAACGACGCTCGCGTGGATGACCTTGCAGTTGACCTGGTTGAACGTTTCATGAAGAAAATTCAGAAACTGACCACTTACCGCAACGCGATTCCGACCCAGTCCGTGCTGACCATCACCTCTAACGTGGTTTATGGTAAGAAAACCGGTAACACCCCGGATGGCCGCCGCGCAGGCGCACCGTTTGGCCCGGGTGCTAACCCGATGCACGGCCGTGACCAGAAAGGCGCTGTCGCCTCTCTGACCTCTGTTGCGAAACTGCCGTTCGCTTACGCAAAAGATGGTATTTCCTATACCTTCTCTATCGTGCCGAACGCACTGGGTAAAGACGATGAAGTGCGCAAAACCAACCTGGCAGGCCTGATGGATGGTTACTTCCACCATGAAGCGTCTATCGAAGGCGGCCAGCACCTCAACGTGAACGTCATGAACCGTGAAATGCTGCTGGATGCGATGGAACATCCTGAGAAATATCCGCAGCTGACCATTCGCGTGTCTGGCTACGCGGTGCGCTTCAACTCGCTGACCAAAGAGCAGCAGCAGGACGTCATCACCCGTACTTTCACTCAGACAATGTAATACCCGCTCTGGCTGAAAACGCGTAAAATGAAGGCTCCACGTTTGTGGGGCCTTTCTTATAACCCACCCCGTTATGAGCCTTTTCTGCAAGGCGACTGACTATAATTCAGTTATCTCGCAAAAAAGACTCGACGCGGCACAGACCGCGCTCACCCGGCCCCGCAGTATCGGGCCCGAACTGGAGATAACACCGCAATGTCAGTTATTGGTCGCATTCATTCCTATGAATCCTGTGGCACCGTAGATGGCCCGGGGATCCGCTTTATCACCTTCTTTCAGGGCTGCCTGATGCGCTGCCTCTATTGCCATAACCGCGACACCTGGGATACGCACGGCGGCAAAGAGATCACAGTTGAAGAGCTGATGAAAGAGGTAGTGACCTACCGGCATTTTATGAACGCGTCCGGCGGCGGCGTGACCGCCTCTGGCGGCGAAGCTATTTTGCAGGCAGAGTTTGTGCGTGACTGGTTCCGCGCCTGCAAGAAAGAAGGCATTCATACCTGTCTCGATACCAACGGCTTTGTGCGCCGTTACGATCCGGTGATTGACGAGCTGCTGGAAGTGACCGACCTGGTGATGCTCGATCTCAAACAGATGAATGACGAAATCCATCAGAATCTGGTGGGCGTCTCCAACCACCGCACGCTGGAATTTGCCCGTTATATCGCCGCGAAAGGTATCAAAACCTGGATACGCTATGTGGTTGTACCGGGCTGGTCCGACGATGATGACTCCGCTCACCGTCTCGGTGAATTTACCCGCGAAATGGGCAACATCGAAAAAATCGAACTGCTGCCCTACCACGAACTCGGCAAACACAAATGGGTTGCGATGGGTGAAGAGTACAAGCTGGACGGCGTGAAACCGCCGAAGAAAGAGACGATGGAGCGGGTTAAAGGTATTCTGGAGCAGTACGGCCACAAGGTAATGTACTGACAACGCGACAGATAAAAAACAACGCCCGCATTTCGCGGGCGTTTTGTTATCAGGCGTGAGCGACAGGCGTCGGATGATGGCCGGCTTTGCGCATCAGCATCATCAGATACACGAACGAGACGCTGGCTATCATCACAAACAGCAGGCTGTCTGAATAGCTCTGCATCAGCATAGCGGTAAAGGTCGGCCCAAGCAGGCTACCGATAGTGTAGCTAAGCAGCAGCGCCTGATTCATCGCCACCAGTTGATGCTGCTCTACTTTTTCGCAGGCCCAGGCCATCGCCACCGGATAGAGCGTGAAACCCGCTGCGCCGAGAACGAACAGCGCAGGCGCCATTGCCGCCTGGGTCAGCATGGCCATACAGCCCACAATCACGACAAATACCTGGACACGCAGCACCAGCAAACGCCCGAAGCGGTCGGCGAGCTTACCCACTGGCCACTGGCCGATGATCCCTGCGCTGACCATTACCGCCATCCAGAAGCCGATTCCGGCGTCACTGACGCCCTGATGGTTAAGGTAGAGCGGCATCAGACCATAAAGCGAACCCAGTACGATACCGGAAATAATACAGCCGTTAACGCCAAGACGCGCCTGACGCAGCTTGAACATCGGCCAGACGTGCGTCTTTTCCTGATGCTCGCTGCTGCTGTTCACGATACGAGTAAAGAGCAGCGGCAGAATGGCCGCCATCACCATGCCCGTCACCCATGGCAGCACGCTCATCAGGTCGGTCGGCAGTTTACTCACCATCAACTGGCCTGCGACCGTGCCCATGTAGTAAACCATCATATAGGCGGCCAGCAGACGGCCGCGGTTGCGCGACGTGCCGCTGCACATTAGCGCGCTCTCCACCACCACCCAAATCATGGCGCAGCCGATACCGGCGATAAAGCGCCACGCGAGCCAGCTCCAGAAGCCCAGCGTCACGCCAAGCCCGGCGCAGCCGGCTGCGAAAATCAGCGAAGCAATATAGTAACTGCGATTGAAACCAAAACGCTTGATAAGCGCGCCGGTAATCAGCGTGCCCAGCAGGTTGCCGGTAAAATACGATGAGCTGACCATGCCGACCTGCCAGGTAGGCAAATTGTCATGGGCAAGCCACAGCGGTACCAGCGTATTTAACACCGCTATCGCCAGGGTCAACAGAAGCAGGCCACAGAGCAAAAGCAGCACTGGCCGGGTATAGGTAGACATGGAATAAACCGTGAGGAAGATCAGAATTCGTGCGCATCATGCCACCAGCCACGACAAAGTCAATCTGCCAGAAATCGTCTTTTCACGCCGTAATGCGCTGTCGATGAACAGCCTTGATTTATCCGCAGCGGCGTTAACGTTGACTGTAAGATATTATCTATAAAAAATAATCAGTTAACCAAATAAACCCACGCCAACATCCATGAAAATATTTATCAATAAATCACGTAAAAAAGTACACGGACAAAAACGAAAAAAGCGCCCGCAGGCGCTTTAAAAAGAAAGGGATATTACCTTAACCGATAAACTCAAGGCCTTTCATATATGGACGCAACACTTCCGGAATTTCGATGCGACCATCAGCCTGCTGATAGTTCTCCAGCACCGCGACCAGCGTGCGGCCTACCGCCAGACCAGAACCGTTAAGGGTGTGCACCAGACGGGTCTTTTTATCGGACTTGCTGCGGCAGCGCGCCTGCATACGGCGAGCCTGGAAATCCCACATGTTGGAGCAGGAAGAGATTTCGCGATACGTATCCTGCGCCGGAAGCCAGACTTCCAGGTCATAGGTTTTACGCGCGCCAAAGCCCATGTCGCCAGAGCACAGCAGCACTTTACGATACGGCAGGCCCAGCAGTTGCAGCACTTTCTCCGCGTGACCCGTCATCTCCTCCAGCGCCTGCATGGAATCTTCCGGACGCACTATCTGTACCATTTCGACTTTGTCGAACTGGTGCATACGGATAAGGCCACGCGTGTCACGACCATACGATCCCGCTTCAGAGCGGAAACACGGCGTATGCGCGGTCATTTTGACAGGCAGCGCGTCTTCGTCGATGATCTCATCGCGCACCAGGTTGGTCAGCGGCACTTCCGCAGTCGGGATCAGCGCGTAGTTGCTGCTGTCCGCTTCTTCTTCCAGTGGGCGAGTATGGAACAGATCGCCTGCAAACTTCGGCAGCTGGCCGGTACCGTAAAGCGTGTCATGGTTCACCAGATACGGCACATAGTTTTCGCTATAGCCGTGCTCTTCGGTATGCAGATCCAGCATAAACTGCGCCAGCGCGCGGTGCAGTCGGGCAATCTGCCCTTTCATGACCACAAAACGTGAGCCGGTCAGTTTCACAGCGCTCGCAAAATCCAGGCCGCCCAGCGTTTCGCCAAGCGTCACGTGATCGCGGATTTCGAAATCAAATTTACGCGGCGTGCCCCAGCGGCTCACTTCAACGTTTTCGCTGTCATCTTTGCCCGACGGTACGTCATCGTCCGGCAGGTTAGGCAGGGTCAGCGCGATATCGCGAATTTCCGCCAACAGCACATCAAGCTCATTTTTCGCCGCATCAAGCTCTTCGCCAAGCTTATTCACTTCCAGACGAAGCGGCTCAATATCCTCCCCACGCGCTTTCGCCTGGCCGATGGATTTCGATCGCGAGTTACGCTCAGCCTGCAGATTTTCAGTTTTTACCTGCAGAACTTTACGACGCTCTTCAAGAGCGACCAGCTTATCTACATCCAGCTTAAAGCCCCGGCGTGCCAGTTTTTCAGCGACTGCGTCTGGCTCGGTACGCAGCAGATTGGGATCGAGCATGCTTATCCTGTGCTTATCGAAAAAAAGAAAAGGGAAAGGCGACCGCTGCCTGCGGTCGCACTGATATTCAACGATTAACCTTACCGCAACGACCGCATTAGCGGTAGCGTTTTGTGGGGCTTTTCTGATCCTGTTCAGCAAGCCAGGCTAGCTTTTCGCCAATCTTGCCTTCAAGACCTCTGTTGGTGGGATGATAGTAACGCGTTTGTGCCATTTCCGACGGGAAATAGTCTTCGCCAGCCGCGTAGGCGTTGGGCTCGTCGTGCGCATATCGGTACTCCTGACCGTAGCCCATCTCTTTCATGAGCTTCGTCGGCGCATTGCGCAAATGTTCCGGCACGTCGTAATCCGGACGCTCGCGGGCGTCTTTCAGCGCTGCTTTAAAGGCGGTGTAAACCGCATTACTCTTCGGCGCGCAGGCGAGGTAAACAATGGCCTGCGCAATCGCCCTTTCGCCTTCCGCAGGCCCGACGCGCGTGAAGCAGTCCCACGCGGATATAGCAACCTGCATTGCGCGCGGATCGGCATTGCCGACATCTTCCGACGCGATAGCCAGACAGCGGCGCGCCACGTAAAGCGGATCGCCACCCGCGCTGATAATGCGCGCATACCAGTAAAGCGCAGCGTCCGGCGAGGAGCCGCGTACCGATTTATGCAGCGCCGAAATCAGATCGTAAAAGCGGTCGCCTTTGTTATCAAAGCGCGCGCTGCGCTCGCCAGCGATTTCCGTCAGCAGCTCAGGCTTCAGCACCCGCTTGCCGCTGTCGTCGGTTGGCGCCATATCCGCCATCATTTCAAGCGTATTAAGCGCACGGCGCGCGTCGCCGTTCACCAGCTCAGCGATAGCGAGGCGGGTTTCATCCGGCAGAACGATATCCTGCCCGCCATAGCCGCGCTCGCGGTCGGTCATCGCCTGCGTCAGCACCTGTTCGATATCGTCGATCGTCAGGGATTTCAGCAGATAGACACGCGCGCGCGACAGTAGCGCAGAGTTAAGCTCAAACGACGGATTTTCTGTCGTCGCGCCGATAAACGTAATGGTGCCGTCTTCAATATGCGGCAGGAAAGCATCCTGCTGGCTTTTGTTAAAGCGATGCACTTCATCGACAAACAGAATGGTGCGGCGGCCCGCATTACGGTTTTGTCGTGCGCGCTCAATGGCCTCGCGGATTTCTTTCACACCGGACGTGACCGCAGAGATGCGCTCAACATCGGCATTCGCGTAACGGCCAATGACTTCGGCAAGCGTAGTTTTACCGGTGCCCGGCGGGCCCCAGAGAATCATAGAATGGAGATGCCCGGCCTCAATGGCGCGGGGCAGCGGCTTACCGGGCGCCAGCAGATGCTGCTGCCCGATATACTGCGCCAGGTTTTCTGGCCGCATACGCGCGGCCAGAGGCTGAAAGGTGTTATCGGAAAAATCGAGCGAAAGATTGCCCACCCGTACCTCTACTTATTGCGCTGGTCGTCCACCGTTACGCCCTGCGGCGGCGTAAAGGTAAATTTGCTCATGTCCACAGCGCCATTCTGCTGGGATTTAAGCTGATAGCTGCTGCGCTGATCGTCCTGCTCAACAGCGCTGAACTGATTGATGGTGCCGTCGCGGCTCACATTGATGGTGAACTGCTTCAGGTTGCCGCTGCTGGCCTTCGGCGTCAGCACGAAATCATCACCATTCTGTTTAATGTTGTACTGCTGCCAGTCGCTGCTCTGGTTACGTGCAATCAGCATGAACGGCGTATTGCTGGTGGCGTCTTTCAGCCAGGTAGCGCTCGCCTGCTCAACAAACGGATTATAGAACCACAGCGTTTTACCATCAGAAATCAGCACGCTCTCATCCGGTTGGGTCATATGCCAGTTGAACAGATTAGGACGTTTAACCCACAGATCGCCCTGGCCTTCTTGCACGGCTGCGCCGCTGCCATCAGTCACTTTCTGGGTGAAGCTGGCGTGGAAACTGCTGACTTTGTCCAGGCGGCTTTTCAAATCGCCTGCGGCATCCGCCCAGACGGACGATGCGGCAAACGCGGAAAGCAAAGCACAGGTTACGGCGATTTTTTTCATTGTTATCCCTCAGAATACGACCGACCCCGGTACGGGATCGCTTACTGTCCCTTACTGTAGCCACAAGGCTGCGCTTGTCGACAGAAGAAAAACCTGATTTTTTGGTAATTTACCCATCTTTGCAGAATGCTGATGAGCGTAACGCCCTGCGCGCGCTGCCTGATGCCGCACACGCAGGGAAAGATCTTTACTCGAATGGCGGCGGCGCCAACACTTCGCGGTTGCCGTTGTGGCCCTGCTCGCTGACGATACCCTGCATTTCCATCTGTTCGATAATACGCGCCGCGCGGTTATAACCGATACGGAACTGGCGCTGCACCCCGGAAATCGACGCTTTACGTTTTTCCACGACAAACGCGACCGCCTGATCGAACAGCGGATCGAGCTCTTCGCCGCCGTCAAAACCGCTACCACCGCCCTCGCTTTCGCTGTCGGAAGTTATGCCGTCGACATATTGCGGGCGACCGCGCGCTTTCCAGTCCTGCACGACAGCATGCACTTCTTCATCACGCACAAAGGCACCGTGAACGCGCACCGGCATGGAGGAGTTCGGGCCGGAATAAAGCATATCCCCCATACCCAGCAGCGATTCCGCACCGCCCTGGTCAAGAATGGTTCGCGAGTCGATTTTACTGGACACCGTAAAGGCGATACGTGTCGGGATGTTGGCTTTAATCAGGCCGGTAATAACATCCACCGACGGACGCTGGGTCGCGAGCACCAGGTGGATCCCTGCCGCACGCGCTTTTTGCGCCAGACGCGCGATAAGCTCTTCGACTTTCTTACCGACCGTCATCATCAGATCGGCAAACTCATCGACCAGTACCACGATATACGGCAGTTTCTCCAGCACAGGATGGGTAGCATCCATGCTGTCACCGGGTTTCCAGTACGGATCCGGGATCGGGCGGCCCATGCGCATGGCTTCGGCAATTTTCTCATTGTAACCCGCGAGATTACGCACGCCGAGCGCGGACATCAGTTTGTAGCGGCGTTCCATCTCATTCACACTCCAGCGCAGCGCGTTGGCGGCGTCTTTCATGTCGGTGACCACTTCGGTCAGAAGATGCGGAATGCCTTCATACACAGACAGTTCCAGCATTTTCGGGTCGATCATGATAAAGCGCACGTCTTCCGGCGTTGCTTTATAGAGCATGCTCAGGATCATGGCGTTCACGCCCACCGATTTACCGGAGCCAGTCGTACCGGCTACCAGCAAGTGTGGCATTTTCGCGAGATCCGCCACCACCGGATCGCCGGCGATATCTTTACCGAGCACCACGCTCAGCGGCGACGGATTATCCCGGAATTTCGCGCAGTCCAGCACTTCACGCAGGTACACGGTCTGACGCTTTTTATTCGGCAGCTCGAGGCCGACATACGGCTTGCCGGGGATCACTTCCACGACACGTACTGCGACGGTAGAAAGCGAACGCGCCAGGTCACGCGACAGGTTGGAAATACGCGCCGCCTTCACGCCCGGCGCGAGGTTCAGCTCGAAACGGGTGATAACCGGCCCTGGCGAATAGTTCACCACATCAGCCTTGATACGGAAATCCGCCAGACGCGCTTCAACCAGACGCGCCATCTGCTCAAGGGCGAAGGTATCCACCGGCTCCACTTCCGCCGGCGGCGACGTCAGTAGATCAAGCGACGGCAGCGGCGTGGAAGGCTTATGCATCGGCAGTTCATCGCCGTTACGCATTAGCAGCGGGTGGATCAGGCTGTCCCGCGGCGCCACGGCAGGTTGTTGAGGCGCGTGCATCGCTGCGGCCGGTTGTTGAGGCTGATAATCCTGCGCAGGCGCTGACGGCTGCTGCGGCTGATAACCCTGCGCAGGCGCTGACGGCTGCTGCGGCTGATAAGCAGCAGGCTGAGGCGCGTATTGCTGAGGCGCGTGCGCCGGCGGTGTTTGCGGCTGCGGCGTATGACCCTGAGATTGCGCATAACCTTGCACAGGCGCGACAGGCTGCGGCGGCTGCTGAATGTGTTGCGGCACCTGAGGCTGCTGTACCGGACGAGGCGGTTCGGGCTCGACAGGCTCCGGCATAAACAGCGGCTCGCTCGGGCCTTCATTGACCAGCGTTTTCATCGGCGAAAACTCAAAATCATCCGGCAGGAACGGCGCCGCGCCGGACGGTTGCGGTGCCGAGTAGCGCTGCTGCTGCGTCGCGGCGAACTGGCGCGCCAGCTCCGCCTGTTCTGCGGCCTCTTCATCCTCGGGGCTCATTTCCGCCTGATACTCTTCGCCGTAGCGCTGCTGCTGTGAGGCGGCAAACTGACGCGCCAGTTCATCCTGGTACATAGCATCCGCTTCTTCGTCAGAAACGCCCTGTTGCTGCTGCGCCATACGACGTTCTGCCTCTTCGCGGGCGCGCTCTTCCGCCATGCGTTGCGACGGCAGTTTGATGCCGTAAGACGCAAGCTCGCGACGGGTCGGTACACGCACGCGGTTCGGTCGCGGCAACTGCGGGCCGATGCCCTCTTTCACCTGCGGACGCGGCGCTTCACCAGCGACCGGCGTAAAAGCAGCGGCGGTTTGCGACGCGGCTGAAGCTGTCCTGGATGCAGCGTGAACGGCAGTTGAGGCGACGGTTGCCTGTGCCGCAACATTCAGGCCAGAGGCCGCAGCGTTCGCAATATCAGATACCGGTGACGATGGAACGGCAGGCGCAGGCTGCGGCGCGCGCGTTGGTTCTTCTTTACGGGCGAGCTCTTGTGGATCCGGGACAGGCTGATACCAGGCGGCCAGCTGTTCGCGCTCGCGAGCGCGCTGCGCTTCCACTTCTTCGAAATGATACAGCGGCGGACGCGCGGGTTTGCTCTCTTCCGGCGGCGCAACGGGCTCTGGCTCATACACCGGCGCGGCGGGTTGCGCAGACGCGTAAGGTTCTGGCGCAGCGTAAGGCTCGCGCGGCACCTGGGCATGAGATTCAGGCGCAGGCGCATACGGCGCGGTGTGCGACGGATACGCGTCGTGCGCTGCTGGCGCTTGCTGATGCGTCATCGGGTGCGGTTGTTGCGCCTGAAAGGCGTGCGGTGGCGCTGGCTGCGGTTGATACTGCTGCGGCTGTGCAGGCTGATAAGGCTGTTGCACTGGCTGAGATGGTGGCTGCGCAGGCTGATGAGGCTGCGGCGCGCTCGTCTGAGCGGGCTGCCAGTAAATATTATCCTGGGGCGCGTGCGCGATCGGCGGCTCTTGCGGCGCGTAGTAATCCGGCTCCGGTGCGATGCCCGGATGAGCATGGGGCGCAGAAGGCGCGGCATGCCAGTCGATCTCAGGCGCGACGTCCGGCGCCTGGACGCTCACGGTATCTGACGGCATCGCAGTCTGTGCAGTCGCCCAGACCGGCGCAACCGGGGTGGCGGCCGCAGCGACAGCGGCTGGGTCAGCGATTGAGTGACCGTTCAGCAGCGGATCGTTGTCATCATAAAACGCCTCCGGCTCGGTCACTTTATGGCCGGAGAACAGGACGTCGTCAGCATCCGCAGGCGTGCCGCGCACGCTGTATTGCACCTCATCGGCGTCATCCATGCGTTTGCCCGAAAACAGCGCGGCGTCAGTTTTGCGCGCGATCGGGTTGCTGAACTTATCCGCCAGCCTTTTGCGACGGGCTAAAGCACCACGAAGAATACGCGCGCGACGGGACTCCCCTTTCGCCTGCTGCGGCTCGTGCTCATCCTCTTCATATTCCTCGTGCTCTTCATCGTCATCTTCATAGTCGTCGTCCTGCCAGGTATCGTCCCGACGGGTGCGATTGCTGGCGAACGTCAGCACGGTCAGCACAAAGCTGCCGATTTTCTCTGCGATACTGACCCACGACCAGCCGGTAAACAGCGTCAGGCCCGCCGCCCAGACGCAGAGCAGCGCGATGGTGCCGCCGCTGCTGTTAAGCATGGGCTGTAACGCGGTGCTGAGCAGGCTGCCAATTACCCCGCCGGAGGCGAAGTACCAGATATCATCGGCGTTAATCGCCGCGAGCCCGCAAGACGTCAGGATAAGCGCCAGCACACCGATAAGGCGCAGCGCCACGGCAAAATAGTCGATGTAATCGTCATTGCCACGTTGACGCCAGGCAAACCAGCAGCCACCGACCATGATCACGGGAATGGTGTAGGCCATCACGCCGAAAATGAAAAACAGCGTGTCCGCAAGCCAGGCGCCAGGCGCGCCACCCAGATTATGGATAGGCTCATGCCAGGCCGTTTGAGACCAGCTCGGATCGGAAGGGTTAAAGCTTAACAAGGCGGCCATCAGCCAGACGGCGAACAGCACGACGAGGATCAGCAACGCCTCGAGCAGTCGGCGCCCGCTGCTTAATTTAGTGAGTGTGACTTCTTTGTCTTCGGTGTATTCCTGGCTCAAGACAGGCTCTCCAGGTCCATGAGGTAAAACGGACAGCAGTGGCGAGAAACCCCGCCACTGCTGCTGTATGGATTAACAGGAGTGTAATCAAACTACGCCCGGTTTGCACCTGTTCTGTGTTAGCGGGTTTTAATGACCAGACGATTACTCTGCTTAACTTCTTCCATGACCACGTAAGTACGGGTGTCATTGACGCCCGGCAGACGCAGCAGGGTTTCGCCCAACAGCTTACGGTAAGCGGACATATCCGGTACGCGGGTTTTCAACAGGTAGTCGAAATCACCGGAAACCAGATGGCACTCCTGAATTTCTTCCAGCTTTTGTACAGCGGCATTGAACTGCTCAAATACATCCGGCGCGCCACGATTCAGAGTAATCTCAACAAAAACCAGAAGTGAGGCATCCAGATAATGCGGGTTCAGCAGAGCCGTGTAGCCCTGAATAAAACCCTGTCGTTCCAGACGACGAACGCGCTCAAGGCACGGCGTCGGGGAAAGACCCACTCTTTTTGAAAGCTCGACGTTAGAAATACGCCCATCCTTTTGCAGCTCATTAAGAATGTTACGATCGATACGGTCGAGATCTTTGCCAGGGCGCTTCTTGCTATCTACCATTATTATTGTCTCTCTGTATTCCTTCCCTACACCTGCCATTACCCATTGCACTTCACTGTTCAGGGTGTCAGTTAGAAGACCGTTGCCCGCTGGCAGCTATCGATATTACGCATGGCGTCTGTCCACGCCATGCGTGAATTTCAATAGCCCGGAAATTGGCACAAGCTTGCGCCAGAATGCGCTACAACCAAAGCCAACCCTTTTTTCTTCCTCGAATGTTTTCGCAAAAGCGCAGGGGATTGTCAAAGCAAAACATCGATTTTTAGTAGAACGTGCCAGAGAGTGGTAACGACCGGCGATTATTCCTCATTTTATTGCCTTATCTGCCGCGCTTTTTAATCAGTAAAAATAATGACGCTATTGGCTAAAGCTATTGCATGAATCGTTAACAAAATTGCCACACTCTTTTTTTACCCCGGCAAATTCCCTACAATCCAGCCCATTGTCTGCCAACAACAATGAGGATCTCATGGGCACGGCTAAACACAGTAAGCTGTTAATTCTTGGCTCCGGCCCGGCGGGATACACCGCTGCGGTCTACGCGGCGCGCGCTAACCTGAAACCGGTTCTGATTACCGGGATGGAAAAAGGCGGTCAGTTGACGACCACCACTGAAGTGGAAAACTGGCCGGGCGACCCGCATGATTTGACCGGTCCGCTGTTGATGGAACGCATGCATGAGCATGCCGCGAAGTTTGAAACAGAAATCCTGTTCGACCATATCAACAAGGTCGATCTGCAAAACCGTCCGTTCCGTCTTATTGGCGACAGCGGCGAATACACCTGCGATGCGCTGATTATCGCGACTGGCGCGTCCGCGCGTTATCTGGGCCTGCCGTCGGAAGAAGCCTACAAAGGCCGCGGCGTCTCCGCCTGCGCGACCTGCGACGGTTTCTTCTACCGCAACCAGAAAGTTGCCGTCATCGGCGGCGGCAACACGGCGGTGGAGGAAGCGCTGTACCTGGCGAATATCGCCTCTGAAGTGCACCTGATCCACCGTCGTGATACCTTCCGCGCCGAGAAAATTCTCGTCAAACGCCTGATGGATAAAGTGGAAAGCGGCAATATCGTGCTGCACACGCACCGCACGCTCGAAGAAGTGACCGGCGATCAGATGGGCGTGAGCGGTCTGCGTCTGCGCGACACGCTGAATCCGGAAAACGTCGAGACGCTGGATGTCGCGGGCCTGTTTGTCGCAATCGGTCACAGCCCGAACACCGCGATTTTTGATGGTCAGCTGGAACTTGAGAACGGCTACATCAAAGTGCAATCCGGCATCCACGGTAACGCCACGCAGACCAGCATCCCTGGCGTCTTCGCCGCAGGCGACGTGATGGACCATATCTACCGCCAGGCGATCACCTCCGCTGGCACCGGCTGTATGGCCGCGCTGGACGCCGAGCGCTATCTGGACGGTCTGGCTGAAAAGCACAGCTAATTCCACGATTTAAACAAGGCGACGAATCAGTCGCCTTTCTTTTATCCCCGTTGTAACATTGCCTGCTCTCTCGCCTTGCGGCGAGCACTCTGGATTTTACTGCTCAGTGCATGCAATGAATAAAACCCGTCAACAAGAACTGACCCGCTGGCTTAAACAGCAAAGCGTTATCTCCCGCCGCTGGCTCAGCCTGTCGCGCCTGCTCGGCGTGGTGAGCGGTCTGCTTATCGTCGCACAGGCCTGGCTGCTGGCCGATCTCCTGCATGACATGATAATGAAAGGCATCCCGCGCGAGGCGCTCTTGCTGCCGTTTGTCCTGCTGATTCTGGTCTTCGTGCTGCGCGCGTGGATAGTCTGGCTGCGCGAAAAAGTTGGGTTCCATGCCGGACAGCATATTCGCGCGCGCATCCGCCAGCAGGTAATGGACCGTCTTCAGGAGGCGGGCCCGGCCTGGATCCAGGGCAAACCCGCCGGTAGCTGGGCGACGCTTATCCTTGAGCAGATTGACGATATGCACGATTTCTATGCCCGTTATCTGCCGCAAATGGCGCTGGCGGCGAGCGTGCCGCTGCTGATTGTGCTGGCGATTTTCCCCTACAACTGGACTGCGGCCCTGATCCTTCTCGGCACCGCGCCGCTGATCCCACTCTTTATGGCCATGGTCGGCATGGGTGCCGCCGACGCCAACCGCCGTAATTTCCAGGCGCTGGCGCGGCTTAGCGGCAACTTTCTCGACCGCCTGCGCGGTATGGAAACGCTGCGTCTTTTCCACCGCGGCGCGGCGGAAACGCGCAACATTCAGGCCGCCTCGCAGGATTTCCGCCAGCGCACCATGGAAGTGCTGCGCCTGGCGTTTCTCTCGTCCGGCGTGCTGGAATTTTTCACCTCGCTCTCTATTGCGCTGGTGGCGGTTTATTTCGGATTTTCTTATCTGGGCGAGCTTAACTTCGGCCATTATGGCACCGGCGTGACGCTGTTCGCGGGCTTCCTGGCGCTGATACTGGCGCCAGAGTTCTTCCAGCCGCTGCGCGATCTTGGGACGTTTTATCACGCCAAAGCGCAGGCGATCGGCGCAGCCGACAGCCTGAAAACCTTCCTCGAAACCCCTATTCAGCATGCCGAAAAAGGCACGCTGGAGCTTTCCGGCTGCGAGCCGATCACGCTTGACGCGCAGGGGCTCACTATTCTCTCCCCGCAAGGCAAACGCCTCGCCGGGCCGCTCAATTTCACGCTGCCTGCGGGCAAACGCGTGGCGCTGGTAGGGCAAAGCGGCGCGGGTAAAAGCTCGCTTCTGAATCTGCTGGCCGGTTTTCTGCCGTATGAAGGCTCGCTGCGCGTTAATGGCGTTGAGCTGCGCGAGCTGGAGCCGGAAAGCTGGCGTCGTCAGTTGAGCTGGGTGGGGCAAAACCCGCAGTTGCCGGCACAGACGCTAAAAGAGAACGTGCTGCTGACCGATCCTGACGCGAGCGAAGCGCAGCTTCAGGCGGCGCTCGATAAAGCCTGGGTAAGCGAATTTCTGCCGCTGCTGGCGCAGGGCGTGGACACGCCCGTCGGCGATCAGTCATCCGGACTTTCCGTCGGCCAGGCGCAGCGCGTAGCCGTCGCCCGCGCCCTTCTCTCACCCTGCCGTTTGTTGCTGCTGGATGAGCCGTCCGCAAGCCTTGACGCAGGCAGCGAGCGCCGTGTGATGCAGGCGCTGGAGAGCGCGTCGCTGGCGCAGACCACGCTGATGGTTACACACCAGATTGATGATATCGCCGCCTGGGATGAAGTCTGGGTGATGCGCGATGGCCGCCTGGTGGAACGGGGCGATGTCGCCACTCTCAGCGCCGCCGACGGCTATTTCGCGGCGCTGCTGGCGCACCGTCAGGAGGAGATTTAAATGCGCGCATTATTACCCTATCTGGCGCTCTATAAACGCCACAAATGGCTGCTGACGCTCGGTGTCGTGCTGGCTATCGTAACGCTGCTCGCCAGCATCGGTCTGCTGACGCTTTCAGGCTGGTTCCTGTCCGCCTCAGCGGTCGTGGGCATGGCCGGCCTTTACAGTTTCAACTATATGCTGCCTGCCGCGGGCGTGCGCGGCGCCGCGATTTTTCGCACCGCCGGGCGCTACTTCGAGCGTCTCGTGAGCCATGAAGCCACGTTCCGCGTGCTGGAACATTTACGGGTTCACACCTTCAGCCGCCTCTTGCCCCTCTCCCCTTCGGGGCTGGCGCGTTTTCGTCAGGGCGAGTTGCTAAACCGTCTGGTGGCGGACGTCGATACGCTGGATCACCTTTACCTGCGCGTGATGTCGCCGCTTATCGGCGCGCTAGCCGTTATCGTGGTTGTGACGCTGGGCCTGAGCGTGCTGGATATCACGCTGGCGCTGACGCTTGGCGGGATCATGCTGGCGACGCTGTTGCTGCTTCCTCCCCTTTTCTATCGCGCGGGTCGTCCGGTGGGCGAAGCGCTGACCGGGCTGCGTGCCAGCTATCGCCAGCAGTTGACCAGCTGGCTGCACGGCCAGGCGGAGCTGTCGATTTTTGGCGCTGCCGGGCGCTATCGCGATAATCTCGACGCGACTGAACAAGCCTGGCACGAGGCGCAACGTCGTCAGGCCGGTCTGACGGCGCTCTCGCAGGCAATGATGACGCTGATAAGCGGCATGACAGTCGTGCTGATTCTCTGGATGGCCGCAGGCGGCGTCGGCGGCAACAGCGCGCACGGCTCGCTGATTGCGCTCTTTGTCTTCTGCGCGCTGGCGGCTTTTGAAGCGCTGGCGCCGGTGGGCGGCGCGTTCCAGCATCTCGGCCAGGTGATCGCTTCCGCCCGTCGCGTCAGCGACGTTATCGAGCAGCCTGCAGACATCGCCTTTGCCAGGCCAGGCGCCGACGCGCCGCGCGAGGCGTCGCTGACGCTGCGTGATGTGAGCTTTAGTTATCCGGGCCAGCCGCAGCCTGCGCTGCGCGATATTACCCTTGATGTCGCGCCGGGCGAGCATATCGCGATACTTGGGCGCACCGGCTGCGGTAAGTCGACGCTGCTGCAACTGCTCACCCGCGCCTGGGATCCGACGCAGGGCGCGGTGATGCTGGGCGGCGTTGCCCTCGCCGCGTATAACGAAGCCGCCTTACGCGCGACGATGAGCGTCGTGCCGCAGCGCGTGCATCTGTTCAGCGCTACCCTTCGGGATAACCTGCGGCTCGCCGCGCCGGAGGCGGATGACGCCGCCCTTGCCGCCGCGCTTGAACGCGTGGGGTTAGAGAAACTGCTGGCAGACGACGGCCTGAATGCCTGGCTTGGCGAAGGCGGGCGTCAGCTTTCCGGCGGCGAGCTGCGCCGTCTCGGTATCGCCCGCGCGCTGCTGCACGACGCGCCGATACTTTTACTGGATGAGCCGACAGAGGGGCTGGATGCAGAAACCGAGCGTCAGATACTCGCGCTGGTCAGGGACGTCGCCACGCAGAAAACGTTGCTGATGGTCACCCATCGCCTGCAGGGCCTGACGGCGTTCGATCGCATCATTGTCATGGACAACGGGCAGATTATTGAGCAAGGTAGTCACGCAGAATTACTGGCGCAGCAGGGACGGTATTATCAGTTTCGTCAGCGAACAGTACACTATCATTGATTGATATTTGACAACGTTGTCAGGGAGCGCCGTTGTGATGCGTCTGGTGCAGCTTTCTCGTCATTCGATTGCTTTCCCCTCGCCCGAGGGGGCGTTACGTGAACCCAACGGTTTACTGGCCTTAGGCGGCGATCTCAGCCCGGCGCGCCTGATGATGGCCTATCAGCACGGGATTTTTCCGTGGTTTTCGCCTGGCGACCCGATCTTATGGTGGTCGCCCGATCCGCGCGCGGTGCTCTGGCCCGACCGGCTGCATATCAGCCGTAGCATGAAGCGCTTTCATCGCCGCTCGCCTTATCGCGTGACGCTGAATCACGCCTTCAACGCTGTCATTCAGGGTTGCGCCAGCGATCGCGACGACGGCACATGGATAACTAATGACGTCATTATCGCCTGGCAGCGCCTGCATGAACTGGGTCACGCGCACTCGGTTGAAGTCTGGCTGGAGGATCAGCTGGTGGGCGGCATGTATGGCGTAGCGCAGGGCGCGCTGTTTTGTGGCGAATCGATGTTCAGCCGCCGGGAAAATGCCTCAAAAACCGCGCTGGTCGTCTTTTGTGAGTACTTCCAGGCGCAGGGCGGCAGGCTTATCGACTGCCAGGTGTTGAATCCGCATACCGCATCGCTGGGCGCTATAGAGATCCCGCGCCGCGATTATCTGCAACGACTGGGCGAACTGCGCCAGTTGCCGGTTCAAGAACGCTGCTGGATACCGCAAACCCTCTTTACCTCGGCAGGATAACAGAATGTTTTCGGCACATTTTTTATCAGGGTGTTATACTTACGCACGCAGAAAATGACTGCCATTACCCTGCCGCCGTTTTGGGACCCTCCGTTAACGCAACGCTTTGGATCTCACGCTCCCCGTTACGCTTGCGCTGCCCGCGCGGTTTTGTCGTGGGGGCAGGAAGGCGCAGCGGTACAATGGGCATTTCGCCCGCAAAACTTTACTTAATGGGTGAACTTGGGCATTATCTTGCCGGTTCAAACTATGGTAGTGATACCCCAGAGGATTAGATGGCCAAAGAAGACAATATTGAAATGCAGGGTACCGTTCTTGAAACGTTACCTAACACTATGTTCCGCGTAGAACTGGAAAACGGTCACGTGGTAACTGCCCATATCTCCGGTAAAATGCGCAAAAACTACATCCGCATTCTGACGGGCGACAAAGTGACTGTTGAGCTGACCCCGTACGACCTGAGCAAAGGCCGCATTGTCTTCCGTAGTCGCTAAGTTTGTACAGGCTTCTCCCCAGTGAGAAGCCGGGCCGCGCCGCCGTTTGCCGCGCCAGCCTGAGAAAAAGCGCCGCACTTAGCGGCGCTTTTTTATGGGCGCGACGCATGTTATGCCGCTGAAAACATATAAAAAAACGCCGGATATCGCTATCCGGCGTTGTGTTTAGCGCGTATCGCTTAGTGCGCGGCTTCAGGCTTATGCTTCTGCGCGCTCTGGAAGCTGTACGTCAGCTTATCGGCATCTTTATCCAGCGCGACGGAAACCTGACCGCCATCCACCAGCGAGCCGAAGAGCAGTTCGTTGGCCAGCGGTTTTTTCAGGTTGTCCTGAATCACGCGGGTCATCGGACGTGCGCCCATCGCACGATCATAGCCTTTCTCCGCCAGCCAGTCGCGCGCTTCCTGACTCACTTCCAGGGAAACGCCTTTCTGGTCAAGCTGCGCCTGCAATTCGACGATGAACTTGTCGACCACCTGATGGATCACCTCGGAAGAGAGATGGTTGAACCAGATGATATTGTCGAGACGGTTGCGGAACTCCGGCGTAAAGATCTTTTTGATCTCCTCCATCGCATCAGTACTGTTGTCCTGACGGATAAGCCCGATGGATTTACGCTCGGTTTCACGCACGCCGGCGTTGGTCGTCATCACCAGAATCACGTTGCGGAAATCCGCTTTGCGCCCGTTGTTATCGGTGAGCGTGCCGTTATCCATCACCTGCAGCAGCAGGTTAAAGACGTCCGGATGCGCTTTTTCTATCTCATCAAGCAGCAGAACCGCATGCGGATGCTTGATAACCGCGTCGGTCAAAAGACCGCCCTGATCGAAGCCGACATAGCCCGGAGGCGCGCCAATCAGGCGGCTGACGGTATGACGCTCCATATACTCGGACATATCAAAGCGCAGCAGTTCAATACCCAGCGCTTTAGACAGTTGCACCGTCACCTCGGTTTTCCCGACGCCGGTCGGGCCCGCGAAGAGGAAAGAACCGACCGGTTTACGATCGTGGCCCAGCCCCGCGCGGCTCATTTTGATGGCCTCAGTTAAAGCCTCAATGGCTTTATCCTGACCAAACACCAGCATTTTCAGGCGATCGCCCAGATTTTTCAGCGTATCGCGATCGCTTTGCGACACGCTCTTCTCCGGAATACGCGCGATACGGGCCACGACAGACTCGATATCCGCCACGTTAACCGTTTTCTTACGCTTGCTGACAGGCATCAGACGCGCCCGCGCGCCCGCTTCATCGATAACGTCGATGGCTTTGTCCGGCAGATGGCGGTCGTTGATATATTTCACCGCCAGTTCCACCGCCGCGCGTACCGCTTTCGCGGTGTAACGCACGTCGTGGTGCGCTTCATACTTCGGCTTCAGGCCGTTGATTATCTGTACGGTTTCCTCAACGCTCGGCTCGGTGATGTCGATTTTCTGGAAGCGACGCGCCAGCGCGCGGTCTTTTTCGAAAATATTGCTGAACTCCTGATACGTCGTGGAGCCCATCACCCGGATTTTGCCGCTGGAAAGCAGCGGTTTAATCAGGTTAGCCGCATCCACCTGGCCGCCAGAGGCCGCGCCCGCGCCGATGATGGTATGGATCTCATCAATGAACAGGATGCTGTTGTTATCCTGCTCCAGCTGTTTAAGCAGCGCCTTAAAGCGTTTTTCAAAATCGCCGCGGTACTTAGTGCCCGCCAGCAGCGAGCCGATATCCAGCGCGTAAATGGTGCAGTCGGCCATCACTTCCGGCACGTCGCCCTGCACGATACGCCAGGCAAGCCCTTCGGCAATGGCGGTTTTCCCGACGCCCGATTCGCCGACCAGCAGCGGGTTGTTTTTCCGGCGACGGCAGAGCACCTGAATGGCGCGCTCCAGCTCTTTATCGCGGCCAATCAGCGGATCAATGCCGCCAACGCGGGCAAGCTGATTGAGATTGGTGGTGAAGTTTTCCATACGCTCCTCCCCGCCTGCCTGCTCTTCGTTGACCGGATTATCATTGCCCGGCGCCTGGCCTGGCTCGTCTTTACGGGTGCCGTGAGAGATGAAATTCACCACATCGAGGCGGCTGACTTCATGTTTACGCAACAGATAGGCCGCCTGGGACTCCTGTTCGCTGAAGATAGCCACTAAGACATTCGCGCCGGTCACTTCGCTACGGCCGGAGGACTGGACGTGGAATACCGCACGCTGCAACACGCGCTGGAAGCTGAGCGTCGGCTGAGTGTCGCGCTCTTCTTCTGTCATGGGCAGTACGGGTGTGGTTTGTTCGATGAAGGCTTCGAGTTCCTGACGCAGCGCCACCAGATCCACGGAGCAGGCTTCAAGCGCCTCCCGTGCCGATGGGTTACTGAGCAGAGCCAGTAACAGATGCTCGACGGTCATAAACTCGTGTCGGTGCTCGCGCGCTCTGGCGAAAGCCATGTTTAAACTGAGTTCCAGTTCCTGGTTGAGCATAGGGCACCCCCTCAATAGTTTGCCTTAATCAGGCTTTTTCCAGCGTACACAACAACGGATACTCGTTCTCCCTCGCATATTTGTTCACCAGCGCCACTTTGGTTTCCGCCACTTCCGCGGTGAAAACGCCACAGATGGCTTTCCCCTGATAGTGAACCGTGAGCATCAGTTGCGTTGCACGTTCTACATCATAAGAAAAGAACTTTTGCAGCACGTCAATGACAAATTCCATCGGCGTGTAATCATCGTTCATTAATATAACTTTATACATAGATGGCGGTTTTAGCGCTTCGCGCAGGTCATCTTCCGCCAAATGGTCAAAATCCAGCCAACTTTTGTCTTTACTCATTGCCAGTCGTCATCATGGTTAAACAGTACAGCCAGCGTGTTTTCCGGCGCTCTGGTTGAGTGTAATACGCATCCTGAATCTACCCTAATGTTCAGCACGCCACCAGCTATCACTGGTATTCGCGAGCTCTGTCACATTAATGAAAATAGCGTTAACTGCTTCAAAATTTTGACTCAATCCCACCTGCCAGACCCCGCTCAACGCTTGACGAAGAGTGCGATTTCTCTAAATTGTACAAGCGTGAGTTGGCGAGGTTTTGAACAGCCCCCCTCACCCACCGGTTCAATCCATCTTACTCAATAAGACTTATGAAGGATGTCGAAGCATGGAGACGGGTACTGTTAAATGGTTCAATAACGCCAAAGGGTTCGGGTTTATCTGCCCTGAAGGCGGCGGCGAAGATATCTTCGCGCACTACTCTACAATCCAGATGGACGGCTACAGAACGCTGAAAGCCGGACAAGTCGTGAGGTTCGATGTACATCAGGGTCCCAAAGGCAACCATGCCAGCGTTATTGTCCCTCTTGAAGCAGAAGTCGCATCCGCAGTTGCGTAACTCTTCTGTTTCATTGTGTACATCCTGCTCCTGAAATGCCAGTCCCGTGGACTGGCATTTTTATTTATTCCCGCGCCAGCGCATCGACAGGATTAAGCCGCGCGGCGCTGCGGGCGGGTAGCCAGCCGAACAACACGCCCGTCGCGCTGGAGCATAAAAACGCCGTCAACAGCGCCACCGGCGAAAAGCCAATCTCCCAGCCGGGCAGAATAAGTTGCAGAGAAAAGGCGATAAGCAGCGACAAGCCGATCCCGAGCGCTCCGCCTACCAGACACACCAGCACAGCTTCGATTAAAAACTGCTGTAAGACGTCGCTTGCGCGCGCACCGACCGCCATACGAATGCCGATTTCACGGGTACGCTCGGTCACCGACACCAGCATGATATTCATCACCCCGATCCCGCCGACGACCAGCGAAATCACCGCCACCAGCGTTAAAAACAGCTGAAGTGTACGTGTGGTCTTTTCCGCCGTTTTCAACACGCCATCCATATTCCAGGTGAAAAAGTCTTTTTTGCCGTGGCGGAGCGTCAGTAACCGGGTCAGTTGCTGCTCCGCCTCGCCGCTGTCGTAGCCCTCTTTCACGCGCACGGTGACGGAGTTCAGCCACGACTGACCCATGATGCGCCCGGACATGGTGCTGTACGGCATCCACACCCGCAGAATTTTGCTGCTGCCGAACATCGACTGTTTTTCTTCCGCGACGCCGATAACCGTCGCGGGCATGTTGCCCACCAGCACCACTTCGCCGACGACGCTCGCCTTATTGGGAAAGAGCTGACGGCGGGCGTTGCTGTCGATAACCACCACCTGCGCGCGGCCACGCAACTGCTCGTCGTTAAAGGTATTGCCCTCGCTGAAAGTCATGCCGTAAACGTTGAAATATTGCCCACTCACGCCGTTGGCGCTGGCGGCGACATCCACATTGCCGTAGCGCAGCCGTAAATTCTGCGAGACGGCAGGCGTGGCGGAACTCACCCACGGCTGACGCTGGATCGCCTGCAAATCGTCATACTGTAACGCCTGCTGATACTGCGGATCGTCATCGCCGAAATCCTTACCGGGGTAGACGTCAATCGTGTTTGTGCCAATGGAGCGAATATCTTCCAGCACCATCTGCTTGGCGGCATCCCCGACCACCACGATAGAGACCACCGACGCGATGCCGATAATAATGCCGAGCATCGTCAGTAACGTGCGCATCTTATTGGCCGCCATCGCAAGCCACGCCATGGTGAGCGCCTCGCGAAAACTGTTGATAAACTGCCCTAACGCCGGAGCGTCGTGCGGCTGCGCGTTCAACCCCGCCCCGTCGCGCGTCGCCACCGGCGGCGGGTTACTGATGATTTCCCCGTCACGGATTTCGATAACCCGCTCCGCCTGCGCGGCGACATTCGGGTCGTGGGTTACGATAATCACGGTATGCCCGCGATCGCGCAGTTGCTTTAGCGTCGCTATCACTTCTTCGCCGGAATGGCTGTCGAGCGCGCCGGTCGGTTCGTCCGCGAGGATCACCTGTCCGCCATTCATCAGCGCGCGGGCGATACTGACGCGCTGCTGCTGCCCGCCGGAGAGCTGCGACGGTTGATAATCCACCCGCGCCTCAAGACCGAGCCGCGCCAGCAATTCCCGCGCCCGCGCCTGTCGCGCGGCACGTCCGGTGCCGGCATAAATCGCCGGGACTTCGACATTCTGTGCCGCCGTCAGATGCGAGAGCAGATGGTAACGCTGGAAAATAAAGCCGAAGTGTTCGCGCCGCAGGCGGGCCAGCGCGTCGCTGTCAAGCGTCGCCACATCCACGCCCGCCACCTTATAGCTGCCGCTGCTCGGCTTATCGAGGCAGCCGAGAATATTCATCAGCGTCGACTTCCCGGAGCCGGACGCGCCGACGATCGCCACCATTTCACCGGCGTGAATGGTCAGGGAGACGCCTTTAAGCACTTCAACATCGGTGTCGCCCGACGGATAACTGCGGCGAATATCGCGCAGTTCAAGCAGCGCCGTCATTGGTCGCTCCCGACCGCGCGGCCGATCACCACTTCATCGCCTTCGTCGAGGCCTTTCACTACTTCGACCTGCGTATCATTGCGCACGCCAATAGTCACTTCGCGCTCGCGGGTTTCACCGTTACGCAGCAGCGTCACGTTATAGCGGTTATCTCCGACAGGCTCGCCCAGCGCCGCCAGCGGAATGGTCAGCACATTACTGACGCCGCCAAGCTGAATATGCACCTGCGCGGTCATATCAAGACGCAGAACCCCCTGCGGGTTCGGCACTTCAAAACGGGCGTAATAAAAAATGGCGTCGTTGATTTTTTCCGGCGTGGGGAGAATATCTTTCAGCCGCCCTTCATAACGGGTCAGCGGATCGCCGAGCACGGTAAACCAGGCTTTCTGGCCGGGCTTAAGATGGATGACATCTGCCTCGGAAACCTGCGCTTTCACCAGCATCGTGCTGAGATCGGCCAGCGTCAGAATGTTCGGTGCCTGCTGGGCGGCGATCACTGTCTGGCCCTGTAGCGTGGTTATCTGCGTCACTTCGCCCGCGATAGGCGCGGTGATGCGGGTATAGTCCAGATTGGTTTTCGCGGTGCTGAGTGACGCCTGGTTACGCTGGATCTGCGCGTCGATCGTGCCGATTTGCGCTTCTTTTACTGCAAGTTCGGTGGCGGCGGTATCCAGATCCTGGCGCGAGACCGCCTGAGTGCGGGCGAGCTGTTGCTGACGAGAAAGCGTGACGCGGGCAAGCTTCATTTCCGCCTCGGCCTGTCGCCGCTGCGCACGCAGCTCCATCAGCGTCGCTTCCACTTCTTTGATTTGGTTTTCGGCCTGCTCCGGGTCAATAACCCCAAGCAGCTGATCCTTTTTCACTTTATCGCCGATATTGACCGACAAGGTTTTTAACTGGCCACTCACCTGCGCGCCGACATCCACTTTGCGCAGCGCGTCGAGTTTGCCGGTCGCCAGTACGCTCTGCTGCAAATCCCCTTTGCGCACCAGCATGGTCTGATAGCGGGGCAGCGGCGCATTC
Source organism: Cronobacter muytjensii ATCC 51329 (assembly GCF_001277195.1). Taxonomy (NCBI): domain Bacteria; kingdom Pseudomonadati; phylum Pseudomonadota; class Gammaproteobacteria; order Enterobacterales; family Enterobacteriaceae; genus Cronobacter; species Cronobacter muytjensii. The sequence continues at coordinate 2,531,312 of NZ_CP012268.1, forward strand.
AGGGTCTTCCACAGCCAGATACCGCCAATAATGATAACCAGAGCCAGCACCACGTAGCGCTTCTTGATCCTTCCCTTAAGCTTCATATCTTTCCTGACGTTTCAGACGAGTAAACAGAGTTTGCTCTCCTATTCTAAACGCAATCTCAACCAAACCCTATGCGACCTGTAAATAAACCAGGGCGTTGATATTGCGTTGAGTGATGGTTTGTTCCCATAGCCTCATTGTTCATCACGCATGAGACTGGGCTATGTCCGCACTCGCCGAACTTTCCGTACCATCGCCAGCCCACAGCGCCTGGCAGCTCTTCCGCCTGCTCGCGACCGGTCAGAAAACGCCGGGGCTCGCCTGGCAGAACCCGGCCTATCGCCGTAAATTTATGCTGCGTTCGCTGGTGACGCCTTTCGCCACCCGCCGCTGGCTTGCCGTGCTGGCGCAACAGCCCATGCTGGACGCGCTGCTGCATGCCCAGCCAGGTTTGCCGTGCCGCCTGCACCGGCCGTGGCTCTCCGTGAATGTTTCCCGCCAGCAGGCGCTGGCTGCGCTGGAATACCACTACCAGCATATCGCGCGTCTTCTGCCCAGCGCGCTGATGCACGGGCACCTCACCCGTCCGGGCGTCACGCTTGCCCTGCTTACCGGCAAAAACGACGCGCAGTATCGTCTCGACCTCGCCGCCGTCGCGGATCTCGATAAAGAGGGCGAAACGACGATGATTTTCCGCGACGCCGCCGGCGTCGTGCTCGCCGAGATGACGTTCACCTTGTGCGAAGTTGGCGGGAAAAGCACGCTGTTTATCGGCGGCTTACAGGGTGCCAAAGCCTGGGTGGAACATGACAAGATCCAGCTTGCGACCAAAGCCTGCCACGGGCTGTTCCCCAAACGCCTGCTGCTGGAGGCCGTCTGCCTGCTGGCGCGCCATTTCGCCGTAAGCCAGATCCTCGCCGTCAGTAACGACACGCATATCTACCGCAGCTGGCGCTACGCGAAGAAGAAAAAAGATAAACTGCATGCCGACTATGACAGCTTCTGGGCGTCGCTGGGCGGTGAGAAGGACGCGCAGGGCCTTTATCACATGCCGCTGCACATCGCGCGGAAATCGCTTGAGGAGATAGCCAGTAAAAAACGCGCGGAGTATCGCCGCCGTTATGAGCTGCTGGACAGTATGACTGCCCAAATCGCCGCGTGGTTTAACGAGAGTCAAGTTGCGGGGCGTTGAGCTGGCAGGTGCGCTTCGCTTGCCCGCTACATCTCTTTCGGCAGGTGCGGTGCGTTTACCCGCCCTGCACTTCCCCGCTACACGATACGTTAATCCGCGCGCCCGCGGGCGAGCCACAGCACACGGGAGAACATTTTGCGTAGCAGCGACGGCACGGCGTCTATACCGCGGCGCGCGGCCTCCATCGCTACTTCTATGGCCAGATCGGGCTTTGAGGAGCGGTGGATAGCCTTGACGATAACCCGCCGCATATTCATATGTACGCCGTCCGGCAGCTGCGCCACCCGGTAAAACACCGTCTCAAATCCCTCGCGATACATAAAGTGCTCCATATCCAGCGCCGGGAGCTCGGTTAAGTGCTGACGCACCTGTTCGCTGTCGTGGTTGACCAGCCCTTTCACCGTTGCGGCGTATTTGCGCCCGGCGTCGTCACCATCCACCAGCACGTGCCAGTCAATGCCCATACGGCGGGCGAACTTAATTAACGGCTTTAAACCTGACTGGGCGAACTCAATCACTTTTACGCCTTCAGCCTCGAAATGGTAGCCGCACTGGCGCGCCAGTTCGTTCATCATCCAGACTTCCGTTTCGCCTTCCACCAGCAGCCAGCAGCGCGCGAACAGCGCCGAGGGGCGGTTAAAGCGAATATGAAATGCGATGCGGCGGCTGTCTTCGGCGTTCATACCGCCAGGCCCGAGACGCCAGGCCGCCACTTTGCCGGAAGCGCGCACCAGGCGACACACGTCCTCCACTGGCGTCATCGACAGCAGTTCGCCTGAATTGGTGGTGGTGAGTTTTTGCAGCGGCAGCAGATTCAGCAACTGCCAGGCCACTGACAGCATAATCGGATGCAGGCGCGTTTCGGGGTCTTCGACCAGCAGCAGCGGGCGGGCGTATTTATCGAGCCGCACATTGCCTTTGGCCTGTAACAGCGTGGCGAAAAGCCCAAGCAGGATCACCCGATAGGCTCGCCCGCCAGGTTTATCAATCATACGGTTGATAGTGTCGAGATAGCGCCAGCTGCGCTGTTCATCATGCGAATGACGACGCATCAGGCGGTAACGCGGCCCTGGCGCGCCCTGCTCGGAAAAGTAGTGTTCCAGCAGTTGCACCATCGCCGACAGCCCCTGGCGAATCTGTTCATCCGTCAGGTTTTGCGGGCGGGAGACCAGTTCGCGCGTCAGATAATCAAGCTCGCGGGCCGTCACTTCAACCTGCGGGGTATGGGCGATAGCGCTGTCATGCAGGCGGCGCATAAAGCGGGCGTCGCGCAGCCGCAGCACCGGGCTTAACCGGATAAGCTGGCGCGCGCTGTTATCGATATCCTCAAGCGCCAGCGCCTCTCCCTGCGCGTTGAGAAAACTGCGCAGCGTCAGCACGCTTTCATCGTCGTTAAGCTCGCCTTCCAGCCGGTAGAAAATCCGCTGATAATTTTCGTCGCCCGCCGTCCAGAGCGGCCGCAGTCCACGGTAGCGGTGGCGCCCGGCATCACCTGGCTCCGACTCGCGAAAGATGAGGATCACATGCAGATGTCGCTCGCGCCCGTGAATATCGCCAGGCGGAAACCAGAAATCGTGGCGGGTAAAGGAATAGAGCGCGTCCCCGGGGTTTAGCAGCAGCGTCAGGGCGTCCAGCAGGCTCGATTTCCCCCACGCGTTTTCGCCAATCAGCACATTATTATGTTCAAGCGTTAACGATAAGCGGTTAATTCCGCGAAACCCGGCGATCTCCACACGCTCAAGAAACATCTTTCCTCCGGCTGCATCAGGCATGGCTGCATGTGGCCAGTATAGCTATTCAATCAGAGGCTTAACAGGCACTGTGCCGATGAATACGCATCGCTGCGAGACATCTCGTAATAATAAAAATTGTGATGATGAAGGCGCGTCATTAATGACTTTCATTATGCGCTAACGCAATGAAATATCGCTGATAATGGCGGCTTTACTCGCAGTGGCGAATTCTGTAGGGTGTGGCGGCACCATAATTTCAGGTATTTCAGGGATCCCCCGCCTCATGTTTGCAGGACTGTTAATTATTTTAGTACCGCTTATTCTCGGCTACCTTATTCCCCTGCGCAAAGCAGGCGCGCTGCGGCTTATCAACCGGTTTTTAAGCTGGCTGGTGTATATCATTCTGTTCTTTATGGGAATAAGCCTGGCGTTTCTTGATAATCTGTCTGCGAATCTGCTGGCGATTTTTCATTATTCCGCCGTCAGCATTACAGTCATTATGTTGTGCAATATCGCCGCCCTGCTGTGGCTTGAACGCGCGATCCCGTGGCGCCATCGGCATCATCAGGAGAAACTACCGTCGCGCCTCGCGATGGCGCTGGAATCCCTCAAGCTGTGCGGCGTCGTGGTGCTCGGCTTTCTGCTGGGGCTGACCGGCCTTACGTTTCTTAAGCACGCCACCGAGGCGAGCGAATACACCTTAATTTTCCTGCTGTTCCTGATAGGCATTCAGCTTCGTAACAACGGCATGACGCTCAGGCAGATTGTGCTTAACCGTCGCGGCATGATGGTGGCGGTCGTGGTGCTGGGCAGTTCGCTTATCGCGGGCGTCGTGAACGCGCAGCTGTTGGGGCTGCCGCTGCGCGCGGGGCTGGCGATGGCATCAGGCTTCGGCTGGTACTCGCTCTCCGGCATTCTGATAACGGAATCCTGGGGGCCGGTTATCGGCAGCGCCGCGTTCTTTAACGATCTGGGCCGCGAGCTTATCGCGATTATGCTGATCCCGGCGCTGGTACGCCGCAGCCGTTCCACCGCGCTCGGCATCTGCGGAGCGACATCGATGGACTTCACGCTGCCAGTTTTACAACGCAGCGGCGGGCTGGAACTGGTGCCCGCCGCCATTGTTCACGGCTTTATTCTGAGCCTGCTGGTACCGTTGCTCATGGCGCTGTTTGCCGCCTGATACCTCTTTGGCGGTAGGCTCCTGCCGCCAAAATTGCGCTACGTCAATCTCACTTCAGGTTCCTTAAAAAATGCTTTTCTCCCCCTGCGCCCAGGCCTAACCTTAAACATGCATATTAAATATAACTTTAAGGTGTCATCATGTTTTGCGTGCAATGTGAACAAACGATTCGTACTCCGGCGGGCAATGGCTGCGCGTATGCGCAGGGGATGTGCGGAAAGACCGCCGAAACCTCCGACCTGCAGGATCTGCTGATTGCGGCTTTGCAGGGGCTTTCCGCCTGGGCGGTCAAAGCGCGTGAGCTTGGCATCATCGACCATCATGTAGATAGCTTTGCGCCCCGCGCTTTCTTCTCCACTCTCACCAACGTGAACTTCGATTCGCCGCGCATTGTGGGCTACACCCGCGAAGCGATTGCGCTGCGCGACGCGCTGAAAGCCCAGTGTCTGGCTGTTGACGAAAACGCGCAGGTCGACAATCCGATGGCGGCGCTAACGCTTGCGAGCGACGACCTCGGCGAGTTACAGCGCCAGGCCGCCGCCTTCGCCCCGAATATCGATAAAGCGGTGATAGGCGAGAATATTCTTGGCCTGCGCCTGCTGTGCCTCTATGGGCTGAAAGGCGCGGCGGCGTATATGGAACACGCGCACGTGCTCGGGAAGTCAGACAACGATATCTATGCGCAGTATCACAAAATTATGGCGTGGCTCGGCACCTGGCCTGCGGATATGAACGCGCTGCTGGAATGCGCGATGGAAATCGGCCAGATGAATTTCAAAGTAATGAGCATCCTGGACGCAGGCGAAACCAGCAAATATGGCCACCCGACCCCGACGCAGGTCAATGTCAAAGCCGTGGCGGGCAAATGTGTTCTGATTTCCGGCCACGATCTGAACGATCTCTATAACCTGCTGGAGCAGACCGAAGGCACCGGCGTTAACGTTTATACTCACGGCGAAATGCTGCCCGCGCACGGCTACCCGGAGCTGCGCAAATTTAAGCATCTGGTCGGCAACTACGGCAGCGGCTGGCAGAACCAGCAGGTGGAATTCGCCCGCTTCCCTGGCCCGATTGTGATGACGTCCAACTGCATTATCGACCCGACCGTCGGCAATTATGACGATCGCATCTGGACCCGCAGCATCGTCGGCTGGCCAGGCGTCAGCCACCTCGAAGGCGACAACTTCGCGCCGGTCATCGCTCAGGCGCAGCAGATGGCGGGCTTCCCGTATTCTGAGATTGAACACCTGATTACCGTTGGTTTCGGCCGCCAGACGCTGCTCGGCGCCGCCGACACGCTCATTGATCTCGTGAGCCGTGAGAAACTGCGCCACATCTTCCTGGTGGGCGGCTGCGACGGCGCGCGCGGCGAACGCAGCTACTTTACCGATTTCGCCACCCAGGTGCCGGAGGATTGCCTGATCCTGACCCTGGCCTGCGGCAAATACCGCTTCAATAAGCTCGACTTCGGCAATATCGAAGGGCTGCCTCGTCTGGTGGACGCCGGCCAGTGTAACGACGCCTACTCGGCGATTATTCTCGCGGTGACGCTGGCCGAAAAACTCGGCTGCGGCGTCAATGATCTGCCGCTGTCGCTGGTGCTCTCCTGGTTTGAACAGAAAGCTATCGTGATCCTGCTGACTCTGCTGTCGCTCGGCGTGACCAATATTATTACCGGCCCGACCGCGCCTGGCTTCCTGACGCCGGATCTGCTGGCGGTGCTGAATGAGAAGTTCGGCCTGCGCCAGGTCACCACCGTTGAGCAGGATATGCGCGCGCTGCTGGGCGCGTAAGGAGGAAACATGACGATGCCAACCCCACAATGCCCGTGGCGCATGCAGGTTCACCACATCCGGCAGGAGACGCCGGATGTCTGGACGCTGTCGCTCCTGTGCCACGATTTCTATCCGTACCAGGCGGGGCAGTATGCCCTGGTGAGCATTCGCAATCGCGCCGATACGCTGCGCGCTTACACGCTCTCTTCAACGCCTGGCGTGAGCCCGTTTATCACCTTAACGGTGCGCCGGATCGACGACGGCGAAGGCTCCGGCTGGCTGACGCGCGAGGTGAAACGCGGCGATTATCTGTGGCTTTCCGACGCGCAGGGCGGCTTCACCTGCGCGGATAAAACCAGCGAACGCTTTTTGCTGCTGGCAGGCGGCTGCGGCGTGACACCGATTATGTCGATGCGCCGGTGGCTGGCGAAGTATCGTCCACAGGCTGACGTGCAGGTGATTTATAACGTGCGCACGCCGCAGGATGTGATTTTCGCCGACGAATGGCGCGACTATCCGGTAACGCTGGTTGCGGAAAATGGCGACGCGCCGGGCTTTGCGCACGGGCGTTTAACCCGGGCCATGCTGGAGGCGGTGCCGGATCTCGCCAGCCGTACCGTGATGGTCTGCGGCCCCGCGCCGTATATGGATTTCGTCGAGCAGGAAGTGAAAGCGCTCGGCGTGACGCGCTTTTTTAAAGAGCAGTTCTTCACGCCGGTCGCCGGGGCCGCCACCAGCGGGCTTAAATTCACCACGCTTACGCCTGCACGCGAATTTTATGGCGCGGTTGGCACCACGCTGCTGGAGGCGCTGGAGAGCAATAAAGTGCCGGTGAACGCCGCGTGCCGCGCAGGCGTGTGCGGCTGTTGCAAAACGCGGGTACTTTCCGGCGAATACAGCGTGACGAGCACAATGACGCTGACCGATCAGGAGATAGCCGACGGCTATGTGCTGGCGTGTTCGTGCCATCCGGCAAGCGATCTGGTGCTGGCCTGACGACACAGGGCGGGTGCGTTAACGCTTACCCGCCCTGTGCTTGCTGGCAATAATGGTAGGGCTGGTCAGCGAAGCGCCACCCGCCTTTCTGCCTGTACGCACACCTGCCGGCCCTTCACTCACTGCCACGCCGGGCGGCGCGCGACGCAATACCGCCCGGCGCCGCAAAACGCCACCGCCAGCGCGCCGGTGAAGAAATAGACGATATTCTCAATGGCCCATGCGCCGGTTTTATCGAGCATCCACGTCTTGTCCATACCCACCATCAGCCACGCGACAACCATCGTAAAGGCGATGACGAGCGCTGCCGGGCGCGTCAGAATGCCCAAAATCACCAGCAGCGGCGCCACCACCTCGCCCACCAGCGTACCGTACGCGATAAACTCCGGCAGGCCGCGCGCCGCCAGCATCCCGGCGATGCCGTCCACGCCATCCAGCAGCTTATGCACCCCATGAAACAGCATCAGCCCGCCCACGGTCAGGCGCAGCAGTAATTTACCTAAAGCCTCTCTGTCCAGCGCCCGGTTAAAGGCGGTGAGTGTTGTCGTTAGCATTTTTTTATTCCGTCTGAATCGCTGTCCCGGCGACGCCCAGCGGCGTGGCCGCCCACAAATCCATATGAAATTAAAGGCTATTCCCGCTGCCTGCAAAGCAATTTGGACTAAGCTTGTAACCGGTATCACAGACAACGCACTAAGGAGGGAAAATGAAACAGACCGTGGCGTCCTATATCGCAAAAACCCTGGAGCAGGCGGGCGTGAAACGCATCTGGGGCGTAACCGGCGACTCGCTCAATGGCCTTAGCGACAGCTTAAACCGCATGGGCACCATCGACTGGATGTCGACGCGCCATGAAGAGGTGGCGGCCTTCGCGGCGGGCGCGCAAGCGCAGCTGACCGGCGAGCTGGCCGTGTGCGCGGGCTCTTGCGGGCCGGGCAACCTGCATCTCATCAACGGGCTGTTTGACTGCCATCGCAACAACGTCCCGGTACTGGCGATTGCCGCGCACATTCCCTCCAGCGAAATCGGCAGCGGCTATTTCCAGGAGACGCACCCGCAGGAGTTGTTCCGCGAGTGCAGCCATTACTGTGAGCTGGTGTCGACGCCGGAGCAGATCCCGCAGGTGCTCGCCATCGCGCTGCGTAAAGCCGTGCTGGAACGCGGCGTCTCGGTGATAGTGCTGCCGGGCGATGTGGCGCTCAAACCCGCGCCGGAAGATGTGAATCCCGCCTGGTATCACGCGCCGCAGCCGGTTATCGTGCCGCCGCAGGACGAACTTAAAAAACTCGCCCAGCTGTTGCGCTACTCCGATAACATCGCGCTGATGTGCGGCAGCGGCTGCGCGGGCGCGCATGAGGAGCTGGTGGCGTTCGCCCGTACGCTGAAAGCACCCATCGTCCATGCGCTTCGCGGCAAAGAGCATGTCGAGTACGACAACCCGTACGACGTGGGCATGACCGGGCTTATCGGCTTCTCGTCCGGCTACCACACCATGATGAACGCCGACACGCTGATCCTTCTCGGCACCCGTTTTCCCTATCGCGCGTTCTACCCGACTCACGCCAAAATCATCCAGATAGATATCAACCCCGGCAGCATCGGCGCGCACAGCAAAGTCGACATGGCGCTGGTGGGCGATGTGAAAGCGACACTCGCCGCTCTGCTGCCGCTGCTGGAGGAGAAAACTGACCGGCATTTCCTGGATAAAGCGCTGGAGGATTACCGCGACGCGCGCAAAGGGCTCGACGACCTGGCGCAGCCGAGTGAAAAGGCGCTGCACCCGCAGTATCTGGCCCGTCAGATAAGCCACTTCGCCGCGCCGGACGCGATTTTCACCTGCGATGTCGGCACGCCGACCGTGTGGGCGGCGCGCTATCTGGAGATGAACGGCAAACGCCGCCTGCTGGGTTCGTTCAACCACGGCTCGATGGCGAACGCCATGCCGCAGGCGATCGGCGCCCAGGCGAGCGCGCCGGGGCGTCAGGTGGTGGCGATGTGCGGCGACGGCGGCTTCAGCATGCTGATGGGCGATCTGCTCTCGCTGGTGCAGCTCAACCTGCCGGTGAAAGTCATCGTCTTTAACAACAGCGTGCTCGGCTTTGTGGCGATGGAAATGAAAGCGGGCGGCTACCTGACCGACGGCACCGATCTGCACGCGACTAATTACGCGCGCATCGCCGAAGCGTGCGGCATTCCGGGCATTCGCGTGGAAAAAGCGAGCGAGCTGGATGACGCGCTCTCACGCGCCTTCAGCACCGACGGCCCGGTGGTGGTGGATGTCGCCGTCGCCAAAGAGGAGCTGGCGATGCCGCCGCAAATCAAGATGGAACAGGCTAAGGGCTTTAGCCTCTATATGCTGCGCGCCATCATCAATGGCCGCGGGGATGAAGTTATCGATCTGGCGAAAACCAACTGGTTCCGGTAAAAGAGACGTTTCTGTTCACCGAAAAGGATATACCGTGATCGATTTACGCAGTGATACCGTCACGCGCCCTGGCAACGCCATGCTGGCGCGTATGATGGCGGCCCCCACCGGGGATGATGTCTATGGCGACGACCCGACCGTTAACGCGCTGCAGGAGTATGCGGCGCACCTGAGCGGCAAAGAGGCGGCGCTGTTTCTGCCTACCGGCACCCAGGCGAACCTGGTGGCGCTGCTGAGTCACTGCGAGCGCGGCGAGGAGTATATTGTCGGACAACTCGCGCACAATTATCTCTATGAAGCCGGCGGCGCAGCGGTGCTCGGCAGCATTCAGCCGCAGCCGATTGACGCCAACAGTGACGGCACGCTGCCGCTTGATAACGTCGCGGCGAAAATCAAACCCGACGATGTGCACTTCGCCCGCACCCGCCTGTTAAGCCTTGAAAATACCCATAACGGCAAAGTACTGCCGCGCGATTATCTTCAACAGGCGTGGGAATTTACCCGCGAGCGCGGTCTCGCGCTGCATGTGGACGGCGCGCGCATCTTTAACGCAGTAGTGGCGTATGGCTGCGAGCTGAAAGATATCGCGCAGTTTTGCGATACGTTCACGATTTGCCTCTCCAAAGGGCTCGGCGCGCCGGTGGGCTCGCTGCTGCTCGGCAGCCATGAGTACATTCAGCGCGCAAAACGCTGGCGGAAAATGACCGGCGGCGGCATGCGTCAGGCCGGTATTCTCGCGGCCGCCGGGCTTTATGCGCTGGAGCATAACGTTACGCGTCTGAAAGAGGATCACGACAACGCCGCCTGGCTTGCCGCGGCGCTGCGCGATGTGGGCGCGGATGTGCGTCGCCACGACACCAATATGCTGTTCATCCGCGTGCCGCCGGCGCAGGTCGCCGCGCTCGGCGCGTTTATGAAAACGCGCGACGTGCTGATAAGCGCCGCCCCGGTGACGCGTCTGGTGACGCACCTTGATGTCAACCGCGAACAGCTTGAAACCGTCGTGGCATACTGGCGGGAGTTTTTACAGCAGGCGGCATAACGCCTTTACAGCGCTGCGGCAAGGGGCCTGTTCAGCTGCGCTTACGCGCATTGTTACGTTGTACCCATTGCATCAGCGCTGATTTCACGGAAGAATGCGCGGCTAAACGTTACAGCACAGTGGATCGATATGAAGGTACTGGTCACGGGCGCCACCAGCGGTTTAGGCCGAAACGCGGTCGAATATTTACGTCATCAGGGTGTCCAGGTCCGGGCCACCGGGCGCAATGAAGCGATGGGCAAGCTGCTGGAGAAAATGGGCGCGGAATTTATCCCTGCCGATTTAACCGAGCTGGTATCCTCGCAGGCGAAAGTCATGCTGGCCGGTATTGATACCCTCTGGCACTGTTCGAGCTTTACCTCGCCCTGGGGCCCGCAGGAGGCGTTCGATCTTGCCAACGTGCGCGCCACTCGCCGTCTCGGCGAATGGGCCGTCGCCTGGGGCGTGCGCAACTTCGTGCATATCTCCTCCCCCGCGCTCTATTTCGATTATCACCACCATCGCGATATTCGCGAAGATTTCCGCCCGCACCGGATGGCGAACGCGTTCGCGCGCAGCAAGGCCGCCAGCGAAGAGGTTATCCAGCTGCTGGCGCAGGCGAACCCGCAGACGCGCTTTACCATTCTGCGTCCGCAAAGCCTGTTCGGGCCGCACGATAAAGTCTTTTTCCCGCGTCTGGTGCAGATGATGCGCCATTACGGCAGCGTGCTGCTGCCACGCGGCGGCGAGGCAATGGTGGATATGACTTACCATGAAAACGCGGTTCACGCGATGTGGCTTGCCAGCAGCAGCGCCTGCGACGCGCTGCCGTCGGGGCGCGCGTATAACATCACTAACGGCGAAGCGCGTCCGCTGAAAAGTATCGTGCAGAAGCTGATTGATGAGCTGGGAATTTCGTGTCGTATCCGCTCGGTGCCTTATCCGATGCTGGATATGATGGCGCGAAGCCTGGAGCGCCTCGGCAAGCATTCGCATAAAGAGCCGGCGCTGACGCACTACGGCGTTTCAAAGCTGAATTTCGATTTCACGCTGGATATCAGCCGCGCCGAAAGCGAGCTGGGCTATAAGCCTGTGGTGTCGCTGGATGACGGCATTGAGCGCACCGCGTACTGGCTGCGCGACCACGGCACGTTGCACCGCGGATAACGCCTTGCCTGTAAAAATTAACGCTGCATTTTGCGGCGTTTTCTTCATTACCCCTGACCGTATTTCTCCAGCAACGCCTCGGCGATCGCCTGACTCTGCGCGTCCGGCAGGCCGTCATAGCGCGCGGGCCTGAAATGCATCTGGAACGCCTGAATGACGCGTTTGCGCTGCGCTTCGCTCATTTGCGGCGTCACGTCATAGCCGTAGCGCGCCAGCAGATCCAGCAGCGTGTTTTCATCTACCGGCGCATAAGGGTTGCGCCCGGCGAGATAAAACGCGACGCGCTGTTCATCCGGCCACGCCCCGATGCCCTGCGCCGCCAGCGCCTGCCACGGGAACAGCGGCCCCGGATCGTCTTTGCGCTGCGGCGCGATATCCGCATGCGCCACGACGTTCTGCGGCGTAATCTGGTAGCGGTGGATGATGTCGCGCGCAAGCTTGCTGAGCACGGCTATCTGCGGCGGGCTGAACGGGAAGAAACGCTTCTGCCCGTCGATTTTCCGGTAGCCATAGTTCTCAAGCTCGATGCCGACAGAGGTGTCATTTAGCCGTGTGGCGCCGCGCCAGAAGCTCGCGCCCGCATGCCACGCCAGCTCGCGCTCCGGCACCAGTTGCCAGATAACCGGTTTGCCGCCTTTTTCAGGCGGGTTCGCCGGGATCAGATAGTGCGAGCTGACGTGCCGGTCAGTCAGCGTGGCAAGCGACGTGTCGAAATCATCGGCGGTGTAGTGAATAACCAGCACTTTAATGCGCGGATACGCCGCCTGCGCCGCCCGGCGCGTATCCACTTTATAATCGCCGCGATCGACAATCCCTTTTTCGCCCGCGCACCCTGCGAGCAGCGCCGCCAGCAGCAGCGGCCAGAAACGCAGTTTCATCGACGGGTTTTCACCGCCGTGCCGCTGACGCTCACCATCAGCATGCTACCGTCTTTACCGACAGTTTCATAATCGATATCAATGCCGACGACGGCATCGGCGCCGAGCGACGCGGCCTGGTCGCCCAGCTCGCGAAATGCGATTTCACGCGCCTTGCGCAGCTCTTTTTCATACGCGCCGGAACGGCCGCCGACGATATCGCGGATGCCTGCAAAAAAGTCGCGGAAAATATTGGCGCCGAGGATCGCCTCGCCGGTGACGACGCCGCAATACTCAACGATAACTTGTCCTTCCAGGGTTGGCGTGGTGGAAAACTGCATGGTTCTCTCCTTTTGGCTATCAATGCGTTAGCAGACGATACCAGACGCAATTCGGTAACGATACGCTATGCTAAAAAAGTCCTGTGACAAGAAACGTAGTCCTGCTTACCGGAATAAGGAAATAAAAATGCGCCATACCGTTCTGACTCTGGTTCTTCCGTGCGCCCTGATGCTGAGCGCCTGTACCACCGTGACGCCCGCCTTTAAGGATATCGGCTCGCGCAGCGGCCCGTGCGTGGAAGGCGGCCCTGATGCCGTGGCGGAACAGTTCTACCAGCACCGCATCGAACAGCGCAGCCAGGGGCTGACGCGCCTGACCGATTTACGTCCCTATTTAAGCGATTCGCTCTATCAGCTTCTTGATAAATCGAACCGCGAAAACCACGCCGATAACGGCTTCTTACGCACCGATCCATTCTCCAGCCGCACCGACGCGCCTGAGAGCGTGCGCGTCGCCAGCGCCTCGCGCATTCCCAACACCGACGCGCGCAATATTCCGCTACGCGTGGAGCAGCAGCGCGGCGAGACAAAATGGCTGGATGAAGTGCTGATGGTGCGCGAAGGCCAGTGCTGGGCCGTGGATGACGTGCGCTATCTTGGCGGCAACGTACATGCGCCAGCGGGCACGCTGCGCCAGTCGCTGGAGCGCCGCTAAGCGCGGCGGGAGTGGGTGCGATAAACCGTCTGGCTTAGCGCCATCTGGCCGACATTTATTCTTGCCCCACCCCCACCCCGCTATATCGTGCTGGTTTTGTACCGTAAATGTGGAGAATATTAAGTTTTAACGCACTAATATTGCATAACTATTCTGCCAACGGTACTATTCGCGGTCTCAATTGCTATTCAACTGCTACGCATGAGTATTCAACTAAACGGCATAAACTGCTTTTACGGCGCGCATCAGGCGCTGTTTGACATCACGCTCAGCTGCCCTGAGGGCGAAACGCTGGTGTTGCTTGGCCCAAGCGGCGCGGGGAAAAGCTCGCTGCTGCGGGTACTCAATTTGCTGGAAATGCCGCGTTCCGGGCAGCTCAGCATTGCGGGCAACCAGTTCGACTTCTCGAAAGCGCCGGGCGATAAAGCTATCCGCGAACTGCGCCGCAATGTCGGCATGGTGTTCCAGCAGTACAATCTGTGGCCGCACCTGACGGTGCTGGATAATCTTATCGAAGCGCCGTGCCGGGTGCTGGGGCTTAGCAAAGAGGCCGCGCGTCAGCGTGCCGACAAACTGCTGGAGCGCCTGCGCCTGACGCCTTATGTCGATCGTTATCCGCTGCACCTCTCCGGCGGTCAGCAGCAGCGCGTGGCGATTGCGCGCGCGCTGATGATGGAGCCGCAGGTGCTGCTGTTTGACGAGCCGACCGCCGCGCTCGACCCGGAAATCACCGCCCAGATCGTCAGCATTATCCGCGAGCTGTCACAGACCGGGATCACGCAGGTTATCGTGACGCACGAAGTGGAAGTGGCGCGTAAAACCGCCAGTCGTGTGGTCTATATGGAAAATGGACATATTATCGAGCAGGGCGACGCGAGCTGCTTTAGCGCGCCTGCGACCGACGCGTTTAAAAACTATCTTTCCCACTAAAGATGACCGGAATAATGACAATGAAAAACGTATTAATTGCCGCGCTTCTTGCAAGCGTTAGCCTTTCCGCCGCCGCAGCACAAACTATCCGTTTCGCGACCGAAGCCTCTTACCCGCCGTTTGAGTCGATGGACGCGAGCAATAAAATCGTCGGTTTCGACGTCGATCTGGCCAATGCGCTGTGTAAAGAGATAGACGCGACCTGTACGTTCACCAACCAGGCGTTCGACAGCCTGATCCCGGCGCTGAAATTCAAGCGCGTGGATGCGGTAATGGCGGGCATGGATATTACCCCTGAGCGTGAAAAACAGGTGCTGTTCACCGCGCCGTATTACGACAACTCCGCGCTGTTTGTCGGCCTGCAGGGTAAAAACAGCAGTATTGCGCAGCTGAAAGGCAAACGCGTGGGCGTGCAGAACGGCACCACTCACCAGAAATTCATTACCGACAAACACCCGGAAATCACCACCGTGCCTTATGACAGCTACCAGACCGCGCGTCTGGATCTGCAAAATGGCCGCATCGATGCCGTGTTTGGCGATACCGCCGTCGTAACCGAATGGCTGAAAACCAATCCGAAACTGGCCGCGGTTGGCGATAAAGTGACGGACAAAGACTACTTCGGCACCGGTCTTGGCATCGCGGTGCGCCAGGGCAACACTGAACTTCAGCAGAAATTCAACACCGCGCTGGAGAAAGTGAAAAAAGACGGCACGTACAAAGCCATCTACGACAAATGGTTCCAGAAGTAATCGCCTGAATGAACGAAATGTTTCCATTAGCAAGCGCCGCCGGGATGACCGTCGGCCTTGCCGTCTGCGCCCTTTGCCTGGGCCTGGTGCTGGCGATGCTGTTCGCGGTCCTGGAATCGGCGAAGTGGCGGCCCGTGGCGTGGCTCGCCACGGCGCTGGTGACGCTGCTGCGCGGCCTGCCGGAAATTCTGGTGGTGCTGTTTATCTATTTCGGCTCGTCGCAACTGCTGCTGACGCTCTCGGACGGGTTTACCATTCCGCTGGGGTTCGCCACTATTCCCGTGCAGGTGCAGATCGATAACTTCGATGTCAGCCCGTTTCTGTGCGGCGTGATTGCGCTCGCGCTGCTCTACTCCGCGTACGCCTCCCAGACGCTGCGCGGCGCGCTGAAAGCCGTTCCGCACGGTCAGTGGGAATCGGGCCAGGCGCTGGGACTGTCGAAATCGGCCATTTTCTTCCGCCTGGTGATGCCGCAGATGTGGCGCCACGCGCTGCCGGGGCTTGGCAACCAGTGGCTGGTGCTGCTGAAAGACACCGCGCTGGTGTCGCTGATTAGCGTGAACGATTTGATGCTGCAAACCAAAAGCATCGCCACCCGCACCCAGGAGCCGTTTACCTGGTACATTGTCGCGGCGGCGATTTATCTGGTGATCACCCTGATAAGCCAGTACATCCTCAAGCGTATTGACCTGCGCGCCACGCGTTTTGAGCGGAGGCCTGGCTGATGCTTGATTACTTGCCGGAGCTTCTCAAAGGGCTGCACACCAGCCTGACGCTCACCGTGGCGTCCATCGCCGTGGCGCTGGTGCTGTCGGTTATCTTCACGATTATCCTGACGCTGAAAACGCCGGTGCTGGTCTGGCTGGTGCGCGGCTACATTACGCTGTTCACCGGGACGCCGCTGCTGGTGCAGATCTTCCTGATTTACTACGGGCCAGGGCAGTTTCCGTCGCTGCAGAACTATCCGTGGCTGTGGCACGTGCTTTCCGAGCCGTGGCTGTGCGCGCTGGTGGCGCTGTCGCTGAACTCGGCGGCGTATACCACGCAGCTCTTTTACGGCGCTATCCGGGCTATCCCGGACGGCCAGTGGCAGTCCTGCGGCGCGCTCGGCATGAGCCGCAAAGATACGCTCGCTATCCTGCTGCCGTATGCGTTTAAGCGCGCGCTCTCGTCGTATTCCAACGAAGTGGTGCTGGTGTTTAAGAGTACGTCGCTCGCCTACACGATCACGCTGATGGAAGTGATGGGCCACGGGCAACTGCTGTATGGCCGCACCTATGACGTGATGGTGTTTGGCGCGGCGGGCGTGATTTATCTTATCGTCAACGGCCTGTTAACGCTGCTGATGCGCCTGATTGAGCGTCGCGCGCTGGCGTTTGAGCGCCGCAGCTAGTTCCCCTCACCCCGCCCTCCTCCTTGCGGGGAGGGCGGTATGTTTGATGGCGGATACGCTTCGCTTACCCGCCCTGTAAAACCTGAAGCAACATACTCCTCTTTTGCTGGAGGGGCGAGCGAAGCGCCCCCTCTGCCCCCCTGCGCCGGCAAATAAAAATATTTATACATTTTTATTGAATAAAAATTCACTTAATGGCATGGTGTTATCACGCCGGGTAAACGGTGATTTATAACGAGATTGACAGACGGGAGCTTTACGCATGAAAAAAATCATTCTGGCCGCCATGCTGGCGGGTGCCGCTTTCCACGCCACTGCCGCAGATAAAATCAGCTTCGGCTCATCCGCCACTTACCCGCCGTTCGAGTCGCTCGACGCCAGCAATCAGATCGTCGGTTTTGACATCGATCTCGCTAAAGCGTTATGCAAAAAAATGCAGGCGGAGTGCACATTCACCAACCATGCGTTCGACAGCCTGATCCCGGCGCTAAAATTTAAAAAATATGACGCCGTCATCTCCGGTATGGACATCACGCCCGAGCGCCAGAAACAGGTCGCGTTTACCGCGCCCTATTACGCCAACTCCGCGGTGGTGATTGCCAAAAAAGGCGCGTACAAATCTTTCGATGAACTGAAAGGCAAACGCATCGGCATGGAAAACGGCACCACGCACCAGAAATACCTCCAGGATAAACACCCGGAAGTGAAAACCGTGGCGTATGACAGCTACCAGAACGCGATTATCGACCTGAAAAATGGCCGTCTCGACGGCGTCTTCGGGGATACCGCCGTGGTGAATGAATGGCTGAAGAATAACCCGCAGCTTGGCACCGCCACGGAAAAAGTAACCGACCCGCAATACTTCGGCACCGGGCTTGGCATCGCGGTACGCCCGGAAAACGTCGCGCTGCTGAAAAAGCTCAACGACGCGCTGGAAGCCATCAAAGCCGACGGCACATACCAGAAAATCAGCGACCAGTGGTTCCCGCAGTAAGCGTCGCGTCTCGCCTTCCAGGGCCCGCCATGCGGGCCTTAATTTTTTCGCGATTTGCGGTACTGCAACGGCGTTTCGCCAAGCCGCTTGCGAAAGCAACTGATGAAATACGTGGTATCGGAAAATCCGGTCATCTGCGCGATCTCCGCCACGCTGTACGCGTGATGGCGTAACAGCTCGCACGCTTTGCGCAGCCGGAACGTCGTCAGATAGTCGTGGATAGCCTCCCCCGTCTCCTGCTGAAAGCGACGCGAAAGATAGCTGCGCGAACGGTTAAGCTTCTGCGCCAGCGCGCTGAGGCTGAATTTCTGCGCGTAGTGTTCTTCCACCCAGTACATCACCTGCGTTGAGAGCGTATTGCTGGCGCGCGGCAGCGGCGCGGGCGTCTGCGGTAACAGGCTCAGCAGATGGATTAAAAAGCTCGCCACCTCTTCATGCTCGCTACGCCCTTTCGCGAGTCGCGGCGCGTAAAGCGTGAAAAGATGGTCAAGATGCGCGTGAATGTCGGCGAAATCCACCACGGTTGCGCGCGCGCCGCGCTGACAGAGCTGCGCCAGCCGCGCATGGCGCTGCGCGAACGGCGTGAGCAGCCGCAGCGCGGCGTGATTATCCAGATGGATAACCGTGC
The DNA here is from genome assembly GCF_001277195.1 of Cronobacter muytjensii ATCC 51329. NCBI lineage: Bacteria > Pseudomonadati > Pseudomonadota > Gammaproteobacteria > Enterobacterales > Enterobacteriaceae > Cronobacter > Cronobacter muytjensii. The sequence goes on from NZ_CP012268.1 coordinate 2,549,381, forward strand.
GCCGGTAGCGCTCACGCTCGCTCTCCTCCACCATCACTTTATGCAGCGTCATCGGCGGAAAGATAAACAGCCGTCCGGGACGCATCGTGTATTGCTGGTTATCCACCATCACCACGCCGTAGCCCTCCTCCACATACAGTAGCTCCAGACACTGATGCCAGTGATGATAGCGAATCGAATTGGCATACAGGCGGCTGAACGAGACGATGTCGTCATCGAGCGAGATAAGCTCCAGCAGCGATTTTTCGCAGGCGGTATCCACAGGGCAACAGATTTCAATTTTTGGCCAGGTGACAGGAGTTATAAACCATAGTTTTAAATTTTCTCAAACAGTGTCTTAGGGAATGCGTCACCCTGTGACACAGCTAACATTTAGCCCTCGCCCGGCTTACCTATGCTTGCACCCATTACGCAGGAGCGCAGCGCGATACAAGCGCATTGATGAGGTGAATAATGGCAGGCGAGAAAAACAGAGAAAATCCGCTCTCTTCCCGCAGCGATGTAGCGGCGCTGCTGATGCGGCTGTTGCGCGGGCTGGACGCGCAGTTTGTGGCAGGCGACACCGGCATTACGCTCGGGGCGACCTGCGCGCACTACGGGCCGGACATCGCTCGCATGGAGGGGCTGTCGCGCGCGTTGTGGGGCCTGTTTCCGCTGATGGCGGGCGGCGATGCGCCGCCGGAGTGTGAAAAATACCTGACGGCCATCCGCCACGGCACCGATCCGCAGCATCCAGGCTACTGGGGAGATACCGGCCCTTACGATCAGCGGCTGGTGGAGATGGCGGCCTACGGGCTGGGGCTTGCGCTGTTGCAGGAGACGCTCACCGCGCGGTTCAGCGCCCGCGAACTCGATAATCTCTGTCGCTGGCTGCGCCAGATTGCTGACGCCGACATGCCGGACAGCAACTGGAATTACTTCGCGATCCTCGTGGAGCTGGGCTTTAAGCGCGCCGGGCTGCCGTGGCGGCGCGATGTGCTGGAGGCGCGCTTCGCCCGCATGGAGGCGTATTACCTCGGCAACGGCTGGTACGCCGATGGCCCAGGCCGCCCGAGGGATTACTACATCTCGATGGCGTTTCACTTCTACGGGCTGGTCTACGCCACGCTAATGGCACAGGACGACGCCGAACGCGCCGCCACGCTTCGCGACCGCGCGCGCCGGTTCGCCACGGATTTCATCTGGTTTTCCGCAACCAGCGGGGCGTCAATTCCGTTTGGCCGCAGCCTCACCTACCGCTTCGCGATGGTCGCGTTCTGGAGCGCCGTCGCGTTCTCCGGCCTGGAAGTTTATACGCCGGGCGTGGTGAAAGGCATCGTGCTGCGCCACCTGCGCTGGTGGATGGAACAGCCGATTCTCGATCGCGACGACATCCTCACGCTCGGCTACGCCTGCCCCAATCTCGCGATGTGCGAGGACTATAATTCCCCCGGCTCCCCGTACTGGGCGCTGAAGGTGTTTCTGGTGCTGGCGCTCCCGCAAACGCATCCGTTCTGGCAGGCGCAGGAAGCGCCGCTGCCGCTCGCCGACGGGCATCACGCTATTCCCGAGGCCTCGCAGTTGCTTGTTCACAGCGAAGCGTCGCGCCACGCCTGGCTGCTGACCGCAGGCCAGCTGGAGTTGAATAACTATGTGAATACCGAGGCCAAATACACCAAATTCGCCTACTCCAGCCATTTCGGCTTCACCCTTGAGCGTGGTCGCTATGGCATTAAACACGCGGCCTGCGATTCCATGCTGCTGCTGTGCGAAAACGACGGCTACTACCGCGGCCGCCGCGCGTGCGACGAGGTGATTACCGCGCACGACCATATTTTCTCGCGCTGGTCGCCGTGGCATGACGTACAGGTCGCGACCTGGCTTATCCCCTGCGGCGTGTGGCAGTTGCGCGTGCACCATATTCGCAGCGCCCGCGAACTCCACAGCGTCGAAGGCGCCTTCGCCACGCGCTGGCAGCCGCAAACGACACGTGTTGAAACCCTACCAGGCCGCTGCGACATCCATGCCCCGTACGGCGCCTGCGCCATCGTCGAGCTGTCTCCCGCTAACGCCCGACAGCCGGAACCGGTCATTACCCCGCCTAACAGCAGCGTGATGTTTGCCGAATGCGCCGCTATTGCGGCTCTTAGCGGCGCGATAGCCCCAGGCGACACCTGGCTGTGCTGCGCGGCGGCAGGCGTTATCGGCGCGCCCGACGCGCTTTCGCACGCGCCGGCTATCGCCTTTCTGGATGATGCCCTGTGCCTGCGTACGCCGGACGGCGAGGCGCGCCGCATCCCGCTCTACAACAATAAATAAGCCCCTGAGAGGTCTGTATGAAAAACATCACTGCTGCGAATAAAGCGGAATACGTGAAAATCAGTAGTTTTATCTTTCTCTACTTCTTTACCTGGTCTGCCAGCATCGGTCTGCTGGCTATCTGGCTCGGCCAGAAAACCCATTTGAGCGGTTCGGTCATCGGAACCGTGTTTGCGGTAAACGGGATTTTCTCGGTGATCCTCAAGCCCGTGTATGGCTACATTCTCGATAAAATCGGCATGAGCAAACACCTGCTCTATTTTGTGGTGGGCATGTCCGCGCTGATGGCGCCGTTTTTTATCTATGTTTATCAACCGTTGCTCATCTCGAATACGCTGCTCGGGATTATCGTCGGCGCGATTTATTTAAGCTTCGCGTGGTATGCAGGCGTCGCCGCCTGTGAATCCTACACCGATCGCTACAGCCGCCTGAACGGCATGGAGTTTGGGCAGATCCGCATGTGGGGCTCGCTCGGCTGGGCGGTCGCCTCGTCGTTCTCCGGCCTGCTGTTTAACCTCTCCCCTGCGTATAACTTTATGCTCGGCAGCGTCGCGTCGCTGGTCATGCTCGGCGTATTGCTGAGCCTGAAGGTCAACACGTCCACCACCCACGCAAGCGAGGTGCTTTCGAAACAGAAAATTGCCATGAGCGACGTGTATGAACTGCTGCGCAGCCGTAAGTTCTGGGCGTTCTGCCTCTACGTAGCGGGCGTCGCCTGGATGATGTTCATCGCCGAGCAGCAGTTTTCGCGCTATTTCGTCACTTTCTTTGACGACGTGCAGCAGGGCAACGCGGTGTTCGGCTACCTCGGCACGGTGCAGTCCGGTATGGAATTTGTGATGTACATGGTGGTGCCGGTATTTGTGAATTACGTGGGGGCCAAAAAAGGACTGCTGATTGTCGGCCTGGTGGTGGGCGCGCGGCTGATTATCTCGGGCCTGTGTGATTCCCACCTGCTGATTTCGGTGCTTAAGCCGCTCTACGGGCTCGAAATCTGCCTGTTGCTGGTGTCGGTGTTCAAATATATCGCCGAGCATTTCGACAAGCGCGTCAACGCCACCATGTATCTGCTGGGCTACCAGGCGATGCTCTACGTCGGCAACGTGGTGGTGTCATCGCCCGCAGGGTATCTCTATGACCGCATCGGCTTCGAGCAGACCTACATCCTGATGGGCGCTATCGCCCTCACCTTTACGTTCATTTCCGCCTTTACCCTTTCCGCCTGTCAGAGCAAGCGCGCCGGCGCGGCTCACACCGCGGCGGCGGTGAAAAACTGACTGTCAGACACACTTTTAAGGAGCTGTTATGTTGCAATCCATCGCCAGTGAACCGTTTATCTCTCCGCCGCAGACGCCCGGTCTGGCCGCCCTACGCGAGACGCTTGGCCAAACCCGCGAAGCCGTGCTGGCGCGTCTGCGCCAGAATCTGGCCGCGTTTGGCGATCGTTTCCCCGCTGAAACCTGTGTGCAAGGGTATTACCCGCTGACGGAAAACGTCGAGTGGACAACCAGCTTCTGGACCGGCCAGCTTTGGCTGGCGTGGGAGCTGTCTGGCGATGAGGCGTTTCGCGCCGCCGCGCAGCGTCAGGTGCGCTCGTTTGGCGCACGTATCGCCGGGCGTCACGACACTAACACGCACGATCTGGGCTTTCTCTATACGCTCTCCTGCGTGGCAGACTGGCGGCTCAACGCCAGCCGCGAGGCGCGTGGCTTCGCGCTGCTGGCGGCCGAGGCGCTGCTTGAGCGTTATCATCCCAGGGCGCAAATTATTCAGGCCTGGGGCAATCTGGATGACCCCGAGCAGGCGGGGCGGATGATTATCGACTGCAACATGAACCTGCCGCTGCTCTGGTGGGCGAGCGAGCAGACCGGCGACGGGCGTTTCGCGGCGGCGGCGCAGGCGCACGTGAATCAGGCGGCGCGTTATCTGGTGCGCCCGGACGCCTCGTCGTGGCATACCTATTATATGGATCCGGTAACGGGCGATCCGCGTTTCGGCAACACCCAGCAGGGTTACGCCGATGATTCCTGCTGGTCGCGCGGCCAGGCATGGGGAATTTACGGGTTTCTGCTGAGTTACCGCTATACCGGCGATAAACGGATGGTAGGGCTATCGAAGAAGCTCGCGAGCTATTTCCTCAACCGCCTGCCGGAAGACGGGGTCTGCCACTGGGATCTGGCGCTGCAGGGTACTGACGCGCTGCGTGATTCGTCCGCCGCTGCGATTACCGTATGCGGGCTGCTGGAGCTTATCAAACATCTGCCCGCCACCGACCCGGATCGCGCCGTCTGCGAGCAGTGGGCGCTATATATTTTCGCGTCCCTGACGCAGGGCTATCTGGCGAAGCCCGAAGACGCCTGCAACGGTCTGTTGAAGCATTCGGTTTACCATCTGGCGAGCGACAAAGGCGTCGATGAGTGTTGCAGCTGGGGCGACTATTTCTACATGGAAGCGCTGACGCGGCTGTCGCAAAGCTGGAAGCTTTACTGGTAAGGGACGGTACGCATGGCGGGTGCGCGTCGTTTACCCGCCCTGCCAGAATTTACTGCCGCACCAGCAGCGTCAGCACCTCGTAATGCGCAGTATGCGGGAACATATCGAACAGCTGCACGCGCGCAATCCGGTAGCCGGGGAGCTGTTTGATATCTTTCGCCATCGTCTGGGCGTTACAGCTGGAGTAAATAAGGTATTTCGGCGACATACGGCTTAGATAGTCGCACAGCGCCTCGCCGATGCCGCGCCGTGGCGGGTTGACGAGCACCAGATCCGGCACAGCCTGCTGGCCGGTCGCGAAATTCGTAGAGTCGAGCGCCTGAAAATGCACGTGACGCAGGCCAAGCTGTTGCGCCGAGGCGCGGGCGCTGGCGATGGCTTCCGGCGCGATTTCAATGCCGGTCAGCGTCATCGCAGGCGTCGCGCAGTGCAGGCCAAAACCGCCCACGCCGCAAAACAGATCCCACATATGGTTTACCGGCAGCGCGCGCACCCAGTCTCGGGCTGCGGCGTACAGCGCGCTCGCCACCGTCGGGTTAGTCTGGAAAAAACTCTGCGGGCGGATCCACAGCGGCACGCCGTTGAAATTCTCGGCCAGCGCCTGCTGCTCCGTGAGCCAGATCTCCTCCTCGCCTTCCATAATCGCCATATGCACCGGCTGAATGTTGGCGGTCACTACTTTCAACTGCGGCAGTTGCGCCAGCAGCGCAGGCAGCGCGGCGCGCAGCTGGGCGAGTTTGGTGGTCGATCGCAGTACGAATCGCAGCATCAGCCCGCCGTCGAGCGTGCTTTCGGTCAACAGCAGATATTTCAGTTCGCCGCGCTTACGGGCAACGTTATACGGCGTTAGCCCCGCGCGGGCGATAAACGGTTTTAACGCCGCAAAGACCGCGTAAAACGACGCCGGATAGAGCGGGCATTCGGTCAAATCCACCGGCGTGCCGTCGCGGTGCAGCATGCCGAGCAGCGGTTTTTCCACGCTCCCGCTCACCACCATTTTGGCCTTGTTGCGAAACGCCTGTTCCGGCCCGCTGACCGGCGCGCACCACTCACCCACCGGCAATTCAGCCAGCAGCGCTCGCAGATCGGACATTTTGGCGGCAAGTTGAGTGTCGAGGGGCTGTTCAATCCACTGACAGGAGCGGCAGCGCCCCGCGTCATAGAGTGCGCAGTGCATAGCTAAAAACCTTAAAAAAACGCGGACCGGCGATTCTATCACGCCGCAGGATTACTGTAGTCGGAAAAATCGTCGGCTGCGGGCGGGAATAAACAGCAGGGAAAGCACCAGCAAATCCGGCAGTTTTTGCATCGCAAGCGAATGGAAAATCTCGCGGCGGGAGCCGCCCGCGATGCTGAAAAGTTCAGGATAACCCCAGCCGAGCGACGCCGCCCACAGATAGCTTGTGGCGATAATCTGGGTGAGCAAAAAAACCCAGCGCCCCCAGGCGCGGCCTTTCAGAATGACGAAAGCGCAGCGAAACTCGATACACAACAACACCAGACTGCCGAAGAAAATCAGCGTCAGGCTCCAGGTCTGTACGCTGCGGTGGATAAAATCCATCACGCCGCGCACGCCCAGCAGGTTAAACAGCATCAGCAGATCCAGGCAGCGCGTGGAAATAATGGCTATCGCCGCCACCTGTACCAGCGTAGGAGCGTTCATTCGGGCGTGTGATTGTCGCGCTTTGCTGAAAATGTCCAAATCTCGCCTTCCCTGTGAAACAGCGCCGCGTCATACGCGGCGCTGGGAGCACATGATTGCAGATTTTAGGCGCTTCAGCTATGCCTTGCACGCTGGATGTCGCGCAGTCGCTGCTTTTCTGCCCGCGCCATGAAAAACCAGGCGATCAGGCCGATAACGCCGACAACGGCGAGGATGATGGAGGCCAGCGCGTTAATCTCCGGGTTAACGCCCATGCGCACGCTGGAGAAGACCAGCATCGGCAGCGTCGTGGCGCCCGGCCCCGAGACAAAGCTCGCGATAACCAGATCGTCGAGCGAGAGCGTAAAGGCGAGCAGCCAGCCTGAGACCACCGCGGGCATGATCATCGGCAGGGTGATGACGAAGAATACCTTCAGCGGCGCGGCGCCGAGATCCATCGCCGCCTCTTCTATCGAGCGGTCCAGCTCGCGCAGGCGAGAGCTGATGACCACCGACACATAGGCGGTGCAGAACGTGACGTGCGCGAGCCAGATGGTCAGCATCCCACGGTCCGACGGCCAGCCGATGGCGTGACCGAGGGCTACAAACAGCAGCAGCAGCGACAGCCCGGTGATGACATCCGGCATGACCAGCGGCGCGGTGAGCATAAAGGCAAAGCCGTTCGAGCCGCGAAAGCGCCCGAACCGCACCATCACCACCGCCGCAATAGTGCCAAGCACCACCGCCATCGTCGCGGCGCAGGCGGCAATCGTCAGGCTCAGCCCGACTGCGCTTATCATCGCGGAATCGCGGAACAGCTCGCCATACCAGCGGGTCGACCAGCCGGCCCATACCGTCACCAGTTTGGAGCTGTTAAACGAGTAAACCACCAGCATCAGCATCGGCGCGTAGAGGAACGCGAAGCCGACCACCAGGATCAGAATGCGCCACGGCGAGCGCACCACAGGCAGATTGTTCATGCATGGTCTCCCATCGTTTTGTTCTGATACTTGTGGAACCACATGATGGGCACGATAAGCACCACCAGCATGGTGATCGCCACCGCTGAGGCCACCGGCCAGTCGCGGTTGTTAAAGAACTCCTGCCACAGCACGCGACCAATCATGATGCTGTCCGGCCCGCCGAGCAGTTCCGGAATAACAAACTCCCCCACCGCCGGAATAAACACCAGCATCGAGCCTGCGATAATGCCGCCTTTGGTCAGCGGCACGATAATGCTGAAGAAGGTTTTCACCGGACGGGCGCCCAGATCCAGCGACGCCTCCACCAGCGAATAGTCGATGCGGGTCAGCGCGGTATAAATCGGCAGCACCATAAACGGCAGATAGGCGTAGACAATCCCGATATAGACCGCGAGGTTAGTGTGCAGAATCGCGAGCGGCTGGTCGATAACGCCAAGCCACAGCAGCACGTTATTCAGCACGCCGTTCTCTTTGAGAATGCCCATCCAGGCGTAGACGCGAATAAGAAATGACGTCCACGACGGCAGGATCACCAACAGCAACAGGATGTTGCGCGTCGACGGTTTGCTGTGCGCCACCGCCCAGGCGAGCGGATAACCGAGCAGCAGACAGAACAGCGTCGAGACCGCCGCTACCTGTAACGACTGCAAATACGCCTCGAAATAGAGCGGATCGTCGGTCAGTTGCAGGAAGTTCGCGATGTTCAGCGTCACCGACAACTGATCGTCCGCCCAGCTCACCAGATCGGTGTAGGGCGGGATCGCCCGCGCCATTTCCGCCAGGCTGATTTTGAAGACAATCAGGAATGGCAGCATAAACAGCAGGATCAGCCACAGATACGGCAGCGCGATAACCAGTTTACGGCCATGCGCCATTTGCAGGCGCGCGAGCCACAGCCGGAAACCGCCGGGCGCGGCGGACGGCGGCTCGGTTTGACGTTCAAGGGAACTCATCTTTCGCCTCCTTACACCGTCAGCACAACGCAGCTGTCCGCATCCCAGCACAGGCGCACTTCATCGCCCCAGGTGGGCGCGCCTTTGCGGTAGCGGTGCGCGTTCTGCAACTGGGCGCTGATCATCTGCCCGCTGTGCAGACGCACATGGTAGATAGAGAGGTCGCCAAGATAGGCGATATGCACCACCTCGCCCACGCCGAAGTTAAAGCCATCCGCCGGCGGCTCGTCGCAGAGCATGACCTTTTCCGGGCGCAGCGCCACGTGGACCGGCACGCCGTCCACCACCGAGGCGTCCGGGTCAACCTTGAGCGGATGCACCAGCCCCGGTGCGTCGATGATTAACCCGTCGTCGCGGCGCTCGCGCAGCAGGCCGTCGAATACGTTGACCGAGCCGATAAACTCAGCGCTGTAGCGCGTGGTCGGATGCTCGTAAATCTCTTCGGGTTCGCCTATCTGCACAAACTTGCCGCGGTTCATAATGGCGATGCGGCCCGCCATCGTCATCGCTTCTTCCTGATCGTGCGTTACCATCACGCAGGTAACGCCGACGCGCTCAAGAATATCCACCACTTCGAGCTGCATACGGTCGCGCAGTTTTTTATCCAGCGCCCCCATCGGCTCGTCAAGCAGCAGCAGTTTTGGGCGTTTGGCCAGGCTGCGGGCCAGCGCCACGCGCTGACGCTGGCCGCCGGAAAGCTGGTGCGGCTTACGTTTGGCGAACTCCTGCATATGCACCAGCCCGAGCATCTCTTCGACGCGGCTGGTGATTTCCGCCTTCGGCAGTTTGTCCTGCTTCAGGCCGAAAGCGATATTCTGCTCGACCGTCATATGCGGAAAGAGCGCGTAGGACTGAAACATCATATTGATGGGGCGCTGGTACGGCGGCACATGGGAGAGATCCACGCCGTCCAGGACAATCTGCCCGGCGGTCGGCGCTTCAAAGCCCGCGAGCATGCGCAGCAGCGTCGATTTTCCGCACCCGGAGGCGCCAAGCAGCGCAAAAATTTCGCCTTTATAGATAGTCAGGCTGACGTCGTCCACGGCGTGCTGGCCGTCAAACGATTTGGTCAGGTTACGGATTTCCAGCAGCGGGGTCAGCGCCTTGCGGGGTTTCGCCTGTGGGCGGGGAATAGCGTCGTTCACTACATTGCTCTCCGGCAAAAAGCAAAAGTACCTGTGCGGCCCGGTTGCCGCACAAATGGCAGAACAGAGGCGCATGACCTCTGTCCTGTTTTGGGGCAGCTGCACCGCCCCGATGCAGACCGTTTACGACGAAGCGGCCTTATTTACCGCTTTTCACTTTGGTCCAGGCGCGGGTTCTCACGCGATCGAGCTTCGGCTCCTGTACCTTCAGGGTGAAGAGCTTGGCCATTACATCCGCCGGCGGGTAGATGCCTGGGTTGTCACGCACTTCTTTACTCACCAGCGGCGTGGAGGCTTTGTTGCCGCTTGCGTAGTAGACGTGATCGCTGATGTGCGCCATGACGTCCGGGCGCATCAGGTAGTTGAGGAACTGATACGCTTCTTCTTTGTTTTTGGCGTCTGCCGGCATGGCGAAGACGTCAAAGAATGCCAGCGCACCCTCTTTCGGAATGGAATAAGAGATATTGACGCCGTTTTTCGCTTCTTTCGCGCGGTTCGCCGCCTGCCAGACATCGCCCGCCCAGCCGATGGCCACGCACGTGTCGCCGTTCGCCAGATCGTTGATGTATTGCGAGGAGTGGAAATAGCGAATGTTCGGACGCAGCTTCAGCAGCAGGTCGGTCGCCGCGCCGCTGTAGTCATCCGCTTTGCTGCTGTTCGGATCTTTACCGAGGTAGTTCAGCACGGTAGCGAAGATCTCTTCCGGGGCATCCAGGAATGAGACGCCGCAGCTTTTCAGTTTTTCGAGGTTTTCCGGCTTCAGCACCAGATCCCAGCTGTTGACCGGGGCGTCTTTGCCGAGTGCCGCTTTCACTTTGTCGACGTTATAGCCGATGCCGGTGGTCGCCCACAGATAAGGCATAGCGTATTTATTCTCCGGATCGTGCTTCGCCACCAGCTTGAGGATTTCCGGGTCGAGGTTTTTCCAGTTCGGCAGTTTGCTCTTGTCGAGCGGCTGGAACACGCCCGCGGTGAGCTGGCGCTCAAGGAAGCTTGCAGAAGGCACCACCAGGTCGAAGCCGGTGCTGCCGGCCATCAGTTTGCCTTCCAGCACTTCGTTGGAATCAAACACGTCGTAGACAACTTTAATGCCGGTCTCTTTGGTGAAATTCTCAATCGTGTCCGGGGCAATATAATCTGACCAGTTATACACATGCAGCGTTTTCTGTTCAGCCGCTGAGGTTGTCGCACAAACGGCCATCAACGCACCGGCAACCACACCCGATAACCATTTTTTACTTTGGGTGGACATATCTGTTTTCCTTCTGAATAAAGGGTAAAAGTCCGCGTCGACGCGAACTAAATTTACGCAATTAAACATATGCAAGATTCATGCATAGATGGTCATTCTGCGCAGAAAAAGGAGAGCGACTCTCCAGGCAGATGTTGCACGCTGTATGCAGCCTCGCAAGGATAACTGTAGCCTGACCCCGAGGCTATAGCCCGGAATAAAAAACGCCTTTTAACAATTTTTTAGTCAGATTTGGTCTATGGGATAAGCCAAAACGGCACGGTGAGCGGTGATTTATGCTATCGCAACAGTTTCAATGCAGAATAAAAAAGCGAAATACGCAGTCGCCCTGGTAGCGACTGCGCTAAAAGCAGGCGGGATCAGTGAAGAAAATGGTTATTCACTACGGCTTCCCCTTTTTCGTCCTCTTCAGGGGTATAAATCAGCTGTTGCGCGCGCGCTTCCATAATGACCATCGAGGTTTGCTGCTCGCTCTGGCGGAAAAACGCCCCGAACTGCTCCGCCGTCACGCCCACCTCAACCAGCAGCGTCTGACAGACGACCAGCTTTGGCAGGTTATCATCCTGAATGTCGAGAAATGCCTTTAAGGTCAACGAGCCTGCGTTGATAGCCGAAAGATCGGAGGCAACCGTAAGCAGCGCCGAGGGCTTGATTTCCGCCATCGCGGAAAACAGCACCACGTTATCCACCAGATCTATCTTGGCGTCGAATACGCCGTCGAAATTCTGCATATGCGGAAGATGGAGTGCCTGGCAGGTATCACACTCGAAAAAGCTCACGCCGAGGTTATCGAGCCAGCGGCGCAGGGTGTCCAGCGTCGGGACGACGAGTGAATCCATAAAACCTGTAGCCTCTTTTAGTAAACAAACATGTCAATCGGATAGCTTACGCAAAAAACGGACGTTATACCATGACGCCGCATCAGCCGCCGGTCTTCAGGCAGTAGTCGGGCCGCGCGTGACGCTCAATCCAGCTAATCATCTGGCCGGCGATATCCAGTCCCGTGGTTTTCTCAATGCCTTCAAGGCCCGGCGACGCGTTCACTTCCATCACCAGCGGGCCGCGTTCGGCGCGCAGAATATCGACGCCCGCCACATCAAGACCCAGCGTGGCGGCGGCTTTTATCGCTATTTCTCGTTCGCGTTCGCTTATCTGTGCAATGCGCGCCACGCCGCCGCGATGCAGGTTCGAACGGAAATCGCCCTCTTTCGCCTGCCGCTCAATAGCCGCGACGACGCGGTCGCCCACCACCAGGCAGCGAATGTCACGCCCCCTGGCCTCTTTAATGTATTCCTGCACCAGAATGTGCGCGTTGAGCCCGCGAAAAGCGTCAATCACGCTTTCGGCCGCCTGGCGGGTTTCCGCCAGCACCACGCCGATGCCCTGCGTGCCTTCCACCAGCTTCACGACCAGCGGCGCGCCGCCCACCATCTCGATAAGATCGCTGGTGTCGTCCGGCGAATGGGCTATGCCGGTAATCGGCAGATCAATCCCCTGACGCGCCAGCAACTGCAGCGAACGCAACTTGTCGCGCGCGCGGGTGATGGCGACCGATTCGTTCAGCGGGTAACTGCCGAGCATCTCGAACTGGCGCAGCGCGGCGGTGCCATAAAAGGTGATGGCCGAGCCGATGCGTGGGATCACCGCGTCGAAATGCGGCAGCTGACGGCCCTTGTAATGCACGCAGGACGCCGCAGGGTTGATGGTCATATAGCAGGAAAGCGGATCGAGAATTTCCACCTGATGGCCGCGTCGCGTCGCGGCTTCGCACAGGCGTTTACAAGAATAGAGCGTACCGTCCCGGGACAAAATGGCGATTTTCACCCTGCACCTCTCTGAACACGTCGTGAAAACCGGCCTATCATACACTCCCCCGCGCGGGCGGGGGAATGCAAAAAGGCTTAGCGCGTCGCCCAGCCCTGCTTGTGCAGATAGTCGAGAATAAACGGACGGTTCTCTTTGATGATGGTGCGGCGGATCTGGTCGCTCCAGGTATCGCGGCGGGCGTTGCTGTCGCGATGCATGTAGTAGTTGGCTATCTCTTCGTCATACTCGGCCAGCAGTTCGCGGTCGACCGGCTGATAACGGTTTTCGTGCACCATCAGCCCTGCCGGCATGCGCGGCTTCACCTGCGGATCGTCCGCGGGCCAGCCGAGGCAGAGGCCAAACAGCGGCAGCACATGCTGCGGCAGGCCCAGCAGTTCGGTTACGGCTTCAATGCTGTTGCGAATGCCGCCGATATAAACCCCGCCGAGACCGAGCGATTCCGCCGCGACTAACGCGTTCTGGCCGAGCATCGCGGTATCTACCACGCCAAGCAGCAACTGTTCGGCAAGACCCAACTGCGCGTCCGGGCAGATTTGCAAATGGCGGTTGAAATCGGCGCAGAAGACCCAGAACTCCGCCGCCTTGGCGACATGCGGCTGGCCGCCGGTGAGCGTCACCAGTTGCTCGCGCATCGCGCGGTCGGTCACGCGAATGATCGAGCTGCATTGCAGGAAACTGGAGCTGGAAGCGGACTGCGCGGCGTGGATAATCGCTTCACGCTGGGCGTCGCTGATGGGCTCATCGGTGTAGTGGCGGATAGAACGGTGTGAGCAAAGCAGCTCAATCGTTGGCGTCATCACGTTTTCCTTATTCCTGGTGTGTTGAAAAGCCAGCGCGCGAGCTGGCTGCCAAAACTCATCAGTATAATCGTAATGCGCCGGATGACGGTTAACGGAACGTTGCGTTTAGGAAGAAGATGAAACCCGCCGTTACAGCCGACGTACGCCAGCGTGGCGACGCAGCAGCGTCAGCAGAAACAGCCAGCAGAGCGAGCCCAGAGAGCACCAGAACAGCGCGCTGAAAATCCACGCCAGCTCCTGCCAGAATGAACGCCCCGCGCCGCCCCACAAATGCAGGAGCAGCAGACAAACCGGCGCGGCCACCAGCGCGCCAAGTAATGGCTTCAGCTCGCGTCCGCGACGCGCGAACACGCCCGCCAGCGCCCCCGGAAGAATAAAGCATAAGATGCCTAAATCCCGTGTTCCGCTAACCGGCTCGAAAGGGTGAAGCACCATTTTCTGCGCAATAAACACCGCCAGGAACAGAATAAAACAGCAGGCGGTTGCAGCCCGGCTATGACGTCGCATCAACAGATATCCCCCTGATAGTGCCTGTATCAACCTGATCTCCTCTCCGCCAGTGCGGATCTCTAGTCAGATAAAGCATCGTGGCAATCCGTGCCTCATAATTAACTGCGGGTATTAGAATATTCTTGCTGGCCGATACTATACATAACGATTAAACTAGCGGCGGCGAAAAGCTTATGCAGACGAAATAACTGCGCCGGAAAGCGCACTTCCGGCAAAACATAAGCAAAATCCTAGCCCAGAAGCCTCTCCTTTTCAACAACTTACTGGTAAACAAGAAGTTAGCCTCCGTGAATATAAACGTCGCAGATTTGTTAAACGGGAATTACATCCTGTTATTATTTGTGGTGCTGGCGCTCGGCCTGTGTCTTGGTAAATTACGCCTGGGTTCTGTGCAACTGGGTAATTCCATTGGCGTTTTAGTGGTTTCATTATTATTAGGCCAGCAACATTTTACGATTAACACCGACGCGCTTAACCTCGGCTTTATGCTGTTTATTTTTTGCGTCGGCGTGGAAGCCGGTCCCAACTTTTTTTCTATTTTCTTTCGCGACGGTAAAAATTACCTGATGCTCGCGCTGGTGATGGTCGCAAGCGCCCTGCTTATCGCGCTCGGCCTCGGCAAGGCGTTTGGCTGGGATATCGGACTGACCGCCGGGATGCTGGCGGGTTCCATGACCTCAACGCCGGTGCTGGTGGGCGCAGGCGACACCCTGCGCCATGCCGGTATGGAGGGCGCGCAGCTTGCCCAGGCGCTGGATCACCTGAGCCTCGGCTATGCGCTGACCTATCTTATCGGACTGGTAAGCCTGATTTTCGGCGCGCGCTACCTGCCGAAGCTTCAGCATCAGGATCTGCAAACCAGCGCCCAGCAGATTGCGCGCGAACGCGGTCTCGACACCGACGCCAATCGCAAAGTCTATCTGCCGGTCATCCGCGCCTATCGCGTAGGGCCGGAGCTGGTCGCCTGGGCAGACGGCAAAAACCTGCGCGAACTCGGCATTTATCGCCAGACCGGCTGCTACATTGAGCGCATCCGCCGCAACGGCATTCTCGCAAACCCGGACGGCGACGCGGTGTTGCAGATGGGTGACGAAATCGCGCTGGTGGGTTACCCGGACGCGCACGCGCGCCTCGACCCGAGCTTTCGCAACGGGAAAGAGGTGTTCGACCGCGACCTGCTGGACATGCGCATCGTCACCGAAGAGATCGTGGTGAAAAACCATAACGTGGTGGGTCGCCGCCTCGGCCAGCTTAAGCTTACCGACCACGGCTGTTTCTTAAACCGCGTCATTCGCAGCCAGATTGAAATGCCGATTGACGACAACATTGTGCTCAACAAGGGCGACGTGTTGCAGGTGAGCGGCGACGCGCGACGTGTGAAAACCATCGCCGACCGCATCGGGTTTATCTCCATTCACAGCCAGGTGACCGACCTCCTCGCCTTCTGCGCCTTCTTTATTGTTGGCCTGATGATCGGGATGATCACCTTCCAGTTCAGCTCATTTAGCTTCGGCATCGGTAACGCTGCCGGGCTGCTGTTTGCGGGCATCATGCTCGGCTTCCTGCGTGCTAACCACCCGACGTTTGGCTATATCCCGCAGGGCGCGCTGATGATGGTCAAAGAGTTCGGCCTGATGGTGTTTATGGCGGGCGTAGGCCTGAGTGCGGGCAGCGGTATCGGTCACGGCCTCGGCGTCGTGGGCGGCCAGATGCTCTTCGCGGGCCTGCTCGTCAGCCTGCTGCCGGTCGTTATCTGCTTCCTGTTCGGCGCGTATGTGCTGCGCATGAACCGCGCGCTGCTCTTCGGCGCGATGATGGGCGCGCGTACCTGCGCGCCTGCGATGGAGATAATCAGCGACACCGCGCGCAGCAACATCCCGGCGCTCGGCTATGCGGGCACGTATGCGATTGCCAACGTTCTGCTGACGCTCGCCGGTACGCTTATCGTCATCGTCTGGCCCGGCACATAAAAAAACGAGAAATTTTGCGTAAGGCGCGAACTTTTCGAAAAAGCGCCAGTCTCAATTAGTGCCACTGCTTTTCTTTGATGTCCCCATTTTTGTGGAGCCCATCAACCCCGCCATCTTGGTTCAAGGTTGATGGGTTTTTTGTTGTCTGGGGTTTGAGTGCAGAAAACGCACCTCTGGAAGGTATCCCTGATTCAGGTAGTTATGCAGCTGCGCCAGCGCTGTAAAATGCGATATCATGCCTGACGTTATGCCGTTTCAATGGCGTAAAGCAGATCAACCAGTGCTATCGCACTGATATCATCCCAACGCAAGTAACTATCCAGTGAACTTGTTCCTGAATCTTTGCCTAAACCCCGCTGACAAATAGTCTGATGGTCTCCTGAAGCCGAAACCCATACTTTTCCACCCTGTTGGCAAAAGTATGTGGATCCCTTCAATCCATCACGCTGAATGCGCTTCTTCCGGGTATCCACTTTTTGTGTTGTGATTCTCACGCTCATTATCAGTCTTCAATAAACCAAATCGCCTGTAAAAACCGGCGACATAATATCTCTGCGACACGTTAAATGTATAAAAACACAATGGCATATTTTGATGAGGCAAAATGCATTGCAGGAACAGCTGTTTTAATAATCACATGCTAATCAATTCTGACGTTAATCACTCAGTTGTGTTTACCCATACAACCACCTCCCCGCCTTCACCGACTCCACAAACATCCTGATTGTCAAAGGCGTTTTATCCTGTATCACGGGCTTGCGTGAAAACAGTCCTGGCGTTTTCCACGGATAGTAAGCGGTGAGATCAAAGCGGCTGTATTCTGTCCCGAAGTGGCTAAACAGGGTCTGAGCCATTTCTGCGATATCTTCGACTTCAAACATTTCCTGCAAAGGGCTGTCAAGATCAGGCTCTTGCTTCTTAAGTGTGAAAGAAGTCACTAGCGGTAGTTCTTTTAAGATCATTGCTCGTATGTCTTCATCAGATACCATCTTCACCAGATCCTGTCCTCTTTACGTACCAGTTTATTGTAATGGTTTACCGTATTGTAACTGATAAGGGAAACATCTTTCGCAAGTATAATCCAGCCCAGCACAGGTACTGCACGGCCGACGAAAGCGCCTAAATTATTGACCCAGAAGATTTTAAGCCCGCGCATGGAGAAAGATGTGTTAGTCAATGTTGGAAGAATACGCCTTTTAAATTTATAGCTTAGGTGTTGCCTGAAGAATAAAGAAGCGTGAGACGTCCCTTTTGTAGCGGTAGACATTTTACCCGGCACTTCAATACTATTCGTACCTAACAACAAGAATGCAGCGCCTATGATATCCTCGACGCCAAGCTGTTTTTGGATTTCATCAATCATGACCCAGAAGAGTAATTCATGTACGCTCAAATCAAAAAGGCCTTTGTAAAAATATCCCCCATTAAGGCTTTCTACGGTATCCATACTACCTCCCTATAAACACAAACCTGTTAGATGATTGGCTGAAACTTTGCCCACGAGTTAGTACTCTTTTATTGAGAAACGCGTTTTAACCCAGCCTGTTATAAACAATCAAACATTATATAAATTTAAGACCTCTTATCTGTTTATTTAGTAATTGAAGATTACCGAAAGGACATCATTTCGCCAGCAAGCTAAACGTTTTTTCAGATAATATTAATGACTTGAGAATTAGACAACGTGGCGATTTACATAATAAAATTTGCAACAACCATATTTCATAATAAAATGCGTGAAGATTATTCCATTTACTTCACATGAATCGATATATGAACCATCCATACACGTTATATATGACAACCATTGCCACTCAATTAAAAAATCATTAATGAGCGCAAACAAAAAGACCAGGCAATGTGAATAAAACCATCATTCAGATTATTAATATTATTTTTTGTTGCTGGGTTCTCACTACCTGCTTAATTGTATTGGCTGAACTCGCCTCCTGGCAGGAAAAAACTGTGGGAGTCGCACTCATACTTGCAGGAGCGCGACTCATCGCGTTGATACTGAACCGGTTCCTTTCCCAAAAAATTGGGATGTTAAACAGTATCTTTGAACTCTTAACAGGCCCGCTACTGATTACGGGCACGCTTCTCTGCTTCGAGTTTCCTGATCCCTGGCCATTAAAAATAGTGGGAATGGTGTTATGGGTCATCGTACTGCTTTATTTACCCTCTCTGATAAATCAACGCTAATCCTCCCCCACAATTCTCCCCACCATCGCGCGGATTGTTTCGCGGCTGAGCGGCTCGCGGTCGATGACGTAATGCAGCGTCATCCCTTCGACAAACGCGTCGAGCGCGCGGGCGGTCGCCGGGTCGAACCAGGTTTCGAGCGTCTGCTGGCTGCGGCGCATCCAGTCCTGCATGATGATTTTCAGCTGCGGCTGGCGGCCCGCGTAGGCGTAAAGCTGGTACATCAGCTCCATATTTTCAGGGGTCGTCACCTGCGCGCCGCAAATGAGCGCCGTCACCGCTTCGCAGGCTTCTTCACGGCTCTGCGCCTGCGCCATCAGCGCCTGATACTGGCATGACATTGTCTCGGCGAAGCGCGTGAACGCCTCTGCAAGCAGCGCCTCCAGCGAGGTGAAATAATAAGTGACGGAGCCAAGCGGCACGTCTGCTTCAAGCGCGATTTTACGGTGCGTAATATGATGAAAGCCATGTGTGGCGATGCAGGTAAGCGTCGCTTCCAGAATACGCTCGCGGCGTTGCGGATCGTTTTGTCGTGTCGCCATAAGAGGTCGGCTCCTCCACCGGGAAAAAGCATTTTTGGTATGTGTACAAATGTACACAACCTTGCTACGTTTTAAAGGTTTCTTTTTTCACTCCAGGCGAATGGGCTATGTCATCCGACGTGAATCTCTCTCCCGCGCTGCGTCACAGAACGTGGGCGCTGTTTCTGTTTTTCTTTCTGCCGGGCCTGTTGATGGCCTCCTGGGCGACCCGTACGCCTTCAATCCGTGATGTGCTGCAGGTCTCTACCGCCGGGATGGGCATTGTGCTGTTCGGTCTCTCGGTAGGCTCAATGAGCGGCATCCTCTGTTCAGGCTGGCTGGTGAAGCGTCTTGGTACGCGCCCGGTTATCCGCAACGGCATGGCGCTGGGCGTGCTCGGTATGCTGCTGATGGCGTTCGCGCTGTGGCTCGCCTCGCCGCTGCTGTTCGCCTGCGGGCTGGCGGTGCTGGGCGCCGGAATGGGCTCCGCTGAGGTGGCGCTGAATGTGGAAGGCGCGACGGTCGAGCAGTTACAGAACAAAACCATTCTGCCGATGATGCACGGCTTTTTCAGTCTCGGCACGCTGATTGGCGCGGGCATCGGGCTTAGCCTGACGGCGCTGAATTTTCCTGCCGATCTGCACCTCACCATCGCCACGCTGATTACCGTCATCCCGATTATCGTCGGGCTGCGCGCTATCCCGCACGGCGTCGGCAAAGAGGCGAAAGAGGCGCGTCAGCAGCGCCCCGCCGGACATATTCCTTTCTGGAAAGACAGCCAGCTGCTGTTGATTGGCCTGATTGTGCTTGCGATGGCGTTTGCCGAAGGTTCCGCCAACGACTGGCTGCCGCTCCTCATGGTGGATGGCCACGGCTTCAGCCCCACCTCCGGATCGCTGATTTACGCCGGCTTCACGCTCGGCATGACGCTGGGCCGCTTCTTCGGCGGCTGGTTTATCGACCGCTACAGCCGCGTAAATGTGGTGCGCGCCAGCGCCATGATGGGCGCGCTCGGCATCGGGCTGATTATCTTTGTCGATAACCCGCTTATCGCGAGCGTGTCGGTACTGCTGTGGGGATTAGGCGCGTCGCTCGGCTTCCCGCTGACGATTTCGGCGGCGAGCGATACCGGGCCGGATGCGCCGGTGCGCGTGAGCGTGGTGGCCACGGCGGGCTATGTTGCCTTCCTGGTCGGCCCGCCGCTGCTCGGCTTCCTGGGGGAACATTACGGACTGCGCAGCGCGATGCTGGTGGTGTTGTCGCTGGTGGTGCTGGCGGCGCTGGTGGCTCGCGCGGTGGCGAAACCGGCGACGCCCGTCGAGCCGGCGCGTGACGTTATTTAAGGAGCGACAGCACGCTTTCCGCCTGCTGGTTCGCCTGCGCCAGTACGGCATTCCCGGCCTGTTGCAGGATCTGCGAGCGGCTGAGATTGCTGGCCTCCTGCGCGAAATCCGCATCCTCAATGCGGCTGCGCGCGGCGGCGGTGGCGACGGTTTTCTGCGCCAGCCCCGCCTTTGCGGAGTCAAACGTATTCACCAGGCTGCCGTACGTGCCGCGGTAGCTGCTGACGGTATCCAGCGCGTGGTCAATGGTGTCAATCGCCTGCGACGCGCCCTGCTGATTATCGAGCCGCGCGGCGTCCAGGCCGAGCGTTTTCGTGTCCGAGGGCGTGGCGGGAATGGTTTTATACTCCACCGCCTCGCCATAATCGGCGCTCATCACGATATCCGTGTCGGTGCTGACCGGCCCGTCCGGCTTATCGGTCGGCAGCGGCAGCTTCGTCCAGGTCATCTGACCGAAAAAGGATCCGTTGCCAACCACCATAATGATCACATCTTCCGTCACCTTATCGATGGAGAGCCGCTCCAGATAGTTGCCCGCCGAGACGGTGCCGTTGTTACCCCAGCCGGTCGCCGGCGTCTCATAGCGGTCGCCGTCGCCGCTGTAGGTGATGGTCATGCCGTTGTAATTCTTTACCGCCCCGCCGCTCACGTTATAGGTGGCCGGCCCCTGCGTCAGGTTCGCGTCGCTGTAGCTGGCGTCAGGCAAAAATCCGTTATCGGTGGAGATAATTTTGGTGTTAGCCGTCGCGGTACTGTTCACCCCGTTATTCGTCCAGGTGAAATCACGCGTAGCGCCGTTTACCGGCGTGCCGACCAGGTGGCTGCCGTCGCGGCTGAACAGCTGGATATCGTCATCCATCCAGCCGGAGTTAATGGTCAACGTAATATCGGTCGCGCCTGCCGGGATATAAGCCAGCGGCACCAGCCCGGAGCTGAACGAGTACTGCTGGCCAGGCACCGGGAAACGCTGGTTAATGGACGGAATATTGCCAAGCTGCGCCGCAGGGGGTGTCGGCGGCGCAGCGGGCGCCAGCGGATATTTGCCGAAAATCGTCGTCCCTGTGGCAATGGCGTCAATCTGCGCTTTTATCTGGCTAAACTCCGTGGAGATAGCCGCGCGATCGCTCGTATCGAGCGTACCGGTCGCCGCCTGCACAGCCAGCTCTTTGGCGCGCATCAGCAGAGCGCTGACTTCAGAGAGCGCGCCTTCGGCGGTCTGCGAGAGGCTAATGCCATCGTTCATGCTGCGCGACGCCACATCATTGGCCTTAAGCGTCGCGGACATACGGTTGGCAATAGCCTGCCCGGCAGCATCATCCTTCGCGCCGTTAATGCGCATGCCGGATGAGAGCCGCTCAATGGACTGGCTTAAGCTAGCGGCCGTTTTTTTCTGCTGCGTCAGGACATTACCTGACATCAGATTATTGAAGATAGTCGCCATAGGGTTGCCGTTTCGCACGTCGGAGAGTCGTTAACAAGGCTACTATCGGCCCCCAGGCAATTTAGCTTTAGGTTTAAATTTGAATTAAGTGAAAAATCCTTTTAATAACCATAGCTTATGTTAACAGGCGCAAATCCGTACTTTTACGGTGCCGCGCCTGAAAATGCTTAAGGAGCGTTTATGGCAGTGAAGTTAATCGCCGTGGATATGGACGGCACATTTTTAAGCGACGCCAAGACTTACAATCGCGCGCGTTTCCTCGCGCAGTATGCCGAATTAAAAGCGCGCGGCATCCGTTTTGTGGTGGCGAGCGGTAACCAGTTTTACCAGTTGCAATCATTCTTCCCGGAAATTGCCGACGAGATAGCTTTCGTGGCGGAAAACGGCGCGTGGGTGGTGTGCGAAGGCGAGGATCTGTTTAACGGGGAACTGACCGAAGAGGAGTACCGCCACGTCATCGCGCATCTGCTGACGCTGGAAGACGTGGAGATCATCGCCTGCGGCAAGCACAGCGGGTACTCGCTCAACCGCTACGACGAGCGCTTTAAACAGATGGCGTCGCGCTATTATCACCGGTTGCAGTTTGTCGACGATCTGTTCGCCGTAAAAGATATTTTCTTTAAATTCGCGCTCAACCTGCCGGATATTCAGCTGCTGAAAACGATGGATGACCTGACCGAGGCGTTTAACGGCATCGTGGTGCCGGTTTCCAGCGGCCACGGCTCTATCGATCTCATCATTCCGGGTCTGCACAAAGCGAACGGCATTCAGATGCTGCAAGCGCGCTGGGGCATTGCGGACAGCGAGGTCGTGGCGTTTGGCGACGGCGGCAATGACGTGGAGATGTTGCGCCAAGCGGCGTTTGGCTTTGCGATGGAAAACGCGCCGCAAGCGATTCACAAGGTGGCGCGTTACCGGGCGCCGACAAACAACGAGGAAGGGGTGCTTGAGGTGATTGATAAGATCCTGAACAACGAGGCGCCATTCGCATGAAACGGCGGCCCGTCCGGGCCGCCGCACGTCGCATCAGCCTTCCCGGCTGGCGCCGACGGTTTTATCTTTCAGGAAAATCACCATCAGGCCCAGCCACAGCAGACCGTTTGCGAGATTAAACAGGTTGAACAGGCCGTTGCCGCCGCCGATCCAGGCGTGTTTGCTCACTTCGATGCCGACAGTGAAAATCGTCATCTGCAACATGCCCATCGCGGCGGAAACGGTGCCTTTGCTGATGTCGCTCGCAAACAGCGTCAGGCGCACCAGGCCCGCGTTGGCGATGCCGATGCCGAAGGCGTAAATACTGAGCCCCGCCGTCATCCAGAGATAGGCGTGGGAGGAGAGCAGCGTCGCGAGCGCCGCCAGCGCCAGCCCGGCCATAATCGGCCAGCCGCCCATGATAATCAGCGAGCGCACGCTGCGCCGTGCGGTGAGCTTCGCCAGCACCAGGTTGCCGAGGATCAACGCGCCGAAAATCGGCACCTGCAACAGCCCATATTCATAGGTGCTCATCTGCTCGCCACTGATGATAATCACCGGCGACTGGGCAATCCACGCCAGCAGCGGCAGGCTGACAAATCCGATCGCCAGCGCGCCTGAGACAAAACGCAGGTTTTTCAGCACCGCTTTATAGTCACGCCCCAGTTCGCGCAGCGACAGTTTCTCGCCAAGCCGCGTCGCGGTTTCCGGCATCGCGCGCCACAGCCCGAAGAAAGAGATGGCCGCCAGCGCCGCGAACAGCACAAACATCATCTCCCAGGGCGCGGCATGCACCCAGGCCGCGCCCACCAGCGGGCCGAGCAGCGGCGCAATCAGCGCCACGTTCGCCATCAGCGCGGTGATTTTGATGCACACCGCCTCTTCAAACGACTCTTGGATAGCCGCATACCCCACCGCGCCGATAAAGCACAGACTGATGCCCTGTAAGAAACGCAACACCGTGAACTGTTCGATAGTCTGGGCCAGCAGCGTGGCAAGGCAGGTCACGATAAACCACACCACGCCCGCCAGCATCACCGGGCGACGACCGATGCGATCCGAGAGCGGGCCAAGCAGCCACTGTAAAAACATGCCGCCCGCGAGATAGGCGGTCATCGAGGTCGGCACCCATTCCACGCCCGCCTGATACTGCTCGACGACCGCGAGCATCCCCGGCTGGATCATGTCGTTGCCGATATAAGTAGAAAATTCATAGAGCACCAGACAGAGCGGGAACAGCAGCGCCTGGCGTCCGAGACGTCCGGTTCGGTTTGCGTGAGTTTGCATGAGTCTTCCATCCATAAAATCGCGCTGAGTGTAATGAATTGCCGCGCCGCGCGATAGTGAATTATGTGCGACAAACGGGCGGCGCGCGCCTTTCGTCCGGCTGTTTAAGGTTTTCTTAAGTTAGCCGTTTTATGCTGGCCGTTTTCAGCTCGCAGAGGGCGCCGTTATGCGCACGCTATCCCCGCTCCTGTATCCCGCCAGGCCGCGGATAAATAAGACAATCTCCCTTTATTCGCTGCCCCTGCGCTTTTATGTTGGTCAGCTTGCGCTGTTAACGGCGCTGGGCGTGCTGTTTACCTGGCTTTCGCGTAACGAGGCGCTGGACCGCTGGCTGACGCAGATGTGGTTTGATGCCGCAGCGCAGCGCTTTCCCTGGCAGAACAACCCCTGGCTTGATCTTATTAACCACCGTTTCGCCAAATATTGCGCCGTCGCGATAGCGGTCGGGAGCTTGCTGTACGGTCTCGCTCGCCGACACCCGCGCTGGATAATGGTGGCGCTGCTGATGGGGCTTGGCACCGCCGTGGTCGGCGTGCTGAAGGCCACCAGCCACCACAGCTGCCCGTGGGATCTGGTCGAGTATGGCGGAAAAGCGCTTTCTTATCCGCTCTTCAGTGCGGCGCCCGACGCCAGCGGCCCCGGTCGCTGTTTCCCCGGCGGCCATGCCTCAAGCGGCTTTATGGTGATGGGGCTCTGGTTCGGGCTGCGGCGCGAACGTCCGGGTCTCGCCCGGCTGGCGCTGACGGCAGGCATTGTGCTCGGCCTTACGATGGGCTTCGGCCAAGTGATGCGCGGCGCGCATTTTTTCACCCATAACCTGTGGGCAGGCTGGTGGGTGTGGCTTACGCAGGTGGTGACGTGGGGCGTGACCACCACACTGATGAATAAGGAATCTGCAACCCTATGATGGAAGCGCTGAATCACTTTCTCTTTTTGCAAATCAACGCCACGCCAGACTCCGCAAGCTGGCTTATCGCGCTCGCGACGTTTATCGCCCGCGATCTTATCTCTATCGTGCCGCTACTGCCTGTTGTGCTCTGGCTGTGGCGCCCCACCGAGCGCCGGCTGGTGGTGAAGTTCGCGCTGGCGCTGCTTATCAGTCTCTCGGTCTCCTGGATTGCCGGTCATCTTTTTCCGCACCCCAGGCCGTTTGTGGTGGGCCTCGGCCATCAGTTCCTGCCGCACGCGCCGAACGACTCCTACCCGAGCGACCACGGCACCGTGATTTTCACCTTCGCGCTGGCGTTTCTCTTCTGGCACCGCGTCTGGTCAGGGCTGGTGCTGATGGCGGTTGCCTGCGCGATTGCCTGGTCGCGCATCTATCTCGGCGTCCACTGGCCGCTCGATATGGCGGGCGGCTTGCTGGTGGCGCTGCTTGCCTGCCTGAGCGCGCAGATCCTCTGGGCGCCGTTTGGCGAGCCGCTTTATCGCGCGCTGCGTCAGCTTTATCGCCTGTGCTTCGCGCTGCCTATCCGTAAAGGCTGGGTGCGTGACTAACCGCAGGGCCGCAGGTAAGATTGCACGACTTTTCAGGCGCCGCGCGACGGGCGTGGCGCCGGGTTGAGCAAGAGGCTTTATGGAAACGCGGCGTGACGAGCGAATAGCGCAACTGCTACAGGCGCTAAAGCGACAGGATAAAATTCATCTTAAAGAGGCGGCGGCGCTGCTTGGCGTCTCTGAGATGACGATTCGCCGCGACCTGCAGGGCCACGACGCGCCGGTTACGCTGCTCGGCGGCTATATTGTGCTGGAGCCGCGCGGCGTGACCGTCAGCCGTTACCTGCTGAGCGACGAAAAAACCCGTCTGGTGGAAGAGAAACGCCATGCGGCGCGAATTGCGGCGTCGCTCGCGCGCCCGCACCAGACGCTGTTTTTCGACTGCGGCACCACCACGCCGTGGATTATCGAAGCGCTGGACGACGCGCTGCCCTTTACCGGCATCTGTTATTCGCTGAACACCTTTCTGGCGTTGCAGGAGAAACCGCAGTGCCGCGTGATTTTGTGCGGCGGCGAGTTTCACGCCAGCAACGCCATTTTCAAACCGCTCAATTTCCAGGAAACGTTGCGCAATCTGTGCCCGGATATCGCCTTTTTTTCGGCGGCGGGCGTGCATCCGCAGTATGGCGCGACCTGTTTTAATCTCGACGAATTACCGGTGAAGCACTGGGCGCTGGAGATGGCGCAACGGTACGTCATTGTGGCCGATCACAGTAAGTTTGGTCAGGTGCGGCCCGCCTGTATGGGGCCGCTTGAAGCGTTCGGCACGATTGCGACCGACAGGATGCCCGACGAGGCGTTTATCGCCTGGGCGCAGTCGGCGAAAGTCGACGTGCTGTGGTAAGCGCTCCCGCATGGCGGGAGCGTGCTGTTACGAGAACCAGCCGCCAAACCACTGATGGAATTTCATCAGGACAAAATCCCACATCCGGCTGAAGAAACCGCCTTCATTAACCGCCTCCATCACCACCAGCGGACGCTGCTCGATGCTTTTGCCGTTGAGCTGAAAATCAATCGTGCCGACCACCTGCCCCGCCTTCAGCGGCGCGGTCAGTTGTGGCGAATTGAGGGTATAGGTCGCCTTGAGATTTTTCAGTTGGCCTTTCGGGATAGTCACCGAGCCTGCCTCGCCTGCGCCGAGCCTGACCTCGCTGGTGTCGCCAAACCAGACGCGCTGGCTGACAAACGCGGCGTCCGGCTTGATGGGCGTGACGGTTTCAAAGAAGCGGAACCCCCACGTCAGCAGCTTTTCTGACTCGCGAAAGCGCACGCCGTCGGTTTTCGCGCCGAGCACCACCGAGATAAGACGCATATCGCCCTGCGTCGCCGAAGCCACGAGGTTATAGCCCGCGCCCGCCGTGGTGCCGGTTTTCATACCGTCCACGTTCATGCTGGTGCTCCACAGCAGGCGGTTGCGGTTCGGCTGGCGGATATTGTTAAACGTAAACTCTTTCTCTTTGTGGACGGCGTACTCATCCGGCACGTCGTGGATCAGCGCTTTGCCGAGCAACGCCATATCGCGCGCGGTGCTGAACTGCCCCGGCGCATCAAGGCCGTGCACCGTTTTAAACGTGGTGTTGGTCAACCCGAGGCGCTTCGCGTAGCCGTTCATCAGGCTGACGAACGCGTCCTGGCTGCCCGCCACATAATCGGCGATGGCGATGCTGGCGTCGTTGCCGGACTGAATAATCACGCCTTTATTAAGATCCGCGACCGAGACCTGATCGCCGGGCTTTAAGAACATCAGCGATGAACCGCGCAGCGCCGGGTTGCCGGTCGCCCAGGCGTCTTTGCCGACGGTGACTTTATCATCGAGGTGAATTTTTCCCGCCTTGAGCGCCTGGCCGACCACATAGCTGGTCATCAGCTTGGTCAGGCTCGCCGGATCGAGTTTTTCATCGGCGTTGCCTTCGGCCAGTACTTTGCCGCTGTGATAGTCCATAAGGATCCAGGCGCGGGCCTCGACCGCAGGCGCGGCGGGCGCGATGGGGTCGGCCGCATGGGCGGCGGTAAGCGAAATCAGAAGAAACGCGCCTGAGAGAGCACGCGCGCAGGAAGCGCCGGAGCGTGAGAGTGAGGTCATAAAAGCCACCTGAATATCCATTCCAGAAACTACTACAAATCAACCGTATCGGTAAAAAGGTGAGTAATAACGCACAAACGGCTTCAATGAAACAGCGCGCGGGTAAAGTTTTTAAAGTTTCACTTTTACCGTCACAAACCGGCGCGGCGGGAGAACATTTTCAGGCGGTTGCTAAAGCGCGGGGTTTATTCCACCATGAGCGTTCACACGTGGCGCGCAGGCGTTCGCCGCCGCGGCATCGTTCATCTGCAAAAGGAGCAAGTCATGATAACCGTCTGGGGTCGAGAGAATTCCACCAACGTGAAGAAGGTGCTGTGGTGTCTGGAAGAGCTGGAGCTGCCGTATAACCGCATTCCGGCGGGCGGCCAGTATGGCATTAACCGCGACGCGGACTACCTGGAGATGAACCCGAACGGGCTGGTGCCATGCCTGCGTGACGATGAAACCGACCTGGTGCTGTGGGAATCCAACACCATTGTGCGCTATCTCGCGGCGCAATATGGCCAGGGCCGCCTGTGGCAGGAGTGCCCGGTTGCGCGCGCCCGCGGCGAGAAGTGGATGGACTGGGCCATCAGCACGCTGCCCGCGCCGCACCGCGGCGTCGTGTTCAGCCTGGTGCGCACGCCGCCCGAGCAGCGCGACCCGGCGCTGATTGAAGAGAGCAAAAAGCAGTGCGACGCGCTGTTCGCCATGCTTGACGCTGAGCTTGCGAAAACCCCGTGGCTTTCCGGCGACGCGTTCGGCATCGCCGATATGGCCCCTGCGCCGCACATCTATAATCTCTTTAACGTCGGCATCGAATGGACGCCGCGCCCGCATCTGGCGCGCTGGTATCAGCAGCTCACCGAGCGCCCGGCGTTTCGCAATATCGTCATGATCCCGGTCAGCTAATCACGACGCCGGACTGACTTTCAGCAGCTGACCGTCGGTTTCGTCGGTCAGCACATATAAGAAGCCGTCCGGCCCGACCCGCACGTCGCGAATCCGCTTGTTTTCCCCCTCCAGCAGCCGTCCGTCTTCCGTGACCTTATTGCCGTTTACCGACAGCTGTATCAGGTTTTGATCTTTAAGCGCGCCGATAAACAGCTTGTTTTTCCACTGCGGAAATTTATCGGCGTTATAGAACGCCATGCCGCTCACCGCTGGCGACACCTTCCAGTAAAAGAGCGGCTGTTCCGTCCCCGGCGCCTCGCCGCCTTTGGCTTCCGGAATCGGCTCACCGCTGTAGTTTATGCCCCAGGTCGCGAGCGGCCAGCCGTAGTTTTTGCCCGCTTCGGGAAGGTTAATTTCATCACCACCTTTCGGGCCGTGCTCATTAAGCCACATCGCCTGGCTCCAGGGGTTGAGCGCCAGCCCCTGCGGGTTACGTATGCCGTATGACCAGATCTCCGGGCGCGCGCCCGGCTTACCGACGAACGGATTGTCTTTCGGCACGTCGCCGTTTTCCGTCAGACGCACCACTTTGCCCTGGAGCTTATCGAGATCCTGCGCGGTCGGGCGCTGGTTGTTCTCGCCCAGCGCGATAAAGAGATAGCCTTTGCCGTCAAACGCCATACGTCCGCCAAAGTGATTGCCGGTGGAGAGCTTCGGCTGCTGGCGGAACACCACTTTAAAATTCTCCAGCCGTTGCATATCGTCGCTAAGACGCCCGTAGCCCACCGCGGTGCCCGCTTTACCGTCGCTGCCGGCTTCGGCGTAGCTCAGCCAGACCCGGCGGCTTTCGTTAAAATCCGGCGCCAGCACGACATCCAGCAGCCCGCCCTGCCCCTGATGCCAGACCTCAGGCACGCCGGTAATCGGGCCAGAGAGCCCTTTGCCCGGCTGCCAGCGTTTCAGCTCGCCTTCACGAAGCGTAATCAACATGCCCTGATTATCTGGCAGAAACGCCAGCGACCAGGGATGGTCGAGATTCTCCTGCAACACGTCGACTTTCGCGGGCAGCGCGGCGGCGGAGGCGCTGACAAAGAGCAGCAGCGCAAGTAAACGAGGCGAGCGTAATGGCATGGCGTTCTCCTTATGGCAGTCCCGATTAAGGGTAGCCAGCGGTCACGGCGGCAGCCTGACTTTTACAAAAACTTTAACAAAGCGGCAGGCATAAGATACCAGTACAAATTTCCCGCCAACCTCTGTAAAATCCCCGCCCTGATAACTCCATAAATGATGAATTTTTAATCTATGAGCAATGTAATGCAGCAGCCTAAGATTGGCTTTGTTTCGTTGGGCTGCCCTAATAATCAAAAAATAAATTACGCCCTATAAACCCCCACCATTGCTTTACTCACTGATTTTTATAAAAAAAGAGGCCATTAGCCTCTTTTTTCCGTTAACAAGCATCATCCCTTTGGAGGGAATGGATCTTTACCGTGTGAATCGCTATCACGAATTTGTCCATTGGGACGATGAATTACAAGTTCACTGCCTTGATTTCGGGCAATTGCACGACCAGCATCTATTGCCTGCTGCTGCGTGCTATGGGTCGAAGTAACCTTCCCATTTCCTGCCCCTCTTACAGCCCAAGCCCCATTGTGGGGTACAACATGCTGGTTCTTACCCATACAAGTTACCTGCTGTGTAAAATACACCATATGGTGCAATTTATAATTATACACACAATATATTGTACCTCACTTGTACACTGTCACATTTTTAATCTTAAACCGTAACTACTTCACAAATCTTCTGCGTATCAAGCTATTCACCATCTTGAGTTAATTGTTTATCTGAAAAGACTTGTGTCATCACCTTTACGTCCATTCCATGTTACTTTTTTGTAAATCTTGTCATAAAATACCTTTGTACAGTTTGTGTACCGGGATTAGGTGAATAGCTATGACTGAAGAACAATTCGAGCGAGACTACCCGAAAGATCAGTACAACTACGTTCATAAAAGCAGTAGAACTAAAGGATCAATGGGTGAAACTGAAATTGATGTTTATGACATTGTTTCAAAGGAAACAGGGAAAGTAGTTATTACGGCGACACGTACAGAGCACACTAGACATAGGCCCCTTAAGACAACCATTTCTTGGGATTGGTAAGTACGCAGGGTAAGCCAAAATGAAAGATAAACGAAACATCGGTAATACAATTGTGATTTTGCTGATAGTCCTTCTTTTGGCTTACTGTTCTTCAGGGCATGATGGTGGCTATGGGCGTTATGATATTAATTTTATGGATGAATAATAATTAAAGCCCGCTTTTTTTTGCGAGCTATTATAGATTCTCAGTTTCTATAAATCTTTATAGATTTGCCTCGAATCGAAAATTTTGGATATCAAATAGACATATTGGTCTTCAGAAACAAACTCTTTGAACCCCTCAATAAGATCGAAGGCCATAAAGTTTGTTGGTACAAGTATATATTTTATATCATTATAATCAAATCTAAGACGTGAAGCCTCAGATTTCCACAACGCATCGTTTGCTTTTTTCTTCCAATCCTTCTCTCTGGCTCTAATTATCTTAACAGGTATAACATCATTAGTAGTGATATCAGGGACATAACGCCACTCACTTTCATTAGCGAACCGGTAATTCTTATGATATTCATCGCCTCTAGTGAGCTCACCTTCGTAATTTTTCATATATCGCATTACATTTTGAAGGTTACGATACTTCTGCCTAGCTATTTTACGCTCTTCAACTGAATTAATATTTAATAATTCGTTACTCATGTCTCTTAGCTGTTCATCAAAATACTCAAACATAGAACAATTATGGTTAAGATAACTTACTGGGTTAAGTCCTTTATTAATAGCCCAACTTTTCTTTAATCCAATACCATAATAGCCATATTTTTTCATATGTTCGTGCAGATTAGACAATCGAATATCGCAAAAAGATACCATTGGTATCCCAAACCTACGTTTAGAACCATTAGGCCCCACTATAATTTCTTTCGCATAAGAAGCCTTGAAAAATTTATCCTTGAGAATATTTAATAGGATATCATTATCATCGGTGAAATGAAAAACGGTGTTAGGATATAAACTTCTTTCAGATGGAATAGTGATTTTTTTTGTCATTTTCATTGATTTCCTAATATTGCCATAATTATAATGCCTTTTATCTCAAAAAAAGATAAGAAACAGTATATTGATATCGAAAGGATTCAACTAGTTACAGTAGGGAAGTATGCGTTCTAACCCCCCTACCACTATATCAGTTCTTAACGTCAACCATATTGGTAAGCATTTCTTTCTTCACGCGAAACACTGTAGCCCGACCGCAATCACACAACTTCGCGATCTCGTCGGGAGTGTTCTTCCCAGCCTGTAACATATCGATAATTTTGCTATGAAGTTCCTTGTTCTTCTGCTTGCCCTTGTACTTCCGGGCTTCTTTGGCAAGAGCAATCCCCTCGTTGCGGCGTGATGCGATCATGCCTCGCTCAAATTCTGCAACGGCTCCCATCATGGTTAGGATTAGGCGGGATTGTGGGGAGTTGTCGAAGCTCATTGAGTTTGCAAGAAACTGAACAGTGATCCCACGCTCAACGAGATTATCAATCATCTCCAACAAATCGCGGGTATTACGTGCGAGGCGATCAATGGAATGCGTAATGAGGGTATCACCTTCACGGAGGTGTGAAAGCAGGTTCAACAATTCAGGTCTTTCGCTGGTGGACTTACCTGATTCTTTCTCTGTAACGATTTTGTCACAAACAGGTTCTAGTACTGCCAACTGACGCTCAAGATTCTGATCCTTCGTTGAGACTCTCGCATAACCAAAAATCATTTTCCTGCCCTCACTGCCGATTAGTATCATTTGAAATAACAGAATGATACAGTCTCATTTAAATTCATTCAACATCTAAATGATACTAAACGAGACGCTAAAGCGGAGTATCAGAAGGGACTACTCTACTGAGACTAGTAATTACAGTGATTATACCTCTGTTTACTTCCTTCTCTCTGGTCTCTGTTCTCTCGTCTCCGGTCTCTCGCCTCTGTTCTCTCGTCTCTCGTCTCTCGTCTCTCGTCTCTCGTCTCTGGAGATGTTTTCCTTGGACTCACTTGATTTTCTACCGATTTAAATTAGTAGGCTATACAACAAAGGAGGCGTGGGTTTGAACTTAGCGTCACTCTTATCTTTTAAGTAAAAAAGCAATAAAATACTGGATAAAAAAACAGTATTTGATTATTGTATCAATGTTCACTTTTGCAGCCTTTCTTGTTTTCAAAAAAGACTACTGCATTTACATTATCCCTATGTTTCTTTAGGACAATGTGAAGTGTTATGGCTGAGTTACATGAAGTTAAACCAAGAGAGCAAGCGGGAAGAGACACTTTAGAACGCTATAATGCTCAGATCAGAGCAGCAAGTATTGCATGTTTGTCTATCCTAGAGGGTAAAGATGTCAAACGCGTTTTTTGCGAATTTCACGATGATTTTGTCATTGAAAAAGTCATTGCTAGTGATATTCGTTACACATTTGTACAAGTCAAAACTAAGGAGAAACTGCGAGAAATTTGGAAACTACGAGACGTGTTTGGGATTTTAAAAAGGAAAAGTGCAAAAAATCCTCAGACAGATGAAATGATCAGAGATAGTTTCGTTGGGAAACTATTGCAACATACGATTAATTTCGGAGAGTCTTGTAATGAAATTGTTTTCCTTACAAATACGCATGTTGATGAAGATATAGAGAACATTATCGATGATATCGTTTCTGAAACCTTTTCTAATACACACTGCAAACTTATAATTGACTCGTTTAATAATTGCTTCATCTCAATCCAGGAAGATCACGAAAAGCTAGATATTGATGCGATAAAACAAAATCTTAAGAAACTAAAATTTGAAACTGATGTTGAATATATTAAAAGCAAACATGAAACGTTTGAAATACTTGCTAAACAGAAGATATTTAAATTTAGCGAAATTGAACTATCACACACAGAAGCAAAAGAAATATTATTTTCTCTTTTGGCACTAGTAAACTCAAAATCAAGTGTAAAAATTAATGATTGTTCAAGAGAAAATATAAAAAAGCTGGCTGGTATAGATATCGATGATCTCCTAGATGTTCTCAGCATCTCAAAACGTGCTTATTATGACTTTTTAGATAATGGCGATGAACACGCCCTAAAATCAGCGTCAGTAATTGAAAGATTGCTGAGAAAAGCAGGAGCCAACGACATGGAAGTAGATTTTTTCACAAGATGTAAAATAAAATGGGATCAGTGGTTAAGGAATAATAGACATATTATATCTGAGTTTGATTATATCACAATCGACAGAGAAATTAATGCAACCTTAGATAAACTAACGTTTATGCATGGAAATTTATTTTTATCAAACTTAAGAGCATTCATTAATGAATTATATGATTCATTAAATCAAAATAATTTACTTCATTCCTTAGATAAAGAGGCTTTAACCGGAAGTCTTTTTTCCAGATTAGTAGAGCGTTCAAAATGAACTACGATGAATTTTTCGACATTATATCTAAAAAAGATATTAAAATTGACATAAAACATATAGATAAGCAAGAGAGTTTAGGCCTAAACAATGAAGCTCTGTTCCAATTACCTTTAATAGCTCTTATTATACTTCTTTTATCTAAAAATCGTGTAAAACCGCGTGCTAGTGAAATAGGAAGCTTAGTAGGTAGACTTTTAGAAGACGTAATGCTGGGATTCAAGGGATCATCACAATTATTAGGCTGGTCTGCCAATCTTAGAATACGTACAGTCACCGCTTTACAATTTCTTGAGTCAGTACAACTCGTTATAATTGATGAAAGTAATAAGAAATTAAGCATTACCAAATTAGGAAAAAAAGTTATCGACAAAGCATTTTTATATGAAAGTGATTTGTCTTATAATCTGGCATTAATAGAAAGATCATATAGAAATTACTGTGTTGATTCAAAATTAGACGGTGAGTTATTATGAAACTTGTAAGTATAAAAATTAAAGGTAGGGGAATTGTTGGGCTTGAATCCGACGAACTTGTTTTTGGTAAAAATATTACTGAATTTTACGGACCTAATGGGTGTGGTAAAACGCCACTACTGCAATCAATCTCTTATTGCCTTGGATACCCATGCAAATTTAGAGATGATATTTATAAATTATGCAAATCTGCCACCCTTACTTTTACGATAGCTAATAATATTTTTAAAGCCACTAGAGACTTTGAACATACTGACTTCATTTTGTCCTTAGAAAGCAATAAAGAGATATTGAAGTTTTACAATGAAGCTGATTATTCTAAGTACATTTTCGAAAAACTATCTTTAAATTACCCATCACTTCTTACAACTCAGAACAAACAGTCTTATCCTTACTTATCAACTATTCTTCCTATATTTTATCTTGATCAAGACTTAGGTTACTCAAAATTTTATTACTCGCCAAGAAACTTTATTAAAGATCAGTTTTCTGAAATGCTCAGAATAGTATTCTCTTTGCCAGAAAAACATTCTTTTGATGCTAAAAAGAAAAATATTAATCTTACAGAAGAAATTAAATATTTAGATAATTCATTAGCAGTACAAAGAAGAAATATTGAAATAGCTAAAGATGCCCATAAAGATAAAAACATCGAATCAATCGATAGTTCGATTAATGGTCTGAAAGACGAACTTACTGAACTGAAAAATAGCAAATCATTAAAAAATGATTCTCTTGTGAGCATAGATGCAGTCATAAGAAATCAAAAAGAAAACCTAAACGCTCTCAAGTCAGAATTAAAATTCATGGAAAGAAGAGAGTCATCATTATTACAAATAATGAAAGAAATTAACACTGAAATAAATACCCTCAACCTAAATGAGGAAGCTAAAAGAATATTTCGCTCTTTTGAGGAAATTTGCCCATCCCTAGATTGTAAAATGTTTACAAGAAGTTCTGAAAGCTATGCAAAACATCTTTTATATCTTAAAGATCAAATTAAAGATATTGAAAGAAGTTTAAATTTAGATAGTGATCGGCATGACGCGATAGAACAGGAAATAAAACACACGAGTAAGACCATCGAAGACCTGAACACTATGAGAACCAATATTATTGAAGAGGAAGATATATCTTCAGTAATTGACGCTATTTCTGAAATAACATCAATGTTATTTAAGCTACAACTTGAGAAAAATGAATTAAATAAAATAGCGTTATTAGAGGCAAAGTATGTTGAAATGCTTAATAAACGTGAACACGCTTTAGACGAATTAGATGGTCTCGATAAAAATAGACAGACAATCCCTAGATTGGCAAAGGTTAAGACAACCTTACGAGATAAATTCATATTCTGGTTAAAAGTATTGAAAACCCCTAACATTGATTTCAATATTACATTTGAAAATGATTTCAGTCCAACAATGGGCTATGAAACCTTAGAACAATTAAAAGGCAGCACTAAATCACGAGCTATACTAGCTTATAGAAGTGCATTGATAGAAAGCATGATAGAATTAAATTGCAAGTCTTTTATGTTTGCTATATTTGATACTCCGAAGCAACATGAAATACATCACGAAGACATAGATAATTTTATTATGGCTTTAAAGAAATTATCTAAAAAACATAACTTTCAGTTTATCTTCTCGTCAACAGAATACAAATATAATGGTGATGATGATGATATCATTTTAACTCCTGAATATCCAGGGGAGCAGCATGACATGTTCTTAAGAAGATATTAGTTAATGACACTCCATGCTTGTAAAAACAAGCATGGAGTGTTTTCCCACAAGTTCTAAACGATATAGAGATAGCTAATCACGAAAATAGCATCTTCTAAAAATCATATTGTATAATTAAGTAATATATGCTTTATGAAAATCATGAGCAAAATATTCAGATACGTCGAAGGGTATTGTTATCTGGGAGTTCTAGGAAATTTAAATTAGCACAAAAAAAAAGAGGCTGACATTTTATTCGAGTAAAGAATCCCTTAGTTTATTTTTTTTGAAAACTGCCTCCCTGACATAGTATTATTTCGTCTTTTAAAGACAAGTAACTTAGACGCATTCGACTATATACTTAAATAAGGCCGCTTTCGCGACCCTATACAATCTTGTTTTACTATAATCGATTAAGAACCATGTACGCTGGCTGGCACATGCTGCCGCGTTCCTGTAGCCAGTAGTAGTCCAGATCTGCCACACGTACATTGAGCCCCGAATCCACACGGTTGATCTGTAACCGTAGCCCTACAGTATCTTTGTACGATAAACCAGATTTAACATTGTACTTATACTTTACATCTCTTTCTTCTTCAAAAGATTTGAGATAAGGGGTAATCTGCTTCTGGATTTCTTTCAGACAAATAACTTCATTGCCAACAATAAAGGGATTTTCAGCTTTCCCTTCTGGCGAAGTAGCCGCAATTGTGGTTAATGGGAGTAACATTAATAGTACTGATATTGTTTTCATCATTTATTCGATTCCTTGAGTGAACGTTACTGTTTCGAACAAATTTGTGTAATTGTTGAATTATGATTAAATTCAACATCAATTACCTTTATAGTATTATCATTCAGTACTGATACAAAGTAGTTACTTGATGAGTTCCCGTACTTCTTTGACCCATCTACTGCAATCTTGTTAAATTCAGCTGTATATATACTATCTTCTTCGCCAGGAATTGGCATTCTGCTGATTAATTCATTGTCTGAAATAGTATAGTAAATTGAAATCCCTTTATCGGAATAATAACCTGAATCGTATTTTGTTCCCTGTCGAGTTTGTGTTATCGCATCAAACTTATCACATTTATAAACATTGGACTTTGTCTTTTCCGTACTGTCAGCCGTTGAAGCCTTTGCATCAGTACTCTTATCTTGTGAAACAATCCCTGCACCAATTCCAATAGACACCATGAAAACAACAAAACTTATCACCAAGGAAAGTGTTAAAGTACGGAATTTTCCCTGACCTTTATTTCTGAAACGGTTTGAAACTTTCTTATAACAAAGTACCGAAATTGCTATGCAGATAATGAAAACGATCAATCCAGACATACATTTTCCTCAGATTTCATTTACGTTAAGTTTCTCATAGCGTTCAGGCCAGATCGTACTAACGGGTACACCGATAAAATCGGCGATAATTCGCTCACCTTTCGGCCAATGTCGCTCAAGTACGTTATAAAGTGTTCTTTCATGTAAACCGCTATCTCTGGATAGCTGTGCCAACGTTCCTCCTCGCTTCTTGATAGCTGCCAAGATATCGGCCCTATGCCAGTTCTCAGTACTGGAATTCTGATCCTTTATCTGCGATCCTGATTGATTGTGAATACTCATAATGACCACTCATTACTAAGATTAAGAACATGATTGATCATTAAAAGGAATTCGTCAAATAAAAATAAGGAACAATGTTCCTTTTAATGTGGTGACTGTGAATGGCAGGCAAAAAAGAGAGCGTTGAGCAGTTCAGCGAAAGACTTAAATCAATAGTACCTTCTGGTTCAGGGCGAGATTTCGCCAAAAAAGCAGGCATTGGCTACAGTACTGTCCACAACTATCTACAAGCTGTATCAAGCCCTACGCTTGAGAATCTTGTGCTTCTGGCTAAAGCTGGTGGCGTGTCGGTTGAATGGCTGGCTACTGGAAAAGAGTTTTCAAAATCGGCAAACACAAACCAAGCCGAAGAACTGTTGAAAATTCCTTTTATTGATTCTAATGATTTCCTTTTACTGGATTCAGGTGTTTTCCCCGATTTACAGGAAAAGGCAGGGTCTCTTGCTGCATTACGGGTCAGTACAGATGTAATGGAACCAACATTCTTAGTTGGCAGTATTTTACTTGTTGATCAGCAACATAAGCAATTAAAAGACGGTAAAGTGGTAGTACTCCACAAGGAAGGAAACTACTTGTACAAGCGAGTTCAGGTAGTGCCAGATGGATACAATTTGAGCAGTGATAACCCCAAATACAGTGCGATGATCGTCAATCAGGATTCACTATCCTCCTTTGATGTGCTGGGGGAAGTACTGATAGTACTGAATCATCTGTAGTCTGTGTTTATGAAGCCCTTTAAACGTTCTCAGTGCATTTCTGAGGTGTTTTTTTACTGTTCCGATGCTTAGGCCCTATTTTGAACTACCTCCCCCTCAAGGGCTTCCTGTGCGTTTTGTCCGAAACACCATCATAGCAAGGAAATGACTGGATCGGGGTTCGCTCTGGTCAGTACTGACAGGGCTTTTCAAGTAACTGAAATAGCAGATACGCACTAAGTACACTAAGGGTTTATCTGTAAAATAAGTAATTAAATAACAGTCAGTTATGTACTTCCGAAAAGAGCAAAAAAACGCGATTTGGTTCGCTCTGCAAGTGACCGAAGGGAACGAGCAGTAGAACCTAATCCAGCGAACAGTACTCGCTTGCGGGTACTGTTTAATCATTTATATAATTATAACAATGAGATAGCTATCAAGTACTCACTGCGTGAGCACTCTCACTAACTACCCGAAACAGTT
Source organism: Cronobacter muytjensii ATCC 51329 (assembly GCF_001277195.1). Classification (NCBI taxonomy): domain Bacteria; kingdom Pseudomonadati; phylum Pseudomonadota; class Gammaproteobacteria; order Enterobacterales; family Enterobacteriaceae; genus Cronobacter; species Cronobacter muytjensii. The sequence goes on from NZ_CP012268.1 coordinate 2,588,028, forward strand.
CGCTTGCTTCGCCGCTCCTGCTTTCAGGCAGTTAATTCGCTTTCGCTCTTTGGTTGATGTCCGTTTTTTCTCTAAGTATATATTATAAGGGGTTATTTTTGGACATGCTGCTGCTTTTCATGTCGGTGTTTCGGATTGTATTTGCATCTCTTTTTTGTACTGCTTTCTGGTATCTGTCCCACATAGCCGTAGTATCGTCAGTACTGAGATCCGCGTTGACAGTACTTGCAAGAAATGCTTTGAATGCCACTAACTCAAGCCCCGGATTATCCTTTTTCCAGCGACTGAAACGCTTCGATTTTGTATCACTCAATGCAGGCAGTCTCTTAACGTTTGTGGCTCCTTTTGGCCTTCCTGATGCCCCCGGTGCTACGTTTTCCAGCACTCCGGGAATATGTTCAATATTTGTACTCAATGATTCAGCCTGCCATTTATCGAACACATAGACAATCTGAGTTGCATCATTGTTGAACTGACGTGATATCCCCCTTAAAGCGAACTGGTGAAGGTTTTCGTACTCTCTTGCCTGATGGATGTCTTCACCTGTAATCTTTAATAGCAACTCACACAGCTTCGCTTCTGTATCGTCTGGACGCATACAGGCTAACCAGACGCATGTATGTCGATCTTTGTAGTCGTTATGCCCCCTCGCATCAGGGCTTATTCTGTAAGCCTTGTGCAGCTTCTGCTTGTCGGTATTGTTGTTCGTCCAGTAGTATTCCTGACCTTCGAGTACTTCAGAGAGGTAAGCATAAACACGCTGGAGTTGACCAGGGTTCCTTTCCTTCCATGTCTTTGATAATTTTATATTTTCTGAGAAATAGTATACTTTGAGGCGTTCAGTTAAAGGAACTTTTCGTTGTTGCAGATCATCCAGACTGATTTCTTCAAACATCCCTTGATTTGCCTTATAAGTCAATGAATTTTCGAAGTTTGCCCCCATGAAAGTAACAGGTAATCCGAGATACTTACTGAGATCTTTCCATCCAAGAATGCTCAATTGCACTTTCTCTGGATCGACAAAGTAATCGTTGTTCATGATGAAAATATCATTCTCAGCTATAACAGAAAGCTCTTGGGCGATTTTGTTCATTAAATCCCCTTTTACTGCTTTCTTTTTCGCTGTTAAGTACTGTCTTTTTTCTTCATCGACAACCTCATGTTCTTGCATAAGATCATGATAGATAATGTCTTTGATTCGCTGATTATCGTCATTAACATTTTTGAATGAATGGAAATTAGTCACATCATCAAGCCAAATCTGCCAACCTTCTAATATTTCAACTGGTATTCTAAAAAATGTTTTATCACTAATGATAAGAACCCGCTCAACTGGTGCTTTGAGGAAATCCAGTACTGCATTAATGACATTTTTACTCCTGGGCATTAAATCGCTAATCAGTAATTTGCAGTTGTTAAAATTTTTAGCTGTATCTGTAGCGAGTTTCTGTGTATTTTGTACGATAATAAACTTTTCGGCACTGCCTTTTGTGTTGAGTACTTTATTGATATTCTCACATAATTGATATGTTTTACCTGAACCACATTCAGCAGAAACGTACTTAAACTTATTATAAATAGGTGTAGGATTAATCATTTCTACACGCTCCATATTGATTATTTAGAAAGGCCGATTCGTTCCAGTGAGTCGGCCTTTCGTCGTTTTAGTTATTAGTATTTAGGAGTTGCGACAACTACAAGACCATGCTTATCAACAAGTGAAAGAAGTTGGTTCACCGCCTCAAAAGCTACAGGAAGTTTCATAATTAATGTCGAATACATAGCAAATTTTACTTCGTTATTTTCTATATCGACTTCTGTTATATTGCTGCTTTCTACATTTAGGCCGCGATAACGTATTTTATCGTCCTTTAGGTAAATGGTGTGAATCCTCTCATTTCCCTGATATTCATCCAGAACCTGTATGTAGGCTTTTGTACTACTTTGCTTACGTTGAACCGTAACGCTAAAAGCAGCTAACTCATTGAATAGATGCTTTATTTCATTAACAATTGCGGAAGGTATCTTACTATTTTTCTTTGACATATCGTTACTCCTCTAAATTAAAAGTCATCTCATGGTTAACCTCCTAGGGGTGCTGTTAATGTTTGATTGGCTATATGTTAACGGGCAAAATTGCCCCAATCAAGAAAAAGTTGCAACTTCTTCTTGACAATCTCATTACTATTCAAGTCAAAAAATCATATATCATTTAGGCACTATCTTTGTACTTTCTAACTGATACATTCTTCGATGGTTTCACGAGTATCGTTGTACTTTCTTAGTAGTACATTTATTAAAAATTTCGAGAGTTCTCGGTTTTGATGCGGTCATTGCCGACTTAAAAAAGCATCCTATGATGAACCTGCAACACTACAAGTTCTTTGGCTTCATACCTTATAACGCTCTATGAAGTCTTTACGCGACAATCCAGTCGCTTCCAATGCTGCGGTTATTGCCTTCGAAACCCGGCCATTCATCGCAATGTTATAAGTTATCCCCTCATACTCAACATTCGCACGTTCATACTGTCCAGTATTAGGCCAGAATGATGCCCCTCGAATATCACTATAACCAACGACTCCTAACATAGTGTTGGCAGTCTCGAAAAGCTTTAGATAATTCTGTTTGATACTATCCAGTTGCTCTACTGCCTTCTGAAATAGCGGATTACTAACAAAATTTGAAGAGTCTCCACCTTCAATTTCTTTTGTATCATTAGTGGAATACTCGATAGTAAAAGCCCAAAAAGGTTTTCTGTTGACTCCACCAAACACTAGCCATTCATCTTTATGATGACACTTTATCTTTATAGTTATACATCCATCTGCTTTTTCAACAATAATACTTTCGATTATAGAGCTAATAATTTTCCTTATTTTGTTTCTGTCAGCATCCTCCATATTTGTAAACACCGACCACTGAATAAGCATCAGGAAATCAGTAATATCTACTTCTAAAGATCCTTTACCTTTCAATGAATGTAAGCGTTCTTTCAACTTATCAACTTCCAGAACAGTCTTTTTACGTTCTAAATCAAAAGTATTTAATTGAACTGCTAGTGCACTAACATCAGGAGCAATAGCTATTGCCTGAGCCATGTTTGCTATGCGAAATTCCAGATCAGTTATCAATATTTCTTTTCTACTAATTTCTTCTTCTATAGCAGTAGTGTTAATACCATCCTTACGACTCTTGTCCATGTAACCGATCAGGAGTGAAATCATTGTACAGTGTTCAACTAATTGAGCTGATATGGACCAGCCAGAACAGTTTTTCTGTAGGTGAACCCCATTCGTACAGATGTAGCGAGCACTACCATGATTCATGAAGGAATGCATCGTTCCTCCACATTTACTACACCGCAACACCTGTAGCCCTGACAACAATTTGATTTCTTCTGTTTTGTCTTTCTTAGCTTTGTAGTTGTTTTGTTGCTTACGTTCAGCCAGCGTTAAAAACTCTGCTTCATCTTTACACAACCACGGATAGTAGTTATCAAGTTTGTAAGTAGCACCACCGACATTGATAGTCCTTTCCCCAATCAACGCACGATTATCACGCATTTTCTTTAAAACTTGATAATCCCACTCCTTACCCTTTAAACCGTTAGGATATTTTTCATCGAGATAACGCTTTACTGTATAGATGCCATTCCCATCTAAAAACATGTCTATAGCTTCGCGGGCAATACTCCAGTAAACCGGATGTTCTTTAACCGCTTCATATTGCGAACCTGAATCATCTATCCAAAACGGATGGCGACCAACTGACTTAATGTTTACTGGCAATCCTGCTTGATGACGTTCGACCAAAGCAACAACATTGCCTATAGTCCTGTTTGATTTCGTTTCTGATTCTTCATTGGCACGGCTGAACAGCAGTAGTGAAATCATTAATTCTGTTGGATTTTTGTTTACAGAATCAAGTGTATATACCCGCTTATCCATGCCTGTGACGAGTGTCAAACCTAACTCTAACAATTCAATAAACAGTTTCTGTGCAGTAGTTACATTCTGTCTTGTAATGCGGTCCAGATTTTCCACGTATAGCCAGGAATCAGAGGCAATAGCTCCTTGTTTAACTGCATCTATAAAATCCCCTAATTTTCCTGTATTGGTATTCTTGCCACGAAAAGCACTGACGCCAGGATCTTCGATCTCAACCATTTCCAGCCCAGCTTCAGCCGCATATACTTTCGCGGCTGCAAGCTGCCTGTTTCTGGTTGTCCCTTTGTCCTGGCGATCTGTTGACCACCTGATGTAGCTATAAAGTTGCGGCATCTATATAATCCCCGGCAATGTGAGCAACTGATTGTACAAAAAAATGTCTAAGATTGGATTTATATCATTAGGGTGCCCGAAAAACCTGGTGGACTCTGAGCGCATCCTGACCGAGCTTCGCACCGAGGGCTATGACGTGGTGCCGCGCTATGACGACGCCGATATGGTTATCGTCAACACCTGCGGCTTTATCGACAGCGCGGTGCAGGAGTCGCTGGAGGCGATCGGCGAGGCGCTCAATGAAAACGGCAAGGTGATTGTCACCGGCTGTCTCGGCGCGAAAGAAGATCAGATCCGCGAAGTGCACCCGAAAGTGCTGGAGATAACCGGGCCGCACAGCTACGAGCAGGTGCTGCAACATGTTCATCACTATGTGCCGAAGCCGAAGCACAACCCGTTCCTGAGCCTGGTGCCGGAGCAGGGCGTGAAGCTGACGCCGCGTCACTACGCCTACCTGAAAATCTCTGAAGGCTGCAACCATCGCTGCACCTTCTGCATTATCCCGTCGATGCGCGGCGATCTCGACAGCCGTCCGATTGGCGACGTGCTGGCCGAGGCGAAGCGCCTGGTCGAAGCCGGCGTCAAAGAGCTGCTGGTTATCTCCCAGGACACTTCCGCGTATGGCGTGGACGTGAAACATCGCACCGGCTTCTGGAACGGTTCGCCGGTGAAAACCAGCATGGTGAGCCTGTGCGAACAGCTCGCGAAGCTCGGCGTCTGGGTGCGTCTGCATTACGTCTACCCGTACCCGCACGTGGACGATGTGATCCCGCTGATGGCGGAAGGCAAAATCCTGCCGTATCTCGATATTCCGCTGCAGCACGCGAGTCCGCGTATCCTGAAGCTGATGAAGCGTCCTGGCTCGGTCGACCGTCAGCTGGCGCGCATTAAGCAGTGGCGCGAGATTTGCCCGGAGCTGACCCTGCGCTCAACCTTTATCGTCGGCTTCCCTGGCGAAACCGAAGAAGATTTCCAGATGCTGCTGGATTTCCTCAAAGAAGCGCGTCTGGATCGCGTCGGCTGCTTTAAATACAGCCCGGTCGAAGGCGCGACCGCTAACGAGCTGGCGGATCAGGTGCCGGAAGAGGTGAAAGAGGAGCGCTGGAACCGCTTTATGGCGCTGCAACAGCAGATCTCCGCCGAGCGCCTGCAGGAAAAAGTGGGCCGCGAGATCCTGGTTATCGTCGATGAAGTGGATGACGAAGGTGCCATTGGCCGCAGCATGGCTGACGCACCGGAAATCGACGGCGCGGTTTACCTCAACGGTGAAACGACGCTGAAGCCGGGCGATGTGGTACGCGTGAAGGTGGAAAACGCCGACGAGTACGACCTGTGGGGCAGTCTGGTATAAGGCTCCCGCGTCAAAAAAGGCTGCCGGGGGCAGCCTTTTTTATTGGCGGAGGGGGGACGGCCGGTGTTCAGAAATAGCGAGAGGTTGAGCGCGCGGGGGCGCAAACGTACACCTAACAAAAGCTGCCGGTATTGCCCCGTGCAGGGTGCGCCAGCGCAGCGCACCCCCCATCCCGGGCGCTCGCCATTTCGTGGGCCGTTACAGCGGTTCCCCTACCCTTTAATCTTCGGATCGAGCGCGTCGCGCAATCCGTCGCCTAACAGGTTAAACGCCAGCACCGTCAGAAAAATGGCGAGGCTTGGGAAAATCGCCACGTGCGGCGCCATCACCATATCCGCGCGCGCCTCGTTTAACATCGCGCCCCACTCCGGCGTCGGCGGCTGCGCGCCGAGGCCGAGAAATGACAGGCTGGCGGCGGAGATAATCGACGTGCCGATACGCATGGTGAAATAGACGACAATCGACGACACCGTGCCCGGCAAAATATGGCGAAACAGAATGGTGAGATCCGACGCGCCGATGCTGCGCGCCGATTCGATAAAGGTCTGATGTTTCAGCACCAGCGTATTGCCGCGCACCAGTCGGGCAAAGGCCGGGATGCTGAAAATCGCCACCGCGATAATCACATTCGCCATACCGCTGCCCATCACCGCCACGACCGCAATGGCGAGCAAAATGCCCGGAAAGGCGAACAGCACGTCGCAGATACGCATAATCACCCGGTCCCACCAGCCTTCATAAAATCCGGCCAGCAGCCCCAGCACAGTGCCAATAAGCGCCCCCGTCAGTACCGCAAACACCCCGGCGGCGAGCGAAATCCGCGCGCCGACAATCACGCGGCTGAAAATATCGCGCCCCAGCGAATCGACGCCGAACCAGTGCACCATCGACGGCCCTTCGTTCAGGCGGTCGTAGTCAAAATAGTTTTCCGCATCGAACGGCGCTATCCACGGCGCGCACAGCGCCAGGGCTATCAACAGCAGCACGAAGCCGCCCGCGACCAGCGCCACCGGCTGGCGCTTGAGGCGATGCCAGAATTCATGCCACGGCGTGCGCGTCTGTTGGGGCCGGACGGCAGGCATGCCGTTTAAAAGCGCCTGTCGACGCCAGTTGAAAAGTCGCATCCTTACTTATACCTGATAGCCGGGTTAATGGCGGCGTAGAGCACATCCACCACTAAGTTGATAAGAATAAATTCCAGCGAGAACAGCAGCACTTCTGCCTGGATGACCGGGTAGTCGCGCATCTCCACCGAATCCACCAGCAGACGCCCAAGCCCCGGCCAGTTAAACACCTTTTCCACCACGATAGAGCCGCCCAGCAGAAAGCCAAACTGTAAGCCCATCATGGTGACGACCGGGATCATGGCGTTGCGCAGACCATGTTTCAGGATAACCCATTTTTCGCTCACGCCTTTGGCGCGGGCGGTGCGCATATAGTCTTCGCCGAGCACGTCAACAAAAGAGGCGCGGGTGAAGCGCGCCATCACAGCGGCCACGGCGGCGCCGAGCGTCAGCGACGGCAGAATATAGTGCCGCCAGCTGTCGGCGCCCACGGTCGGCAGCCAGCCGAGCTGCACCGAGAAGATATGCATCAGGAGCATGCCGAGCGCGAAGGCGGGAAACGAAATGCCCGACACCGCGAGCGTCATGCTCAGGCGATCCGGCCAACGGTTGCGCCACACGGCTGCGACGATCCCGGTGGCGAGCCCGAACAGCATCGCCCAGCTCATGCTGGCGAGCGTCAGCCAGAAGGTCGGCATAAAGCGGCTGGCAATCTCTTCAGAGACCGGGCGGCGCGACACCAGCGAGGTGCCGAAATCGCCCCGCACCACGTTGCTGATGTAGTGCCAGAACTGCTGCCAGAGCGGCTGATCGAGCCCAAGCTGATGGCGCACGAGATTTATCACCTCCGCGTCGGCCTCAGGCCCGGCCACCAGGCGCGCCGGATCGCCCGGCAGCAGGTGAACGAATAAAAACACCAGCACCGCCACGATAAGCAGCGTCGGGATGAGGCCCAGCAGGCGTTTTACGATGTAGCTAAACATGCGAAACCTTGTCTTCCTTCATGAGAATGGGATATCGGTTGAAGCCATCTCTCCCGGCGGGTGCGCTGACGCTTACCCGCCCTGAGTTTTACGGCCTGCCGCTTTAACCTTTGCAGGGTGGGTTAGCGTAAGCGCCCCACCTTCCGCCAACTCAACCGTACTCTGGCAGGTGGCGCTTATTTCAGATCCGCATCCTCAAAACTAAAGCCCGTATCCGGCATCATGTAAAATCCGGTCAACGATTTGCTGTGCGCCGACACTAATTTTTCCACCACCAGCGGCACCCAGGGCGACTCTTTCCATAACGTATCCTGCGCGTCTTTATACAGCGCGGCTTTACGGGCTTTATCGGTCGTTTTCAGCGCGTCGGCGAGATCGGCATCCACCTTCGGATTGCTGTAGAACGCCGTGTTGAAGAGCGTCGGCGGCCAGTTTTGTGAGGCGAACAGCGGCGACAGCGCCCAGTCGGCCTCGCCGGTCGAAGCTGACCAGCCGGTGTAGAACATCCGCACGCCGCTCTCTTTCTGCCCTTTGCCCTCCACTTCCGAGGCGCGCTGTCCGGCGTCCATCGCCGTTACTTTGGCTTTAATTCCCACCTGGGCCAGCTGCTGTTGGGTAAACTGCAACACCTTCTGGGCGGTGCTGTGATTATGGGATGACCAGAGCGTGGTGCTAAAGCCGTTCGGGTAGCCCGCCTCTTTCAGCAACTCGCGCGCTTTTGCCGGGTTATACGGCCACGGCTGATACTGCTGCGCAAATTCTATGGTCGGCGGCACGACGCCGGTCGCGGGCGTCGCGTAGCCGGCGAACGCCACTTTCACCAGCGCCTGACGATTAATCGCATAGTTAATCGCCTCGCGCACTTTCGGGTTGTCGAACGGCTTTTGCGTCACGTTCATACTGATGTAGCGCTGCATAATCGACGGCGACGCCACGAGATCCAGCTTGCTGTTTTTCGCCAGCAGCGCGGCCTGCTCGTAAGGGATCGGGAACGCGAACTGCGCCTCGCCGGTTTGCAGCATCGAGGCGCGGGTATTGTTATCCACCACCGGGCGCCAGGTGATGGCGTCCAGCTTCGGCAGCCCCGGCTGCCAGTAGCCCGCAAACTTCTTCACCTTCACAAAATCGGTCGGGTTCCAGGTCACCAGTTCATAAGGCCCGGTGCCGACCGGGTGAAACCCTATCTCATTGCCATATTTCTTCAGCGCGGCGGGCGAAATCATCGCCGTGGCCGGGTGCGCCAGAATATTGATAAACGCGGAGAACGGCTGCTTCAGGGTGATTTTCACCGTGGTCGGGTCGACCGCCTCGGTGCTGGCGATATTTTTATAAAGGTTATAGCGCTTGAGATGGTTATCCGGGTTACTCGCGCGATCGAGGTTCACTTTTACCGCATCGGCGTTGAAATCGGTGCCATCCTGAAACTTCACGCCGCTGCGCAGCTTAACGGTGTAGACCCGCCCGTCGTCCGACACGCTGTAGCTCTCCGCCAGCACGTTCTGCACTTTCATCGTTTTATCGAGGCCAAACAGCCCCTGGTAGAACGATTTGGCGATCTGCTGGGAGAGCGTGTCGTTAGCGTCATAAGGATCGAGCGTGGTAAAGCTTGAGCCCACCGCCACGACAATCTCTTTTTCAGCCCAGGCGGGCGCGGCGGCTAGCGCAGAAACCAGCCCAGCCGCGGCGAGCCAGCGGCGTGCGATTCGTTGTGTCATAGTCTTCTCCTGAAAGCCTTGCCTGAAAAATTAAAAATGATGGTCCGTCGCCCCAACGGGATGACGCGCCACATAATGGCCCTGCCCTACCTGCACCAGCGGCGCGACAAACGGCTCGTCGCCTTTCGGGCGCGTGGCGCTCGGGATCTCATCGGAAAGGAGCACCGGCTGGCGACGCGGATGACCAGGATCGGCCACCGGCACCGCCGCCATGAGCTTGCGGGTGTACGGATGTTGTGGATTTTCAAACACCGCGCGCCGTGGACCTATCTCAACAATCTGTCCGAGATACATCACCGCCACGCGATGACTGATGCGCTCCACCACCGCCATATCATGCGAAATAAACAGAAACGAAATGCCGAAATCGCGCTGCAGGTCGAGCAGCAGATTAATAATTTGCGCGCGGATCGAGACATCAAGCGCGGAGACCGATTCATCGGCGATCACCACTTTTGGGTTGAGCGCCAGCGCGCGTGCAATGCAAATTCGCTGGCGCTGGCCGCCGGAGAACTCATGCGGATAACGCCAGGCGTGCTCAGGCTTCAGCCCCACGCGCTCCAGCAGCCACGCCACCCGTTTGCGCGCCGCGTCGCCGTCGAGCAAACGATGCACCAGCAGCGGCTCCATAATGGAATACCCCACCGTCAGGCGCGGATCGAGCGAGGCGTAGGGGTCCTGAAAGATAAACTGCATATCGCGGCGCACCGCCTGCATGGCGCTGTCGGAGAGCGTGTCGATGCGCTTGCCGCTAAAGGTAATTGAGCCGCCCTGGGTCTCCACGAGGCGCAGCAGCGAGCGCCCGGTGGTCGATTTCCCGCAGCCTGACTCGCCCACCAGCGACAGCGTCTCGCCGGGCCACAGGTCAAAACTCACTTTCTCCACCGCATGCACTTCGCGCTTCACGCGGTTGAAAATACCGCTGCGCACCGGAAAACGCGTGACCAGATCGCGCACCTGCAAAATCGGTTCGCTGTCCGGCACCACGGTATCCTGTTCGGCTTCCGGCGGGTCCATCTCGCGGCGCGGCGCATGGTTCAACGGGAATTTACGCGGCAGATCGGTGCCGTTCATCGCCCCCAGGCGCGGCACCGCCGCCAGCAACGTCCGGGTATATGGATGCGCCGGACGGCGGAAGATCTCCTCAACGGGGCCGGTTTCGACGGCCTCGCCCTGGTACATCACCAGCACCCGGTCAGCCATATTGGCCACCACGCCCATGTCGTGCGTAATGAAAATCACGCCCATCGACATCTCCTGCTGGAGCACGCGGATGAGATGCAGGATCTGCGCCTGAATAGTCACGTCCAGCGCCGTGGTCGGCTCGTCGGCGATCAGCACCGCCGGGCGGCACGAGAGGGCCATCGCAATCATCACACGCTGGCGCATTCCGCCGGAAAGCTGGTGTGGAAAGCGCGCCAGCATCGCCTCCGATTCAGGAATGCGCACTAAATCAAGCATGCGTTTGGCTTCGCGCATCGCCTTTTCGCGCCCGAAACCCTGATGCAGACGAATCGACTCGGCTATCTGCTCGCCCACCGGAAATACCGGGTTCAGAGAGGTCATCGGCTCCTGAAAAATCATCGCCATGTCGGCGCCGCGCACGTCGCGCATCTGTTTTTGCGAAAACGTTCGCAGGTCGATCACCTGCTGGTTGCGGCGGCGCAGCAGCAGCGGGCCGCTCTCCATCGCGCCGCCCGCCTGTTCAATCAGGCGCATCAGCGAAAGCGCGGTGACCGATTTGCCGGAGCCCGATTCCCCGACAATCGCCAGCGTTTCGCCGCGTTTCAGGCTGAATGAGAGCCCGCGCACCGCGGCGGTACGCTCCCCTTCTTCCGTAAAGCAGACGTTCAGGCCAGAGACCGACAGGACGGCATCTTCAGGCAACACTTCATCGTTGGGCACTGCGGTTCCTCACAGGTGATGGTTCAGCGTTCAGAATACAACGCAGCGATTTTGCTGGGGCGGCTGCGTTTTTTCTATAAATATCATTATCGTTGCCGCTGATTCAGACGAATTTTGAATATAGAAAGAGGTAAAAGTGATGTAAAGCCCGGCGGGCGGCGCGGGCGGTGAAACATGCATACCCGTGACCCTTTCTGTCATAATAGGCGTTTTGTGACTGTCGCGCTGGAGTGAAAGATGGAACCGACCGCTGGACTGATGTCCCTGGAAACCGCCCTTGAAGAGATGCTCTCCCGCATTCTTCCCCTGAGTGAGACGCAAACGCTGCCGCTGCTAAAGAGCATGGGCCGGGTGACGGCGCGCGCAGTCACCTCGCCGCTGGATGTGCCGGGCTTTGATAATGCGGCGATGGATGGCTACGCCGTTCGGTTAGCGGATCTCGCGTCTGGCGCGTGGCTGCCGGTGGCGGGCAAAGCGTTCGCAGGGCAGCCGTTTAGCGGCGAATGGCCGGCGGGCAGCGTTATCCGTATTATGACCGGCGCGCCGGTGCCGACAGGCTCAGAGGCCGTCATCATGCAGGAAGAGGCGCAAACCAGCGACGCGGGCGTGCGCTTCACCGCGCCGGCGCGCGCGGGCCAGCACATCCGCCGTCGCGGCGAAGATATTCGTCAGGGCGCGGTGGTGATGGAGGCGGGTCAGAAGCTGAGCGCCGCCGAACTGCCGCTGCTCGCCTCGCTCGGCATTCCCGAAGTGGAAGTGGTACGCAAGCCGCGCGTCGCGATTTTCTCCACCGGCGATGAGCTCCAGCTCCCCGGCCAGCCGCTCGCGGAAGGCCAGATTTACGACACTAATCGCCTCGCGGTGCATCTGATGCTGGAGGCGCTCGGCTGCGACGTCATTAACCTCGGCATCATTCGCGACGATCCGGGCGCCCTGCGCGCCGCGTTTCTGGAAGCCGACCGCGAGGCCGATGTGGTGTTAAGCTCTGGCGGCGTGTCGGTGGGCGAAGCGGATTACACGAAAACGCTGCTGGAAGAACTCGGCGAAATCGGCTTCTGGAAGCTTGCCATTAAGCCTGGCAAACCGTTCGCCTTTGGCCGCCTCGCCAGCAGCTGGTTCTGCGGCCTGCCGGGCAACCCGGTTTCTGCCGCCGTCACGTTTTACCAGCTGGTGCAGCCGCTGCTGGCGAAGCTGAGCGGCCAGCAGGTGGTTCGCGCCCCGCGCCTGCGGGTACGCGCGGCGGAGCGTCTGAAAAAATCCCCCGGACGGCTCGACTTCCAGCGCGGCGTGCTGCGCACCGGCGCCGACGGCCAGCCGGAAGTGGTGAGCACGGGCCACCAGGGCTCGCATATTTTCAGCTCGTTCACCCAGGGCAACTGTTTTATCGTGCTGGAGCGCGAGCGCGGCCACGTCGAGCCGGGCGAATGGGTTGAGGTCGAGCTGTTTAATCACCTGTTTGGAGGCTGAGATGACTGAGGCGTTAAGCGATGCGGAGATGCTGCGCTATAACCGGCAAATCATCCTGCGCGATTTCGATTTCGACGGCCAGGAGCGGCTGAAAGCTTCGTCGGTGCTGGTGGTGGGGCTGGGCGGGCTCGGCTGCGCCGCTGCGCCGTATCTGGCGGCGGCGGGCGTCGGCAGGCTCACGCTGCTGGATTTCGACACGGTCGCGCTCTCCAACCTGCAACGCCAGGTGCTGCATCGCGACGCCACTATCGGCCAGCCGAAAGTCGAATCGGCGCGAGAGACGCTTCGCGCCATCAACCCGCACTGCGCTGTCGACACGGTTAACGCGCAGCTTGATGACGCCGCGCTCGCCGAACTTATCGCCCGTCACGCGCTGGTGCTCGACTGCACCGATAACGTGGCGACGCGCAATCAGCTTAACGCGCTCTGTTTTCGTCATCAGGTGCCGCTGGTGTCCGGCGCGGCTATCCGCATGGAAGGCCAGATCAGCGTCTTTACGTGGCAGCCCGGCGAGCCGTGCTACCGCTGCCTGAGCCGCCTGTTTGGCGACAACGCGCTGACCTGCGTGGAAGCGGGCGTGATGGCGCCGCTGGTGGGCGTGATTGGCTCGCTCCAGGCGATGGAGGCCATTAAGGTGCTGGCGCGCTACGGCGAGCCGTGCGCCGGAAAGCTTATTATCTATGACGCCCTGCGCACGCAGTTTCGCGAGATGAAACTGGCGCGCAACCCGCATTGCGAGGTGTGCGGCGACGGGCGTTAGTCATACAGGCCGTCGCGCTGCACGCTGGTTCTGCCCCGCCCCGGTCTGACGCGCCGCACCGATTCGCGCACGTCCAGCGTGCCGTTCAGCAACAGCGTGCCGATGGCCGCCTGCGGGCGGATCAGCCGCTGTTGCAGCATCAGCACCGCTTCTTCTCCCAGCGCGTCGCGCGGCACATGCACCGCCGTAAGCGGCACATCCTCAATCGCCGCCAGGTTAAAAGCGTCGATGCTCATCACGGAGATATCCTGCGGCACGCGCAGCCCGGCGTTTTGTAACGCTTTCACCGCACCCGCTGCCATAAAGTCGCCGCCTACCAGCAGCGCGCCGGGCACCGCGTCCGCGGGCGTATCGGCCAGAAAGCGGGTCACCAGCGCCTCGCAGCCTCTGGCGCTGAAATCGGGCGCCGTCAGCAGGTGACGCTGCTCGTCAAACGCCAGATTCTGCGCCTCCCAGGCGTCGCGAATGCCCGCGAGCCGCTGCTCCATCGTATAACGACGCAGGCACAGCACATTGACAACGTCACGATGCCCCATCTCAAAGAGGTAGCGCGCCGCGTTCTCGCCGATGGCCCGGTGATCGGGCGCCACGGCAGGCAGACGCATGTTGCGGTCGCGACAGTTAATGAGCACGCACGGCTTGCCCACATCAACGGCCAGATCGTGAATATGCGGATCGTCGATGCCGAGCAGAAGCGCCGCCTCGGTCTGCGGCTCGTTCATTCTGGCGAGAAACAGATTGGCGTCGGCGTCGTTCTCTTCCAGCGCGCAGTAGCGCAGCCGCACTTCGTGGGGCTCCAGCGCTTTGTTGATGCTCTGGATCACACGGTAGTAAAAGATGTCGGACCGCTCATCAAACGCCCGTCGTGGCGCGAATACCACCAGGCTGTTTAGCAGCAACCGGCCCGCCGCCATATCTTCCAGCACGCCCAGCGCTTTCGCGCACTCCCGCACTCTGCGACGCGCCTTTTCGCTGGTATTCGCTTTGCCTGCCAGCACGCGGGAAACGGTGCTGAGTAAGAGGCCGGTTTGTTCGGCGATCCGGGCCACCTGGAGCTTTTTACTCATTTTGTGATCCATCTCCGGTTGTGAAATGAAAAATTTTTCACGGTTATTTTTACGATATATCCCTTCTGTTATGGCTTCTTTTAACACACCTCCGCTGTTTCATGAAAATCTTTGCATAAAAGAGACTACTACCATTCCAGTGGCTGCTCTACCCTCAGGTTGTCGTACAGCTTTTCCTGCCGAAGCTTACGACAAACCCTACAAATAATGTGTTAATTCAAATAAATAGCGGTCTCTGCTGTGGTTTCCGGCGCGTCCGGAATGCGAGTTGTTATACCCGTCAGGCTAACCGTGGAGAAGAATAAATGAGTCAGAGCATTAACCAGGATGTCGGCGCGGTGAAAACCCGTACCCGTCGCGCAATCCGTCATCTGCGCTGGTGGGTGCTGGTGCTGTTTTTGATGGGCGTGACCGTCAACTACATCACCCGTAACTCGCTTGGCATTCTCGCCCCGGAGCTCAAAGAGAGCCTGGGCATTACTACCGAACAATATTCGTACATCGTGGGCGCGTTTCAGCTCGCCTATACCCTGTTTCAGCCGCTGTGCGGGTGGCTGATTGACGTCATTGGCCTCAAACTCGGCTTTCTGATTTGCGCCTCATTATGGGCGCTGATGTGCATTTTCCACGCGGGCGCAGGTAGCTGGCTGCATCTCGCTATCCTGCGCTTCTTTATGGGCGCGGCGGAAGCGGCGGCGACGCCCGCCAACGCCAAAACGCTCGGCGAATGGTTCCCGAAAAAGGAGCGCCCGGTCGCCGCGGGCTGGGCAGGCGTCGGGTTCTCTATCGGCGCGATGCTGGCCCCGCCGATTATTTACTTTGCGCATATCTCCTTCGGCTGGCAGGGCGCGTTTCTGTTTACCGGCGTGCTGGCGCTCGGCTGGGTCGTGCTGTGGTGGCTGTTTTATCACAACCCGGAACGCCACCCGCGTCTGAGCGAAGAAGAGCTCGCTTTTATTCGCCAGGATAACGAGCCGCCGCCGGTGCGCCTGCCCTTCTTTACCGCGCTGAAAACCGTCTCGAAGAATAAACGTTTTTACGGCATCGCCATCCCGGCGTTTATGGCCGAGCCTGCCTGGGCGGTGATGAGCTTCTGGGTGCCGCTTTATCTCGCCAAAGAGCATGGCATGGATCTCAAACAGATAGCCATGTTCGCCTGGCTGCCGTTCCTCGCCGCTGACTTAGGCTCGGTCGCAAGCGGTTATCTCACCAAATTGTATGTGCGCCTTTTCGGCTGCACGCGGGTCAATTCCGTCGTGGCAAGCTCGGTGACCGGCGCGTTTCTGATGGTGTCGCTGGCGATTGTCACTCTGACGCGCGATCCGTACATCACCATCATTCTTATCTCCATTGGCGGCTTCGGGCATCAGATTATCTCCTGCATGCTGAGCGCGCTGGTGGTGGAATCCTTCGACCGCGGCCAGATGGCCACGGTAAACGGGATGCGCGGCTCCTGCGCCTGGATTGCCAGCTTCCTGTTCTCGCTGATTATCGGGGTGACTGCCGACAAAATCGGCTTCAACCCGCTGTTTGTCGCCATGGGCTTTTTTGACCTGATTGGCGCGATGTTCCTGGTTGCCTTTATTGCCGAGCGCCGTAATACGCGCGTTTCATAGGGAAGATACGAATGAAAACCCTCAAACACTGGAGATTCACCCATTCTGACGACCACCATGTCGAACTGACGGTGGACGACGCCCATACGCTGTGCGTGTGGGTGCTGGAACCGGGCCTGTTCCGCGTGGCGGTGAAGCGCCGCGGGGCGTATGCGCTCAACCGCACCTGGAGCATCGCGCCAGGCAGTGACACGCCGTGGGAGGGCCGCGCGCGCGACAGCCTCGCCGGGTTCAGCCTGCCGGGCTTTACGCTTGAAGAAACCCCGGAGCGCCTTACGCTCAGCAGCGAACGGCTGCGGGTTACGGTGCACCAGCCGCTGTGGCTGGAGTGGCACTACCGCGACGACGACGGCGACTGGCAGTTTCTGACAAGCGACCGCCCCACCAGCGCGTATTTGCTTAACGCGCACGGCGACGGCGTGGCGCACTACCAACGCCGCCAGAAAGACGACCGCTATTACGGCCTTGGCGAAAAGGCGGGCGAGCTGGAACGCACCGGACGCCGCTTCGAGATGCGCAACCTGGACGCGATGGGCTATAACGCCGCCAGCACCGATCCGCTGTATAAACATATTCCGTTTACGATTACGCGCCGCGAGCAGGTCAGCTTCGGGCTGTTTTACGACAACCTCAGCAGCTGCTGGCTGGATCTGGGCAACGAGATCGACAACTATCACCAGCCCTACCGCCGCTGGCAGGCCGATGCGGGCGATATTGATTACTATCTGTTCGTCGGCCCGCGCGTGCTGGATGTCACGAAAGCCTTTGTGCGACTGACCGGCAAGACGCTGTTCGGCCCGAAATGGAGCCTCGGCTACAGCGGCTCCACTATGCACTACACTGACGCGCCGGACGCGCAGGATCAGCTGATGAACTTTATCCGCCTGTGCGACGAGCAGGCGATCCCGTGCGACTCCTTCCAGCTGTCGTCGGGCTATACCTCCATTAACAACAAGCGCTACGTCTTTAACTGGAATTACGACAAAGTGCCGCAGCCCAAGGCGATGAGCGCGGCCTTCCATGATGCCGGACTAAAGCTTGCCGCGAACATCAAGCCCTGCCTGTTGCAGGATCATCCGCGCTATCAGGAGGTGGCGCAGCAGGGGCTCTTTATCCGCGATTCGGAAACGGACGCGCCGGAGCGCTCCAGCTTCTGGGATGACGAAGGTTCACATCTCGATTTCACCAACCCGGCGACGGTCGCCTGGTGGCAGAACGGCGTCACCACGCAGCTACTGGAGATGGGCATCGATTCCACCTGGAATGACAATAACGAATATGAAGTGTGGGACGGCGAAGCGCGCTGCCACGGTTTCGGCGAGCCGGTGGCGATTAAACATATCCGCCCGGTAATGCCGCTCTTAATGATGCGCGCGTCAATGGAAGCGCAGCAGCGCTTCGCGCCGGACAAACGCCCTTATCTGATCTCCCGCTCCGGCTGCGCCGGGATGCAGCGCTATGTCCAGACCTGGAGTGGCGATAACCGCACCAGCTGGCAGACGCTGCGCTACAACATTCGCATGGGCCTCGGGATGAGCCTCTCCGGGCTGTATAACGTGGGCCATGACGTTGGCGGCTTCTCAGGCGACAAACCGGATGCCGAGCTGTTTGTCCGCTGGGTGCAGAACGGCGTGATGCATCCGCGCTTTACCATTCACTCGTGGAATGACGATCACACCGTTAACGAACCGTGGATGTACCCGGCGGTGACGCCCGCTATCCGCAGCGCGATTGAACTGCGCTATCGCCTGCTGCCTTACCTTTACACGCTGCTGTGGCAGGCACATGCCGATGACGAGCCGATGCTACGCCCGACATTTCTCGACCACGAGCACGACGCGCAGACCTTGTGCGAGTGCGACGAGTTTATGCTGGGCCGCGATCTGCTGGTGGCAAGCGTCGTGGAGCCCGGCGCGCGCACCCGCACACTCTGGCTGCCTGCAAACGACCACGGCTGGTACGATTTCCACACGGGCGGCTGGTACGCAGGCGGCCAGTGGGTGACGCTCGACGCGCCGCTGGAGCGCCTGCCGCTGCTGGTGCGCGCTGGTGCGGGCCTGCCGCTTAGCGAGCGCATCCGGCATGTGGACGCGCTGCGGGACGACAAGCGCGAACTGAAGCTGTTCCCGGTGCCGGGCAACGGCGAGGCCGCAGGCCTGGTGTTTGAAGATGACGGCGAATCCTGGGGTTACAAAGCGGGTAACGCGCTGTGGGTCAACTGGCAGATGCGATGCACCGCCGACGCCATTCATCTGACCTTCTCCACTACCGGCGATTATCAACCGGCGTGGAAGACGATGACGGTGTCGCTACCGCCGAATGAAACCCGCCGTCTGGTCATCAACGGCGAAGAAACTGACCGCTGGGTACGGTAAAGAGAGCGCAAAAGAAAAAGGCGAGCCGCAGGCTCGCCTTTTTTGTCGAGGATGACGGTGTTGTTTTGCGATAGCAGGTGCGCAGGCGCAGCCAACACCGCTGCGGCGCGAAAGACGACGGGAACGTTATTCGATGTCGCTCTCACTGCCTCCCCTCATCGCCTTTCTCTCACCGCCTTTCCTCACCGCCTTTCCCTGTGGATTTCGCGTTGCAGCAAGGCGGCAAGCCTGTAAATCCCCGGGAGCTTACACCAGTAAGTGACCGGGGTGCGCAGGCGCAGCCAACACCGCTGCGGCGGCGCGAAAGACGACGGGAACGTTATTCGATGCCTTTGCTGCGCAGATAATCTTCGTACCCACCAGAGAAATCCACCACGCGTTCCGGGGTGATTTCAATGACGCGGGTCGCCAGCGAGCTTACGAACTCACGGTCGTGGGAGACGAAAATTAATGTACCCTGGTACATCTCCAGCGCGGCGTTAAGCGATTCGATCGACTCCATATCCAGGTGGTTGGTCGGTTCATCCATCACCAGAATGTTCGGTTTTTCCATCATCAGTTTGCCAAACAGCATACGGCCCTTTTCACCACCGGAAAGCACTTTGGCGGGCTTTTTGATGTCGTCCTGGCTGAACAGCAGGCGGCCCAGGATGCTGCGCACCGCTTGCTCGTCGTCGCCTTCTTGTTTCCACTGGCTCATCCACTCGAACACAGTCAGATCGTTATCGAACTCATATTCGTGATCCTGCGCGTAGTAGCCGATCTGCGCGTTTTCAGACCATTTCACGGTACCGTTATCCGGTTGCAGTTCACCCACCAGCGTTTTAAGCATGGTGGATTTACCCACGCCGTTGGCGCCGAGGATCGCGAGCTTCTCGCCCACTTCCAGCAGCAGACCGACGTTTTTAAACAGCGGGCCGTTGTCGAAGCCTTTGGTCATGGCTTCCACTTCCAGCGCATTACGGAACAGCTTTTTATCCTGCTCGAAGCGGATAAACGGGTTCTGGCGGCTGGAGGCTTTTACTTCTTCAAGCTTGATTTTGTCAATCTGGCGGGCGCGGGAAGTCGCCTGGCGAGATTTCGAGGCGTTGGCGCTAAAGCGGCTGACGAAGGATTGCAGGTCGGCAATCTGGGCCTTTTTCTTGGCGTTATCCGCCAGCAGACGCTCGCGCGCCTGGGTCGCGGCGGTCATGTATTCGTCGTAGTTGCCCGGATAAACACGCAGCTCGCCGTAATCCAGATCCGCCATATGGGTGCAGACCATATTCAGGAAGTGACGGTCGTGCGAAATAATAATCATGGTGCTGTCGCGATCGTTTAGCGTCTGCTCCAGCCAGCGGATGGTGTCGATGTCCAGGTTGTTGGTCGGTTCATCGAGCAGCAGGATGTCCGGGTTGGAGAACAGCGCCTGCGCCAGCAAAACACGCAGCTTCCAGCCTGGCGCGACTTCGCTCATCGGGCCGTAATGCTGCTCCAGCGGAATACCGACGCCCAGCAGCAGTTCGCCTGCGCGGGATTCAGCGCTATAGCCGTCCATTTCGCCATATTTCACTTCGAGGTCGGCCACTTTATAGCCGTCTTCTTCGCTCATTTCCGGCAGCGCATAAATGCGGTCGCGCTCCTGTTTCACTTCCCACAGCTCGCCGTGCCCCATGATCACGGTATCCAGCACGGTGTATTGTTCGAAAGCGAACTGATCCTGACGCAGCTTGCCGATGCGCTCGTTAGGATCGAGCGATACGTTGCCTGCGCTCGGCTGTAAATCGCCGCCGAGGATCTTCATGAAAGTGGATTTCCCGCTCCCGTTGGCGCCAATCAGACCGTAACGGTTGCCGCCGCCAAACTTGACGGAAATGTTTTCAAACAGCGGCTTACTGCCGAACTGCATGGTGACGTTGCTGGTAACTAACACGCGTGATTCCTGGGTAAGATGTGTGATAAACACCGCATTATGCCATAACTCCGAATTTATTTCCCCCGTCAATGGGCTGGCTACACTCACTACCAGACGGGAAAAATATGTGAATTAGTACACATCTCAATTCCCTGCCGTGGAGAATGCACATATAATGCGCTCCCTGTATTGTTTCGTTTCACTCTAACGGCCGGTCCGGCAACGATATTTGCATAACATGAAGATGAAATTACGCACGCTTTTAGTGGCAGCTTTCGCAGTCGTCGGGTTTTGTAACACCGCGTCTGCTGTGACTTATCCTCTGCCGACCGACGGTAGCCGTCTGGTGGGTGAAAACCAGGTCGTGACGATCCCTGAAGGCAATAATCTGCCGCTGGAAGATTTCGCCGCGCAGTATCAGATGGGGCTTTCCAACATGCTGGAGGCCAACCCGGGCGTTGACCCGTACCTGCCGAAAGGCGGCACCATCCTGAACATTCCTCAGCAGCTGATCCTGCCGGATACCCCGCATGAAGGCATTGTGATCAACAGCGCCGAAATGCGTCTTTACTACTACCCGAAAGGCACCAATACCGTTATCGTGCTGCCGATCGGTATCGGCCAGCTCGGTAAAGACACGCCGATCAACTGGGTGACCAAAGTGGAACGCAAGAAAGCGGGCCCGACCTGGACGCCGACCGCCAAGATGCACGCGGAATACGCAGCGGCGGGCGAGCCGCTGCCACCGGTCGTACCGGCAGGCCCCGATAACCCGATGGGCCTTTATGCGCTCTACATTGGCCGTCTGTACGCTATCCACGGCACCAACGCCAACTTCGGTATCGGCCTGCGCGTGAGCCACGGCTGCGTGCGTCTGCGTAACGAAGACATTAAATTCCTGTTCGAGAACGTGCCGGTCGGCACCCGCGTCCAGTTCATCAGCGAGCCGGTGAAAGCGACCACCGAGCCGGATGGCAGCCGCTATATCGAGGTGCATAACCCGCTCTCGACCAGTGAAGATCAGATCAATAACAACGAAATCGTGCCGATCACGCTGACCAAAGCGGTCACCACCGTGACCAGCCAGAGCGATGTCGATCAGAACGTCGTTGAACAGGCGGTGCAGAACCGTTCCGGTATGCCGGTCCGTCTGAACTGATCGTCCAGAAAACGAAAAACCCCGCGCGCATCGCTGCCCGCGGGGTTTTTTATTGCCGAAACTCGCTTAACCGCGCGGCGCGGGTCCAAAAACGTCGTAATCCGGCAGCCGCACGTTCTGATACGGCTCCCAGCCGCCGCCCAGCGCTTTGTAAAGCGCGACGAGGTCAAGGCTGCTCTGTACCCGCGCCTGCGCGCGTTGCTGCTCGGCCTGGGCGAGCTGACGCTGGGCGTCAAGCACCTCGATAAACGTGGCGATGCCTTTACGGTAACTGTCGCTCGCTAAATCAAACGAGGTTTGCAGCGCATCAAGCGTCTTCTCCAGCCCCGCCTCGCGTTGCTGGTCGGTGCGATAGCTCACCAGCGCGTTTTCTACATCGCTTAACGCCGTCAGCACGGTCTGGCGATACTGCAACGCCGCCGCGCCCTGCTCCGCCCGCGCGAGCTTCACGCTGGAGACCAGCCGCCCGCCCTGGAAGATGGGAATGGAGACCTGCGGGCCGAAGCTGTAAAAGTGACTGCTCCAGTCGGTGAGGTAGTCGGTTTCGCTGTTGCGCATGCCGAACTGGCCGGAAAGCGACAGGCTCGGGAAGAGCTGCGCCACCGACACGCCAATCTGTGCGGTCGCGGCATGCAGTCTGGCTTCGGCTTCGCGCACGTCCGGACGTCGACGCGCGAGCGTCGACGGAATGCCGACCGGCACGATTTCCGGCAAGGCCGGCAGCGGCTGCGCGGCCCGCAGTTCGGCGTCGAGCGCGCCGGGCGGTTTGCCAAGCAGCACCGCCAGCCCGTTCATCGCCTGACGCTCCTGCGCCTGATACTGCGGCAGTTGCGCCTGCAATGTGCCGAGCTGGGCGCGGGCATTTTCCACATCCAGCTGCGGCGACAGCCCGCTGCGCTGGCGGCTTTCGGTCAGCTCCAGCGTCTGCTGCGCCGAGGCTATCTGCTCATTCATGGTCGCGAGAATGCTCTGCGCGCCGCGCAGTTGTAGCCAGGCGCGCGCCACTTCGGCTTCCAGCGAGACCAGCGCGTCGTTGCGCTGCTCAATCGCCGCCTTCTGCTGCGCGTCCGCCGCCTCAACCTGACGGCGCACTTTGCCCCAGAGATCTATCTCCCACTGCGCGTCAAAGCTGCCCTGATACAGGTTAATCGGCTGCGTCAGCGGGCCAAGCGCGGAGCTGATTTGCGGGTCGACCGCGTCAAGCTGGCCGTAAACGTCATGCGATTTCAGTTCGCCTTCCAGCCCGAGCTGCTGGCGCGTGGCGCGCACGTTGCCGTTCACCGCCGGGAAAAACGCGCCGCCCGCCTGGTTTATCTGCTCGCGGGCGCCTGCGATGCGCAGCACGGTTTGCTGAAGCGACAAATTGCCCGCGATAGCGCGCTCAATAAGGCTGTCGAGCTGCGGCGAGTTAAACGTGCGCCACCAGCGCGGGTCAGGCGCGGTGCTGCGCGCCTTCGAGGCGACATCCGGCGCGTTCTGCCGCGCGGTTTCGCCAAACGCGCCCGGCGTCACCGGTTCGGGCGCCCGGTAATCCGGGCCGACCGCGCAGCCAGCCAGCAGCAGCGCTACCGCCATCAGACTCAGTGGGAAGGTCACTCTTCCGTACATATCAGTGTGCTCCTGCGGAGCCTTCGCTCTTAATCGGCGAAAGCAATAAACAAAACGGAATCAGTAAAATCGCCACCACGCTCAGCAGCGTGAACACGTCGATGTAGGCCAGGATGCGCGACTGGGCAATCATCGTTTTATACAGTTGTCCGGTGGCTATGCCGGTCGGGTCGCCAAGCTGCGCCGTAAAATTGCGCACCGCCTCGGCGCCGCTGCGTATCGCCTGCTGGAACTGTTCATCGAACGGCGACATGTGCGTACTCAGATGGGCGCTCTGCACCTGCGCGCGCTCGGTAATGGCCGCGGTGGAGAGCGAAATGCCTATCGACCCGGCCACGTTGCGGAACATGGTAAAGAGCGCCGCCGCGTCGGCGTTCAGCCGCTGGGGAATGGTGATAAACGCAATGGTGGTGAGCGGCACAAACAAAAAGCCGAGCCCTATCGACTGCGCGCTGCGCATCAGCATCAGCGTTTCAAAATCGACGTTCGGCACCAGATTGCGCGACCAGAAGAACGACACGCCGAGGCACAGGAAGCCGAACGCGATGATCCAGCGGGTCTGCACCAGCGGCATCAGCTTCAGCACAATCGGGATGGTAAAGACAATAAGCACCGCGCCGGGCGAGAGGATAAGCCCCGACCAGGTGGCGGTATAGCCGAGATCCTGCTGCGCAAGCTGCGGGATAACCACCGAGCTGCCGTAGAGAATAAGCGCCATGCCCGCCATCAGCACGCTGGAGACGGCGAAGTTTTTATCGCGCACGCAATGCAGATCCACCACCGGACGGCGAGTGTAGATAAGCCAGTAAATCGCGCCGATGATCCCGATAAATGTCAGCACCGCGAAGGTGCGGATGAAATCAGAGGCAAACCAGTCTTCATCTTCGCCGCGATCAAGCATTACCTGCAAACAGCCAAGCCCGAGCGCGATAAGCCCGATGCCGGTCCAGTCCACCGGGATTTTTTCTTCCGATTTTTTCTCCCACGGCGGATCTTCCAGCAGCTGATAGACCGCCAGGACGCAGACAATCCCGACCGGGATATTAATAAAAAAGACCCAGCGCCAGGAGTAGTTATCGGTTATCCAGCCGCCGAGCGTCGGGCCGAGCACCGGGGCGACGATGATGGCAATTGAGGAGAGCCCGAACGCCTTGCCGCGATCTTCCGGCTTGAAGTAATCCAGCAGCACCGACTGCTGCGTCGGTTGCAGGCCGCCGCCGAAAAAGCCCTGCAGGATACGAAACAGGATGATTTGCCAAAGCTCTGTGGCGATACCGCAGAGGAACGAGCAGACCGTAAACATCACGATGCAAATCAGGAAAAACTGCTTGCGGCCAAACAGGCGGCTGAAGAACGCCGACAGCGGCAGCACGATGCCGTTCGCCACCAGATAAGACGTCAGGACCCACGTCGATTCGGAGTAACTCGACGACAGCGAACCGGCGATGTGCGGCAGCGCCACGTTGACAATCGTGGTGTCGAGAATTTCCATAAACACCGCGATAGTGACCACTATCGCGACGGACCAGGGGTTGCTGGCCGGGCGCCAGCCGCTGTGGGCCTGCTCGCTCATTCCACCGTCACCTCAGGTTCAACGGACAGCCCCAGCGGCAGCGGCTGATCCCAGTTCTCAAGCCCTTTGTCGATAACGATTTTCACCGGCACGCGCTGGACGATTTTCACAAAGTTGCCGGTGGCGTTTTCCGCCGGAAATGCCGAGAAACGTGAGCCGCTACCCTGCTGGATGCTCTCAACATGACCTTCGAGCTCAAGATCCGGGAAGGCGTCTACGGAGATAGCGACTTTATTGCCAGGGCGCATACGCTCCAGCTGCGACTCTTTGAAGTTCGCCACCACCCAGATCTCGGGCGATACCAGCGAGAAGAGCGCGCTGCCCGCCTGCACCAGCGTGCCGTTCTGGACGTTGCGCTTAGTGACGAAGCCGTCGAACGGCGCGCGGACTTCGGTATAAGAAAGATTCAGTTCGGCCGTCTGTAGCTGCGCGCGCGCCTGGGCGACCTGGCTTTCACGGGCTTCGACGTTGGTTTCCTGCTGACGAATTTGCAGTTGCACCTGTTCCGCGACTTCCAGCTGGGCCTTCGCGTTAGCAAGCCCCGCCTCGGCGCTGCGCAGCTGGGCGCTGGCGGCATCAATGTTTTGCCGGGAGGTGGCGCGAGGATCGACGCCGCGCTGGCGCTGATATTCGGCGCGCGCGTTAGCAAGCTCCGCCTCGGCGCGCAGCACCTGCGCTTTAGCCTGATCCCGCTGGGCCGGGTACTGCACTTTGGCGAGCGCCAGCTGCGCCTGCGCCTGATGCAACTGCGATTCGGCAAGCGACAACTGCGCGCGTGCCTGATCGCGCTGTGCGGTGGCGTCGCGCGGGTCAATCACCACCAGCAGATCGCCTTTTTTTACCCGCTGGTTATCTTTAACGCGCAGTTCAGTGACGTAGCCCGCGACTTTCGGCGCGACGGTGACGGCATCGCCTTCAATAAAAGCATCGTCTGTGGTTTCGAGGTTGCGGGTCATCAGCCACCAGATAAGGGCTCCCACCACCATAATAATGACCACGATACCAAGGATAATCAGCGGCTTTTTACCAGGGCGCTTGCGCGTTTCGCCCTCCGCCTTGCCGTTATCCTTGTTTTTGCTGGTATCGTCGCTCTGCTCCTGACGTTTCTCTTCGTCAGCGTTGTTATTGTGATTTTCCGCCATAGTTCAGCAACAGTCCTGTAAGTTAAAAACATCACAAATTACCGTTTACTAAACTTAGGACCAGTCTATACATTTGCCAGGAAAAACTGACAAATTAGCATTATCTGAGAAAAAGCCCCCACAACAGCAGATAACCCACCAGCGCCGACCAGATAAGCAGCGGCAGGGAGTAGAGATGAAAGCGCCACCAGATGCGGCGATCGGCGGCCATACGCAGGGCTATCAGGTTGGCGAGCGAGCCGGGCAGCAGCCCGAAACCGCCGATATTCACCGCCCAGGCGAGCAGCGTCGTCGGCGGCACGTAATTGAGCAGCAGAATGGTCGCCGGCACGTTGCTGATAAACTGCGAAAGCCCGATGCCGAGCGCGTAAAGCCCGACGGGGGGCAGTTGCGTGACGTGATGCAGACTGGACGTGAGCGCGGGCAGTTGCGTCAGCAGATGCACGTCGATAAACATCGCCACAAACACCAGTAAAAGGCTCCAGTCGATGCTAATCAGCACCCGGCGCGCCGCCAGTAAAAATCCGGCCGCAACCAGCGCCAGCCCCCATAGCGCCAGTTCCAGCTCCAGCGCGGTTAAGAACACCACATAAAGCGCGAGACAGCACCAGACCAGACGCGGCTGCCAGTCATGCGCTTTATCGTGCGACTGATAATGCAGCGCCTTCGCCGGGAAGCACACCCGGCAGAGCACCAGCAGGCTCGCCATCAGCGCTAACGCCAGCGGCGCCATGTGTAGAATAAACTCGCCAAACGCGAGACCGGAGCGCCCCCACAGCAGGATATTTTGCGGATTACCGATGGGCGTGAGCAGCGAACCGGCGTTCACCGCCAGCGCTTCAAAGATAATGAGGCGGTTCACCGGAATGGCGCACAGTTTTTTAAGCGTCAGCGTCAACGGCACCACGATAAATAGCGCCACGTCGTTGGTTAAAAAAGTGGAGAGCAGCGCGGCGGCGCAGACCAGAAACAGCGCCAGGCTGCGTTCCGTCGTGAAGCGGCGCACCAGGCGGCGGCCCAACACGTCGAAATAACCACTCAGCTCAACGCCTTTGGTAAGCATCATCAGCCCGGCGAGCGTAATGATGGTGCGCCAGTCCACGGCCTGCGGCCATTCGCGCGGTGCGAAAGGCACAAAAAAGCTCAGCAGAATGCCGGTTATCAATAAAAGCTGGAAAAACCTGTCGTGAAGAAAAGGACGCGCAAGGCGACGTAACATGATTATTCAAATCCGTTCTGCTGGCTGAAACGGCGAAAGACCTCAAGCGTCTCTTCGCTGACATGATGCTCCATCCCTTCGGCGTCGCGCCGCGCGGTATCCGGTTTCACGCCAAGCGCGAGCAGGAAGTTCTCGACAATCTGGTGACGCTCGCGGCTCTGCTGCGCCAGCTTTTCACCTTCCGGCGTCAGAAACACGCCGCGCCAGGGGATCTGCTCAATCAGGCCAACGGTGGCGAGACGTTTGAGCATTTTGGCGACAGTAGGCTGCGAAACGCCAAGACGCGCGGCCATATCCACCTGACGCGCTTCGCCGACCTCGCGGATAAGATCGGAAATCAGTTCGACGTAATCGTCGATAAGCTCGCGCCGGTGGGCTTCACGCACCTGGCGAAAACCTTCGACATGCTCCTCGACGTTCACCAGTTGCGTCACTTTCATGCTGCTCTGCTTACCTGCCCGACGGCTCATTATGCTTCCTCATTACAGTGGCGCGATACGGTTAACGCTGTTTTGCGGGCCATTGTAAACCACCGCACCGCGAGCACAAAAAATTAACGTGTTAGCCATAGCTATACAACATAGCCTGTGCTATATCTGTATGTAATGCGAACAGCCCGGAGGTTTCGGGCTGTCAGACGCGGAGACCTGGTATGAACGAAGTAATGAGGTGTATGCGCGTGTTTACTCACTCCCCCTTTCAGGTGCGGCTGCGGCTGCTGAATATGTTGTGCGAGATGTTTAACCCGAAACCCCAGCCGGAGCAGGACGATCACGGGCAGAAGTAAGCAGCCTGCCGCCCCGCCCTGTTGTCATTTTTTCTTCATTATTCTGCGTTACACTGCGCCCTGCGCACCTCACGTTGGTTTTCTTCTCTCTTTTGGCGAGTTTTGCAGCCTTTCTCGCAAACTAGTTGGTTTCCCCCCGTTGCTATTCTTGCCGCGCGGCTCTATCTTCTTGCAGCCCTGCCCTCACGATGTTACCGAATGCGGATCTCCCTCCCTTCTGGTCCTGCACTCTGGCGGGCGAATACCCTTGACGCCAGGGTTTACGCATGGCGTTTCGTTGAACCCGTACTATGAATCTAACGCTAAAAAATACTCTTGCTGCGCGCGGCATCGCTCTCGATCCGTGGATTGGCTTCTATTTTCTGCAATCGTTATTAATTAATGTCGCTCTGGGTTATGAATTCAGCCTGCTCTACGCCGTCGCGTTTTGCTGCGTGCTGTTGCTGCTGTGGAGAAGCGCGCCGCGCGTACAGAAAGGGCTGCTGGCCGTCTGCTCGCTGGTGGCCGGGCTCTATTTTCCGTTCGGGCAGACTTACGGCGCGCCGAATTTCAACACGCTGCTGGCGCTGCATGCCACCAATATGGAAGAGTCGACGGAGCTGCTGACCATTTTCCCTTGGTACAGCTATCTGGTATCGCTGTTTATTTTTACGCTGGGCATTATTGCGCTGCGCCGCACGCCTGCAGCCCGCCGTCGCTGGCGGCCGTTCGACAGCCTCTGCCTTGCGGTGAGCGTGGTGAGTTTTTTCGTGACGCCGGTACAAAACCAGCTTTACGGCGGCGTGTTTGCGCTAAAAGACAGCGGCTACCCGGTGTTTCGCTTCGTTAAAGACGTGGTGGTGAATAATTACGAGGTGCTGGACGAACAGCAACGCATGGAGGCGCTGTCGAAAATCAAGGACTCCTGGAACGTTCTCGCGGTCGCGCCGAAATATCACACCTATGTGGTGGTGATTGGCGAAAGCGTTCGGCGTGACGCGGTCGGCGCGTTTGGCGGCCAGTGGGATAACAGCCCGTTCGCGAGCCGCGTGAATGGCTATCTGTTCACAGATTATATCGCCGCCAGCGGCTCGACACAGAAATCGCTCGGACTGACGCTTAACCGGGTCGTGGATAATAAGCCGCAATATCAGGATAACGTCGTCACGCTCGCCAACCGCGCCGGTTTCCAGACCTGGTGGTTTTCAAACCAGGGGCAGATTGGCGAATATGACACGGCCATTGCGAGCATCGCCCGGCGCGCCGACGAAGTGCATTTCTTAAAAAGCGGCGATTTCGAAGCGGATAAAAACACCCGCGACGAGGCGCTGCTGAAAATGACCGCGCAGGTGCTGGCGACGCAGCGCCCGCAGCCGCAGCTTATTGTGCTGCATCTGATGGGCTCGCATCCGCAGGCGTGCGATCGCACGCAGGGCAAGTATGATGTATTCGTGCAGTCGAAAGAGACATCCTGCTACCTTTACAGCATTCGCCAGACTGATGATTTGTTACGTCAGCTCTATCAGCAACTGCAAAACAGCGGGCAGAGTTTCTCCCTGGTCTACTTCTCCGATCACGGTCTCGCCTTTAAAGAGCGCGGCAAAGCGGTGCAGTACCTGGCGCATGACGATAAATTTCAGCAAAATTTTCAGGTGCCGTTTATGGTGCTTTCCAGCGACGATAAAGCGCACCGCATTATCAAAGCGCGCCGCTCCGCCAATGATTTCCTGAGTTTTTTTGCGCAGTGGACGGGGATTAAAGTGAAAGAGATCGCGCCGAAATATAAATTTATTTCGGGGCAAAAAGCGGGGCCGGTCTATGTGACCAACTTTAAACTCAATAAGGTGAGCTATGATCACCTGGGCTGCGATCTGTTTGACGCACGTACGCACTGAGGCGACGCGCAGATAAAAAAAATCCGCCCGAGGGCGGATTTTTTATCACCGGAGTGATTAGAAGCGGTAACCCACGCCTGCGATCCAGGTGCCAACGTCGGTGTTGCGGATGCGGCTCTGCTCGTAGGAGAAGTCCAGAGCAACGTCCTGAACCGGGTTGAACTGCAGACCAGCACCGTAAGAGAAACCGTAGTCGCTGGTGTCGCTGGTTTTGGTCGGGTAGTCGGTGCTCTGGAATTTACCGTAGCCAACACCCACTACGCCGTAGATGCTTGCCCAGTCATTGATACGGTAAGCCGGACCTGCAGTGATGCCGTAGTACTGGCCTTTGTTGTATTCACCGTTTTCAGAGCGATCTTTTTCGGTGTAGGTGAAGGAACTGATCACGCCCAGCGGGTTGGTGTCGTCGAACTCATAGCGGTATTTCAGGTTGAAACCGTTCATTTTGTTCATCACGCCCTGCGCGTCGCTCTGAGCGTAGCCACCGGAAACGGTAGCGGTGCCAGCAACAGCAGAACCTGCGGAAACGGCCAGAACACAAGCCAGTGCTGAAAGACATGCAATTTTTTTCATAACCACCTCAAATGTGCTTCAAGTAAGTCCTAAGATTTAAATATATCAAAACCCAGCAGGAAACTCTTTGTTGTTCACGTTGTCTAACCCGGTCTTTCCTGTAACAGAACGTTTCCGCCAGCGTCTATCTTGCTAAAAACAATGCATTTTAACCGGCGGCAACGATTATGGCCTCTGTCAGAGTGCGCCTGCATCCGGATTATTCCTAAACGCGACTGAACAAATTTTGCGCTAACCCGGGTATGATAACCGCTATTGCCGCCGCGTTTTTCAATGTTTGCTAAACCACCCGTCAGTTAAATACAGTAAGCTATCGCGTTTACTTATCTTTAACTTTTACAGGTGCGCAGGATGCCAACGTTGTCCCGTAAAACTCCCCTCTGGTTGCCCGTCGTGGTGCTTATTATTGCCATGGCGTCTATTCAAAGCGGCGCGTCGCTCGCTAAATCACTGTTTCCGCTGGTAGGCGCGCCCGGCGTGACCGCGCTGCGCCTCGCGCTCGGCACGCTTATCCTGGCCGTGGTGTTTAAACCCTGGCGATTGCGCTTTACCCGCAGTCAGCGAATGCCGCTGCTGATTTACGGGCTGGCGCTCGGCGCGATGAACTACCTCTTTTATTTATCGATTCGTACCGTGCCGCTCGGCATCGCCGTCGCGCTGGAGTTTACCGGCCCGCTGGCGGTAGCGCTGTTCGGCTCTCGCCGCCCGGTGGATTTCCTCTGGGTCATTCTGGCGGTACTGGGTTTGTGGTTTCTGCTGCCGCTCGGCCAGGATGTCACGCATGTCGATCCGCTCGGCGCCGCCTGCGCGTTAGGCGCGGGTGCCTGCTGGGCGGTCTACATTATCGCCGGACAAAAAGCGGGCGCGGAACATGGCCCGGCGACCGTCGCGCTCGGCTCGTTCATTGCCGCGATAGTTTTTGTGCCCATCGGCGCGATTGCCGCGGGCGACGCGCTCTGGCACTGGTCGGTGCTGCCGCTCGGCCTTGGCATCGCCGTGCTCTCCACTGCCCTTCCCTATTCGCTGGAGATGACCGCGCTCACGCGCCTGCCCACGCGAACATTCGGCACGCTAATGAGTATGGAGCCGGCACTGGCGGCCTTTTCCGGCATGCTGTTCCTCGGCGAAACGCTGACGCTGGTGCAGTGGCTGGCCCTGCTGTCGATCATCATCGCTTCCATCGGTTCGACGCTGACGCTGCGGCGTGAAACGCAGATAAAAAGCCTCGATATTGATTAAGCAGAATTTATATTTCCTGGCACGGTTTATGCCGTGCCAGCCTATTTCCCTCTCGCCAGTTTCAGATATTTCTGCGTTGCGATTGATTCGCTATTAAAATAACCACATGCGCGGTTCGCTTTAATTCAGCGTTAATTTAAACGTTATAAAAATACTTACAAAATTAGCCAACACCCTGTTCATAAAGAAATTTTACAGGCAACCACCCCTTTTCTATTTATCTGATAGGCACAGCCACGCCAGCAAACTCCAGACCCGGTGCTATACTTAATTCCGTAATTTCCTGGGACACAATCATCAAGAGGATATGAAATTATGGGTACCGCTAAACTGGTTAAAACAAAGGCTTCCGACCTGCTCTACACCCGCAATGATGTAGCAGACAGCGACAAAAAGGCCACCATCGAGCTGCTGAACCGCCAGGTGGTTAATTTCATTGACTTGTCGCTGATTACTAAACAGGCGCACTGGAACATGCGCGGCGCGAACTTTATTGGCGTTCATGAAATGCTGGACGGCTTCCGTACCGCGCTGACTGAGCACCTCGATACTATCGCTGAACGTGCCGTACAGCTGGGCGGCGTCGCGCTGGGCACCACACAGGTGGTTAACAGCAAAACCGCACTGAAAAGCTATCCGCTGGACATCCATAGCGTTCAGGAGCACCTGAAAGAGCTGGCGGACCGCTACGCGATTGTCGCGAACGACGTGCGTAAGGCCATCAGCGAAGCCAGCGACGAAGATACGGCGGATATCTTTACCGCAGCGTCTCGCGATCTGGATAAATTCCTGTGGTTTATCGAGTCGAATATCGAATAATTCCCGGTTATACCAGACGCTTTACTTATCAGGCCCTCTCCTCCCGGAGGGGGCTTTGCACTAAAAGAGGGCGTCACTCGCCCGATTTACCCCGCAAACGTTATCTCTTTGTAATAATCCCCTCACACAATCGTTAATGAAAGATTGTTTTATCACCGGTTTTCAGGCTAAAAAGACCCTTCACCCGGCTGACGGCCGCTGCGCACTATTTTGGTGCACCATATTGGTGCAAATAACGGTAATAAGCGCATTGATTGTGCAGAAGGACTTTTATCTTGCCTTTCAAAACAGCGGGTTGTAAAACTGGCATGATTTTTTCATGCAGCGCTACGTTCTTATCGGGGATCGCCCCGCGGATAAATAAAGGAAATGCTATGAAGTCTGTTTTTAAAGTTTCCCTGGCAGCCCTGACTCTGGCCTTTGCGGTCTCTTCTCAGGCGGCGGATAAGCTGGTTGTAGCAACCGACACCGCGTTTGTTCCCTTCGAATTTAAACAAGGCGATAAGTATGTCGGCTTCGACGTCGACCTGTGGGCCGCTATCGCTAAAGAGCTGAAGCTCGACTACACCTTAAAACCAATGGATTTCAGCGGCATTATTCCGGCGCTGCAAACCAAAAACGTTGACCTGGCGCTGGCCGGTATCACCATCACTGACGAACGTAAAAAAGCGATCGACTTCTCCGACGGCTACTACAACAGCGGCCTGCTGGTGATGGTGAAAGCGAACAACAACGACGTGAAAAGCGTGAAGGATCTCGACGGTAAAGTTGTCGCCGTGAAGAGCGGCACCGGTTCAGTCGATTACGCGAAAGCGAACATCAAAACCAAAGATCTGCGCCAGTTCCCGAACATCGACAACGCGTACATGGAGCTTGGCACCAACCGTGCTGACGCTGTTCTGCACGATACGCCTAACATCCTGTACTTCATCAAAACCGCAGGTAATGGTCAGTTCAAAGCCGTTGGCGACTCTCTGGCGGGCCAGCAGTATGGCATCGCGTTCCCGAAAGGCAGCGACGATCTTCGCACCAAAGTCAACGGCGCGCTGAAGACCCTGAAAGAGAACGGCACCTATAACGAAATCTACAAAAAATGGTTCGGCACTGAGCCAAAATAATAATTCTTATTAAGCAGTTAATATCTGTCAGGGGCGGCCTTCGCCCCTGCTATTTTTGAACCACGGTAACACAGGAAATCATCATGCAGTTTGACTGGAGCGCCATCTGGCCTGCCATTCCCCTCTTGCTTGAAGGCGCCAAAATGACCTTGTGGATTTCGGTCCTCGGTCTGGTCGGCGGTCTGATAATCGGTCTGGTGGCCGGTTTCGCCCGTTCGTTTGGCGGCTGGATTGCGAATCACATCGCGCTGGTTTTTATTGAAATCATTCGCGGCACCCCGATTGTGGTGCAGGTGATGTTTATCTATTTTGCCCTGCCGATGGCATTTAACGATTTACGCATCGACCCGTTCACCGCGGCGGTGGTCACCATCATGATCAACTCCGGCGCGTATATCGCGGAAATCACCCGCGGCGCGGTGCTCTCCATCCATAAAGGCTTTCGTGAAGCGGGCCTGGCGCTGGGGCTGTCGAAGCGTGAAACCATCCGCCACGTGATCCTGCCGCTGGCGCTACGTCGTATGCTGCCGCCGCTCGGCAACCAGTGGATCATCAGCATTAAAGACACCTCGCTGTTTATCGTTATCGGCGTCGCCGAACTGACCCGTCAGGGCCAGGAGATCATCGCGGGCAACTTCCGCGCGCTTGAAATCTGGAGCGCCGTTGCGGTGATTTATCTGGTCATTACCCTCGTTCTGAGCTTTGTTCTGCGTCGTCTGGAAAAAAGGATGAAAATCCTGTGATTGAATTTAAAAACGTCTCCAAGCATTTTGGTCAAACCCAGGTGCTGCATAATATCGATTTAAAGATTAACCAGGGCGAAGTCGTCGTCATCATCGGGCCGTCCGGCTCCGGGAAATCGACGCTGCTGCGCTGCATCAACAAACTGGAAGAAATCACCAGCGGCGATCTGATTGTCGATGGGCTTAAGGTGAACGACCCGAAAGTGGACGAGCGCCTGATCCGTCAGGAAGCTGGCATGGTGTTCCAGCAGTTCTATCTCTTCCCGCACCTGACGGCGCTGGAAAATGTCATGTTCGGGCCGATTCGCGTGCGCGGCGCCAGCAAAGCCGAGGCTGAGAAGCTGGCGAAAGCGCTGCTGGCGAAAGTGGGGCTTGCCGAGCGCGGCCATCACTATCCGTCTGAACTTTCCGGCGGCCAGCAGCAGCGTGTGGCGATTGCCCGCGCGCTGGCGGTGAAGCCGAAGATGATGCTGTTTGATGAGCCGACCTCCGCGCTTGACCCGGAGCTGCGCCACGAAGTGTTAAAAGTGATGCAGGATCTGGCCGAAGAAGGCATGACGATGGTTATCGTGACCCACGAAATCGGCTTCGCCGAAAAAGTGGCGTCTCGTCTGATCTTTATCGACAAAGGCCGCATCGCCGAAGACGGCAATCCGCAGGCGCTCATCGAGAACCCGCCAAGCCCGCGTCTGCAGGAGTTTTTGCAGCACGTCTCTTAAGGTTTTCGCCCTGTGCAAACCCTCTCCCCGGAGAGGGTTTTTTATTGGCGTCGACGTGGGTAGGGCGGCCTGCGGGTGATTGCCCAGCGTGGGTAAGCGACGCGCCCGCCCCCTCTCTCCCGCAACCGTGGCGGCGGCGCTGCGCTTACCGGCCCCTGGATGTCAAACCGGGTGCGGCGCCCCTCTTCCCAATCTCCGGAATACTCCTCTTTTCCGGGCTTCGCTTATCCGGGCACTATACTTACCTCTTTGTGTCACTTTCTCAGCCGGAGGAGAGCGTGCCGTGGATTTTACTGCTGCTTGTCAGCCTGTTTAGCGTTTCAGCCAATGCCGTAAGCCTGCCCGCCGCGGCGGTTGCCGCCTCGACCACTCAAAAAAGCGAGGCGCCGCCCACAGAGCCTGACGCGGAAAAAAAGAAAGCGGCCTACGCGGCGCTCGCGGATGTGCTCGAAAACGACGCCTCCCGCAAGGAGCTTATCGGCCAGTTGCGCCAGGCGGCGGCCACGCCCGCCACTGAAGCCACGCCCGTCATCAAGCCGCCCGTCGCCGAAGAAGAAGAAAAAACGGTGCTGGAGAACGTTACCGAGGTGACGCGCCACTACGGCGGCGAGCTTGCCGGGCGCTTTGCTCAGTTGCATCGCAATATCACCAGCGCGCCGCACAAGGTATTTAACGAGAAAACCTTTTTCAACGCGCTCACTCACTTCACCCTGCTCGCGGTCTCGGTATTCCTGTTTTACTTCGCGGTACGCGCGTGCGCCATTCCGCTGTACCGAAAAATGGGCCAGTGGGGACGGCGCAAAAACATCAACCGGGCGAGCTGGATACAGCTGCCGCTGATGATTATTCTGGCGTTTATTATCGACCTCGCGCTGCTGGCCCTGACGCTGTTTGTCGGCCAGATAGCGATCGATATGATGAACGCGGGCAGCCGTACCATTGCCCGTCAGCAGGGGCTGTTCCTGAACGCCTTTGCGCTTATCGAATTCTTTAAGGCTATATTGCGGCTTATCTTCTGCCCGCGCTTCCCGTCGCTGCGCCCGTTTGTCATCAGCGATGCGAGCGCGCGTTACTGGCACCTGCGCCTGAGCGGGCTAAGCAGCCTGATAGGCTACGGCCTGCTGGTGGCGGTGCCTATCATCTCAGCGCAGGTCAACGTGCAGGTCGGCGCGCTGGCAAACGTTATTATCATGCTGACTATGACCGGCTGGGCGCTGTACCTCATTTTCCATAATAAACGCGCTATCACCGCCGGGCTGACCCGCCTTGCGGACCGCTCGCTCGCCTTTTTCAGCCTGTTTATCCGCGCGTTCGCGCTGGTCTGGCACTGGCTGGCGAGCGCCTATTTCATCGTGCTGTTTTTCTTTTCGCTCTTCGATCCGGGCAACAGCCTGAAATTTATGATGGGTGCCTCGCTGAAAACGCTCGCCATCGTCAGCGTCGCGGCGTTTATCTGCGGCGTCTTCACCCGCTGGCTGAGTAAAACCATCACGCTCTCCCCGCCAGTACAGCGCAACTATCCGGAGCTGCAAAAACGTCTCAACGGCTGGATTTCCGTCACGCTGAAGCTGGCGCGCATTCTCACGGTTTGCGTGTCGATCATGCTGCTGATGAACGCCTGGGGCCTGTTTGATTTCTGGGAGTGGCTCACCGTGGGCGCGGGTGAGAAAACCGTGGATATCCTGATCCGCATCTCGCTTATCCTGTTCTTCTCCGCCGTCGGCTGGACGGTGCTGGCGAGCCTGATTGAGAGCCGCCTCGCGTCTGACATCCACGGCCGCCCGATGCCGAGCGCCCGCACCCGCACGCTGCTGACGCTGTTTCGCAACGCGCTGGCGGTCATTATCAGCACGATTACGGTGATGATTGTGCTCTCGGAGATTGGCGTCAATATCGCGCCGCTGCTGGCGGGCGCGGGCGCGCTGGGCCTTGCGGTCTCGTTCGGCTCGCAAACGCTGGTCAAAGACATCATCACCGGCATCTTTATTCAGTTTGAGAACGGCATGAACACCGGCGATCTGGTGACCATCGGCCCGCTGACCGGCACCGTGGAGCGCATGTCGATCCGCTCGGTGGGCGTACGCCAGGACACCGGCGCCTACCACATTATTCCGTGGTCATCGATAACGACCTTCGCCAACTTCGTGCGCGGGATAGGCTCGTTTGTGGCGAACTATGATGTCGACCGCTTTGAGGATACCGAAAAGGCTAACCGCGCGTTGCGTGCGGCGGTGGATGAGCTGATGGAGCAGGAGGATATCCGAATGCTTGTGATAGGCGAGCCGAACGTGGTGGGCATTGTGGGGCTGACCAACACCGCCTTTACGATCCGCGTGACTTTCACCACCCAGCCGCTGAAGCAGTGGACGGTGCGTTTCGCGCTTGACGGCATAGTGAAAAAACACTTCGATCTGGCAGGTATTCGCCCGCCGGTACAGACGGTGCAGGTCATGCAGCCGATGCCGGACGCCACCGCCGCCGCCCAGGCGCAGGCGGCGGCAGGCGGCGCGCTGCCGCCTGCGAATCCGACGGTGTAATTACCGCGAACGGTTCTGTGCCCAGCGTTCGCGCTGGGCCGTATCCATAAAGCTCCAGGCGATAAAGCGGCTCTGCTTCTGGCCCTGGGCCATCTCTTTTTTGACCACTTTCACTGCGCCCGCCTGTTCCAGCGCCCGGTAAAGCTGCGGAAGGTTGTCGCCCTTCGACACCAGCGTGGTAAACCACAGCACCTGACGGGCGAACAGCGCGCTCTCAGCGATCATCCGGGTGATGAAGCCGACCTCGCCGCCCTCGCACCATAGCTCCTGTTGCTGGCCGCCAAAGTTTAACCCCGTGTCCGGCGCGAGCCCAAGGTTACGGCGTTTACGCGCGTTACCCGCGCTGGCGGCTTCGGCGGAGTCGTGGAACGGCGGGTTGCACAGCGTCGCGTCGTAACGCTCATTTTTGTGAATGATTCCGTGGAATATCGCGTCCGGGGTTTTCTGGCGGCGCAGGCGGATGGCGCGGTTGAGCCCAGGATTGGCGTCAATAATGGCGCTCGCGCTGCGGATCGCCTCTTCGCTGGTATCGGTGCCGGTAAACCGCCAGCCGTACTCGTACTGGCCGATTAGCGGATAGATGCAGTTGGCGCCAACGCCGATATCCAGCACGCTCGCCTGCGCGGGAACAACGTCGCCGTTGCCCCCGGCCAGCAGATCCGCCAGATGATGGATATAATCCGCGCGGCCCGGCACCGGCGGACAGAGGAAGCCGTCAGGAATATCCCACTGCTGCACGCCGTAAAAGTGCGCCAGCAGCGCCTGATTGAGGGTTTTGACCGCCTGTGGATCGGCGAAATCAACGGTCGGCTCGCCGGCGGGCGAGAGGCGAACATACGCGCCAAGCGCCGGACAGCGCTGTGTCAGCGCGTCGAAATCATAGCGGCTGTGGTGGCGGTTACGTGGGTGCAGGCCCGGTTTGCGGTTCATCGGCTTCCTCCTGTGTGGGCGCGTACAATACCCGCTGACCCGCCCCTGGTAAATAAGCGCGGCAAAATTTACCGCGACGGCTATGATAGTTTTTTTGTCCAGGGAGTCCGCTATGCACTATTACTACGAACCGGCTCGCGGCCACGGGTTGCCGCACGATCCGCTGAACGCCATCGTCGGCCCGCGCCCCATCGGCTGGATAGCCTCACAAGACAGCGAAGGCCGTCGCAACCTTGCGCCATACAGCTTCTTTAACTGCTTTAACTATCGCCCGCCGATTATCGGTTTTTCCAGCAACGGCTGGAAAGACAGCGTAAGAAATATTGCCGCGACGAAAGCGTTCGTCTGGAACCTCGCCACGCGCGAGCTGGCAGTGGCGATGAATGAAACCTCCGCCTCCCTGCCCCACGGTGAAGATGAGTTTATCCGCGCCGGTCTTACCGCCGCGCCGTCGCGGGTGGTCAGCGCGCCGCGCGTCGCCGAAAGCCCCGTCAATTTCGAATGCCGCCTCACGCAGTGCATTCAGCTCACGGCCGCCAGCGGCGAGCTGATTGATACCTGGCTGGTATTAGGCGAAGTGGTCGCGGTGCATATTGACGAGTCGCTGCTGGAAGATGGCATCTATCAGACCGCGAAAGCCCGTCCCATCCTGCGCGCGGGCGGCCCGAGCGCCTACTACGGTATTGACGAGGCGCAGCGCTTCGATCTGGTGCGCCCGGACGCGCGTTGATCGCGCCCAAAGCCCGCTGCGGCGGGCTTTCTCCCGGCAGGATGCCCCCTTTTTTGCTATAATTACCCCTGTGTT
The DNA here is from genome assembly GCF_001277195.1 of Cronobacter muytjensii ATCC 51329. Lineage (NCBI taxonomy): Bacteria > Pseudomonadati > Pseudomonadota > Gammaproteobacteria > Enterobacterales > Enterobacteriaceae > Cronobacter > Cronobacter muytjensii. Next base: position 2,627,353 of record NZ_CP012268.1, read on the forward strand.
TAACCATTCAGGAGGTCCCTATGGCTTCAGGTTGGGCAAACGACGGCGCGGTTCAGGATCAAATTGACAGCACCGTTGAAGACGCCGTGGCGCGGGCGCGACGCGACTTGCCAACAGGCGAAAGTCTGGAATTCTGCGAGATGTGCGATGAGCCGATCCCCGAGGCGCGCCGTAAGGCTATCCCGGGCGTGCGTCTGTGTGTGAACTGCCAGCAAAAACAGGATGAACACCGCCAGCGTTACTCACTCTATAATCGCCGCGGCTCAAAAGACAGCCAGTTGCGCTAACACCTGCGCTCCCCCATACACGCTTTTACCGTTTCGATGTGTCGATTTGTGCCCTTAAAAAACGGGACGGTAAGGGCCTGTAAAGAAGCGTGGAAAAAAGGCATTATTGCCAATTTATTCAACAGCTTATATTACATTCAAATTTTTAGAATAAGGCTGTCAATTCTCTTCGGTTTTATATTCTGCCGCTGAATGTGACAATCATCACATCAACGGAACAAGCCGTATTAAACAGAACAAACTGCGAGAGAATCACTATGAAAGCCACCAAATATGCTGTAGCCGCCCTGACCCTGTCCGTTTTTTCTTTTGCTGCCGGTGCGGCAGAACAGGTCAGCCCGGCGCAGGCGCAGGGCCTGAATAAAATCGGTGTCGTGTCTGCTCAGGGCGCCAGCACGCTGGATGAACTGAATGCGACGCTTGCGGCAAAAGCCGAAGCGGCAGGCGCGAAGGCGTATAGCATCACCTCCGCCAACACCAATAATCTCGCCAGCGGTACCGCGGTTATCTACAACTGATTGACCTGAGCCACTGACATACCCTTATTGCCCTTCATTAACCCTTTGTTACCCTTTTTGCCCGCGGCGGATGCTGCGGGCTTTTTTTATCAGAACGTCTGCGCAATCCGGGCCAGCGCCGCCGGGATATCTTCCGCCTCGCCGCTTGCCACCAGCACGCACGCCATCTGGGTTTTCAGCGATTCCGGCACCGGCTCAAGACCGGACAGACAGCGCTCGGTCCAGCGGGCGGTCACCTCGGGATCTTTCGCCTGCGGCAGTATGACCGGCACAGACGCCGCCTCGCTCTGGCGCTCCGCCAGAATGCGCGTGCCCTGCGCGTCGATAAGCGCGATTTGCGGACAGCGCTGCGGGTTGGCGTATACCTCCCCTTCAGTACCGTGCATCAGCAGCCCGCGTCCGCCGATATCCATGAAAAACTGTCCCACTCTGCTGACATATTCCGGATGCGACACGCTGGAAAGGCGCAGCGCGTCAGCTTCGCCGAACGGCGTCGCCAGTTTGGCGAGCGTGTGGGCGCTGTTGCGCACCCCAAGCCGCCAGCGCATCGCCAGCTGTTTTTCGAGCGGCGGGCAGAGCGCGCCAATGGGAACATACACCGGGTCGCGCCCGTCCAGCTTCGCCTGCGCCTGGCCTGCATGCAGCGTCGGGGTAATGCCCATCAGCGTGAAGATGGTTTCGGTCAGCACGCGGGTCGGATCGTCGCTCACGCCGTGCACCAGCACCGGAAAGCCGAGGCGGCTTATCAGCAGCGCCAGCAGCGGCGTCAGGTTCGCCTGCTTGCGCGCGCCGTTGTAGCTTGGAATGACCACCGGCATCGGCTTTGCGACCGGCGGCGTCAGGCGCAGGGTGTGCTGCTGCATCGCGTCATAAAAGCCGCGCATCTCCGCCTCGCCTTCGCCTTTAATGCGCAGCGCAATCAGGATGGCACCCATCTCCAGGTCCGGCACGTCGCCATCCAGCATATGCGCGTAGAGAGACCGTGCGGTATCCCGGTCCAGGTCACGCGCATGGTTCTTTCCCCGGCCAATCTCTTTAATGATTGCGCGGTAATCCATCTTTCTCTCCTCTCTGACAGGCCTGGTAATAGCCCCGGTGAATCATTCTCTCCGATGCGCCGCCAGTGCTTCCACTGCGGATCGCTATCTGCCTCGTTGCACAATACAAGTTAAAACTCTGGTGTGACAAGCACCTGGCGCCGCCGTCGCCGTACCAGCCCCGCCGCGTTAACGCATAACTCTGACGAAGTTTTTTAATATATTAATTCACTAAAAGAATAGTTAAGTGTTCATAACTGGAGCATTCAATACATCAGGCGCATATTTTTCATCGTTCTTATTCACGCCTTAATTATTTAAGGCTTTCTTTTCAACCTTAAACAGGATGAATGATGAAAAAAATAGTGTTCAGTACCGCCATCGCCGCTATTGCGGGTTGCTCTTCTTTTACCTGGGCTGCATCGACCGGGGAAGGACAGGTGAATTTCACCGGCGAAATCCTTGATTCCGCCTGTGAAGTGGTAAACAGCCTGAGCAGCCCGCTCCAGGTCGATTTAGGTAAAATTTCCAAAACGGTATTTAGCGGTGTTGGCTCAACGGCAACCCCGACAAGCTTTGCGTTACAGCTTAAAAACTGCCCGGCCGCCGTGACCGCCGCTTCCGTTACTTTTGGCGGCAGCGCGAGCACTGACAATGACAAAGTGCTGGCGTTGTCCAGCGGCACCGGCGTAGCCAGCGGTGTGGGCATTCAGTTGCTCGACGCCTCCGGCGCGCCGCTGGATCTCTATACCGCTTCTTCTGAATACACGCTGAAATCCGGCACTGAGACAAACGACCTGGCTTTTGGCGCGCGTTATATCCAGACGGCGGCCACGGTGACGGCTGGAAAAGCGGATTCGACCTCAACCTTTACGGTTACTTATAACTAATCCTCCCCGGGATATTTGCTGTCGCCAGAAAGCTAATATCCCGCTATTAAGAAGAGATCACTATGCGTAAATTTATTATCCTCAGCGCTTTATTAATGGCGACCTCTGTGGCTCAGGCGGGCGTCGTCGTTGGCGGCACTCGCCTGATTTATCCGGGCGATAAAAAAGAAAGTTCACTCATTGTCTCTAACTCCGATGATATTAACTATCTGATTCAGAGTTCGGTAGAGGCGACCGACGGCAGCAAAGCGCCTTTTCTGGTGACGCCGCCGCTGTTTCGTCTTAATGCCAGGCAGGATAACATACTGCGCGTGATATTTACTGGCGCGTCTTTACCGCAGGACCGCGAATCGCTTTACTGGCTCAACGTCAAATCCATTCCTTCCACCGCGAAGCAACAGGATCAAAATACGCTACAGATAGCCATTAAAACCCGCATTAAATTAATTTACCGCCCGGCAGCCATTACCGGCAAGCCAGAGGAAGCGGCAAATGATTTACAGTGGCGGCGCAACGGCAATACCCTGATAGTTAATAACACCTCGCCCTATTATATGAATTTCCAGTCTATTACTCTGGGCGGGAAGACATTACCGAAAATTGGTTATGCTGCGCCAAAAAGCGAAACACCCTTTGAGATACCCGCGACTATTTCAGGCAATACCGTGTCATGGAAAATCATAAACGACTACGGCAGCATCAGCAAAGAATGGAAAACCGCGTTTTAAACACTGCCTCTTAATTCACTGTCCTGAGAATAAAACCGTTTATCCGGGGATGAATAATGTCACTCAATAATGCCAGACGAATGAAGAAAAACCGCATTCGCCATCTGGCTCTGCTGATTGCTTTACAGTGCCTGTCGCTGGGGTTATCAACAGGGCAGGCCTGGGGCGACGATTATTTCAACCCGGCGCTGTTAGACGATGGCGAACAAACTGAGGAGCGACCGGATCTTTCTCTTTATGAAAAAGGCCCCGGCCTGGCGCCTGGAAAATATCATGTCGACATTCTGGTCAATAACCAAAATATCGGTAACCGTGACGTCACGTTTTTTCTCGATAAAGATGCCAGCGGCAACGCCATTCTCGCACCCTGTCTGAGTATCAGCGCGCTGAAAAGCGCGGGCGTGGCGACGGAAAAATTCCGGGAGCTTACGGAGCGCAATGGCTGCGCCACGCTCGGCGCTATCCCTGCCGCCAGCGCCACCTTTATCGCGAACCGTCAGCAACTTTTGCTAAGTATTCCGCAAAGCGCGATGAGCCAGATGGCACGTGGCGCGATTCCCCCGGAGGAGTTCGATGAGGGGATCACCGCACTGCTGCTTAATTACAGCTATTCCGGCAGTCAAATTAAGCCGCAGGAACCAGGCAGAGAGGAAAGCGAGAATGATTATCTCAACCTGCGCCCCGGTTTCAATATAGGCGCATGGCGGCTTCGTAACTACTCAACGTGGAGCCGCAGCCGCAACGGTGCGCAAACGGAAGCTGACTTTTCGCCCGTCTATACCTATCTGCAACGCGACTTACGCCAGATCGGCGGCGAACTGGTGCTGGGTCAGAGCAGTTCGCCAGCGGATGTCTTTGACAGCATCTCATTTACTGGCATTCAAATCGCCTCGGACGATGACATGTTGCCGGAGAGTGAACGTGGCTATGCGCCCGTGGTACGCGGGATAGCCAACAGTAATGCGCTGATAACCATCCGCCAGAATGGCTACATGATTTATCAGAATACCGTCGCGCCTGGCGCGTTTGAAATCCGGGATATCTACCCCTCCGGCAGCAGCGGCGACCTTAACGTGACGGTTAAAGAAACGGACGGCAGCGAGCAGCATTTCGTTGTGCCCTACGCGTCCGTACCGGTCTTACAACGTGAAGGCCGCCTCAAATACAGCCTGACGGGCGGGAAGTATCGCGCTTACGATGAGGACGTGGCCCAAACGCCCTTTATACAAAGCGCCGCCATTTACGGGATGCGGGATGGCTTTACAGCGTATGGCGGGGTGCAGTACAGCCCGTATTACCGGGCGCTGGCGCTGGGCGCTGGCAAAAACCTGGGCGACTGGGGCGCCCTTTCCGTGGATGTCACCTCGGCAAAGTCGCAACCCTTTCGGGGTAACGCGCAGAATGGCCGCTCATGGCGTGTGCGTTACAGTAAAAATATCGCCAGCACAAACACAACGCTTGCGGTGGCGGGCTATCGCTACAACAGCGACGGGTTTTATACGCTCCAGGAAAACATGGACGCTTACCGCCGCGACGACTTGTGGGACACGTCAGACAGACGGCGAAGCCGCCAGGAGATAACGCTTAATCAGAATCTCGGCGACGACCTGGGCTCGCTCAATCTGAGCCTGATAAAAGAAAAATACTGGGATAACGCGCAGACGCAGACTTCAATCGGCGCAGGCTACAGCAATAGCTGGCATGGGATTAGCTTCGGTTTCAACTACAGCCTTAACGAGAATACGCAGGCGCTTGATGACAGTCTCGCCGCGAAAAATCACGAGCAGCGCTTCTCTCTTAGCGTTTCTGTGCCGTTAGACGGATGGATGAGCAATACCTGGGCCAGCTATAGCCTGAATAACAGCGAAGAAGGCAGCGTTCAGACGCTCGGCCTGAACGGCGCAGCGCTTGCAGATAATAACCTGAACTGGGGCATTCAGCAGAGCATCAGCCGTGACGGGAACAATAACGCCACGACGCTGAACGCCGATTACCGGGGTACGTATGGTGAACTGAGCGCCGGTTATTCGCAGGATCACACCCAGCGGCAGATTAACTACGGCGTGAGCGGCGGTATTGTCGCGCATCGTCATGGCGTTACGCTGGGGCAACCGCTGGGCGAAACTCTCGCGCTGGTGGAGGTGCCTGGCGTCAGCGGTACCGCTATCGCAAATCAGAACGGCATTAAAACCGATTTTCGTGGCTACGCCATTGTGCCTTACACCAGCCCCTGGCGGCGTAACAGCATTGCGCTGGATACCGAGACGCTTCCGGACGGCGCGGATGTTACCTATGCCGCAAAAACCGTCACGCCGGCCAGGGGGGCGGTGGTGCGCGCTCGCTTCGATGCGCACGTGGGCAACCGCGTGCTGATGACGCTCCTGCGCGCCGACGGGCGTCCCGTACCGTTTGGCGCCTCAGTGGCGAACGGCGAGCAAAGCGACGCGTCCATCGTGGGCGATAACGGCCAGGTTTACCTGACCGGCCTGCAACCCGACGCGCTGTTAACCGCCTCCTGGGGCAATGCGGCAAACCAGCATTGCAGCGCGCACTATCCTCTGCCGGAGAAATCTCAGGGCAGCGCCATCATAACCGTCACTGCGCCATGTTCTTAATTTACAGCGCCGGAGAATTAGTATGAAATACATTCGCTATTTTTTATCGCTTTGCCTGCTGGCTGGAGGGATTTTATTTATTCCGCATGCGCACGCGTCCTGCAGCTCAAGGCAATTCCCAAGTGTTCAGAGCATATATAATTTAAAAATTTCAACCTCAACAGATATTGGGGAAATTATTGCGGGCTCAGAAAGAGCAGTGAATTTTATGGTAAGCTGCACATCAGATCGCAGCGGTGAAGTGCTGGTTGCCTGCTTTACCGGCTCGGGTGAAGAAGTGCCAGGCATGCCCGGTGTTTATGCCACAGGTATTCCAGGCCTTGGCGTCGCATTATATAACGACAAATGGAAACGAATTACAGGAAAAGGCGAAAGCTGTGACTCAACAAACACGCCGGTTTACAAACTCGACAGTAATAAATCATTTTCTGTATCGACAAATATTGTATTAATAAAAACGGCCGAACAGCAAGGCGAAGGGAATTTAAACAGCTCTAACACCAGCTTTACATTCAAAATTTATAATGCAGAAAAGCTGGCTAATAATAGCACCACGTACTATAACGCTTATTTATTTCCAACAAAAGTGACCTGTTCTGTAGACCCTAAAAGTTTAGTCGTCAATCTGGGGGACATCCCTGCATCGCAATTCACCGGGCCTGGCACCACGACAGCATGGGATAACTTTGACGTGCATATTACCTGTGACGAGAATGCCTCCATTATGTATCGCGTTAATGGCGCAGAAGGGCTGATTGATGGTCAGCAAAGCGTCATGAAACTTGACGATACCGCTGACAGCGCTACCGGGCTGGGCATTCAAATGCAGGTTAACAACACCACGATAGATTATTTCTCTGGTTATTATCCGCCGATAACCCTCGTCAATAAAACGCTCACCCTACCGGCGGGTATCCGTTATTACCAGACTTCTCACGAGCTCACGCCAGGGAGCGCGAATGCGGCCGTGATTCTGACCATCGCTTATCAATAGGTTTACGCACCAATGAAAAAGTTTCTTCTTCTGCTTATATGGGCAGGCGTTATTCACAATGCCTGTGCCGATTCAGTCGCCATACGCGTGACGGGTAATATTGTCGGTGCCACCTGCATGGTCGATAACGGCAGTAAAAGCGCCAGCGTGGAGATGGGCGAGGCCACGTCAGGGCAGTTTCAGCAAGCGGGGGCAACGGGCGACTGGGTGGATTTCGAGCTGTCGCTGTCGCAATGTCCGTCCTCTGTGACACAGGTGACCAGCACGTTTAACGGTACGGCGGATGCCGATGCGCCGGACTATTTCGCCAGTACCGGCACGGGAACCGGAGTGGGCCTGGAGCTGAGTTCAGGCGATCACAGCAAAACGCTCAGCACGGGCAGTCAACTGACCACCCCCGTCAACAGCAGCGATGGCACCGTGACGCTCCCCCTCGCCGCGCGCTATGTCGCGACCAAAGGGAATGCCACAGGCGGCACCTTTATCAGCACCGTTCAGGTGACGTTTACTTACGAGTAGCGCCGCGTCGCGCGCCTGCGCTGCCATGACGTTTTGTCGGGCTCGCACGCCTCGCCTGAGGAGGTTTTTTGGCCGCTTCCGGCGCCTCCGGCTGTTCAATCGCGAACACCGGCAGCGCGTCCAGCAACCGCTTACCGTAGGATTTGGTCAGCAGACGCCGGTCGTAAATCACCACTTCACCCCAGCAACTATGGCTGCGGATAAGCCGCCCCACCTGCTGGATGAGGTTAAATGAGGCGGCAGGCAGGCTTTGCACTTCAAACGGATAGCGGTTAAGGCTTTTCAGCCACTCGCCTTCCGTCACGACGACCGGACTGTCCACGGGCGGAAACGCGATTTTATGGATATGCACCTGGCTTAACAGCTCGCCTTTGAGATCAAGCCCTTCGGCGAACGACTGTAGCCCCACCAGCACGCTCGCCTCGCCCTGCTCCACCTTTTTACGGTGCAACTCCACCAGCCGGTAGCGCGGCTGATCGCCCTGCACCAGCAGACCGAGACGCAGATCCGGCACAAAAGACAAAAAGGTCTGCATCGCGCGGTTGCTGGCGAACAGCACCAGCATCCCTTTGTGTTCGCCCTTTTTGTATTCCGCGCGGAAATAGGCCGCCATCTCGGCGAGGTGCGCCTCTTCATGCTCCATCAGCGGCTCATGCTTCAGGCGAGGAATGACGATTTTCCCCTGCGCGACGTGATTAAACGGCGAGTCGAGCGCCACGAAGCGGTCGCCCGCTTTGTCGCGCAGGCCGCTCATCTCCTGCAACCGCGCGAAGCTGTTAAGCGAGCGCAGCGTGGCGGAGGTCACGACGACATGCGGCACCTGCCGCCAGATAAGCTTTTCAAGCTGATCGCTCACGCGGATCCCCACGCAGTGGAAATAGAGATGCGGCTGCCCTTCGCGGGTTTCGCGCGTCACCCATTTGGACACCGGAGCGCCGGAGGCGTGTGCCAGCGACGCCAGCCGCCAGAGCTTGCTCTGGGCCTCAAAGTGGCCGAGCGCGCGATTCATCTGCAACAGTACGCGGTGCAGACGCACAATGTCGTGGCTGCCTGTCTTTTCACTGAGATCGTTTAAAAAGAGCTCCGCCAGCCCGCGCAGGTTTTCGGTAAGCTTCGCCAGCCGCTCGCAGATCTCCATCACCTCCTGCGGCAATTCGCCCATCGGGAAACGGAACTCGCTCTCTTCTCCCGGCGGCAGCAGCAGCCCCACGATGCGGTTCATGGCGGCAATCAGCTCATAGACCTCTTCGCAATGGTTGTTCAGCCGCTCCGGTGTGGCGAGCGGCGGCACGGTTTTCGGGCGGAACTGCTCAAGACAGGTGGCGACCAGCTTGCTAAAAAGATCGAGCTGCAACCGCGTCCAGGGCGCGCTGATTTCAGCGCTCATCTCCAGCGCGTCGCGGGCGACATCCGGCAGATGATGGCCTTCATCCAGCACCAGCAGCAGGTGCTTTGGCTCCGGCAGCACCGACTCGCTCTCCAGCGCCGCCATGACCAGCGCATGGTTGGCGACCACCACTTCCGCCTCCTGAATCTCACGGCGCGCCACAAAAAACGGGCATTCACGGTAGTAGTGACAGTTACGGTTAAGGCAACTTGCTTTATCGGTGCTGAGCCGCGCCCAGAGTTTGTCGTCAATCGCCTGATCGGTATGGTCTCGCAGGCCGTCCCACTTATAGCTGTCGAGATCCGCTTTTAACTTCGCGCAGCGCTGCTGCTCTTCTTTGCTGTCAGGCGTCAGCTCGTCGTCAAGAAACGCCAGCAGATCGCCCTGCGAGGCGCTGTCGGTTGAGAGCGCTGTCAGGTTGCGCGGGCAAACATAGCGCCCGCGGCCAAAGGCGGCGGTAAAGCGCAGCTCAGGGATGATTTTACGCAGCAGCGGCAAATCCTTACTGAAGATCTGATCCTGCAGCGCCACGTTGGCGGTGCTCACCACCAGGGTTTTCTGCTCTTCGCGGGCGATGGCGATGCCGGGAATAAGGTAGGAGAGCGTTTTGCCAACGCCGGTCGGCGCCTCGATAGCCAGATGCCGTCCGTCATCGCCGCCGAGCGTTTTCGCCACTTCGGCAATCATCTGCCGCTGCGGGGCGCGGGGAATAAAGTCCGGAATCTGCTGCTGAAGCGCCTTATACCAGGCGGCAATTTGCGATTTCTGCGCGGCGGTTAATGCCATCGGAAGCCCTGAAACACTGTATAAACAGCCACTATTGTGGCACTTTTCAGGGGGCAGCTGAACCTTTTTTTGCCCGCGCGGCGCGCAGCGATCCGTAAGGCGGATCACAAATCGTCGTCAGGCTTATGATAAATCAAGGGCCATTCATTGACCGAATACCAGGTGGGTGTTAGGTTTTTTGATATTGCATTGCGCTTGTTACCGTTCGGCGGGCAAAACCTGAATGCAGCACCGGGGAACTCCCTGGCGCCTGTATTTATGTTTTGCCCGTTTTTGCTTTCAGGAGTCGGCGATGATCATTAAGCAAATACTTAATAATAATGTCGTCAGCGCCGTCGACGAACGCGGCCAGGAAGTTATCGTGACCGGCAGAGGGCTCGGTTTTAATGCGCACGTCGGCGAAACGGTGGCAATAAGCCATGTTGAGAAAACGTTTCGTCTGCATGACGACACGATTTCCGCGCGGTTTAAAGTCCTGCTCGATGAAGTGCCGGTGGAAATTGTCCAGCTGACCGACGATATTGTCGCGCTGGCGCGCCAGACGCCGGGCCTGAAATTAAGCGAAGGCATTTATGTGACGCTCGCCGATCACCTTTATTACGCCATTGCGCGCACCCGGCAGGGCCAGGAAATCGCTAACCCGTTACAGTGGGAAGTGCGTCACTTTTATCAGGACGAATACGCCATCGGGCGCCAGGCGCTGGCGCTGATCGCCGCGCGCACCGGCGTGCTGATGCCGGATAGCGAGGCATGCAGCATCGCGCTGCATATCGTAAACGCCGGGCTTAACGATCCGAAAAGCAAAATTAACGACATTACCCGGCTGATTTCTCAGATCCAGAATATTGTGAAGTACTGGTTCGCCGTGGGCCCCGATGAACAGTCGCTCAATTACCAGCGCTTTATTACCCACGTAAAGTTTTTCGCCCAGCGGGTAATAGAGGGCCAGCGGCTGGAAAATGATGACAGTGAATTATTCGCGATGGTGCAGCAGCGGTATAAAAATACCGTGGCGTGCGTCGAAGCCATTAGCGACTTTGTGGAAAAGAATTATCGCCACGCCATGACGCATTCTGAAAAATTGTATTTAACGGTGCATATCGACAATGTGATTCATCGTTTAGCGCATTCCCTTTAGGCTTGTTACTGTTCAATCAGGCAAACCCCAGAGGCAGCAACCTGCCGGTATTTTCACCGGCGACGGTTTAATGAAACCGCAGGGTTTCATTCTGGAGAGGAATAGCCATGAACTACCCGCACACCGCCCGCCAGATAATTGACCATCTCGGCGGCGAGGCGAATATTATTTCGCTTTACCACTGCATTACCCGCCTGCGTTTCGCGCTGGTCGACCTCGACCGGGTCAACCGTACCGCGCTGGAAAACCTGGATGGCGTCATGGGCGTGAATCTGTCCGGCGATCAGTTTCAGGTGATTATCGGCAACGAGGTCGCTCCGCTCTGTCAGGTGGTGCTGGCGCAGTTGCCGAACCTCGACGGGAAAAAAGCCGCCTCGCCGCCGAAACGGCGCAACCCGGTTTCCGTCGTACTGGAAGGGTTAGCGGGCATTTTCTCGCCGATTATTCCGGCTATCGCCGGGGCGGGTATCCTTAAGGGCGTGCTGTCGCTCTGCCTCGCGCTCGGCTGGGTGGCGGCCAGTAACCAGACGTACCAGATCCTGATGGCGATAAGCGACGGCGTCTTTTTCTTTATGCCGCTGGTGCTCGCCTTCAGCGCCGGGAATAAGTTCGGCGCCAATCCATATGTGGCCGTCGCCCTCGCCGCCACGCTGTTTCACCCTACCCTCACCACGCTCCTGAAATCGGGCGCGCCGGTCGCGTTCCTCGGCATGCCGGTCGCCAGCGTCTCGTATGCCTCATCGGTAATTCCTATTCTGCTGGCGGTGTTGCTGCTGAGCTATGTCGAGCGGGTCATCGACCGCGTGATGCCGGCTGCGCTGAAAACCATGTTCGTGCCGCTGCTGAGCCTTGTTATCGTCGCGCCGGTGACGCTTATCGCCATCGGTCCGGCGGGGATTTTCTTTGGCAACGCGCTCTCCGGCGGGATTATCTGGCTGGTGGCGAACATGGGCTGGCTCGCGGGCGTGATTGTCGGCGGCACGCTGTCGCTGATGATCATCACCGGCATGCACTACGTGCTGGTGCCGATTGTGATTAATAACATCAGCCGGCTCGGTTATGACCCGTTTAAGATCCTGTTTTACGTCGCCAATATGGGCCAGGCGGGCGCGGCGTTCGGCGTGTTCCTGCGCGCCCGCAATAAAAAAATCAAGACGCTGGCGCTCTCCACCAGCTTCAGCGCGGCGATGGGCATTACCGAGCCTGCGATGTATGGCATCAATATCCGCTTTAAGCGCCCGTTCGCCGCGGCGCTGATTGGCGGCGCGTGCGGCGGCGCGTTCGCGATGGCGCTCGGCGTGAAAACGTACGCCTTCGCTTTAAGCGGTATTCCGGGCATTCCGGCGCTGGTCGGCCCCACGTTTCTCTGGGCGCTGGCGAGCCTCGCCATTGCCTTTTGCGCGGCGGCGCTGGTGACGGTGATCCTGGGCTTTGAGGAGCCCGCAGAAACGCTCGCGCGGCACGACGCGCCGCCAGAAGTGGTGGCCGGGCTAAGCCCCGTGGCGCTCGCCCGCGAGGAGCAGTTGTTCGCGCCCGTCAGTGGGCGTCTCATCCCGCTCTCAGCGCTCACCGACCCGGTTTTTGCCGATGAGATCTTCGGCAAAGGCATCGCCATCGTGCCCCAGAGCGGCGAGCTACTCTCGCCGGTCAATGGGCGCGTCGAATCTGTCTTCGACAGCAACCACGCCCTGACGCTCAGGAGCGATAACGGCGCCGAGGTGCTGATTCACATCGGCATCGACACCGTGAAGCTTGGCGGCCAGCATTTTACCCGGCACGTGGAGAACGGCCAGTTCGTCGAGGCCGGACAACCGCTGATTAGCTTTGATCTCGCCGCGCTCGCCGCGCGCAATATCGACCCGAGCGTTATCGTCATCGTCACCAATACCGATTGCTACGGCGACATCAGCCCGCTGAAACAGGGCGACGTGGCAACCCGTGAAGCCTTTCTGAAACTGACCGCTGCGGCGGCTTAAGGGAGAACTGCATGGCCTTTTCAAAACCATTTCCTGAGGATTTCCTGTGGGGCGGCGCGACCGCCGCGAACCAGCTTGAAGGCGCGTGGAACGTCGACGGCAAGGGGTTGTCGGTCTCAGACGTTTACACCTTTGATGTCAGCACGCCGAAAGAACGCTGGCTCGATCAGTGGCTCGGCATGACCCACCGCCAGGTGGCCGAAGCGCAGGATCCGGCCAGCACGAAGTATTACCCCAAGCGCAAGGGCAACGACTTTTATCACCGTTATGAAGAAGATATCGCGCTGTTCGCCGAAATGGGCTTTAAATGCTTTCGCATGTCGATCGCCTGGACGCGTATTTTCCCGCGCGGCGACGAGAACGAGCCGAATGAAGCGGGCCTCGCCTTCTACGATCGCGTCTTCGACACGCTGTTAAAACATAACATTGAGCCGATTGTGTCGCTCTCGCACTACGAGATGCCGCTCGCGCTGGTGACCGACTACGGCGGCTGGCCCAACCGCCAGCTGGTGAATTTCTACGTACGCTTCGTCACCGCCGTTTTCACCCGCTATCGCAAGAAGGTCAAATACTGGATGACCTTTAACGAGATCAACTGCGTGAAGCACCACCCGTATGTCAGCGTCGGGGTGATTGAAGAGAACCATCCGCATCTTGAACAGGCGAAATATCAGGGCGCGCACCATCAGTTTGTGGCGAGCGCGCTCGCGACCAAAGCGTGCCACGAGATAATCCCCGGCTCGCAGGTGGGCTGCATGATAAGTTACCAGATGCTCTACCCCCACACCTGCCATCCGGACGACTTACAGGCCTGCGAAGAGGAGCAGCGCGTCTCGCTGTTTTTCAGTGATGTCCAGGCGCGCGGCTACTACCCGGCCTGGACCGAGCGGATGTTCGCCGAGAAAAACGTCCGGCTGGAAAAAGCGCTGGGCGACGATGAGATCCTGCGTCTCTACCCGGTCGATTACGTGTCGTTCAGCTACTACATGTCGAGTACCGTCAGCGCGCACCCGGAGCAGCTTGAAGGCGTGACCGGCAATCTTATCACCGGCGGCATCCGTAACCCGTACCTGCCGCAGAGCGACTGGGGCTGGCAGATTGATCCGCAGGGGCTGCGCCTTGCGCTAAACCAGCTCTATGACCGCTACCAGAAGCCGCTGTTTATCGCCGAAAACGGCCTCGGCGCGCTCGATTCGCCCGCACCTGACGGCACGATTAACGACGATTACCGCATCGAATATCTGCGCCAGCATATCGGGCAGATGCAGGAGGCGCTCGCCGACGGCGTGAAGCTCTTCGGTTACACCTGGTGGGGGCCCATTGACGTCGTGAGCGCGGGCACCGCGCAGATCTCCAAGCGCTACGGTTTTATCTACGTCGATCAGGATGATATGGGCAACGGCAGCCAGGCGCGGTCGCGCAAAAAGAGTTTCCACTGGTACAAAAAAGTCATCGCCACAAACGGCGCGGATCTCAGCGATTAAGGAGCAGACATGGCAACGTTTCCGGAACACTTTTTATGGGGCGGCGCGATTGCCGCGAATCAGGCCGAAGGGGCGTGGAATGAAGACGGCAAAGGGCCGTCCATCGCGGATGTGGTGCGCGGCGGCATTATCTCCGGCAGGCACGACGCGGCGGTCGATCCGTCTCTCTATTACGCGAGCCATGAGGCCATCGATTTTTATCATCGCTATAAAGAAGACGTGGCGCTGTTTGCCGAAATGGGTTTCCAGTGTTTTCGCACGTCGATTGCCTGGTCGCGGATTTTTCCACGCGGCGATGAGACGGAGCCAAACGAGGCGGGGCTCGCGTTTTATGACGCGCTGTTTGACGAACTGCTGAAATATGGCATCGAGCCGGTCATTACCCTCTCCCACTACGAAACGCCGCTGGCGCTGTTTGAGGTGTACGGCGGCTGGAAGAATCGCGCGCTTATCGCGTTCTTTACCCGCTACTGCGAGACGGTGTTTCGCCGCTATCAGCATAAGGTCAAATACTGGATGACCTTTAACGAGCTGAACAACATGAACCGCATTCCGTTCGCCACCGGCGCGGTGGCGGCTGGCGCGTCGGCGCAGGAGATTTACCAGGCGAACCATCACCAGTTTGTCGCCAACGCGCTCGCCAATAAGCTGTGCCACAAGATTATCCCGCAGGCGAAAATCGGCTGCATGCTATCGCTCAGCACCGCCTACCCGGCGACCTGCCACCCGGACGATATGTTGGCGACCTACCAGTTGCGCCGCCGTTCGCTCTTTTACGCCGACGTGATGATGCGCGGCCGCTATCCGGCCTACGCGAAGCGCCTGTTTCGCGATAACGACATTGATCTCGAAATCCACCCCGGCGATACCGAACTGCTGGCGCAATACCCGTCGGATTATCTTGGCTTTAGCTATTACCGCAGCGTCCTGCATCGCGCAGGCGCGCAGCTGCGCGTCGACACCGGCGGCGCGATGGGCGAAGACAATCCCTGTCTTGAAAAGACGGCATGGGGCTGGCCGATTGACCCGGTCGGTCTGCGGCTGGTGTGTAACGAGCTTAGCGACCGCTACGAGAAGCCGCTGTTTATCGTCGAGAACGGCTACGGCGGCGATGACATCGCCGATGCACACGGCGAGTTTAACGACGAGGCGCGTATCGCCTATGGCCGCGCGCATATCCAGCAGATGGCCGAGGCGGTGGCGGATGGCTGCGACATCATGGGTTACACCTGGTGGGGGCCGATTGATATCGTGAGCGCCGGCACCGGCGAGATGAAAAAGCGCTACGGGTTTATTTATGTCGATAAAGACAACGACGGCAATGGCACCCTGTCGCGGCGCAAGAAGCGCAGCTTTGCGTGGTATCAACAGGTGATAGCCAGTAACGGCGAACAGCTTTAACGCGGCGGGCTGACGGCTGGGATCAGCGCCGCATCCCCGTCATCAGCGCCACAAAAAAGGGGGCGAGCACGCGCCCCCTGCTATTTATCACGATGAAACGCAAATCCCTATACCGATAAGGCGCCTTAGCGCAGCGCCATCCGCCATCACTACCCGCTACTTCAATTCCGGCCAATACGCTTTATTCGCCTCGATTAACGCATCCAGCACTTTGCGCGCTTTCTTCGCGTCCACCACGGTGCGGTTGAGCGTCAACGCCATCAGCGCTTTGGTATAGGAACCTTCCAGATACGCCTCCACCGTCAGCCGCTCGTAGGCGTACTGCTGCTCAATTAAACCTTTATAGAAGGTTGGGATTTTACCCACGCCAAACGGACGCGGGCCGTTGGCCCCCATTTGCGCCGCCACCTCCACCATCACGTCATTATCGAGATTCGCCACCAGGCCATTATTTTCCACCATCACGATAAATATCTTCTTCAGGTTGAAGGCTATCGATTCGGCCAGCTCGACGATCATGTCGCCGTGGGCGTCGTTGTGCACCACATGGACGTTTTTGGTGGTGCCTTCCGCCACTGCGGTGCGGCACTCGTCAAACACCCGCTTCTCACGCCCGTTAATCACTTCGTTGGCGCGGGTGTAATTCGGGTCCAGCTTGCTGAGCTTGTAATCCGGGTAAAGGTAATATTGCAGATAGGTGTTGGGCAGATAATCCGGGAAATCGTTCAGCATATCCGCCACCACCGCGTAGGTGTCGAGCCACGAGGCGTCGCGCTGCTCGGCATCCACCGGCTTAAAGCCGTTGCTGCGAATAATCGACTTCAGCTCCGGCACCAGATCCTGCCCGGTCTCGTCATACAGATGCGTAAACCAGCCGAAGTGGTTAAGGCCGAAATAGACCGGTTCGAAGGTTTCCGGGTCGCGGCCCAGCAGACGACCATAGGAGCGCAGCAGGTTCACCGGCTGGTCGCAGATATTGATAATCCGCTCATCTTTCGGAAAGCACTTTTTCAGCGCGTCGGCCACAATCGCCGCCGGGTTGGTATAGTTTAAAATCCACGCCTGCGGCGAGCGCTCGCGCACGTCGTTCACAAGCTTAATCACGTCGCCGATTGAGCGCATGCCGTAGGCAAACCCGCCGGGGCCGCAGGTCTCCTGGCCGATAACGCCGAGGCTCAACGGGATTTTTTCATCTTTTTCACGCATCGCGTAGCCGCCGGTGCGCATCTGACAGAAGATGAAATCCATCTCGTGAAACGCGACATCTTTATCCGTGGTGTAGACAAAATCGAGTTGCGGATATTCCTCGCGAAACAGCACCTTCGCGTACTCGCCAATCACCGCCTGGCGTTCGGCGTTCACATCGAACATAACGAGCCGCCCCAGCGGCAGACGCGTTTTCAGCTTGCACAGCGCTTTCAGTAAGCCCGGCGTCCAGGTGGAACCCCCACCGACTAAAACGATATTAAAAGTCTTTTGCATAATATGGCTCTCTTACGGCTGTTGGACGAGTAAGTTCTGTTTCACCCGGCTGGCGATACCTTCCACCTGCGGGCCATAGATAATCTGAATGTCGTTCTGGCTGGCATGGACGATGCCGCTGGCGCCGGTCTGCATCAGCGCGGGCTCGTCAATTTTCTGCATATCCGCCACCCGCACGCGCAGGCGGGTAAAGCAGCAGTCCACGGCCTGAATGTTGTCGCGACCGCCCAGACCATCGATTATCTGCGCGGTCGCGCCGCTGGCGGAGGGGGTAGCGGCAGGCGCGCGACGGTCATCCTCTTCGCGCCCCGGCGTGCGGGCGTTAAAGCGCAGGATGACCCAGCGGAACGTGAAGTAATACACCGGCGCCCAGATGGCCCCCAGCAGCAGGCTGAACCACCATGCGGTCTTTGCGCCGCCCAGGATGCCGAAGACGGTTAAGTCAATAATTCCGCCCTGCACATTGCCTATCATCACGCCCAGCAGTTGCGAACAGGCGAAGGAAAGGCCGGTCATGACGGCGTGAAAAATAAACAGCAGCGGGGAGACGAAAATAAAGCTGAACTCCAGCGGCTCGGTGATGCCGGTCGTAAAGGACGCCAGCGCGCCCGCCATCATCAGCGCCTTAACGCGCTGCTTGTGTTCCGGTTTCGCGCAGCGGTAAATCGCCAGCGCCGCGGCAGGCAGGCCGAACATCATCACCGGGATTTTGCCCTGCGCCAGAAAGCGCGTGGCCTCACGCACCACATCGCCCGCCAGCTCGCCTGGGTGGGAGAGCGAATAGTTAAAGATGGTGAGCGCGCCGATGATGCTTTCGTTATCGACATGCACCATGCCGCCCACTGGCGTGAAGCGCACCGTTTCATTGAGAATGTGATGCAGCCCGGTTGGGATCAACAGACGCTCGGTAAAGGCGTAAAAGAATGTCCCCGCCGCGCCCGCGTGGCCGATAAACTCGCCGAGACGGATAATGCCGCTCGCCACCACCGGCCAGATAAACGACAGCAGCACGCCGACGCACGGCAGCACTACAACGGTCACGATAGGCACGAAGCGCCGCCCGCCGAAATACGCGATCGCGGCGGGCAGTTCGATGGTGTAAAAGCGGTTATGCAGCAGCACGGTGACAATGCCTGCGATCACCCCGCCCAGGACGCTCATCTGGTAAGAGAAAATCCCGAGCGTGTTAGCGAATTCCGCGGCGTACATCACCGCTTCGGTCTGGCTGTAGCCCTTTTCCATAAAGGCGCTCACCGACGTCGTCGCGGGCGTCAGGCCCTGCGCCGTCAGACTGAAATTCACGCCGACGTGCAGCGTGATAAAACCAATGACCGCCGCGAGCGCCGCGGTCGGCTTTTCATCGCGCGCCAGCCCCACCGCCGCCGCGATGGCGAACAGCAGCGGCAGGTTGCCGAACAGCGCGCCCGCCACCTTGCGGATAAATCCAATCGCGTGCTGCATCGCCTGCGCATTTAGTAGCGCCTCGCTGACGATGGCCGGATTCTGCAACGCCGCGGCGAGGCCGAGGAAAATACCGGCCGCCGCGATCACCGAAATCGGCATCATCAGCGCCTTGCCTAAATCCTGAACAAATTCACCTGCCCGACTCATACGCGGCTCCCTTTACCAAGAGAAATGCTTAATGACAACGATGAGGGGATTATAGGCTGCTAACTTGTATAGTTGTCTATACAAGTTAGCAGGAAACAGAGGTTGATCACAAAACGCGCAGCGCTGGCGCGTGGCGCTAGGGGCGACTGGCAGTCAGGGTGAAGAGATAATGCTGTTGATTGTAATAGATTTCAGAGACTTCAAAGGGGGTGCCAAGCGTCAGCCAGGCGACAGAGGTCGCATGCAGAACGGGCTCTTCGCGTTGCAGACCGAGCATGTCCCGCACCTCGCGTGACGGCAGTTCGGCGCGGATCTGCTTTTCACTGTGGGCGACAGCAAAGCCTTTACGGCTAATGTAGGCATATTTGGAGGCGTTGAGATCCGCCTCGCTCAGATCGTCGAACGGCGCGCTTATCATCCAGGAGATTTCAAAGACGAACGGCACGTCGCCGAGCAGGCGCAGGCGTTTCATAAACCAAAGCGGTTCCCCTGCGGAAATGGCGAGTTGCGCGGCCAGCGCGTCACTGGCGCGGGTGCGTTCAAGGCAGATAAGGCGGTTGGTCATCGGCGCGTCAAGGCCGGTGGCCGCTTCGCTGGAGGAGAGATGCCGGTCGAGCGGCAGCGCGATGCGCAGCGGAGCGCTGTCGCGGGTAACGAACGTGCCCTGACCGCGGCGGCGCTCCACTTTGCCCTGGCGCACCAGGTAATCGACGGCTTTACGGGCGGTCATCCGGGCAATGCCGAACTGCTGGCAGAGCGCCGTTTCCGACGGCAGCGCGTCACCAGGGCGCAATGCGCCAGACTGGATCTGCGCCGTCAAAAACTGTTCGACCTGTAAATACACCGGCGTGGTGGAGTGCTTATCGATCATCGCAACGGGCTCCCGCAACAGACTGCGGGGTATGTTAGCTACCCCGCATCAGACTGGCAACGTCCGCGGATTATTCCCCGGACGCTTTACGCGGCGCGCGACGGGTGCGCGGCTTCGCGCCAGCCGGACGGTTGCCCTCGCCGCCCGGACGACGCGGACGGTCACCTGACGGACGATTGCCTTCACCACCCTGACGGCGCGAACGCTCGCCAGACGGCCGATTGCCTTCGCCATCCTGACGGCGCGAACGCTCGCCAGACGAACGATTGCCGTCGCCATCCTGACGGCGCGGCTGGCCCTGACCACGACCGCCGCCGCCCTGACCGCCGCGACCGCCACGGCCCTGACGACCGTTAACGATAGGCTCCGCCGGGATAGACGGGTCCGGCTCATAGCCCGGGATGGCCATACGCGGGATTTCACGCTTCAGCACGCGTTCAATATCGCGCAGCAGTTTGTGCTCATCGACGCACACCAGTGAGAGCGCCTCGCCGGTCGCGGCGGCGCGTCCGGTACGACCAATACGGTGAACGTAATCTTCCGGCACGTTCGGCAGCTCGTAGTTCACTACGTGCGGCAGCTCTTCGATGTCAATACCGCGCGCGGCGATGTCGGTCGCTACCAGCACGCGAATGCCGCCGGTCTTGAAATCCGCCAGCGCGCGGGTACGGGCGCCCTGGCTCTTGTTGCCGTGGATAGCCGCGGCGGTGATGCCGTCTTTATTAAGCTGCTCGGCCAGATGGTTAGCGCCGTGCTTGGTGCGGGTAAACACCAGCACCTGCTGCCAGTTGCCATCGCCAATCAGGTAAGAAAGCAGTTCCCGCTTACGTTTTTTATCAACGAAATGCACATGCTGCGTCACCTGCCCGGAGGCGGTGTTGCGGCGCGCCACAGCCACTTCTTCCGGATTGCGCAGCAGTTTTTCCGCCAGCGCTTTGATGTCATCGGAGAAGGTGGCGGAGAACAGCAGGTTCTGACGCTTCGCCGGCAGCTTCGCCAGCACGCGACGAATGTCGTGGATAAAGCCCATGTCGAGCATGCGGTCCGCTTCATCAAGCACCAGCACTTCGACCTGATCGAGCTTCACCGCGTTCTGGTGTTCAAGGTCGAGCAGACGACCAGGAGTGGCGATAAGCACATCTACGCCGCCGCGCAGTTTCATCATCTGCGGGTTGATGCTCACGCCGCCAAATACCACCAGCGAGCGGATATCGAGATATTTGCTGTATTCGCGCACGTTCTCGCCCACCTGGGCTGCCAGTTCGCGCGTCGGGGTCAGGATCAGCGCGCGCACCGGGCGACGGCCCTGAGGGTGCGGCTGGCTGGTCGTCAGGCGCTGTAACAGCGGCAGCGTGAAGCCCGCGGTTTTGCCGGTGCCGGTCTGGGCGCTGGCCATCAAATCTTTGCCTGAAAGCACCACAGGAATGGCCTGGCGCTGGATCGGAGTCGGTTCATTGTAACCCTGCTCGGCAATGGCGCGCAGGATCTCAGGGCTTAAGCCCAGTGAATCAAAAGACATAATTATTCCTGACTCGTCCCGACCGCAAAGGGTGTAGTTTCAGGGAGTCTAATGGCCGTCTGGCCGGAGAGGGGACACAAACCACAATGTCGCTAAGGGGCGGAGTGTAACAGTTTTTGTGAGGCAGCGCATAAAATCTCGCGCGCCCCACCGTTCTCTGACGTGCCGCCTTTTTATGGGTTAGCGGCGCAGGCCATGTTTCGATGAAAAGTGGGCCGCATCGCGCTTGCGCTCTTTCACCAGCAGCGAGAGCAGCGCCGGGCCTGCCAGGATCACGATGCCCGCGAGCGCCAGCAGCAAATTATTTTGCAGCACGCGCGAGAGCAGCCAGAGCGCAATCAGCGCCGCGCCAAAATACCAGGTCGTGGTGAGCTCTTCCAGAAAATCGCCTACTTCGCGCCAGACGCCGTCGTGATGGCGCTGAAACGCCAGCATCAGCGCGACCGTCAGCGCGTACAGCGCGCATAACAGCAGCCCGATTTTCACCAGCGCCCCGCTCATCCAGCCCACCACCAGCAGCGCCACGACCGCCAGATGCAGCATAATCTGCCAGCAGCTTAAGCCTGTCGCCACGCGAATATATTGTTGCCACTTCATGGCCGCACTCCTGTGGGATTTTTCACTCATTCTTCAGAGTACCGCAGTTTACGGAAAATTCCGTATCCCCGGCGCTTTTTGTGACTGGGACTACACTTTACTGACATCAGGAGAATAAGAAGTGGCTGGGGAAACATGGCAGATAATACACAGCGATTTTCATTTAACGTTTTGACTATTAATACCCACAAGGGTTTTACCGCTTTTAACCGACGCTTTATTTTACCGGAACTGCGCGATGCGGTTCGCACGGTCTCGGCGGATATTGTCTGTCTCCAGGAAGTCATGGGCGCGCACGAGGTTCACCCGCTGCACGTCGAAAACTGGCCGGACACCACCCACTATGAATTTCTGGCCGACACGATGTGGAGCGATTACGCCTACGGGCGCAACGCCGTCTACCCGGAGGGGCATCATGGCAATGCCGTGCTGTCGCGCTACCCGATTGAGCATTACGAAAACCGCGACGTCTCGGTGCCCGGCACCGAAAAGCGCGGCGTGCTGCACTGCCGTATCACCCCGCCCGGCTTCCCGAAAGCCATTCATGTGATATGCGTTCATCTGGGGCTGAAAGAGGCGCACCGTCAGGCGCAGCTCGCCATGCTGGCGGAGCTGGTCAACAGCCTGCCGGACGGCGAGCCGGTGGTGGTGGCTGGCGATTTCAA
Organism: Cronobacter muytjensii ATCC 51329; assembly: GCF_001277195.1. Classification (NCBI taxonomy): domain Bacteria; kingdom Pseudomonadati; phylum Pseudomonadota; class Gammaproteobacteria; order Enterobacterales; family Enterobacteriaceae; genus Cronobacter; species Cronobacter muytjensii. Next base: position 2,649,858 of record NZ_CP012268.1, read on the forward strand.
TGACTGGCGCCAGCAGGCGAACCGCATTTTGCGCGCCCAGGCGGGGCTTGACGAGGTGTTCACCCGCGCTCACGGGCGTCCGGCGCGCACCTTCCCGGTAAGCTTCCCCCTGCTGCGTCTTGACCGGATCTATGTGAAAAACGCCTCGGCGAGCGCGCCGACCGCGCTGCCGCTGCGTAACTGGCGCCATCTTTCCGACCATGCCCCGCTGGCAGTGGAGATCCATCTATGAAAACAAACTGGCGTGACGGCAACCGCATTGAGTTGTTAGAGAACGGCGATGAATTTTATCCCGCCGTCTTTGAGGCGATAGATAACGCGCGCAGCAAAATCATTCTGGAAACCTTTATCTGGTTCGACGACAACGTCGGCCGCCAGTTGCATGAGGTCATCCTGCGCGCCGCACAGCGCGGCGTCAGCGTCGAAGTGCTGCTGGACGGCTACGGCTCGCCGGATCTCAGCGACGAGTTCGTCGGCACCCTCACCTCGGCGGGCGTAACGTTCCGCTATTACGATCCGCGCCCGCGCACGATGGGCATGCGCACGAATGTGTTCCGCCGTATGCATCGCAAAATTGTGGTGATCGACGGCGAAGTGGCGTTCGTCGGCGGGATTAACTACTCCGCTGAACATATGAGCGATTATGGCCCGGAGGCGAAACAGGATTACGCGGTACGCGTCGAAGGCCCGGTGGTGCAGGACATTTATCAGTTTGTCCTCAGTAATCTTGGCGAAGAACAGGTAAGCCGCTGGTGGCAGCGCCATTATCAGCAGGCGGTGGATAACACGATGCCGGGCGAGGCGCAGGCGCTGTTTATCTGGCGCGACAATAACGATCATCGCGACGATATCGAACGTCATTATCTGAAGATGCTGGCGAACGCCAAAAAAGAAGTGATTATCGCCAACGCCTATTTTTTCCCTGGCTATCGCCTGCTGCACGCGATGCGCAACGCCGCCCGCCGCGGCGTCAAGGTGAAGCTCATCGTGCAGGGTGAGCCGGATATGCCTATCGTTAAGGTAGGCGCGCGCCTGCTTTATAACTATCTGGTGAAGGGAGGCGTTGAAGTCTACGAATACCTGCGCCGTCCATTGCACGGCAAAGTGGCGCTGATGGACGATCACTGGGCGACGGTCGGCTCCAGTAACCTCGACCCGCTGAGCCTGTCGCTTAATCTGGAGGCGAATCTGATTATTCACGATACGCAGTTCAACCAGACCCTGCGCGACAACCTGACGCGCCTTATCCGCGAAGACTGTAAACAGGTGGATGAGAGCATGATGCCGAAACGCACCTGGTGGAATCTCACCAAGAGCGTCATCGTGTTCCACTTCCTGCGCCACTTCCCGGCAATGGTGGGCTGGCTGCCCGCCCATACGCCGAAGCTCGCGCAGGTGCCGCCGCCGGTACAACCTGAAATCGAAACCCAGGACCGGGTCGAGACTGAAAATCCGGGAGTGAAACCGTAATGGCGAAATCGCATTCGAAGTGGCGTCTGACGAAGAAGATCCTGACATGGCTGTTTTTTATCGCCGTCGTCGTGCTGATTGTGATGTACGCGCAGAAAGTCGACTGGGAGGAGGTGTGGAAGGTTATCAAAAACTACAACCGCACCGCCCTGCTCATCTCGGTGGCGCTGGTTATCGTGAGTTATCTGCTTTACGGCTGCTACGACCTGCTCGGCCGCGCCTACTGCGGCCATAAGCTCGCTAAGCGGCAGGTGATGCTGGTGTCGTTCGTCTGTTACGCATTCAACCTGACGCTGAGTACGTGGGTAGGCGGCGTGGGGATGCGCTACCGGCTCTACTCGCGCCTCGGGCTGCCGGGCAGTACGATTACGCGTATTTTCTCCCTGAGCATTACCACCAACTGGCTCGGTTATATTCTGCTGGGCGGCGTGATTTTCACTTTCGGCGTGGTGAAGCTTCCTGAGCACTGGTATATCGACGAGATGACGCTGCGCATTATCGGCGTGGCGCTGCTCGCCGTAATTGCGGTGTATATGTGGTTCTGCGCCTTCGCGAAGCGCCGCCATGTGACGATAAAAGGCCAGAAGCTGGTGTTGCCGTCGTGGAAATTTGCTATCGCCCAGATGGTGATTTCCAGCGCCAACTGGATGGCGATGGGCGCGATTATCTGGCTGCTGCTGGGCCAGGAGATCAACTATTTCTTTGTGCTGGGCGTACTGCTGGTGAGCAGTATCGCGGGGGTGATTATCCATATACCGGCAGGTATCGGCGTGCTGGAGGCGGTGTTTATCGCGCTGCTTGGCGGCGAGCACATCAGCCACGGCGCGATTATCGCGGCGCTTCTCGCCTACCGTATGCTCTATTTCTTCGCCCCGCTGCTGCTGGCTATCATTTTCTACCTTGTGCTTGAGAGCCGTGCGAAGAAACTGCGCGCCAAAAACGAGAAGCAGCTCGCGAAAGCGCAGCAGTCCGGTGAGGTGCCAGAGGAGAACGGCGAGCCGCCGCTGAAGCTTGCAAAAGAGAAGTGAGGTACGACGGCGGGTGGCGCGTGGTTTACCCGCTCTACCCAGGAAGGGCTTGTTGTATGCAGGGCGGGTAAGCGTCAGCGCGCCCGCCCCTCACCCCGCGCCCATAAAAAAACCCTCCGCAGAGGGTTTTTATTTGATGTGAAGCGCCGTTAGCGGCGGTTGCCGAAAATACGTAACAGCATCAGGAACAGGTTGATGAAATCGAGATACAGCGTCAGCGCGCCGAGAATCGAATATTTGCGCAGGTTCCCGCGGTCGCTCACGTCAATCTGCTCGCCCAGGGTTTTCAGCTTCTGCGTGTCATAGGCGGTAAGGCCCACAAACACGATAACGCCAATATAGGTGACCGCCCACATCAGCGCCGGGCTTTTCAGCCAGAAGTTCACCAGCGAAGCGATAATCAGCCCGATCAGCGCCATAAAGAGGATATTCCCCCAGCCGCTGAGATCGCGCTTGGTGGTGTAGCCGTACAGGCTCATCACGCCAAACATCCCCGCCGTCACCACAAAGGTGCTGGCAATCGAGGCGTAGGTATAGACCAGGAATATCGATGAGAGCGTCAAGCCGGTGAGCGCTGAATAGAGCATAAACAGCGCGGTGGCAACCGCCGGGCTGAGCTTATGCACCAGGCCTGAGAGAATAAACACCACGGCGAGCTGGGCGATAATCAACCCGAAGAACACAAACCGGCTTGAGAAGATGTACATCATCAGGTTTTCATTATTGGCTGAATACCAGGCGACAAACGCGGTCAGTAACAGACCACAGGTCATCCAGCCATACACCTGCGCCATAAAGGTTTGCAGCCCGGCGCGCGGCTGCACAATAGTTTGACTTGAGCGTGGGAATCGATCCATGACGCTGCCTCACTTATACGGTTAATGTGCGGTTAATGCGTGTCGAGACACACGATACGTGCGTCTCCCCTCTATTAAGCCTGGAACAAATCTCCGCCGATGTCATTACCAGCGCTGCGCCGCCTGCTGATCGCTGTCGCGCGCCTCGACCCAGCGGTCGCCTTCCGGCGTGGCTTCACGCTTCCAGAACGGCGCGCGCGTTTTCAGATAATCCATAATAAACTGCGCCGCCTCGAAAGCCTGGCTGCGGTGCGCGCCGGTCACGCCGACAAAAACGATTTCATCGCCCGGCCACAGTTCGCCCACGCGATGGATCACGGATACGCGCTGCAACGGCCAGCGCGCCCGCGCCTCCTGAACAATCTCCGTCAACGCTTTCTCAGTCATGCCCGGATAGTGCTCCAGCGTCAGCGCACGCACGCTGTCGCCGAGGTTGTGGTTACGCACTTTGCCGGTAAAGGTCACGACCGCGCCGTCTTCATCGCACTGCGCGAGCCACTCATACTCTTCGCCGACGCTGAAATTTTCATGGCCGACGCGAATGCGGGTATTGTTCATCTTAGCCTCCGGTCACGGGCGGGAAGAAGGCCACTTCGTCGCCGTCGGCGAGCGGATGGTCAAACGGCACCAGCGTCTGATTCACCGCCGCCAGCAGCTTGCCGGATTCCAGCGCCAGCGCGAAGCGCCCGCCGCGCGCCGCCAGATGTTGCCGCAACGCCTCGACGGTTGCGAAATCCGCCGCCACGCGCTCGGCATCCACGCCGGTCAGCTCGCGCACCTGCGCGAAAAAAAGCACGTTAATCATGGGCATCCACCTGAAAATCGCCTGATTTGCCGCCGCTTTTTGCCAGCAGCCGCACCGGGCCAATCACCATATCTTTCTGCACCGCTTTACACATGTCGTAGATGGTGAGCGCCGCCACCGAGGCGGCCGTCAGCGCTTCCATCTCAACGCCCGTTTTACCGGTAAGACGACACAGTGACTCAATACGCACGCGGCTGTGCGCTTCGTCCGCGAACAGCTGCACTTCCACTTTGCTCAACAGCAGCGGATGACAGAGCGGGATCAGCTCCCAGGTGCGCTTCGCCGCCTGGATACCCGCGATGCGCGCGGTGGCGAACACGTCGCCCTTGTGGTGGCTGCCGTTAACGATCATGGCCAGCGTTTCCGGGCGCATAGCGACAAACGCTTCAGCGCGCGCCTCGCGCACCGTTTCCGCTTTTCCGGAGACATCGACCATATGGGCTTCGCCGGCGGCGTTGATGTGGGTCAGTTGCGACATAACTTACTTCTTCAGATGAGGGTGAAAATTACACGGGCGCGTGCGGGCGTCGAGCTGCGGCGCGATGATGTTTTCCCAGGCCGTGCGGCAGGCGCGGGTAGAGCCCGGCATCGCGAAAATCAGGGTGTCGTTGGCAATCCCCGCCACTGCGCGCGACTGCATCATGGCCGTGCCTATCTCTTCAAACGAGAGCATACGGAACATTTCGCCGAAACCTGCGATTTCACGGTCGAACAGCGGCAGTAGCGCCTCCGGCACCTGATCGCCTGCGGTAAAACCAGTACCGCCGTTAATCAGCACCACCTGTACGTCGTCGCTGGCTATCCAGCGCGACACCTCGGCGCGTATGGCGTAGCGGTTCTCTTTGACGATGGCTTTATCGACCACCTGATGTCCGGCCTCAATCGCCGCATCACGTAAAAAATGCCCGGAGGTGTCGTCATCTTCGCCGCGACGGCTGGAAACCGTAAGGATGGCGACGCGCGCCGGCAGAAACTCTGCGCTAACCTGACTCATAGTGACTCCTTGTGCGCGGCGTCAGCCGCCGATATAGGACAGATTCTGGGTGATGCCGGTATTGCCCTGATGCAGGAAATGGGTTTGCTTTTTACCGCGCAGCGCCTCTTCGATACGCGCCATCAGCGCCGCCTGCTGCCCTTCTTCGGCCAGCAGATCGCGCAGATCCACGCCGCCGTCGCCGAACAGGCACAGATGCAGCTTACCGATCGACGAGACGCGCAGGCGGTTGCAGCTGGCGCAGAAATCTTTCTCATACGGCATGATAAGCCCGATCTCACCGTCATAATCCGGATGGCAGAAGACCTGCGCCGGGCCGTCAGCGCGGCTGCGCAACTGGTGGATCCAGCCGCGTTTTAGCAACTCGTCGCGAATGGTCGCGCCCGAGATATGGTGCTGGCGGAACAGCTCGCTGCCCTCGCCCGTTTCCATCAGTTCAATAAAGCGTAGCTGGATGGAACGGGTTTTGATCCAGTTGAGAAAGGTATCGAGCTGGTGATGGTTCACGTCGCGCATCAGCACGGTGTTGACCTTCACTTTCGCAAAGCCTGCGTCAAAGGCGGCGTCAATGCCCGCCATCACCTGGCGGAATTTATCCTGGCCGGTGATGGCGTGAAACTGGCGGGCGTCGAGGCTGTCGACGCTGACGTTGACTGCCGTGAGTCCGGCGTCGCGCCACTGCGCGACGTCGCGCGCCAGGCGGTAGCCGTTGGTCGTCACGGCAATCTGGCGAATGGAGGGGTTTTCACGCACGGCGGCGATGATGTCGCAAAAATCGCGGCGCAACGACGGCTCGCCGCCGGTCAGTCGCACTTTTTCAGTGCCAAGGTTTGCGAACGCGCGCGTCACGCGGCGAATTTCATCGAGTGAAAGAAAACCGTTGTTGGTAACGCCGGCGGGCTTGTAGCCATCCGGCAGGCAGTAGGTGCAACGAAAGTTGCAGACGTCAGTCACTGACAGGCGTAAGTAATAGAACTTACGCGCAAACGCATCGGTAAGTTGAGAAGCCATGTACACCTTTCCAAATCGGGAGATGCAGTCATTTCTTCCTGCACCCTGGTGGCGTTTCGCCACGGCCAGAGCGCCATATTTTATTGAAAACGTAGGCGCAAAGGCTTGAGTGTCATATTCAGGTAATTAAACCTGCCAGCCGCGATAGTAGCGCGTTACGGCGTTTTTCGCCACGCGCGATTTCGCTATATAAATTTATATATAACGGCATTATTCCCGTTACGGGCACCAGAATACGCAAAACCCGCGCTTTCACTTTGATGTGTGTCATTTTCGACGCCAGCCGATCGTTTTTCTGACGCTTTTCAGCTAACGTATGCGGGATCGATATAATAAGGATTAGGTATGCGCAATCGCACGTTTGCGGACCTCGACCGGGTGGTGGCACTCGGCGGCGGTCACGGTTTAGGACGCGTCATGTCCTCGCTCTCTTCTCTGGGGTCACGTCTGACAGGCATTGTCACCACGACCGATAACGGCGGCTCCACGGGCCGTATTCGTCGCTCGGAAGGCGGCATCGCCTGGGGCGATATGCGCAACTGTCTGAATCAGTTAATTACCGAACCGAGCGTCGCGTCGGCGATGTTTGAATACCGTTTTGGAGGTAATGGAGAACTTTCGGGGCATAACCTCGGAAATCTCATGTTAAAAGCGCTCGATCACCTGAGCGTGCGGCCTCTTGAGGCGATCAATCTCATTCGTAACCTGCTCAAAGTCGACGCGTTCCTGATCCCGATGTCCGAGCAGCCGGTGGATCTGATGGCTATCGATCGCGAAGACAACGAAGTCTATGGCGAGGTAAACATCGATTTATTGAGCCACCCGCCGAAAGAGCTGATGCTTTACCCGAGCGTCAGGGCGACGCGCGAGGCGGTGGAAGCGATTGGCGAGGCTGATTTAATTATCATTGGTCCCGGCAGCTTTTACACCAGCCTGATGCCGCTGCTGTTGCTGGACGATCTCGCGAAGGCGCTGCGCCGCACGCCTGCGCCGATGGTCTACATCGGCAATCTGGGGCGCGAGCTGAGCCCGGCCGCCGCCGCGCTGCGTCTGGAAGAAAAACTGGCGCTGATGGAAGCGCGTGTTGGCAAACGTGTCGTGGATGCGGTCGTCGTCGGCCCGAAGGTGGATGTCAGCGGGGCGCAGGACAGAATCATCATTCAGGAGCCGCTGGAAGCGAGCGATATTCCCTACCGCCACGACCGGCATCTCCTGCGCGTCTCGCTTGAAAAAGCCATTCAGGCGTTGGGGTGACCCCTGGCGTGAATGGGCGTGATGAGAAAGTGTGGGGTTTTACCGCCGCAACGGCGGGTGAGACCGGGGCTGTCGCGGGGCACGATGGCGGGTGCGCTTACCCGCCCTGCAAACGCCATGCTCTTTGTTCAATATCGCAGGGGTAAGCGAAGCACCGCTGCTTACCCTCCACGTTGACGCATTCACGCCCGCGCCAGAGCGAGAGCATTACGAGGCAGCGATAAACAGCTCGCGTAGCTGGTGAAGCTTGTCGCGCAGCTGCGCCGCCTCTTCAAACTCCAGGTTCTGGGCGTGCTGCACCATCTGCGCTTCCAGCTGATGAATTTTCTGCTGCAGCGCTTTCGGCGTCAGCGCCAGCTCAGCGGCTTCGACATCGGCGACGGTCCGGCCTTTGCCGCGGCCTTTCGGCTTGGTTTTCGCGATATTCTCGCCAAGCGCCAGAATATCCACCACCTTCTTGTTCAGCCCCTGCGGCACAATGCCATGCTCTTCGTTGTATGCCTGCTGCTTCTCACGACGGCGTTCGGTTTCGCTAATCGCTCTGGCCATCGACGGCGTAATTTTATCGCCGTAGAGAATCGCTTTACCGTTGACGTTACGCGCCGCGCGGCCAATGGTCTGAATAAGCGAGCGCTCGGAACGCAGGAAGCCCTCTTTGTCGGCGTCAAGAATAGCCACCAGCGACACTTCCGGCATATCCAGCCCTTCTCGCAGCAGGTTAATGCCCACCAGCACGTCAAATTCACCCAGCCGCAGGTCGCGGATGATTTCCATACGCTCCACGGTATCGATGTCAGAGTGCAGGTAGCGCACCTTCTCGCCGTGCTCTTCCAGATATTCGGTTAAATCTTCGGCCATTCGCTTGGTGAGCGTCGTCACCAGCACGCGTTCGTTGATAGCGACGCGTTTGCGGATTTCCGACAGCAGATCGTCCACCTGCGTCGCCACCGGACGCACTTCGATAATCGGGTCGAGCAGCCCGGTCGGGCGCACCACCTGATCGATAATCTCGCCGCCCGATTTTTCGAGCTCATAGTTGCCGGGCGTCGCCGACACATAGACGGTCTGCGGCGCCAGCGCCTCAAATTCTTCAAACTTCAGCGGACGGTTATCCAGCGCCGACGGCAGTCGAAAGCCATACTCCACCAGCGTCTCTTTGCGCGCCCGGTCGCCGCGGAACATCCCGCCGATTTGCGGAATGGTCACGTGCGATTCGTCGATAACCAGCAGCCCGTCCGCCGGCAGATAGTCAAACAGCGTTGGCGGCGCCTCGCCCGGCCCACGCCCGGAGAGATAGCGCGAATAGTTTTCGATGCCCGAGCAATATCCAAGCTCGTTCATCATTTCGAGATCGAACTGGGTGCGCTGGGTCAGACGCTGCTCTTCCAGCAACTTGTTGTTCTCAAGCAGCACCTTACGACGCTCCGCCAGCTCCACTTTGATCTCTTCCATCGCCTGCACGATGCGCTCGCGCGGGGTGACGTAGTGCGTTTTCGGGTAGACGGTGAAACGCTGGATAATGGAATCCACGGTGCCGGTCAGCGGGTCGAACAGCGACAGCCGCTCCACCTCTTCGTCAAACAGCTCGACGCGCAGCGCCAGGTCGTCCGATTCCGCCGGGAAGATATCGATCACTTCGCCGCGCACGCGGAAGGTGCCGCGCTGAAACGCCTGATCGTTGCGGGTATATTGCAGCTCCGCCAGTCGACGCAGAATCGCGCGCTGGTCAATGATCATCCCTTTGGTGAGATGCAGCATCATTTTCAGATAGAGATCCGGATCGCCCAGACCGTAAATCGCCGACACCGACGCCACCACAACCACATCGCGCCGCTCCAGCAACGCTTTGGTCGCCGACAGACGCATCTGCTCAATATGCTCGTTCACCGACGCGTCCTTTTCGATAAAGGTGTCGGAGCTCGGCACATAGGCTTCCGGCTGGTAGTAGTCGTAGTAGGAGACGAAATACTCGACAGCATTCTCCGGGAAGAATTCTTTCATCTCGCCGTAAAGTTGCGCCGCCAGCGTTTTGTTAGGCGCCAGTACCATCGTCGGGCGCTGCAAATCGGCGATAACGTTCGCCATGGTGAAGGTCTTACCCGAGCCCGTCACCCCAAGCAGCGTCTGGTGCGCCAGCCCGTCCTCCAGCCCTTCCTTGATGCGGCGGATAGCCTCTGGCTGGTCGCCGGAAGGTTTGAAAGCGGAGTTGAGTTTGAACGGTTTGCTCATGAAGAAACACCTGATGAAGATTCGCGCGGAACAGAGCGTTAATTGTACTCACCGCAGCGATTTTTGCCAGCGATAAATACTGGATATAAAATCAGTAGCCGGTTAGCGGATGTTGTCTCTGTCGCGCTTTTACCGGCAGGAATGAAGAAAATTTGCCCGCTTGCGAGATAAAACACTGCCGGGTAGCGGTTATCCCCAGAACTTTTTGTCCTTTAACATTTGTCAAGCGAAGCTGTGATACTTTTGTTGCAGCAGATGACACTTTTCCTTCAGCGCTTGCTTTTAATTAACCTGCTAATTTAAAACGATTTTTCATAAAAGACGGCTTTCGCGCCAGATCGGGTGAAACCCGCATCGGCTCTCGCTTACGGCGCGTTTTCTAACTCTAATGCACAAGGTTATCCACAGGAATAGTGGATAACTGCCTCCAGCCCTGAAAGCGCGCCGCGTGGGCTATTCACTCTGAACCCCCGCGTCTGGCTCAGAAAAAATTTTTCCCGCCTGGTTTTCGCCATATTTACGTCCTCTGACGGGCGCCTGTGGCGCGATCCCATTCACAGATTTTTGCTTAGCTTTTGCCCCGCGCTGCACCAAAACCACGCTAAGCCTGGCACTCAAAACGTGCACGCCGACAGGCTTTCGCCAGGATAACGCACTGGCTTGCCGGCGCTCCTTTAGGTTTAGTCTCAATTCCTGGCCCGATCAAAGGTGTTTTCACTGGCTGGCAAGAGAATTGCAATACCCCTGTTACCGGAACGACACCCGCTTCCCGTCCTTGCCGGGGAGCGAAGCAGGATGCGTGGGCAGACCGGGGAAGTCAGAGCGCGACCCGCGTTTACGCGCGGCGCGCCAACGCCGTTTTTCGATACCCTGTCTGAAGGAGAAGCGCCATGTTAAGTCTGCACGCGGTTAACCACTTTTACGGCACGCAGCATACCCTGTGGGACGTCAGCCTTGATTTACTGCCGGGGGAGTGCACCTGCGTCATCGGCGCGCCGGGCATGGGAAAGACCACGTTGTTGAACTGCATCGCCGGGCATTTACCGGTGAAAAGCGGCAGTATTCTCTGGCGCGAGGCCGGATGCGCGCCGCAGGAGTTAATGCGCGTCGGGGCGCAGGCGCGCGCGGCGCTGGGCATCGGTTATGTGCCGCAGGAACGGCGCTATTTTTCGCAGCTCACCGTCGAAGAAAATCTGCATATCGCCCTGCTCGCGCAGCCCCGGACCGGAGCCACCCTGCCGGAGCCGGTGTTTGACCTTTTCCCGGCGCTGTATGACGAGCGCCACGCGCAGGCCTCGCGCCTGACGCCGGAAGTGGCGCACCAGCTGACTCTTGCCCAGGCGCTGGTGACGCGTCCGCGCCTGCTCATCCTTGATGAACCGACGCGCGGGCTTGGGCAGAAATTTATTCCGCGACTGGGCGATATTCTGGTGCGGCTTAACCGCGAATGGGGAATGAGCCTGCTGCTGGTGGAGCGCCACCTGGCGTTTATCCGCCGGGTGGCGGATCGCTTCTGTCTGCTGCATCGCGGGCGCGCCGTGGCCCGCGGCAGCGTGGCGCAGTTAACCGATGCGCGCATGACGCACTGGATAACGCCCTGAGGCGTTAACGCGCCAGTTTCCCTACATCAATCCACTGCGCGGCGGGCGTCACGTCCGGCTCCGCGCCCAGCCACGGGATCTCGCCAAGCATCGGCGCCGGCAGCAGGCGTTGCAGCGTGGCGAGATAGTCCTGATGACGACGGCCCGGCGGTTGCACATCGTTCGCCACCCAGCCCGCAAGACGCAGCCCGGCGGCCTGCACCGCCTGCGCGGTCAGCAGCGCATGGTTGATGCAGCCAAGCTTTACGCCGACCACCAGGATAACCGGCAGACGCTCCTGCTGCGCCCAGTCGGCAAAGGTGGCGTCGTCGGTGAGCGGCGTAAACCAGCCGCCCGCGCCTTCCACCAGCACCCAGTCGGCCTGCTGCTCCAGCGCGCGAAGGCCTGCGGACATCACCGCGAAATCAATCGGCTGCCCCTCTTCCCGGCTCGCGATGTGCGGCGAGGTCGGCTCCCCGAACGTCAGCGGATTGACCTGCTCGTAACGCAGCGCCACGCTGCTGTGTCGCTGTAACGAGAGCGCATCGCTGTTGCGAAGCCCTTCCGGCGCCATTTCGCTGCCCGAGGCAACCGGTTTGTAGCCCGCCGCGCGCCGTCCGGCAGCCTTCGCCGCTTCGAGCAGCGCGCAGCTGGCGACGGTTTTGCCCACTTCAGTATCGGTTCCGGTAATAAACCAGCGTTCAGTCACGTTTAATCACTCCAGAAATCAGGTGGTAAGTCAGCGGGAAGCGGCCATCCTGTCGCGGCCAGGCCTCTTCCAGCGCACGCAACTGGCGGCGCGTGAGCGTGCGGCTCTCGCGTCCGGCGTGCAGATGGGTGGCGCCGATGCCCTTCAGGGACTGCATCGCGCCGAGCGCGTCGGCAAACAGCAGGGTTACCGGATGCTGGCGCAGCGTCATGCGGGCTGCGGGCGCGGCGGCGTGAATGGATTGCGGGCTGGCGAAGTGATTGGCGTGTGCCCGGTCGTCGACCGCCCTCCACGCCTGATGCAGTTCGTGAAGCGAGCCGTGCGCCAGCGTGCTGAACGCCACTCGCCCGCCCGGCCGTGCGACACGTAACATCTGCGCCAGCGCCGCCGAAAGGCTCTGGCACCACTGCACCGCCAGGTTACTCCAGACGAGATCAAAGCTTGCATCGGCGAACGGCAGCGCCTCAATATCGCCCTGCACGTAGCGGTGTGCGGCGCGGCGTTCGCGCGCCTGCGCCAGCATGCCGGGGCTTAAATCGAATGCGGTGACGTCGCAGCCGCGCGCACGCCAGTCGAGACTGCCCGCGCCGGTGCCGCAGCCCGCGTCCAGCACCGTCGCGACGCCCTGCGCGCCGCAGTGTTCCGCCAGCAATTGCGCGCTCTGCCGCTGGAGCGTCGCGAAATCGTCATAGCTCTGCGCCGCGCGGCCAAACGCGGCGGCCACAGCGCGTTTATCAACGGCAACCGTCATATAACGCCTCCAGCAGCGCGTCGATATCGTCATCCTGATGCGCGGCGCTCAGCGTCAGGCGCAGCCGCGCGGTGCCCGCAGGCACGGTCGGCGGGCGGATGGCCGTTACCCAGCAGCCGCGTTCGCGCAACTGGGCGGCGAGCGCAAGCGCGGCACCGTTCTCACCGACGATGAGCGGCTGAATCGCGGTCTGCGACCCGGCAAGCGCCAGCGGCAATTGCGCCGCGCCCGCGCGAAACCGGGCGATATGGCGCGCCAGTCGCGCGCGCCGATCGTCGCCTTCGCGAATGAGCGTTAACGCGGCGTTCAGCGTCTGCGCCTGCGCCGCTGGCATCGCGGTGCTGTAAATGAGGTGGCGCGCCGTCTGGAGCAGATAATCGGCCATCGGCTCGCTGCACAGTAGCGCCGCGCCGCTCAGGCCAAACGCCTTGCCGAACGTCACCAGCAGTAAATCGGGCTTCACGCCGGCGACATCGCAACTGCCCCGCCCTTCACGGCCCAGCACGCCGATGCCGTGGGCATCATCCACCATCAGCAGCGTCTGCGCGTCCTGCGTCAGCCCGGCGAGCTCAGCGAGCGGCGCGAGATCGCCATCCATGCTGAACACCCCTTCGGTGAAGGCGAGCGTCAGACCGGCGCCGGGTTTATCTAGCAGCGCCGCGAGCGCCTGCGGCGAATTATGCGCAAAGCGGCGAAGCGTCGCCGGACTGTGGCTTGCGGCCTCCAGCAGCGAGGCGTGGCTTAGCCGGTCAGCAAAAAGGCGATCCTGCGGCTGCATCAGCGCAGCCACCACCGCCTGATTAGCGGCGAAACCGGAGATAAACAGCAGCGCGCGATCGTAGCCGAGCCACTGCGCCAGTGCGTTTTCCAGCGCCTGATGCGCGCCGCTGTACCCGCTGACGTGACCAGACGCCCCGCTGCCGACGCCATATTTTTCCGCGCCCTGTCGCCAGGCGGCGACCAGCGCCGGATGCTGGCTCAGTCCCAGATAGTCGTTGCCGGAAAAGTTGCGGTAGCGAATGCCCTGATGGACCAGGGCGCCGCCGGGCGCCGGGTCACAAACGACGCGACGGCGCAGGCTGTGGCTGGCTTCTCGCGAAGCGAGCGCCGCGTCGATTCTCTCCTGCCAGGTCATACCGCCGCCGCGTTGTAATACTGTGCGTTGTCGGCGTCGCGCAGCGCATGCTCCAGACGCTGCTGCTGTTCGTTATCGCCCGCCAGCACCGCGGTCTGCTGCGGGTTGATGCCGAGCTTGCGGAACAACTGCAAATCTTTGTCCTCTTCAGGGTTTGGCGTGGTCAGCAGTTTGCAGCCGTAGAAAATGGAGTTAGCGCCCGCCATAAAGCACATCGCCTGGGTCTGCTCGCTCATCTGCTCGCGGCCCGCCGAGAGACGCACGTATGAAGTCGGCATCATGATGCGCGCCACCGCGATGGTACGGATGAAATCAAACGCGTCGACGTCGTCGTTATCGGCAAGCGGCGTGCCTTTCACCTTCACCAGCATGTTAATCGGCACGCTTTCCGGCGGCGTCGGCAGGTTGGCGAGTTGCAGCAGAAGGCCGGCGCGGTCGGTCACGGTTTCCCCCAGCCCCACGATGCCGCCGGAGCAGACCTTAATGCCCGCGTCGCGCACCTTTTCAATCGTGTCGAGACGCTCCTGGTAGGTGCGCGTGGTGATGATGTTGCCGTAAAACTCCGGCGAGGTGTCGAGGTTGTGGTTGTAGTAGTCAAGCCCCGCCTCGCCGAGACGCTGCGCCTGGGCGTCGCTCAGCGTGCCGAGCGTCATGCAGGTTTCAAGGCCCATTGCTTTGACGCCCTGCACCATCTGCTCAAGGTAGGGCATATCGCGGTCGTTAGGGTTTTTCCAGGCCGCCCCCATGCAGAAGCGCGTGGAGCCGGCCGCTTTGGCTTTACGCGCCGAATCAAGCACCTGCTCGACTTCCATCAGGCGCTCGGCCTCAAGGCCAGTCTTGTAACGCGCGCTCTGCGGGCAATATTTACAATCCTCCGGGCAGGCGCCGGTTTTGATCGACAGCAGCGTGCTGACCTGCACCTGGCGTGGGTCAAAATGCTGGCGGTGAACCTGCTGGGCCTCAAAGAGCAGATCCAGCAAAGGTTTTTCAAAAAGTTCAGTGACTTGCGACAAAGTCCAGCGTGAAAGGTGAGCCATCGGGCGTCTCCAAAGGGTTTTATTTATCTGGGTTATGGATATACTCGTAAACCTAAATCTTTTTAATTTGGTTTACAAGTCATGATAACACCCGACGATCTCGCCTTCGATCGTGACCACATCTGGCACCCCTATACCTCCATGAGCGCGCCGTTGCCGGTTTACCCGGTGGCGGGTGCGGCAGGCTGTGAACTGCAACTGGCGACCGGCGAGCGGCTGGTGGACGGCATGTCGTCGTGGTGGGCCGCCATTCACGGCTATAACCATCCGCGCCTTAACGCGGCCATGAAAAACCAGATTGAGGCGATGTCGCATGTGATGTTCGGCGGCATCACCCACCCTGCCGCGATAGCCCTGTGCCGCAGGCTGGTGGCGATGACGCCGGAGACGCTGGAATGTGTGTTTCTCGCCGATTCCGGTTCGGTGGCGGTGGAAGTGGCGATGAAAATGGCGTTGCAGTACTGGCACGCCCGCGGCGAGCCGCGCCAGCGCTTTCTCACCTTCCGCCACGGCTACCACGGTGACACGTTTGGGGCGATGTCGGTGTGCGATCCGGACAACTCCATGCACAGCCTGTGGAAAGGCTACCTGCCGGAGAACCTGTTCGCGCCCGCGCCGCAGAGCCGCTTTGACGGCGAGTGGGATGAGCGCGATATCGCGCCGTTCGCAAGGCTGCTGGCTGCGCACCGTCATGACATCGCCGCTGTTATTCTGGAGCCGATTGTCCAGGGCGCGGGGGGCATGCGCATGTATCACCCGGAGTGGCTAAAGCGCATCCGCCGCATGTGCGATCGCGAAGGGATTTTGCTTATCGCCGATGAGATAGCGACCGGTTTTGGCCGCACCGGCAAGCTGTTCGCCTGCGAGCACGCCGGGATCGCGCCGGATATTCTCTGCCTGGGCAAAGCGCTGACCGGCGGCACCATGACGCTTTCGGCGACGCTCACCACCCGACTCGTGGCCGAGACCATCAGCAACGGCGAAGCGGGCTGCTTTATGCACGGCCCGACGTTTATGGGCAATCCGCTCGCCTGTGCAGTCGCCGCAGAGAGCCTGGCGCTGCTGGAAACCGGCGACTGGCGCGCGCAGGTGGCGACCATAGAACAGCAGCTACGCGACGAACTCGCTGCGTGCCGCGCGTTGCCGCTGGTCGCCGATGTGCGTGTACTCGGCGCTATCGGCGTGGTCGAAACCCATCATCCGGTCGATATGGCGCTGCTGCAGCGCTTTTTCGTTGAACAAGGGGTCTGGGTGCGTCCGTTTGGCCGCCTGATCTACCTGATGCCGCCCTATATCATCACGCCGGAACAGCTTTCGCGCCTGACCCGCGCGGTATGTGAGGCGGTGAGAAACCCGCGCTTTTTCAGACACTGAGCGCCAGGCAAACGACGGGGATGCACTACACTTTCAGGATTTGCGATAAAACCAGGAGGACGCGATGAAGATTCTGATGGTACTGACATCCCACGACACACTGGGCGATACCGGGAAAAAAACCGGCTTCTGGCTGGAGGAGTTCGCCGCGCCTTACTATGTCTTTCACGATGCGGGCATCGACGTAACGCTCGCCACGCCGCAGGGCGGCCAGCCGCCGCTCGATCCGAAAAGCGACGCGCCGGACGCGCAGACCTCCGACACCCGTCGCTTTCGCGAAGATCCGCAGGCTCAGGAGGCGCTCGCCAGTACTGTGCGCCTTGACGAGATCAACGCCGACGAATATGACGCGCTGTTTTACCCCGGCGGTCATGGCCCGCTGTGGGATCTCGCCGAAGATCCTATCTCCATCGCGCTGATTGAGCACTACTGGGGCGGCGGCAAGCCGGTGGCGACCGTCTGCCACGCGCCCGGCGTGCTGCGCCATGTGAAAAAGCCGGACGGTACTCCGCTGGTGGAAGGTAAACGCGTGACCGGCTTTACCAATAGCGAAGAAGAGGCGGTCGGGCTGACCAACGTCGTGCCGTTCCTGGTGGAAGACGCGCTGAAACAGGCGGGGGGCCACTTTGAGCGCACCGACGACTGGGGCGTGCATGTTGTGGTCGACGGGCATCTGGTGACCGGCCAGAACCCGGCCTCTTCCGCCGCCACCGCCGAAGCGCTGTTAAAACTGCTGCATCTGTAAACGGAGAGACGGCATGAAGCTCATCAGCGTCAATTTTAACGACGGCGACAAACTCCCCATGCGCCACGTCTTTAACGGCATGGGTTACGAGGGCGATAATATTTCGCCCCATCTTACCTGGGATGACGTGCCGCCCGGCACCAAAAGCTTTGTGGTGACCTGCTACGATCCGGACGCGCCGACCGGCTCTGGCTGGTGGCACTGGGTCGTGGCGAATCTGCCTGCCGACACGCGTGTGTTGCCGCAGGGCGCGGGCTCCGGCCAGGCCGAGCTGCCGGACGGCGCCATCCAGACGCGCACCGATTTCGGCTCCGCGGGATATGGCGGCGCGGCGCCGCCGAAGGGCGAAACACACCGCTATATCTTCACGGTGCACGCGCTGGACACAGAGCGTATCGAGGTGGATGAGAACGCCAGCGGCGCGCTGGTCGGGTTTAACGTGCACTTTCACCGCCTCGCCAGCGCCTCGCTGACCGCGCATTATCTCTGACGCATTTTGAAGCCGGTTGTCACAATCGGCTTCCCGTTTCGCTCAACTTAGTATAAAAAAGCAGGCTCTTGTGCGTTCCCTCATTTTAACAGGCTTAGCAAGGAGCAACCCTTGAACAAATTTTCGGTATCCCGTCTGGCGCTGGCGTTCGCTTTTGGCGTGACACTGACTGCATGCAGCTCAACGCCACCGGATCAACGTCCTTCTGAACAACGCGCGCCGGGTACGTCGGCTCGCCCGGTGCTGTCTGCGGATGAAGCGAAGAATTTCGTCCCGGCCCGCTACTTCTCTAATATCGACCCGAATGCCGCGCCGTGGGCACCGTCGTCGATTCGACTGCCTGAAAAACCGGACTTCGTGGTCGGCCAGTCGGGCGAACAGGGCGTGACCCATACCAGCATTCAGGCGGCGGTGGACGCGGCGATCGCCCGTCACGCCAGCAATCGTCAGTACATCGCGATTCTGCCGGGCACCTATGAAGGCACCGTATATGTGCCCGCCGCGCCGGGCAGCGTGACCCTTTACGGCACTGGCGAAAAACCGATTGACGTGAAGATCAGCGCCGCGCTGGACAGCGAAATGGATGCCAACACCTGGCGTCGTACCGTGAACCCATCCGGCAAATATATGCCCGGCAAACCGGCCTGGTACATGTTCGACAACTGCCAGAATCACCGTAACGGCAGCGTTGGCCTGATGTGTTCCGCCGTGTTCTGGTCGCAGAATAACGGCCTGCAACTGCAAAACCTGACCATTGAAAACAGCCTCGGCGACGCGGCGGGCGAAGGCCAGCATCAGGCCGTCGCGCTGCGTACCGACGGCGATCGGGTGCAGATCAACAAGGTTAATATCCTGGGCCGCCAGAACCCGTTCCTGGTGACCAACAGCGATATCCGCAACCGCTTCACGCCGGATCGTCTGACCCGCACGCAGGTGACGAACAGCTATGTGGAAGGCGATGTCGATCTGGTGGCCGGTCGCGGCGCGGTGGTGTTTGATAACACCGAATTCCGCGTGGTAAACACCCGTACCCAGAAAGAAGGCTATGTCTTCGCGCCGGCGACCGCGCCAAACTTCTATTACGGCTTCCTCGCGGTGAACAGCCGTTTTGTGGCGGCCGGTGAAGGTGTGGCGCAACTGGGCCGCGCGTGGGATATGGACGCGAGCGCTAACGGCTATACGCCAGGCCAGACGCCGAACGGCCAGGTTGTCATTCGCGACAGCGTGATTGACGCCGGTTTCAACACCGCGCAGCCGTGGGGCCCGGCGCTGGGTTCACAGCGTCCGTTTACCGGCAACACCGGCGCGCAGGACGATAAAGGCAATATCCAGCGTGACCTGAACGACGCCAACGCCAACCGCTTGTGGGAATACAACAACCGCGGGCTCGGCAGCAAAGTCGTCGCTGAGCCGAAAAAGTAATCGCGCCGGTCACCGGGCTTTAGCAAAAAGGGGGAGCAATCCCCCTTTTTGCTGCGACCTGTTGCGTTATCCAAAGCACTTCAGATAAGCATCAAGCAGTTGCAGTACTGCAACAATGAGTTGCAGGAACAGAATAGTCCATTCCACACCGCTCATACGCGACTCCTGAAAAGGAGCACTCCCGATGACTTACCCTTACTTTGCCTGTCGCCACCGGTAATGTTGAGAACAGCAGACGTGCTCCGGGGGCTAAGGCACTGACGGCACCACCCGCCAGCCAGGACTTTAATTCGTTACCCATACAGCCCCGAAGCAGCATCAACTCAACGCACAAATTTTATCGCCAGAAACTGTATATAAACACAGCATCACAAATGATTAGGATAATATTCAGATCTTATAACTTCCTGTTTAAAAAACATTTTATTGCGTATAAAAATAAGACGAGATTTTTGTACACACTAAACGTTTACAGGAAAGTTGGGAATATTTAGGATAAAAGCGTTGAGAACAACAGACGTGCAGGCGGCTCACCCCCGCCGAAAAAAAACCTCGCCACGGCGAGGTTTTTTCTTTTATGCGTCTTACGCCTCGAAGGCGTTGATAACCACCCACATCGGGCCCTGGCCCACCGCGTAACGCGCCTTTTCCGTCAGCAGCCCCTGCGCGCCCTCAATGTTGTAGAGCGCGATATGATGCGACTTCTGGCCAGCGGCAATCAGATAGTGACCACTGTTGTCGATGTTAAAGCCGCGCGGCTGGGTTTCCG
The DNA here is from genome assembly GCF_001277195.1 of Cronobacter muytjensii ATCC 51329. NCBI lineage: Bacteria > Pseudomonadati > Pseudomonadota > Gammaproteobacteria > Enterobacterales > Enterobacteriaceae > Cronobacter > Cronobacter muytjensii. The sequence continues at coordinate 2,669,518 of NZ_CP012268.1, forward strand.
TCGGCTGATGTCCCTGCACTTCCAGCACGCTGCCATCTTCAGAGACGGTAAACATCGTGATGACGCTTGCGGTGCGGTCGCAGGCGTAGAGATGGCGGCCATCCGGCGTAATGTGAATATCCGCCGCCCAGCGGGTGTCGGCGAAACCGGCAGGCATCATATCCAGCGTCTGCACGCACTCTTTTTTGCCGTGCGGATCGTTGAGCGCCCAGACGTCGACCGAGCTGTTGAGCTCATTCACGCAGTAGGCAAACGGCTTGCTCGGATGAAAAACCATATGGCGCGGCCCGGCGCCCGCGACGGTAGTCACTTCCGCCGGGGTTTGCGGCTCAAGGCGGCCATCGTCGGTTAACGTGAACAGACAGATGCGGTCCTGTTTCAGCGCCGGCACCCACAGGGTGCGGTTATCAGGAGCGATATTCGCGGAGTGGCAGCCTTCCAGCCCTTCCACCACGGTGACGGTCTCGCCCGGCAGCCCGTCGTTCAGGCGCACGACGCTCACGCTGCCCGCGTTATACGAGCCGCTAAACAGGAAGCGACCGGTGTGATCGGTAGAGATATGGGTCGGGCTGCCCGGCAGCGGCGCTTCGCCCGCCTCGCTGAGCGTGCCGTCATGGGAGGCAATGCGATAAGCGATAACGCGAAATTCCGGACGCACGCCAACATACAGAAAACGCTTGTCGGGGCTGACGACCATCGGCTGAACCTGCCCCGGCGCGTCCACCACCTGCAACAGCGTCAGCGAGCCCTGCGGCTCCAGACGCCAGACGTGGATCTGCTGGCTCTCGGGGCTTGCGGTATAAACGGTTTGTTTCATGAATACTCCTTTCCTCACTGCAGCTTGAAAGACTGTCTCAAGGGTAGCGTGTTTTATCTTCCTGTGCCGACGCGGGCGTTGCGGGTTTCACCCCTCGCCTCTGGCGGTGTACCATCAACCGGATATTCTGACTGACGACTCTGGAAACCCGCATGACCTTTCGCGTAATCGCACTCGACTTAGACGGCACCCTGCTCACCGCACAAAAAACCATTCTCCAGGAATCCCTCGACGCGCTCGCGCTGGCGAAAGACGCCGGGCTGAAACCGGTTATCGTGACCGGACGCCATCACAATGCCATCCATCCTTTTTATCAGGCACTGGCGCTTGATACACCTGCAATTTGTTGTAATGGCACTTATTTGTATGATTATCAAGCGAAAAAGGTACTGACCGCCGACCCGATGACGCCGCAGCAGGCCAGCGCCCTGCTCGAACTGCTCACCGAATACGGCATACATTCCTTAATGTATGTGGATGACGCGATGCTGTATGAGCACGCTTCCGGCCATATCCAGCGCACCGAAAACTGGGCGTTGCGCCTGCCCGAAGCCCAGCGTCCGATCTTCCGTCAGGTCGCCTCGCTGCGTGATGCGGCGCGCTCGGTGGAGAATATCTGGAAATTCGCGCTGACGGGCGAGGACATTCCGCGCCTGCAAAGCGTCGCGCTGACCATTGAGCGCGAGCTGGGGCTCGCCTGCGAGTGGTCATGGCACGATCAGGTGGACGTAGCCGCGCCAGGCAACAGCAAAGGCAAACGGCTGGCGCAGTGGGTGGAATCTCAGGGGCTGTCGATGGAGCAAGTGGTCGCGTTCGGGGATAACCACAATGACATCTCCATGCTGGAGCGCGCCGGGCTCGGCATCGCTATGGGCAACGCCGATGACATCGTGAAATCGCACGCCGACAAAGTGATTGGCCCCAATAGCGAGGCCAGTATTGCCGACGCGCTGCGTCAGTGGGTGCTTTAAGTGGTGATCGACACGCTTTTGATCTGGGCGTAGAGCCACAGGCCGGGCTTAATGGCCAGCTCGTCGCGCGCCCAGGGGCTGATGCGCGCCCAGAGGGTGCGCGAGCCTACCTCAAGCTGGACTTCCACCTGCCCGTTATCGTCATAACATTGCGCCACGCGGGCGCGCAGGATGTTGCGAATACTGCTTTGCAGCGGCGGTTGCAGCACCAGCGAGACATCGGACGCCTGAATGCGAATGCGCAACGGCGTCTGTAACGGCTTTTCGACACGGTTGACCCACAGATGCTGGTCGCCCAGCGCCAGCGCCGTCATGGCGTAATGGGGATGATGTTCAAGCACTGTGACTTTCAGCACGCTGCTCTGCTGCTCCGGCGGCAGCCACGGATGCATCACGCTGCTGCCCCAGATCTCCTCCAGGCTGCCGAACGCTTTCACCTCGCCCTGCTCCAGCACCAGCACTTTATCCGCCAGATGCAAAATCTCTTCCAGCGAATGGCTGACATAGAGCATCGGAATGTTAATCTCGCGCGCCAGCCGTTGCAGATACGGCAGCAGTTCACGCTTACGAGGCACATCGAGCGAGGCAAGCGGTTCGTCGAGCAGCAAGAGTTCCGGCGCGGTCAGCAACGCGCGGCCTATCGCCACGCGCTGTTTTTCGCCGCCCGAGAGCGTGCCCGGAAAGCGGTCCAGCAGCGGCTCAATGCCGAGCAGCGTCACCAGCTTGTCAAACTGCCCCGCCATCTCTTTCGCCATGCCATATTTCAGGTTGCCGCGCACTTTATAGTGCGGGAACAGGCGCGCATCCTGAAAGACATAGCCGATGCGGCGTTTTTCCGGCGGCAGGAAGGTTTCGGTTTCCGTATCGCTCAGCACACGATCGTTTAACGCGATGCGCCCGTGCTGCGGACGCGTCAGCCCGCTGATGGCGTTAATCAGCGACGTTTTCCCGGCGCCCGAGACGCCAAAAACGGCGGTAATGCCGCTGCCCGGCAGGGTTTCATTGACCGTCAGGCGATGGTTGCCGAGCATTTGGGTGAAATTAAGCTCCAGCATTATGACGCCCCCAGACGGCGGCGGCTCTGGCGCGCCAGCCATTCAGAAAGCATCAGCGAACAGAGCGCCAGCACGATGGCGATAATGCACAGGCGCGCGGCGGCGCTTTCCCCCCCCGGCGTCTGGATTAGCGTATACATCGCCGACGGCAGCGTGCGGGTTTCGCCCGGAATATTGGAGACAAAAGTAATAGTGGCGCCGAATTCGCCGAGCGAGCGGGCGAAGGCCAGTACCGTGCCGACGATAATGCCCGGCAGCATCAGCGGCAGCGTAATGGTGAAGAAGACGCGCCAGCGCCCGGCGCCCAGCGTGCGCGCCGCCGCTTCCAGACGGATATCGACCGCCTCCAGCGCCAGACGAATGGCGCGCACCATCAGCGGAAACGCCATCACCGCCGAGGCGAGCACCGCCCCGCGCCAGCTAAAAGCGAACGTGACGCCGAAGAGATCGTAAAGCCACTCCCCTATCAGCCCGCGGCGACCAAACACCACCAGCAGCAGATAGCCCACTACTACGGGCGGCAGCACCAGCGGCAGATGGATAACGCCATCCAGCAGGGTTTTGCCCGGGAAGGTGCAGCGCACCAGCACCCAGGCGAGAAGAACCCCGAAGGGCAAACTGATAAGTACCGCAAGTGTAGAGACTTTCAGGCTAAGCAGTACCGCCTGCCATTCGGGTTCTGTCAACATCATTGGCTGGTCGTAAATCCATATCGTTTAAACACCGCGGCAGCCTCCGGGCCCTGCAGATAGCGGTAAAACGCGCTGACCGTCGGGTTGTTATGCCCGTCGATAATCGCCAGCGGATATTCCACTTTCTGATGGGAATCCTCCGGGAAGGTGCCAACCACTTTCACGCCGCGGCTTGCCACGGCGTCAGAACCATAGACGATGCCCAACGGGGCTTCATCGCGCTCCACCAGCGCCAGCGCGCCGCGAACGTCTTCTGCGGGCGCGAGCTGTGCTGAGAGCGTCTGCCAGGCGCCGAGCTTTTGCAACGCCTCTTTGGCGTAAATGCCGGCCGGCACATGCGCCGGATCGCCCACCGCCAGACGGCCGCCTTTCAGCAGGCTTTTCCAGTCGGTGCTGCGGTTAATGACTATATCGCCCTGCGCGCTTTTGGCGGGCGCCACCACCACCAGACTGTTGCCGAGCAGCGTCTTGCGGCTGCCCGCGTCAATGGCTTTTTTATCGGCGGCGTAGTCCATCCACTTCTGGTCGGCGGAGATAAAAATATCTGCCGGCGCACCCGCTTCAATCTGTCGCGCGAGCGTCGAAGAGGAGGCGAACGACGAGACCACTTTCACCGGCTGCGCTTTGGCATACTCTTTGGCGATATCCTGCATTGCGTTGGTCAGCGAGGCGGCAGCGAAGACCGTTACCGTATTATCCTGCGCCAGCGACTGGCCGACAACGCCCGCGCTTAAGGTGACGCCGAGCGCCAGTCGTACCCATAATTTAGCCATGACACACTCCTTACCGTTTCGTTATATAACGAATAATATAACGCTGCGGGCAGGGTTTTCCCAGCAATTATCGGCAAAGAGCGCGGCGGCTTGAGGGCAGAGAGGGAACAGAAATGAAAACGCCCGGCAAAGCCGGGCGCGAGGGAAATCAGCGGTGCTGTTTTGACTGGTCTTTATGACCAATGCCGGAGAAGATGTTAAACACCTCGCCCAGGCCCCAGATTAAACCCAGGATCACGGCCATCACCACCGGCACCATAATCACGGCAAACGCCAGACTTTTCAACAACTCCAACATGGTTGCCTCCTGAATATCAGTAAACCGTCATTCTAGCGGCATCCGTGCGAAACATCCTGCCCTTTTGTGCCATTTGCGCCGACGCGCCGCTTTCCTTCACAATAGCCTTTTGCCCCGCAGGAGGCCACCATGCAGGCTGATATTCTTCTGACGCTTAAACTGCACGACAAAATTTTTGCCGACCCGCGGCGCATCGCGTTGCTAAAACAGGTGGCGCAGACCGGCTCTATCAGCCAGGGCGCGAAGCTCGCCGGTATCAGCTATAAAAGCGCGTGGGACGCCATCAATGAGATGAATCAGCTTGGCGATCAACTGCTGGTTGAGCGCGCCACCGGCGGCAAAGGCGGCGGCGGCGCGCAGGTGACGCCTTACGGCGCGCGGCTAATCGCGCTCTACGATCTTCTCGGGCAGATCCAGCAGAAGGCGTTTAACGCGCTCAGCGACGACGCGCTGCCGCTCGACAGCCTGCTTGCCGCTATCGCCCGTTTTTCGCTGCAAACCAGCGCCCGCAATCAGTGGTTCGGGCATGTGGTAACACGCGACGCCGACCCGGTTCAGGAGATGATTGAAATAGCGCTGGCGGGCAGCGGCACGCGCATCAGAGCGGCAGTGACGCGCCAGAGCGCCGAACGTCTGGCGCTTACGCCAGGCAAAGAGGTGCTGGCGCTGATTAAAGCGCCGTGGGTGCAGCTCGCCCGTGACCCGCAGGCGGCCGCCAGCGCCGATAATCAGTTTGCCGGCACTATTAGCCATATTTCCCGCACCGCGCAGCACTGCGAAATTCTCCTGACGCTGCCGGATGGCCAGACGCTGTGCGCCACGCTCTCGCCCGAGGCGGCGCAGGCATTAGACCCGGAAGAAGGCCTGGCCGTAACCGCGGGGTTTAGCGCTGACAGCGTGATTGTCGCGACGCTCTGCTAACGCGCTCCGCCGTTGACATCGTGGCATGAAAGACGTATCCCTGTGGTTTTGTGCTGCAGAAAATGGGATACGAGATGACAACGTTGCAAATTATGCAAGGCACGTTTCGCATTAGCGATACGCGCGCGCTTCATATTGAGAGCCTGACCCTCCAGGCGGGCGAGAGCTGGGCGTTTGTCGGCGCTAACGGCAGCGGGAAATCCTCCCTTGCCCGGGCGCTCGCAGGCGAACTCCCGCTGTTACAAGGCGAGCGCGTCAGTCAGTTCTCCCGCATCGCCCTGCTCTCTTTTGAACAGCTGCAACAGCTGGTAAGCGACGAGTGGCAGCGTAATAACACCGATATGCTTGGCCCGGATGAAGACGACACCGGACGCACCACGGCGCAGATCATTCAGGAAGACGTCCGCGATCCGGCCCGTTGCACGGCGCTTGCGGCGCTGTTCGGCATTGAACCGCTGCTTGAGCGGCGTTTTAAATACCTCTCTACCGGCGAGACCCGCAAAGCGCTGCTCTGTCAGGCGCTCATGTCGCAGCCGGATTTACTCATTCTTGATGAACCGTTCGACGGTCTCGACGTCGCCTCGCGCGAACAGCTGGCGCGGCTCCTCGGTGAGCTGAGCGCGCAGGGCTACACGCTGGGGCTTATCCTCAATCGCTTTGATGAGATCCCTGATTTTGTGCAGCGCGCGGGCGTACTCGCGGATTGCACGCTGGTGGAAACCGGCGATAAGGCCACGCTGCTGAACCAGGCGCTGGTGGCGCAGCTGGCGCACAGCGAAAAACTGGCGGGCGTGCGGCTGCCGGAGGCGGACGCGCCTGCGGCGCGCCACGCGCTGAATGATGCCGAACCGCGTATCGTGCTGCGTAACGGCGTGGTCTCCTATAACGACCGACCTATTCTTAACAACCTGAGCTGGACGGTCAAACCCGGCGAACACTGGCAGATAGTCGGCCCCAACGGCGCCGGGAAATCGACGCTGTTAAGTCTCGTGACCGGCGATCATCCGCAAGGTTACAGCAACGATCTCACGCTCTTTGGCCGCCGTCGCGGCAGCGGCGAAACCATCTGGGATATCAAAAAGCATATCGGCTACGTCAGCAGCAGTCTGCATCTCGATTACCGTGTCAGCGCCTCGGTGCGCAGCGTGATTTTGTCCGGTTATTTCGACTCTATCGGGATTTATCAGGCGGTGTCGGACCGTCAGCAGCAACTGACGCGCGAATGGCTCGCGATCCTCGGCATGGACGACGCCACCGCCGACGCCCCGTTTCACAGCCTCTCCTGGGGGCAGCAACGGCTGGCGCTTATTGTGCGTGCGCTGGTGAAACATCCGACGCTGCTTATCCTTGACGAACCGTTGCAGGGGCTTGACCCGCTGAACCGTCAGCTGGTGCGCCGCTTTGTCGATGTGCTGATTAGCGAAGGCGAGACGCAACTGCTGTTTGTCTCCCATCATGCCGAAGACGCTCCGCAGTGTATGACCCACCGCTTAACCTTCGTGCCGGACGGCGACAGTTATCGTTACCAGTTCGATACGTTGCGTTAACACGCCACACGCTTTTCTGCGTGCCGCGCCTTCCCCGGCCCGGCACGCCGCTTTCACTTTCAGATTAGCTGCAAATGCGCGCGTCGCGTTTTGTTTTACAATGGCTTAGCAATGTCAGCCGGTAGAGTGAAAATCAGTGTAAACGATTCCACTAATTTATCCCATGTCACACTTTTTGGCTCTCTGTTATGCTATGGTTAATACATACCATAAGCGTAATGGAGCCAAATATGCGAGTTCTGGTAACGGGTGGTAGCGGTTACATCGGAAGTCATACCTGTGTGCAACTGCTGCAAAACGATCATGATGTGGTCATTCTCGATAACCTCTGCAACAGTAAGCGCAGCGTGCTGCCGGTGATTGAGCGTCTGGGCGGCAAAGCCGCGACGTTTATCGACGGCGATATTCGCGATGAAGCCCTGCTGCGCGAGATCTTCCACGATTATGCGATAGACACGGTTATCCACTTCGCCGGTCTGAAGGCGGTCGGTGAATCCGTCGCCAAACCGCTTGAGTATTACGACAACAACGTGAACGGTACGCTGCGCCTTATCTCCGCTATGCGCGCCGCTGGCGTCACCAATTTTATCTTCAGTTCTTCCGCCACCGTTTATGGCGACCAGCCGAAAATCCCTTATGTGGAAAGCTTTCCGACCGGCACCCCGCAAAGCCCGTATGGCAAAAGTAAGCTGATGGTCGAGCAGATCCTGACCGACCTGCAAAAAGCCTGCCCGGAGTGGAGCATCGCGCTGCTGCGTTATTTCAACCCGGTCGGCGCACATCCGTCAGGCGATATGGGCGAAGACCCGCAGGGCATCCCGAATAACCTGATGCCGTATATCGCCCAGGTGGCGGTAGGCCGTCGCGAATCGCTGGCGGTGTTTGGCAATGACTACCCGACGAAAGACGGCACCGGCGTGCGCGACTATATCCACGTGATGGATCTCGCCGACGGTCACGTGGCCGCCATGCAGCAGCTGGCCGGCAAACCGGGCGTGCATATTTACAACCTCGGCGCGGGCGTTGGCAGCAGCGTGCTGGATGTGGTTAACGCCTTTAGCCAGGCCTGTGGCAAACCGATTAACTATCACTTTGCGCCGCGCCGAGACGGCGACCTGCCCGCGTACTGGGCAGACGCCACCAAAGCTGACCAGGAGCTTAACTGGCGCGTGACGCGTTCATTACAGGAGATGGCGGACGACACCTGGCGCTGGCAGTCCCGTCATCCCCAAGGTTATCCCGATTAAAGGAAGTCAGATGGAACAGTTTAACCCCGTGGATCATCCGCACCGTCGTTATAACCCGCTGACCGGCCAATGGATTCTGGTCTCGCCGCATCGCGCCAAGCGCCCCTGGCAGGGGGCGCAGGAAACGCCGGCGAAACAGACGCTGCCGCAGCACGATCCCGATTGTTTTCTCTGCCCCGGCAACACCCGCGTCACCGGGGACAAAAACCCGCAATACACCGGCACTTACGTTTTTACTAACGATTTCGCCGCGCTAATGACCGACACGCCGGATGCGCCGGAAAGCGCCGATCCGCTGATGCGTGTTGAAAGCGCGCGCGGCACCAGCCGCGTTATCTGTTTCTCGCCGGATCACAGCAAAACGCTGCCGGAGCTGACGCTGCCCGCGCTCGAAGAAGTAGTGAAAACCTGGCAGACGCAGACCGCCGAGCTGGGGCAGACCTACCCGTGGGTGCAGGTGTTTGAGAACAAAGGCGCGGCGATGGGCTGCTCCAACCCGCACCCGCACGGCCAGATCTGGGCGAACAGCTTCCTGCCGAATGAAGCCGCGCGTGAAGACAGCCTTCAGCGTGCGTATTTCGAACAGCAGGGCTCGCCGATGCTTGTGGATTACGCGCAGCGCGAGCTGGCCGACGGCAGCCGCACGGTGGTGGAAACCGAACACTGGCTGGCGGTCGTACCGTACTGGGCGGCCTGGCCGTTTGAAACGCTGCTGCTGCCGAAGACGCATATTCTGCGCATGACCGACCTGACGGACGCGCAGCGTAGCGATCTGGCCCTGGCGCTGAAAAAGCTTACCAGCCGCTACGACAATCTGTTCCAGACCTCCTTCCCCTACTCAATGGGCTGGCATGGCGCGCCCTTTAACGGCGAAGAGAACACACACTGGCAGTTGCATGCCCACTTCTACCCGCCGCTGCTGCGCAGCGCCACGGTACGCAAGTTCATGGTGGGATATGAAATGCTGGCGGAAACTCAGCGTGATTTAACCGCCGAGCAGGCGGCAGAGCGCCTGCGCGCCGTCAGCGACGTCCATTTTCGCGAATCCGGAGAATAACAATGAGCCTGAAAGAGAAGACACAATCCCTGTTTGCCGAAAAATTCGGCTACCCTGCCACCACCCATATTCAGGCGCCGGGCCGCGTTAACCTTATCGGCGAGCACACCGATTACAATGACGGTTTCGTACTGCCGTGCGCGATTGATTATCAGACGGTTATCAGCTGCGCGAAACGTGACGACCGCCGCGTACGCGTCATCGCTGCCGATTACGAAAACGAGACCGACGAGTTTTCACTGGATGAGCCTATCCTGGCGCACGACAGCCAGCAGTGGTCGAACTATGTGCGCGGCGTGGTAAAACACCTTCAGCAGCGCGATGCCAGCTTCGGCGGTGCCGATCTGGTTATCAGCGGTAACGTGCCGCAGGGCGCGGGTTTAAGCTCATCTGCGTCGCTGGAAGTCGCGGTCGGCACCGTGTTCCGTCATCTTTATCACCTCTCGCTCGACGGCGCCCAGATAGCCCTGAACGGCCAGGAGGCGGAAAACCAGTTTGTCGGCTGCAACTGCGGCATTATGGATCAGCTGATTTCCGCACTTGGCAAGAAGGATCATGCGCTGCTGATCGACTGCCGCAGCCTCGGCACCAAAGCTGTGCCGATGCCGCAGGGCGTCGCGGTGGTGATTATCAACAGTAACTTTAAACGCACGCTGGTCGGCAGCGAGTACAACACACGCCGCGAGCAGTGCGAAACCGGCGCGCGTTTCTTCACGCAAAAAGCGCTGCGCGATGTGAGCCTCGATCAGTTTAATACCGTCGCGCATGAGCTCGATCCGACCGTGGCTAAACGCGTGCGTCATGTACTGACCGAAAACGCCCGTACCGTGGAAGCGGCTGACGCGCTGGCGAAAGGCGATCTGACGCGCATGGGCGAACTGATGGCGCAATCCCACGCCTCAATGCGCGACGACTTTGAAATTACCGTTCCGCAGATCGATACTCTGGTGGAGATTGTTAAATCGGTTATCGGTGATAAAGGCGGCGTGCGCATGACGGGTGGCGGCTTCGGCGGCTGCGTCGTGGCGCTGGTGCCGGAGGCTATCGTGCCGGAAGTGCAGGCCGCCGTCGAAGCGCAGTACGAAGCGCGCACCGGTATTAAAGAAACGTTTTACGTGTGCAAACCTTCAGAAGGAGCAGGTCTGTGCTAAAAGAGACGCCGCAACTGGCCCCGGATGGGCTACCGTATCGCATCTCCACCCTGCGTAATGCCGCGGGGATGGTGGTGACCGTAATGGACTGGGGCGCGACGCTGCTGTCGGCCCGTGTCCCGATGAAAGACGCCAGCGTGCGTGAGACGCTGCTGGGCTGTCCGAGCCCGGAAGTGTGGCTTGAACAAACCGCGTTCCTCGGCGCGTCGGTGGGCCGTTACGCTAACCGTATCGCGCAGTCGCGCTTTACGCTGGACGGCGAAACCTGGTCCCTTACGCCGAGCCAGGGCGAAAACCAGCTGCACGGCGGCCCGGAAGGGTTCGACAAACGCCGCTGGCGCATCGTGCGTCAGAACGAGCAGGAAGTGCTTTATACGGTGGATTCCCAGGACGGCGATCAGGGCTATCCCGGTGAGCTGCGCGCCACCGCGCATTTCCGCCTGACGGACGATAACCGCATCAGCATTGAATATCGCGCCCGCGTGGATAAGCCCTGCCCGGTTAACCTGACTAACCATGCCTATTTCAACCTGGATGGCGAGCAGAACGACGTGCGCGCGCATCGCCTGCAGCTTTTCGCAGAGCGCTATCTGCCAGTCGATGAACAGGGCATTCCGCGCGAAGGGCTGGCAGACGTAGCCGGTACGGGATTTGATTTCCGCGAAGCGAAAACCATCGCGCAGGATTTCCTCAAAGACGACGATCAGCAGCGGGTGAAAGGCTACGATCACGCCTGGCTGCTGGACGCCAGAGGCGATCTGACCAAGCCAGCGGCGCATGTCTGGTCGAGCGATGACAAGCTGAAAATGACGGTTTATACCACCGCGCCCGCGCTGCAGTTCTATTCCGGCAATTATCTGGAAGGGACGCCCGCGCGCGAACAGGGAACCTACAGCGCCTGGCAGGGACTGGCGCTGGAAAGCGAATTCCTGCCTGACAGCCCTAACCACCCGGAATGGCCGCAGCCGGACTGCATTCTGCGCCCCGGTCAGGAATACCTGAGCGTCACGCAGTATCACTTTATTCCTCAGTAATCGTTCAGCCCTCTTTTCAAAGAGGGCTTTTTTTCGCCATTTCGCTGTAATTCCCGCCAGTTACTGACAAAAAAATCACGGCCAGTTCACATGCGCCTTACACTGCACCGCTATTTTCGCTATGTTAAAGGTTTAGCGTTGCCGCTGGCGTCAACACGGCAATATAATGATAACTGTTATCATTCAATCAGGCTTATGAAGGAGTAATACTATGGCTGTTACTAAGCTGGTTCTGGTTCGTCACGGTGAAAGCCAGTGGAACAACGAAAACCGCTTTACCGGTTGGTACGACGTTGACCTGTCCGAAAAAGGCGTCAGCGAAGCGAAAGCCGCAGGCAAGCTGCTGAAAGACGAAGGCTATAGCTTTGACTTTGCTTATACCTCCGTGCTGAAACGTGCCATCCACACGCTGTGGAACATCCTGGACGGGCTGGATCAGGCCTGGCTGCCGGTTGAAAAATCCTGGAAACTGAACGAGCGTCACTACGGCGCCCTGCAGGGCCTCAACAAAGCCGAAACCGCTGAAAAATATGGCGACGAGCAGGTTAAACAGTGGCGCCGCGGCTTCGCGGTAACCCCGCCGGCGCTGACCAAAGATGACGAGCGTTTTCCGGGCCACGATCCGCGTTACGCGAAGCTGAGCGAGCAGGAGCTGCCGCTGACCGAAAGCCTGGCGCTGACCATCGATCGCGTTATCCCTTACTGGAACGAAACCATTCTGCCGCGCCTGAAAAGCGGCGAGCGCGTCATTATCGCCGCACACGGCAACTCTCTGCGCGCCCTGGTGAAATACCTGGATAACATGAGCGAAGAAGAGATCCTTGAGCTGAACATTCCGACCGGCGTACCGCTGGTGTATGAATTCGACGAGAATTTCAAACCGATTAAACATTACTATCTGGGTAATGCTGACGAAATCGCAGCGAAAGCCGCGGCCGTCGCAAACCAGGGTAAAGCGAAGTAATTCGTAACCGTGGTGTGAAAAAGGCGTGGTGAGAACCACGCCTTTTTTATTAGGTGATGCCTGACGAGATGGCCTATGGTGCCGGGCGGCGGGTGCGCTGCGCTTACCCGCTCTGCAATCATCGTTACATCATCAGCAGGGTAGGTAAGCAAAGCGCCCCCACCCTTCATACAGGGGAAATTAACCGCGACGCGCTTTTACAGCTTTGGCGAGCTGACGCAGGATGGCGTCGGTATCTTCCCAACCGATGCAGGCGTCGGTGACGCTTTTGCCATACACCAGCGGTTCACCGCTCTCAAGGCTCTGATTACCTTCCACCAGATGGCTTTCGATCATCACGCCCATAATGGCCTGTTCGCCGCCGGCGATTTGGCCGCACACGTCCGCGCCCACTTCCATCTGCTTTTTAAACTGCTTGCTGGAGTTGGCATGGCTGAAATCGATCATCACCTGCGGCTTAAGCCCGGCCTTCTCAAGCCCGGCTTTCACCTCGGCGACATGCGCCGCGCTGTAGTTCGGCTCTTTACCGCCGCGCAGAATAATATGGCAGTCGCTGTTGCCGCTGGTGTTGACGATAGCCGAGTGGCCCCATTTGGTTACCGACAGGAAACAGTGCGGCGCGCTGGCGGCGTTAATGGCGTCAATAGCCACTTTAATGGTGCCATCTGTCCCGTTTTTAAAACCAACCGGACACGAAAGCCCGGAGGCGAGCTCGCGGTGCACCTGAGATTCTGTCGTGCGCGCGCCGATGGCGCCCCAGCTCATTAAGTCCGCCATATATTGCGGCGTGATCATATCCAGAAACTCGCCTGCCGCCGGAAGGCCGGTGTCGTTGATATCCAGCAGCAGCTTGCGCGCGATACGCAGGCCCTCGTTAATCTGGAAGCTGTTATCCATATGCGGATCGTTGATGAGCCCTTTCCAGCCCACCGTGGTGCGCGGTTTTTCAAAATAGACGCGCATAACAATTTCCAGCTCGTTTTTCAGCGCTTTACGCAGCGGCAGCAGACGCGATGCATACTCTTTCGCTGCGATCGGGTCGTGAATGGAGCACGGGCCGATGACCACCAGCAGACGATCGTCATCGCCATGCAGGATCTGATGAATCGCCTGACGGGCCGCAGATACGGTTCCAGCGGCTTTTTCAGTAGCGGGAAATTTTTCCAGGAGTGCGACAGGCGGGAGTAATTCGTTAATGCCTTCGATACGTAAATCGTCGTTCTGATAAGTCATGATGGTTCCAGGAGGCCCTACAGTTTTGTTGTAATGCAATCCCCTCAATCTATCTTGTCGCATCAGTAGTGTAAACACGCATTTACAGTTCGCACGGAAAATTCCTGGAAGTTAACTTAAAAACGCCAGAAAGTAGCGTAAAGAGAGATCCAGTCTACACTTTTTAATTGTTAGCACTCTGTTTTATACATTTTACAGAATCACCTACTGCCTGTCGGCGATGGTGTGGTTTTTTCGACCGCAACACACACGCTGAGCAACTTTTTCGCAGTGCACTGTTGGAAGAAGTTATCCAGCAATAACGACCAGAACAGGAGCATGACTATGAAACTGAATAAACTGACTTCACTCTTTCTGACCGCCACTCTGACTCTGGCCAGCGGCGCGGCGCTTGCCGCCGATTCCGGCTCTTCAACGGGCGGTAGCGATACGGGCTCTGCGAACGCGGCCGCCAATGCAGGCCAGGTTGCGCCAGACGCTAAACAGAATGTCGCCCCGAACGGCGTTGATAACAGCAATATCAATACCTCTGGCACCAATTCCGCGAACAGCGGCGTGAATACCGGCACCGGCACCTCCGCCGGCACCACGTCCGGCACGGCTAACAGCACTGGTACCAGCACGGGCGCTACCGGCAGCGCAGGAGCCGCAGGCAGCAGCAATAGCACCGTACAATGTACTGGCGACGCCTGCCCAAGCACCTCAGGCAGCACCTCCCAGTAACCGCATTTAATGCGTTGATTAAAAAGGAGAGCTTCGGCTCTCCTTTATTTTTGCTATTGTGGTAGCGCGCGCTTGCCGCGCCAGTGACTGAATCGATAATCACAACAATTTATTCTGAGCGACGCACGCTATGGCCCATTCGCATTCTCATACACACGACTCCCACACCCCTTCCCAACACTCCAACAGCCAGCGGCTGCTGATCGCCTTTCTGGTGACCGCCGCCTTTATGGCGCTGGAGATCGTCGGCGGCCTGCTCTCCGGCTCGCTGGCGTTGCTGGCCGATGCGGGCCATATGTTTACCGATGCTGCCGCGCTGCTGGTCGCGCTGATGGCGGTGCGTTTTGCGCGCCGCGCGCCGGATACGCGGCATACCTTCGGGCTGTTACGTTTAACTACCCTTGCCGCTTTCGTAAACGCGCTGGCGCTGCTGGTTATCACGGGAATTATCGTCTGGGAGGCGATTGCGCGCTTTATCACGCCTCAGCCAGTGGCGGGCGGCGCGATGCTCGGCATCGCTGTGGCGGGTCTGGTGGCGAATCTACTGTCGTTCTGGATTTTGCATCGCGGCAGCGACGAGAAAAACATGAACGTGCGCGCAGCGGCGTTGCATGTGCTGGGCGATCTGCTGGGCTCGGTCGGCGCGATTGTGGCCGCGCTGGTCATACTCTGGACCGGCTGGACGCCCATTGACCCGATCCTCTCCATTCTGGTGTCGTGTCTGGTGTTGCGCAGCGCCTGGCGGCTGCTGAAGGAAAGCATGAATGAGCTGCTGGAAGGGGCGCCGCGCGCCGTGGATGTAGACCAGCTGCGTCGTCGGCTGTTACGCGAAATCCCGGAAGCGCGGGATGTGCATCATGTGCATCTCTGGCTGGTCGGGGAAAAACCGGTGATGACGCTGCATATCCAGGTGATCCCGCCACACAATCACGATGCGCTGCTGGCCAGCATTCACGACTATCTGAAACAGCATTATCAGATAGCGCATGTGACAGTACAGCTGGAGTATCAGTCATGCAGCGGTAAGGACTGCTCTCTGAATGCCGGGGACGTGACGCCGCACGCCCACGGCCATTCTCATTAGTGCGACAGCGCGTGCGAGCCTCGCTCGCGCGCGGCTTTGATCCACATCCGGCTACCATTAAGCGCAATAAACGTCAGGATGAGGTATTCCAGCGACATGGCGTAAACGCCCTGACGCGCGAAAATCACCACGCTGATGACGTTAATAATGACCCACAGCAGCCAGTTTTCGACATATTTGCGCGTCATCAGGATCATCGCCACTACCGACAGCACCGTCATACAAGAGTCCCAGAACGGGAAAGCGTCCGGCTGCAGCTGCGGTGCCGTGACGTTAAGCCCGGCGGCCTGCATCACCTCTACCGCAACGCGGGTTAAGAATGCGAAGACCGGGTCGATCCAGACGGTCATCAGCCCAATCGCGACCACGCAGACCGCCAGCCAGCCGAACGCTTTTGAGCGCGGTAGCCAGCGGATGTGTAGCGCAGCCTGATTATCGCCGCTCTGACGCGACCAGGCGTACCAGCCGTAGATATTGGCGGCAAAGAAAAAGACCTGTAACAGCAGGCTGGCATAGAGCTGGATCTGAAAGAAGATGATGGCAAACAGCGTGACGTTAATTAAGCCGAACGCATAGTTAACGATTTTCTCAAGACTCGCGAGCCAGATACACAGCAGCCCCGCCAGCGTTCCGACGGCTTCAATCCATGAAAGCGAGTAGCCGCCCTCGCCGAGCGGAATATGCACCAGAATGTTTTGTACGCTGAAAAAATCCATATTATCCCCGAAGCGTAAAGTCCTTACGCATTGCCTTTAACAGAAAGACGAAGTGTAGCCGCAAAATCCAGCATGCGGTTAAGCGGCGTTAACGCACGCTCTCGCAGGCCCGCGTCGACATGAATCTCATGCACCGCACCGCCATGCTCCAGCGCCTCTGCGATAGCCTGAAGACCGTTCATCGCCATCCACGGGCAGTGCGCGCAGGTGCGGCACGTCGCGCCTTCCCCCGCCGTGGGCGCCTCAAGCAGCGTTTTTTCCGGGCACGCCTGCTGCATTTTGTAAAAGATACCGCGATCCGTGGCCACAATCAGCGTCTGCTGCGGCAGCGTTCTGGCGGCGTTAATCAACTGACTGGTCGAGCCGACCGCATCGGCCATATCGACAACCGCCTGCGGCGACTCTGGATGCACGAGCACGGCGGCGTCCGGATAGAGCGCTTTCATGCGCGCCAGCGCCTGCGTTTTAAACTCGTCATGCACGATACAGGCGCCCTGCCAGCAGAGTACGTCTGCGCCGGTCTGCTTTTGCACGTAGCGGCCGAGATGCCGATCGGGGGCCCAGATGATTTTCTCGCCAAGGCTGTCGAGATGTTCAATCAGCTCGACGGCGATACTGGATGTCACTACCCAGTCTGCGCGCGCTTTGACCGCCGCCGAGGTGTTAGCGTACACCACCACGGTGCGATCCGGGTGGCTGTCACAGAACGCCGCGAACTCCTCTTCCGGGCAACCGAGATCCAGCGAGCACTCCGCCTGTAGCGTCGGCATCAGAATGGTTTTCTCGGGGCTAAGAATTTTGGCGGTTTCGCCCATAAAGCGCACGCCCGCGACCAGCAACGTGGTGGCTTCGTGATTTGCGCCAAAGCGCGCCATTTCGAGCGAGTCGGAAATACAGCCGCCGGTCTCTTCCGCCAGCGCCTGAATTTCAGGGTCGGTATAATAGTGAGCAACCAGCACCGCATTACGCGCCTTAAGCAGACGCTTAATTTTTTCGCGGTAAACGGCTTTTTCGTCGGCGGTCAGCGTAGCCGGCTTGGGGGGGAAGGGATAAATCGCGGCTTCGGGATCGAACATTACACTCATTTGCGCCATCTCGTTTTTTTCACTGAACTAAAGCCGCTATACCGAGCCAATGATAGCCACCTGGCAGCTTCATTTGTTTTATATGCTAAACAAGATAGCGGATCGGAAAGGAAAAGTCACAGGAAAACATCAGGGATAAAAGCGCAGGAAAGCAGTGGCAAAGACGCAGACCGCTATTACAGACAGAGACGCGGCGTAGGCACAAGGCTCACCATCGCACAGACAGCTAAAAAGCACCGCCAGCGCCCTTCAACGCGGGTGGGCCGTGCAGAATCCCCCTTCGGGCCGTCGCCGTCAACGGCTCCGGTGTCTCGCCATCAAAGGCTCGACTCGTTCCTGCCGCAGGTTTAGACGGCTCATCCTGAGACTCGCCCTGCGGGCAACGTTTCACGTTGTTCAATTGCTCCCGGCAATTTTGTGAATCTTTCTGGCGTCCAGATAGCAAAAAGGCGCCTTTAGGGCGCCTTTTTACACTGGTGGGTCGTGCAGGATGACTTCGCCCTTCGGGCCATTGCCGCAAGCGGCAATGTTGCCTCGCTAAAGCTCGGCTCGAACCTGCGGCAGGTTCGAATCATTGACAGCTGCGCATAGCAAAAAGGCGCCTTTAGGGCGCCTTTTTACACTGGTGGGTCGTGCAGGATGACTTCGCCCTTCGGGCCATTGCCGCAAGCGGCAATGTTGCCTCGCTAAAGCTCGGCTCGAACCTGCGGCAGGTTCGAATCATTGGCAACTGCGCATAGCAAAAAGGCGCCTTTAGGGCGCCTTTTTACACTGGTGGGTCGTGCAGGATTCGAACCTGCGACCAATTGATTAAAAGTCAACTGCTCTACCAACTGAGCTAACGACCCCATGCGGGTTACTGCACTTGCTCAATACTTCTTTCAGTTAGTGGGTTGCGCAGGATGACTCGGCTTTGCCTCGCCCTTCGGGCCGTTGCGACGCAACGTTATCCTTCACACCGACTGTTAACACCCACCTTAATCATGGTGGGTCGTGCAGGATTCGAACCTGCGACCAATTGATTAAAAGTCAACTGCTCTACCAACTGAGCTAACGACCCCATGCGGGTTACTGCACTTGCTCAATACTTCTTTCAGTTAGTGGGTTGCGCAGGATGACTCGGCTTTGCCTCGCCCTTCGGGCCGTTGCGACGCAACGTTATCCTTCACACCGACTGTTAACACCCACCTTAATCATGGTGGGTCGTGCAGGATTCGAACCTGCGACCAATTGATTAAAAGTCAACTGCTCTACCAACTGAGCTAACGACCCATTCGGGTGTTATCTGAAAGATCTACTTCTGAGTACCAACGCCAGCGTTTCCACTAAAACGATTGGTGGGTCGTGCAGGATGACTCGGCTTCGCCTCGCCCTTCGGGCCGTTGCTGCGCAACGTTATCCTTCACGGTATCGCCAGTGTTTCCACTAAGACGATTGGTGGGTCGTGCAGGATTCGAACCTGCGACCAATTGATTAAAAGTCAACTGCTCTACCAACTGAGCTAACGACCCGAGTGGTGGGTGATGACGGGATCGAACCGCCGACCCCCTCCTTGTAAGGGAGGTGCTCTCCCAGCTGAGCTAATCACCCGATACTGCGCTGGACTACTGCTTGTGGTGCGTCGTGGAGGGAGAAAACTTAACGATGCTTACGCGGCGTTGCCTTCACGATATCGCTCATTTAAACCACCTGAGCGAGTGGTGGGTCGTGCAGGATTCGAACCTGCGACCAATTGATTAAAAGTCAACTGCTCTACCAACTGAGCTAACGACCCACTTTTTTGCCACCGCGGGTTTGTTTCGTATCCCGTGGCAACGGCGGCATATATTACTGATTTAAGATTCTGACGCAACAAAAATTTCGAGGCAGATCACTTAACTGCTTATGTTTCATGCGGCCAGACCAGAAATAATACGGCATCTGGTCAAGCCGCATGCATTACATCGCGTTCAGGCGTTTTTGCGCCTGCTTTGCGCCGTCGGTGCCGGGGTATTTGGAGATAACCTGCTGATAAACGGCCTTCGCTTTCGCGGTGTCGCCTTTATCCTGCATGATTACGCCCACCTTAAACATCGCATCTGCCGCTTTCGGTGATTTGGGATAGTTCTTTACCACCGAGGCAAAGTAATACGCCGCGTCATCTTTCTTACCTTTGTTGTAATTCAGTTGCCCGAGCCAGTAATGGGCGTTCGGCTGGTAAGTAGAATCCGGGTATTGCTTAATAAAATTAGTAAACGCGGTGATGGCTTCATCCTGACGGGATTTATCCTGCACCAGCGCGATAGCTGCGTTGTAATCGGTATTGGCATCCCCACTTTGCGCCGGCGCGCTGGCAGTAGGTGCGGAAGCGCCTGAGTCCGGAGCGGCGGTTGCCGCGCCGGTTTGCGCCTGCGAGCCATCCTGCGCCGCTGCCGCTCCGCTATTGCCATTACTCAGACTGTCCATCTGCAGAAGGATCTGCTTTTGACGTTCAACAATCTGGTTAAGCTGATACTGATTCTCCTGAATCTGACCTCGCAGGGTATCAATATCGGACTGGTTATCGGAGAGCTGCTGCTGAAGTTGGGTTAAAAGCTGACTGTGAGCGTTAGAAATACGCTCGAGTTGAATGACACGGTCTTCGACCGAGCCTGAGCCGACATCACTGATTGGCGCCTGGGCATTAGCGGCCCAGGGGGCCGCTACGCCAACCAGTAACGACAGACTCAACAGGTGATGTCTGAAGTTACTGATCATGCAATTCTCTTAGTAAACCAGTACGGCGCGACGGTTTTTGGCATATGCCGCTTCGTCGTGGCCCAGTACTGCAGGTTTTTCTTTACCGTAAGAAACGATGGAGATCTGGTCAGCAGAAACGCCTTTACCCTGCAGGTACATCTTAACGGCGTTAGCACGACGCTCACCCAGGGAGATATTGTACTCCGGCGTGCCGCGCTCATCCGCGTGACCTTCAACGGTCACTTTGTAAGACGGGTTGCTACGCAGGAAGTTAGCGTGAGCGTCCAGCATCGCAGCGAAGTCAGAACGGATGTCGTACTTGTCCAGATCGAAGTAAACGATGTTGTTCTGCTGCAGCTGCTGCATCTGCAGACGCGCCTGCTCTTCAGAAGACATGTTGCCGCCGTTGCCGTTCATACCAGTGCCGGCACCCAGCATGCCTTCGCCGCTCTGGTCATTGCTGGCGTTCTTGTTAGAAGAACACGCCGCGATTGCCATAACAGGCAGAGCGATCATCAGCCCTTTCAGCACTTTGTTCAGTTGCATTTCTTTGATTCCTTTAGTAATCAATTAATTATTATTACAGATACGGCGACCAGGCAGGCGATTTCACCTGTCCATCAGTTGCCGGAAGACGCGCTTTGAAACGCCCATCTGTAGAAACCAGGTTCAGCACGGATCCCATCCCCTGAGAAGAGCTGTAGATAACCATAGTGCCGTTAGGTGCCAGACTTGGCGTTTCATCCAGGAACGTTGACGACAGCGTCTGTACGCCACCCGTTACCAGATCCAGTTTAGCGATATTCTGAGCGCCGCCATTGGAGCTCACCATCACCATAAATTTACCATCAGAGCTCACGTCAGCGTCCTGGTTCTGAGACCCTTCCCAGGTTACGCGCTGCGGCGCGCCGCCGTTGACATTGACTTTATACACCTGCGGACGCCCCGCCTGGTCAGAGGTATAGGCCAGCGTCTGGCTGTCCGGATACCAGGTCGGTTCGGTGTTGTTGCTGCGACCGTCAGTCACCTGACGGATCTGGCCGGAGACGATATCCATCACGTACAGGTTCAGGCTGCCTGTTTTGGAGAGTGCGAAGGCCAGTTTGCTACCGTCCGGCGAGAATGCCGGCGCGCCATTGTGACGCGGGAAGGAAGCAACCTGACGCACAGCGCCGTTAGAGAGCGTCTGGATAACCAGCGCAGAACGACCGCTTTCAAACGTGACGTAAGCGAGTTTGCTGCCATCTGGCGACCAGGCCGGAGACATCAGCGGCTGCGGCGAGCGGTGAACCACAAACTGATTGTAACCGTCGTAGTCAGAAACGCGCAGCTCATACGGGAACTGACCACCATTGGTCTGTACCACATAAGCGATACGGGTGCGGAACGCGCCTTTGATACCGGTCAGCTTCTCAAACACTTCGTCGCTTGCCGTATGGCCCGCGTAACGCAGCCACTGCTTATTCACTTTGTAAGAGTTTTGCGCCAGCACAGTGCCCGGCGCGCCGCCGGTATCCACCAGCTGGTATGCCACAGTATAGCTGCCGTCGCCGTTCGGCGTCACCTGCCCTACCACCACGGCGTCAATACCGAGCGCAGACCATGCCGCTGGCTGCACTTCCTGCGCGGAAGCGGGCTGCTGCGGCAGACGTGAGCGATCGAGCGGGTTGAATTTGCCGCTGTTGCGCAGATCCGCCGCCACAATGCCGCCGATATCTTCAGGCGCGGCGCCCGGCCCGGCCCACTGGAACGGCACCACACCAATCGGACGCGCCGAGTCAACCCCCTGGGTTATCTCGATGCGTACTTCTGCGTGCAGCACGGCTGCCCACAGCATCAGAAAACTAAATGCTAAACGTAATGCCTGCTTCATCATATCTCCCTTATCTGGACTCAAAGCCCGCGATAATTTAGCAGAATGTTAACAAACTCAAAGATAGACAACCACATTGCACGCCGGCTTAAACCGGACAGTGAAGCCCGGTTTTGTTACCGGAAATCACTGCGGTTTGAAAAGCAATGGCGCGTTTTTAAAGACTTCATAAACAGCCTGGCTTGGCGGTTTAGGAATCTTAGCCTGTCGGGCGGCGGAAATAGCTGCCTGGCAAAGCGCAGGATCGCCGCCTTCCGACTGGATATCCAGCAGTAAGCCGTCCGGTGCCAGTTTAATACGCAGCGTACAGGTTTTACCTGAATACGACGACGCATCGTAGAACTTGCTCTCAATGGCAGCCTTTATCTGCGAGGCATAGCCGTTGATTTCAGCGCCGCTGGCACCGTTGTTCTTACTATTACCGCTACCCGCCGGTGCTGCATTACTGCCTTTTGCCCCACCGCCGGTTTTCGGCGCATTCTTACCTGAACTGAGATCGCCAAGCAGATCGTCGACACCTTCCGCGGCAGCAGCCTTCTCAGCAGCCGCTTTCGCGGCGGCCGCCTTTTTGGCTGCCGCTTTCTCGGCAGCGGCTTTCTTATCGGCGGCGGCCTTCTCGGCTGCCGCTTTCTCAGCCGCGGCTTTTGCAGCGGCCGCTTTCTTCTCGGCTGCCGCTTTTTCCGCTGCCGCCGCTTTTTCAGCGGCAGCTTTTTCAGCTGCGGCTTTCTTCGCTGCCTCAGCGGCTGCCTTTTTCTCGGCGTCCTGCTGGGCTTTCTTCGCAGCGTCAGCAGCGGCTTTCTTCTCCGCTTCTTCCTGCGCTTTCTTCGCCGCAGCGGCCGCTTTCGCTGCCTCTTCCTGCGCTTTTTTCTGCGCGTCCGCAGCGGCTTTCTTCGCGGCTTCTTCCGCCGCTTTCGCCTGCGCATCGGCTTTCGCTTTAGCATCCGCCGCCGCTTTGGCTGCCGCCTCTTCAGCCTGTTTTTGTTGTTCCTGAGCGCGCTTCGCCGCTTCTTCAGCCTGTTTCTGCTGTTCGGCCTGCTGCTGCGCTTTCTCCTGTGCTTCCAGACGCTCCTGCTCAAGCTTTTTCAGGCGTTCCTGTTCGGCAGCCTGTTTCTCGCGCAGTTCTTCCGCCTGCTGCTGCGCCTGTTTTTCACGCTGCTCGGCGGCTTGTTTCGCGCTAGCCTGTTGCTGCTGCTGACGATTATATTGCTGCACTACCGCGCCGGGATCGACCATCACGGCGTCAATAGCAGAACCGCCGCCGCCGCCCGCAGCGTCTTCATTGATATGCTCGTCGAACGAGCTCCAGATCAGCAGCGCAATCAGCAACAGGTGCAGCACTACTGAAATGATAATCGCGCGTTTCAGCTTATCGTTTTGTTCGGTTGCCTTTGCCACTCTCGGTTTCCAAAACTTGTAGCCCTGTCAGGCGGGTGGATCAGATAGGCTGCGTCATTAAGCCGACAGATTTCACGCCTGCCTGATGCAACAGGTTCAGCGCTTTGATTATCTCGTCGTAAGGAACGTCTTTGGCGCCACCGATTAAAAAGACCGTTTTCGGGTTTTCCTGCAGGCGACGCTGCGCCTCAGCCACCACCTGCTCAGAAGGCAACTGGTCCATGCGGTCTTTCTCAACCACCACGCTGTACTGGCCCACGCCAGAGACTTCAATTATCACCGGCGGGTTGTCGTTGCTGCTGACGGTTTGGGAATCCGTGGCGTCCGGCAAATCCACTTCCACGCTCTGGGTGATGATGGGCGCCGTCGCCATAAAAATCAGCAACAGCACCAGCAGCACGTCCAGCAGCGGAACGATGTTGATTTCAGATTTCAGATCACGACGACCACGTCCACGTGTTCTGGCCATGACTTACCCCTTGTTGCTTTCGCTGGTGCTGGTGCTGAAAGCCTGACGATGCAGGATAGCCGTGAACTCTTCCATAAAATTGTCGTAATTCAGCTCCAGCTTGTTCACACGCTGGTTCAGGCGGTTATACGCCATAACCGCCGGGATCGCTGCGAACAGACCGATCGCGGTCGCGATCAACGCTTCGGCGATACCCGGCGCGACCATTTGCAATGTGGCCTGTTTCACCGCGCCGAGCGCGATAAAGGCATGCATGATCCCCCACACGGTGCCGAAAAGACCGATATACGGGCTGATAGAGCCGACGGTGCCGAGGAAAGGAATATGATTTTCAAGGGTTTCGAGTTCGCGATTCATCGAAATGCGCATCGCGCGCGACGCCCCTTCGACGATCGCTTCCGGCGCATGGCTGTTGGCGCGATGCAAACGGGCGAACTCTTTAAAACCGGCATAGAAGATCTGCTCGGAGCCGGAGAGGTTTTCACGACGGCCCTGGCTCTCCTGATACAGGCGAGAAAGCTCAATGCCCGACCAGAACTTATCTTCGAAGGCTTCGGCTTCACGCGAAGCGGCATTAAGAATGCGCGTTCGCTGAATGATAATGGCCCAGGACGCGATTGAAAAACCAATCAAAATCAACATGATAAGTTTGACCAGAAGACTTGCCTTCAGGAACAAATCAAGGATATTCATGTCAGTCACTGCTTGAACTCCGCGACAATAGACTTGGGAAGCGCACGAGGCTTCATTAAGAGTGGATCAACGCAGACAATCAGCACCTCGGCTTCGTTGAGAAGCTGGTTTTCCGCGTTAACAATCCGTTGCCTGAACACCATAGAGGTGCCACGCAGCGTTGTAATTTC
The DNA here is from genome assembly GCF_001277195.1 of Cronobacter muytjensii ATCC 51329. Classification (NCBI taxonomy): domain Bacteria; kingdom Pseudomonadati; phylum Pseudomonadota; class Gammaproteobacteria; order Enterobacterales; family Enterobacteriaceae; genus Cronobacter; species Cronobacter muytjensii. The sequence continues at coordinate 2,694,204 of NZ_CP012268.1, forward strand.
GGTCTGGACTTCGAGCATATCGTCGAGTCGGGCAGGCGCAAGATACTCAAGCGACATCTTGCGAACCACAAAGGCTACTCGCTCCGCCAGTAAATCCTGCTGATTAAAGTGGTGGTGGCGCAGCATCTCTGTGCGTGCTCTTTCATAAAAGGCGACGTAACTGGCGTGATAAACCACACCACCGGCGTCGGTGTCTTCGTAATAGACACGAACCGGCCATCGAAACAGCGTTGTGCTCACTCTACATCCCGGTAATGCAAATAAACGCTGCTACTATACGCAAGTGAATGTGGGTTTGGAATGGGGAGAAGTAAACGGAGAGTAAATATTTATGGGCTCCGAAAAGCCCACAGAAAAGCCGGTGAAACCTTGTTCAGGCAAAGAAAAATAGCAGCCCGGCCAGCATCACCAGATCCGCAATCAGCGGACAGAAGATGCCTTGCCAGTGTACCGCGCGAGGGCGAAAACCCACACCGTGGATAACCCCGGCGCAGACGGCCCACATCAGGAACAGCGCCTGCCAGATCTCAAGGCCGCTGGTCTTCGCCGCAAAGCGCGACGGGTCCCAGAACATGCAGCCCGCCAGCACCAGCGCCATGATTAAAGAAAGAGCCCGTAGCGGGCTCTTATCCATGAGCGCGTAAAGCGCGGTAATGATGCGTTTCATCACGACTCGACGTTACCGGCTTTGGTCGCTTCAACGTGCTCCAGCGCCAGCGCGGTAATGATCCCGAAAGCACAGGCAAGAAGCGTTCCGAGAATCCAGGCGAAATACCACATAGTCAGCTCCTTATCAGTACAGAGAATGCGTGTTGCTTTCGATATGTTCTTTGGTGATACGGCCAAACATTTTCCAGTAGCACCAGGTGGTGTAGAGCAAAATAATCGGCACAAACACCGCCGCGACATAGGTCATGACGGTCAGCGTCAGCTGGCTGGACGTCGCATCCCACATCGTCAGGCTGGCGTTCAGCATGGTGCTGGACGGCATGATGAACGGGAACATCGCAATACCGGCAGTCAGAATAACGCATGCCAGCGTCAGTGAAGAGAACACAAACGCCCAGGCGCCTTTCTCCAGACGCGACGCCAGTACCGTCAGCAGCGGCAGCACCACGCCCAGGGCAGGAATCGCCCACAGCGCCGGCATGTTATTAAAGTTAGCAAACCAGGCGCCCGCCTGACGAACCACTTCTTTATTCATCGGGTTAGATGCCGCACGCGGATCGATGGCGGAGGTCACCACATAGCCGTCGATGCCATACATGACCCATACGCCTGCCAGCACGAAGCAGACCATCATCACCAGCGCGGAAATCTGCGCGGTGGTACGGGAACGCAGGTGCAGCTCGCCAGTAGTACGCATTTGCAGGTAGGTCGCGCCCTGGGTCAGGATCATCGCTACGCTTACCACGCCTGCCAGCAGACCAAACGGGTTCAGCAGCTGGAAGAAGTTGCCGGTGTAGAACATGCCCTGGTATTTATCGAAGTGGAACGGCACGCCCTGCAGCAGGTTGCCGAACGCCACGCCGATCACCAGCGGCGGCACGAAGCTGCCCGCGAAAACGCCCCAGTCCCACATGTTGCGCCAGCGCATATCTTCAATCTTGGAGCGATAGTCAAAACCCACCGGACGGAAGAACAGCGACGCCAACACCAGAATCATCGCCACATAGAAGCCGGAGAACGCTGCGGCATAGACCAGCGGCCAGGCCGCGAACAGCGCGCCGCCCGCGGTAATAAGCCATACCTGGTTGCCGTCCCAGTGCGGCGCGATGGAGTTAATCATCACGCGGCGCTCGGTGTCGGTACGCCCCAGGATGCGGGTCAGCATGCCGACCCCCATATCAAAGCCATCGGTGACAGCAAAACCTATCAGCAAAATGCCAACCAGCAGCCACCAGACTAAACGCAGTACTTCATAATCGATCATTTTACATCTCCTCGCTTAGCGTGCCGGCTGAGAAGCCACGGTGGACTGCTCGAAGTGATAGCGACCGGTTTTCAGGCTGCTCGGCCCCAGGCGGGCGAATTTGAACATCAGGAACAGTTCCGCTACCAGGAAGAGCGTGTACAGGCCGCAGATCAGCACCATAGAGAAGAGGATGTCGCCCGCAGACAAGTTAGAGTGCGCTACCGCGGTCGGCAGTACTTCACCGATAGCCCACGGCTGACGGCCGTACTCCGCCACAAACCAGCCCGATTCCACCGCAATCCACGGCAGCGGAATCCCGTAGAACGCCGCGCGCAGCAGCCATTTTTTATCGCCGATGCGGTTGCGAATTACTGACCAGAACGACGCGCCGATAATCAGCAGCATCAGAATGCCGCACAGCACCATAATACGGAACGAGAAGTACAGCGGCGCCACGCTCGGAATAGAATCCTGCGTCGCTTTCTGGATCTGCGCTTCGGTCGCATCAGCGACGTTATCGGTATAGCGTTTGAGCAGCAGGCCGTAACCGAGATCTTTCTTCACGCTGTTAAATTCATCGCGTACCGCCTGATCGGTTGAGCCGGAACGCAGCTGCTCCAGCAGCGCATACGCTTTCATCCCGTTACGGATGCGCGCTTCATGCTGCACCAGCAGATCTTTCAGACCGATGACCGGGGTATCCACAGAACGGGTCGCAATAATGCCGAGTGCGTAAGGGATCTGGATAGCGAAGCGGTTTTCCTGCGTCTCTTGATCCGGGATACCGAACAGCGTAAACGCGGCAGGCGCCGGCTGGGTTTCCCACTCGGCTTCAATCGCGGCCAGTTTGGTTTTCTGTACGTCGCCCATTTCGTAACCAGATTCATCACCCAGCACGATAACGGAAAGCACCGCCGCCATGCCGAAGCTCGCCGCGATAGCGAAAGAGCGTTTGGCGAAGGCGAAATCGCGGCCTTTAAGCATGTACCACGCGCTGATGCCCAGAATGAACATCGCGCCGGTGCAGTAGCCTGCCGCCACGGTGTGAACGAATTTCACCTGCGCTACCGGGTTCAGCACCAGCTCGGAGAAACTCACCATCTCCATGCGCATGGTTTCGAAGTTGAAATCGGACGCGATCGGGTTTTGCATCCAGCCGTTCGCCACGAGGATCCACAATGCGGAGAGGTTAGAGCCGAGCGCCACCAGCCAGGTCACGGCCATGTGCTGTACTTTGCTAAGACGATCCCAACCAAAGAAGAACAGGCCGACAAAGGTCGATTCCAGGAAGAACGCCATCAGGCCTTCGATGGCCAGCGGGGCACCGAAGATATCGCCCACATAGTGGGAATAATAAGACCAGTTAGTCCCGAACTGGAACTCCATGGTCAAGCCGGTCGCCACGCCCAGTGCGAAGTTGATACCAAACAACTTGCCCCAGAACTTGGTCATATCTTTATAGATTTGTTTACCAGAGAGGACGTAGACCGTTTCCATAATGGCCAGCAGGAACGCCATACCGAGCGTCAGCGGCACAAAAAGGAAGTGGTACATCGCGGTCAAGGCAAACTGTAAGCGCGACAGTTCGACTATATCTAACATCTTGACTCCTTGCTCCTCGCATGAAGACTTCGAGCGTGGCGTTTTTTAAAAGCGCCACAACGCATGCCCCAATACCAATGACATTTGCTTCCGTTAGCCGTCGCTTATATCACTGCGTGTATTTGTGAAAAAGTAAAGGCGAAAGGTTACAAATAAGTTAAAAGAAATCCAAATTGATTCGGCAAATATTTTACGCTGCAATTCAGGGATAATAAACAGATTTGCACATACCGTTATTTGCGTTTTTCGATGGCGATCAATTTATACCTAAATTGCCGCTTCGAGACCAGATTGATCGACCGCAATTTAGCGCTTTCTCACGCTTTTTTTCAACAGAAAAAGTTTGATTCAAATCAGTTTTTATACCCATTGTTAATTATGTTTCACCTCGAATGGGTTAAGTGAAAATAATGTTAACGATAAGTGTTTTTTTATTGTCTGTCGGGTTACCAAAGCGATACGAACAATAACTCCCCGTTATTTTCATCACGATCGATTCGAGATATTAATCACACTTCCTTGTTAATATCGGCGAAAAATAAAAATTCCTTAGATCAAAAAACGCCTTTTTATTTCACAATTCATTTACTAATTAATTGCAGTTTTAAAACTTATTACGCACATATAATAATAAATGCGTTGCCCGGGTTGCATATCCGTAGATCCGGCGACAAGCGTTATTAAAAAGAAGCCCTGGGTGGGCCAGCGCCTTTTCAGGGAGGCTTCATTCAGCCGTATCTGGTAACGACGTAGGTTGTGAAACCGCGCCTCACTGTTGCACAGGCGTCGCGCCGTCAGAGCGCATGCCCGCAGCGTTATGCGCGCGATTTTCTTGCTTAAGGCGAGCGGAAACCATACATAGCCGCTCAGAAGCCCGCCGCAGGCAATAAAAAAGGCTACCCTTGCGGGTAGCCAACCATGTCGAATCTTATTATTGGATGTGTTTACCTCGCATCCACGAGGCGAGACGTTTACTTCAGAATGGTTTTCAGCGCGTCGCCGATGTCCGCCAGGCTGCGAACGGTTTTAACGCCTGCGGCTTCCAGCGCTGCGAATTTTTCATCCGCAGTGCCTTTGCCGCCCGCGATAATCGCGCCCGCGTGGCCCATACGCTTGCCTTTCGGCGCGGTGACGCCCGCGATGTAGCCTACCACCGGTTTGGTGACGTGATCTTTAATGTACGCCGCCGCTTCTTCTTCCGCGCTACCGCCGATCTCGCCGATCATCACGATCGCTTCGGTCTGCGGATCTTCCTGGAACAGCTTCAGGATGTCGATGAAGTTAGAGCCCGGGATCGGATCGCCGCCGATGCCCACGCAGGTGGACTGGCCGAAGCCGTAATCGGTGGTCTGCTTAACCGCTTCATAGGTCAGGGTGCCGGAGCGGGAGACGATCCCCACACGGCCTGGCTGATGAATGTGGCCCGGCATGATGCCGATTTTGCACTCGCCTGGGGTGATAACGCCCGGGCAGTTCGGGCCAATCATGCGCACGCCCGCTTCATCCAGCTTCACTTTTACGGTCAGCATATCCAGCGTTGGAATGCCTTCAGTAATGGTGATGATGAGCTTAATGCCCGCGTCGATGGCTTCCAGAATGGAGTCTTTGCAGAACGGCGCCGGGACGTAGATAACAGACGCGGTCGCACCGGTCGCTTCTACCGCTTCACGCACGGTGTTGAACACCGGCAGGCCCAGATGCGTGGTGCCGCCTTTGCCCGGCGTAACGCCGCCGACCATCTGCGTACCGTAAGCAATAGCCTGTTCGGAGTGGAATGTCCCCTGGCTGCCGGTAAAGCCCTGGCAGATAACTTTGGTGTTTTTATCGATCAGAATGGACATTATTTCCCCTCCACAGCAGCAACTACCTGCTGAGCTGCATCCGTCAGACTTTTCGCTGCAATAATATTCAGGCCGCTGTCGGCCAGTTTCTTCGCGCCCAGCTCGGCATTGTTGCCTTCCAGACGCACCACAACCGGCACGTTCACGCCGACTTCCGCCACCGCGCCGATGATGCCGTCGGCAATCAGGTCGCAGCGCACGATGCCGCCGAAGATGTTAACCAGAACGGCTTTCACTTTGTCGTCAGACAGAATGATTTTGAACGCTTCGGTTACGCGCTCTTTGGTCGCGCCGCCGCCAACGTCCAGGAAGTTCGCCGGCTCGCCGCCGTGCAGCTTCACGATGTCCATGGTGCCCATCGCGAGGCCCGCGCCGTTCACCATGCAACCAATGTTGCCATCCAGCGCCACGTAGTTGAGTTCCCACTGCGCCGCCTGTGCTTCGCGCGGGTCTTCCTGAGACTGGTCGCGCATTTCACGCAGATCCGGCTGGCGGAACAGCGCGTTGCCGTCAGCGCCCAGTTTGCCGTCGAGACAGATCAGATCGCCCTGAGAGGTGATAACCAGCGGGTTGATCTCGATAAGCGCCAGGTCGCGCTCCAGGAAAATGTTCGCGAGACCCATGAACACTTTGGTGAACTGCTGGATCAGTTTCCCTTCGAGGCCCAGTTTAAAGGCCAGCTCGCGTCCCTGATACGGCATCGGGCCGGTCAGCGGATCGATAGAGACTTTGTGGATCAGATGCGGGGTTTCTTCCGCCACTTTTTCAATTTCCACGCCGCCCTCGGTGGAGGCCATAAACACCACGCGACGGGTGCCACGGTCAACCACTGCGCCGAGGTAGAGTTCTTTTGCGATATCGGTCGCAGCTTCCACCAGGATCTGGTTAACCGGCTGGCCGTTGGCGTCAGTTTGATAGGTCACCAGGCGTTTGCCCAGCCAGTGCTCGGCAAAGGCGCGAATCTCTTCTTTGCTCTTAACGACTTTTACACCGCCCGCTTTACCGCGGCCGCCCGCGTGAACCTGGCATTTCACCACCCACGGGCCGGAGCCGATTTTAGAGGCGGCTTCTTCTGCTTCACGCGGGGTTGAGCAGGCATAACCCACTGGCGTCGGTAAGCCTGATCTGGCAAACAGCTGTTTCGCCTGATATTCGTGTAAGTTCATCTCTTCAGTCCATCAAGAAAAAGCGCATTCACGCTCGGAGTTCGAAATTGCCGCGCCTCACGACGCGACCATAAACACTACCTGAGGGCGGACGAGCCGCCCTTCTGAAACTACACGTCCAGCAGCAGACGAGTCGGATCTTCCAGCAACTCTTTAATGGTCACCAGGAAACCTACGGATTCACGGCCATCGATCAGGCGGTGATCGTAGGAGAGCGCCAGGTACATCATTGGCAGGATCTCAACCTTGCCATCCACCGCCATCGGGCGGTCTTTAATGGCGTGCATGCCCAGGATCGCGCTTTGCGGCGGGTTGATGATAGGCGTGGACATCAGCGAGCCGAAAACGCCGCCGTTGGTAATGGTAAAGTTACCGCCGGTCAGATCTTCCACGGTCAGTTTGCCGTCGCGGCCTTTCACCGCCAGCTCTTTAATTTTCTTCTCAATGTCGGCCATGCCCAGCACGTCAACGTCACGCAAGACCGGCGTGACCAGACCGCGCGGCGTGGAGACGGCCATGCTGACGTCGAAGTAGTTGTGATACACCACGTCGTCGCCATCGATAGACGCGTTTACTTCCGGGAAGCGTTTCAGCGCTTCCACAACCGCTTTCACGTAGAAAGACATAAAGCCCAGACGGATGCCGTGACGTTTTTCGAAGGCGTCGCCGTACTGCTTACGCAGATCCATAATCGGCTTCATGTTCACTTCGTTGAACGTGGTCAGCATCGCGGTGGAGTTCTTCGCCTCCAGCAGACGCTCGGCGACGCGCTTACGCAGACGGGTCATCGGTACGCGTTTTTCACTGCGGGAGCCGAGCTGCGGCGCGGCTGTCGCGCCAGCCTGTTCCGGCGCTTTCGCCGTATCGCTGCCGTTCGCTTTCGCCAGATGTTTTTCCACGTCTTCGCGGGTCAGACGGCCGCCAACGCCGGTGCCTTTGATGGCCGCCGCGTCGAGGTTATGCTCCGCGAGCAGACGGCGAATCGCCGGGCTCAGCGCGTCGTTATTTTGTTCTTCCAGAGACGCCTGCTGGCGCTGCGCCGGGGTAGACTCGTTCGCTTCCGGTTTGGCGCTGCTCTCTTTACCCGCGCTGTTGCCCTCTTTCAGACGGCCCAGGATCTGGCGAGAGGTCACGGTGCTGCCTTCGTCTTCCAGTACCGCATCCAGCACGCCGTCAGCCGACGCCGGTACTTCCAGTACCACTTTGTCAGTTTCGATTTCTACCAGCACTTCATCGCGTTTCACCGCGTCGCCCGGCTTTTTGTGCCAGGTGGCGACGGTTGCGTCAGCAACGGATTCAGGCAGGTCGGGAACAAGAATATCTACGCTACTCATTATTTATCCTTTAATTAATTGACGTTCAGCGCGTCATTAACCAGATCTTGTTGCTGTTTCTGGTGAACGGACATATACCCTACCGCAGGCGAGGCGGAGGCCGGGCGGCCTGCATAACGTAATGCAGAGCCAAACGGAATCACTTCACGGAAGTTGTGCTGGCTGCAATACCAGGCGCCCTGGTTAAGCGGCTCTTCCTGGCACCAGACGAAATCATGCACGTGCGCGAACGGCTTCAGCGCTTCCTGCAACGCGTGGTGCGGGAACGGATAGAGCTGTTCGACACGGATAATCGCCACATCCTTCTGATCATTCTTACGACGCTGCTCCAGCAGGTCGTAATAAACCTTACCAGAACAGAGCACGACGCGTTTCACGCCTTGCGGATCGATCTCATCGATTTCGCCGATAGCAGGCTGGAATGCGCCGTTCGCCAGTTCATCCAGCGTGGAGACCGCCAGCGGGTGGCGCAACAGTGATTTCGGCGACATCACGATAAGCGGACGACGCATACCGCGCAGCGCCTGACGACGCAGCATGTGGTAAACCTGCGCCGGCGTCGACGGCACGCATACCTGCATGTTCTGCTCAGCGCAGAGTTGCAGATAACGCTCCAGACGCGCGGAAGAGTGTTCCGGGCCCTGGCCTTCGTAACCGTGCGGCAGAAGCATCACCAGGCCGCACATACGGCCCCACTTCTGCTCGCCGGAGCTGATGAACTGGTCGATAACCACCTGCGCGCCGTTGGCGAAGTCGCCAAACTGCGCTTCCCAGATGGTCAGGGTGCGCGGCTCTGCGGTCGCGTAGCCATACTCAAACGCCAGCACCGCTTCTTCAGAGAGTACAGAGTCCCAGACTTTGAACGGGCCCTGGCCATTATGGATGTGCTGTAGCGGTACCCAGGTCGAACCGTTGGCCTGGTTATGCACCACCGCGTGACGATGGAAGAAAGTACCGCGGCCGGAGTCTTCGCCGGACAGACGCACCGGAATGCCTTCATCGACCAGCGTCGCGTAGGCCAGCGTTTCCGCGCCGCCCCAGTCAAACGGTTTTTCGCCGTTCGCCATCAGCTGACGGTCGCCGTAGATTTTCGCCACGCGCGACTGCATCTCAATGCCTTCCGGCACGGTGCTGATGCGCTTCGCCAGCTCCTGCAGACGCTTCATCTCCACTTTATTCGGGTAGCTTTCGTCCCACTCGTGATTGAGGTACGGCGACCAGGTAAAGGAGTGCATATTCATTGGACGCCACTCTTTCACCACGCACTCGCCGGCATCCAGCGCGTCGCGGTAGAGATTGACCATTTCGGTCGCGTCTTCAAGCTTCGCCACACCTTCCTGCTCCAGCTTGTCAGCGTAGAGTTTGCGCGGTGTCGGGTGCTTTTTGATTTTCTGGTACATCAGCGGCTGGGTTGCGCTCGGCTCGTCGGCTTCGTTATGGCCGTGACGGCGGTAGCACACCAGGTCAATGAACACGTCGCGTTTAAAGGTGTTACGGAAATCGAGCGCCAGGCGGGTCACAAACGCCACGGCTTCCGGATCGTCCGCATTGACGTGGAAAATCGGCGCCATCACCATTTTGCCGATGTCGGTGCAGTACGGGGTGGAGCGGGCGTCAAGCGGGTTGGACGTCGTAAAGCCTACCTGGTTGTTGATAACGATACGAACCGTACCGCCCACTTCGTAGCCGCGCGCTTTCGACATGTTCAGGGTTTCCTGCACCACGCCCTGCCCTGCAACGGCCGCGTCGCCGTGAATGGTGATCGGCAGCACTTTGTTGCTGCTCGGCTCATCCAGGCGGTCGAGACGCGCGCGCACAGAGCCCATCACCACCGGGCTGACAATCTCCAGGTGCGACGGGTTAAACGCCAGCGCCAGGTGAACCAGGCCGCCTTCGGTTTCGATATCGGACGAGAAGCCCATATGGTATTTCACGTCGCCGGTGCCGAGATGCTCTTTATGCTTGCCGGCGAATTCGTCGAACAGATCCTGCGGCTTTTTACCGAGCACGTTAATCAGGACGTTAAGACGACCGCGGTGCGCCATACCCAGCACCACTTCGCGCGTGCCGCTTTTACCGGCGTGGCGAATCATCTCTTTAAGCATCGGGATTAACGCATCGCCGCCTTCCAGCGAGAAACGTTTCGCGCCGGGGAATTTAGCGCCCAGATAGCGCTCCAGACCTTCTGCTGCGGTCAGTTCGCTTAAGAAGCGTTTTTTCTCGTCCGCGCTAAAGCCCGCGTGGCCCGCGACAGATTCAATACGCTGCTGGATCCAGCGTTTCTCTTCAGTCGAGGTGATATGCATGTATTCCGCGCCGATGGAGCCGCAGTAAGTCTGCTTAAGCGCCTCGATGAGATCGCCGAGCTTCATGGTCTCTTTGCCGAGCGCAAAAGAGCCTACGTTAAAGGTTTCCTGGAAATCGGCTTCGGTCAGATCGTGGAACGCAGGGTCCAGATCCGCGACGCGCTCCTGCTGCCACAGCCCAAGCGGATCAAGATTCGCGTGCTGGTGGCCACGGAAGCGATAGGCGTTAATAAGCTGCAGGACTTTAACCTGCTTCGCATTCGTGTCAGGGTCGGAAATCGAGGAAGAGTAACGTGAGGCATCCTTCGCCAGACGACGGAAATAATCACGCGTTTTTGAATGGAATTGATCCGGTTTCGCGCCGGTGCCAGGCAGTTGCTGGAACATAGAGCGCCAGTGGGCGTCCACTGAATCAGGATCGGTTAAGAAGTCTTCATAGAGCTGTTCTATCCAGCTCTGGTTAGAGCCAGAGAGGTAAGAAGAGTCCAGCCAGGCTTTCATTGCGCCGTTCTGCATCGTGATCCCTTAAGCATGTCTGCTTATTTCGCCGTAGAAACTACCACGTACAGTGTTGTACGTGCCGGGGTTCACCTGCGAGCTCTTGTTTAGTGCGGGCCCGCGAAGGAACCTTTAAAAACAGCCCGTAACTCTCGCTTTTCTGGCTGCGACGGCGTTGCGTCTTTCTCTCACTCCAGTCACATAGGTCACTATGCTCCTGGGGACTCGTTCAGCCGCGCCTTGTCTCGCTCAGAAAATCTCGGTTACCTATTCTCTGTGGCAGTTTTTAAAGGTTTCCTGCTTTTCCCTCTCCCCTCAGGGAGAGGGATATTTCTTTCCAGGGCGGGTAAGCGTATGCGCACCCGCCACTACCACAACGCTTGCTTACGCGCTGCGCTGCAACAGCATCGACTTAATATGACCGATGGCGCGCGTCGGGTTTAACCCCTTCGGACAGACGCTCACGCAGTTCATGATGCTGTGGCAACGGAACACGCTGAACGCGTCGCTCAGGCCGTCCAGGCGTTCGTTGGTTTCGGTATCGCGGCTGTCGATAAGGAAGCGATACGCGGCCAACAGCCCTGCCGGACCAATAAATTTATCCGGGTTCCACCAGAACGACGGGCACGACGTGGAGCAGCAGGCGCACAGAATGCACTCATACAGCCCGTCGAGCTTCTCGCGCTGTTCCGGCATCTGCAAGTGTTCGCGTGCCGGCGGATTGTGTCCATTATTCAACAAGTAAGGTTTAATCTTCTCATATTGGGCATAGAACTGCCCCATGTCCACTACGAGGTCGCGGATAACCGGCAGACCAGGCAGCGGACGGATAACGATTTTCTGCTTACCCGCACCTAAATTAGACACCGGTGTAATACAGGCGAGGCCGTTTTTACCGTTCATGTTCAGGCCGTCGGAGCCGCACACGCCTTCGCGGCAGGAGCGGCGGAAAGAGAGGCTCGGGTCCTTCTCTTTCAGCAGCATCAGGGCGTCGAGCAGCATCATGTCACGCCCTTCTTCCTGCTCCAGGGTGTAATCCTGCATGCGCGGCGCGTCGTCGACATCCGGGTTATAGCGATAAATGGAAAACTCGAGTTTCATCACATTGCTCCGCTCTTAATAAGTACGCACTTTCGGCGGGAAAGCTGGACGCAGCTTCGGCTGCATATTCACTTCGCGACGCGTCATGCTCTCTGTTTGCGGCAAATAGAGGCTGTGGCACAGCCAGTTTTCGTCGTCGCGGTCCGGGAAGTCGAAGCGGCTATGCGCGCCGCGGCTCTCGGTACGGAAGTTCGCCGATACGGCGGTGGCGTAAGCGGTTTCCATCAGGTTATCCAGCTCCAGGCACTCGACGCGCTGGGTGTTGAACTCGCTGGAGGTATCGTCCAGACGGGCGTTTTTCAGGCGCTCGCGGATCACTTTCAGTTGCTCAAGCCCTTTGGCCATCGCGTCGCCTTCGCGGAATACCGAGAAGTTGTGCTGCATACATTCCTGCAGCGCTTTGCGGATCGCCACCGGGTCTTCGCCGTCGCGGTTGTTGTTCCAGCGGTTGAGGCGCTCCAGCGAGAACTCCACATCGGAGTCGCTGGCGTCGCGAAGCTGGCCCTGCTCGGCGATAGATTCCTGAAGATGCAGACCCGCCGCGCGGCCGAAGACCACCAGGTCAAGCAGCGAGTTGCCGCCCAGACGGTTGGCGCCGTGCACCGATACGCAGGCGATTTCACCCACCGCGAACAGGCCCGGGATCACCACATCTTCGCCCTTCTCGTTCACGGTCAGCGCCTGGCCGGTCACTTTGGTCGGAATGCCGCCCATCATATAGTGGCAGGTCGGGATTACCGGGATCGGCTCTTTCACCGGGTCGACGTGCGCGAAAGTGCGGGAGAGTTCCAGAATGCCCGGCAGACGGGATTCCAGAACGTCTTTGCCCAGATGGTCGAGCTTAAGCTTGGCGTGCGGGCCCCACGGACCATCGCAGCCGCGGCCTTCGCGGATTTCGATCATGATGGAGCGTGCCACCACGTCGCGACCCGCCAGATCTTTGGCGTTCGGCGCGTAACGCTCCATGAAGCGCTCGCCGTGTTTGTTCAGCAGGTAGCCGCCTTCGCCGCGGCAGCCTTCGGTGACCAGCACGCCCGCGCCGGCGATGCCGGTCGGGTGGAACTGCCACATTTCCATATCCTGCACCGGTACGCCTGCGCGCAGCGCCATACCGACACCGTCGCCGGTATTAATGTGGGCATTGGTGGTGGACTGGTAAATACGGCCTGCGCCGCCGGTCGCCAGCACGGTCGCGCGGGCTTTGAAGTACACCACTTCGCCGGTTTCGATGCACAGCGCGGTACAGCCCACCACCGCGCCATCCTGGTTTTTCACCAGATCCAGCGCATACCACTCGGAGAAAATCGTGGTGTGGTTTTTGAGGTTCTGCTGATACAGCGTGTGCAGCAGCGCGTGACCGGTACGGTCCGCCGCCGCTGCGGTGCGCGCCGCCTGCTCGCCGCCGAAGTTTTTCGACTGGCCGCCGAACGGGCGCTGGTAGATGCGGCCATCGTCCAGACGGGAGAACGGCAGCCCCATGTGCTCAAGCTCCAGAATCGCTTCCGGGCCGGTTTTACACATATATTCAATCGCGTCCTGGTCGCCGATATAGTCGGAACCTTTTACCGTGTCATACATGTGCCATTCCCAGTTGTCTTCATGGGAATTGCCAAGCGCAACGGTAATACCGCCCTGGGCGGAAACGGTGTGAGAACGGGTCGGGAACACTTTGGAGAGCAGCGCGCATGTCTGGCCGCTCTGGGAAATCTGCAGCGCCGCGCGCATACCTGCGCCGCCTGCGCCAATAACAACGGCATCAAATTCTCTGACTGGCAAATTCATTTACACACCCCACACCACAACAAATCCATAAATCACGTAAACCACCAGGGCGACGACAATCGCCAGCTGTAAAAAGAGGCGCAGCGCCAGATGTTTTACGTAGTCGGTCAGCACCTGCCACATCCCAATCCACGTATGGACCAGAATCGAAACCAGCGTTAGCAGGGTGAACACTTTCGTGAAGGTGGAGGAGAAGAAACCTGTCCAGACTTCATACGTCAGGTCGCCGTTCATCGCGAAGAAGCCAATCATATAAATGATATAGAGCGTCATGACGATGGAGGTGGCGCGAACGAGGATGAAGTCATGTACGCCGTTGCGTCCTAATGCGGAGGCGTTGCTTACCATACGAGGACTCCTGCGAGAATTGAAAGCACGACAGTGAGAATAAAAGCGAACTTAGCGGAGCGTTGGCCTGCTGCGAAGGTTTCTTCAAGGTAGCCGAAGTCCATTAACATATGGCGGACGCCGCCGACGACGTGGTAAGCCAGCGCAGTCAGGATGCCCCACATGATGAATTTAGCGAAGAAGCTGTCCATGACTGAGGACGCGGTCAGAAAACCTTCTTGAGACGAGAGAGACAGCCCTAGCAACCAAAGCAGAATGCCGACGGCGACAAAGGTAATCACGCCGGAAACGCGGTGGAGGATAGAAGCGATCGCGGTGACAGGAAACCGGATCGTTGTCAGATCCAGGTTGACAGGTCGTTGTTTATTCACCTTTTTTATCATGAATGCGCCCACATGCTGTTCTTATTGTGTCCTTCCTCCGGTCTGCAGGCGGGTCAAGCAGCGTCATCTTTCTATAACTCCGCGTCATGCAAAATCACCGCTTCCAAAGGCTGCATAACGCGTTACTACGCTGGGTGGCTCGCGGTTGCAAGGTGTTCCGGAGACCTGGCGGCAGTATAGGATGTTCACAATATCATTACAATTAACATACAAATACTTTGGCCGCTTTTGGTCGGAACAGTGACCAGGATCACGATAACAACATTATTTTAATTTTTAATCATCTGATTTGACAAATGTTAAACAAATTAGTTACAAACATCACCAGGAAATGCATATAATTCGCAAAAGTTATGGGGTCATACTTTCACCTGAGAATAAGTTATGTAACAGTGTGCCGGTATTGACCGCAGTAATTTAGCCAGGTATTAGTGATAATCAGGTTTGACAAATACTGACGGCTAACACCCTGATTTACTGTTGTTTCACCCAGGTTTGAATGGTTGCCTGCAAGCCGCCCATCGCTCTGTACCCTGGTTTCCCCTCTGAAACAGAGCTGCGCGCCACACAACAAACTGGCAACATTCCCCCTGCTGGCTGGAGGTAAATCGGCGGTTAACCGTCGCAAGCAACAGGCGCTAAGGAGACCGTAAATGGCTGATAAAAAAGCAAACCTAACCTATAACGGTGATGGTGCTATCGAACTGGATGTGCTAAAAGGCACGCTCGGTCAGGATGTAATCGATATCCGTAGTCTTGGTTCTAAAGGTGTTTTCACGTTCGACCCCGGCTTTACCTCTACCGCATCCTGCGAGTCCAAAATCACCTTTATCGATGGTGATGAAGGTATCCTGCTGCACCGCGGTTTCCCTATCGATCAGTTAGCCACCGAGTCCAACTATCTCGAAGTGTGCTACATCCTGCTCTACGGCGAAAAGCCCACTCAGGAGCAGTACGACGAATTCAGAACGACCGTCACCCGCCACACCATGATCCATGAGCAGATCACGCGTCTGTTCCACGGTTTCCGTCGCGACTCCCACCCGATGGCGGTGCTGTGCGGCGTGACCGGCGCGCTGGCGGCGTTCTATCACGACTCGCTGGACGTCAATAACCCGCGTCACCGTGAGATTGCGGCCTTCCGCCTGCTCTCTAAAATGCCGACCGTGGCGGCGATGTGTTACAAATATTCAATCGGCCAGCCGTTTGTTTACCCGCGTAACGACCTCTCCTACTCCGGCAACTTCCTGAATATGATGTTCTCCACCCCGTGCGAGCCTTATGAGGTGAACCCGGTGCTGGAACGCGCCATGGATCGCATTCTGATCCTCCACGCGGATCATGAGCAGAACGCCTCGACCTCCACCGTGCGTACCGCAGGCTCCTCCGGCGCGAACCCCTTCGCGTGTATCGCAGCCGGTATCGCCTCTCTGTGGGGACCGGCGCACGGCGGCGCTAACGAAGCGGCGCTTAAAATGCTGGAAGAGATCAGCTCCGTTGAGCACATTCCGGAATTCGTACGTCGCGCGAAAGACAAAAACGACTCTTTCCGCCTGATGGGCTTTGGTCATCGCGTTTACAAAAACTATGACCCGCGCGCCACCGTCATGCGTGAAACCTGCCATGAAGTGCTGAAAGAGCTGGGCACCAAAGACGATCTGCTGGAAGTGGCGATGGAGCTCGAAAACATCGCGCTCAACGACCCGTACTTCATTGAGAAGAAACTCTACCCGAACGTTGATTTCTACTCCGGCATTATCCTGAAAGCGATGGGCATTCCGTCGTCCATGTTTACCGTTATCTTCGCGATGGCGCGTACCGTAGGCTGGATTGCGCACTGGAATGAGATGCACAGCGAAGGCATGAAGATCGCGCGTCCGCGTCAGCTCTATACCGGCTACGAGCAGCGTGATTTCAAATCTGATCTGACCAAACGTTAATTTAACGCTGCGGTTATTCTTAAAAAACGCGCCTTCTGGCGCGTTTTTTTATGGCGGTTTCAACGCCCGGCGGGTCATAACCAGGGCGGGTGCGCCTCCCCCTACCATGCACAAAATGTAGCGCGGAGGGTGTTGCTCCTGTTCACAACGTCGGCCCACAGGGCGATTTTGCGCCGGGAGCCGGGATGGCAAAGGGGGCGGCGGCGCCCACCTTTGTACGTTCGCGTGAGAGAAACGCACACAGAAACGTGACGTGATGGCGAACGGAACGCCCATATTTCTGCGCACATTACGGTGCAGGGCGGGTAAACGACGCACCGCCCGCCACCACCGCCCCTACGTCTGACACCCCGGACACCAGTAGAACGGCCGCGACGACAGCGTCGTTTTTTCGATAATGCCCCCGCAGCGGCGGCATTTTTTCCCCGCGCGATGAAACACTTCGAAGCGAAACAGCGCGCCGTGGTGTTTGTTCTCATCCACCCTGCCGCGCGTCTGATATGAGAGCCGTGGAATGTCAAGGCAGGCGCGGGCCAGCGCGTCGAGCTGCGCGTCATTGAGCGTTGAGGCTTTATGGCGCGGCGCAAGCTGCGCCTGCCAGAGGATCTCGACCCGCAAATAGTTGCCAAGCCCCGCGAGAAACGCCTGATCAAGCAGCAGGCCGCTAAACTGACGGCGATGAAAGCGCGGGCTTAACAGCCGCTCTTTTACCTGTTCCACCGTCAGCGACAGATCCAGCACATCTGGCCCGACGCGCTGTAAAAACGCGTGCGCCGCCACACCGTCGGCGTCGAGCATTTCAATCTCAGAAGCGCTGTAGAGCAGCACCGCCGCGTCTTCGGTGTCGAGCCGTACGCGCAGGCTGCGCGTGGTCTGCGGCGTTTCACCCGCTTTCACCACCCGCCAGACGCCATACAGCTGGTTATGGCTGTAGAGCGTCAGCCCGTTAGAAAAATGCGTCAGCAGCGCTTTGCCGCGTGTTTCAAAGCGCTCGACGCGCACGCCCGTCAGCAACGCTTCAAACGCTTTCAGTTCAGGAAAGGCAAACCAGACGTGGGTCAGCGGCTTTCCCGCCACCGCCGCTTCAAGCTTATCCGCCGCGCGGCGGATCTCCGGTCCTTCCGGCATCGTGCATCCTTTTTGGGTTACTTAAAGATGAAAACATAAGGATAAACTGTAGCAGCGGGCCTGGGGGAGAAAAACGAAACCGCCGCAAAAAAGCGGCGGTTGAAGGGGTTATTCCAGCGCCAGCAGCGCGAAACTCGCAAGCCAGTGGCCGCCGCTGTAGTGACTGCCGACGACATGTTCAACGCTTGCGGCCAGGTGGCGCGCCACCGCCTCCTTCAGCGGAGCCTGTGCGCCGTGATGTTCCGGCAGCGCCGCCGCGATATGCTTCATGCACCACGCGCGGCTTAAATTCAGCCCGTCAAGATGCGCGATTTTCGGGTCGGCGCGATCGCTTACCACCGCCGGGTTCATCAGCGCCGCCACGCCGCCGATATCCGGCAGGAAGGCATCGAACCACGCCGGGAAACCTTCCGCCGTTTTGCTCATCAGCAACGCCTCGGTCAGCGCCCCGGAGAGATATTCATCGCCGCCCGGCTCGTAGTGCGCCGGGTACGCGGTGTCGGCCTGATAAAACCGCGTCGAGGCGTCAGTAATAGCGCGCTCCAGCGCCTCGTCGTCCAGCGCGCGGGCGTAATCGAGGCCAAGCGCCAGCGCAAACGCGGTGTTGTAATGCGTGCCGACGCGGATCGGGTAGGTCAGCTTACTGAGATAATCGATAAGGCGCGCGCGGATATCCTGGGTCAGCGGCTCAAGTGTTTCGTGCCAGCGCGCGGCCTGCGGCACGTCCGACTGCTTCAGCTCCTGGGCGAGCGCCAACAGCCAGCCGTACCCGTACGGACGCTCGAACGACGCGCGAAACGGCGCGGTGAAATAGTCCACTTCGCGCGCCACGTTCGCCTGGGTGAAGTGGTCATCGAACAGCGCGATGATATCGTCACGACACGACAGCGTCGGGTAGAGGCGCACGCAGCGTAGCAGCAGCCAGTAGCCGTGCACCGCCGAATGCCAGTCAAAGCAGCCATAAAAAATCGGATGCAGTTCGCGCGGCGGCAGCGCATCGGCGTCCTCATTCATCAGATGCATAATATGGTTCGGGTATTCCTGGCGCAGATACGTTAAAGGCATCCGGGCAAAGGCGTCAGCCTGGGATTGCGTCAGTGTCATAACAGCTCCTTAGGGGCAACCGTGCCGCGCTTAGCGGAACACGATGAAATACATCAGGAAAACGTTCACCACCAACAGCGTCACCGCCGTTGGGATCTGAATTTTTATTACCTGGTACTTATCTTTAAGCTCCAGCAGCGCGGCGGGAACGATATTGAAGTTGGCCGCCATCGGCGTCATCAGCGTGCCGCAATACCCGGCATACATGCCAATCGCCAGCAGCGGCGCCGGGTCGCCATGATGATGGTTAATCAACAGCGGCAGCGCGATACCGGCGCTCAGCACCGGGAATGCCGCAAACGCGTTGCCCATGATCATCGTGAACAGCGCCATGCCGATGCAGTAAATTACCACCAGCATGAAGCGGTTTTCCGGATCCACAAACAGGCTTACCACGTTCTGCACGGCGGTGCCGGTATTGGCGACGACGAACACGCCGCCGAGCATGGCCAGCATCTGCGGTAAAATCACCGCCCAGCCAATAGTATCCACCAGACGGCGCGACTGGCGCACCGCATGCAGCGGCGTGCCGCGCGTCAGCCACCAGCCAACCAGCAGCGCCGCGACGCACGCCACGCACAGCGCGGCAAGCGTCAGCTGTTTTTGATCCAGCAGGAAAACGCCGCCCACCGAGACGCCTTTTAAAAACAGCGTGCCGAGCACCGTCACCACCGGGATCAGCAGCGCGGGCAGGAACAGCCAGTTGCGCAGACGCTCTGAGGAGGCCACGCGCTCCGCCTCGGTGGACATTTTATAGTGCCCTTTCCCCACCAGCCCAAAGCCCGCCAGCAGGGCGATAACAATCACCGCGCCGCCAATAATTCGGTAGGCCAGCGAGCGGCCCAGCTCCTGCACCATCAGATCGCCGAAGAGGAAAATACCGCCGAACAGGAACCAGAACAGCGCAGTGGTAAAACGCTTCGGGTTGCCGCGATCGCGCAGCGTCATCACCACCAGCAGCATGACGACGAAGCCAATGAGGTAGTAGACGCGGTTAATGGTCAGCAAAGTGCTCATTGCGCCGCCTCCTGTTTGCCCTGCTCCGCACGCCAGGCAATTACGTCGCGGCGCACGCTGGCGTCGAGGCGCAGCAGGCGCGCCATATGGATAATCAGCGCGGCGATGGCGGTCGGGATAGCCCACAGGCCGATATGCAGCGGCTCAATGCCCGCGATGCCGTTCTCTTTCAGGAAGGCGTCAATCAGCAGCACCGCGCCGAAGGCGATAAAGATATCTTCGCCGAAGAACACCGCGATGTTGTCGCACGCGGCGGCGTGCGCCTTGATTTTGTCGCGGATGTGTTGAGGCAGCTCGCCATATTCGTTAAGCGCCGCGCCCTCAGCCATCGGCGCCAGCAGCGGACGCACAGTCTGGGCGTGACCACCGAGCGACATCAGCCCGAGCGCGGCGGTGCCTTCGCGCACCACAAAATAGAGCATCAGAATACGCGCCGAGGTGGCGCTGGCGATTTTCGCCACCCACGCCTGGGCGCGCTCTTTCAGCCCGTAATACTCCAGCAGGCCAATCACCGGCAAAATCAAAATAAACGTCGCGAGCGAGCGGCTGTTAACAAATTTTTCGCCGAAGGTTTCCAGCAACATGCCGAAATCCATACCGACCGTGAGCCCCGTCGTCAGCCCGGCGACCACGACGACCAGCAGCGGGTTAAAGCGCAGCGCAAAACCGAGAACCACCACCGGGATCCCGATGAGTGGCAACAGAGAGGAACCGTCCATACATTGTTACCCTTTCCAAAGTGAGCGTTGCACGCCGAAGGCTGTTCTACTCCTTCGCCGGGGTGGCGAAGCGTGGGCATTACGGCGAACGTTGTTGTGTAGGCAGGCGCTGTGAACGTGCAGAACCTGACCAAAAAGCTATATCTGAACGGTCACAACATGTAAACAATTTATCAATAAAATGTTTTTATTTTGTCGGTTACGTTTTATAGTTTTTACCAATACCCGCAAAAGAATAAGGGCCGCGATGAGCCAGAAAAAAGCTGAAACATCAAACGGTAACGACGATATCACCGACGGGCGTATCGTCTCGTCCCGTCATCTGGTTTCAGAGCGCTGCGCCGAATTATCGGAGCTGGAGTACGCGCTGATCATGACCAGCAACGCGTTTAACAAATGGATGGTGCGCTGCATGACGGCAGCGGGCGAGCCAGATATGGGCGCGTTCGACGTGTCGCTGCTGCATCACGTCAACCACCGTAACCGCAAGAAAAAGCTGGCGGATATCTGCTTTGTGCTGAACGTCGAAGACACTCATGTCGTCACCTACGCGCTGAAAAAGCTGGTGAAAGCGGGCTATGTGAGCAGCGAGAAAGTGGGCAAAGAACTCTATTTCTTTACCACCGAGGAAGGAAAAGCGCTGTGCATGAAGTACCGCGACGTGCGCGAGGCGTGTCTTATCGCCATCCAGGTGGAGAGCGGCATACCGGGGGCGGCGATTGGCGAAACGGCGCAACTGCTGCGCACTATCGCCTCGCTCTACGACACCGCCGCGCGGGCGGCGGCGTCGCTGTAAGTTACGCGCTTATCTGAATCTGCCGCGCGTCAAAAGCCTCACGTAAACGGCGCGCAAACGCCAGCGCGTGCGCCCCGTCGCCATGCAGGCAGACCGTCTGGGCGTTGACCGCAGCCCAGGCCCCTTCCCGGCTCAGTACCCGCCCTTCCAGCACCATCGTCAGCGTGCGCGAGACCGCCTCATCGTCATCCTCGATTAACGCGCCCGGCTCGCTGCGCGGCACAAGCGAGCCGTCCGCCCGATAACCGCGATCGGCGAACACCTCTTCGCGTGTGGCAAGCTGATGGCGCGCGCCCGCGCGAATTAACTCGCTCCCGGCAAGCCCCACCAGCAGCAACGTGGCATCGAAATCCTTCACCGCGCGGGCGATGACGTCGGCAAGCGCCGCGTCTTTCGCCGCCTGGTTATAGAGCATCCCGTGCGGTTTCACGTGCGTGAGCCTGCCGCCCTCGGCGCGCGCAATCGCCGCGAGCGCGCCCGTCTGATACAGCGTCTCGGCGTAGATCGTCTCGGGCGGTAACTGCATCGCCGTGCGCCCGAAGTTTTCGCGATCCGCAAAGCCTGGATGCGCGCCGATGGCCACGCCGTGCGCCAGCGCCAGCCGCACGCTTTCGCGCATCGTCCGCGCGTCGCCCGCATGGAACCCGCAGGCGATATTGGCCGAGCTAATCAGCGGCATCAGCAACGCGTCGTTACCGCAGCCCTCGCCGAGATCGGCGTTCAGATCAATCTTCATCATTCAGCCGCCATGCCAGTTGTTCAAGGTAACGTTCACGGTCGCTGCGCGCCCTCAGCGCCTCTTCGATGGAGCACTGCACAAAGTGAATGGGCTCGCCTAAACGCAGCTGCGCGAGGTTGTAACGGTCGGCGTCAATGACGCATGCGATACGCGGGTAGCCGCCGGTGGTCTGGGCGTCGTTCATCAACACAATCGGCTGACCGCCGGGGGGCACCTGCACCACACCCGGCAACAACCCGTGGGAGAGCAGATCGCGCTCCGTGGTGCGCTCCAGCACATGGCCATGCAACCGGTAGCCCATGCGGTTACTCTGCGGGCTTAGCTGCCAGGGCGTACGCCAGAACGCTTCTTTCGCCGCGTGGCTGAATTCATGATACTCCGGCCCTGGCAGCGCGCGAATGCGGTTACCCCACAGTAACTGCTTCACGCCGCGCGCCTCGCGAAAATGGCGGGTGGCTGGCTTCACCGGCACGGCGTCGCCGTCGCGCAGCAGACGACCTTCAAAACCGCCGACGCCCGCTTTGACGTCGGTACTGCAAGAGCCCATCACTTCCGGCACGTCGAAACCGCCCGCCAGCGCCAGATAGCTGCGCATGCCGCGGCGCGGCAGCTTCAGGCTTAAGCGTTGTCCCGCACGGGCCAGCAGGCGCCAGCCGGTCCAGACGGCGCGATCGTCAAGCATCGCGTCGCAGCCCGCGCCAGTGAGCGCAAACCAGCCGTCTTCGGTGAACTCCACCACGCACTGCCCGAGCGTAATTTCAAGCGCCGCCGCGTTCGGATCGTTGCCCACCAGCAGGTTGGCAATCTGCAACGACGGGCCATCCAGCGCGCCGCACTGGCTCACGCCATACTGGCGCAGCCCGAAACGGCCGCCGTCCTGAATCGAGGCGTGCATGCCCGCGCGAATAATCTTCAGCATACGCCCTCCTGTTGCGGCACAAAGCGCACGGTGTCGCCGGGCGCGAGCAGGCCCGGCGGGTTTTTCTGCGGGTTAAACAGCGCAAGCGGCGTGTGGCCGATTATCTGCCAGCCGCCTGGCGTTGGCAGCGGATAGATGCCCGTCTGGCTGCCGCCGATACCGACGGAGCCTGCCGGGACCGACAGCCGCGGCTCGGCCCGACGCGGCGTGGCAAGCTCGGGCGCGAGCCCGCCAAGATAAGGAAAGCCCGGCTGAAAGCCGATGAAATAGACCACGTAGTCGACCTGGGAGTGCTTTTCCACCACCTGCTTTTCGCTAAGCCCGGCGTGGCGCGCGACTTCCGCCAGGTCCGGCCCGCCTTCGCCGCCGTACACGACCGGAATTTCTATGCGCCGCGCGTCAGGGAGAATCGCCTCGCTCTCCTCCCACCAGCGCTGTAACCGCTCAATCGCGTCCAGCGCCATCGTGCCTGGCTCGCGCAGCATCACGGTAATGTTATTCATGCCGGGAATGACTTCCACCACGGCGGGCACCGCCTCCAGACGCTGCACCAGCCCCCAGATGCGCTGCTGGCTGGCCAGCGTCACAGGCGGCTCCAGCTCCAGCACTACGGCGCTTTCGCCTAACAGATAACAACGGGCTCGCTGCACGTTTTCCTCTCTTGTGTTGTTTAAGCCGGATTCGGGATATCGATAAAGGTCACGTCCAGATCGGTGGTTTCATTCAGCCATTCACTGAGCGCGCGAATGCCGCCGCGCTCGGTGGCGTGGTGGCCGGCGGCGTAGAAGTGCAGCCCCTGCTCGCGCGCCGAGTGAATGGTCTGCTCCGATACTTCGCCGGTAATAAACGCATCGACGCCGAAGCGCGCCGCGCTGTCGATAAAGCTCTGGCCGCCGCCGGTACACCAGGCGACGCGTTTAACGAGATCGGGGCCGGTATCGCCGCACCACAGCGGGCGCCGCCCCAGACGCGCCTCAAGCCAGGAGGCGAATTCCGGGCCAGAAACCGCCATCGAGAGTTCACCCCACGGCACCAGCGGTTCGATTTCGCCTTTCACCTCAATGCCAAGCAGTTGCGCCAGCTGCACGTTATTGCCCAGTTGCGGGTGCGCGTCGAGCGGCAGATGCCAGCCGTAGAGGTTAATATCGTTGGCGAGCAGCGTTTTCAGACGGTTGCGCTTCATGCCGCGTACCACCGGCGATTCGCCCTTCCAGAAATAACCGTGGTGCACAATGACGGCGTCCGCCTGCTGGCGCACGGCTTCATCGAGCAGCGCCTGGCTTGCGGTCACGCCAGTGATGATTTTATGCACCTCGTCGCGGCCCTCGACCTGCAACCCGTTCGGCGCGTAGTCGCTGAACGTCGCGCTGTTAAGCTTGTCGTTAATCAGTTGTTCCAGTTCGCTGTTTTTCATGTTTCGTCTCTCTTATGCCTTGCGGGCCGCTTCATAGGCCGCGAGCGTCGCGACGCGCGCCTGTTTGTGATCGACTATCGGCTGCGGGTAGCGCAGCGTTGCGCCGTGTTTTTTAGCCCAGACATGCGGCTCGTGCACCGCCTTACCGGGAACATGGCTCAGCTCCGGCACCCAGCGGCGAATAAAATCGCCGTCGGCGTCAAACCGCTGCCCCTGCGTGACAGGGTTAAAAATACGGAAATAGGGCGCGGCGTCGGTGCCGGTCGAGGCCGCCCACTGCCAGCCGCCGTTATTGGCCGCGAAATCGCCGTCGATCAGTTGCGACATAAAATAGCGTTCGCCGCGCCGCCAGTCGACCAGTAAGTCTTTGACCAGAAAGCTCGCGGTGATCATCCGCAGCCGGTTGTGCATCCAGCCAGTCGCGTTCATCTGGCGCATGGCGGCGTCCACAATCGGGTAACCCGTCCGGCCTTCGCACCAGGCCTGAAAGTGCGCGTCGTTCTGCTGCCATGCCACCCGCGCCGTCCAGTCGATAAACGGCTGATGGCGGCACAGGTGCGGCCAGGCGACGATAAGATGACGGTAGAATTCGCGCCAGATAAGCTCATTCAGCCAGACCGCCCCGCTGCCGCCTTCCAGCGCGCGCGGGTGTTCGGTTAACAGACGATGCAGACACTGGCGCGGCGACAGCACGCCGATGGCGAGATATGGCGAGAGCAGACTGGTGCCGCGAAGCGCCGGGAAATCGCGCTTTTCCGGGTAGTCACCCGCCGCCGTCTGGCAAAACTCGCGCAGGCGTTGCAGCGCGGCCTCTTCGCCTGCCGGAAACAGCAGCGCGTCCGGCGTCTCGCTGGGG
The DNA here is from genome assembly GCF_001277195.1 of Cronobacter muytjensii ATCC 51329. Lineage (NCBI taxonomy): Bacteria > Pseudomonadati > Pseudomonadota > Gammaproteobacteria > Enterobacterales > Enterobacteriaceae > Cronobacter > Cronobacter muytjensii. The sequence goes on from NZ_CP012268.1 coordinate 2,719,112, forward strand.
TAATCAAAGGGCGCAAGCGCGGGCAGGTCGCTTAACGCACCGCCCGCGCGCGGTTTCGGCGCGCTGACGCATGGCGGCAGCCCTTCGCCCAGACGGCGCAAAAATGCCCGGCTGTAAGGCGTGAAAACTTTATACATCTCGCCGTTGCCGGTCACGACGCTGCCGGGCGGCAGCATCACGCTGTCATCGAAGCCCTGGCAGGCGACGCGCTCAGCCAGCCGGCGTTCGACCGCCGCGTCACGCCGTGCCTCGTTCAGTTCATACTGGTAGTTATAAAACAGCGCCGATACCTGATGCTCGTCGCAAAACGTCGCCAGCGTCTCCACGGCGGCGGCGAAATCGGGCGCGTCGCAGGTAAAGAGCGGAATGCCCCGCTTCGCGAGCGCCTGTTGCAATGCCGCAAGGTTTTGCCAGATAAACGCCGCCTGGCGCGGCGCGAGGGTGTGATCGCGCCACTGCTGCGGGGTGGAGATAAACAGACCGATGACCCGCGCGTCGGGGTCACGGCAGGCGGCGGCGAGCGCCAGGTTATCAAAGACGCGTAAATCCGCGCGAAACCAGACCAGATGCGTGGTCATAACACTCCTTGTTTACCGGCCATAGCGCAGGCGCAGCGCTTCCGGGTAAGGCTCAAAATAGCGTTGTTGATCAAGGTAGGGGTCAGGAAATTCCGCCATGTAGTGTTTGAGCAGCGTGACCGGCGCCAGCAGCGGCTGGGTGCCCTGACGGTAGCGGTCGATAAGCGTGGAGAGCTCCTGACGCTGGCGGCCGTTAAGCTGATTGCGGAAATAGCCCTGCACGTGCATCAGCACGTTGGTGTGGTTGCGCCGGGTAGCCTGGATGGACAGCAGCGCCATCAGGCGCAGGCGGTACTCCTCAAAATAGGCGTCCAGCGATTCCCACTTGTCGATGGCGGCGACAAAACGCCCCAGCTCGCGATAGAGCGGCTGCGAATGCGCCAGCAGCAGGAGCTTATAACGGCTGTGGAACGCAATCAGATTCCCGCGGCTCAGCCCTTCGGCGCGCAGCGCGTGGAGTTCATGCAGGGTATAGATGCGTTCGACGAAATTTTCGCGAATGGCCGGATCGTGCAGACGCCCGTCCTCTTCCACCGGAAGCCAGGGCAGCGCGTTCATCAGAATATCGGTATAGATGCCGCGTCCGGCTTTTCGGTTGTTTTTACCGTCCTGATCGTAGACGCGCACGCGCTCCATACCGCAGCTTGGCGACTTGGCGCAGACGATATAGCCGCACAGGTGTTCAAGGCGGCTGACGCGCTCGCGTGAAAAGGCAGCCATCTCTTCAGTGAGATCCCCGTCGCGTTTATCGCTAAAGCGCAGCGCGAGATGGCCGTCGTCGGTTTTCACCAGACGGAGCGCCGGGCGTGGCACAGGCAGGCCAACCGCCATTTCGGGGCAGACCGGCTCATATTTTACCCAGGGCGCAAGCTCTTCCACCGCAAAGGCCAGCCGTTTATGGCCGCCGTCGAAACGCACATTTTCCCCTAAAAGACAGGCGCTAATGCCAACAGGGATTTTTACACTCATTCGGCCTTCCTCATTTTTATACACTCTCAGTGTAGCCAGAGGCAGCCTGTTAACACCAGCCTGTTTGCAGCGAAAAACGCAGCGGCGCACGACTTTCGCAGGCATAAAAAAACCGCTCGAAATGAGCGGTTTTTCAGGGCGTCGCGCGAATCAGTAGAAATCGCAGGCAGCTTGTTCAGCCTGCGCCATCCAGACCGGCTGATCGCTGGTTTTCGACCATACGCGGTGCAGATAACTATAAAAGCGAGCGCGATCTTTCCAGAACAGCATTACCGGCAGGGCGACGATACCCGCGATCAGCACCAGCGCGCGACGCAGGAAGACCTGATGCGCAGGATATTTTTTATATAAAGACATAGGTTTCTCCCCCTTTTTAACTTGCCCGGCATGCAAGGCCGGAAATTGAATTTTGTGAGCTGGTTAAAATTGTACCGCTTTGCCTGTAATTTTACTACTCATCCGACCACCATTCAGACGAATTCTTAGCATCTTTACAATTGATACTGTAAATAAGTTACAAAACGGTTAACGAAATACTAACCCGCAGTTAAATTATGGTTTTTGCGATTTTTATATTTTTTTTACACCCCGCTTCGCGATTTTTGCGAAACCTTTACGCCTGAATCCCTACCCTCTGCGCATATTCCAAAAACCCCCATGGAGGTGGATTGTGAGTGCAGGCCTTATAACCGGCATCGTGCTGGTTTTCCTGTTACTGGGCTATCTGGTATACGCCCTGATTAATGCGGAGGCGTTCTGATGGCGGCTTCGGCATTTTTACTTATCGCCAGTTTTTTACTGGTGCTGATGGCGCTCGCCAGACCGCTGGGCAGCCTGCTTGCCAGGATGATCGACGGCGAGCCCTTGCCGGGCGTGGGCGGCGTGGAGCGCGTGCTCTGGGCCGTGCTCGGCATTCGTCAGGAAGAGATGGACTGGAAGCGCTATCTGCTGGCGATCCTGGCCTTTAACACACTCGGGCTGGTGGTGCTGTTCACCATACTGATGTGTCAGGGCTTCCTGCCGCTTAATCCGCAACAGTTGCCGGGCCTCTCCTGGCATCTGGCGCTGAACACGGCGGTGAGTTTTGTCGCGAACACCAACTGGCAATCTTATGCGGGCGAAAGCACGGTGAGCTATTTCAGCCAGATGGCGGGGCTCGCGGTGCAAAACTTCCTCTCCGCCGCCACCGGCATTGCGGTAGCGTTTGCGTTGATTCGTGCGTTCGCACGCCAGTCGGCCACAACGCTCGGCAACGCCTGGCAGGATCTTACCCGCGTGACGCTGTGGGTACTGGTGCCGCTCTCGCTGATTATCGCCCTGTTTTTTATTCAGCAAGGCGCGATTCAGAACTTCTCGGCGTATCAGCCTTTCACCACGCTGGAAGGCGCGCGGCAGATGCTGCCGATGGGCCCGGTCGCCTCGCAGGAGGCCATCAAAATGCTCGGCACCAACGGCGGCGGCTTCTTTAACGCCAACTCCTCTCACCCGTTTGAAAACCCGACCGCGCTGACGAACTTCGTGCAGATGCTGGCTATCTTCCTGATCCCGGCGGCGCTCTGTTTCGCCTTCGGCGATGCCGTGGGCGACGCGCGTCAGGGCCGCGCCATTCTCTGGACCATGACGGTGATTTTCGTGGTCTGCGTGGCGCTGGTGATGTGGGCTGAAACGGCAGGCAACCCGCACTTTCTGACGCTCGGCGCCGACAGCGCCATTAATATGGAAGGCAAAGAGAGCCGCTTTGGCATTCTCGCCAGCAGCCTGTTTGCGGTCGTCACGACAGCGGCCTCATGCGGTGCGGTCAACGCCATGCACGACTCCTTTACGGCGCTCGGCGGCATGCTGCCAATGTGGCTGATGCAGATTGGCGAAGTGGTCTTCGGCGGCGTCGGCTCCGGGTTGTACGGGATGCTGCTGTTTGTGCTGCTGGGCGTGTTTATCGCCGGCCTGATGATTGGCCGCACGCCGGAATACCTCGGTAAAAAAATTGACGTGCGCGAGATGAAAATGACCGCGCTGGCGATTCTGGTAACGCCTGCGCTGGTGCTTATCGGCACGGCGCTGGCGCTGATGACCGACGCAGGCCGCGCGGGCATTTTCAACCCCGGCATTCATGGGTTCAGCGAAGTGCTGTACGCGGTCTCGTCCGCCGCCAATAACAACGGCAGCGCCTTTGCGGGCCTGAGCGCCAACACGCCGTTCTGGAACCTGCTGCTGGCGTTCTGCATGTGGTTTGGCCGCTTCCTGGTGATTGTGCCGGTGATGGCGATTGCCGGATCGCTCGCCGCTAAAAAAGCGCAGCCCGCGAGCCCCGGCACGCTGCCTACCCACGGCGCGCTGTTTATCGGCCTGCTGACGGGCACCGTGCTGCTGGTCGGCGCCCTGACCTTTATCCCCGCCCTCGCCTTAGGCCCGGTCGCGGAACACCTTTCTCTTGTGAAATGACCATTGCGGAGTCGCTATCCATGAGTCGCAAGCAACTGGCCCTGTTTGAATCCTCTCTGGTTCGTCAGGCGCTGATCGATTCTTTTAAAAAACTGAGTCCGCGCGCCCAGTGGCGCAACCCGGTCATGTTTATCGTCTGGGTCGGCAGCCTGCTGACCACGCTGATTGCCGTGGCGATTGCCGCCGGGAAACTGCCCGGCGAGGCGCTGTTTACCGGCGCCATCAGCCTGTGGCTGTGGTTTACGGTGCTGTTCGCGAACTTCGCCGAGGCGCTGGCCGAGGGCCGCAGCAAAGCCCAGGCTAACAGCCTGAAAGGCGTTAAAAAGACCGCCTTCGCCCGTAAACTGCGCGCGCCACACCACGACGCCCAGGTGGATCACGTGCCTGCTACCGACCTGCGCAAAGGCGATATCGTGCTGGTGGAAGCGGGCGATATCATCCCGTGTGACGGTGAGGTGCTCGAAGGCGGCGCGTCGGTTGACGAGAGCGCCATTACCGGCGAATCGGCGCCGGTAATCCGCGAATCGGGCGGCGATTTCGCCTCGGTGACCGGCGGCACGCGCATTCTCTCCGACTGGCTGGTCATCCAGTGCAGCGTTAACCCGGGCGAGACGTTCCTTGACCGCATGATTGCGATGGTCGAAAGCGCCGAGCGCCGTAAAACGCCGAACGAAATCGCGCTCACCATTCTGCTGGTGGCGCTCACCATCGTCTTTCTGCTGGCGACTGCGACCCTCTACCCGTTCTCGCAGTACGGCGGCGCGGCGGTTAGCGTGACGGTGCTGGTGGCGCTGCTGGTCTGCCTCATCCCGACGACCATCGGCGGGCTGCTCTCCGCCATCGGCGTGGCGGGCATGAGCCGCATGCTTGGCGCGAATGTGATTGCCACCAGCGGGCGCGCGGTAGAAGCGGCGGGCGATGTGGACGTGTTGCTGCTTGATAAAACCGGCACCATTACGCTTGGCAACCGTCAGGCCTCCGCGTTCCTGCCCGCGCCCGGCGTCGATGAAAAAACGCTGGCGGACGCCGCCCAGCTCGCCTCGCTCGCCGATGAAACGCCGGAAGGCCGCAGCATCGTGGTGCTCGCCAAACAGCGCTTTAACCTGCGCGAGCGCGACGTGCAGAGCCTTCAGGCGACGTTTGTGCCCTTCACCGCCCAGACGCGCATGAGCGGGATTAACGTCCAGGACAGGATGATCCGCAAAGGTTCAGTGGACGCCATTCGCCGCCACGTGGAAGCCAACGGCGGCCAGTTCCCGGCGCAGGTCGATACGCTGGTGGAAGGCGTGGCGCGCACCGGCGGCACGCCGCTGGTGGTGGCCGAAGGCGCGCAGGTGCTCGGCGTTATTGCGCTGAAAGATATCGTCAAAGGCGGCATTAAAGAGCGCTTCGCGCAGCTGCGCAAAATGGGCATCAAAACGGTGATGATCACCGGCGACAACCGGCTGACCGCCGCCGCCATCGCGGCCGAAGCGGGCGTGGATGATTTTCTTTCCGAAGCGACGCCGGAGGCCAAACTGGCGCTGATCCGCCAGTATCAGGCCGAAGGACGACTGGTGGCGATGACCGGCGACGGCACCAACGACGCCCCGGCGCTGGCGCAGGCGGACGTCGCAGTGGCGATGAACTCCGGCACCCAGGCGGCGAAAGAGGCGGGGAACATGGTGGATCTCGACTCTAACCCCACCAAGCTCATCGAAGTGGTGCATATCGGCAAACAGATGCTGATGACGCGCGGCTCGCTGACGACGTTCAGTATCGCCAACGACGTGGCCAAATATTTCGCTATTATCCCGGCGGCGTTCGCGGCGACTTACCCGCAGCTTAACGCGCTGAACGTGATGCATCTGCACTCGCCCGCCTCGGCCATTCTGAGCGCCGTGATTTTCAACGCGCTGATTATCGTCTTTCTGATCCCGCTGGCGCTGAAGGGCGTGAGCTACAAGCCGCTTGCGGCCGCGGCGATGCTGCGCCGTAACCTGTGGATTTATGGTCTGGGCGGTCTTGTGGTGCCGTTTATCGGCATCAAGCTCATCGACCTGCTGTTAACGCTGTTTGGTCTGGTTTAAAAGGAAACGTTATGGCTACGTTACGCCCTGCACTCGCAGTACTGATTTTTCTGACGCTTATTACCGGTGGCGTTTACCCGCTGGCCACTACCGTGCTCGGCCAGTGGTGGTTTAAGGATCAGGCGCAAGGATCGCTTATCCGCCAGAATGATGAGGTGCGCGGCTCGCGCCTCATCGGCCAGGCATTCAGCGAGGCGAAATATTTCCAGGGCCGCCCTTCCGCCACCGCCGAAGCGCCTTATAATCCAATGGCTTCCGGCGGCAGCAATCTCGCCGCCAGCAACCCGGAGCTGGATAAACAGGTTCAGGCGCGCGTGGCCGCGCTGCGCGCCGCCAACCCGGAGGCCCGCACGGCGGTGCCGGTGGAGCTGGTGACGGCGTCCGCCAGCGGTCTTGACTACGGCATCTCGCCAGACGCCGCGTTCTGGCAGGCACCGCGCGTGGCGCAGGCGCGCGGGATCTCTGAAGCGGAAGTCGGACGGCTTATCCGCGAGGCGACCCAGGCGCCGCTCGCCGGTTTCCTCGGCCAGCCGGTAGTGAATGTGCTGCAACTCAATCTGGCGCTGGACGCCCTGCAACCGTAAGGAAAAACCATGACCGAAGAGCCGATGCGCCCCGACCCGGATCGCCTGCTGGAGCAGACGCAGGGCCGGACGCGCGGAAAACTCAAAATCTTCTTCGGCGCCTGCGCAGGCGTAGGGAAAACCTACGCCATGCTTCAGGAGGCCCAGCGTCTGCGGGCGCAGGGCCTCGATATCCTGGTGGGCGTGGTCGAAACCCACGGTCGCCAGGAGACGGCGGCATTGCTCAAGGGGCTGGCTATCCAGCCCCTTAAGCGTATCCATCACCGGGGCCGCGTGGTGCAGGAGTTCGATCTCGACGGGGCGCTGGCGCGCAACCCGGCGCTTATCCTTATGGATGAACTGGCGCACAGCAACGCGCCCGGCTCGCGCCACCCGAAACGCTGGCAGGATGTCGACGAGCTGCTGGACGCCGGCATCGACGTGTTTACCACCGTTAACGTGCAGCATCTGGAGAGCCTGAACGACGTCGTGGGCGGCGTGACCGGTATCCAGGTGCGCGAAACGGTGCCGGATCCGATTTTCGACGCAGCCGATGAAATTGTGCTGGTGGATTTGCCGCCGGACGATCTGCGCCAGCGCCTGCATGAAGGCAAAGTCTATATCGCAGGCCAGGCCGAGCGCGCCATTGAGCATTTTTTCCGTAAAGGCAATCTTATCGCGCTGCGCGAGCTGGCGCTGCGCCGCACCGCCGACCGGGTAGACGATCAGATGCGCGCCTGGCGCGACCGACAGGGACAGGAGAAAGTCTGGCATACCCGCGACGCCATTTTGCTGTGTATCGGCCAGGGCGCCGGTAACGAAAAACTGGTGCGCACCGCCGCGCGGCTGGCGGCAAGGCTCGGTAGCGTCTGGCATGCCGTGTATGTCGAAACCCCGCGCCTGCACCGGCTGTCGGAATCGGCGCGACGCACCATTTTAAGCGCGCTGCACCTCGCGCAGGAGCTGGGCGCGGAGACCGCGACCCTCGCCGATCCGGTAGAGGAAAAAGCCGTGCTGCGCTACGCCCGCGAGCATAACCTCGGCAAAATCGTCATCGGGCGGCGCAACAAACGCCGCTGGTGGAGCCAGGATACGTTCGCCGAACGCCTGGCGCGCCACGCGCCGGATCTCGATTTACTGATTGTCGCGCTGGATGATAAACCCGCGCCCGCCACGGCGAAACCCGCCGACAACCGCACCTTTATGGAGAAGTGGCGGGTGCAGATGCGCGGCTGCGCGGTGGCGCTTGCGCTTTGCGCGCTGATTACGCTGGTCGCGCACCAGTGGCTTATCGCTTTTGACGCCGCCAACCTGGTGATGGTCTATCTGCTTGGCGTGGTGGTGGTGGCGCTGTTTTATGGCCGCTGGCCGTCGGTGCTTGCCACCGTCATCAACGTAGTGAGTTTCGATCTCTTTTTTATCGCGCCGCGTGGCACGCTGGCGGTGTCGGATGTGCAATATCTGCTGACGTTCGCCGTGATGCTGAGCGTCGGGCTTATCATCGGCAACCTGACCGCGGGCGTACGCTACCAGGCGCGTATCGCACGCTATCGCGAACAGCGCACCCGGCATCTTTATGAGATGTCTAAAGCGCTGGCCGTGGGCCGTACCGCACGCGATATCGCCGCCACCAGCCAGCAGTTTATCGCCTCCACCTTTCATGCTCGCGGCCTGCTGCTGCTGCCGGACGACCAGGGCAAATTACAGCCGCCACAGCCGCTGGCGGACATCACGCCGTGGGATGAAGCCATTGCCCGCTGGAGCTTTGATAAAGGGCTGCCTGCCGGCGCGGGCACCGACACCCTGCCCGGCGTGCCTTATCAAATTCTTCCGCTGCGCACCGCCGGACGGACGCTCGGGCTGGTGATTGTCGAGCCGAGCAATCTGCGCCAGCTAATGATCCCCGAACAGCAGCGGTTGCTGGAGACGTTTACGCTACTGGTGGCAAGCGCGCTGGAGCGGCTGTTCCTGACCGAAAGCGAAGAACAGGCGCGGCTTGCAAGCGAGCGCGAACAGCTGCGCAACTCTCTGCTGGCGGCACTCTCCCACGACCTGCGTACGCCGCTGACGGTGCTGTTCGGCCAGGCGGAAATTCTGACGCTCGATCTGGCCTCAGAAGGCTCGAAACACGCGCCGCAGGCGAGCGAAATCCGCCAGCATGTGCTTAACACCGCAAGGCTTGTGAATAATCTGCTGGATATGGCGCGCATTCAGTCCGGCGGTTTTAACCTGCGTAAAGAGTGGCTGACGCTGGAAGAGGTCGTGGGCAGCGCGCTCAAAATGCTCGAACCGGGTCTCGGCGGGCGGCATATCGCGCTGAGCCTGAGCGATCCGCTGACGCTTATCCACGTTGACGGCCCGCTGTTTGAGCGAGTGCTGATTAATCTTCTGGAAAACGCCGCTAAATATGCGGGGTCACGGGCGCAGATAGGCGTGCGGGCGGGCTGGCGCGACGAGCGGCTCGATCTCGAAGTCTGGGACAGCGGCCCCGGCATTCCGGCTGGTCAGGAGCAGGCGATTTTTGCTAAATTCGCTCGCGGTAATAAAGAATCCGCCATCCCTGGCGTCGGGCTGGGGCTTGCCATTTGCCAGGCGATTGTCGAGGTGCACGGCGGCGAGATTTACGCCCGTAATCGCCCGGAAGGCGGCGCAAGTTTCCACGTGCTGCTGCCCAAAGAAACGCCCCCGGAACTGGATATCCACGAGGTCATGTGATTAGCGTTCTGATTGTCGAAGATGAAAAAGAGATCCGCCGCTTTCTGCGCACCGCGCTGGAGAGCGAGGGACTGCGCGTGTATGACGCTGAAACTCTGCAGCGCGGGCTGATTGAAGCCGCGACCCGCAAGCCCGATCTGGTGATTCTCGATCTCGGCCTGCCGGACGGCGACGGCATCGATTTTATCCGCGACTACCGCCAGTGGAGCCAGACGCCGGTGATTGTGCTGTCGGCGCGCAGCGACGAACAGGACAAAATCGCGGCGCTGGACGCGGGCGCCGATGACTTTCTGGGCAAACCGTTCGGCATTGGCGAGTTACAGGCGCGACTGCGCGTCGCCCTGCGCCGTCACGGCGCCGCCAGCCAGAGCGATCCGGTGGTGCGATTTTCCGATATCACCGTCGACCTGGCGGCGAGGCGCATCACGCGCGGCGCGCAGGAGATCCACCTGACGCCCATTGAGTTCCGCCTGCTGGCCGTGCTGCTGAACAACGCGGGCAAAGTGCTGACCCAGCGCCAGCTGTTAAGCCAGGTGTGGGGGCCGAACGCGGTGGAGCACAGCCATTATCTGCGTATCTACATGGGCCACCTGCGCCAGAAGCTGGAGCTTGACCCGGCGCGCCCGCACCACCTGTTGACGGAAACGGGCATCGGCTACCGATTTATGCTGTAAGCGCATCGCCGCGTCAGGCCTGGCGCGGCGGCGTTTCCCCCTCGTTTTTATTCTGAATAAATCCTCGCCGCAACAAAATGATTATTCATTTATTTTATTATTCCTCTGCGATAATTCATTCCCGCCAGCGTTAAATTCCCCGAAATATAGTAAAACCATATTCATAACTAACCAGCTACATTCATGTAACCAGAAGAAATCTGCGCTGCATTATGCATAAATAACGACGTATTATTTCTGGTTCAGGCCATTTTTGTTGATCTCTTTCACAGAATAACGCTCTGAGCCGGATAAAATGACCACGCTTTCAATAAGTGAAAGGAAACGACGATGGAAAATAACAATCGGTTAATGCCGCATATCCGGCGGACAACCCATATTATGATGTTTGCTCACCGAAACTGCTTCGACTTCCATATTTTCAACGCCCGCTAGCCTTTAGCGCCGCAGCGCGCCTGCCATTTCTCAGCGAAAATTCCATGTGATGTAATAACGGGTTTACGCCTGAGAATGCGCGCCTCTTTATGCCATAAACCCTATGATAACCAGCCTGTTAGCTGGCAGGGCTTTGTCTGGCAAAAATAAAACCAAGGTTATTTCCCGCATTTATTATGCGGCGGGAAGCTTTTACCTGAAAAAATAATAAAGCAATTTCCACAAGGAAATAGCGCGGGATTGCTTTACCTGAAAATAAGGAATCACCATGCAAGCGTTAAAAATCGGCGTTAGCCGTTTATGCCCGGACTGTTTTTCAACTGACCGGGAGCTTATTAATATTCATGACACCAACTATATTGATATTGCCGCGGCGGTCATTTCCGTCAGCGATATTTTCCAGGGCATTATTGATGAAATAGAGCTGACTGGCTTCGGCGTTCCGGTATTTGTCATGTGTCAGCCCGAGGAGCGGGTGCCTGCTGAGTATCTGGCGCGGATTTCCGGCGTGTTTGACGATAACGAAACGCACCGCGACTACTATGGTCGACAGCTTGAAGCCGCCGCGCAGAAATATGAAACCGCGCTGCGCCCGCCCTTCTTTCGCGCGCTGGTCGATTACGTGAATCAGGGCAACAGCGCGTTTGACTGCCCCGGGCACCAGGGCGGTGAGTTTTTCCGCCGCCACCCGGCCGGAAACCAGTTTGTGAATTTCTTCGGCGAGACGCTGTTTCGCGCCGATTTATGCAATGCCGATGTGGCGATGGGTGATTTACTGATCCACGAAGGCGCGCCGTGCCTCGCCCAGCAGCACGCCGCGCAGGTGTTCAACGCTGATAAAACGTACTTTGTGCTGAACGGCACGTCATCCGCCAATAAAGTGGTGCTTAACGCGCTGCTTGCGCCCGGCGATTTGGTGCTGTTTGACCGCAATAACCATAAGTCGAACCACCACGGCGCGCTGTTGCAGGCGGGGGCCACCCCGGTTTATCTGGAAACCGCGCGTAACCCGTACGGCTTTATCGGCGGCATCGACGCGCACTGCTTCGACGAGCGTTATCTGCGCAGCCTGGTACGCGAGACCGCCCCAGAGCGCGCCGCGATGGCGCGGCCGTTTCGCCTCGCAGTTATCCAGCTCGGCACTTACGACGGCACTATCTACAACGCCCGTCAGGTGGTCGATAGCCTGGGGCCGCTGTGCGATTACATTCTCTTCGACTCCGCCTGGGTGGGTTATGAGCAGTTTATTCCGATGATGGCGCCCTGCTCGCCCTTACTGCTGTCGCTCAATGAAAACGATCCGGGCATTCTGGTCACGCAGTCGGTGCATAAACAGCAGGCCGGGTTTTCCCAGACGTCACAAATTCATAAAAAAGACAGTCATATCAAAGGACAGCCGCGTTATGTGCCCCACAAGCGCATGAATAACGCTTTTATGATGCACGCCTCCACCAGCCCTTTTTACCCGCTCTTCGCGGCACTCGACATCAACGCGCGGATGCATGAAGGCGAAGGCGGACGCCGTCTGTGGATGCGCTGCGTGGAATATGGCATCGAGGCGCGCAAGATGATTTTCGACAACTGCCGCGCCATACGCCCCTTCGTTCCGGCGACGGTCGATGGCCGTCCGTGGCAGAGCTATGAGACACAGGAAATAGCCTCCGACCTGCGGTTTTTCCACTTCGAACCCGGCGAGCGCTGGCACGCCTTTGAGGGCTACGCGCCGCACCAGTATTTTGTCGACCCGTGCAAGCTGCTGCTCACCACGCCGGGCATCGACATCGCGACCGGCGAATATGCGGCGTTCGGCGTGCCTGCGGCGGTGCTCGCAAGCTACCTGCGCGAGAACCATATCATCCCGGAGAAGTGCGACCTGAACTCGATCCTGTTTCTGCTCACCCCTGCCGAAGAGATGAGCAAGCTGCAACAGCTGGTGGCGCAGCTGGCGCGTTTTGAAAAGCTGCTGGAGAGCGACGCGCCGTTAAGCGAGGTGCTGCCGACGCTCTGGAAACAGCATCAGGCCCGTTACGCCGGGTATACGCTGCGCCAGCTCTGTCAGGAGATGCACGATTTTTACGCCAGCCGTAACGTAAAGCAGCTGCAAAAAGAGATGTTTCGTAAGGCGTATTTCCCGCGCGTCGCCATGAGCCCGCAGGCGGCGAACCACGCGTTTATTCGTGGCGAGGTGGAGCTGGTGCGGCTTGACCAGGCGGAAGGCCGCATCGCGGCTGAAGGCGCGCTCCCCTACCCGCCGGGCGTGCTGTGTGTGGTGCCCGGTGAAATCTGGGGCGGCGCGGCGCTGCACTACTTCCGGGCGCTGGAAGAAGGGATCAACCTGCTGCCGGGTTTCGCGCCGGAATTACAGGGTGTGTATGTACAGGAGAATGACGGTCGCCGCCAGGTGTGGTGTTACGTCATCCGTCAACGGCCAGTCACGCAGGGCCGCGCGGAAGGAGCGTTATGATGAGCAAATCCAACAAAATGGGCGTCGTGCCGCTGACCATCCTGACGATGGTGAACATGATGGGCTCCGGCATTATTATGCTGCCGACCAAGCTTGCCGAAGTGGGCACTATTTCGATTATCTCTTGGCTTGTGACCGCCGTCGGCTCAACGGCGCTGGCCTGGGCTTTCGCAAGATGCGGAATGTTCAGCCGCAAAGCGGGCGGCATGGGCGGCTATGCGGAGTATGCGTTCGGTAAGTCGGGCAATTTTATGGCCAACTATACCTACGGGGTATCGCTGCTTATCGCTAACGTCGCCATCGCTATCTCCGCGGTCGGCTATGGCAGCGAGCTGTTCGGCGCGGCGCTGACGCCGGTGCAGACCGGCATCGCCACGATGGGCGTATTGTGGATCTGCACGGTCGCCAACTTCGGCGGCGCGCGCATCACCGGCAAGCTCAGCGGTATTACCGTCTGGGGGGTAATCATCCCGGTGGTCGGGCTGTCGGTCATCGGCTGGTTCTGGTTCAGCCCGTCGCTGTATGCAGACTCCTGGAACCCGCATCACGTGCCGTTTTTCGACGCGGTAGGCTCCTCCATCGCCATGACGCTATGGGCGTTCCTCGGGCTGGAGTCGGCCTGCGCCAACACCGAGGTGGTGGAAAACCCGGAGCGCAACGTGCCGATTGCGGTACTGGGCGGCACGCTCGGCGCGGCGGTGATTTATATTGTTTCCACCAACGTGATTGCGGGCATTGTGCCAAATCTGAGTCTCGCGCACTCCACCGCGCCGTTCGGGCTGGCGTTCGCGCAGATGTTCACGCCGGGCGTCGGGAAAATCATTATGGCGCTGATGGTAATGTCCTGCTGTGGTTCGCTGCTCGGCTGGCAGTTTACTATCGCTCAGGTGTTCCGCTCCTCCGCCGACGCGGGCTATTTCCCCAAAGTGTTCTCACGCCTGAGCAAAGCCGAAGCGCCGGTAAAAGGGATGCTGACGATTGTGATTATCCAGAGCGCGCTGTCGCTGATGACCATCAGCCCGTCACTCAATAAACAATTTAACGTGCTGGTTAACCTGGCGGTGGTGACCAATATCATCCCGTATATTTTGTCGATGGCGGCGCTGGTAATCATTCAGCAAGTGGCGAATGTGCCGTCGCGCAAGGCGAAGCAGGCCAACATGGTGGCGCTGGTGGGCGCGATTTACAGCTTTTACGCGCTCTATTCATCCGGCGAGGAGGCGATGCTGTACGGCGCCATGGTCACGTTTATGGGCTGGACGCTCTACGGGCTGGTCTCTCCGCGCTTTGAGCTGACCAACAAGCAGGGGTAACGTGGCCTGGCAGGCAAATCAAAACGGCAACCCGAAGGTTGCCGTTTTTATGTTATCGCCGGGACGAGCACTGCGGCCTGCCCCGCAACGCTTACGCGTTTTTCAGCACTTCGCTGACGATTTCTACCGCTTCTTTCTCGATCTGCTTGCGGTGTTCTTCACCGAGGAAGCTTTCGCAATAGATCTTGTACGCGTCTTCGGTACCGGAAGGACGCGCCGCGAACCAGCCGTTCTCGGTCATCACTTTCAGGCCGCCGATAGCAGCGCCATTGCCCGGCGCGGCTGTCAGACGTGCGGTGATCGGATCGCCTGCCAGTGTGCTTGCGCTGACCATTTCCGGAGAGAGTTTAGAAAGCGCGGCTTTCTGCGCGGAGGAGGCGGACGCCTGCAGACGGTTGTAGCTCGGCGCGCCGAAACGCGCGGCCAGTTCGTCATAGTGCTGCTGCGGGTTTTTCCCGGTCACCGCGGTGATTTCCGCCGCGAGCAGGCACATGATGATGCCGTCTTTATCAGTGGACCACGGCGTGCCGTCAAAGCGCAGGAAGGACGCGCCCGCGCTCTCTTCGCCGCCAAAGCCGAAGCTGCCGTCGTAGAGACCGTCAACGAACCATTTAAACCCGACCGGCACTTCCACCAGCTTACGGCCCAGCGCATCGACCACACGGTCGATCATTGCGGAAGAAACCAGCGTTTTACCGACGGCAACGTCCTGGCCCCACTGCGGGCGATGCTGGAACAGATAGTTGATGGCGACAGCGAGATAGTGGTTCGGGTTCATCAGACCCGCAGGCGTGACGATGCCGTGGCGGTCGTAGTCCGGGTCGTTGGCAAACGCCAGGTCGAACTTATCGCGCAGCGCCAGCA
This sequence comes from Cronobacter muytjensii ATCC 51329, assembly GCF_001277195.1. Classification (NCBI taxonomy): domain Bacteria; kingdom Pseudomonadati; phylum Pseudomonadota; class Gammaproteobacteria; order Enterobacterales; family Enterobacteriaceae; genus Cronobacter; species Cronobacter muytjensii. The sequence goes on from NZ_CP012268.1 coordinate 2,734,198, forward strand.
GGCCCGCCATCGCGGATTCCGAGGAGCAGTCCATACGGATAGCGCCGTCTTTATCCAGATGCATAAAGCGGAACGTCTGATCGACCTGATCGTTAACAATCGTCAGGTTGAGCTTGTAGTGCTCCGCGATGCGCTTCCAGTATTCGATGCCGGAGCCGCCCAGCGGGTCAACGCCAAGCTTCAGGCCCGCTTTCTGGATAGCGGCCATGTCGACGATCTCCGCCAGCCCTTCAATAAACGGCTGCACCAGATCTTTTTCCTGAATGCGGCCGCTCGCCCAGGCGTCGTCCAGCGACAGACGTTTCACGTCTTTCAGACCGTCCGCCAGCAGCGCGTTGGCGCGGTTTTCAACCACTTTAGTGACGTTGGTATCTGCCGGGCCGCCGTTAGGCGGGTTGTATTTGATGCCGCCATCGTCGGGCGGGTTGTGCGACGGCGTGATGACGATGCCGTCAGCCTGTGCGCCGCCGCGTTTGTTGTGCTCAAGGATCGCGTTAGAGACCGCAGGCGTCGGCGTATAACCGTTGTTGTCCTGCACGATGATATCGACGCCGTTTGCCGCCAGCACTTCCAGTACGGAGATAAACGCAGGCTCGGAGAGCGCATGCGTATCTTTACCGACATAGCACGGCCCGGTGATGCCGTTTTTGGCGCGCTCTTCCGCAATCGCCTGGGCGATGGCCAGAATGTGCGGCTCGTTAAAGCTGTGACGCGCGGCGCTGCCGCGGTGGCCGGAAGTCCCGAACTTCACCGCGTGCTCCGCATTACCCGCTTCGGGCTTCAGCACATAGTACTGCGCGGTCAGCTGGGCGACGTTGATTAAATCACTCTGTTGTGCAGGCTGTCCCGCACGGTTATTGACTGCCATGGCCTGGTCCTTCTGACGCAAGAGTTAAATGGTGCCGCAAACCTTCTCAATCAATTCCGCCGGGAACTGCATGGTCTGCATGATGTGTTCAATCATGCTGCATTTGCGGCCTGTATTCGTGTTCGTGATAACCCAGTACGGCGTGCCCGGCACGTGGCGGGGTTTCGTCTGGTTGCCACTTTGCAGCAGCGTTTGCTCGTCGCCGGCGAAATAGACGCGGGTGCGACCATGTAACGATTCGGTAGCTTCGGCAAAAGCGTCTGCATCCAGTGAATAGAGTGTAGACAGCACCAGCATAAAACGATTGACCGCGCGTTTTTGTTCGGCGTATTCATCCGAAAGAAGCAGCTCACGCATGGCGCGAACGCGATCGCGCGCCGGGTTGGCCGGTTTGTCAGCGGCGGGCGCGACGGTGGCTGGGATCTCTGCTTTGGCTGGTGTAGCGGCGATCTGCGTGGAGGCGGAAAATTTCAACATGCGCCGTAAAATGTCGGACGCGCTTTCGCCAATATGCAGGGTGTGGCTGGCAATGTAGCGATACAGCTCGTCATCAACTTCAATCGTTTTCATCTTAATCCAGTGCGATTTCTTTTCTGAATACAAGTCATTGGGATTATAGAGTTAAAACCCAACAGCGGATAGCGTCAAACCAGGAAGGCCGCAAAAGTCGGAATTAACTGGAACCTTGCAGCCGGGCGGCAGAATGGTCAACATGATAACCTAACCTGTCAGTCGCCAAAAAAGAACTTTGCCATGAAATTAAATACCCGCACGCAATCTGCGCAACAACCGACTCAAAATACACCGATTGTGTTAATTCACGGGCTGTTTGGCAGCCTGGACAATCTCGGCGTGCTGGCCCGCGACCTGGTGCAGGATAACAATATTGTGCAGGTCGATTTGCGTAACCACGGGCTTTCTGAGCGTAGCGAGACGATGGATTACCCGGCGATGGCGCAGGACATTCTCGATACGCTGGATGCGCTGGGGCTGGAGAAAGTGATTCTTATCGGGCATTCGATGGGCGGCAAAGCGGCGATGGCGGTAACGGCGCTGGCGCCAGATCGCATTGAAAAGCTGGTGGCTATCGATATCGCGCCAGTGGATTATCAGGTCCGCCGCCACGACGACATTTTCGCGGCGGTCAACGCGGTGAGCGATGCGGGCGCGACAACACGCCAGCAGGCGGCGGATATCATGCGCCAGTATATCGCGGAAGAAGGCGTGATTCAGTTTCTGCTGAAGTCGTTTGTCGATGGCGTCTGGCGCTTCAATGTGCCGGTGCTGTGGAATCAATACGCCCATATTGTCGGCTGGGAACCCCTCCCCGCCTGGCGCGGCCCGGCGCTGTTTATCCGTGGCGGCGCGTCGCCTTATGTGGAAGAAGCGCACCGCGAAGCGCTGCTGGCGCAATTCCCGCAGGCCCGCGCGCACGTTATCGCGGGCGCGGGTCACTGGGTGCATGCCGAAAAGCCGCAGGCGGTGCTGCGCGCTATCCGGCGTTTTCTGGAAACTGATTAAAAACAGACCGACCGGCGCCGTCGCGCGCCGGATGCGTTGGCGCGCTTCGCTGCCTGATGTATGATGGCGCGCTGAAATACCGCCGGGCCCGCCCCGGCAGCCTGTTTCCCCTGTCTATACTCATACCATGGCAAAAGAACAAACGGACCGCACAACGCTCGATCTTTTCGCGGATGAACGCCGTCCGGGCAGACCGAAAACCAATCCGCTGTCGCGCGACGAACAGCTGCGCATCAATAAGCGCAACCAGCTTAAGCGTGACAAAGTTCGCGGGCTTAAGCGCGTGGAATTGAAGCTGAACGCCGATGCGGTGGACGCGCTGAACCATCTGGCTCAGGCGCGTAATATCAGCCGCAGCGAGCTGATAGAAGCTATGCTCCTCGCTCAGCTGAAAGCCTTGCAGGAGTAAGGTCTGGTCTGAATTTTACCCAAAAGGACGGGGCAATGTAGCAGAGAGTGCACCCGGCGCCTGATACCGTTTCCGCACCTTCACCTGTTCTGCTATGATTGCCCTATCTGTGGGCGTTATGCCAGCACCATCACATTTAGATTCAAGAGGTTATTCTTCTTATGGCAATCGTAGGCATCTTTTTCGGCAGCGACACCGGCAATACCGAAAATATCGCGAAAATTATCCAGAAACAGCTCGGGAAAGACGTTGCTGAAGTGCATGACATTGCTAAAAGCAGCAAAGAGGATCTGGAAGCGTTCGATATTCTTCTGCTTGGCATCCCGACCTGGTACTACGGCGAAGCGCAGTGCGACTGGGACGACTTTTTCCCGACGCTGGAAGAAATTGACTTCAACGGTAAACTGGTCGCGCTGTTCGGCTGCGGCGACCAGGAAGATTACGCAGAATACTTCTGCGACGCGCTGGGCACCATTCGCGATATTATCGAGCCGCGCGGCGCGACCATTGTTGGCCACTGGCCGACGGCGGGTTATCACTTCGAAGCGTCCAAAGGTCTCGCAGACGACGATCACTTTGTCGGCCTCGCAATTGATGAAGATCGCCAGCCGGAGCTGACGGCGGAACGCGTTGAAAAATGGGTGAAACAGGTCTCCGAAGAGCTGCACCTGCAGGAAATCATCAACGCCTGATGATAAACGGCGCGGGCGACCGTCCGCGCCGGTTGATAGATAAAAGCAATGAAAATAATTGCTACAAATTTTTAACTTTCCCTCACTACGCTGTACAATGGCATCCTTAATTATCAGGCCTCCCCGTGCAAAACGCTGGCGGGTCCACGATTTTTAAGCTCTTTTTTGCCGGACGCTTGCGGTTTTCATTTAGGCATGTCAGTTCTATAATGAGACGCATTCATCTTCGGCGTATCCGATGTATCGCTCCCTTCTGGGGCGAGTCGTTAAGCAACAGGACAGATTCCGCATGACTGACAACAATACCGCATTAAAGAAGGCCGGCCTGAAAGTCACGCTTCCTCGATTAAAAATCCTCGAAGTGCTGCAGGAACCGGTCAATCATCATGTCAGTGCGGAAGACCTCTATAAGCGTCTGATTGACATGGGTGAAGAGATTGGCCTTGCCACGGTCTATCGTGTACTGAACCAGTTCGACGATGCCGGCATCGTCACCCGTCACAACTTCGAAGGCGGTAAATCCGTTTTCGAGCTGACGCAACAGCATCATCACGATCACCTGATCTGTCTCGATTGCGGCAAAGTGATCGAATTCAGCGATGACTCTATTGAAGCCCGTCAGCGTGAAATCGCGACACGTCACGGCATCCGCCTGACCAACCACAGCCTCTATCTGTATGGTCACTGTGCCGATGGCGACTGCCGCGAGAATGAACACGCGCACGAGGTCGGCGAGAAGTAACGCTTGCCATAACGCCTGATCCAAAGCCGACGTTTGTCGGCTTTTTTATTGTCTGAAAACCAGACGCTGAAAATACACATGTATCATTTTGGATTAATAACACAGAGATGTGTATTTTAATACAGCGCACAATGCTTAATTAAACCACATATATTTTATTAAATATAAATTCAGAAAAGATAAATATCTTTATCGGTCAAGCGGTTAGCCAACGAAAGATTGCCGTTGTTCATTCCCTCTTCTCTGCCCCTTATTGCAGCAATAAAAAAGCATCCATTAAGATACAGCAACGACATAAATTTATTTTAAACAAGGTAACCAATATGGTATTACCCTCTAAACCTCTTGCTGAGATTTACCGCATTGCCGATATTTTCAATAGCTACGGCAACTGGTCTCGTGCGGAAAAAAATACGCTTATCCCGTTGCGAGACGGGGAAATTTGCATCATTCGCGGCGGTCAGTTTTCTCTGATGCGCCAGAGTGACCGCCTGTTGCTGGAAAAATGCAGCGCCCCTTCGGTTCTGGGCCTGGCGCGGAATTTAGGTAAATCCCAATTCATAAAATTACAGGCTGATTCAGAATGTCATTATCAGTTAATTCCTTTTGATTATTTCATGCAGGAAATCGAAAAAAATCATTGCCAGTTACATCTTCTTATTTTGTCCTCATGGATAATTAATATGCTTTGCTATCGGGAAGAAATTATGCTGGGCAGAAACAGCTACAGTATGATTAAAGCCAATATCGATTGTCTGGCGTCGATGGATGAGTTTATGCGTAACCGGATTAACGTCGCCGATTATATTGTTAAAAAAACAAATCTTTCCCGCAGTATGGTAATGAAAACCTTGTCCCAGCTACGCAGCGCGAAACATATTGAAATCAGCAAAGGCAAACTGCTTGCCGTTCACCATCTGCCAGAGGCGCTGTAAGACACCGCTTTAACACACGTAAAAGCCAGCCCGGAGGCTGGCTTTTTTAAAAAGCGCGTTACGGCTGTACGCGCTCCGTCCGGCTGTGGCGTTTGCCATCCACGCTTACGCTGCGTACCTGCACCTCGCCCGTCACGCGCGGCGGTTGCGCGGCGTCATAAGGCTGCCAGCGCGCGCCGCCATCAGTGGAATACTCCATCGTCACGCCAGGCAGGCTGATGTTCATCTGCAATACCCCTGCTTTCACGCGTGCGCCCGGCACCGGCAGACGGAACTGCACGCCCGCTTTCTCAAGTTTCGGCAGTTCGCGACGGCCAAGCAGGTTCGCAAAACGCGTCCAGTCCCGTTGTAGCGCCTGCATATCGACCTGATGCGTTTCGCCGCCCTTATACTCGCGCCCCGCCTGATAATCCTGCTCCCATGCGGCACGGTGCCAGGCGCGCTCCGCTACGGCCAGCAGACGCGGATACATCATGTACTCCATCTGCTTATCGGTACGCACCACTTCGCTCCAGAGCTGTGCCGAGAGCCCATAAGCGCCAGGCCAGGGTTTATCGGATTTAGCGCTGAACGCGTTGCCGTCGCGATCGACCGACGTCTCGGCGTTTTGCGGCAGGTTATCCGGCGCGAAACTGAAAATTTTACGCTCGTCGCTAAAGCGCGTGCCCCAGTAGTAGCCGCTCTCCGCCGGATTCACTTCGTTCGGGAAATCGAGATAGACGTAATCAGGGTTAGAGACCACAACGCGAAAGCCTTTGTTGGCCCAGTCGTTGACGCTGTCAAAACCGCCCCAGTAGAGGGTGTCCCAGAAGTTGACGTTGACATGTGAGGTGGCAAAGGCGCTGGCGTCTTTCGCATCTTTAAGGCCATCCTGCCAGGCCTGCATGGTGTCAATGCCGTGCGCTTTCACCAGCTTGCTGACCTCAACGCCAAAGTAGCTGGAGAGATGCTCAACGTCCGCGACCACCCCGTCCTTAACCATTTTCTGACACACCGGCGAGCGCGCCCAGGGCTTATCCTGGCGGCTTTGATCGATAATGCCCTTCCCGGCTTCCGGTTTCGTTTTATCGGTATAACCGCTGCCAAGGTAAATATTTTTCGCCTCGTCGCCGCCAAAATGCCAGGTGGTGAGCGGCTGTCCGGCCTCCCGGTGCATCTGCTGAATTTCGCCGATCACTTTATCCACGAAACGGCGTGACGAATCGAGGCACGGATTGAGGTAGCCGGTACGGTTGTAATACTGCACGCCAGTGGTAACCGACGTATCCTGCGGGTCGAGCAGGCGGTACGCGTTCGCCTCGTTGGTTTTACCCGCTTTCATCAGCCGATCGTAGCGTGCCTCCATTGCAATCACCGCCGCGCGGGCGTGAGCCGGCATATCTATTTCCGGAATGACCTCAATCTGGCGCGCCGCGGCGTATTTCACTATCTCGATATAATCGGCGCGGGTGAAATAGCCGCTACCGTTGTTGTTGGTATCCGGCCCGGAGCCGAGCTGCGGCAGCAGACAGGTTTTTTCGCTCAGATCGTGGCAGCGTTTCGCGCCAATTTCAGTCAGCTCCGGGAGCCCCGGAATATCGATGCGCCAGCCCTCATCGTCGCTTAAATGGAAGTGAAATTTATTGAGCTTCCAGGCCGCCATCTGATCGAGCAGGCGCAGCACGGCGGCTTTAGTATGGAAGTTGCGCCCCACATCAAGGTGAATGCCACGATACGCAAAACGCGGCGCATCCTGCGCGTCAAGCATCGCGATTTGGCGCGCGCCGTCCACCGGGATCAGCGACAGCAGTGACTGCAAACCATAAAAGACGCCTGCGCGATCGTAGCCGGTAATTACCGCCTCTTTCTGTCCTATATGCAGCTGATAAGCGCCGGACACCGCCTCTTTGCCGTTAAACGCGCGGCTCGCGATGGCCGTACGCACCGGATAACCCGATCCGGTTTTCACTCCCAGCAGCGCAAAGCGCGCGGTAATCGCCTCTTGCGAGCCTTTATCAAGCACGGCTATATCAAGCTTAACGCCCTGGTCGAGAGCGACGTCCTGCCCGTGCAGCCTGACCTGGCGCGGCGTCGGGATAATCTGCCCACGCAGGCTGTCGGCATTCAGTGTTTTGATGTCGCTATTTTTATCGAAGCGCGCTTCCGCGGTCATCAGGATGTTTTTATCGTCCGGCGTGCGTTTCCACTGATCTTTCAGCGGGCTGACGAACCCGGTTAACGTTTCGGTATCGGTACTGGCGATCACTTTCGGCGCGCCATCGTCCGCCGTAACGTACCAGCGCGGCAGCACATCGGTGATAAAGAGCTGCCAGTATTCATTGACGATTGGGATCTCCACCGAGGCATTGGCCGGGAAGCCGGTGAATTTGTCCGTCGGCTCAAGCTTATGGAGATCGCCCATCACGTGGGTCACTTTAAACTGATCGTTATCGACCTTGAGGATCTGGCGAATACTGTGAAACCAGATAGTCCAGTTTTTATCCGTCACCGCGTCACCCGGATTGGTGAGCGTGATAACCGCTTTATTGCAGGAGGCCCAGTCGGCGCCAAGCGCGGCGCAGTCGACGCCATGCTGTGCCGCGTGGTTGTCGGTAATCGCGTAGTTGAGCCCAAACTGGCTGATTTGGTCTGCCGTTGACGCCTGTGCGCCGCTACCGGCTAAAATCCCCATCACCGCCCCGGCTAACAGACTGATCTGTAACTTTTTCATCATCTCGTCCTTTTCACTGCCCTTTATGTAAGGCGCACCTGCGCGCCCCTGCGCATTCAGAAAATCGTAAACGGTGCCGTGACCATAAATTTCACGTCGCGTTCGTCCTGGAAAATGTTGCCGTAGCCGCCGCCGTAGCTCGGGATGTCGGAATGGTTGTCATACTGGGTGAAATGCAGCTTAAACATCGTGCCTTTGGCGCGGCCGTCCTGCAGGGTGTAGACCGCGTCCAGGCTGTAGGCAGACTCTTTCAGGCGGTAGTCAGGATCGTAGTAGTTGTCGGTGGTCGGAAGCGTTGAGGGCTTTGCATCCCACGCGTAGACGTAAGAGGCGCCTATCGCAAAGCCCGGCAGCTTCCAGTTTTTCAGGTCATACATCGCGCCGAAAAATACCGCTTTTTCATCGTCAGCGTTGAAATCTGAGCGGTTATCCCACCAGATATCGAGCCGTCCGTTGGAGGAGGCATACGTCGGCGTCATACGCTGCAGGAAATAGCCCTGCTGTCCTTCGGCGCTCACCCATGTGCCTTCGAGGCGCAGATCCACCGGCCCGACCTTATAGCCAAACGTCAGCGCCTGGAGCCAGGCCGTACCATCGTAGATATCATTAATAGTGCCGCTGCTGGCTTTATCGCGCGCGCCGTAAAACTGATAGCTGGTGGCGAGCGGGTTTCCGGCAAGCGAAAAGTTGTAGCTCGCTTTGGCAAAGTATTGATCGACATAGCCCTGCGCCTGGCCGAACGCCGCCTCCAGCACCAGCGAATTTTTAAACGCATATTTCGCGCCGATAGAGTGGAGATAATCCACGCGAGTCGTTCTGTCGTTCTGCCTGAACTTATCCATCTCCAGATGCCACGGCGATTTGTATTCGTTGGTCCACATATAGGAAAAACTCAGCGCGCCAGCATCGCCGTAGTCGAAATTCGCCCCGGCTTCCGCGCCCTGATATGTGCCGGGCATAAAGCTCCAGTGCGGCGCCAGCAGTGTCTGCCCGGTCGGTTGCAGCCAGCCGGCTCGCGCCCAGACAGGGCCGTATTTGAATTTGCCCGCGGCTTTATAAAGGCTGATACCGCTTTTATCCCCTGACCAGTCTTCGTCGTAGGCTTTATTGCTGGAGGAGAACGCAATTTCGTTCGGGTGACCGCTGTCGCCGTTTTCCGCCATTTCGATGGCAGTAAAAGCGGCGATATCCAGCCCGAACATATCGGCGGCGAACCCTGACTGAAAATCGAGATTCGCGTTCCAGGTGGAGTGAGAAAGGTTGGTTTTGTATTTATCTTCTACAACATCTTTACGGTCGCGCTCGCGCTGCCAGTAATAGATGCCGCCGGTTAACGTAGAGTCATCAATAAACCCCGCTGCCAGAGCATCGGGTGGGCTGCACAAGCCGCCCAGCGCGCTGACGCTGGCGAGAGCCAAAGCGACGCCGCTACGTTTGTATTTCAACGAACGCATGTGAAATTCCTCTTTGACGTAAAAAATTCGCGTGGAACAACGCCCATAAAGCGAATGAAAAAATTAAAAAAATAAAAGACGGCGGCGGAGCTTCCCCCGCGCTACCGCACTTAAAGACTATTTTTCGCAGCGCGAATTATCAATCTTAAAACCTGAATTCTTTATGGCTTTATGACGAGCAGCACAAAAATTCCTTCATTTTGTAACATTTTCATAAGGGTGAATTTTTATGCCGTACAACTTAGAAAACGCAGTCAAAACAATAAAATGAAAGCGATTACAATTTTTAATAAAGTAGAAAGCTCTGTAGCGGGGAGATATACGATGAAAGGCGTTTATCAAAACAAAAGAAATTAATTCGCATCGCGAATCTTTAAGGGGAGTTAACAGATTGATTCAGCAAATAAAAAAAACGCCGCGCGATGGCGGCGTCTTATGACAGGCAAGCCTTTACTCGCCGATTTTAGCCCAGGTGTCACGCAGGCCAACGGTGCGGTTAAACACCAGTTTGTCACCGTTTGCATGGCGGCTGTCGAGGCAGAAATAACCCTCGCGCTCGAACTGCCAGGCTTTGCCCGCTTCGGCGTTTTTCAGACTCGGTTCAGCATAACCTTGTTTGATCACCAGAGATTGCGGATTTATTGTCGTCAGGAAATCTTCCGCAGCACCAGGGTTCGGCACACTGAAGAGACGGTCATAGAGACGGATCTCAACCGGCAACGCATGCGCGGCGCTGACCCAGTGAATAACGCCTTTTACCTTGCGACCGTCAGCCGGATCTTTGCTCAGCGTATCAGCATCGTACGAGCAATAAATAGTCGTGATTTCGCCCGCCTCGTCTTTCTCAACACGTTCCGCTTTAATGACGTACGCGTTACGCAGACGCACTTCTTTACCGAGCACCAGACGCTTGTATTGCTTGTTCGCTTCTTCGCGGAAGTCTGCACGATCGATCCAGATTTCGCCGCTGAACGGCACGTCGCGGTTGCCCATTTCCGGTTTGTTCGGATGGTTAGGCATTGAAACCACTTCGCTCTGACCCTGCGGGTAGTTTTCGATAACCAGTTTCACCGGATCGATAACCGCCATCGCGCGCGGCGCGTTCTCGTTGAGGTCTTCACGAATGCAGGACTCAAGAGACGCCATCTCAATGGTGTTATCCTGCTTGGTGACGCCGATGCGCTTGCAGAATTCACGAATGGAAGCGGCGGTATAACCGCGACGGCGCAGACCGGAAATGGTCGGCATACGCGGATCGTCCCAGCCTTCAACATGCTTGTCGGTCACCAGCAGATTCAGCTTACGCTTGGACATCACGGTATATTCCAGATTCAGACGAGAGAACTCGTACTGACGCGGATGTACCGGGATGGTGATGTTATCCAGTACCCAGTCATACAGACGACGGTTGTCCTGGAATTCCAGCGTACAGAGCGAATGAGTGATCCCTTCCAGCGCATCGGAAATGCAGTGGGTGAAGTCATACATCGGGTAGATGCACCACTTATTGCCAGTCTGGTGATGTTCAGCGAACTTGATGCGGTACAGAACAGGATCGCGCATCACGATAAACGGCGACGCCATGTCGATTTTCGCACGCAGGCACGCTTTGCCTTCTTCGAACCCGCCAGCGCGCATTTTTTCAAACAGCGCCAGGTTTTCTTCCACGCTGCGATCGCGGAACGGACTGTTTTTGCCCGGCGCGGTCAGGGTGCCGCGGTATTCGCGGATCTGCTCCGGCGACAGCTCGTCGACATACGCCAGCCCTTTGTTGATAAGCTCAACGGCGTAATTGTACAGCTGATCGAAATAGTCAGAGGAGTAACGCACATCGCCAGACCAGTGGAAACCCAGCCATTGCACGTCGTTTTTAATCGACTCGACAAATTCCAGGTCTTCTTTCACCGGGTTGGTATCGTCAAAGCGCAGGTTGCACTGGCCCTGGTAATCCTGGGCGATGCCGAAGTTCAGGCAGATGGACTTCGCGTGGCCGATGTGCAGATAGCCGTTCGGCTCCGGCGGGAAGCGGGTGCAAATCGTGGTGTGTTTTCCAGACGCCAGATCTTCATCAATAATCTGGCGAATAAAGTTAGTCGGGCGGGCTTCTGCCTCACTCATCGCATATTCCTCAAAGCGTCAACATCGTTTAACGGCGTATGATCTTATAAGCTGCAGCGGGAAACAACCTTTAGTTACAGAAAATCCCGCCGTGGGGCAGCGCCTGTCATTGCCCGCGTTGGGCGTATTCCGCCTGCCGACAACGCTGGGGGACAGTGGCTTTGAGCATTCTTACTGGTGAGCTTAACGAGTCGACATTTCCGTCGCGCGGAATATAGCCCGGCGCTTCAACACACCAGGTCCAGGAATAGATCATTGTGCCGTGCAGGAAGAAAATCATGAGTTCCCACTCCGAGACGCGTGAAACGGAAATATGGCCTTTCTCATCTGCCATGAATTTCTCCGGCGGTGGGTAAAAGCCCGGCGGCATGCGGTGCGTTTGCAGCCAGAGCGTGGCGTGAGGAACCGGCTCGCCCCGTTCGTTCTGAATTTCCATTTCAAGCGCAGGCCGGTGCGTGGCGTAGCGAGGCACGCAGCCGCTCAGCAGCACGGCGGCGCAAACCGCGATAATACAATGGCGCATATGATTCTCCTTAATCCTGATGGGCGACACCCTACACGGCTTCCCCCCCCTGCGCCAGCCCCGAAAAAAAGCAAAAAAAAACGGCGGGAGCATCTCCCGCCGTTTAAGGCATTACGACTCAGAAGCGATTATTTGCCTTTAATCTCATACAGCGCGCTCTGCCCTGCCACAACCGCACCCTGCGCCTTAATGACCATGCCGCCGAAATCGTCGATGTTGCTGCACACCACCGGGCTAATCATTGAGCGCGCGTTCGCGTTCAGGTAATCCAGATCAAGCTCCAGCACCGGCTGGCCCGCGGTCACCTGCGCGCCCTCTTCCACCAGACGTTTAAAGCCCTGCCCGTTCAGCGCGACGGTATCAATCCCCATATGAACCACGATTTCCGCGCCGTTTTCGGTTTCAAGGCAGAACGCATGGTTGGTATTGAAGATTTTGACAATCGTGCCCGCCGCCGGTGACACCACCGTTTTGTCGGTCGGTTTGATAGCGACGCCATCACCGACGGCTTTGCTGGCGAACGCTTCATCCGGCACCGCATCCAGCGCCACAACCTCGCCGGTCACCGGCGAGACCAGCGCGGCTATCGTCTGCGCATTCGCGACCGCCTGCGGTTTTACCGCGGGTGCGACAGGCGCGCCAGCAGGGGCTGTCGGCGCAGAGGCCGCCACGTGGCCGGTCGTTTTCATCGCGTTAGCGATTTTTTCCGCCACAAAACCAACGATAATCTGCACGCTGGTTTTGTTAAGACGGATAACGCCGGTCGCACCGAGGCGTTTAGCCAGCGCTTCATCCACCAGCGCCGAATCCTTCACGGAAAGACGCAGACGGGTAATGCAGGCGTCGATGCCAGTCAGGTTATCGGAGCCGCCAACCGCCGCAATGTACTGACGTGCCAGCCCGGTCGCATCGAGGGCTTTATCGCCACTCACGTTAACGTCTTCACCGTCCGCCTCGCTGCCTGCGACAGCCAGCTCACGGCCCGGCGTCATCAGGTTGAATTTGGTGATAGTGAAGCGGAACACCACGTAATAAATGACGAAGAACACCAGGCCCTGCGGAATCAGCATGTACCAGTGGGTCGCCAGCGGGTTACGCGAGGAGAGGACCATATCCACCAGACCCGCGCTGAAGCCGAAACCGGCAATCCAGTGCATAGTCGCCGCGATAAACACCGAAATACCGGTCAGCGCCGCATGGATGACATACAGCACCGGCGCCACGAACATAAAGGAGAATTCCAGCGGCTCGGTAATGCCAGTAAAGAACGCGGCGAAAGCACCTGCCATCATGATGCCCAGCACTTTGGCTTTGTTCTCAGGACGCGCACAGTGGTAAATCGCAAGCGCTGCGCCCGGCAGGCCGAACATCATGATCGGGAAGAAGCCCGCCTGGTAACGCCCCGTAATACCCACCACGGCTTTACCGGATTCTATAGACTGCGCGCCGCCGAGGAAATTCGGGATATCGTTGATGCCGGCGACGTCAAACCAGAACACTGAGTTCAGCGCGTGGTGCAGGCCCACCGGAATAAGCAGACGGTTAAAGAAGGCGTAGACGCCTGCGCCAACGGAGCCGAGTTTCTGGATCTGCTCGCCAAACTCTACCAGACCGCCAAAAACGACCGGCCAGATGTACATCATGATGAAAGCGACAACAATCATCACGAACGAGGTCAGAATCGGCACCAGACGACGGCCACTGAAGAACGAGAGCGCTTTCGGCAGCTCGACGGCGCTAAAGCGGTTGTAGAGTTCTGCGGCGATAATCCCCACCATAATGCCGACAAACTGGTTTTTAATCTTACCGAAAGCGGCCGGTACCTGATCGGCCGGGATCTTCATGATCATGGCGACTGCGGCAGGCGAACAAAGCGTCGTCAGCACCAGAAAACCGACAAACCCCGCCAGCGCCGCGGCGCCGTCTTTATCTTTTGACATGCCATAAGCGACGCCCACGGCAAACAGCACACCCATGTTGTCGATAATGGCGGAGCCAGACTGAATGAAAAATGCCGCCAGTGCGTTGCCGCCGCCCCAGCCGGTCGGGTCGAGCCAGTAGCCGACCCCCATCAGAATAGCTGCCGCAGGCAGCGTAGCCACAGGCACCATCAGCGCCCGGCCCACTCGTTGTAAATAACCTAAAATACTCACTTTTTCCCCCTATGAGACCCCGATGAGGCTCCAGCTAAGCCGTTTTTTATTGTGCTACCAACCCTGAAACGCGGCGACACTTGGTATCAACGCTGAGTGTCTGCAAAATTAATTCGCCTCGCAAATTAAACGCGTCTTTTCTGTGATTTTTATCACCAAATATCGTAGTTGAAGGTCCTGACCTATGGCTTACCTCGAAAACTTATTTTATCATTCAAAAAATCGAGACGGATTGCTCCCGCTTTCAGCGAACGGGTATACCCTTACACTGTGCGTCGTTCAATCCGCGCCTGTTTTCTAACTTTCGAGGTGAACAATGAGACTGATTCCGCTGGCTACGCCGCAGCAGGTAGGCAAATGGGCCGCCCGCCATATTGTTAAGCGCATTAACGATTTCAACCCCACCGCTGACCGTCCGTTCGTGCTCGGCCTGCCGACAGGCGGCACGCCGCTTGAAGCCTACAAAGCGCTGATTGAGATGCACAAAGCGGGCCAGGTGAGCTTCAAACATGTGGTGACCTTTAACATGGATGAATATGTCGGGTTGCCGAAAGATCATCCGGAAAGCTACCACAGCTTTATGTACCGCAATTTCTTCGACCACGTTGATATTCCCGAAGAAAATATCAACCTGCTGGATGGTAACGCGCCGGATATTGACGCAGAATGCCGCCACTATGAAGAAAAAATTCGCGCTTACGGCAAAATTCACCTCTTTATGGGCGGCGTGGGCAACGACGGTCATATTGCGTTCAACGAACCAGCTTCTTCACTGGCTTCCCGCACCCGTATCAAAACGCTGACGCACGACACCCGCGTGGCGAATTCGCGTTTCTTTGGCGGCGATGTGAATCAGGTGCCAAAATACGCCCTCACGGTCGGCGTCGGCACACTGCTTGACGCGCAGGAAGTGATGATTCTGGTACTGGGCCATGTTAAAGCGCAGGCGCTGCAGGCGGCCGTCGAAGGCAACGTAAACCATATGTGGACCATCAGCTGTCTGCAACTGCATCCGAAAGCGGTTATCGTGTGTGACGAGCCTTCCACCATGGAACTGAAAGTGAAGACGTTAAAATACTTCACCGAGCTCGAAGCTGAAAATATTAAAGATCTTTAAGGACTGGTTACCGGGGGCATTATGTACGCTTTAACCCACGGCCGGATTTACACCGGCCACGACATTCTGGATGACCATGCGATTGTTATCGCCGATGGCCTGATTGAGCGCCTGTGCCCGCTGGCTGACCTGCCGGCGGGAATCGAACAGCGCGACATGGGCGGTGCCATCATCGCCCCCGGTTTTATCGACGTACAGTTAAACGGCTGCGGCGGTGTGCAGTTTAACGACACGGCAGACGCGGTCTCGGTCGAAACGCTGGAAATTATGCAGAAAGCCAACGAGAAATCGGGCTGCACCAGCTATCTGCCGACGCTGATTACCTGTAGCGACGCGCTGATGAAACAGGGCGTGCGGGTAATGCGCGAATACCTGGCGCACCACAAAAATCAGGCGCTGGGTCTGCACCTTGAAGGCCCGTGGCTGAATATCGTCAAAAAAGGCACGCACAACCCGGATTACGTGCGTGAACCGGACGCTGAGCTGGTCAAGTTTCTGTGTGAAAATGCTGACGTTATTACCAAAATCACGCTCGCGCCGGAACGGGTCGCGCCAGAGTTCATTAGCCAGCTCACCGCGGCGGGCATTGTGGTATCCGCCGGGCACTCGAACGCGACGCTGAAAGAGGCAAAAACAGGCTTTCGCGCCGGGATCCGCTTTGCAACCCACCTCTTCAACGCAATGCCTTACATCACTGGTCGCGAGCCGGGCCTGACTGGCGCTATCTTTGACGAGCCGGATGTCTTTTGCGGCATTATCGCCGATGGCCTGCACGTGGATTTCGCAAACGTGCGCCTCGCGAAAAAAGTAAAAGGCGACAAACTCTGTCTGGTGACTGACGCGACAGCGCCCGCAGGTGCCAATATTGATGAGTTCATTTTTGCTGGTAAAACAATATACTACCGCAATGGCCTGTGCGTGGACGAAAACGGCACCCTCAGCGGCTCGGCGCTGACCATGATCGAAGGCGTGCGCAACCTGGTGGAGCATGTCAATATCGCACTGGACGAAGCGCTGCGTATGGCGACGCTGTATCCGGCCCGCGCCATGGGCGTGGCAGACCGGCTTGGCAGCATTGAAACGGGCAAAGTGGCGAATCTCACCGCCTTTACCCGCGACTATAAAATCATCAAGACCATCGTTAATGGTAACGAGGTCGTTACTGAGTAAATAAAGGCATGACGACTGGCGGACAGGCTCAAATTGGCAACGTTGATCTCGTAAAACAGCTTAACAGCGCGGCGGTTTATCGTCTTATCGACCAGCATGGGCCGATATCGCGCATACAGATAGCCGAACAGAGCCAGCTTGCGCCCGCCAGCGTTACCAAAATTACTCGCCAGCTGATTGAGCGCGGCCTGATTAAAGAAGTCGATCAGCAGGCCTCTACCGGGGGCCGCCGCGCTATCTCCATCATCACCGAAACCCGGCACTTCCAGGCAGTTGGCGTACGGCTTGGCCGACACGACGCGACGCTTACGCTGTTCGACCTGAGCAGCAAAGTGCTGGCGGAAGAACATTTCCCCCTGCCAGAGCGTACTCAGGAAACGCTTGAGCACGCACTGCTGAATACGATTGCGCAGTTTATCGAGACCTGGCAGCGCAAAATCCGCGAGCTTATCGCCGTCTCCGTTATTCTGCCGGGTCTTGTGGACCCGGAAAGCGGCGTTATCCGCTATATGCCGCACATTAACGTGGAAAACTGGCCGCTGGTCGACGCGCTGCAAAAGCGCTTCAACGTCGCCTGTTTTGTTGGGCACGATATCCGCAGCCTGGCGCTGGCGGAGCACTATTTCGGTGCAACACGCGATTGCGAAGACTCCATTCTGGTGCGCGTTCACCGGGGCACGGGCGCAGGCATTATCTCCAACGGGCGCATCTTCATCGGCCGCAACGGCAACGTCGGCGAAATTGGTCATATTCAGGTCGACCCTTTAGGCGAGCGTTGCCACTGCGGCAACTTCGGATGTCTGGAGACTGTCGCTGCCAATGCCGCGATTGAACAACGCGTGCGCCAACTGCTTGAGCAGGGCTATCAGAGCCGCCTGACGCCAGACGAGTGCAATATCAAAGCGATTTGCAAAGCCGCTAACCGGGGCGACGCGCTGGCGAGCGAAGTCGTGGAGCGCGTTGGGCGTCAGCTTGGCAAAACTATCGCCATCGCCATTAACCTCTTTAACCCGCAAAAAGTCGTTATTGCCGGTGAAATCGTCGAAGCGCAGAAAGTGCTGTTGCCCGCTATCGAAAGCTGCATCAACACCCAATCCCTCAAAGCATTTCGTAAAAACCTGCCGGTGGTGCCGTCACAACTCGATCACCGCTCGGCAATCGGCGCTTTCGCGCTGGTGAAACGCGCCATGCTTAACGGTTTGTTATTACAGCGTTTGCTGGAAAGTTAACGAGTGACTTTGGCGTTTGCGCTATAGTTACGCCTTTCTGTTCCCTGAGCCAGAGTAGTCCATGACCATTCAGAACGTAATTTGCGATATCGATGGCGTGCTGATGCACGATAACGTTGCGGTGCCCGGCGCCAGTGAATTTCTGACACGCATTCTTGAAAAAGGGTTTCCGCTGGTCCTGCTGACCAACTACCCGTCCCAGACCGGCCAGGATCTGGCTAACCGTTTCGCCTCCGCCGGGATCGACGTGCCGGACAGCGTGTTTTACACCTCCGCCATGGCGACAGCGGACTTTCTGCGTCGCCAGGAAGGCAAAAAAGCGTATGTGGTCGGCGAAGGGGCCTTAATTCACGAGCTGTATAAAGCTGGCTTTACCATTACCGACATCAATCCGGATTTCGTGATCGTCGGCGAAACCCGCTCCTATAACTGGGAGATGATGCATAAGGCCGCCTTTTTCGTCGCCAACGGCGCGCGGTTTATCGCCACTAACCCGGACACCCACGGGCGTGGCTTCTACCCCGCCTGTGGCGCGCTGTGCGCGGGTATTGAGAAAATCTCTGGCCGTAAGCCGTTTTACGTCGGCAAGCCGAGCCCGTGGATCATTCGCGCGGCGCTGAACAAAATGCAGGCGCACTCCGAGCATACCGTGATTGTCGGCGATAACCTGCGTACTGATATTCTGGCAGGCTTCCAGGCCGGGCTCGAAACCATCTTGGTACTTTCTGGCGTCTCCACCATCAATGATATCGACGCGATGCCGTTCCGACCGAGCTGGATTTATCCTTCCGTCGCCGAAATCGACGTTATCTGATCCTGACGGCCATAATGATGGCCGTTTTTTCTGCCTGCCCCGCCCCCCCGCATTCAATAAAATCGCCTTTTTTTTGAGAAATCGCTAAAAACCGCGCCATTCTGGTAATCATTTTTAAATTTCCGCTAACGCCTGTTGAACTATTTATTACTCCATCGCTAAAAGGCTTGCATAGTCTGTATGAATTACGGCATTTTCTTAATCAACAACGGAGGCTGAAGCGGAAAAATTGCATAAACCGCAACGCCTCGCAGACAGACAACACAACATCACCGCCAGGGTTAACGGAGTTTTCTATGTGTTCTATTTTTGGTGTGCTGGATATCAAAACCGATGCGGTTGAGCTGCGTAAAAAAGCACTTGAGCTGTCACGCCTGATGCGTCACCGCGGCCCGGACTGGTCCGGCGTTTTCGCCAGCGATAAAGCTATTCTCGCGCATGAACGTCTTTCTATTGTCGACGTCAACGCAGGCGCGCAACCGCTTTACAACACCGAAAAAACGCATGTACTGGCCGTGAACGGCGAGATTTACAACCATCAGGCGCTGCGTGCGGAATATGGCGACCGTTTCCAGTTCCAGACCGGTTCTGACTGCGAAGTTATCCTGGCGCTGTATCAGGAAAAGGGGCCGGAATTTCTCGACGAGCTGCAGGGCATGTTCGCTTTCGTGCTGTATGACAGCGAAAAAGACGCGTACCTGATTGGCCGTGACCACATCGGCATTATCCCGCTCTACATGGGGCATGATGAGCACGGCAACTTTTATGTCGCTTCCGAGATGAAATCGCTGGTGCCGGTGTGCCGCACCATTAAAGAGTTCCCGGCCGGCAGTTATCTGTGGAGCCAGGACGGCGAAATTCGCCAGTACTATCAGCGTGACTGGTTCGAGTATGACGCGGTAAAAGACAACGTGACGGATAAAGCCGAACTGCGTCAGGCGCTGGAAGACGCAGTGAAAAGCCACCTGATGTCAGACGTGCCTTACGGCGTGCTGCTCTCCGGCGGTCTGGATTCATCGGTGATTTCTGCGATCACCAAGAAATTCGCGGCGCGTCGCGTGGAAGATCAGGAGCGTTCCGAGGCCTGGTGGCCGCAGCTGCACTCTTTTGCCGTCGGTCTTGAAGGCTCGCCGGATCTGAAAGCGGCGCAGGAAGTGGCGAACCACCTCGGCACGGTGCACCATGAAATTCATTTTACCGTTCAGGAAGGGCTGGATGCGATTCGCGATGTGATTTACCACATTGAAACGTACGATGTGACGACCATTCGCGCGTCAACTCCGATGTATTTAATGTCCCGTAAGATCAAAGCGATGGGCATTAAAATGGTGCTTTCGGGTGAAGGGTCTGATGAGGTATTCGGCGGCTATCTGTACTTCCATAAAGCGCCTGACGCGAAAGAACTGCACGAAGAAACCGTGCGTAAACTGCAGGCGCTGCATATGTTTGACTGCGCCCGTGCAAACAAGGCGATGTCAGCCTGGGGCGTCGAAGCGCGTGTACCGTTCCTTGATAAGAAATTCCTCGACGTGGCGATGCGCATCAACCCGCAGGATAAAATGTGCGGCAACGGCAAAATGGAGAAACATATCCTGCGTGAATGTTTTGAATCTTACCTGCCAGCCAGCGTGGCGTGGCGTCAGAAAGAGCAGTTCTCTGACGGCGTCGGCTACAGCTGGATCGATACGCTGAAAGAAGTGGCCGCTGAGCAGGTCACCGATCAGCAGTTAGCCACGGCCAGCTTCCGCTTCCCGTACAACACGCCGTCGTCGAAAGAAGCGTATCTCTACCGCGAGATTTTCGAAGAGCTGTTCCCGGTGCCGAGCGCGGCGGAGTGCGTGCCGGGCGGGCCGTCTGTCGCCTGCTCTTCTGCGAAAGCCATCGAATGGGACGAAGCGTTTAAAACCATGAACGATCCGTCAGGCCGCGCGGTGGGTGTACACCAGTCCGCCTATAAATGAGTACTCCTTAAATGAACAACGGGCCTTCTCGGCCCGTTTTTTTATTGGCACAACGTTGTTCAGACAGTGGCTCGTTTTCCATTGACTTAGTGGATAAATCAACCGGAATCGACGAATATTGCATCAAGCTGTTCGCAAGCTAGTCAAACAGTCACAATACGTCGATTTTCGCCAAAAAAGGTGTTGACGCTTCCAGGCCCAATACGCATAATGCGCCCCGCAACGCCGATAAGGTAACGCGAAAAAAGATGGCTACGTAGCTCAGCTGGTTAGAGCACATCACTCATAATGATGGGGTCACAGGTTCGATTCCCGTCGTAGCCACCATCTTTTTTGCGGGAGTGGCGAAATTGGTAGACGCACCAGATTTAGGTTCTGGCGCCGCAAGGTGTGCGAGTTCAAGTCTCGCCTCCCGCACCATTCCCGGGTTAGCGTTGCACGGATGGGGTATCGCCAAGCGGTAAGGCACCGGTTTTTGATACCGGCATTCCCTGGTTCGAATCCAGGTACCCCAGCCATATTTCTTCGACTTTTGCGTATAGCGCAGTGGTCGTTGGGGTATCGCCAAGCGGTAAGGCACCGGTTTTTGATACCGGCATCCCCTGGTTCGAATCCAGGTACCCCAGCCAGTCGTTATGGCTGGTAAAGCAATAAAATTTGGCTACGTAGCTCAGCTGGTTAGAGCACAGCACTCATAATGCTGGGGTCACAGGTTCGATTCCCGTCGTAGCCACCATATTTAAGCATCTTGCAGTGTTTATGCGAGATAGCGCGAAGTAAAGTTCGCAAGAGTTTCTTGGGGTGTCGCCAAGCGGTAAGGCAGCGGATTCTGATTCCGCCATTCCGGGGTTCGAATCCCTGCACCCCAGCCACTTTGAAGAAGCGGTTGGCAAGAAGCTAAACGCACAGGTTAAAGGTTCTTTGTTTCTTCCTTTAACTGACAATTCAGCACCAACATTTTGTTGGGGTATCGCCAAGCGGTAAGGCAGTGGATTCTGATTCCACCATTCCGAGGTTCGAATCCTCGTACCCCAGCCACTCTTTAAAAGCCTGCGAAAGCAGGCTTTTTTCTTTTCTGCGCCCGATCTTTTCTGCGCCCGACATGTACGGCCTCTCTTCAGCGCGCTTCACAAACCCTGTCGCTCTTTGGCTGAATCGCTCAATAAAAAAAAGCCCGCACATGCAGGCCTTTTTACTCCCCTCGTTCACCGGGGCCCGGCGATGACGGCGCTAACGCCTCCGTCATCTCTTTTACGACAGCAATAAGTATGTTGTAACTATGAAATTATAAACCCAGCGCATATCGTAGCGCCTGGCGCTTCAGCACGCCCGACCGCTGGGCAGCGATAAGCCCCAGATTACGCAGCACGCGCAGCGGCTTGAGCTTCGCGGTAAAGCCTGCGTGGAAGAGATCCATACCGCTTTGCATCATCAGGTTATCCGGCATCCGGCGGCGCTGATAGCGCTTCAGTATATCGACAGAAGCCCAGTCTTGCGCCGCATTGCGGGCGTCAATCACCACCTTCAGCAGCGCATCGACATCCCGGTAGCCGAGATTCACGCCCTGCCCCGCCAGCGGGTGAATGGTATGCGCGGCGTCGCCCACCAGCGCGACGCCCGGCAGCACGTAGCGCAGCGCATGGCGGCGTACCAGCGGAAACGCGCCGCAGGCGACCGGCGTCACGCCGCCGAGCCGCGACGGAAACGTCGCTGCGATTTCGCGCCCGAGCTGCGCCATATTCATCGCCTGCAACTGACGAATGCGCGCCGGACGGTCATACCAGACCAGCGAAGCCCAGTTATCGAACAGCGGCAGAAACGCATGCGGCCCGTCAGGCGTAAAGTGCTGCCAGGTGCTGTCGCCGGGCGGCAGCTGGCACTGCACGCTGATGAGCAAACACGACTGCTGGTATTGCCAGGCGTTAACGCCTATCCCGGCCCATTTGCGCACCTGCGAGCTC
Source organism: Cronobacter muytjensii ATCC 51329 (assembly GCF_001277195.1). NCBI lineage: Bacteria > Pseudomonadati > Pseudomonadota > Gammaproteobacteria > Enterobacterales > Enterobacteriaceae > Cronobacter > Cronobacter muytjensii. The sequence continues at coordinate 2,756,575 of NZ_CP012268.1, forward strand.
GCGCCATCGGCGCCAATCACCAGCCGTGGCTGGAGCGTTTCGCCATTATCTAACGCCAGCTGATAACCGTTTTGCGTCGGCGTCATCTGCGTGAGCGTCGCGGGACATAGCAGCCTCACGGCCGGATGCGCCTCCAGCGCCTCCCACAACGCGCGTTGCAGCACGTTGTTTTCTACCATGTAACCGAGCTCAGGCAGTTGCAGCTCGTCAGCGCTGAACTCCACCCGCGCCTCGTTCCACTCCCAGGTTTCGAGGCGACGATAAGGATGCGCGCGCATCGCCAGCACCCGCTGCCACACGCCCAGCCCGCGCAGAAGATCCACTGAGGCGCAGCTAATGGAAGAAATTCGCACGTCAGGCGGGCTTTGTGGCGAAAACGCGGGCGGCGCGGCATGCTCCACCACCGCTACCTGAAAACCATTTTGCGCCAGCCCCAGCGCGGCAGCGGCGCCCACCATGCCACCGCCGACGACGGCGACTTCAATTGGTTGATTTATCATGGTCATTTTATCCTTAAGCAGTCTCCCTTCAGTTTACCGGATTTTTCGCCGCCTGACGTCTTTGCCTCGCCACTGGTCACGAACACATCAAAGCATTACAATACGCGGCCAAAATGAGTGGCTTTAACTGAGCAATGGCAAGTCAATGACAAAAAAACTCCATATCAAAACCTGGGGCTGTCAGATGAATGAGTACGATTCATCGAAGATGGCCGATCTGCTGGAAACCACGCACGGCTTTACGCTGACCGACGTGGCGGAAGAAGCAGATATTCTGCTGCTGAATACCTGCTCGATCCGTGAGAAGGCGCAGGAGAAGGTTTTCCATCAGTTAGGTCGCTGGAAAACGTTAAAGGAAAAAAATCCGGAAGTGATTATCGGCGTGGGCGGCTGCGTGGCCTCTCAGGAAGGCGATCATATTCGCGATCGCGCCCGCTACGTCGACATCATTTTCGGGCCACAGACCCTGCACCGCCTGCCGGAAATGATCAACCAGGTGAAAGGCACCCGCAGTCCGGTTGTTGACATTAGCTTCCCGGAAATCGAAAAATTCGATCGTCTGCCTGAGCCACGCGCGGAAGGCCCAACGGCGTTCGTTTCCATCATGGAAGGCTGTAACAAATATTGCACCTACTGCGTGGTTCCGTACACCCGCGGCGAAGAAGTCAGCCGCCCGAGCGATGATATCGTGCTGGAAATCGCACAGCTTGCCGCCCAGGGCGTACGTGAAGTCAACCTGCTGGGGCAGAACGTCAACGCCTGGCGCGGTGAAAACTATGACGGCACTACCGGCACCTTCGCCGATCTGCTGCGCCTGGTAGCCGCTATCGACGGTATCGATCGTATTCGCTTCACCACCAGCCACCCGATCGAATTCACTGACGATATTATCGAGGTGTATCGCGATACGCCGGAACTGGTCAGTTTCCTGCACCTGCCGGTGCAAAGCGGCTCCGACCGTGTGCTGAACATGATGGGGCGCACCCACACCGCGCTGGAATACAAAGCGATTATCCGCAAACTGCGCGCCGCACGTCCGGATATCCAGATTAGCTCAGACTTTATCGTCGGCTTCCCGGGCGAAACCCAGCAGGATTTCGAACAGACCATGAAGCTGATTGCCGAGGTCAATTTCGACATGAGCTACAGCTTTATTTTCTCGGCACGCCCGGGTACCCCTGCCGCCGACATGGTGGACGATGTGCCGGAAGAAGAGAAAAAGCAGCGTCTGTATATTCTGCAGGAGCGCATCAACCAGCAGGCAATGGCCTGGAGCCGTCGAATGCTCGGCACCACCCAGCGCATCCTGGTGGAAGGCACGTCGCGTAAAAGCATCATGGAGCTGTCCGGACGCACCGAAAACAACCGCGTGGTCAATTTCGAAGGCTCGCCGGACATGGTTGGCAAATTCGTCGATGTGGAAATCACCGAAGTGTTCCCGAACTCTCTGCGCGGCAAGGTTATCCGCACCGAGGAAGAGATGGGCCTGCGCGTGGTGGAATCTCCGGCAGCGATCATCGCCCGCACGCGTAAAGAGAACGAACTCGGCGTCGGTATTTTCCAGCCTTAACCCGCCGTCTCACGTATGCCGCCCCGCTGCGGCATACGCTTATTTTTCACGCATCCGCTCTTGCATTCTGAAGGCGTCACCCAAATATCCGGGTTGTCGCTTGCGCCTTTTTCCCTCGCCGTGAATAATTTCTCTAAGGCCCTGAGAAAATCAGCAGGCATTTTATTCACCTTAACTGGCCCTGTGTGACCAAGAGGACAAGTTTGAATATAGAAACTCGTGAATTTACGCTGGAACCGGCAGACAACGCTCGTCTGCTTAGCCTCTGTGGACCCTTTGATGACAACATCAAACAGCTGGAACGACGCCTCGGCATAGAAATCGCCCGTCGCGACAACCACTTTAAACTGACCGGCCGCACGATTTGCGTCAGCGCCGCGGCAGATATTCTGCGCCATCTGTATGTCGATACCGCGCCGATGCGTGGCGAAATCAAAGAAATTGAGCCGGAACAGATCCATCTGGCTATCAAAGAATTTCGCGTACTCGAACAGAGCGCTGAAAGCGTGCCGGAGTACGGCAAAGCGGTCAACATCAAGACCAAGCGCGGCGTGATTAAACCCCGTACGCCGAACCAGGCGCAGTACATCGCCAACATTCTTGACCACGACATCACTTTTGGCATCGGCCCTGCCGGTACCGGTAAGACATATCTCGCGGTTGCCGCGGCCGTGGACGCGCTGGAGCGTCAGGAGATCCGCCGCATTCTGCTGACCCGTCCGGCGGTCGAAGCGGGCGAAAAGCTCGGCTTCCTGCCAGGCGATCTCAGCCAGAAGGTCGACCCGTACCTGCGCCCGCTCTATGACGCGCTGTTTGAGATGTTAGGTTTTGAGCGCGTAGAAAAGTTAATGGAACGCAACGTGATTGAAGTCGCGCCGCTGGCTTACATGCGCGGCCGTACGCTGAATGACGCATTCATCATCCTTGATGAGAGCCAGAACACCACCATCGAGCAGATGAAGATGTTCCTGACGCGTATCGGCTTTAACTCCAAAGCGGTGATCACAGGCGACGTCACGCAAATCGACTTGCCGAGAAACCTGAAGTCCGGTCTGCGTCACGCCATCGAAGTGCTGTCAGAAGTGGAAGAGATTAGCTTTAACTTCTTCCATAGCGAAGACGTGGTGCGCCACCCGGTGGTCGCACGTATCGTCACCGCCTATGAAGCCTGGGAAGAGGCCGATCAGAAACGCAAGGCCGAACAGGCGGCGGAACGTAAACGCGAAGCCCAGGCGCTGGCCGCTGGCACGCAGGAGAGTAAATGAGTCAGGTGATCCTTGATTTGCAGGTTGCCTGCGAAGAGACCTCCGGTTTGCCGGATGAAGCCCAGTTTCAGACATGGCTGAATGCCGTCATCCCACAATTTCAGGAAGAATCAGAGGTGACGATACGTCTGGTGGATGAAGCGGAAAGTCACGATTTAAACCTGACCTACCGCGGCAAAGATAAATCCACCAACGTGCTGTCGTTTCCGTTTGAAGCGCCGCCCGGCATTGAGATGCCGCTGCTTGGCGATCTTATCATCTGTCGCCAGGTGGTAGAGCGCGAGGCGCAGGAGCAGGAAAAGCCGCTGGAAGCCCACTGGGCGCACATGGTCGTGCACGGCAGTCTGCATCTGCTGGGCTATGACCATATCGAGGATGACGAAGCCGAAGAGATGGAAGGCATCGAAACCGAGATAATGCTTGCCCTGGGCTTTGACGATCCGTACATTGCCGAGAAAGCGTAATCTGTGCGGCAGTCCGCTGCCGCCAGTGATTTCTATCGCTGCGGCGTGTATTTCCCGCCGCGGGCGACACATCCACCAACATGAGAACCCTGAATTAACGCCATGAGCGACGACAACTCACACAGTAGCGACTCACTTAACAAAAAGGGATTTTTCTCCCTCCTCTTAAGCCAGCTTTTCCACGGTGAACCGAAAAACCGTGATGAACTGCTTGAGCTTATCCGTGATTCCGAGCAGAACGAGCTTATCGATCAGGATACGCGCGACATGCTCGAAGGGGTAATGGATATTGCCGACCAGCGCGTGCGCGATATCATGATCCCCCGTTCTCAGATGGTCACCCTCAAACGCAACCAGAGCCTCGATGAATGTCTCGACGTCATTATCGAATCGGCGCACTCGCGTTTTCCGGTGATCAGCGAAGACAAAGATCACATTGAAGGGATTTTGATGGCCAAGGATCTGCTGCCGTTTATGCGCAGCGACGCCGACGCCTTCAGCATGGATAAAGTGTTGCGCCCGGCGGTTGTCGTGCCGGAAAGCAAACGGGTCGACCGGATGCTGAAAGAGTTCCGCTCCCAGCGCTATCACATGGCTATCGTGATTGACGAATTTGGCGGCGTGTCAGGTCTTGTGACCATCGAAGATATTCTTGAGCTTATCGTCGGCGAAATCGAAGACGAATATGACGATGAAGAAGATATCGATTTCCGTCAGCTCAGCCGTCATACCTGGACCGTACGCGCGCTGGCGTCCATCGAAGATTTCAATGATACTTTCGGCACCCAGTTCAGCGATGAAGAAGTGGACACCATCGGCGGTCTTGTCATGCAGGCGTTTGGCCATCTGCCTGCGCGCGGGGAGACCATCGATATCGATGGTTACCAGTTTAAAGTTGCCATGGCGGACAGCCGTCGTATTATCCAGGTCCACGTCAGAATGCCGGAAAACTCGCCGCAGCCTAAACTGGAAGACTAATGGAATGGCTCTTGCCTCAATGATTGAACGCCAGCGCGTGCGTCTGCTGCTGGCGCTGCTTTTTGGTGCCAGCGGAACGCTGGCCTTTTCCCCTTATGATTTCTGGCCCGCCGCCCTCATTTCGCTGATGGGCCTCCAGGGGCTTACCCTTAACCGTCGCCCGATGCAAAGCGCATCGATTGGTTTTGCCTGGGGGCTTGGCCTGTTTGGCAGCGGTGTGAACTGGGTCTATGTCAGCATCGCCCAGTTTGGCGGTATGCCGGGCCCGGTCAACGTGGCGCTGGTCGTGCTTCTCGCCGCCTATCTGTCACTTTACACCGGTCTTTTCGCTGGCGTGCTGGCGCGCCTGTGGCCGAAAACCTGCTGGCTGCGTGTGGCTATCGCCGCGCCGGTCGTCTGGCATCTCACCGAGTTTCTGCGCGGCTGGGTGCTGACCGGGTTCCCGTGGCTGCAGTTCGGCTACAGCCAGATAGACGGCCCGTTGAAAGGCCTGGCGCCGGTAATGGGCGTCGAGGCGATCAACTTCTTATTGATGGCCGTCAGCGGTCTTCTGACGCTGGCGCTGGCGCGTCGCGCCTGGAAGCCCGCCGTTTGCGCGTTGGTGCTGTTCGCGCTCCCCTTCCCGCTGCGCTATATCCAGTGGTATCAGCCGCACGCCGAGCGCGCAATCAACGTGTCGCTGGTGCAGGGCAATATTCCGCAGTCTATGAAATGGGATGAAGGCGAGCTGATGAATACGCTGCGTATCTATCTCAACGCCACGCGCCAGCAACTCGGCAAAGCCGGGCTGATTATCTGGCCGGAATCCGCTATTCCCGATTTAGAGAGCAACCAGCAGCAATTCCTGCACGATCTTGACACGGTGTTGCGCGCGAATGACGCGACGCTGATAACCGGCGTGGTGGATGCGCGTCTTAACGAGAAAAACCGTTACGACACCTATAACACCATTATTACGCTCGGCGCCGATACGCCCTACAGCTACAATTCCGCCAACCGCTACCACAAAAATCATCTGGTGCCGTTCGGCGAGTTTGTGCCGCTGGAATCCATCCTGCGGCCACTGGCGCCATTCTTCGACCTGCCGATGTCGTCATTCAGCCGTGGGCCCTATCTGCAACCGCAGTTGCAGGCCCACGGTATGAAGCTGACGGCGGCTATCTGTTATGAAATCATTCTCGGCGAACAGGTGCGTGATAACTTCCGTCCGGACACCGATTTCCTGCTGACGATTTCAAACGATGCCTGGTTCGGTCACTCCATCGGCCCGTGGCAGCATTTCCAGATGGCGCGCATGCGCGCGCTGGAGCTGGCGCGTCCGCTGCTGCGTAGCACTAACAATGGCGTCACAGCGGTGCTTGACGCAAACGGCGACGTCCAGTCCATCATTCCGCAATTCACCCGCGAGGTGTTAAACGCCTCCGTCACGCCCACCAGCGGGCTTACGCCGTATGCCCGTTTCGGCAATGCGATTATCTGGATTATCGTCGCACTTGGCGGCTTCGCGGCGGTGCTGATAAGCCTCGGCAGACGCAGACGCGCGTAAACCACGCTAAAAAAGGTCAGCTATGCTGGCCTTTTTCTTTCCTGGCATATCCTTTGCTTTAGTTAATCCAATGATTTAGCTGAAACGCCTTAACAGGCGATGCAGAGGCGGCCTTTGCACCAGTAAAACACTTTTGCGGCACCACTTTAGTGCAACGCCGCATTTTTGCCTCTAATTGGTGCGGCGCGCTTCGCAAAAATAAACAAATTCACAGCAAATTATTTACATCCAGCCAGGCTAAATGGTACCAACACGGTACTAACGCTGCTGGCGGGACGGCAGGATATAACAACACACATTCACAATTGGGTATCAATGGCGTCTCTGGCGCCGCGATAAAGGAGTTGGATATGCAGTTACGTAAACTGACCGCAGCAATGCTGGTAATGGGGCTGAGCGCAGGTCTGGCCCATGCGGAAGAAGCGAGCAGCGGTCAAAGCACGCTGGATAAAATCAAAGCGAACGGCGTTATTGTCGTCGGCCATCGCGAATCCTCAGTTCCTTTCTCCTATTACGACAATCAGCAAAAAGTGGTCGGCTACTCGCAGGCTTACTCCAACGCTATCGTTGAAGCCGTTAAAAAACAGCTCAACAAGCCGGATCTGCAGGTCAAAATGATCCCGATTACGTCACAAAACCGTATCCCGCTGCTGCAAAACGGCACCTTTGATTTTGAATGCGGCTCGACCACCAATAACCTGGAGCGCCAGAAACAAGCCGCGTTCTCTGACACGATTTTCGTCGTGGGCACACGCCTGCTGGTGAAAAAGGGCGGCCCGATTAAAGATTTCCCGGATCTGAAAGGCAAAGCGGTCGTTGTGACCTCCGGCACCACCTCTGAAGTGCTGCTGCATAAACTCAATGATGAGAAGAAAATGGATATGCGCATCATCAGCGCTAAAGATCACGGCGACTCTTTCCGCACGCTGGAAAGCGGCCGCGCGGTGGCCTTTATGATGGATGACGCTCTGCTCGCCGGCGAACGCGCTAAAGCGAAGAAACCGGACAACTGGGAAATTGTCGGCACGCCGCAATCCAAAGAAGCCTACGGCTGCATGTTGCGTAAAGGCGACGAGACGTTCAAAAAACTCGTAGACGACACCATTGCCCAGGCGCAGACCTCCGGCGAAGCGGCGAAATGGTTTGATAAGTGGTTTAAAAACCCGATTCCGCCGAAAAACCTTAACCTGAACTTCGAGCTTTCCGACGACATGAAAGCCCTGTTCAAAGAGCCTAACGATAAAGCGCTTAACTAATTACAACCATTAAGGGGCGGGTCACCCTGCCCTCACGATTGACGACATGAAGCCCGGACAGACTATACGTCGGATGGCCGTTCCCCATCCGGCGCGAATACAAGAGGCTTCTCATCAATCTTAGGGGGTAGCGCTGCTACCCCCCTTTTTTTCGGAGTCCGTTATGTCTATAGACTGGAACTGGGGCATCTTTTTACAGGATGCGCCGTTCGGCAACACCACCTACTTAGGCTGGCTATGGAGTGGCTTCCAGGTAACGGTCGCGCTGTCGATCACCGCCTGGATAATCGCATTCCTCGTCGGCTCCCTGTTCGGTATTCTGCGCACCGTGCCAAACCGCCTTCTCTCCGCCATCGGCACCTGCTACGTCGAGCTTTTCCGCAACGTTCCACTGATCGTCCAGTTTTTTACCTGGTATCTCGTGGTGCCGGAGCTGCTGCCGGAAGATCTCGGCATGTGGTTTAAAGCAGAGCTTGATCCCAACGTACAGTTTTTCCTCTCGTCGATGATCTGCCTGGGGCTGTTTACCGCCGCGCGCGTGTGCGAGCAGGTGCGCGCCGCTATCCAGTCGCTGCCGCGCGGTCAGAAGAACGCCGGGCTGGCGATGGGCCTGACGCTGCCGCAAACCTATCGCTATGTGTTGCTGCCTAACGCCTATCGCGTCATTGTGCCGCCGATGACATCCGAGATGATGAACCTGGTGAAGAACTCAGCTATCGCCTCCACTATCGGTCTGGTCGATATGGCGGCGCAGGCGGGCAAGCTGCTCGACTACTCCGCCCACGCCTGGGAATCGTTTACGGCTATTACGCTCGCCTATGTATTTATCAATACGGTCATCATGCTGGTCATGAATCTGGTGGAACGTAAGGTTCGCCTGCCGGGCAATATGGGGAGCAAATAATGTACGAGTTCGACTGGGGATCGATTGTTCCCTCTATGCCCTATCTGCTGGCAGGGCTGGTCATCACCTTAAAAATCACCGTCACGGCTGTCATTATCGGCATCGTCTGGGGCACGCTGCTGGCGGTCATGCGCCTCTCCACGTTTAAGCCGTTCGCCTGGTTCGCCACGGCTTACGTCAACGTGTTTCGCTCTATTCCGCTGGTGATGGTGCTACTGTGGTTTTACCTGATTGTGCCGGGCATCTTGCAGGATGTTCTGGGCATCTCGCCAAAAACCGATATCCGCCTCATCTCGGCGATGGTGGCGTTTTCAATGTTTGAAGCCGCGTACTATTCGGAAATTATTCGCGCCGGTATTCAGAGCATCTCGCGCGGCCAGTCGAGCGCCGCGCTGGCGCTCGGGATGACACACTGGCAATCCATGAAGTTGATTATCCTGCCGCAGGCGTTTCGCGCCATGGTGCCGCTGCTGCTCACTCAGGGCATCGTGTTGTTCCAGGATACCTCGCTGGTTTACGTGCTGAGCCTCGCGGATTTCTTCCGCACCGCCTCGACGATTGGCGAGCGCGACGGCACGCAGGTAGAGATGATCCTGTTTGCAGGCGCCGTTTACTTTGTCATTAGTTTAAGTGCATCGCTGTTGGTCAGCTGGCTGAAGAAAAGGACTGTATAATGATTACCCTGAAAAACGTTTCGAAATGGTATGGTCACTTTCAGGTGCTTACCGACTGCTCCACAGCCGTAAAAAAAGGCGAAGTCGTGGTGGTGTGCGGCCCTTCCGGCTCCGGCAAATCGACGCTGATTAAAACCGTTAACGGCCTCGAACCTGTTCAGCAGGGCGAAATTGTCGTCAACGGCACCCGCGTCAACGATAAAAAAACCAACCTGGCGCAGCTGCGCTCGCATGTCGGCATGGTATTCCAGCACTTCGAGCTGTTTCCACATCTCTCTATCATCGAAAACCTGACGCTGGCGCAGGTAAAAGTGCTGAAGCGCGATAAAGCCGCTGCCCGCGAAAAAGGGCTGAAATTGCTGGAGCGCGTCGGGCTTTCCGCTCATGCCAATAAGTTCCCGTCACAGCTTTCCGGCGGCCAGCAGCAACGTGTGGCGATCGCCCGCGCGCTCTGTATGGACCCGGTGGCGATGCTGTTTGACGAACCCACCTCCGCGCTCGACCCTGAAATGATCAACGAGGTGCTGGACGTGATGGTTGAACTGGCGCAGGAAGGGATGACGATGATGGTCGTGACCCATGAAATGGGGTTCGCGCGTAAGGTTGCGCACCGCGTTATCTTTATGGACGAAGGCAAAATTGTGGAAGATTCGCCGAAAGAAGAGTTTTTTGCCAACCCCAAATCGGAACGCGCGAAAGACTTCCTCGCTAAAATCCTGCACTGATGACGCCCCTGCCGGCATACCCGCACGGTATGCCGGCGCGTCTGTTACGGTTTCTGCGGCGCAAACAGGTTAGCGCGCTTGCTCGCCGGCAGAGAATGAATACCTGCGGCGTCGATTGTTCTTAGCACCGTCAGATAAAGCATCCGCTCCGCCTGCGTATACTCGCTGTTATCCACGTAGAACTCATACACCAGGCCATCTTTTTCCAGCAAGAAGCTGTAGGCGCCGTCAAACTGCGCGTTTTGCGGGTACAGGTAAGTTTCATTAAGCCACCTGCCGCCCGGATAGTCCTTCTGCGTTTTCGCCGCCACGTCACGCAAGGTGCCACGGTGAATGACCATCTTCGCATAATCCTCATGGCCGCCGCCGCTGAGCTGAGCGGGAATGCGGTGCACGTTACGCGTCGCTTTCTCGCCACGCTCAGCCTCCGCCAGCAGCGTATTTATGGTATCGAGGATGAGCAGGCGGGATCGGGCGCAGTCAAACAGGTCGCTGGCGGTGATCCCCATTCGCTCTTCAAGCGCCGCCGCTGGCAGCGCCAGATCATCCATCTTAATCACGTTTTGCATGCGGTATTCCGGATCCATCGTGCGTAACACCGAATAGGTTGTCAGGATGTCCGCAAAAGACTCGCTGTTAGCGATGCCGATGACATAGCGTTTTGCCGCCGCGTTATAGTGGTAATAAAACGCCTCCGGCAAGCCCTGCGCATTATAATAAATCGCGCCGCGCGACGAGGCGTAAATCACGCTCTCCTGCAACGCCAGCCAGCGGTCGAATTCAATATCGCCTTGCGCGCCCGGTGCGATAATAAGTTCACCGTGCAGGGTTTGCGCCGGGTTAGTAAACGAATAGATTTCATCATGTTCGTTTTGCCAGTCGATACTGAGCTTGCCAATACGACGGCTGTAAATACCAGACTCCCAGCGTTGCAGGCTTTGAATCATCGCGTCGGGCAGCGTCAGTTCGGCATCGTTATTCAGGCTGACAAGAAACCCTGCGGGTGGATGGCGGAGCGCCTCTTCCGCCTGCGCCTTCTGGCGCTGCGTCTGAGCAAGACGGCGCTGTTCGGTCTGCTGAAACTGTGCTTTCAGGCGCGCCAGCCGTGCCGGCTCGGCGCTTGCAGGCGTCAACTCCATCGTGACCGTACAGCGGTATAACCCGCACATACCCGTGTTATCCGATACGACGCGCACGATATCGCTCGTCGCATCGCGCGTGAGTGTGTGCCAGATACCGTTAATCTGCACCCGACGATCCGCGATTTTCTCCGTATGCGGCCGCGTATCCTGATACCACGTCAACGTGTCCTTATTCAGGTGAAAATAGAATTTCTCTTTAAGCCCGCGTATTTCTTCTGTAATAGCAGCCTGAAACTCAGGATGTTATTCTGCTCCGGTGCCGTTCTGGGATTTATTGTCATAATCAACGCTAATCGTTTTGATGAGATAGTCGCTATTTTCCCAGGTGTCCTGTTTGTTGCAGGCGGTCAGCGCCAGCAGCGCTGGCTGCGAGCCAGTATGCGTGTTTCACTGTTCCCTCAAGAGTTTTCCATTAAAAATCAGGAGTGAGTATAACGACGAGACGCGTCAACACAATCGACGGCGGGCAGGACAACAGCGTTTACGGCAGAATGCCGTAAGCGATACGCAACGTGCTGAAAATCGCGCTTAGGGGCAATAAAAATCGTAACACAGCAGCCAGCGCTCGCGGGGCGTAAGCGATACGCGCCCCGCGGGCAGGCGTGTGGATTATGGTTCAAACGGCCGACGCTGGAACTGGTTATGGCCGCATTTCGGGCAGACCGGCAGCACTTCGGGTGTGTAAAACGCCAGATGATGATGGCAGTTTTCGCACACCAGATTGCCAAGCCCCACCACCTCGCCGCTGTGATACACGCCGTGATGGTTGAGATCCTGGAAGACTTCGCGCCACTCCAGCTGGGTTTTATCAGTGATATCCGCCAGCTCCTGCCAGACGCTTTCTTTTATTACCCGTAGAAAAACGCTGTCTGTGAGCTCATCCTTGCTTTCGCCATAGCTGCGGGCGAATTCTTCGAGATCGCGCCGCACCGCGCGGGTCACTTCCTCTTCCTCCGTGCGGGTAAGCTCGCCGCTGCGGGCTATATGCCGCCTGGCGCTCTCCACCAGCGCGTCGATATCGCGCTCGCCGTTGCGTAAGCGTTCGGTGAGCGAGGCCACCAGTTCACGGTAGTACTGCGCAACCTTGTTCATCGCCTTTCTCCTCCTGGATGGGTAACCTCTTCTTATTGTAGACGTTAATCCCGCAGCGCTTTGTTTGTCAGCGCACAGCGCCCGTTAAAAGCGCGCTTTTCCTTATTCGCGCCGCCTCCGCTGAAAGGCTGTTGTGCGGCGGTCGAATCGGCTATGCTATGCGGATCTGAAATAACACACGTTAAAGCTACATTTGTAGCTGTATTGAAAACAGGACTACTGGCTGCCATGCAAGAGCAATATCGCCCGGAAGAGATAGAATCCAAAGTACAGCTTCACTGGGAAGAGAAGCGCACATTTGAAGTGACCGAAGACGAGAGCAAAGAGAAGTATTACTGCCTGTCGATGCTTCCCTATCCTTCTGGCCGACTACACATGGGCCACGTTCGTAACTACACCATTGGCGATGTGATCGCACGCTACCAGCGTATGCTCGGTAAAAACGTATTGCAGCCCATCGGCTGGGACGCCTTTGGTCTGCCGGCCGAAGGCGCAGCGGTAAAAAACAACACCGCGCCGGCGCCGTGGACGTACGACAACATTAATTACATGAAGAACCAGCTCAAAATGCTGGGCTTCGGCTATGACTGGAGCCGCGAGCTGGCGACCTGCACACCGGAATATTACCGCTGGGAGCAGAAATTCTTCACCGAGCTCTATAAAAAAGGCCTGGTGTATAAGAAAACCTCCGCGGTGAACTGGTGCCCGAACGACCAGACCGTGCTTGCCAACGAACAGGTTATCGACGGCTGCTGCTGGCGCTGCGACACCAAAGTCGAACGCAAAGAGATCCCGCAGTGGTTTATTAAAATCACCGCTTACGCTGACGAACTGTTAAACGATCTGGACAAGCTCGATCACTGGCCGGACACCGTTAAAACGATGCAGCGCAACTGGATTGGCCGTTCCGAAGGCGTGGAGATCACCTTCGACGTCCAGAACAGCGACGAGAAACTGACGGTTTACACCACCCGTCCGGACACCTTCATGGGCGTCACCTATCTGGCCGTCGCGGCGGGTCACCCGCTGGCGCAGGCCGCTGCCGCCGCTAACCCGGCGCTTGGCGATTTCATCGCAGAATGCCGCAACACCAAAGTGGCCGAAGCCGATATGGCGACGATGGAGAAGAAAGGCATCGACACCGGCCTGAAAGCGATTCATCCGCTGACCGGCGAAGCCATCCCGGTATGGGCGGCGAACTTCGTGCTGATGGAATACGGCACCGGCGCCGTAATGGCGGTTCCGGGCCACGACCAGCGCGACTATGAATTCGCAACCAAATACCGTCTGCCGATCAAGCCGGTTATCCTGACCGCAGAAGGCACCGCGCCGGATCTGAGCGAGCAGGCGCTGACGGAAAAAGGCGTCCTGTTCAACTCCGGCGAATTCGACGGACTGGACTTCGAGGCGGGCTTTAACGCGATTGCCGATAAACTCGCCGCCAAAGGCGTGGGCGAGCGCAAAGTTAACTACCGTCTGCGCGACTGGGGCGTTTCCCGCCAGCGCTACTGGGGCGCGCCGATCCCGATGGTGACGCTGGAAGACGGCACCGTGATGCCGACGCCGGAAGATCAGCTGCCGGTTATCCTGCCGGAAGATGTGGTTATGGATGGTATCACCAGCCCGATCAAAGCCGATCCGGAGTGGGCGAAAACCACCGTTAACGGCCAGCCGGCGCTGCGCGAAACCGACACCTTCGACACCTTTATGGAGTCGTCCTGGTACTACGCGCGCTATACCTGCCCGCAGTACAAAGAAGGCATGCTGGATGAGAAAGCGGCCAACTACTGGCTGCCAGTCGATATCTATATCGGCGGTATCGAACACGCCATCATGCACCTGCTCTACTTCCGCTTCTTCCACAAACTGATGCGCGACGCGGGCATGGTCGATTCCGACGAGCCGGCAAAACAGCTGCTGTGTCAGGGTATGGTGCTGGCGGACGCGTTCTACTATGTCGGCGCGAATGGCGAGCGTAACTGGGTATCCCCGAAAGACGCCATCGTTGAGCGCGACGAAAAAGGCCGCATTGTTAAAGCGAGCGATGCTGCAGGTCACGAACTGGTGTATACCGGCATGAGCAAGATGTCGAAGTCCAAAAACAACGGCATCGACCCGCAGGAGATGGTAGAGCGTTACGGCGCCGACACCGTGCGTCTGTTCATGATGTTCGCCTCCCCGGCGGATATGACGCTCGAATGGCAGGAATCCGGCGTGGAAGGCGCGAACCGCTTCCTGAAACGCGTCTGGCGTCTGGTGTACGAGCACACCCAACTCGGTGACGCGCCAGCGCTGAACGTGGATGCGCTGAATGACGATCAGAAAGCGCTGCGTCGCGACGTTCATAAAACTATCGCGAAAGTGTCCGATGATATCGGCCGCCGTCAGACCTTCAACACCGCTATCGCCGCCATCATGGAACTGATGAACAAACTGGCGAAAGCGCCACAGGATGGCGAACAGGATCGCGCGTTGATGCGCGAAGCGCTGCTGGCGGTAGTACGTATGCTTAACCCGTTCACCCCGCACGCCAGCTTTACGCTATGGCAGGAGCTGAAAGGCGAAGGCGATATCGACAATGCGCCGTGGCCGCAGGCTGATGAGAGCGCGATGGTGGAAGACACCACGCTTGTCGTCGTCCAGGTCAACGGGAAAGTGCGCGGTAAAATCACCGTGGCGGCCGACGCGACAGAAGAGCAGGTGCGCGAGCGCGCCGCTCAGGAACATCTGGTGGCGAAATACCTCGCCGGCGTGACCGTACGTAAAGTGATTTACGTACCGGGTAAACTGCTTAACCTGGTTGTAGGCTAAGCGCAGGAGGAAGCGTGCGACATCTGATTACTCTGTTAGTAGGCCTGGCGGTGATGCTCACCGCCGGTTGCGGCTGGCATCTGCGCAATACCACGCAGGTGCCAGAGCAAATGCATACGTTAATCCTTAACTCCGGCGATCCGAACGGTCCGCTGACGCGCGCGGTGCGTAACCAGCTGCGTCTGAACGGTGTGGAAATTGTCGAGGCGAGTTCAATTCGCCAGGACGTGCCGTCGCTGCGTATCGGCGCGGCGTCTATCTCTCAGGATACCGCATCGGTCTTCCAGAACGGCCGCACCGCGGAGTACCAGATGGTGATGACGGTAAACGCCAGCGTGTTGATCCCGGGTCACGACATCTACCCGATCAGTGCCCGCGTCTATCGCTCATTCTTTGACAACCCGCTGACGGCGCTCGCGAAGTCGGCTGAACGAACCATCATCGTTCAGGAGATGTATGACAAAGCCGCCGAACAGCTGATCCGCAAACTGGTGGCGGTTCACGCGCGCGATGTCTCGGAAACCCGCGACGCGCCGCAGGCTGCCACGCCGCCTGCCACCGCTGACGCCGCGCCGGCCAGCAACCGCGTCTCCACGACCCTCCCCGTTCAGTAATGCTGCGGCTTTACCCTGAACAACTCCGCGCGCAGCTCAACGAAGGGCTGCGCGCGGCCTATTTATTGCTCGGCAACGATCCGCTGCTCCTCCAGGAAAGCCAGGACGCTATTCATCATCAGGCGCAGACACAGGGGTTTGACGAGCATCACCGCTATATCATTGATGTCAGCACCGACTGGCAGGCTATTTTCTCACTCTGTCAGGCGATGAGCCTGTTCGCGAGTCGCCAGACATTACTGCTGGCGCTGCCGGAAAACGGCCCCAACGCCGCCATCAATGAACAACTCGCCACGCTGGTCAGCCTGCTTCATGACGATCTGCTGCTGATCGTACGCGGCAACAAGCTGACCAAAGCCCAGGAAAACGCCGCGTGGTACACCGCGCTCGCCGACCGTGCGGTGCAGGTGACCTGTCAGACGCCGGAGCAGGCGCAGCTGCCGCGCTGGGTGGCTAACCGGGCGAAACAGATGAACCTGCAACTTGATGACGCGGCAAACCAACTGCTCTGCTATTGCTATGAAGGCAACCTGCTGGCGCTGGCGCAGGCGCTGGAGCGGCTTTCTTTAATCTGGCCGGACGGCAAGCTGACCCTGCCGCGCGTTGAGCAGGCAGTCAACGACGCCGCGCACTTCACGCCGTTCCACTGGGTCGACGCGCTGCTGGCGGGCAAAAGCAAACGCGCGCTGCATATCCTGCAACAGCTACGGCTGGAAGGCGCCGAACCGGTTATTCTGCTGCGCACGCTGCAGCGCGAGTTACTCACGCTGGTGACGCTGAAACGTCAGTCGGCGACCACGCCGCTGCGCACGCTGTTCGACCAGCATCGCGTCTGGCAGAACCGCCGCCCGCTTCTTGGCGAAGCGCTGTCCCGCCTGACCGACGACCGGCTGTGGCAGGCCGTGCGCCTGCTGACACAGTGTGAAATTACGCTGAAGCAGGATTACGGCCAGAACGTCTGGCCGGAGCTGGAAAGTCTCTCTCTGGTGCTGTGCCATAAAGCGCTGGCGGATGTCTTTATTGATGGCTGATCTCGCCTCTTCTCTTCAGGCCTGGTATGGCGGCACGTTTGACCCCATCCATTACGGCCATCTGCGCGCCGTGGAGGCGCTGGCGAAAGAAGCGAAACTCACGCAGGTGACGATGCTGCCGAACAATGTGCCGCCGCATCGCCCGCAGCCGGGCGCCAGCAGCGTCCAGCGCAAAGAGATGGTTGAACTGGCGATTGCCGGTAATCCGCTGTTCCGCCTCGATTCTCGCGAACTGCAACGCTCAACGCCGTCATGGACCAGCGAAACGATGGCGCAGTTGCGCCAGGAGGCCGGACCGGACGCGCCGCTGGGATTTATCATCGGCCAGGATTCCTTACTGACGCTGCGCACCTGGCACCGTTACGAGGCCCTGCTGGCGTGCTGTCACCTGCTGGTCTGCCGCCGTCCGGGTTATCCGGTCGAGATGAAAACCGAAGAAGATCAACGCTGGCTGTCAGCGCATCTCGCCCATCATGCTGATGAGCTTCACCAGCAGCCCGCCGGAAAAATCTATCTTGCCGATACCCCGCTCTACCCGATTTCCGCGACCGACATTCGCACTCGCCTGGCGCACCGGCAGCCGTGTGACGATTTGCTGCCTCCGGCGGTACTGGATTACATTCACCGCCACGCGCTGTATCGCCCGTCGCCTGCCGCGCGCTGAGCCGATTGTGGCTCAGGCATTGACACAACGGGCGATACTGTTATCCTCCGCTGCCAGATATTTCCCGCCGCAAACCGCCTTTCTGAAATTGTTTTACAAAAATGGCGATGCAAACTCTTGCCTGCGGTGGGATGATAGCCCACTTCTGAGCGCAGCCTGCCCTGTCGGGCGCTGTGTTCGTATCGGTCATTCGATGGCGCATCCGGCGTCATCCGAGGTTCACATTCCCAGGGGGAAAACTTGCAGGGTAAAGCACTCCAGGATTTTGTCATTGATAAAATTGACGATCTTAAAGGCCAGGATATTATCGCCATTGATGTTAAGGGCAAATCCAGCATCACCGACTGTATGATCATCTGCACCGGCACCTCCAGCCGTCACGTGATGTCTATCGCCGATCATGTTGTCCAGGAATCCCGCGCGGCGGGCATGATGCCGCTCGGTGTGGAAGGCGAAAATGCCGCCGACTGGATTGTGGTCGATCTCGGCGATGTGATTGTTCACGTCATGCAGGAAGAAAGTCGTCGCCTGTATGAGCTGGAAAAGCTCTGGGGTTAAGGCGTGAAGCTTCAGCTGATAGCCGTTGGCACAAAAATGCCCGACTGGGTGCAGACGGGGTTCAGCGAGTATCTGCGCCGCTTCCCGAAAGATATGCCGTTCGAACTCGTTGAGATCCCGGCGGGAAAACGCGGCAAAAACGCCGACATCAAACGTATTCTGGATAAAGAAGGCGAAATGATGCTGGCGGCGGCCGGGAAGAACCGCATCGTCACGCTGGATATTCCGGGCCGTCCGTGGGACACGCCGCAACTGGCTCGCGAGCTTGAGCGCTGGAAACAAGACGGCCGCGACGTGAGCCTGCTGATAGGCGGGCCGGAAGGGCTGTCTGATGCGTGTAAAGCGGCGGCGGAACAGAGCTGGTCGCTTTCCACGCTGACCCTGCCCCATCCGCTGGTGCGGGTGATTGTCGCGGAGAGCCTCTACCGCGCCTGGAGCATCACCACCAATCACCCGTATCATCGTGAATAATCACCATCAGGTAAGTTAAGCAGCGGATGAAACTCAAGGATTCCTTTCGTGACTATACGGCTGAGTCCGCGCTCTTTGTGCGTCGGGCGCTGGTCGCCTTTGCCGGCATCCTGGTGCTGACCGGGATCCTGGTCTTCAACCTCTACCATTTACAGATCCTGCGTTTTAACGACTATCAGACCCGCTCCAACGAGAACCGCATCAAACTGGTGCCCATCCCGCCAAGCCGCGGGATTATCTACGATCGCAACGGCACCCCGCTGGCCCTGAACCGCACTATCTACCAGATAGAAATGATGCCTGAAAAGGTCGACAGCGTGCAGGACACGCTGGAAGGGCTGCGCGCAGTGGTCGATCTCACTGACGACGACATCGCGAACTTCAAAAAAGAGCGCGCGCGCTCGCACCGTTTTACCTCCATTCCCGTGAAAACCAACCTGACAGAAGTCCAGGTGGCGCGTTTCGCGGTGAACCAGTACCGCTTCCCCGGCGTGGAAGTGAAAGGCTATAAGCGCCGCTATTACCCTTACGGTGCGGCGCTGACCCACGTTATCGGCTATGTGTCGAAGATTAACGATAAAGACGTTGAGCGCCTCGATAAAGACGGCAAGCTCGCCAACTACGCCGCCACGCACGATATCGGCAAGCTCGGCATTGAGCGCTACTACGAAGATGTTTTGCATGGCCAGACCGGTTATGAAGAGGTAGAAGTTAACAACCGCGGGCGCGTGATCCGCCAGCTTAAAGAAGTGCCGCCGCAGGCGGGCCATGACATCTATTTGACGCTCGACCTCAAGCTGCAAACCTATATTGAAACGCTGTTGCAGGGCAGCCGCGCCGCGGTGGTCGTTACTGACCCGCGCACCGGCGGCATCCTCGCGATGGTGTCGATGCCGAGCTACAACCCGAACCTGTTCGTGGATGGCATCTCCAGCAAAGATTATTCCGGGCTGCTGAACGACCCGAACACGCCGCTGATTAACCGCGCCACCCAGGGCGTCTATCCGCCCGCGTCGACCGTGAAGCCATACGTGGCGGTGTCTGCCTTAAGCGCGGGCGTGATTAACCGCAACACCTCGCTGTTCGACCCGGGCTGGTGGCAACTGCCGGGCTCTGAGAAGCGCTACCGCGACTGGAAAAAGTGGGGCCACGGGCGGCTTAATGTCACGAAATCGCTGGAAGAGTCGGCGGATACTTTCTTCTATCAGGTCGCTTACGACATGGGCATCGACCGGCTCTCCGAGTGGATGCGTAAATTCGGCTACGGCAGCATGACCGGTATCGATCTCTCTGAAGAGCGCTCCGGCAACATGCCGACCCGCGAATGGAAAATGAAGCGCTTTAAAAAGCCGTGGTATCAGGGTGACACCATTCCGGTGGGCATCGGCCAGGGTTACTGGACCGCCACGCCGGTACAGATGAACAAAGCCATGATGATCCTGATTAACGACGGCGTGGTAAAAGTGCCGCATCTGCTGATGACGACCGTCGTTAACGGCCAGAAAGTGCCGTGGAAACAGCCGGAACAGCCGCCGGTAGGCGACATCCACTCCGGTTTCTGGGAAATCGCCAAAGACGGTATGTACGGCGTTGCCAACCGCGCCAACGGCACAGGACATAAATATTTCGCCAGCGCGCCATATAAAATCGCCGCGAAATCCGGTACCGCGCAGGTCTTCGGGCTGAAAGCCAACGAGACCTACAACGCGCACCGTATCGCCGAGCGTCTGCGCGACCACAAGCTGATGACCGCGTTCGCGCCTTATGACAACCCGCAGGTCGCGGTGGCGATGATCCTGGAAAACGGCGGCGCGGGCCCGGCGGTGGGCACCATCATGCGTCAGATCCTCGATCACATTATGCTCGGGGATAACAACACCGAACTGCCGACGGAAAACCCCGCCACGGCGGCGGCGGAGGATCGATAAGATGACCGACAATCCGAATAAAAAGTCGCTGTGGGATAAAATCCACCTCGACCCGACCTTTATGCTGATTATTCTGGCGCTCTGCTTTTACAGCGCGATGGTTATCTGGAGCGCCAGCGGCCAGGATATCGGCATGATGGAGCGCAAAATAGGCCAGATAATGATGGGCCTGGTGATTATGATTGTGCTGGCGCAGATCCCGCCGCGCGTCTATGAAGGCTGGGCGCCCTATCTTTATATCGTCTGTATCATTTTGCTGGTGGCGGTGGACGCCTTCGGGGCTATCTCTAAAGGCGCGCAGCGCTGGCTCGATCTCGGCGTGGTGCGCTTCCAGCCTTCGGAGATCGCCAAAATCGCGGTGCCGCTGATGGTGGCGCGTTTTATCAACCGCGACGTCTGCCCGCCTTCGCTTAAAAACACCGGTATCGCGCTGGTGCTCATTTTCATGCCGACGCTGCTGGTGGCCGCACAGCCTGACCTCGGCACCTCGATTCTGATTGCCGCCTCCGGACTGTTCGTGCTGTTCCTCTCCGGCCTGAGCTGGCGTCTGATTGGTATCGCGGTGTTGCTGATAGCGGCGTTTATCCCGATCCTGTGGTTCTTCCTGATGCATGACTATCAGCGTCAGCGCGTGATGATGCTGCTTGATCCGGAGAGCGACCCGCTTGGCGCGGGCTATCATATTATTCAGTCGAAAATCGCTATCGGCTCCGGCGGTCTGCGCGGTAAAGGCTGGCTGCACGGCACACAGTCACAGCTGGAATTCCTGCCGGAGCGCCATACCGACTTTATCTTCGCGGTACTCGCCGAAGAGCTGGGGCTTGTCGGCGTACTGGTGCTGCTGGCGCTCTATGTGCTGCTGATTATGCGCGGGCTGTGGATCGCCGCGCGCGCGCAGACGACCTTCGGGCGCGTAATGGCAGGCGGGCTGATGCTGATTCTGTTTGTTTATGTGTTTGTGAATATTGGGATGGTGAGTGGTATCTTACCGGTGGTGGGCGTTCCGCTGCCGCTGGTCAGCTACGGGGGTTCCGCCCTGATTGTACTCATGGCAGGGTTTGGTATCGTCATGTCGATCCATACCCACAGGAAAATGTTGTCGAAGAGCGTATAAGAGGTGCGCAATGCGTAAGCAGTGGATTGGCGTCTGCATCGCCGCGGGGTTATTAACCGCTTGCGGCGTAAATAACGAAGGGCAACAACAGGCGAGCGTGGCGCCACAGCAGCCGGTCTGCAACGGTCCGATCGTTGAGATAAGCGGCGCGGAGCCTCGCTACGAGCAACTGAACCCTTCCGTGAACAGCGATTACGAGCGCGACGGTAAGCGCTACAGCATCGTTCAGGATCTCTCGCGCTTCAGCCAGGCGGGGCTCGCGGCGATTTATGACGCCGAGCCGGATAGCAATCTGACGGCGTCAGGAGAACCGTTCGACCCGATGCAGCTCACCGCCGCGCACCCTACCCTGCCGGTGCCGAGTTATGCGCGTATCACCAACCTCGCCAACGGCCGCATGATTGTGGTGCGCATTAACGACCGCGGACCTTACGGCAACGACCGCGTGATTTCGCTCTCACGCGCGGCGGCGGACAGGCTCAACACCTCGAATAACACCAAAGTGCGTATCGATCCGATTATCGTCGCGCCGGACGGCTCGCTTTCCGGCCCCGGCATGGCCTGTACAACCGTCGCGAAGCAGACTTACGCGCTCCCGGCGCGCCCTGATTTAAGCGGCGGCCTCGGCAGTGTGTCATCCGCGCCGCAGCCGGTGGCGCCGCAGGGCGATATCCGTCCGGTCAGCAATGACACGCTGCAAAGTGACGATACCACCGGCGCGCCGGTGAAAAGCGGCGGCTTTTTAGGCGCGCCGACAACGCTTGCCTCAGGCGTACTGGAGAGCGCAACGCCAGAAACCGCGCCTGCCGCAGCGGCCCCTCAACCGGCTGTCGGAGATACCACCGCGCAGCCGGCCGCTGAACCGGCGCAGCTCGCAGCCCCCGCGACCCGTAACGCGCCGGTGACTGCACCGGGCTCTGTCCAGGGTAGCGTCGCACCGGCGAGTGCCGCTGCGGGCAACTATGTGGTGCAGGTCGGCGCCGTGAGCGACGCCGCGCGTGCCGGGCAGTGGCAGCAGAAGCTGAGCCAGCAGTTCTCCGTGCCGGGACGCGTCAGCCAGAACGGCGCGGTTTATCGCGTTCAGTTAGGGCCGTTCGCCAGCAAATCCCAGGCCGCCTCGCTCCAGCAGCGTTTGCAGAGCGAAGCGCAGGTACAGTCTTTCATTACTGTCGCCCAATAAACGCAGGCCGGGCTGGCCTGCCGCTTTGTCAGTTACGGTAAAGACCGTTAACAAATCCTGCGCAAAGTCGGATGCCAGCCCATAAGGCATTTGCTATAGTAAGGCACTTTTTTCACTCATCACGGATGTCGTTGTTCAGACCATGAAGACCACTTTCTCCGTTCGTTTTATGCAGCGTCTCGCCGTTAGCGCGACGCTTTCTGTCGCAGCCCTCTCCACCGCGGCCCATGCCGACGACCTTAATATCAAAACGATGATCCCAGGGGTGCCGCAGATCGACGCGGAAGCCTACATCCTCATCGACTACAACTCAGGGAAAGTGCTGGCGGAACAGAACGCTGACGCGCGCCGCGATCCGGCGAGCCTGACGAAAATGATGACCAGTTACGTCATCGGCCAGGCGATGAAAGCAGGCAAATTTAAAGAGTCCGATCTGGTGACTATCGGCAACGACGCCTGGGCGACCGGCAACCCGGTCTTCAAAGGCTCATCCCTGATGTTTCTGAAGCCTGGCATGCAGGTGCCGGTATCTCAGCTCATCCGCGGCATTAACTTACAGTCCGGCAATGACGCCTGCGTGGCGATGGCCGATTACGTTGCGGGCAGCCAGGATGCGTTTGTGGGCCTGATGAACAGCTACGTCACCGCGCTGGGTCTGAAAAACACTCATTTCCAGACCGTCCACGGCCTTGATGCCGACGGCCAGTACAGCTCCGCACGCGATATGGCGCTGATTGGCCAGGCGCTGATCCGCGACGTGCCGAATGAATACTCTATTTACAAAGAGAAAGAGTTCACCTTTAACGGTATCCGCCAGACCAACCGTAACGGCCTGCTGTGGGATAACAGCCTGAACGTGGACGGTATCAAAACCGGTCACACCGACAAAGCGGGCTATAACCTGGTGGCCTCGGCGACCGAAGGCCAGATGCGCCTGATTTCCGCCGTGATGGGCGGGCGCACCTTTAAAGGCCGCGAAGCCGAGAGCAAAAAACTGCTGACCTGGGGCTTCCGCTTCTTCGAAACCGTGAATCCGCTGAAAGCCGGCAAAGAGTTCGCCTCTGAGCCCGCCTGGTTTGGCGACAGCGATCGCGCATCGCTTGGCGTTGATAAAGACATTTATCTGACCATTCCGCGCGGACGCATGAAGGATCTCAAAGCGAGCTATGTGCTGAACACTTCCGAGTTGCACGCGCCGCTTGCTAAAAATCAGGTCGTGGGCACGATTAACTTCCAGCTGGACGGAAAAACCATCGAACAGCGCCCGCTGGTCGTGCTGGAAGAGATTCAGGAAGGTAACTTCTTTGGTCGCATCATTGATTACATCAAGCTGATGTTCCACCACTGGTTTGGTTAATTGCTGACCACTTGAAAGCCTGACTTTCATCCCCATATACTAAGCATCAATCCTACTCCCGCCCCGGCGGGAGTTATTATTTTTTGACGTAACGCTGGAGCTGACATGAAAACCAAACTTAACGAGCTGCTTGAGTTCCCGACCCCCTTTACTTACAAAGTGATGGGCCTGGCGAAGCCTGAGTTGGTCGATCTGGTCGTCGAGGTCGTGCAGCGCCATGCGCCTGGCGACTACACGCCGCAGGTGAAACCGAGCAGCAAAGGCAACTACCATTCCGTTTCGATTACCATCAACGCGACGCATATCGAGCAGGTGGAAACGCTCTATGAAGAGCTCGGCAATATCGAAATCGTGCGTATGGTACTGTGATCCCCGTTACCCGGCCGCGCCCGGGTAACTTCTCTTCGTGATATACTCCCCGCACCTTCTCTCTTCGGAGACGCAGTTTTGCTTCAGGAAAAAATCCTCATTCGCCAGCTTGGGCTTCAGCCTTATGAACCCGTTTCGCAGGCGATGCATCAGTTTACCGATGAACGCGATGAAAACACGCCGGATGAGCTCTGGCTGGTAGAACACTCGCCGGTGTTCACTCAGGGGCAAGCCGGTAAGGCAGAGCATGTGTTAATGCCCGGCGACATTCCGGTTATTCAAAGCGATCGTGGCGGCCAGGTAACGTATCACGGGCCCGGTCAGCAGGTGATGTATGTGTTGCTGGATCTCCGACGCCGCAAGCTTGGCGTGCGTGAACTGGTGACGCTGCTGGAACAGACGGTAGTGAATACGCTCGCTGAATTTGCCATTAACGCCTATCCGCGCCCGGACGCGCCAGGCGTCTATGTGGACGGCAAAAAAATTTGCTCGCTGGGACTGCGAATTCGTAAAGGCTGTTCATTTCACGGGCTCGCACTGAATATAAATATGGATCTGCGTCCGTTTTTACGAATTAACCCTTGCGGCTACGCGGGAATGGAAATGACTCAGGTCAGCGCGCTATCTGCTGGCGCGCAACTGGAAGTTGTACAACCGCGACTGGTGCATCACTTTTTAGCGCTACTTAATAATCCCACGGCGGAATATATCAGCGCTTAAGACTTTACCTGTTCGCCGCCCTTCTTGTGGCGGCCTTTAATCGTTATGCAATTTGCCGCTTTACATTCCATAACGGATTATTTATTTTCTCTGCGCCTGAGTAGATTTTTCTTAATCTCATCAATACATTAACGGTACGAGAAGATAAGCGGGATTTATCTGAAAACGCCACCCGCCCCTTTGCCGACCATGTAAAGTCCTGTTCACTTTATGCGGGTAAGATCCCCGGAGCGTTTTATTATCGGCTAAGGGACCTGTTCACAGTTATTATAAATAGAACCTCTCTATTATTTGATTTATCTATACAGTTGGAGCGTAGCGTGGAATTGAACCATCCCCCTGAAAAACCTTCAGCCAAACAGGAAGATGACAGTAGACCGCAAATATTCCAGACTCTGCGAAATATCGATCTTAACCTGCTGACGATTTTCGAAGCCGTATACGTGCATAAAGGCATTGTCAACGCGGCCAGAGTACTGAACCTGACGCCATCGGCCATCAGCCAGTCTATTCAAAAACTGCGCCTGATATTTCCCGATCCGTTGTTTATTCGTAAGGGGCAAGGGGTCACGCCGACCGCTTACGCGACCCATATGCACGAATATATCAGTCAGGGACTGGAGTCTATTCTCGGCGCGCTGGATTTACAGGGCGAGCATGAAAAACAGCGCACCATTACTATCGCCACGTCCGCCTCGCTGGGCGCCCTGGTGATCCCGCAGATTTATCAGCAGATCCGCAAGGTGAATCCGCACTTACAAATCCGCAATATTCCCCTGCAGGACACCGAAACGCAGCTGAGCCAGTTCCAGACCGATCTGGTAGTCGACAGCGGCTCATGGTCCTCTCGCACGCTCAGTACGCACCTGCTCTTTAAGGATCGCGTCGCGGTGGTCTGCCGTCGCGGCCATCCGTGCAGCCGTACCGGTGAACCCGTCACGTCTGAAGATCTGCAAACCTGGGAACATACGTTTATTATGCTGCCCGGCGGCATGGTGAACGGTGTACGCAAGCAGATCAATACGTTACTGCCGGATCGAAACGTTTCGTTCAGCAGTTACAATATGGTTACTATCGCGTCCATCATCGGCAGCAGCGATTTAATCGGCTTTATGCCCGCACGTATATTCGCGTTATTTAAAGACAGCTTTGGACTTATTGAAGTAGAAAGCGATGTCGTAATTAAAGAAACTATCGACATTTCATTGCATTACAATAAATTCAGCCTGCGCGATCCGGTGGTACAGAATGTGATTGAAGCGATTGTGGAAGGGTTTGCCAGCAAAGCGGTTTCCGCTCACGCGTCGCCCTCATAACGGGCGACGGCTTAAGGGCACTAAATAACAACTATTTTACAAATTCTTCGGCAATTCGGGTGCCCTCAGGCTGATTCTGTGTGGCAGTAATGTTATACTGCGTGCCGTTAATTCAAAAATAGTTGATAAATACAACATTAGCTTGAATTTAAACGCTTTCCTTCGTTATCCGCAACTGGAACACGCACGCTATGAGTAAACCCATTGTGATGGAACGCGGTGTGAAATACCGCGATGCCGATAAAATGGCCCTTATCCCGGTTAAGAATGTGGCGACAGAGCGCGAGGCTTTGTTAAGAAAGCCGGAGTGGATGAAAATCAAACTCCCTGCCGACTCAACCCGCATTCAGGGTATCAAAGCGGCGATGCGCAAAAATGGCCTTCACTCAGTTTGTGAAGAGGCCTCCTGCCCGAACCTTGCGGAGTGTTTCAACCACGGCACCGCGACCTTTATGATCCTCGGCGCTATCTGCACGCGTCGCTGCCCGTTCTGCGACGTGGCCCACGGCCGCCCGGTGGCACCGGATGCCAACGAGCCGCAGAAGCTCGCGCAAACCATCGCCGATATGGCGCTGCGCTACGTCGTTATCACGTCTGTGGATCGCGATGACCTGCGTGACGGCGGCGCTCAGCACTTTGCGGACTGCATCAGCGCAATCCGTGAAAAGAGCCCGACCATCAAAATCGAAACGCTGGTGCCTGATTTCCGCGGCCGTATGGACAAAGCGCTGGATATCCTCAACGCCACGCCGCCGGACGTGTTTAACCACAACCTGGAAAACGTGCCGCGTCTTTATCGTCAGGTGCGTCCAGGTGCCGATTACGCCTGGTCGCTGAAGCTGCTGGAGCGCTTTAAAGAAGCGCACCCGGAGATCCCGACCAAATCAGGGCTGATGGTCGGCCTTGGCGAAACTAACGCGGAAATTATTGAGGTTATGCGCGATCTGCGTGCACACGGCGTTACCATGCTGACGCTGGGCCAGTACCTGCAGCCGAGCCGTCACCACCTGCCGGTGCAGCGCTACGTCAGCCCGGACGAATTTGAAGAGATGAAAGCGGAAGCGCTCGCGATGGGCTTTACCCACGCCGCCTGCGGCCCGTTCGTGCGCTCGTCCTACCACGCCGATCTCCAGGCGAAAGGCGAAGAAGTCAAATAAACGCGTAATATTTCGTTACCGTCTGGCAATCGCCCACAAAAAAACCGGCTCATCAGAGGCCGGTTTTTTTATGCCGCAAGGGCCGGAGATTACTCTTTATGAGACAGACGTTCCGCCGGAGCGTCGGTCGCGGCAGGCGTTTTCGCGCCGGACTCATCGTCGTTCATCGCTTTTTTAAAGCCTTTAATCGCCGCGCCCAGGTCTCCCCCAAGCGTACGCAGTTTTTTGGTACCAAACAGCAGAACAACCAGTGCGGCGATCACAAGCAGTTTGGTAATACTAATTTCACCCATACTTACCTTCTTAGAAAATCTGGCGCCATTCGGCCATCTTAAAGACCGCACTTATTAACGGTCATTTCAGCCCGACACACAATAGCAATCTGTAACGAGATGAATCAAGCGCTGGATAAAAAAACATCAAAATAATTGCGGCGCCGCGAAACGGCGGTTTTTAAGCACCGGTAGCTGGTCGCGTACCTGCGCCACGCGCTGTGGCGATACCTCTGCGAAAATCAGGTCCGGGCCTTCTGCCGCTGCCGTGAGCGTCACGCCCAGCGGGTCAACGATACGGCTCTGTCCGATATTTCGGTTGCCGCATTCGCCGCTTGCGACCACATAACAGGTGGTATCCAGCGCTCTGGCCGCGAGCAGCGTGGCCCAGTGATGCTCTTTGAGCGGGCCGCGTACCCAGGCCGCCGGCAGCGCCAGCAACTCGGCGCCTGCGAGCGCCAGGCTGAGGGCCATTTCCGGAAAACGCAAATCGTAACAGGTCATCAGCCCCACGTTCATACCCGCCACCTCAATTAGCGGCGGTATTGCATCGCCCGCGTCCACCAGACGCGACTCCTGCATCGCGAAGGCGTCATAGAGATGGAGCTTCTGGTATTGCGCGATAATTTCGCCTCCACGCAGCGCGATAAGCGTGTTGGCCGCTCTCCCCTCACGGGTGGGGATATGCAGCGTCAGAAGCGTTGTAAGGCCGTTTCTGGCGCTCTCTTCGCGCAACCGACTGACATACTCGCCATTGAGTGCCTGGGCCGATTTTACTGACAGATCCGGGTCGTTATCGCTGCGGGCCAGCAGCGCCTCCGGGAGTACCAGCAACGCGGCATCCTGACGGGCCGCATCCGCCATGAGCGTCACGCAGGTTAACGCGTTTTTTTGCCAGTCGGGGGTGACCGCGAACTGTCCCACCGCTACTTTCATCTGCGCCTCTCCTCGTTACGGTAGCCAGCGCGCCGTGGCTGGCGGTAAACTCTTCGCCTTACCAATAACATAATGGCGAATGCTCATGTTGAAAATTATGCTTGCGGTCTTTCTGGGCGGCGGCACCGGCAGCGTGCTGCGCTGGTGGCTTGGCCTGCGCCTGAACCCGGTCCATCACGCCATTCCGCTCGGCACACTGACGGCCAACCTGGCCGGCGCGTTTATCATCGGCGCAGGGCTTGCCTGGTTCAACCGGATGACGCATCTGGACCCGATGTGGAAACTTCTTATCACCACCGGCCTGTGCGGCGGCCTGACGACCTTTTCAACCTTTTCCGCAGAAGTGGTCTTTTTGCTTCAGGAAGGCCGTATCGGTTGGGCGGGGCTTAACGTCATGCTGAACCTGCTGGGCTCATTTATGATGACGGCGCTCGCATTCTGGCTCTTTTCGTCCGTGAACATGCGCTAAACGGCGTCTCGTTAATGTTAGCTTAATTTTTCTCTGCCACTATCGCCCCATTGTCTGGTGCGGAGGGGCTTATGAAAGCGCAAATGTTGAGTTGGCTGGCGGTGTTGTTCAGCGTTCTGGTGGTCGGGTTTTTCCTGAAGAGCTTTCTGTTTTACTGAATAACGGTAAAGCGACAGGCATAAAAAAACCCGCTGAGTCAGCGGGTTTTGAAATTCTTGCTGTTGTAATTACAGAGCGATTACGTTAGCAGCAGAAGGGCCTTTGGCACCGTTAGTGATTTCGAACTCTACACGCTGACCTTCAGCCAGAGTTTTGAAACCATTGCTCTGGATCGCAGAGAAGTGTACGAACACGTCTTTGCTGCCATCTTCCGGAGTAATGAAACCGAATCCTTTGGATTCATTAAACCACTTAACGTTACCTTTAATCTTAGACATCAAAATTACCTTTACATGAAAAATCGACACAAATGCTGTGTCGGATATCAGTACATCAATTGTGGTGGCTTTTGTCCAGTCGAACTTTTAGAAAAAGTGATAAAAGTCGCGAACTTTTTTTGCCGTTGGGCTTGTGAGCCTTGTCTTCTCTGGCTTAGCGCATTTTCTTATGACTGAAAATATTTTGCGCTTAAAACTGTAACCGCAGCCAGGCGAAGTAAACGTTTCCGTTGTTGTAAGTGCCAGGGATGTACGTCATCTGGAACGTCGCCGGGCCGTAACCCACGGAAGCGAGCGGCAGCACCAGCGGAACAGGGATGTAATCCCAGTTATCGCGCACCGTCACGCCGAGGGTATAGCCCAGCCCGACATGAAAGGCGTCATCAGGCAGCGGGCGCCATGTCGCCTCCCAGCCGTACCCGGCGATAGGCTCCCATTTGTTGTAGGAATCTTTAAACGCCATCACATACAGACCGTGCCAGTTGCCTTTCTCGTCCCAGCGCGATTTCCCGATACCGGCCCCCCACGGGCGCTCGTTGTAGCGATCGGTTTTCTCTTTGTCGTAGGCAAAGCGCGCATGCCAGGTAATGGAAGGCACATAGAGATCCACATGCTGCGGCTCGTTCCACGTCTCGGCGATATTATCACCAAGCACAGAAGCCCAGGCTTTAACGGTGCGTGGCGCTTCCAGCGCCGAGGCATTCAGGGGAAACACAAACTGGCAGAAAAGCAGAAAAATTGTCAGAAAGGATTTATTAACTACGGTCACGTCTTAATTACCACTGTTAGTATGAAGCCATATTCTGGGCGATCGTGCCTCAATGAAGTCTTAACCAGATGTCGGTTGATTCCGAAAGCGAGCCCGCAGACTTACTACGCATGGTTTTTTCAGACGCTTCTGGCCTCTGAAGTCGAATTGCACACTGTCAGAGCCACTTAAAAACCCCTGATTTCTTTATTCCTTGACGCGCCGGAATAATGCCTGTCAATAATCGCGATGCCCGCCACACCTTAACGCAAATTCCGTTTTGTACATGTCCTGCGCATTTTCGTTCATCGCTGTTAATCGGTTGCCTTATGCAAGCCATTAATTTATAAATACATTATTTTCTTGCCCTTTGCCTTATCCACTAGCAGAGAGTTTATTGATATGTATCAGATAACACTCAGCGTAATTAAGGCACATTCCCCCGCATCTCGCCTGAGCCATACACCTATCGTCGCCAGGCTATTTTCCGGTCGCTCAACAGAGGCAATTATGGGAACAATTCTGGAACTCCTCACAGGAGCCGTGGTTATTGTGGGAGTCGCGCGTTATATCATTAAAGGTTATTCCGCCACCGGCGTGCTTTTTGTTGGCGGCCTGCTGCTGTTAATCATTAGCGCGCTAATGGGTCACGCGATATTACCGGCAAAAGAAACCAGTACCGGTTATGCCATCAGCGATATTTTTGAATACATTAAAATTCTGCTGATGAGCCGCGGCGGCGATCTCGGCATGATGATTATGATGCTCTGCGGTTTTGCGGCTTATATGACGCACACCGGCGCAAACGATATGGTCGTGAAACTCGCCTCGCGTCCGCTGCGTTATATCAACTCCCCTTACGTGCTGATGATTGCCGCCTATTTTGTCGCCTGCCTGATGTCGCTGGCCGTCTCATCCGCCACCGGGCTTGGCGTACTCCTGATGGCCACGCTGTTTCCGGTAATGGTGAACGTCGGCATCAGCCGCGGCGCGGCGGCGGCCATCTGCGCTTCACCGGCGGCGATTATCCTCTCACCCACCTCCGGTGATGTGGTGCTGGCCGCTCAGGCCTCTGAGATGCCGCTTATCGATTTCGCCTTTAAAACCACGCTGCCCATCTCCATCGCCGCGATCATCAGCATGGCGATCGCGCATTTCTTCTGGCAGCGCTGGCTGGATAAAAAAGAGCAGGTCAGCCATGAAATGCTCGACGTGAACGATATTAAAACCCATGCGCCCGCGTTTTACGCCATCCTGCCGTTCAGTCCTATCATCGGCGTGCTGATTTTTGATGGTAAATGGGGCCCGCAGTTGCACATCATCACCATTCTCGTGATCTGTATCGTGCTGACTGCCATTATTGAATTCCTGCGCGGCTTTGACAGTAAAAAAGTCTTTGCCGGGCTGGAGGTCGCTTACCGGGGCATGGCGGACGCCTTCGCGGGCGTCGTCATTCTGCTGGTGGCCGCCGGGGTTTTCGCCCAGGGCCTCAGCACTATCGGCTTTATTCAGAGCCTGATCTCTGTCGCCACCTCCTTTGGCTCCGCCAGTATTATTCTGATGCTGGTGCTGGTCACGCTCACTATGCTTGCCGCGATGACCACCGGCTCCGGCAACGCGCCGTTCTATGCGTTTGTAGAGATGATCCCGAAGCTTGCCCACAGCGCCGGCATTAACCCGGCCTATCTGACTATCCCGATGCTTCAGGCCTCTAACCTGGGCCGTACGCTGTCGCCGGTTTCCGGCGTCGTGGTCGCGGTTGCCGGTATGGCGCAGATTTCGCCGTTTGAAGTAGTAAAACGCACTTCGGTGCCGGTGCTGGTTGGATTAATCGTCGTGATCCTCGCCACGCAACTGCTGGTGGCGGCATAATCTTCTGCTCTTAAGCGGAATCTGTCCGAAAAGCGCCCTCGCGGCGCTTTTTTTATGGTTAAATGACACATCTTTGTCATTTATCCCGTCGATTTCGGACCCATACCATGGTTAACAGGAAAGTTTTACTCGCCGCAGGCGCGCTGCTGGCGATGGCCGCGACAACCGCCGCCGCGCAGCCGCTGGAAGCGAAGCAGTATGGCGATTTCGATCGCTACGTGCTGGCGCTCTCCTGGCAGACTGGTTTTTGCCAGAGCATGCATGAGCGTCACCGCGACGAACCAACCGAATGCGCGCTGCAAAAAGAAGAAGACGATAAACGCAACTACCTGACGGTGCACGGCCTGTGGCCTGGCCTGCCGAAATCCATCGCCGCGCGCGGCGTCGACGATAAACGCTGGATGCGCTATGGCTGCGCCACGCGTCCTGTGCCGAATATGCCGCTCGCCCGCGCCGACAGAAAATGCCAGGCGGCGGAAACCGGCCTGTCGCTGGAAACGGCGGAGAAACTGAGTGAGACCATGCCTGGCGCGGGCGGCGACTCCTGCCTTGAACGCTACGAATATGCCAAGCACGGCGTCTGCTTTGGTTTTGATCCGGACGCCTATTTCGGCACGATGGTCCGCATGAACAACGAGATCAAGCAGAGTCCGCTGGGCGCGTTTCTGGCGGCCAACTACGGCAAAGCGGTGAGTCGTCAGGCGTTTGATACTGCCGTCGCCAAAGCCTTTGGACGTCAGAGCGTGCGTGCAGTCAAACTCACCTGCAACGGTAACCCAGCCTATCTCACCGAAATGCAGATCTCGCTGAACGCCGCGCAAATCAACGCGCCGCTCAGCGCCGACGCGTTCGCGCCGCAGCCGCATCCGGGCAACTGTGGGAAAAACTTTATCCTTGATACCGTCGGGTATTAAGCCATCCGCGCGAGCGCGATTATTCGTTGCGCTCGCGCCATTCGCGGATCATCTCCTCGGTCACCTCGCGTTTGTAACAGACTGGCGAAGCGCCCCCTTCCCGGCTCCACGCGCTGCGCCCGCCGCAGGCACGACCGTTACGCATCGTGTTATAAGGGCACGGGCAATTGCCGGAATAATTGTCAATCTCCTCCTGAATAATCTGCTCTTTGACCTGATCGTCGCTTAATGCCGCAAGCGCCGGGGATACCTGCCACATTGCCAGTAACGCCAGCGCGGCCAGAACGGTTTTACGCATCATCATTTGCATCCATGTAAAAAAATCGCGCCATTGTGGCGCGATCTGTCTTCCAAAAAATGCTGTTACGTCACAGGTTGACGCGCGTTATGTCGCCAGTTTATACACCCGCGCCTCCCAGGCTTTCAGGCGATGCCCCTCCGGACTCTCGCTGAAATTGGCGAGCAGGCAGGTAGCGCCGTCAAGCGACAGCGCCTGCGCCTCCCATTCCGCAGCCTTGCCGGAGAGGTTACAGAGCACCACCAGGCGCTCCTCGCCCAGCGTGCGTCCATAAGCGTAAATCTGCTCATGATCGTCAAGCAGCGGCTCGTAACGCCCGTAGATCAGCGCCGGTTCGCGCTTACGCAGGTGGATCATCTGCCGATAAAAATTGAGCACCGAATGCGGGTCGTGCTGCTGGCTTTCGACATTGATCATCTCGTAGTTCGGGTTCACCTTCAGCCACGGCTCGTGAGTGCTGAAACCGGCGTACGGCGACGCGTCCCACTGCATCGGCGTGCGTGAGTTATCGCGCCCGGTGCGCGTCAGGAATTCGACAATGTCTTCTTCGCTCATGCCCTGATCTCGCAGATCGCGCGCTTTGTTATGCGCCGAGACGTCGTCGAAATCATCAAGGCTCGCAAACCGGGTATTGGTCATGCCGATTTCCTGGCCCTGATAGATAAACGGCGTGCCCTGCATCAGAAAATACATCGCCGCAATACAGGTCGCGCTCTCGCGCCAGTGGCGTTCAGTATCGCCCCAGCGTGAAACCACCCGCGTCACATCGTGGTTTTCCACGTACAGCGCGTTCCACCCCTTGCCTTCCAGCGCCTGCTGCCAGCTGGTGAAGATATTACGCAGCACGGCGGGTGTCGGTCGCAGGCCCGCCTGTGGCTCCCAGAGCCGGACATGTTCGAACTGAAACACCATATTGAGCCGTCCGCGGTTCTCCCCCACCCACTCTTCCGCGTGATCCGCATCCAGCCCGTTCATCTCGCCCACCGTCACGATGTCGTAATGGTTAAAGACGTTGCGGCAGATATCGTCCACATAATCCAGCAGGCCGTCGTAGTTGAGGTGCGCCACCATCGACGGCGCATACGGCAGTTTGTCCGGGTTCGGCACATCGCTGAGCGTCGGCTCCTTTTTCATATGCGCGATGGCGTCAATGCGAAAACCGTCGATGCCCTTATCGAGCCACCAGCGCATCATGTCGTAGACGGCGGCGCGCATCTCGTGATTTTCCCAGTTGAGATCCGGCTGGCGGCTGCTGAACAGGTGCATGAAATACTGGCCGGTCACCTCATCACGCTTCCATGCCGAGCCGCTGAAGATAGATTCCCAGTTATTCGGCTCGGCGCCGTCTTTGCCATCGCGCCAGATATACCAGTCGCGTTTCGGGTTATCTTTCGAGGAGCGCGACTCCAGGAACCACGGATGCTCGTCAGAAGTGTGGTTGACGACGAGATCGAGAATAAGCCGCATGCCGCGCTGATGTACGCCCGCAAGCAGCCGGTCAAAATCGGCCATTGTGCCGAATTCCGCCATGATCCCCTGATAGTCGCTGATGTCGTAGCCGTTATCGTCGTTGGGCGATGGATACATCGGGCAGATCCAGATAAGGTCGATGCCGAGATCTTTCAGGTAGTCGAGCTTCTCGATAATCCCGTTCAGATCGCCGATACCGTCGCCGTTGCTGTCTTTAAAGCTGCGCGGATAAATCTGGTAGGCCGTCGCCTCTTTCCACCAGCGGCCTTCTACCTGCGTCGTTGCCTCAATCATTACCCCTCCTGATGAATTAACAGCGCGAAAGATTCATAAGGTTGCAGCTCCAGGCTCACGGCGAGCTGGTCGCGCGGCGCGTAGTTGCTGATAAGGCACTCGCCGTGCCACGCCTGCATCGCTTCCGGAATGGGCAACGTAATGGCGTTGCCGAAGAAGTTGTTAATCACCAGCAGCGTGTCGCCCTCGTAGCGGCGCACCCAGGCGAACACTTCAGGATGTTCGGCAAACAGCATCTGATAATCGCCGTAAACCAGAATCGGGTACTGTTTACGCAGCGCCACCAGCTTTTGATAGTGCCAGAGAATAGAGTCAGGCTCGGCCAGCGCCTGGGCGACGTTTATCTCACGATAGTTCGGGTTAACGCCAAGCCACGGCATACCGGTGGTAAACCCGCCGTGCGGGCTGTCGTCCCACTGCATTGGCGTGCGGGCGTTATCGCGTCCGTTGGCGTAAATACCGGTCATCATCTCGTCATGCGTCAGGCCGCCGGCGATAAGCTCGCGATAAAAATTGAGGCTCTCAATGTCGCGGTACTCTTCAATGGTGGAGTAACGCACATTGGTCATGCCTATCTCTTCGCCCTGATAGATATAGGGCGTACCGCGCAGGCAGTGGAGCGCGGTGGCAAGCATTTTGGCCGACACCTCGCGGAATTCGCCGTCGTTGCCGAATTTCGACACCGCGCGCGGCAGGTCATGGTTACTCCAGAACAGCGAGTTCCAGCCGCGGTCGGCGAGCGCCGTCTGCCATTTGTCGATAACCGCCTTAAAACGCGACAGCTCGAACGGCTTACTGCGCCATTTGCCGGCTTTTTCGTCCCAGGTCTGCTTGATATGCTCAAACTGAAACACCATCGACAGCTCCTGGCGCGCCGGGTCGCTGTAGAGCAGCGCATCTTCCGGCGTGGCGCTCCAGGCTTCACCCACAGTCAGCGAATCGCGCGGGCCGAAGGTCGCCTCGTTCATCTGGCGCAGCAGCACATGCAGGTGCTTGCCGTTCGCCATGATCTGTCGGTCAACCTCTTTACCGATAAGATCGATAACATCCATGCGAAAGCCGCCGATGCCTTTATCGAGCCAGCGGTTCATCATCGCGTGGATCTCCTCCTGCACCCGTGGATTTTCCCAGTTGAGATCGGGCTGGCGAACGGAAAACTGATGCAGATAATATTCGCCGCTCGCCTCGTCATACGCCCAGCCGCTGCCGCCAAAGTGCGAGCGATAGTCATTGGGCGGGCCGCCGTCCGGCGCCGGTTTGCGCCAGATGTAGAAGTCGCGGTACGGGTTATCTTTGCCCTTTCTCGCCTCGATAAACCACGGGTGTTCATCCGAGGTGTGGTTCACCACCAGATCCATCAGGATATAAATATCGCGCGCTTTCGCTTCATGAATCAGCTGCTCCATTTCCGCCATCGTGCCGAACTCGGCGGCGATATCATCGTAATCCGAGATATCGTAGCCGTTATCGTCCATCGGGGATTTGTAGACCGGCGAGAGCCAGATAAGGTTGATGCCAAGCTGTTGCAGATAGTCGAGTTTGCTGATGATCCCGGCCAGGTCACCCACGCCGTCGCCGTTGGCGTCCATAAAGCTGCGCGGGTAGATCTGATAGACCACCGCGTTGTGCCACCACTTCTTGTCGATTGCTTTCATCACGCTCCCTTAGTGCTGGTTTTTCGGGCCGCTGAGCCGTACAAACGCCCTGCCCGCGCTGTCGAAAAGATAACAGTGTTCCGGTGGGAGTTTCAGGCCCAGATGGTGCTCCGGCCGTATCTCCAGCCTCTCAGTATGGCGCATGACCAGCGGTTCTGCGCCATAACCGCCGTTGACGTAAATCAGGGTCTCATTGCCCATATGTTCGACGAACAGCACCTCCCCCTCCACGTCCGCTTTGGCAAGCGTCATTATCCCGACATGCTCGGGGCGAATGCCGAGCTGCACCGCGTCGCCTTCCTTGCCCGCTTGCGCCTGTATCGGCAGCGTCAGCCGCAGCCCGTTTTCCAGCTCCACTTCGCAGGCGTGCTCCATAATGCGCAGCATTTTGCCGGGGATCAGATTCATCTTTGGCGAGCCGATAAACTGCGCCACAAAGACGTTGGCAGGCGTATCGTAGAGCTCAAGCGGCGAGCCGACCTGTTCAATCTGGCCCTGGTTAAGTACCACGATGCGATCAGCGAGCGTCATCGCCTCCACCTGATCGTGAGTAACATAGAGAATGGTCGCGTTGATACGCTTATGCAGCGCCGCTATCTCCATACGCATCTGCACACGCAGCGAAGCATCAAGGTTCGAGAGCGGTTCATCAAAGAGAAACAGGCTCGGCTCACGCACAATCGCCCGGCCTATCGCCACGCGCTGGCGCTGACCGCCGGAGAGATCTTTCGGACGACGATCCAGCAGATGCTCCAGCTGTAAAATCCGCGCGCTTTCACGCACCCGCTCGTCGATCGCCTTTTCAGGCACTTTCGCCATTTCGAGCGCGAAAGCCATATTCTGGTACACGGTCATGTGTGGATAGAGCGCATAGGACTGGAACACCATGCCGATGCCGCGATCGGAGGGCGAATCGTCATTTACCCGCAGATCGTCGATATACATATCGCCATCGGTAATCTCCTCAAGCCCTGCCACCAGGCGCAGGAGCGTCGATTTGCCGCAGCCGGACGGTCCGACCACCACTACAAACTCTCCGCTGTTAATCTGTAAATCGAGCGGCTTTATCACCTCGGCATGAGAGCCGTAGCGTTTCTGCACTTTTTCTAACCGGAGTTGCGCCATGATTTACCCCTTTATCGCCCCGCTGGTGAGCCCGCTGACAATACGTTTCTGGAAAATCAGCACCAGAATAATAATCGGCAGCGTCACCACCACTGACGCGGCCATAATGCTGCCCCACGGCAGCTCGTAGCTCGACGCGCCGCTGAACATGCTGATGGCGACGGGCACGGTGCGCTTGTCGCCGGAGATAATAAACGTCAGCGCGAACATAAATTCATTCCACGCGCCGATAAACGCCAGCAGCCCGGTCGTCACCAGCGCGGGCGCCAGTACCGGGGCGAACACGCGTCGAATAATGGTGCCGGTTGTCGCGCCGTCAACGATAGCCGCCTCCTCCAGCTCCACCGGAATCGACTTCATAAACGTGGTCAGCACCCAGACGGTAAACGGCAACGAGAAGGTGGTGTAGGAGATAACCAGCGCGCCGAGCGAATCATACAGCCCGAGAAAGCGCACCAGTTCGAACATGCCGGTCAGCACCGCCACCTGCGGAAACATCGAGACGCACAGAATGGTGAACAGCAGCACGCGCCGCCCACGAAACGGCACGCGCGCCAGCGCGAACGCGGCGGTCACCGACACCAGCAGGCACAGCCCTACCGTCACCACCGCCACCAGCACGGAATTCAGCAGGCTGCGGGCGATACCATTATCCACCAGCGCGACCACATAGTTATCCCAGTGCCAGCCGGTCGGGAAATAGGCCGGGGTAAACAGCTCCTGGCCTGCGCGCAGCGAAGTAATAATCGCGTAGTAAAAGGGAAAAACGCAGAACAGACAGGCCATCAGCGCGCCGATAAAAATCACCGCTTTATGCCCTGCCCTGCGCTGCCCGCGCGTGATTTTCATCAGTTCTTCTCCTTGTCGTTTAAACGCGCGACGCGGATAAAGCAGGCCGCGATGCCCGCCACCATCATAAATACCAGCACCGACGCCGCGGAGCCCATGCCCATATCCTGATAAGAGACAATCTGCTCGCGGGCGTAGCCAGAAATCGACATCGTCGCCTCGCTGTTGGAGGTCAGCACGTAGATGAGGTCAAAGATGCGCATCGAATCCATGACGCGGAAAATCAGCGCCACGACCAGCGCTGGCATAATGAGCGGCAGCGTAATGCGCTTAAAGCGCTGCCAGGGGCTGGCGCCGTCCACTTTCGCCGCCTCGTAGAGATCCGCCGGGATAAGCTGTAGGGCCGCCAGCAGCATCAGGGCCATAAACGGCGTGGTTTTCCAGACGTCGGCAATCACCACCGCCCACATGGAGAGCGACGGCTCGGCAATCCAGGCGAGGTGTGACGGCAGACCGATTTTGCCGAGCAGATCGTTCACCACGCCATATTGGTCGTGGAACATCCAGCCCCACATTTTGGCGCTGACGATAGTCGGAATGGCCCACGGAATGAGAATGGCGGTGCGCACCAGCCCCTGACCGCGAAATTTCTCGTTCATCAGCAGGGCCAGCAGCATGCCGAGCAGCAGCTCCAGCGCCACCGAGGTGAAGGTAAACCACAGCGTATTGCCTACCGCCTGCCACCAGAGCGGGTCGCTCAGCACGCCGATGCTGACGCCATCCTGACGCGCAAAATAGTTGGCGACGCCGACCATCTGATAGTCCTGCGGCGCGTCGAGCATGGCGTTAGTGAAGCTGAACCAGATAGTGCGCGCGAGCGGCCAGCCCGCCGCCAGCGCCAGCAGGATCAGCGAGGGCAGCACCAGCCCCCACGCCACGCGGCGACG
The DNA here is from genome assembly GCF_001277195.1 of Cronobacter muytjensii ATCC 51329. Classification (NCBI taxonomy): domain Bacteria; kingdom Pseudomonadati; phylum Pseudomonadota; class Gammaproteobacteria; order Enterobacterales; family Enterobacteriaceae; genus Cronobacter; species Cronobacter muytjensii. The sequence goes on from NZ_CP012268.1 coordinate 2,796,207, forward strand.
GCGCTGATGCCAGGAGACCTTGTGCCGCCGGGCTGTCGGCGGCTGCGTAAGGCTATCGGATTTCATAAGCGCTCCGTTGAGCATGTTGACGGACACGACGGTATTGCCCTCGCTCCGGCTTTCTTCGCGCAGGCGCGAGGGGAAATTCGTTCCCTGTGTGGCGGCGTTTATCAGGTTTGAATGGCGGGGGCGCGCCGCTTACCCGCCCTGCGACACGCAGTTTCGTCACGTGCAGAGCGGGTAAGCAAAGCGCACCCGCCCCCACATCGTTATCCCGCCTTTACCGCCAGCCGGTGCCCTTTGCGCGCGTCAGGCGTTTTTGCAGATCCGCGGTGGCTTTCTTGCCGTCCTCTTTGCCGTTCAGCACGCTAAAGGTCACGTTGAACACCGCGTTCGACACGCGCGGATACTGGGCTTTCGTCACCGTCGCCGGTCGCGGCACCGCCTGGGCGAAGATATCGCGGAACTGGGTCAGCTCCGGCGCAATCGCCAGCACGTCTTTGTTTTCATAAAGCGCGACGCGCGTCGGCGCGTGACCGAGGATTTTCAGGCGCGTGGTTTGCGAGTCGTCGTCGCTTAAGATTTTCAGTAGCGCAATCGCGGCTTGCGGGTTTTTAGTATTGGCGTTAATCGACCACTGCCAGCCGCCGAGCGTCGTCGCCTGACGCCCGTCCGGCCCGGCAGGCAGTTGCATCACGCCCACCTTGCCTTTCAGCGGGCTGTCATCCGCCTGCGACAACTGCCAGACGTAAGGCCAGTTGCGCATAAACAGCGCATCGCCATTCTGGAACACCGTGCGCGACTCTTCTTCTTTGTAGCCCAGCACGCCCTTCGGCGTTATCTTGCCCATCCAGCCGCGCGCCATATCGAGCGCCTGCGCCGCTTTCGGATTGTTAATGGTCACGTTCCCTTTTTCGTCGATAAACGTGCCGCCGCCATAGGAATCGATCCACTCCAGCGCATTGCAGGTCAGCCCTTCATATGATTTGCCCTGGAAGATGTATCCCCAGAAATTTTTATGCCCCGCCTTGCGCTCTTCCGCCTGGATTTTGGTGGCGATACGCGTCATCTCGTCCCACGTTTTCGGCGGCTGCTCTTTATATTTCTCCAGTAAGTCTTTGCGATAAAACAGTACGCCGGTGTCGATATATGACGGCACCGCTTTCAGGCGTCCATTCACGGTGTTGTTCTTCCAGGGCCCCGGGAAAAACTCTTTTTCCATCCCCCCCATGGCATCGGTGAGATCGAGCGTCTGCTTATCAAGCAGGCCAATCCAGATGGTGTCGGACTGAAACACATCCACCGCTTTTTCATCTTTGGCGGCGAACAGCTGTTGCAGCAGCGCCAGCTTTTCATCCGAGGCGGCCGGGAATTCGATAAATTCGAGCTGGTTGCCCGTCTGCTTCTCAAAGCGTTCTTTGATGTACTGGCAGTACTGTTTGCCACCGGGAGAGACGGGACATTCCATGCGCAGGGTATCGGCAAAGGCGAAATGGCTGGTGCCCGCCAGCGCCACGGTCAGAAACGTGAAGGTGAGCTTTTTCATGATGTCCTCTTATGCACTGATCAGGGTCCGGTGGCGTTGCGCCGCCGTATACAGCGCGATGTACGGCATATCATCACGATCCTAAGCTAGTTAACGACAGACCAAAGCGACAACTTCGTGGCCACTTCACAACAAAAAAGCTCGATATAGCCAACAAATCTGGCGATTTAGTGAAAAAAATGCGCCGGAAAATTTGACAGAAGCGTCAGGCGGGATATGCATCGTCAGGCTCCGCGAAAGCGGGAGTTTGACGGTGATCTCAAAATGTTAATAAATATGACACCCCCTGTTTACAACCCTCTGCATGTTACCAGTATCATGTTACCGGTATCAGTGAGAAAACCGCAGACCAGGCTACGGTTTCACTGTACCCATGTTGAGGACAATAACGATGACAGAAACCACTTACGCTTATGGCGCCGGTACGCTGCTGGGCATTGCCGCCTGTGCCGTCGTGCTGCTGCTGGTACTTATCATGCGCTTTAAAGTGCATGCTTTTCTTGCTCTTACCCTGGTCAGTATCGTTGTGGCGCTGTTGACCAAAGTGCCGTTTGATAAAGTCGTGCCCACGCTGCTGACCGGTTTTGGCAGCACGCTCGCGGGCGTCGCGCTGCTGGTGGGACTCGGCGCGATGATAGGCCGTATGCTGGAGATCTCCGGCGGGGCGAAAGTGCTGGCCGACACGCTTATCAATAAATTTGGCGAACACCGCGCGCCGTTCGCGCTGGGCGTCGCCTCGCTGCTGTTCGGCTTCCCGATTTTCTTCGACGCCGGCCTGGTGGTGATGCTGCCGATTATCTTCAGCGTGGCGAAACGTTTTGGTGGCTCGACGCTGAAATACGCCTTCCCGGCGGCGGGCGCGTTCGCCGCCATGCATGCGCTGGTGCCGCCGCATCCAGGCCCGGTTGCCGCCAGCGAACTGCTGGGCGCTAATATCGGCCTGCTGGTGATCGTGGGGCTGATTATCGCGATCCCCACCTGGTATTTCGGCGGCTATCTCTATGGGCAGTACGCCGGTAAGAAATTCGATATCAAACTGCCCTCGTCTTTCCTTGGCGAAGTGGAAGCCGACCCGACGCACCGCCCGCCGTCATTTGGCATGGTGCTGGCCATTCTGCTGCTGCCGCTGGCGCTCATCTTCCTGGATACGGGCCTCAACACCGCCAAAGTGCTGGGCTGGGTCAGCGCCGATAATAGCGTGGTGAACTTCCTGCGTATGCTCGGCAAAACCCCGGTGGCGCTGCTGATCACCGTGTTTTTCGCGCTGATGGTATTTAGCCGCAACCACAGCCGCCAGCATCTGGAGAAAGTCTGCGACGGCGCGCTCGGACCTATCTGCGGGATTATCCTTGTGACCGGCGCGGGCGGCATGTTCGGCGGCGTGCTGCGCGCAAGCGGCATCGGCGACGCGCTGGCGGGCGTACTCTCTGATACCGGCATGCCGGTTATCCTGGCAGCGTTTGTTATCTCTACCGCGCTTCGCGTGGCGCAAGGGTCGGCGACCGTCGCGCTGACTACCACCGCCGCGCTGGTCGCGCCGATGGTGCAGGCGACGCCAGGCTTAAGCCAGTTCGACCTCTGCTTTATCGTTATCGCTATCGCGGGCGGCGCGACGGTGCTTTCACACGTCAACGACTCCGGTTTCTGGCTGGTGGGCCGTTTCCTTGAGATGGATGAGAAAACCACGCTGAAAACCTGGACCGTGATGGAAACCCTGCTGGGCACTATCGCCTTCCTGCTGGCGACGGTGGGCAGCATCCTGCTTTAAGCCCCGTTTTGTGACCCAGGTCACTTCAAACGGCGCGCAAGGCTGAGTATCATCCTCTGACGCGGACCCTCATCGTTTTGACGGTGAGGGTTTTTCTTTGGACGCTTGTTAACGGCGAAACGCTGCCTGATTCAACGACATGGAGTAAGAAATGTCCCGACCTGCCCTTATCATCAACGAACTCGATGCCGAACGTCTCGATAGCCTGCTGGAACAGCCCGCGTTCGCGCGTCTGCCGGTCGCCGACGCGCTGAACGATGAGCTGGATCGCGCCCGGATGGTCAGCCCGCAGGCGATGCCGCAGGATGTGGTGACGATGAACAGCCGGGTGAAATTCCGCGATCTGGCGAGTGGTGAAACATACGAGCGGCAGCTGGTTTACCCGCAGCTTGCAGGCAGCAACGACGACTCGCTGTCGGTGATGGCACCGGTGGGCGCGGCGCTGCTGGGGCTGCGCGTGGGCGACGCCATCCGCTGGCCGTTGCCGGACGGCAGCGAAACGCATATCGAAGTGCTGGAACTGCTCTACCAGCCGGAAGCGGCGGGCGAATATCACCGCTAAGCCCGCATGGCGGCAAAAAACAAGAGGATGCTCCGGCATCCTCTTTCTGTTTATGCGCCCGTTCTACGGCTGCAACGGCGCATTCATCAGCGCGGTGACTTTATCGCGCGCCGCCTCCGGCGTCGCCGCGCCCGGCACCAGAATCACCTTGCGGCACTCCTCTTCTCGCTTCTCGAAAATCTTATAGCCGCGCGCGGCGTCTTCGAGCGGCAGATAGTGCGTCACTATCTCCTCAGGTGTCAGCAGCCCTTGCTCGATAAGCGGCAGCAGCTCCGGCAGGAACGCATGCACATGCGTCTGGCCCATTTTGAAGCTGATGCCTTTATCAAACGCATCGCCAAACAGGAAGCCGTGGATAAAGCCCGCGTACACGCCCGGCACGCTCACCACGCCGCCGCGGCGCACCGCCGCGATGCACTGGCGCAGCGCTTTGCCGCTGCTGCCTTCGATTTTGAGATTCGACAGCACGGTTTCTGTCAGGCTGCCTTTGGCTTCGAAGCCAACCGCATCAATGACCGCGTCCACGCCGCGGTTGCCCGGCGTGTTTTCGATAATGAACGCCGCCGGATCGTCGTTGTCGTCAAAATTGATCGGGATAACGCCGTAGCGCTCTTTGGCAAACGCGAGACGATAGTCGTTATGGTCGACCATAAAAATCTGCTCGGCCCCCATCAGCCGCGCGCAGGCGGCGCTCAGAAGCCCGACCGGGCCTGCGCCGTAAATCGCTACCTGTGAGCCCTTCTGCACCTGGCCGTTTTTCACGGCCTGCCAGGCGGTCGGCAGAATGTCAGAGAGGAACAGCGCTTTATCGTCGGAGAGCACCGGCGGCACCCTGAACGGCCCGACATTGCCCTTCGGCACGCGGACATATTCCGCCTGGCCGCCCGGGATGCCGCCATAGAGGTGGCTGTAGCCAAACAGCGCGGCGGGCGCCGGGATCTGTTTTTTATTCAGCGCCGCGCCGGTGCCTTTGTTGGTGGTCTCACAGGCGGAATATTGCTGCAGCTTGCAGAAAAAACACTCCCCGCAGGCGATAACAAACGGGATCACTACACGGTCGCCACGGCGGATATCTTTCACCGCGCTGCCGGTTTCCACCACTTCGCCCATAAATTCATGGCCGAAAATATCGCCATGATGCACCTGCGGAATTTTGCCGCGATAGAGGTGTAAGTCGGAACCGCAAATCGCGGTGGCCGTGACGCGCAGAATAATGTCGTCCTGCGCCTCGATAATCGGGTCCGGGACATTTTCAACTTTAACGTTATGCGGCCCGTGGTAGGTTAACGCCTTCATTACGACCTCCTGGCAGAGAGTAAAAAGAGACAGGTTCCAGTGCGAAAGTTCATCTGGTCTACACCAAGGGTAGACCGGATGGCCCGCCCGCCGCGGAATCGGCTCGTGGCGCGGCGGCTTTGAGAGTTTTCCTGGCAAAGCTGCGGTGTAAAAAAGGACAAATTTGTCGGGCGGCTAAAATTATCCGCTCAAAAAATATGGTTTTATGCAGGCGCTGATAACCGCTAAAGGAGGAGTGACGATGTACAACACTATTCTGATGCCTGTTGATGTGTTTGAACTGGAACTGAGCGACAAAGCGATTGCCCATGCGGAATTTCTGGCGCAGCAGGCTGGGATTATTCATCTGCTACATGTATTGCCCGGCTCGGCCAACCTGAGCCTCCACCGCTTCGCCGCCGATATCCGCCGGTTTGAAGAGCATCTTGAAGCCGAGGCGAATGCGCGCCTGCAAACCCTGAAGCACCATTTCACCCTGCCGGAAGACCGTCTGCGCAGCCATATCCGGTTCGGCAGCGTGCGCGATGAAGTTAACGCGATGGCGAAAGAGTTACGCGCCGACGTGGTGGTCATCGGTTCGCGCGATCCGTCGATAAGCACCCACCTGTTAGGCTCAAACGCCTCAAGTGTGGTGCGCCACGCCCATGTGCCGGTTTTTGTGGTGCGGTAATGCCTGCGCATACATGGCGCGTGATTTGAGGATAAATGGCGGGTGCGCTGGCGCTTACCCGCCCTGCGTTGACGTTAAGCCCTTTTTCGCGAGCGGGATCATGTTAACCGGCGCGCAAGGCTCAGTATCATCCCTACCCATGAGCCCCCCTGAAACCCTTGAACCGGAGCGCTCGCAGCGGCAGAGAGGTCATGACGGCCCCTCGTGAAGTAAACGTTTTTGACGATAAACAGGGATGAATAACGAAGCCGCACCCACCGCGCGCCAATAAAAAAGCCGCCCTTGCAGGCGGCTTTTACGCAGGTGTCTTACTTTCTTATTCTTACGCGGTTTTCGTGCGAATCAGGTAATCAAACGCGCTCAGCGACGCTTTCGCGCCTTCGCCGGTGGCGATGATAATCTGTTTGTACGGCACAGTGGTGCAGTCGCCGGCCGCGAACACGCCTTTCACGCTGGTTTCGCATTTGGCGTCGATGATGATTTCGCCCATACGGTTACGCTCAATCGCGCCGTCCAGCCAGGTGGTGTTCGGCAGCAGACCTATCTGAACGAAGATCCCCGCCACTTCCAGATGCTTCACGGAGCCGGTCACGCGGTCCTGATAATCCAGACCCGTCAGCTTCGTGCCGTCGCCTTTCACTTCGGTGGTCATCGCGTTCAGGATGATGTCGACATTTTTCAGGCTGCGCAGTTTGTCCTGCAGTACCTGGTCGGCTTTCATTTCCGGTGCGAACTCCAGCAGAGTTACGTGCTCAACGATACCCGCCAGATCAATCGCCGCTTCCACGCCGGAGTTACCGCCGCCGATCACCGCAACGCGTTTGCCTTTAAACAGCGGGCCGTCGCAGTGCGGGCAGTAGGTCACGCCTTTGGTGCGATACTGATCTTCGCCAGGCACGCCCATGTTGCGCCATTTCGCGCCGGTCGCCACAATAACGCTGCGCGCTTTCAGCACCGCGCCGGAAGCGGTTTCAATCTGATGCAGGCCGCCTTCGCTCGCCGCCGGAATAAGCTTCGTCGCGCTCTGGGTATCGATAACGTCAACGTCGTAGTCGTCTACGTGCGCTTTCAGGGCGCCCGCCAGTTTCTGACCTTCGGTTTTCGGCACGGAGATGTAGTTTTCGATATCCACAGTGTCCAGCACCTGGCCGCCGAAACGCTCGCCCATCAGACCGGTGCGGATGCCTTTACGTGCGGAGTATACCGCCGCCGCCGCGCCCGCCGGGCCGGAGCCGACGATCAGCACGTCGTACGCGTCACGCTGGTTCAGCTCTTCCGCCGCGCGTTTTTCAGCACCGGTGTCGACTTTCGCCACAATCTCCGCAAGCGTCATACGACCGGAGCCGAACTCCACGCCGTTCATGAACACCGCCGGCACGCCCATTACGTTGCGCTCGGTGATTTCATTCTGGAACACCGCGCCATCGATAGCGGTGTGCTTGATGCGCGGGTTCAGCACCGCCATCAGGTTCAGCGCCTGCACGACATCCGGGCAGTTGTGGCAGGAGAGCGAATAATATGTTTCGAACTCAAAATCGCCATCCAGATCGCGGATCTGCTCCAGCAGCGACTGCGCCTCTTTCGACGGATGACCGCCGGTCCACAGCAGCGCCAGCACCAGCGAGGTAAACTCGTGGCCGAGCGGCGAGCCCGCAAAGCTCGGGCCCTGGGTTGAGCCTGGGTTGGTGATTAAGAATGAAGGTTTACGCGCCGCGAGCGTGTTGTCTTCCCGGAAGGAGACTTTGTCAGACAGCTCAGCGATTTCTGTCAGCAGTTCTTTGATTTCTGCTGATTTCGCGCTGTCATCCAGCGTGGCCACTAACTCAACAGGCTTTGTCAGACGCTCAAGATACGCCTTGAGCTGGGTTTTCATGTTTGTGTCGAGCATAATTTTCTCCTGAGCTTACGCTTCCTCATTTAAGCCGCCTCGTACAGGCTGCGCCGCGTTGCAACTTAAATGAGAGCGCGTAAAAGCGTTTTCAAAAAAACGGGTGCAGAACTGCACCCGTGATAATGCCTGTATTTTTCGAAGGATTTTTGTTGCAGAGCAAGGCGGCGAACTCTTAAGTCCCCGGCAGCTTACAAAAGTAAGTGACCGGGGCGCGAGAGTGATGCCAACACAGCTATGCAGCAAAAGCCGAAGAAAAATTAGATTTTGCCAACCAGGTCCAGAGACGGAGCCAGCGTCGCTTCGCCTTCTTTCCACTTAGCCGGGCACACTTCGCCTGGGTGAGAAGCAACGTACTGAGCTGCTTTGATTTTACGCAGCAGGTCAGACGCGTCGCGGCCGATGCCTTCAGCAGTAATTTCGATAGCCTGGATAACGCCCTGCGGGTCAACGATGAAAGTACCGCGGTCAGCCAGACCTTCGTCTTCACGCATGATTTCGAAGTTACGGGTCAGGGCGCCAGTCGGGTCGCCGATCATCGCGTACTGGATTTTCGCGATGGTTTCGGAGCTGCTGTGCCATGCTTTGTGGGTGAAGTGGGTGTCAGTAGAAACGGAGTAAACGTCTACGCCCAGTTTCTGCAGCTCTTCGTAATGGTCAGCCACGTCGCCCAGTTCGGTCGGGCATACGAAAGTAAAGTCAGCCGGATAGAAGAAGAATACGCTCCAGCGGCCTTCAGTGTTTTTCTCGGTAACTTCGATGAACTCACCGTTTTTGAACGCCATGTTTTTGAAAGGTTTGATTTTGGTATTAATCAAGGACATCTATACTTCCTCCGTGTTTTCGATGGGACGTAAGGTATCGAATTTTAGCAACCCGGGCCAATGCGTTTGTATTATCAAATCAATAAGTGATAGCTAACAACGCTTCCGGGACAACCTTATGAACTTTTGACGCCAACGGGCGAAAAAAATAAAAAAGCCACCTGAACGGGCGGCCTGAGTCGCTGAGATACCCGCAGGTAACGTCAGAGCCAGCGTGCTGGCAAAGTGCTGCGCCGCTATTTACGACACAAGCATTCCTGCGATTAGAACACTCTCCTGCCTTAAGGGCAACGCAGGCGAAGATTATTCCCGTCTATGGCTCTGATAGGCATAGCTTAACAACGGGCCGCGCGCTTTACACGTTGTCTTTTTATCGCTCAACATATTGTATTAAATGGCTTTTACTTGCCTTTCACGCGGTATAAAACGCCCTTGCGCTCGCGGCCAGGCGGCTTCTGTGAAGGCCGCTCGGTTTTTCAGAATATGCCCCGCTTCGTACGCACAAAAACATATTCCTTATCTATTATTTACAGAGAATGCATAAACCATAAAAACCCTTTCGTCTCGTTGCGAGGCTGCCATGGCAAATTTGCAGGATCTGAAAAAGTTCGACCTCAATCTTCTGGTTATTTTTGAGTGTATCTATTTACATCGTAGCGTCAGCAAGGCGGCTGAAGCGCTGTTTCTCACGCCCTCGGCGATAAGCCAGTCGTTGCAGCGCCTGCGCAACCAGCTTAACGATCCGCTGTTTGTCCGCTCCGGCAAAGGCATCACGCCCACCACCGTCGGCACCAATCTGCATCACTATCTCGAAGACAATCTGAATCAGCTTGAGCAGACCATCAATATGATGCAGGGCGCGCCGCTGCGTAAAAACTTCGTGCTCTACTGCCCGCCGTCGCTGGCGGCGGATCATCTGCCGGAGTTAGTGAGCGCGTTTCGTGAGCTTTACGATTTCGAACTGGAGCATTACGACACCACGCTCGCCAGCGAAACCGCAGAAGATTTGCTGGCCTATCGCAAAGCCGATCTGATAATCGGCATGACGCCTGTCGTCAGCCATTCAATGATCTGCAAACACTGCTTTAGCGAGGAGACCGTGCTGGTGTGCGGCGAAAACCATCCGCGGCTGGGGGAGCGCGCCGACGAGGCCGCGCTGGCGCAGGAAAAATTCACGTTGTTTAACGGCACCGAAGAGGGTCAGAAACACTTCCACGTGAAGTCATCCGAGCTTATCGGCGAGCGGCAAATCGCGTTTACCAGTAACTCGCCGTCGGCGATCATGGCGGTAATTGGCAAAACCGACTTTGTCGGCATTCTGCCCGTTTCCACGCTGCGCCGCTACCGCTCGGTCTTCCGGCTGCGGCCAGTGGCGCTGAACATCACTCTGCCGCAGATAGACTACTACCTTATCTACAACCGCTCATCGTTAACCAACGCGTCGTTCGTGAACTTCGTGTCGCGGATAGAACAGCATTTTCTGCACGATGTGCCCGCCGCGCTAAAACAGGGCGGCGCGCCACCGGATCAGCCGACCTTATAAACGCGCCAGCCGTTCTGCCGCGGCCAGCAGCGTCGCCTCTTGCTTGGCGAAGCATAACCGGATGAGTTTGTGCGGGAATGGCGCCTCGCAGAATACCGACAGCGGAATGGCGGCGACGCCCGCCTCCGTGGTCAGCCATTCGCAAAAGCTGACGTCATCCAGTGAGGAAATCGCGCTGTAATCCGCCAGTAAAAAGTAGGTGCCTTCACAGGGCAAAATCTTAAAGCGGCTTCCCGCGAGGGCCTGAATAAACGTGTCGCGCCGCGCCCGGTAAAACGCGGGCAGATCAAGATAGTGCGCCGGCTCGGCGCGCAGCATATCCGCCAGCGCCAGCTGCGCCGGGGTGTTGACCGAAAACGTCAGGTACTGGTGCACTTTGCGAAGCTCGGCGCTGAGCGCCGCGGGCGCCACGCAGTACCCCACTTTCCAGCCGGTCATGTGATAGGTCTTGCCGAACGATGACACCGCAATCGCCCGCTCGCGCAGCTGTGGATGCGCCAGCACACTGGCGTGCCCCTCGTCGGCAAAGCAGATGTGCTCATAGACTTCATCGCTCAACACATAGATTTCACGCTCCGCAATCGCCGCCCAGAGCGCTGCGAAATCCGCTTTGCGCCAGACCGTGGCGGAGGGGTTATGTGGCGTATTGAGGATAACCAGCCGGGTGCGATCGCTTAACCATTCCGGGAACTGCTGCCAGTCGACGCTAAAGTCGGGCGGCGTCAGCGCGATGCGCTTCAGCACGCCGCCAGAGAGCGCCACTGCGGGCGCGTAGCTGTCATAGCTCGGGTCAAAGCAGATGACCTCATCGCCAGGGCGCACCAGCGCCGTAATGGCGCCATAGAGCGCTTCGGTCGCGCCTGCCGTGACGGTCACGTCAAGGCTGGCGTCCGGGCGATAACCGTAGAGCGCCTCGGTTTTATCGACAATCGCCTCGCGCAGCGCCTGTACGCCGGTCATTGGCGCGTACTGGTTTGCGCCCGCCGCCACGTGGTGCGCGAGCCGCGACTGCAAACAGCGCGGGCCGTCGAAATCCGGGAATCCTTGCGACAGATTAATCGCCTGATGCTGCTGCGCCAGCGCGCTCATACGGGTAAAAATGGTCGTGCCCAGCGCGGGCAGCTTGCTTTCTGGCGTCAACGGGGTGTGGCTCATAACGGCTGATCCTTTCGCTCGGTGTCGTGTTGTTATGGTGTTGTCTTTGTGTTGCCGACACTATAACACGATGCTACTCTCTGGCAATCAAGACGCTTAGACGTCTAAACGCTAACGATATGCCTGCGGGGATGCGATGAGTAAAGAGAGCCAACTGGAGCAACTGGTGGCGGCCTGCCACTGGATCGGCGCAAAGGGCTGGGCGCCCGCCACCGGCGGCAATATGTCGCTGCGTGAAGACGCGCGCTGGTGCTGGCTGAGCGAGTCGGGCAAAGATAAAGGCAGCCTGACGCCGGACGATTTTTTACAGGTGGAAATCGCCACCTCGCGCGCGCCGTCTGGCCGTAAACCCTCCGCCGAGACCGGCCTGCATACCCTGATTTATCGCCTCTTCCCTGAGACAAACTGCGTGCTGCATGTGCATACCGTCAACGCAACGGTGCTCTCCCGCGTGGAGAAAAGCGACACGCTGCGCCTTACCGGTTACGAGATGCAGAAATCGCTTGCCGGACAAACCACCCATCTTGATGACGTGCCTGTTGCCATTTTCGATAACGATCAGGATATTGGTGCTCTGGCGGAGCGCATTGCGCATCATCACCGCCAGTTTCCGCTGCGCTACGGTTTTTTGCTGCGCGGCCACGGGCTGACCTGCTGGGGGGAAGATGTCGTGCAAGCGCGTCGCCATCTGGAGGGGCTCGAATTCCTGTTTGAATGTGAAATGCAGCGACGCCTGCTGGAGAGAGCATGATCCGCGCCATTGTTACCGATATTGAAGGCACCACGACCGATATCCGCTTCGTTCATAACGTCCTGTTTCCGTATGCGCGCGAGCGTCTGGAGCGCTTTATCCGCTCAGGCGAGCAGCGCGAACCGGTGAATCTGCTGCTTAACGAACTGCGCGGCGAGATCCACCAGCCGGCAGCGTCAGTCGATCAGCTGATTGACACCCTCTTCAAATTTATGGATGAAGATCGTAAATCCCCGGCGCTGAAATCCATTCAGGGCCATATCTGGCGCGAAGGTTATGTAAATGGCGATTTCACCGGCCACCTCTACCCGGACGTCGTACCCGCGCTGCGCCGCTGGAGCGATCAGGATATCGATATCTTCATCTACTCTTCCGGCTCCGTTCCGGCGCAAAAACTGCTGTTCAGTTACAGCGATGAAGGCGACGTTTCGGGGCTGCTGAGCGGCTTTTTCGACACCCAGGTCGGCGCTAAACGCCAGGTGTCGTCCTACCGCAATATCTCCATGAAAACTGGCGTGCCGGTGCATCAGATGCTGTTTCTCTCGGATATCCATGAAGAGCTGGACGCCGCGCGTGAGGCGGGCTGGAAAACCCTTCAGCTGATTCGCGGCGAGCCGGATCCGCAAAGCACCCACCCCCAGGTTTCCCGTTTCGATGACATCCACCCGGAGCAGATCCCGACATGAGCGCATTGACGATTTTTGCCGATAATGATGCCCGCGAACCGCTGTGGCAGAGCACCGATGCAGAGGCGATTCGCGAACAGCTTAACGCACAGGGCGTGCGGTTCGAGCGCTGGCAGGCCGACCGCGAGCTCGGCGATAACCCAACGCCGGAGGCGGTGTTAAACGCTTATCAACATGCGATCGACAGGCTGGTGGCGGAAAAGGGCTATCAGAGCTGGGATGTCATCAGCATGCGCGCCGATAACCCGCAAAAAGAGGCGATGCGCGGCAAATTTCTCAACGAACATACCCACGGCGAAGACGAAGTGCGGTTTTTCGTCGAAGGCGCGGGGCTGTTTTGCCTCCATATCGGCGACAAAATCTACCAGGTGTTATGCGAGAAAAACGATTTGATCTCGGTGCCGGCAGGTACGCCGCACTGGTTTGATATGGGCTCGCAGCCGCATTTCACGGCGATCCGCATTTTCGATAATCCCGAAGGATGGATTGCGAACTTCACCGGCAGCCCCATCGCCGAAAGTTACCCGCGCCTCGCGTAAGCCCGGGGATGACGGGGTTACGGATGGCGGACGGTTATGAGTGGCGGGGCCGCTAACGCTTACCCGCCAGACGGTCAGCCCCGGTTTCTGTTACAGGGTGAGTAAGCGAAGCGCACCTCCCTGGATGGAAACCCACGGCGGGTGCGGTAAAGCGGTGGTATTCCGGCTCAAAAAAATCGGCCCGCAGGCCGATGTTCCGCCGGGAGCCGCGATGGCAAAGGGGGCGACGGCGAGCCCCCTTTGCACGTTCGCGTGAAAAAAGCGCAGAGAGAAACGCGGCGTGATGGCGAACGGAACGATATCACCGCTCTTATAGATCGCCCTTCGCCGCCTCCTGATCCAGCCTTTCCCGCAGCAGCGGGCCTATCACCTCGAACGCGGATGGGGAGATTATCTCCACATGCGCGCAATCGATGTTATGCACCTCTAACGCGCGCGTCCAGGGCGCCCATGCGTCGCGCGGGTTGAGGCCCGGCGTCACGGTGCGTTCGGCGACAAACAGCGTGGCATCGCCGTCAAAGCGCGTGCTGCGCGCGGTCGAGAGCAGCCGCACTGCGTCAGCATAGTTCCCTTCAATCGTTTCAAACAGCCGCGTCGAGCCCTGCCCCTGCTGCGCGCTGACAAACGCCGCCCGCTCGCGTTCAATCTCCGCCAGCACTGCCGGGTCGAGCTCCTGCTCGCCTTTTTCCTGCCAGTTCTGGGTTTCCGGCGGCCAGGTGTCGAGCAGGCCGAGGAACGCCACCTCTTCGCCCGCCGCCTTTAAGCGCGCGGCGACGCCATGCGCGATGGTGCCGCCAAGCGAATAACCGAACAGCCAGTACGGGCCGTGCGGCTGTAGCGCACGAAGCGTCGCGAGATGGCGATCGCACACTTCATCGACCGACGCGCACTGCTGCATCGGGCCGTCCGGGCGCGGCGACTGAATGCCCGTAATCGCCCAGCGTGGCGACAGCCAGCGTTGCAACACGCTGAATTGCCAGGCGAAACCCGACGCCGGGTGGAAGCAATAAAGCGTCGGCCCGGTACCATCGCGCAGCGGCAACACCGCGTCGAAGCCCGCCTGTTCCGCCTGCGCATCGCTCAGGTCCGCGTTTACCTGCGCCGCGAGTTTTTCCACCGTCGGCGCAATCATCACTTGCCCGACCGTTACCGGCCGCTCCAGCTCGCGCGTAAGCTGTGCCGCAAGCCGCATCGCCAGCAGCGAATGGCCGCCGAGCGCGAAGAAATCGGCCTGCGCGTCGGTCACGTCCACGCCCAGAAGCTGTGAAAACGCCTGCGCGATCGTCATTTCCACGCCTGGCGCCGCCTGACGCCCTGGCGCGCGGGCGGTGAGCTGCGGCAGCGGCAGCGCTTTACGATCCAGCTTGCCGTTGGCGCTGAGCGGTAGCGCGGGAAGCTGAATCAGCGTTACCGGCACCATATGCGCGGGTAGAAGCGCGCTTAAGCGCGCGCGCAGCGCGTCGACATCCAGCGCGTCGCCGGAGGCGGAAACCAGATACCCCACCAGCTGGCGCGCATCGCCGCCCGTCCGGGCATTCTGGTTCAGTACGCAGGCGTGGGTGACGGCCTGCGCCACGTCCGGCAGGCTCTGCATGACGCGGTCAATCTCGCCAGGCTCGATGCGCTGGCCGCGAATTTTCAGCTGATCGTCGCTGCGCCCGAGGTATTCCACCGCGCCGTCCGTAAGCCAGCGCGCCACATCGCCGGTGCGATACATCCGCTCGCCTGGCGCGAACGGGTCGGCGATAAAGCGGCTGGCGGTGAGATCAGGGCGGCCCAGATAGCCCTGGGCCAGCTGGATGCCGGTGAGATAGAGGTCCCCCGCCATACCTGGCGGCACCGGACGCATAGCGCTGTCCAGAATGCGCAGGCCGGTATTCCACACCGGAAAACCGATGGGCACGCTCGGGCCTTCCACCTTCGCGAGCGTCTCGCCAAAAGCCGGATACCAGCTCACATCAACGGCCGCTTCCGTTGGGCCGTAAAGGTTATGCAGCGGAACGGCGGTCAGGCGCTCCCACTCGCGGCATAACCCGGTCGGCAGCGCTTCGCCGCTACAGAACACCTGACGCAGCGACGCGCAGGCATCAACGGCCTGCGGCGTGGCGAGCGCGCCGACAAACGCCGCCAGCATCGATGGCACAAAGTGCGTCGTCGTCACGCGCCAGCGCGCGAACAGCGCCTGTAGCGCCTGCGGGTCGCGATGCGCCTCAGGCGGCGCCATCACCAGCCGCGCGCCGACGATAAGCGGCCAGAAAAACTCCCACACCGAGACGTCAAAACTGCACGGCGTCTTTTGTAGCACCACATCATCCGCGCCGAGCGGGTAGTGGCTTTGCATCCATAACAGCCGGTTGACGATGGCGGTCTGGCCGACCATCACGCCCTTCGGACGTCCGGTGGAGCCGGAGGTGAAAATGACATACGCGGTGTGCGACGGACGCGAGCGGGCAAGCGGCTGCGGCGCGTTCACCGGCAGCGGCGCCTCATAGCAGAACACCGGCAGATCCAGCCCGGCAAAACGGCCCTGCTCCTGCGCGGCGGTGATAAGCATGGCCGGGCGCGCGTCTTCCAGCATCATTCGCAGGCGATCGTCCGGGTAGCCGGTATCAAGCGGCAGCCAGGCGGCGCCCGCTTCCACAATGGCCTGGAGCGTGAGCGAAAGAAATACCGAGCGCGGCAGCGCGACCGCCACGACATCCCCAGGCGCCACCCCGCGACGCACCAGCTCCGCCGCGAGTGTGAGCACCTGCTCGCGCATTTCGCGGTAGGTGAACGCGTAATGTTCATCGGCCAGCGCGGCGGCCTGCGGCGTCGCCAGGGCCTGTTTGTCCAGCAGACTGCTGAGCGTCTCTTGCGGTAGCGGCATGGCGGTCTGGTTCACGCGCTCAATCAGCGCATAATCCTCCTCACCCAGCAGATCCGCCTGCGCGCACGCAAGCTCAGGATCAGCCGCAAACTGCGCCAGCAGACGCGGCAGGCGGGCGAGCTGGCGCTCAATCTGTGCGGCATCGTAGCGCTGCTGATTGGCCAGCAGCTCCAGCGTCACGCCGCCCTGTTCGTCCACATAAAGGGCGATTTCCAGATCCTTCACCGGCCCTGAGGCGAGCTGGTGCGTGATACCTTCGACGCCGTCGAAATCGAGCCGGTAATCGAACATTTTCAGATTCAGCACCGGGCCGAACAGCGGCGTCTGCTGCGCCACGTTGCCGCTGTCGCGCAGCACCTGCTCGGCGTCATAGCGCTGATGGCGGCGCAGCGTTTTAAGCGTCTTTGCGAAGCCTGCCGCAAACTGCGCGAGCGTCTGCGACGGGTCGATGTGAACCGGGCATGGCAGCACATTGAGTACCGGGCCGGTGGCGCACAGCGCGGCGGAGCCGATGCGGCGCATAAAAATGAAACCGGCGCTGTAGTCATTACGCCCGCTCAGACGCCCGAGCCACAGCGCAACCAGCGCCAGCGCGATGTCCGGCGCGGCGAGCCCGTCAGCCTTCGCCAGCAGCGCGGCGAACTGCGCGTCGTCAAAACGCAGCGAACGGCGGATAAGCGCCGTGGTGGAGGATTGTCCGCTCAGCGGTTTGTCAGAAAGCGTCGCAGGCGGCGGCAGCTCGCGCACCTGCTGCGCCCAGAAAGCGGCATCGCGGGCGCAGGCGTCCGACGCCTGATAGCGCGCATATTCGTCCACCACCTCGGTAAAAGCGACAAACGGCGACGGGCCGGGGACTTCGCCGCGATGCCAGCTGCGGTAAATATCGGCGATACGGCGGGTAATGGCGGTGAAACTGAAGCCATCGACCACCAGATGGTGATAGCGCTGATACCAGAACCAGCGCGTGTCGCCCACGCGCAGCAGTTGATGGTGCGCCAGCGGTTTGCCGCTCGCGACGCGCAAATCCTGCTCCAGATCGGCGCGCATCATCGCCAGCGCCGCTGCCTGTGGGCAAGCTTCATGGCGCAAATCAATTATCGCGGGCGTATCGAATGTGAAATCGGGGTCGACACGCTGGGAGACGATGCCGTCGTGCTCGTCAAAGCGCATGCGCAGCGTATCCGCCTCCATCATGCCTGCGACGATGGCGCGCGCCAGCAGCGGCGCATCGGGCGAGCCGTTCAGCTCCACATAGTGCGCCACGCTCCAGGCGTTGACCTGGTCGGAGAGTTTTTCTGCCATCCAGATGCCAGGCTGCGCCGCGACCAGCGGCAGCGCGGCGGCGTGCGTCGCCGGTGTCAGGGTTACGTCCTTCACGTTAACCTCGCTTGTCGTCGGAATGCGCGAAACGGGTCGGCTGAAGCGCCGCGCCATGTGGTGCGAGCCACGCCTCGCACGCCTGCTGGCTTTGCGGCGGCGCCACCACGCGCCAGCCCGGCGGCAGCGCGCACGCCTGCGGCCAGAGGCTTAACTGCTGCTGGTCGTTTTCGAGCAGCCAGAAGCGGCCCTGCGGGTTATCGAAGGGGTTGCTGAATTCCATACTTCACTCCTGTCTTTAAAAACGCGCCGGGGCGTGAGGGCTGCCCCACAGCGCGGCCAGCCCTTCGGTGAGCCCGCCGCGCCAGCAAAGCGCATCGTGTCCGCCGTCAACCTGACGCCAGAAAAGCGGCTGCTGTGTCTGTTGCAGTAAGGAAACCAGGCGCTGATTGGCCTGCAAAATGAGCGGTTCATAAAGGCCCGCCTCAAGAAAAATGCGCAGCGGACGTGGGTCGAGGCGGCCTGCGGCCAGGGCTTCCACCAGCCAGCCGTCGCCGTTCGCGTCGCGTTTCGGCCACCAGAACGAGCCGGACTGGCTTAACACGCAGCCGAAACGTTGCGGCCAGTGCAGCCCGGCGTAGAGCGCCGACAAGCCGCCGAAGCTCTGTCCGGCGACGACGGTGGTCTGCGGGGCGTCGCGCCATGCGGTTTTGGTTCGCGCCAGCGGCAGCAATTCCTCCCACAGCGCCTCCCAGAAAACGGCGTTACAGGGCAACTCCTCGCTTCGGTGCGCCGTATCAATCACATCCACCAGCAGATAAACGGCAGGCGGCAGCACGCCGCGATCGGTCAGCCGCTGAAGCGCAGGCCAGACCGGCTGGCTATGCGCCCAGAACTGGCCGTCGAGCAGAATAGCGAGCGGGCGCGCCTCGGGGGCGTCATTGCCGCCGGTGGTGAAAAGCCAGACGCGGCGCTGATTGCCGAGCCGGTCGCTGCGCCAGAGAAATTCTTCGGCGGGCGTATACGCCACCTCGCCTTCCTCCCAGCCCGGCTGCGCGGGCGCGCCGGGCAGATGCAGCGCGCTGACCGGATGGCCGCGACCGCCGCGCCAGTGGTGCGGATTGAGCGGGTCAGACAGGGCCTGCGGCAGTAATTTGCGCCAGCCTTCGCGCAGCGCATGGCGCGCGGGCGTATCGCTGAAGGCTTCAGGGGCGAAATCATCCGGGCGCGTCGAGGGGATAAAACAGTAGCTGCCGCGCCAGTGCTCGCTCAGCGCTGTGCGCCAGAACCAGGCGTCGGTGCCAGGCAGGCGCGTCAGCGACTGTGGCGCGGAGGGTTTGTGGTGATCGGTGATGCCGGTGATGTAGATCCAGACACGCTGCACGTCGGAGGTGGTTTCATCTCCCGCCGGATCGCGCCACCAGAAGGTGACGCTGCATTTACCCTGCTGCGCGCCGGAAATTTCCGGCACGCCCTGTGCCTGCTTTGCCTGCCACCAG
Source organism: Cronobacter muytjensii ATCC 51329 (assembly GCF_001277195.1). Classification (NCBI taxonomy): domain Bacteria; kingdom Pseudomonadati; phylum Pseudomonadota; class Gammaproteobacteria; order Enterobacterales; family Enterobacteriaceae; genus Cronobacter; species Cronobacter muytjensii. The sequence continues at coordinate 2,815,120 of NZ_CP012268.1, forward strand.
GCCTCACTTCCCGTTGCGTGCACCGCCACCGTCCAACCCCTTGTTAATTTTAATAAATATCATGAATTTAAGGAACTCGTGATAATTTGTCGATAATATTATTGATAATTATTTGCATTTGCAATAGCGTATTGGCGCGCTGTGGGAAGCGCGTCTTTCACCCTTAAAACATTAACCCGACCAGGCCTCTGCGCATTGCCGCTCCGGGATGAGCGGTCTGTTGCGTAAGGCGAGCCTGGCAATTCCATGCCGCGCCCTGCCCCGTTGGGGAAGGACTTCCGGGCCGCTGCGGAAAACAGCAGGATACAAAATGAATAAAAAGCTCCCTCTCTCCCTGGCGATGCTGATAAACATGGGGATTTATGGCGTTGCGCTGCCCGCCTGGGCACAGGACAGCACCGCCGCCGTGGATGGCAAAGCAACGGAAAACGACGACACAATTGTGGTTACCGCCGCACAGCAAAACCTTCAGGCGCCTGGCGTTTCCACCATCACCGCTGACGAAATTCGCAAAAACCCGCCCGCGCGCGACGTGTCGGAAATCATCCGCACCATGCCAGGCGTCAACCTGACCGGTAACTCCACCAGCGGCCAGCGCGGCAATAACCGCCAGATCGATATCCGCGGCATGGGCCCGGAAAATACGCTTATCCTGATTGACGGCAAGCCGGTGAGCAGCCGCAACTCGGTGCGTCAGGGCTGGCGCGGCGAGCGCGACAGCCGCGGCGATACCGCCTGGGTACCGCCGGAAATGATAGAACGCATCGAAGTGCTGCGCGGCCCTGCCGCCGCGCGCTACGGCAACGGCGCGGCGGGCGGCGTGGTGAACATCATCACCAAACGCAGCAGCAACGAATGGCACGGCGCATGGGACAGCTATTTCGACGTACCGGAACATAAAGCCGAAGGCGCCACCAAACGCACTAACTTCAGCCTGACCGGGCCGCTTGGCGACAGCGTCAGCTTCCGCCTCTACGGCAATCTGGCGAAAACCCAGGCGGACGCGCAGGACATTAACGCCGGGCACGAATCGCTGCGCACCGGCAGCTACGCCGATACCCTGCCCGCCGGGCGCGAAGGGGTGGTGAATAAAGACATCAACGGCCAGGTTCGCTGGGAATTCGCGCCGATGCAGGCGCTGGAGTTCGAAGCGGGCTACAGCCGCCAGGGCAACCTCTACGCGGGCGACACCCAAAACACCAACAACGACAACAACTCCAGTGGTCTGGTGAAGAAATACTACGGCAAGGAAACCAACCGCCTTTATCGCCAGAACTACGCCGTCACCTGGACCGGCGGCTGGGATAACGGCGTCACCACCAACACTTACGCCCAGTATGAGCACACCCGCAACTCGCGCCTGGGCGAAGGTCTCACGGGCGGTCTGGAAGGGTTATTCAACAGCGAGAAGTTCTCGGATATCAACCTGAGCGACGTGCTGCTGCACAGCGAAGTGAGCATTCCGTTCGACTGGCTGGTGAACCAGAACCTGACCGTCGGCACCGAGTGGAATCAGCAGCGCCTGAAAGACGGCACTTCCACCGCGCAGGCGCTGACCGGCTCCACCAGCGGTGGCGAGATTCCGGGCGTCGAGACAACGGGCCGCAGCCCGTACGCTAAAGCGGAGATCTTCTCGCTGTTCGCAGAAGACAACATGCAACTGACCGACAGCACCACGCTGACCCCGTCGCTGCGTTTCGATCACCATACTATCGTTGGCAACAGCTGGAGCCCGGCGCTGAACCTCACCCAGGCGCTGACCGACACGCTGACGCTGAAAATGGGCATCGCCCGCGCCTATAAAGCGCCGAGCCTGTATCAGACCAACGACAACTACATCCTCTACAGCCGCGGCCAGGGCTGCTACGCCAGCGCCACCAATATCGGCTGCTACCTGATGGGTAACGACGATCTCAAAGCCGAAACCAGCGTCAATAAAGAGATTGGCCTGGAGTACAAACAGGATGGCTATCAGGCGGGCCTGACGTGGTTCCGTAACGATTATCACGACAAAATCGAAGCGGGCTATTCGCGCGTCACGGCTATCAGCGGCAAAACCGATCTCTACCAGTGGGAGAACGTGCCGAAAGCCGTGGTTGAAGGGCTGGAAGGCACGCTGAACCTGCCGGTGACCGATACCGTACAGTGGAGCAACAACCTGACCTGGATGTTGCAGAGTAAGAACAAAACCACCGGCGATCGCCTGTCTATCATCCCGGAGTTTACGCTGAACTCGACGCTGAGCTGGCAGGTGCGCGACGATCTGTCGCTGCAAAGCACCCTGACCTGGTATGGTCGTCAGAAACCGAAGATGTATAACTACAAGGGCGAGCGCGTAAGCGACAGCGGCACCAACGAAGTGAGTCCTTACAGCATCGTCGGCCTGAGCGGCACCTGGGATGTGACCAAAAACGTCAGCCTGACCGCGGGCGTCGATAACGTCTTCGACAAGCGTCACTGGCGCGCCGGTAACGCCCAGACCACCGGTAACGCCAAAACCAACGCCTGGATGTATGGCGCCGGAGCGGAAACCTATAACGAATCGGGACGCACCTGGTTCATGGGCATCAACACCCACTTCTGATGACCACGGCGGGAGGCGACTCCCGCCCGTTTTTTATGCAGACGACCCTCACCCCCTTTAACGTGGCCGGACACGCTGTCTGGCGCGTCGATTTCTCCCCGCAGACTTTACAGCCTGCCGATCTTCTCTGGCTGCCGCACCACGCCTCGCTTAAAAGCGCCGTTGTGCGGCGTCAGGCGGAACATCTGGCGGGCCGCATGGCCGCCGTGGCGGCGCTACGGGACGCCGGCGCAAAGCCGGGCGTTCCCGGCATCGGCGCGCACCGCGAGCCGCGCTGGCCCGCCGGTTTTACCGGCAGCATCACGCACACGGGTAACCGCGCCTGGGCGACGGTTATCGCCACGCCTGGCAGCATCGGGCTTGATGTGGAAACCGTGATGGCGTCCCCAACGGCGGAGGAACTGGCGTCGGGGATTATCGACGCGCAGGAGCGCACGCTGCTTGAACGTACGCCCCTGCCCTTCGCCAGCGCCCTGACGCTGGTCTTTTCCGCCAAAGAGAGCCTCTTTAAAGCGCTGTTCCCGCACGTGGGCCACTGGTTTGGCTTTGCGTGCGCGCGCGTCGTCGCGCTGGAGGAAAGCCGGCTGACGCTGCGCCTTGCCTGTGCGCTCGGCCCCTTCTCGCAAGGGCAGTGTTTTACCCTGCACTGGCAGCAGGACGCGCAGCAGATCCTGACGCTCCTGCGCGTCGCTTAAAGCTTGCGAAAGTGGCTTAACGGCTGCTTCTGCACGCCATCGGCGGTGAAATTCTCCGCTGAAAGCCAGGTGCGGAGCGCGGCATCCGCCTGCGGCCATTCGCCGTCCAGCAGCGAAAACCACTCGGAATCGCGGTTGCGGCCCTTACGCACCATCATCTGGCGCAGACGCCCTTCATATGTAAAGCCGAGCCGTTCGGCGGCGCGGCGCGAGGCGGTGTTCATGGAGTCGCATTTCCACTCCACGCGACGAAAGCCGCGCGCAAAGGCGTCACGCATCAGAAGCCAGAGCGCCTCGGTGCCGGTCACGCGATTTTTCATGCGCGGCGACCAGGTGACGTGGCCGATTTCCACCACGCCGTTGGTTTTATCGATGCGCATAAAGCAGACCAGCCCCACCGCCTCGCCGCGTGCATTATCGATGACGGCAAACGGCACCAGCGACGGATCCATGACTTTTTGCATTATCCAGTCGTGACACCGGGCGACGCTGTCGGGGCGATCGCTGGCAAGCCATGTCCAGTCGCGATCGTCGGGGGCCTCCTGATATGCCGCGAAAAGTTGCGCGGCATAGGCGTCTGCGTTGAGCGGCGCCAGCGTGCAGTAGCGGCCCTCAAGCGTCACGCGCTCCGGCATGCGGGCGCCCTGCCAGTCTGGCAGCGGCGCGTCTACCTGCTGGCCGTAATGATTGTAATAAGCCACGTTTTCTCCTCCCGGTGTGTTGTTAATAAAAAGTTATATCAGCCCTTCTGCGCAGAAGATAGCCATTGATTTATGGGGGAAAACGCATGTACGAACTCAGTGTTATCCGAGCCGCCGATGCGCAACTGAATGATGTCACGTGACTATACTTGGAGCAGAACCCATTACGGATAAGAGAGCCTCCAATGCCGCTTAAACCTTTCGCTGCTTCCGAGCCCTACACCCTGGGCGTTGAGCTGGAGCTCCAGGTCGTCAGCCCGCCTGGCTATAACTTAAGCCAGGATTCGTCAACGCTGATTAGCGCGCTGGAAAGCCGCATCACCGCAGGTGAGGTCAAACATGACATCACCGAGAGCATGCTGGAGATAGCGACGGGCGTCTGTCGCGATATCAACCAGGTCGCGGCGGAGTTCGCCGCGATGCAGCGTGAAATTCTGGCCTGCGCCCAGCAACACCATTTGGTCATCAGCGGCGGCGGCACGCACCCGTTCCAGAAATGGCAGCGCCAGGAAGTTTGCGCCAGCGAGCGCTACGCCCGCACGCTGGAGCTGTTCGGTTACCTGATTAAACAGGCGACCGTGTTTGGCCAGCATGTGCATGTCGGCTGCCGCACCGGCGAAGAGGCGATTTACCTGCTGCATGGACTCTCGCGTTTTGTGCCGCATTTTGTGGCGCTCTCGGCGTCGTCGCCCTATATGCAGGGTTCGGACACCGGCTTCGCCTCCTCGCGGCTTAATATTTTCTCGGCGTTCCCGGACAACGGCCCGGCGCCGTTTGCCGCCGACTGGACGCAATTTGAGAAGATGTATGCGCGGCTTGAAGGCACCCACGTGGTGCAGTCGATTAAAGATCTCCACTGGGATATTCGCCCAAGCCCCGGCTTTGGCACGGTGGAAGTGCGCGTCATGGATACGCCGCTGACGCTGGAGCGCGCCATTAATATCGCCGGCTTTATTCAGGCGCTTTCACACTGGCTGTTAGAAGAGCGGCCGTATAAACATAAAGCTGAGGATTACCTGATTTACCGGTTCAACCGTTTCCAGGCCTGCCGCTATGGTCTCGACGGTACGCTGACGGATGTATGTACCGGCGAGCAGCGCACCCTCGGCGAGGATATTCTGCGCCTGCTCGATAAACTGGAGCGCTACGCCCGTCCGCTGAACGCCAGCAGCGCGCTGGAGGCGATTCACCGCTACGTGAAAAACAACGACAGCGACGTGCATCGCGTCCGCGAGTTTACCGCTGACGGCGGCTCGCTCTCCGAACTGGTGCGCCTGCACGGCGAGATCTGGGCTGCCTGAGCACGTCCCGTGACAGGCGCCCTTCTGATTAGCGGTATTTATCAGAAAGAAGGCGCCGCCTGCCCTGAAAAACCGGCGATGCATTGCCGGTTTTAAACGGTATCTGAAAAAATAATTCACTCTTTTATATTCTGGATCATCAGAATAACTCTTTTTAGTTATTTTATTACCTTAAGCGCGGCGTCAGCCATTAAAGCTCCTGATTTATGTTACCGATAAAAAATATATCTGTTTTTATCGCAACACAGGAATGACGCTTATGTCATGGATATATCGTATCTCTATGAAAACGAAATTAGCCATCGCGCTTTTGCCTTTATTACTGGCGCTGCTCTGGCTGGCGGGTGCCGGAATGCTGGCGCGCATCGATACTGAACGGCAGATGCGAAATGTCGAAGAAGTGACGCGCCTTGCGAAAAGCGCTGGCGATGTGGTGCATGAACTGCAAAAAGAGCGCGGACTGAGCGCCGGTTATCTCGGCAGCAAAGGCGCGCAGTTTAACGGCGAGCTCACGGCGCAGCGCAGCCATACCGACGACGCGCTGAAAGCGTTTAATGCCGCCATGAACAGCACCGATGAAGCCAGTTTGAAAGGCAGCGTCGGCGAGGCAATCCGCGCCTTCCAGCAACGCGTCTCGATGCTGGATGAGACGCGCCAGCAGATAACCGCCCTGTCGATTCCCGCCCCGCAGGGCGTGGCGTTTTACACTGAAACCATCAGCACCGTGCTGGAGCTGGTGGGCCGCAGCACGCACCTGAGCCATGCGGGCGTCATTGTGAATGAGATGGTGGTTTACTACAGCCTGCTCAGCATGAAAGAACAGGCGGGCGTCGAGCGCGCGCTGCTCTCCGGGATTTTCTTCGCCGACCGCTTCAGCGATGGCCAGCTGGCGCGCCTGAGCGAAGTGGTGGGCAAACAGCAGGCCTGGCTTGCCGCCTCGCGTCAGCTTTCCGATGCGAACGGCGTGAAACGCATTGATGAGACGCTCGCCCTGCCGTCAGCCACCCATGCGCTGGCGCTGCGCCAGACCGCGTTCGATAAAGCCGCAAGCGGCGGATTCGGCGTCTCGCCGGGAAGCTGGTTCGAGGCCCAGACGCAGCGCATCGATACCCTGCGCACGCTGGAGAACGCCGCCTCCGCGCAGCTTCTGACCACCGCGGGCGAACTTGCGCGCGACGCCCGCGCCGGATGGCAGCGTTTTCTCGCTATCACCCTGCTGGCGCTTATCGTGGCGATGAGTTTCGCCGTGATGGTCGCGCGCAGTATTCATCGTCAGTTGCACGCCACGTTAACCACTATTGACGGGATGCAGGGCGACTTAACCCGCCGTCTGGACGTGCCGGGCAGCGATGAACTCTCCGCGCTCAACCGCGCCTATAACCGCGCCATTGAGGATATCCAGCAGATCGTCGCGCAGATAAAATCCGGCGCCGTGGTGCTGCGCCACGCCAGCGCCGGGATCGCGGCGGGCAACCAGGATCTTGCGCAGCGCACCGATGAACAGGCGGCCTCGCTGGTGGAAACCGCCGCCAGCATGGAGCAGATAACGACCGTCATTACCCAGACCGCCGACAACGCCCACGAGGCCGAGCGTCTGACGCGCCTGATGGAAGAAGAGATGCAGAGCGCAAGCACCGTGGCGCATGCGGCCCGCCAGAGCATGGCGGATATTCAGTCTTCCAGCGAACAGATCTCGCGCATTGTCGGCTCCATTGACGATATCTCTTTCCAGACCAACCTGCTGGCGCTTAACGCCGCCGTGGAAGCGGCGCGGGCGGGCGAACTGGGTCGCGGCTTTGCTGTGGTCGCGTCCGAAGTGCGCACGCTGTCGCAGCGCTGCGCCCGCGAGGCGGGGCTTATCCGTGAGCTGGTCGCCAATAACATGGCGAAAATCGGCGAAGGCGTGGAGCATGTGGACGCCTCGGGTCACGCGCTGGACGCCGCCGTGGCGAATACCGCCCGGATGCGGACGTTTATCAGCGATATCGCCCGCGCCGCCGCTGAGCAGTCGCTCGGCGTGTCGCAGGTGCACGAGGCGCTGAACCAGTTAGAGCAGGTGACGCAGCAGAACGCCTCGCTGGTGTCCGAGGCTGCGACCGCCAGCCAGACGCTTGATAACCAGTCGGAGGCGATGTCGCTGCTGGTTAACCGGTTTATTGTGGCCTAATGAAATAACGCCGCTTTATTCGTATCGCTACAAAATATAGTGGTTTTCAGGGGGAATGACCGGCCATTGCTTGATAAGCTGCCGGTAATCCCCTACCATGCGCGCCACCTGGAAACAGGGTTAAGCCGCCTTTTAAAAGCGGCTTTTTTATTTTTTTATTTTACGCTGCACCGTCGGAGCACCTCGCCTTGAGGGCCATATTGATTATAACGCTTCGCAATCAACGATAAAGACTTTACACAGCCTCTGAAGCACGCCGGGAGTGACAATGGAATATAGTTTTGGCGCGAAATATTTTATTATTTCGCTGTATGTGGCGTTTATCGCGTGTCTGTTTCTTTTATTTGGCATAGCGATTTAATCACAGCATAACGCTTTAATACCCGCCAAAAGGATTTGGCACCCTTTCTTCCCCAACGTTTATACACATTAAAAAACAAAGAGGCATTGCGCCTCTTTTCCTGTATTTATCATACCGTCAGCGTTGTTTTTGGGTTTCGGTATCCTCACGGCGCGCATTACCGGCGCTGGCGCAATCATTCTCACGTTGCCGCACGACAGAAAGTGGCGCGCGCTCACTTTTTCATTATTTGCCCATTACGCGCACCAGCGGCTATGCGGCGCGTTTATTCCACGGCATCGCCGCCAGTAATTTCGCCATACCGCACCAGCCGGTCACGCCGGCAAACAGCAGCCCGGCCCCGACAATGCCGGGAATAATATAAAACCCCGCCGCAAGCGTGGCGCCCGCAAGCGTACCGCACAGCGCCAGCGCGCCAGCGACGATCTGCACCTGCCGCATCAGCGGTAATGGCTGACGGCGATCGGTGATGACGGGATAACCGGCGGCTTTCCAGGCATTAATACCGCCCTGCATGATTAGCGCTCTGGCCGGATATACCGCAGCGACAAGCCGGTCTTTAAATTTTTCCGTACGCATTCCGCTCTGGCAGTGAAAAATGACGGTATCGGTCTCGCGCAGCGCCGTGTCGCTAAAATCGTCAGGCTGACTGTTTTCAGGCGACACCATACGGGCGCCGGAAATATGCTCGCGCCGCCATTCATCATGGCCTCTGATATCCATCAGGATGGCATCGCGCTCAATAAGCGCCTTCGCCTCGGCAGGGGTGATAAACACAGACGACATATTATGCTCCCGGACAATAGATATTTTTCAGCGTGTGCACCACGGCGACGACCGCCTCATTTTTAATGTGGTAGCGGATAAACCGGGCCTGCCGGACGCCTTCGATAAGCCCTTCGGCTTTCATACGGGCCAGATGCTGTGAGGTCGCGGACGCGCTGAGCCCGCTCATCCTGCACAGCTCACCGGCTTCGGTGCCGGGCTTGTCGATGAGCATACACAAAATCAATAAGCGCTGAGGATGACTCAGCGTTTTCAGTAGTGCAGCCGCGTCATTCGCCTGCCGTTGTAACAGATCCCGTTCGGTCATTTAAGAATAGTTTAGCGTTTTCTAAATTTAGAAAATACTAAAATATCAGGCGACGTGCAAGCGCGTCTCCACGGATATCAACACCGACGCTGTGAGCGCCCGGCTGATTTATCAGGAAGTGGATTTGGCTGAAGACGCCTGTAAAGCGGTCGGCAGCCGCGCCAAAGCGCGAGTGATCGTCCGGGTGCCCCTCATGTCGACCAGTACGATAACGCCGCGGGTAAAATACCGTTCGCCCGGTTTGAGCAATTCCCCTGCCTGAAACACGCTTTCCCGTCAGCACGCTGAAGCGCCGCCCTTCGCGGGCGCGTTGCCTCTCGCCGCCTTGCCCGTTTCATTTGGTTACTTTTCCCCTGGGTGACTTTTTTTATTGCCGCCATCATTCTTTTATAACAACTCGATAACGTCGTTTCGCGTCACCACATTTTGCAGGGAGAATGATAAGAATGTTGCGTTCGCTACAGGCGCTCTGCCTGATGAGCTTTTTTCTGGCGGATGTCCGCGACGGGCTGGGTCCTTTTCTCGGCATTTTTCTCACAGAGCAGCACTGGCGACCGGATGATATCGGCTTTGTGATGACCGCAGGCGGCATCGCGGCGCTGCTGGCGACGGTACCGGCCGGAATTATCATCGACGCCACGCGCCAGAAACGCCTGCTGCTGCTGGTCTGCTGCGCGCTGGTGACGCTGGCGACATTGCTGCTCTGGTACAGCACCCGTTACAGCATTGCGATGGTGTCGCAGATGGTTTCCGGTCTGGTTGCCGCCCTGATTGGCCCGCTGGTGGCGGGGATTACGCTGGGCCTGACCGGCCAGAGCGGCTTCACGCGACAGATGGGCCGCAACGAGGCGTTCAACCACGGCGGCAATATGGTGGCGGCGGTGCTGGCGGGCAGCGCGATGTGGCTGTGGGGCATCGGTGCGGTCTTTATTCTGATGACCAGTATGGCGGTTTTCACCGCGCTTAGCGTGTTGGCTATCCGCGAGCAGGATATCGATCACGATGTGGCGCGCGGCATTGAAACACATGACAAAGCGCACGCGGTGCCACGGCTGTCGGTGCTGATGCGCAACCCGGTGCTGCTGACGACGGGTATCACGCTGCTGCTGTTTCACCTCGCTAACGCCGCGCTGCTGCCGATGCTGAGCATGCGCGTGGCGTCCACCGGCAGCAACCTCTGGAGCCCAGGTCTTTACGCGGCGGCGACCGTGGTGATTGCGCAATGCGTGATGATCCCGGTCGCGCTCCTGACCCCGGCGCAGGCGCAAAGATATGGCTATCGCAGGCTGATTCTGATTGCGCTCATCGTGCTGCCGGTACGCGCCGCGCTGGCAGCGAGCTTTGCCGGGCCGTTATCTGTCATCCCGGTGCAAATTCTGGATGGCGTCGCCGCCGGGATCTTAGGCGTGGCGGTGCCGGGATATATCGTTAACGCGCTGCGCGGCTCCGGGCATATCAATGCCGGGCAGAGCGTGATTATGCTGATGCAGGGCGCGGGGGCGGCGTTCAGCCCGGCGCTCGCCGGAAGCATCGTCGCGCAGTCGTCATGGCGCGTAGCATTCGCGACCCTCGGGGTGGTTGCGCTGGCGGCGTTAATCGTCTGGTGGCGCGCGGGCGCGCGGGTACCTGCGACGGCTTGACGCCTTCCGCGCAGTGCGGCTGCGCGATATATACTGTTGATGTTGCTTTTTTCTTTATGAGGGGTGCTCATGGCAGCTACCGTTCTTATCGCGCTTGTCGCCGTCATACACGTCTATATTCTCGTGCTTGAGATGTTTTTATGGGAGACGAAAACGGGCCGCAAAGCGTTTAACCTGAGTGCCGATTTTGCCCGCGACAGCCGGGTGCTTGCCGCCAATCAAGGGCTGTACAACGGCTTTTTAGCGGCAGGTTTGTTCTGGGGACTCTGGCTGGGCGATAACGGTTTTCAGTTCAAACTCTTCTTTCTGGTTTGCGTACTGATTGCCGGCATCGTTGGCGCGCTTACCGCCAACAGAAAAATTCTTTATGTGCAGGCGCAGCCCGCGCTGCTCGCCTTAATCGCATTGTGGATGGGGCTGTGACGGCGTGATGCTTAGCGCGGCACGTCCACTCAGCCATGCTGCGCTTATGCGCTATTCGATAATGTTTACCCGCGCCTGACTGTCATCATTCCAGGAAAAAAGCACCAGATGCCAGAGGCCGGGCGCTTGGCGGGAGGGATCAATCAACCCCTTCATTCCCAGTGATTCCAGGCGCTGGCGAACCTTCCATGACCGGGGGATGCCGCCCTCTTTTACGGTCTCCTGCCACGGCGCAATCGCGTCGTGAAGATCAATACCTGCGGCCAGCATCGCCGCGGCATCGCGCAGGTCAAAAATCTTCTCTGCCACGACGCTGACTTTAATGATTTCAAGGCTCGCTCTGTTATCGCGATGAGCCTGCATGGCGGCCCCGACGCCTTCCGGCGAAGAACTCAGGTAGAGCGTGGGTTGATCGCCTCCTGAATATCGCCCCGGCGCCCTGGAGCCGGATAAGGCGAAGTGCCGATACGCAGGATCGATTGCCCGATAAAAAATGCCGTTAACAGAGGTATAAAAACGCGTGATATCCATAACGCCTCCGCAGTCATTATTCAGCCGCCGTGTTGCCCGACCCTTGTGGAAACAAGACGCTTACACCGCCTCATCGGCAGCGAGCCTGTCGTCATAAGCCGCCTGCGCCTGCGCTATCGAGGCGCCATGTTGCCTGGCCCAGCTCACCAGCGCCACAAAAGGTTCCTGCAGGGTCCGCCCCAGCGGCGTAATCGCATATTCGACCGCTACGGGTGACGATGCAATCACGCGGCGGCTGACCAGACCGTTGCGCTCAAGCCGGCGCAGCGCTTCCGTCAGGGCCTTGTGCGTGATGGGATCCAGCCTGCGCTTGATGGCGTTAAAGCGCGCAGGTTGGGTGCACAATACGGTCAGAATTAATATTGACCATTTGTTGGCCACCTGTTCCAGGACAGGGCGTGTGCTGTTGATTTCTGCCAGTTGGGCAGCGATATCCGTAGACATGAGGTTTCCTTTTATATATCTGATGTACATCAGGTGCGTAATTGACCCTAAATATACAAAATGTATCATCTGGCTTCCACCCTCTTTCTGGAGTAGCCATGTTGAAACTTGAAGGAAAGACCGTCCTGGTAACAGGCGGCAACAGCGGTATCGGGCTTGCGATCGCGCGCCGTTTTGTGCAGGAAGGCGCCCATGTTTTCATCACCGGTAGACGTGAAGCGCAGCTGGCCGAAGCGGTTGCCGCCATCGGTGGTCGAATCGAAGCGATCCCCTGCGATCTCACTAAAACCGACGAGCGGGCGCGCCTTTTCGACACGCTTCAGGCCAGAGCCGCACGCCTTGATATTCTGGTGTACTCGTCAGGTCTCTCTGAGCCTGCGAGCCTTGAAGAGACCACCGGGGAGCATATCGATCGCGCCTTCGGCCTGAACGTGCGTGCGATGGTATTAACGGCGCAGCACGCAGTTCGCCATATGGGCGATGGCGGCGCTATCGTGTTGCTCGGTTCGATTGCAGGCAACATGGCGAATGCCGGTTATGGCACCTATTCCGCCACCAAAGCCGCGGTTCGCTCGTATGCGCGCTCGTGGAACGCAGAGCTGGCACCACGCGGCATCAGAGTGAACACACTCAGCCCCGGGCCCACGGATACGCCGATGTTTGACAAGGTCAGCGACGACTTCAGGCAAATGATGAACGCGCGTATCCCTGCCGGGCGTTTAGGGACCCCCGACGACGTGGCCGCCGCCGCCCTGTTTCTTGCCTCGGATGAAAGCAGGTACGTGAGCGGCGCAGAGCTTATCATCGATGGCGGGATGACGGCGTAAACGGCTTCTTCCGCGATACGGCGCGCCTGCCCCGGCTAATGGGGATGCGCGGTCATCACATTTCAGGACGCCTGCGCTACCGGCGTCCTTTCACTAAAATCATGGTATGTTGAGCAATCGGGGGCAGGAGCATCTCGCCCGACACATCCCGTGTGCCCCCTGCTACAACGCGCGAAGTGGCAATGTCGACGTCACACTGATTTTGTTTTGAGGATCCCGTCATGACCCCCTTTCATCAACTGACTGCCACCAGCCTGCGTGGCGAGCTTATCTCTATGGCCGACTACGCGGGCAAGGTGATTCTGGTGGTGAATACCGCCAGCCATTGTGGCTTCACGCCGCAATACGCAGGCCTTGAGGCGCTTTATAAAAAGTATGCCGCCCGGGGGTTTATAGTGCTTGGTTTTCCCTGCAACCAGTTCGGTAATCAGGAGCCCGGCGGTGCCGATGAAATCGCACAGACCTGTCACATCAATTACGGTGTGAGCTTCCCCATGTTCGGGAAAGTGGCGGTCAACGGCGCGGCTACGCACCCGCTGTTTCGTTACCTGAAAGATGAATTGCCCGGCGTGCTGGGTGGCCGGATCAAGTGGAACTTCACGAAGTTTTTGATTGGACGCGATGGCAAACCACTCAAACGTTTTGCGCCGTTCACGCCCCCCGAAAAAATGGAAACCGTCATTCTTGCGGCGCTGGGAAACTGAGTGCGCCCGGACTTCGAGCCGACGACGAATGAAAATTTTGCCAGCGCTCTGCGGCGCGCATAAGCAAACGGGCTTATTCCGTACCGCGCCCTTAGTCGGTTTCGCAAAACGCACTGACAGAACGTACCGTGTGAGAGGCAGTCTGCGTGGCCACTGGATAAAGCGCGGGGTGCCAGTCGAGGCGATTTATGACGTTGATGCCCCAACTCTGTCCCACATGGAAAAACAGGAGGCAAACAGCAAAGGGTAAGTTATTGAAAAATAATGGCGCGCCCTGCAGGACTCGAACCTGCGACCCACGGCTTAGAAGGCCGTTGCTCTATCCAGCTGAGCTAAGGGCGCCTCGTGGAGAGGCGTTTCACCTTTTGCCTGCGGCAGCGGTGTGAAACGCCTGGAATTATACGGTCAGCACCTGGTGAGTCAATGGCTTTCGAACCGCCTGCTGGACAATTGAGCGAAAGACACAAACGAAAACTGACAGCACGGCGCGCTTCTGACAGAATATCCTCATCCCCTCTTCTTTTGATTACAGACGGAATCTTCTCTCTGATGGCAGCAAAGATTATTGACGGTAAAACGATTGCGCAGCAGGTGCGCCTTGAAGTTGCCGAAAAAGTAAAAGCGCGCGTGGCGGCCGGAAAACGCGCCCCCGGGCTCGCGGTCGTGCTGGTCGGCGCGAACCCGGCGTCGCAAATTTATGTCGGCAGCAAACGTAAGGCGTGTGAAGAAGTGGGTTTTGTTTCCCGCTCTTACGATCTGCCGGACACCACCAGCGAAGCCGAACTGCTGGCGCTGATTGATGAACTGAACGCCGACGCCGCCATTGACGGTATTCTGGTTCAGCTACCGCTGCCGGCAGGCATCGATAACGTGAAAGTGCTGGAGCGCATCGCGCCGGATAAAGACGTGGACGGTTTCCATCCGTACAACGTCGGTCGTCTGTGCCAGCGCGCGCCGCGTCTGCGCCCTTGTACGCCGCGCGGCATCGTGACGCTGCTTGAACGCTACAATATCGACACCTACGGGCTGAATGCCGTGGTGATTGGCGCATCCAATATCGTTGGCCGTCCGATGAGCATGGAGCTGCTACTGGCGGGCTGTACCACCACCGTGACCCACCGTTTCACCAAAAACCTGCGTCAGCATGTCGAAAACGCCGATCTGCTGATCGTCGCGGTCGGCAAACCAGGCTTTATTCCGGGCGAGTGGATCAAAGAAGGCGCTATCGTGATTGACGTTGGCATTAACCGTCTGGAAAACGGCAAAGTGGTCGGCGACGTGGTGTTTGACGACGCCGCAGAGCGCGCCGGTTACATTACCCCGGTGCCGGGCGGCGTCGGCCCGATGACGGTCGCCACGCTCATCCAGAACACGCTACAGGCGTGTGTTGAATATCACGACAGCGAGGACGCATAACATGGCGACATTTTCTTTAGGCAAACACCCTCACGTCGAACTGTGCGATCTGCTGAAGCTTGAAGGCTGGAGCGAGAGCGGCGCGCAGGCGAAAATCTTTATCTCCGAAGGGCTGGTGACCGTGGACGGCGCGGTAGAAACCCGCAAGCGCTGCAAAATCGTCGCCGGCCAGACCGTCAGCTTCGATGGCCAGAGCGTGACCGTCACCGCGTAACGCCTCACGCCCTCTCGTCGCAGAGGGCGTATTATTCCCTGCTTCAGACGCTTTTCTTATCGCCCTCTCCTGCCCTTTTACCGTTTTTTCGCATGCTGCGTATCCGCCGCGTTTTCTAACCGACTTCAAATAATCAGCAAATCTTCTGACGGAACGTTAAATAGATGTTGCGTGTTTAGCCTCCGATCCCACAGCATAAGTAGAACGTTCTACTAGAACGTTCTACTTACTATAAAACAGGGCACCAAAGCCCGGCTGTTCCAATCGGGGGATCGGTATGAGTCTCATCACAGGTGTCGTTAAATCGCTTTCGAAATTGTCCATGATAGGCCGCGCGCTAATGTTGCCTATCTCGCTGTTGCCCGCCGCCGGTCTGCTGCTGGCGTTCGGCGATAAATTCCATCTGCCGCTGATGATGAACGCGGGCGGCGTTATTTTTGATAACCTGCCCCTGCTGTTCGCCATCGGCTCCGCCGTCGGTCTGGCGTCGGAGTCGGGCATCGCGGCGCTCTCTGCCGCCGTCTCGGTGTTTATTATCAACATCACCATCAGCACGCAGCTTGGCATTACGCCGGAGATGGCAGCGAGCGGCGGAAAATATGCGATGGTGGTCGGCATCCCGACGCTTCAGATGGGCGTGTTCGGCGGTCTGATTTCCGGCATTCTCGCCGCATGGTGCTATAACCGTTTCCACACGCTGCAACTGCCCGAATTCCTGGGCTTTTTCTCCGGTAAACGGTTTGTGGCGATTGCCGCGGCGTTGCTCTCATTCCTGCTCGGACTGGCGTTGCCCTATGTCTGGCAGCATATCCAGGCGGGCATTGACGCGCTGTCGGTCATCGTGAATGGGGATAACCAGGCGGCCTCGACCTTTATCTTCGGGCTGGTGGAGCGCGCGCTCATCCCGCTCGGCCTGCATCATATCTGGTATCCGTCGTTCTGGTATTCGTTTGGCGATTACACCACCCAGACCGGGCAGGTTATCCACGGCGACCAGACCATCTGGTTCAAGATGCTGGAAGAAGGCGTGAAAAGCTTCAGCAGCGATACTTACCAGAATGCCGGTAAATTTATGCAGGGCGAGTTCCCGCTGATGCTGTTCGCGCTGCCGGCGGCGTGTCTTGCGATGTATCACGAAGCCAGCACGAAAAATAAAAAAATCGCCTCCGGCATTCTTTTCTCCGCCGCGTTGACCTGTTTTCTGACGGGGATCACGGAGCCGGTGGAATTTACCTTTATTTTTGTCGCGCCGGTGCTGTATGTATTTAACGCCATCATGGCGGGGCTTTCGTATATGTGCATGTATTTGCTGGACGCGCATATCGCCAAATCGTTCTCCGCCGGGCTTATCGATTACATCTCGTTCGGGATCCTGCCGTCTTTTAATGGCTATCAGACCCACTTCCTGAACGCGGTGATTGTCGGTATTCCGATGGCGATCATTTACTACTTTACCTTCCGCTTTGTTATTCGCCGTTTTGACGTGAAAACGCCGGGCCGGGTGGAAATCACCGCGAATGTGGATGATAAAACTGATGCGGAGCTGGCGGGCAATATCATGGGCCTGCTGGGCGGCAAAGAGAACATCACCAGCGTCGGCGCCTGTATCACCCGCCTGCGTCTTGAGGTCGCTCGTCCGGAACTGGTTGACAGAGACGGGCTGAACGCCCTTGGCGCGCGCGGCGTGGTGTTTGTGGGCGATAACGGCATACAGGTGATATTCGGCGCGCGCGCGCAGTTTATCGCGCAAAACATGTCAGGCATGACGGGGAAATAACGCCCGCGCGGGCCTGGCGCCAGGCCCGCGTTCTCAGGCGATAAAAGGATAAATCAGGGCAGATGAAAAAGGTCAGCATTATCGATGTGGCGCGTCACGCGGGCGTGTCGGTGTCCACCGTCTCGCTGGTGTTGCGCCAGAAGGGAAAAATCTCCGCCGCGACCATCGAAAAAGTGCATGCCGCCATTAAGGCGCTGGGCTATGTGCATAACGTCGCCGCCGCTAACCTGCGCGGCAAAACCTCCAACCTGATAGGCCTGGTGGTGGACGATCTCAACGATCCGTTCTCCACCCGCGTCACGGCAAGCCTGGTGCAGGCGCTGGAGGCGCAGGGCTATATGGTCTTTCTCACCCAGCCGGGCCGAGAAACGGGGCGGCTGGCGGCCTGTTTTGTCTCGTTTATCCGCCAGGGCGTGGCGGGCGTCGTTTACCTGACCGCCGATTCCGACCACCGCACGCTGCCTGCGCCGGTCGCGCAAAGCACATTGCCCGTAGTGGTGGTGTCACAATCGCCGGTTGAGGAAAAGCTCAACAGCGTAGTGCGCGACAACCGCCAGGCGGGCGGGCTCGCCACGCGCTATCTGATAGAGCGGGGCCACCGCAATATCGCCTATATTGGCGGTACGGCGGGGTGTCTGATTCGTCAGGAGCGGTTGCTCGGCTACCGCGCCGCGCTCACGCAATATGGCCTCGCCTGGCGCGATGAGTTCGCGCCTGCCTGCGCTGAAGAGACGCTCGCGGTAAGCCAGTCGGTACGCCAGTTGCTTGAAGCGAATAATAAAATTACCGCCCTGCTGTGCCACTCGCCGCATGCGATTATCGGCTGCCTGGAGGCGATCCATCAGGTGGGCCGCACCGTGGGGAAAGACGTGTTTCTGACGCAGCAGGTGTCGCTGATTGGCTTTGAAGACATGATGCATGTGAATCTCACCTCACCGTCTTTCACCTACGTCTCGTCCGCCAGCGAAGAGACCGCCCGGCAGGCGGCGGGGCTTATTGTTAGGCTTATTCACGAGCCGGGCCTGGCCGCGCAGCGCATTACGCTCTCAGGCCAGCTTATCGCGCGCGGCTCCGCGTGATGGTGCGTCGCTGACGGAGGAGGGGTGCGCTACGTTTACCTGCTAACAAGCCTGGTGTGGATGCATACCTGGGGTGATAAGCGCAGCACACTTGCCCCCCTCCCTGAACATCGCGCATAAAAAAAGCGGCTTTCGCCGCTTTTTCTTATTTACGCCGCCAGGTGGTACCCTGCGGGCCATCTTCCAGCACGATGCCCATCTCGTTTAAGCGATCGCGCGCCGCGTCCGCCGCCGCCCAGTCTTTCGCTTTACGCGCCTCCAGACGTTTCACGATCAGCGCTTCGATTTCCGCCACTTCGTCATCGTTGGCCTGCGCGCCGGATTGCAGGAACTGCTCTGGCGCCTGCTCCAGCAGCCCGAGCACCGCCGCGAGCTTACGCAGATGCGCCGCCAGCTGGTTCGCCGCGTGGCTGTCTTCCGCTTTCAGGCGGTTCACTTCACGCGCTATATCAAACAGCACTGAATAGGCTTCCGGCGTATTGAAATCGTCGTTCATCGCCTCGATAAAGCGCGCTTCGAACGCCTCGCCGCCCGCGGCTGTCGCGCTGCTGTCGGTGCCGCGCAGCGCGGTGTAGAGACGCTCAAGGGAGGCCCGCGCCTGCTTTAAGTTCTCTTCGCTGTAGTTCAGCTGGCTGCGATAGTGGCCCGACATCAGGAAATAGCGCACGGTTTCCGCGTCGTAATGCTGCAACACATCGCGCACGGTAAAGAAGTTGCCAAGCGATTTAGACATCTTCTCGCGATCGACCATCACCATGCCCGAGTGCATCCAGTAGTTAACGTATTCGCCGTCATGCGCGCAGGTCGACTGGGCGATTTCGTTTTCATGGTGCGGGAACATCAGATCAGAACCGCCGCCGTGAATATCGAAATGGCTGCCCAGCTGTTTGCAGTTCATCGCAGAGCATTCGATATGCCAGCCCGGACGGCCATCGCCCCACGGCGACGGCCAGCTCGGCTCGCCCGGCTTGGACATCTTCCACAGCACGAAATCCATCGGATTGCGTTTGCTGTCGGCCACTTCGACGCGCGCGCCCGCCTGAAGCTGCTCGAGATCCTGACGCGACAGCTTGCCGTAATCGGCGTCGCTCTCCACGGCGAACATGACATCGCCGTTGCCGGCGACATACGCATGACCGCGGGCGATCAACTGCTCCACAATCTCAATAATCTCCGGAATGTGCTGCGTCGCGCGCGGCTCGCTATCCGGGCGCAGAATGTTCAGCGCATCAAAATCGTTGTGCATTTCGGCGACCATGCGGTCTACCAGCGCCACGAAGTCTTCACCGTTCTCGTTTGCGCGTTTAATGATTTTGTCGTCAATATCGGTAATGTTACGCACATATTTCAGCTTATAGCCGAGAAAACGCAGGTAACGCGCGACCACGTCAAAGGCGATAAACGTGCGCCCGTGGCCGATGTGACAGAGGTCGTAAACGGTAATACCACACACGTACATGCCGACTTCCCCGGCATGGATAGGCTTGAATTCCTCTTTCTGGCGACTCATGGTATTGAAGATTTTTAACATCAGAAGTTTCCGTGTCAGTGTGTGGTAAGCAGATAAAACCCCTATATTACCCATAATTGAAAGCGCAAGCACCCCACTTTGCAAGGTGAAGCAAGCGGTGAGTTATGCTATAACAGCCTCCTACTGTGGCTTCTTCTGGAAGCCGAAGCACCACTGAAACACAACAGGATGCAGACATGGTTACTTTTCACACCAATCACGGCGATATCGTAATCAAAACTTTTGATGACAAAGCGCCGGAAACGGTAAAAAACTTTCTGGAATATTGCCGCGAAGGTTTCTACGACAACACCATTTTCCATCGTGTAATTAACGGCTTTATGATTCAGGGCGGCGGCTTCGAGCCGGGCATGAAACAGAAAAGCACGAAAGATCCTATCAAGAACGAAGCCAACAACGGCCTGAAGAACACCCGCGGCACGCTGGCTATGGCGCGCACGCAGGCGCCGCACTCCGCGACCGCCCAGTTCTTCATCAACGTGGTTGATAACGACTTCCTGAACTTCAGCGGCGAAAGCCTGCAGGGTTGGGGCTACTGCGTATTCGCGGAAGTGGTCGAAGGCATGGACGTGGTTGATAAAATCAAAGGCGTTTCCACCGGCCGCAGCGGCATGCATCAGGACGTGCCGAAAGAAGACGTGATTATCGAGCGCGTAACCGTCAGCGAGTAATTCGTGGCGACGCTCTTTATTGCAGATCTTCATCTGTGCTCAGAAGAACCGGCGATTACCGCCGGTTTTCTGCGTTTTTTAGCCGGTACGGCACGTGAGGCGGACGCGCTTTACATCCTGGGCGACCTGTTTGAAGCCTGGATTGGCGATGATGACCCCGAGCCGCTGCACCGCGATATCGCCGCCGCCATAAAGGCGCTCGTGGCAAGCGGCGTGCCCTGTTACTTCATTCACGGCAACCGCGATTTCCTGCTGGGCAAACGCTTCGCGCGTGAAAGCGGTATGCAGCTTCTGCCGGAAGAAAAAGTCCTTGAGCTTTACGGCAGACGCGTACTGATTATGCATGGCGACACGCTCTGCACGGATGACGCCGGCTATCAGGCGTTTCGCGCCAAAGTGCATAAGCCGTGGCTGCAACGGCTTTTCCTCACGCTCCCTCTGCGCCTGCGCCGCCGCATCGCCGCAAAAATGCGTGCCGGCAGCAAAGCTTCCAACAGCCAGAAAGATCTCGCCATTATGGACGTCAACCCCCAGGCTGTGGCTGAGGCGATGACGCGCCAGCGCGTGCAGTGGCTGATCCACGGTCACACCCACCGCCCCGCCGTCCATGCCCTTGAAGCCAACGGCCAGCCCGCTCATCGCGTCGTGTTAGGCGCCTGGCACAGCGAAGGCTCAATGATCAAAGTCACGCCAGACGACGTTGAACTGATCGCCTTTCCGTTCTGATTCGCTCTCCCCTTTTTTGCCGTCCGCACGCCTACGCAACCGTTTTCCTTGCCCGTTATCCATGATATTCTCGAAGCCCTCGTAACGGCGACCCCGTTGATTTTGCCGCCTGACCACAGGAGTTTTGAGACGTATGTCCTCCAGCCACACCCCGGCGCGTATCGCCATCGTCATGGGTTCCAGAAGCGACTGGGCCACCATGCAGTTTGCCGCAGAAATCCTTGATGCTCTGGATGTTCCTCACCACGTTGAAGTGGTCTCCGCGCACCGCACGCCCGATAAACTGTTCAGCTTCGCCGAAAGCGCGCAGGAGAACGGTTTTCAGGTGATTATCGCGGGCGCGGGCGGCGCGGCGCATCTGCCGGGCATGATCGCCGCGAAAACGCTGGTGCCGGTGCTGGGCGTGCCGGTGCAGAGCGCCGCGTTAAGCGGGCTGGACAGCCTCTACTCTATCGTACAGATGCCGCGCGGTATTCCGGTGGGTACGCTGGCTATCGGTAAAGCGGGCGCAGCCAACGCCGCTCTGCTGGCCGCCCAGATCCTGGCGCAGCACGACAGCGCCCTGCTGGCGCGTCTTCAGGTCTGGCGCCAGAAGCAAACCGACGAGGTGCTGGAGAACCCGGATCCGCGGGGTGACGCATGAAGCAGGTATGCGTGCTGGGTAACGGCCAGCTCGGCAGAATGCTGCGTCAGGCAGGCGAGCCGCTCGGCATTCGCGTCTGGCCGGTAGGGCTCGACGCCGATCCGCAGGCGGTGCCGTTCGCGCAAAGCGTTATCACAGCGGAGATCGAACGCTGGCCGGAAACCGCCCTCACCCGCGAGCTGGCGCGTCATAACGCCTTTGTGAACCGCGACGTTTTCCCGCTTATCGCCGACCGCCTTACCCAGAAGCAACTGCTTGATAAGCTCGCGCTTCCTACCGCGCCCTGGCAGCTGCTGGCCGACCGCAGCGAGTGGCCGCAGGTGTTCAGCCGTCTTGGCGAACTGGCTATCGTGAAGCGCCGCACTGGCGGCTACGACGGCCGCGGCCAGTGGCGTTTGCGTGAAGGCGAGACCGACACGCTGCCTGCCGAGTGCTACGGCGAATGTATCGTCGAACAGGGCATTCACTTTTCCGGCGAGGTGTCGCTGGTGGGCGCGCGCGCGCACGACGGCAGCGCGGTCTTTTATCCGCTGACCCATAACCTGCATCAGGACGGCATTCTGCGCACCAGCGTGGCTTTCCCGCACGCGAGCGCCACGCAGCAGGATCAGGCCGAGTCGATGCTGCGCGCCATTATGGACGAGCTGAACTATGTCGGTGTAATGGCGATGGAGTGTTTCGTGACACCGCAGGGCCTGCTGATTAACGAGCTGGCGCCGCGCGTGCACAATAGCGGCCACTGGACGCAAAATGGCGCATCGATAAGCCAGTTTGAGCTGCACCTGCGCGCCGTGACCGGCCTTCCGCTGCCGCAGCCGGTGGTCAGCAGCCCGTCGGTGATGGTCAACCTGATTGGCAGCGATCTCAATTACGACTGGCTCAAGCTGCCGCTGGTGCATCTGCACTGGTACGACAAAGAGGTGCGTCCGGGCCGTAAAGTGGGTCACCTTAACCTCAGCGACAACGACCCGGCGCTGCTTGACGCCACGCTGGAGGCGCTCGCGCCGCTGCTTCCGCCAGAGTATGCCAGCGGCATCGCCTGGGCGCAGGCGCTGTTACGCTAAGCGAAAGGCACCCCGAGGGGTGCCTTTTTTACAGACGCCTGGGTGCGGTGATTGATAAGGTCAGTGCGCTTACTCCCCCAGCACAGCCGCATCACGTTATGTCCGGTTCGCAGGGCGGGTAAACAAAGCGCCACCCGCCGTCCCGCACATCGTTACTCTTCCAGCGCCTGCCCCAGATCGGCAATCAGGTCCTCCGCCTCCTCGATCCCCACCGACAACCGGATCAACTGCGGCGTGATGCCGTTCGCGAGCCGCTGCTCAAGCGGAATCGACGCGTGCGTCATGCTGAAAGGCTGGCTCACCAGGCTCTCGACGCCCCCCAGGCTCTCCGCAAGCGTAAAGAGCCGCAGCTTTTTTATTACCTGCGCCGCGCGCGCGTCGTCACCGCGCACCACGATGGAAATCATCCCGCCCGCCAGCGCCATCTGACGGCGCGCCAGCGCATGCTGCGGATGGCTGTCGAGCCACGGAAAAAAGACCTTTTCCACCTGCGGATGCCGCTCCAGCCGCTGCGCTATCTTCAGCGCATTCGCGCTGTGGCGCTCCATACGCAGCGCCAGCGTGCGGATACCGCGCAGCGTCAGGAAGCTGCTGAACGGATCGAGCACGCCGCCGACGGCGTTTTGCAGATACGCCAGCTGCTGCGCCAGCGCCGCGTTATCCCCCACCACTGCCAGCCCCGCCACGACATCCGAGTGGCCGTTGAGGTATTTGGTGGCCGAATGCACCACGATATCAAACCCGAGCGTCAGCGGGCGGTGGATCGCCGGTGAAGCAAAAGTATTATCGGCCACACTGATAATTCCGTGGCGGCGCGCCAGCCCGGCGATGGCTTCAAGATCCGCAAGCTTGAGCAACGGATTGGTCGGCGTTTCGACCCAGATCATGCGCGTTTCCGGGCGGATCGCCGCCTCCAGCGCGGCAAGATCGTCCGGCTTCGCCCAGGTGACCGAAAGCCCGGCGGTACGCTTGCGCACGTTTTCCAGCAGCCGGTAAGTGCCGCCGTAAACATCATCTACCGCCACGATGTGGCTCTCTTTGTCGAGCAGTTCCAGCACCGTGGAAATCGCCGCCAGCCCGGAGGCGAACGCAAACCCCTGACGGCCCGCCTCCAGCTCGGCGATGGCGCGCTCCAGCGCGTGGCGGGTCGGATTGCCGCTGCGCGAATACTCATAGCCCGTATGTTCGCCGGGCGCGGGCTGCGCGAAAGTAGACGTGGCGTAAATCGGCGGCATCACCGCGCCGTGCTGGTCGTGGTGCGTGCCGCTATGCACGCTAAGAGTGGCAAATTTATCCATAATAAAGCTCCTTACGATTCAAGCCGGTTGCGCCAGCGGTTCAGCACATCGGTGCGGGTGATAAGACCCAGAAAGCGCGTGTTGTCAGTGATGACCGCCACCAGCCCGCGCGAGAAAACGTCAAACAGCTCGCGTTCGCTGGCGTGTTTATCGAGCGTGACCACCTCGCGGTTCATGGCGGCGGAAACGGGCGTGAGAAAACGCTGGCTGTCGCCCTGAATAAACGTCAGCAGATCCCATTCATCGACGATGCCCGCCACGCGGCCCGCCTCCAGCACCGGCAGCTGCGAAATATCATAGAGCCGCATCCGGGCCAGCACGGTTGCCAGCGTGTCATCCGGCGCGGCGGTGACGGCGGCGCCCTCGTCATGGCGAAACGCGATAAAATCACGCAGGTCGCCGGTGGCGGGCCGCGCCTGGAGCCCCTGCTGGCGCAGCCAGTCGTCATTGAACATTTTCGAGAGATATTTATTGCCGCTGTCACAGGCGAAGGTCACGACGCGCTTCGGCGTCGTCTGCGCGCGGCAGTAGCGCAGCGCAGCGGCAAGCAGCGTGCCGGTGGAGGAGCCTGCCAGCACGCCTTCGATTTTCAGCAGGTCGCGCGCGGTGCTGAACGCCTCGGCGTCAGTGACGCGTAACGCCTGTTTAACGCCCTCGAGATGCGCCAGCGGCGGAATAAAATCTTCGCCGATGCCTTCCACCAGCCACGATCCCGCCTCGTGATAGCGCCCGGTCTCGACCTGATCGGCCAGGATCGATCCTGCCGGATCGGCCAGCACAAATTCGGTCTGCGGGGAGTGTTTGCCAAACCAGGCCTGCAATCCGCCGAGCGTGCCGCCGGAGCCGACGCCCACCACAATGGCGTCAATGCGCCCGCCCGCCTGGTCAAAGAGTTCCGGCGCGGTCGTGGTTTCATGCGCCAGCGGGTTCGCCGGGTTATTAAACTGGTCGATATAGAGCGCGCCAGGCGTCTCATCGGCGAGACGCTGCGCGTAATCCTGGTAATACGCCGGATGGCCCTTGTTAACGTCCGAACGGGTCAGCCGCACGTCCACGCCGAGCGCGCGCAGGTGATAAATCTTCTCGCGACTCATTTTATCGGGCACCACCAGAATCAACCGGTAGCCCTTTTGCGCGGCGATAAGCGCAAGCCCAAGGCCGGTATTACCCGCAGTGGCTTCGATTATCGTGCCGCCGGGCGCAAGCCGCCCCTGGCGCTCAGCCTCGTTAATCATCGAGAGCGCCACGCGGTCTTTGATAGAGCCGCCGGGGTTCTGGTTTTCCAGCTTCAGCAGCAATTCGCACGGGCCGGTATCAAGCTTAGCGAGGCGCAGCAGCGGCGTCTGCCCGATAAGAGACGTCACAGAATCGACTATCGACATAGTGTATTTATCCGTTAAACAGAGAACGGACAAATGATAGGGCGGCGTTTTTCGGCGGTTAAAGAATCATTCGCGGTACGTTAGAACCAGATGGAATATTCTCTGCGGTTTCAGCAGTAAAGAAGGCGATCGGTAAAGTCGTCCAGAAATATCGATGGCTGAACGACGGTTTTTTGGCGTTATTTTCAGCATTTTTACGCCCGTAAGCGACCCGCTTTGCCAGTTTGCGTATTTGGATTGCCGGAATTTATCGAAGAGGAAAACGAGACTGAAGAAAAGAAAACGGCGCGCAGGAAGCCCGGCGCGCCGTGAATATTCATGCCGGTGGTCTTTAATGCCTGCCGCGTCGGTCGGCGCGATTCGCCAGCCAGTCACCGAGCATCTGCACCGCCTGCACCAGCACAATCAGCGCGATAACGGTCACGACCATCACCCCGGTTTCGTAGCGATAATAGCCGTAGCGAATCGCGAGATCGCCGACGCCGCCGCCCCCGACAATCCCGGCCATTGCCGAATAGCCAATCAGACTGACCAGCGTCACCGTCAGGCCGCGCAGCAGGCCCGCGCTCGCCTCCGGCAGCAGCACCGTGCAGATGATACGCATCGGGCTTGCGCCAAACGCCTCGGCGGCCTCGATAATCCCGCGATCGACCTCACGCAGCGCGCCATCCACCAGTCGCGCGTAAAACGCGATGGCCGCGACGGAGAGCGGCACCGACGCCGCCACGGGCCCGATGGTATTACCCAGCAGAAACTGCGTCAGCGGCAGCAGCAACACCAGCAGGATCACGAACGGCACCGAGCGGATGATATTCACCAGCACCGAGCCGACCACGTTAATGGCGCGGTTCTGCCAGAACAGATGGCGGTCGGTCACGAAAAGCAAAAAGCCGAGCGGCAGACCGCCCACGATCGCAAGCAGCGTCGAAATGCCCAGCATCTGGAACGTTTCGCCAAACGCCAGCGTCAGGTCAGCGAGTAAATCATCCATGGATCACCTCCACCTGTGCCGTACGGGCGCGAATATGCTCCACCGCCGCCTCGACCGCCGCCGGGTTATCGTTCGCCGTAAGCTGCACGACTAAAATGCCGAGCGCGCGCTCGCCGATATACTCGATTTTGCCGTGCAGTATGTTCACCGCCACGCCAAAGTTAACCGCCACTTCCGACAGCACCGGCTGTTCGGCGGAGTCGCCAATAAATAAAATCTTCAGCAGCGAGCCGTGCAGATGCTCGCGCAGGCGCGCCGGAAGCGTCAGGTTCAACGTGTGCGACACCAGCTGCTGCGTAAACGGGTGCTGCGGGCGCGCGAAAATATCAAACACCTCGCCCTCTTCCACGACCTTGCCGCCGGACATCACCGCCACGCGATCGCAAATCGTCTTGATAACGTTCATTTCATGAGTGATCAACACAACCGTGATCCCAAGGCGAGCGTTGATCTCCCTGAGCAGCGCCAGGATAGTGGCGGAGGTTTCCAGATCCAGCGCCGAGGTGGGCTCGTCGCACAACAGCACGTCCGGGTGATTGGCGATAGCGCGGGCGATGCCGACGCGCTGCTTCTGTCCGCCGGAAAGCTGTACCGGGTAGCGGCTGGCTTTATCGCTGAGCCCCACCAGTTCGAGGATTTCCGCGACACGCGGGCCTGTTTTCGCCCGCTCCCAGCCCGCCGCTTTCAGGCTAAAGGCGACGTTCTGCGCCACGGTACGCGTATGCATTAAATTAAAGTGCTGGAAGATCATGCCGATGCGCTGACGTGCGGTGCGCAGCGCCGCGCCGGATAGCGCGGAGATTTCCGTTCCGGCCACGGTGACGCGCCCTTCCGATGGCCGTTGCAAGGCGTTCAAGGTACGCAGCAGCGTGCTTTTCCCGGCACCGCTGGTGCCGACAATGCCGAAAATCGCTCCGCGCGGGATCTCCAGATTAACGTCGTCAACCGCCCGGGTGCGCTGGCCGCCCGACGTGAAATCGACGCTGACGTGAGTGAGTGTAATCATGACAACCCTCTGAAAAACGCGCGGGCAGGCATCAGGCCCGCCCGCGCGACACTGCCGACCATTATTTTTGCGTCGCCGTCATCCAGTCCGGTTTCTGGAACGCGTTAAAAATATTTTTCGGATCGTTAATTACCGCCGCGTAAGCCGGGGATTTCACCGCCGCCACGATATCCTTCGCAAAAGGCTTGTCGGCGTCTTCGCTGCGTACCGCGATGATATTTTTCAGATTTTCATCAAGCTGCTCCTGCTTCAGGGCAGAAGAGAGATCCAGACCCGCCGCGATGGCGAAGTTGCCGTTGACCAGCGCCGCCGTGACGCTGTCGAGCGTGCGCGGCAATTGCGCCGCCTCCAGCGGTTTAAACACCAGTCCTTTCGGGTTAGTGGCGATGTCGCGTTCGGACGCTTTGGTCGGATCGATATTCGGCTTGATGGTGATTAAGCCCATCGCCTGCAAAAAGCGCAGCCCGCGCGCCAGGTTGGTCGGGTCGTTAGAGAGCGTGACGATGTCGCCTTTTTTCAGCGCATCGATGCTTTTCACTTTGCGGGAATAGAGCCCCATACCGGCAGTCGGCACCGTCAGCAGTTTCGTGAGCTTAAGGCCCTTATCGGCGGTGAATTTTTCAAAATAGAGTGAGTGCTGGAACAGGTTGGCGTCAATGCTGCCGTTCGCAAGCGCCATGTTCGGCTGTACGTAGTCGCTGAATTCGCGCACCACCACCTTATAGCCTTTCTCTTTAAGCGACGGCGCAATGGCCTGTTTAACCATATCGCCGTAAGGCCCCGGCGCTACGCCGAACGTGATGGTTTGCGGGTCGCCCGCCTGCGCGGCCTGCATGCCGCCCGCCAGAAGTAATGCGCCCGCAAGCGTGCGCCAGCCTTTTAGCAATCCCATGAGGATCTCCCTTTGATGAAGTGTGTCAGTGCGTAACGGCGGTGAGCCGCCTGATTATTGTGATCGCGCGCACGTGAGGTGCGGCACGTTAAGATGGCATATTCGCAAGCGGCGGGTAATTGAAAATATTTCATTCAGCGGCTCGCTGCTGCTGACGGCAGGCCGCGCTAAGACGATGAAAGATAACCACAAACAAAAACGCCTCCGGTCATAAGACCGGAGGCGCATAAATACCGACGAAAATGTGCTAAGCGCTGAACTGCCGAAACAGCGCTTTACCCTTCAGGAGCCGCACGCCGAGCCAGCCGCCGCATAGCGACAACAGCAGCGCGCCGCATAGCGGCAGCGTCACCCACAACCGCCAGTCAGGCTCCCACGGGAAGTCAAACACGCGGGTCTGCAGTACGCCAAGCGCCACTTCCGCGCCGATAGCCGCCACCAGACCAGCCACCAGCCCCAGCAGCGCGAACTCGCTCCAGAGCGTGGCGCGCAGCAGTTTTTTCTGTGCGCCGAGCGTGCGGTAGACCACCAGCTCCTGGCGGCGCTGATGCATCCCGACCTGCACCTGCGCCAGTAACAGCAGCACGCCGCAGGTCGTTACCAGCGCCACCATCACTTCCAGCGCGCGGCTCACCTGCTCCAGCACCTGACCAATCTGTTTCAGGATTGCCCCGATATCCAGCACGCTGACCGTCGGGAACTCCCGGTTCAGTTGCGTCAGCATCGTGTCGGCGTTATCAGCCCGGAAGCTGGTCAGGAAGCTTTGCGGCTGCCCGTCCAGCGCCCCCGGCGGGAAAATAAAGAAGAAGTTTGGCCGCAGGCTCTCCCAGTCAACTTTACGCAGGCTGGTCACTTTGGCGGTGAAGGCCTGGGTGTCGCCGGTAAACGTCACGCTGTCGCCGGGGGCGATATTCAGCCGTTGCGCGAGCCCTTCTTCCATTGATACCTCGCCCGCTTTTGGCGGCCAGCTGCCCGCGGTGATCGGGTTGTGATCCGGGCGCTCTGCCTGCCAGGTCAGGTTAAGCTCGCGGTTAAGCGCCTCATCTTCATGACCTGCGGTTGCCTTGCCGTTAATCTGCGTCAGGCGCGCACGCACAATGGGATAGAACGCCTGCGTAATAACCTGGTGCTCCGCCAGGAACCCTTTCACCGCATCGCGCTGTTCCGGTGCGATATTAATCAGAAAATAGTTCGGACTTTCCGGCGGCAACTGCTGCTGCCAGCGGTCGAGCAGATCGCCCCTTAACACCAACAGCAGCGCCAGCAGCATGAAAGAGAGTGAAAACGTGGCGAGCTGGCTCAGGGTTTGCCACGGCTGGCGCAGCAGACGATTGACCGCGAGGCGCAGCGCGAGCGAACGCAGCCGCAACCGCTTAAGGCCCCACAGCAGCGCCCAGCCTGCCGCGCCGCACAGCGCGGCCAGCGCCACCGCGCCCGCCAGCACTGCCCAGAGCAACATCCGCCCGCCCATCAGGCCGGCGAGCAGCGCCACCACAATAAGCGCCATCACCGGCAGATAAATTTTCAGCGGCCAGAGGTTCGCCACCGCGTCGCGTCGCAAGACGCGCAGCGGCTGTGTGGCCAGCAGCAGACGATACGGGCGCAGCCCCACCAGCAGAGAAATTACCACCATTGAGCCTACGGCCCAGACCCAGGGCCAGAAGCTCGCCTCCGGCAGCGTGGCGGGCAGCACCGGTTTCAGCAACCGCATCAGGATCGCTTCGAAAAGCAGTCCTGCCGCCCCGCCGGTGAGGGCGGCGAGCGTCAGCACCATCAGCCACTGGCCGACAATCAGCTTACGCAGCGCCGCGCGCCCGGCGCCGAGGGTTTTCAGGATAGCCACCAGATCGTAGCGGCTGCGGCAGTAGTGGCTCATCGCCACCGCCACGGCAGCGACCGCCAGCAGCAGTGTCAGGAGCGCGGAGAGCAGCAAAAACTGCTGCGAGCGCTGCAACGATTTGCCGAGCGCGCTCTCGTCCTGCTCAAGGCCGGTCCAGCGATGCTCCGGCTGCAACTGCGGCAACAGCCAGCTTTCATAGCGCCCGAGCTGTTCGGGGGTGCCGGCGAATTTGTAGCGCCAGGTGAGACGGCTGCCGGGCTGCACCGCGCCGGTGCGTTCAACGTCCGCGAGATTCATCAGCAGACGGGGCGCCATCTGGAACGGATTAAAGCCGCTGTCCGGCTCCTGAATAACTTCACCCGCCACGCTCAGCGTCGCGTCGCCCACATCCACGTTATCGCCAGGTTTCAGGCCAAGCAGCGCCATCAAACGCGGTGCCAGCAGCACCGTGCCTGGCGCAGGCAACAGCCCCTGCGGGCGCGTTTGCAGCGTGCCGTAGAGTGGATAGCGCGTATCCACCGCCTTGACGCTCGCAAGCTGCGGGCGATCGGCGGCAAACGTCATGGTGGAAAAACTGAGCTGCCGCGAGACGGCCAGGCCGTCTTCCCCGGCTTTGTCGAGCCACGACTGCGGCACCGCGCGGGAACTGCGCAATGTCCGGTCGCCCGCCATAAATTCGCGCGTCTGCTGGCTTAAGCCTTTTTCCATACGATCGCTTATCTTGCCGAGCGCCAGCACACAGGCCACCGCGAGGCTTAACGCCAGCCAGACGATTAACAGCGACGGGGAGCGCCATTCGCGCCAGAACCAGCGGGCCGTCATGCTTCCTCCCACAGCTTGCCGTCGCGCAGCCGCAAAGTGCGATCGCAGCGGGCCGCCAGTTCAGGATCGTGGGTGACGAGGATAAGCGTGGTGCCGCTGTCGCGGTTTAAAGAAAAGAGCAGATCGGCGATGCGATCGCCGGTCTGACGGTCAAGATTGCCGGTGGGTTCATCGGCGAACAGTACCGCCGGACGGCCATTGAACGCGCGCGCCAGCGCCACGCGCTGCTGCTCGCCGCCGGAAAGCTGCGCCGGCAGGTGGTCAAGACGTTTGCCAAGCCCCAGTTGCTCCAGCAGCGCCTGCGCCTGCTGGCGGCTGGCCTTGCCGCTCTCGCCGCGCAGCATCGCGGGCAACTCGACATTCTCCAGCGCGTTAAGCGTCGGGATCAGCATGAATGACTGAAACACGAAGCCGACGTCACGGGCGCGCAGCCGCGCACGCGCTTCTTCATCCATCTGATGCAGCGGCTCGCCCAGCAGGCGCACTTCACCGCTGGTGCCGTCGTCGAGACCTGCGAGGATCGCAAGCAACGTTGACTTGCCAGACCCCGATTCGCCCACCAGCGCGATGCTCTGGCCCGGTTTGACAACCAGTTCAACTCCGGTAAGGATGGAAAGTGCGTGTTCCCCCTGACCGACGGATTTATTAAGATGATGAACTTCAAGAATGTTTTCCGCTGGCATTTCCCTTTCCTGTTACTGGCGTTATTAAGCTTTCGCGCCGCCGCGGCGGACACGTTACTGGTGCTGGGCGACAGCCTGAGCGCCGGTTATCGCATGGCGGCAGACGCCGCCTGGCCTGCGTTGCTCAACGATAAATGGCAGCAACGCGACGTGCGCGTGGTCAACGCCAGCATCAGCGGCGACACCGCGCAGCAGGGGCTGTCGCGCCTGCCCGCGTTGCTCAAACAGCATCAGCCGCGCTGGGTGCTGATTGAGCTTGGCGGCAATGACGGCCTGCGGGGTTTTCCACCAGCGACGCTCTCGGCCACGCTGACGAAAATCATAGAACAGGTGAAAACGGCGGGCGCGCAGCCGATGCTGATGCAGATTCGACTGCCCGCCAACTACGGACGCCGTTACAATCAGGCGTTCGAGGCGATTTACCCTGAGCTTGCACAGTCTTACTCCATCCCTCTGCTGCCCTTCTTTATGGAAGAGGTTTACCTCAAACCGCAGTGGATGCAGGAGGATGGCATTCATCCCAATCGCGACGCCCAGCCGTTTATCGCCGACTGGATGGCGCAGCGACTGGCCCCTTTAGTTAAACACGACTCATAACCCTGCGGGGCGCTGAGCGGGTAAAGTTATGCAAAAATCACTCTTAATTACAGGATGTTCCAGCGGTATAGGCCTTGCCTGCGCGCATGAGTTGCGCCGTCAGGGCTTTCAGATCCTCGCGGCCTGCCGCAAGCCGGAAGATGTCGCGCGTATGAACGCGCTGGGCTTTATTGGCATTGAACTCGATCTCGATTCGCCGCAGAGCGTGGAGGCTGCCGCGCAGGAAGTGATACGCCTGACGAATAACCGCCTGTACGGCATTTTTAATAATGGCGGCTATGGCGTGTACGGCCCGCTTTCCACCATCAGCCGCGCGCAGATGGAGCAGCAGTTCTCCACCAACTTTTTCGGCGCGCACCAGCTCACCATGCTGCTGCTGCCCGCGATGCTGCCGCATGGCGAAGGGCGCATCGTCAACACCAGTTCGGTGATGGGATTGATTTCCACACCCGGCCGCGGCGCCTACGCCGCCAGCAAATACGCGCTGGAGGCATGGGCCGACGCGCTGCGCATGGAGCTGCGCTACAGCGGCGTGAAGGTGAGCCTGATTGAGCCAGGCCCCATCCGGACGCGCTTTACGGAAAACGTCAACCAGACGCAGACGGACAAGCCAGTGGAAAACCCTGGCATCGCCGCGCGATTTACGCTCGGCCCGGAGGCGGTGGTCGCTAAAGTGCGCCATGCTTTTGAGAGCCCGAACCCGCGCATTCGCTACCCGGTCACGCTGGTGACCCACGCCGTCGCCTGGCTGAAACGGCTGCTGCCGACGCGAATGATGGACAAAATTTTACACGGGTAAGTTGAAGGCGCGCGCCCTGCCCCCATGTAAAAAGGAAATCGACAACAGAGAGTGACTCATGTCCGAACAGTATATTATCAACCTCAGCGAAGCGAACCTGCATCAGGTACTGGAGCAATCCATGAACGTGCCGGTGCTGTTCTACTTCTGGTCCGATCGCAGCCAGCACTGCCAGCAGCTGACGCCGGTGCTTGAAAAACTGGCGAACCAGTATCAGGGCCAGTTTATCCTTGCGAAAGTAGACTGCGACAATGAACAGGCTATCGCCGCGCAGTTCGGCCTGCGCGCCATTCCCACCGTCTACCTGTTCAGCCAGGGCCAGCCGGTGGACGGCTTCCAGGGCCCGCAGCCGGAAGAAGCGATCCGCGCGCTGCTGGATAAAGTTCTGCCGCGTGAGGAAGAGCTGAAAGCGCAGGAGGCGATGGCGCTGATGCAGGAAGGCAAACATGCCGACGCTTTGCCGCTGCTCAAAGAGGCCTGGCAGATGTCGAATCAGTCGAGTGAAATCGGTCTTCTGCTGGCGCAGACGCAAATTGCGCTTAACCGCACTGATGACGCCGAAGCGGTGCTGAAAACCATTCCGTTGCAGGATCAGGACACCCGCTATCAGGGCCTGGTCGCGCAGATTGACCTGCTGAAGCAGGCGGCGGACACCCCGGAAATCCAGCAGTTGCAACAGCAGGTGGAGGAAAATCCGGATGACGCGCAGCTCGCAAGCCAGCTCGCGCTGCAACTGCATCAGGTGGGCCGCAACGAAGAGGCGCTGGAGTTGCTTTTCGCACATTTGAGAAAAGATCTGGGCGCCGCTGACGGCCAGGCGCGTAAAATGTTCCAGGAAATCCTGGCCGCGCTGGGTACCGGTGACGCGCTGGCGTCGAAATACCGCCGTCAGCTCTACTCCCTGCTTTACTGATCGCTACGCGGCAAGGACGCCGTGATCTTCCCCTGCCAGATTCGGGCGCTGCGCCCGGCGCTGGCAAGGGGTACAATAACCGCTATCACAAACAACAGGAGGTTGGTTTGATGCTGTTTATTATCCCCGTTCTTATTTTCGTCGCGCTGGTTATCGTTATGGCCGGCGTCAAAATCGTGCCGCAGGGCTTCCAGTGGACCGTGGAGCGCTTTGGCCGCTATACCAAAACGCTGCAGCCCGGCCTGAATCTCGTCGTGCCGTTCATGGACCGTGTCGGTCGTAAAATCAATATGATGGAGCAGGTACTCGATATTCCGTCGCAGGAGGTTATCTCCAAAGATAACGCCAACGTCACGATTGACGCGGTTTGCTTTATTCAGGTGATCGACGCTCCGCGCGCCGCTTATGAGGTGAGCAACCTTGAGCTTGCCATCATTAACCTCACCATGACCAACATCCGTACCGTACTGGGCTCGATGGAACTCGACGAAATGCTCTCGCAGCGTGACAGTATCAACACTCGCCTGCTGCATATCGTCGATGAAGCCACCAACCCGTGGGGCATTAAAGTTACGCGTATCGAAATCCGTGACGTGCGCCCGCCCGCCGAGCTTATCGCCTCGATGAATGCCCAGATGAAAGCCGAACGTACCAAACGCGCCTATATCCTTGAGGCCGAAGGCGTGCGCCAGGCGGAGATCCTCAAAGCCGAAGGGGAGAAGCAGTCGCAGATCCTCAAAGCGGAAGGCGACCGCCAGTCGGCGTTTTTGCAGGCGGAAGCCCGCGAACGTTCGGCGGAAGCCGAAGCGCGCGCCACGAAGATGGTGTCGGAAGCGATCGCCGCGGGCGATATTCAGGCGGTGAATTACTTTGTGGCGCAGAAATACACCGACGCGCTCCAGCAGATTGGCTCTTCCAGCAACAGCAAAGTCGTCATGATGCCGCTTGACGCGTCCAGCCTGATGGGTTCGATCGCCGGTATCGCCGAGCTGATGAAAGAGAGCGGCAACGAGCGTAAACGCCCATGATGACGCTTATCCTCGCTCACCCTCACGTCTTCTGGCTCTGCTTAGGCGGCCTGCTGCTGGCGGCGGAAATGCTCGGCGGCAACGGCTTCCTGCTCTGGAGCGGCGTGGCGGCGGTGGCGACCGGGCTGCTCGCCTGGCTCCTGCCGATGGGCTGGGAGTGGCAGGGCGTGAGCTTCGCGCTGTTGATGTTAGTCGCGGTCTGGCTGTGGTGGCGCTGGCTGTCCCGCCGGGCCGCGCCGCGCCCTGACAACGCGCTGAACCAGCGCGGCCATCAGCTGGTGGGCCAGCGCTTTACGCTGACGCAGACGCTTGTTAACGGGCGCGGCCAGATTACCGTGGGCGACAGCGTCTGGCCGGTGGTTGCCGACAGCGATTTACCGGCGGGCACGGCGGTAGAGGTGGTCGCTATCGACGGCATTCGCCTGCGCGTAAAAACAAGCCAGACGCGCTGACCCTTTTTCACGCCAGGCCACTGTTCAATAAAAGCCTGTTCGGGCATGATCCGGGCAGGTTTTTTTACAATATTTTCACAAGGAAATGACGTTATGACGCCAAGACTGACAGGGATCGCCCTCGCCCTTCTCGCGCTGCCCACGCTCTGCGCGCAGGCTTCTTCTGATATCGAAGACTGTACCTGGGGCTCATCCGGCTGCGTGCTGCAAAGCGAACCCTGGCTCGACGTAGATAATGATACCCGCGATAACCTGATGCGCATCATCGGCGAGCAGAAACAGTTCACGCTGCCGGTGTATCCGCTGCCCGCCGACCCGCGCCACACCCGTGAGTATCACTTTGGCTATCACGACGACGATGGCACGCCGCCCGCTGAGGCATCCGTCGACAGCGCGCCCGCAGCCGCCACGCCGGATCCGCTCGCCTCTCTGCTGACCGCCATGCATCTCGATCCGGCCGCAGCGACCGTCAGCGATACCGACCGGGAAACCCGTTTTGTATCCAATAATTCGCAGAGCGTTATCGCGTATCTGACAGCGCTCAACAATGAGAAATCGCTCACCGACGCCCAGCGTCAGCACCTGGCGCAGGCCCGTCTGAGCCTGTATCAGGCGCCTGACAGCCAGCCTGCCAGCGTGAGCGCGCCGCAGGGCACGCCCGCCGCCGCATTCGACGATTACCTTGCCGCTGCCACCGCCTTTTACCAGGGCGACTACCCCGCCGCCGCGGAAGGTTTTACCGCGCTGAAAGCCAGCCAGCAGCCGTGGGTGGCGGAAACCGCCGCTTATATGCTGATGCGCGTCGCGCTCAACCAGAGCAGCGCCAGCGCCGTCGATGATGACTACGGCCTGTTTGATACCACCAAAATCGACAAAGCGGCCGCGCGTCAGGCGCTGACATACTCTGAGTCTTACCTGAAAACCTGGCCGAAAGGCGCTTACGCCGACTCTGCGCGCGGCATGCAGCGCCGGATTTACTGGTATCTGCAGGACTGGGACGCGCTGGCCCCGCGCTACGAGCAGGCGCTGAAAGACGCTCCGGATGCCGACGCCCTTCGCGCGCTGCTGCTTGAAAACGACAGCAAACTGCAAAGCAAAGACGCCAGCGGCGATACCTGGTTCGTCAGCAGCCCCGACGCCCCGCTGCTCACCTTTACCCAGACGCTGCGCTGGCTGCGCGAGTATGAACGCCAGGGCGACAAAAACCCGCACGTTACACGCGAGATGCTCGACGGCTATAAACCTGTTTATGAAAAAGCGGGCCTGATGCCGCTGTGGAATTACCTGCAAAACGCCTGGCTGTTCTGGCAGCAGGAGGATTACGCGGCGGTGACGGCGGCTATTAAGCCCGCCGACAGCCTGCCGCAACACGATATTCTCGCCTTCAGCGAGCAGGTGCTATATGGCGACGCGCTGGGCGCGCAAAAACAGTGGGCGGCGGCGCGCGACCACTGGCAGCGTCTGCTGAAAACCGCCAAACCGGGCGCGGAACAACAGCTGTTGCAGATGAAGCTTGCCGCAGCGCTGGTTGAAAACAACGAGACGGCGGCCATTTTCGCCCCGGAAAGCCTCGTCACCGGCCTGCGCTATCGCTCGCTGGTGCTGAAAACCAAAGCCTCCCCTGAACTGCTTAAGGCTGAGGCGCAGCACGGCATGAACAACGAAGAACGCACCATTGCGCTGCACACCTTGCTCATCCGCCATCTTATCGACGGTCGCTATGAGGATTATCTCAAGGACAAAGCGCTGGCGAAGGAGCTTCAGCCGCTGGACGAAAAAGCCTTCGGCGATGTGAACCTCAAGGTCTTTAACTGGAAAGGCGACGACGTGGCGGAAGGCTACGCCTGCGCGACGCTTGACGATACCGCGAAAACGCTGGCGGACCGCCCTGATGACAGCCATGCGCTGAACTGTCTGGGCGAGTTCTTCCGCCTGACGGACGCCAGCGTCAACCGCTGGGGCGATACGGGCGGCAATAGCACGCTCGACAGCGCCACCGACACTAATCATGCCGACGGGCAGCCCAATCGCCAGCATTATTACCAGCAGGTGATCGCCAACCCTAAAGCCGAGCCGGAAGATAAAAGCTATGCGCTCTACCGTGCTGTGATGTGCTACGCGCCGTCAGGCTATAACGACTGTGGCGGTAAAGAGGTGGACAAAGCGACGCGCAAAGCCTGGTTCGGGCAGCTTAAGAAAAACTGGCCAGGAAGCCCATGGGCGCAGCAGCTCAAATATTACTGGTAAGCCTGCTGCTGGCATCAGCGGGGGCCTGGGCGCAGGCGACGCGGGCGAATGACGCCGACTACCGGGCCTTCTGGCTCTGGTCCGGCGTCAGGCCGCCCGCGGCGCTGCGTCAGGCCGAGGTTATCTATCTGCACCAGGGGGAAGTGGTCACGCGCCGGGGCGAGGCGACATTCGTGCGTCTCGGTCAGCCCGTCGCCCGGCTGCGCGCACCGGCCATCTGGGTCACCGTCAGGCTGGAGCGGCTCGATCTCACAGATGAGATGCTCGATACGCTCGCCCGTCTGCCCGCCCGCTGGTCGCAGGCGGGGAATCGGGTGACCGGGTTACAGATTGATTTTGACGCCGCCACGCACCGAATCGACGACTACGACCAGTTTTTAACGCGGCTGCGGGCGCGGCTGGATGCGCGCTTCGCGCTCGGTGTCACGGGGCTGCTCGACTGGGCGCAGACCGGCAGCATTGCGCGTCTCAACGCGCTGCCGGTGGATGAGCTGGTGGTGCAGACCTATCAGGGGCGTCATACCGTGCCGGGGTACGCCCGCTATCTGCCCGCCCTGCTGGGGCTGCGCATTCCCTTTAAAATCGGCATCGCGCAGAACGGCGAGTGGAATAAAACCGAGGAGGCGAAGCTTGCGGCCTCGCCGTGGTATCGCGGCGCGGTAATATTCGTGCTTAACGCCGGGCGCTGACCCTTACGCGTCGGCGCGCCGGTGGCAGCAGCCCGAGAGATTATCAATAATCGGGCAGTCGGCGCTGTCGTCGCCCGGACACGCGGCGGCGAGGTCAAGCAGTTGCTGGCGCATCGCCTGCAGGCTCTCGATATGACTTTCGATTTCCGCCACCTTTTGCAGCGTGCGCGCTTTTACATCTGCGCTATGGCGCGCCGGATCGTTAAACAGATGCACCAGCTCGCGGCACTCCTCCAGGTTAAACCCCACCAGACGCGCCTGACGCAGCAGCGTCAGCTCATCAATATGCCGCTGCGAGTAAGTCCGGTAACCGTTATCCCCGCGCAACGGCGGCGTCACCAGCCCTTTCTCTTCGTAAAAACGAATCGCTTTGCTGGTCAGCCCGGTTTTTTTCGCCACATCGCTGATATTCATGTTTCCCCCTTGACCTTCCCCTTGATGGAAGGTTTACGCTGAATAACAGTAGAACGAATACGATTTTCTGGTCAACCTGAGGTTGATCGTTAACTGAGGAGACAACGTATGTCGAACACCATTGAGCTGGCCCTGGACGGGCTTTCCTGCGGGCACTGCGTAAAACGGGTGAAAGAGAGCCTGGAGCAACGCCCGGATGTTGAGCACGCTGAGGTCACCATTGAACATGCCAGCGTGACCACCACCGCCTCTGCGCAGGCGCTTATCGATACGGTCAAACAGGCCGGCTACGACGCGACGCTCGCACACCCAAAGGCTAACCCGCTGACAGAGTCATCAACCCCGTCGGAAGCACTGACAGCGGCGCAACCTGAGCTTCCGGCAGCCGATATCGCCATTGATGACGACAGCCGCCAGCTGCTTATCAACGGCATGAGCTGCGCCAGTTGCGTGAGCCGCGTTCAGAACGCCCTTCAGGGGGTGGCAGGCGTCACGCAGGCACGGGTCAACCTGGCGGAGCGTACGGCGCTGGTGATGGGCCACGCGTCCGCCGATGAGCTGATTGCGGCGGTTGAAAAGGCAGGCTACGGCGCCGAAGCGATTGACGATGACGCCGAACGTCGCGAGCGCCAGCAGCAGACCGCGCAGGCAGCAATGAAGCGGTTTCGCTGGCAGGCGACGCTGGCGCTCGCCATCGGCGTGCCGGTGATGATTTGGGGCATGTTCGGCGACAATATGATGGTC
The DNA here is from genome assembly GCF_001277195.1 of Cronobacter muytjensii ATCC 51329. Lineage (NCBI taxonomy): Bacteria > Pseudomonadati > Pseudomonadota > Gammaproteobacteria > Enterobacterales > Enterobacteriaceae > Cronobacter > Cronobacter muytjensii. The sequence goes on from NZ_CP012268.1 coordinate 2,854,509, forward strand.
ACCGATGCCAACCGGTCGCTCTGGCTGGTCATCGGCCTTATCACGCTCGGCGTGATGATTTTCGCGGGCGGCCATTTCTATCGCAGCGCCTGGAAAAGCCTGCGTAACCGCAGCGCGACAATGGACACGCTGGTCGCGCTCGGCACCGGCGCGGCGTGGCTCTACTCCATGAGCGTTAACCTCTGGCCGCAGCATTTCCCGATGGAAGCCCGCCACCTCTATTACGAAGCCAGCGCCATGATTATCGGTCTGATTAACCTCGGCCATATGCTGGAGGCGCGCGCGCGTCAGCGTTCGTCGAAGGCGCTGGAACGCCTGCTGGATCTGACGCCGCCGGTCGCGCGCGTCGTCACCCCGGAAGGCGAAAAAAGCGTGCCGCTGGCGGAGGTCACGCCGGGCATGACGCTGCGACTCACCACCGGCGATCGCGTGCCGGTGGATGGCAACATCACCGATGGCGAAGGCTGGTTTGACGAAGCGATGTTAACCGGCGAGCCGGTGCCGCAGCAAAAAGCGGCGGGTGATGCGATACACGCGGGCACCGTCGTGCAGGATGGCAGCGTGCTGTTTCGCGCCGCCGCGGTGGGCAACCACACCACGCTGTCGCGCATTATTCGTATGGTGCGCCAGGCGCAGAGCAGCAAGCCGGAAATCGGCAAGCTGGCCGATCGCATCTCTGCGGTCTTCGTGCCGGTGGTGGTGCTGATTGCGCTCCTAAGCGGCGCGGTCTGGTTCTTCGCAGGCCCCGCACCGCAGATTGTCTATACGCTGGTTATCGTCACCACGGTGCTTATCATCGCCTGCCCATGCGCGCTGGGGCTCGCCACACCGATGTCGATTATCTCCGGCGTCGGGCGCGCGGCGGAGTTCGGCGTACTGGTGCGCGACGCGGATGCGCTACAACGGGCCAGCGACGTGGATACGCTGGTGTTTGATAAAACCGGTACGCTGACCGAAGGCAAACCGCAGGTGGCGGCCATCGCCACTACTGGCGAAATCACCGAAGCCGACGCGCTGCGCCTTGCCGCCGCGCTTGAGCAAGGCTCCAGCCACCCGCTGGCGCGCGCCATTATCGAGCGTGCCGGAGGGGCTTCCCTGCCCGCCATCAGCGGTTTCAGAACGCTGCGCGGGCTGGGCGTAAGCGGTGCGGCAGAGGGTAAAACGCTGCTGCTCGGCAATCAGGCGCTGCTTGAGGAAAACGGCATCGCGACCGACGCGCTGCGCGACGAGGCGCAGCGTCAGGCGAGCCTCGGCGCCACGCCGGTGCTGCTGGCGGTGGACGGTAAGCTGGCGGCGCTGTTCGCCATTCGCGATCCGCTGCGTGAAGACAGCGCCGCCGCGCTGGCGCGTTTGCATCGCGAAGGCTACCGTCTGGTGATGCTGACCGGCGATAACGCCGTGACCGCCAACGCCATTGCCCGCGAAGCGGGTATTGACGAGGTGATCGCAGGCGTACTGCCGGACGGCAAAGCGCAGGCCATTAAGCAACTCCAGCAGGCGGGCCGCAAGGTGGCGATGGTTGGCGACGGCATCAACGACGCCCCGGCGCTGGCCCAGGCGGAAGTAGGCATCGCGATGGGCGGCGGCAGCGACGTGGCGATTGAAACCGCGGCCATCACGCTGATGCGCCACAGCCTGACGGGTGTCGCCGACGCGATGGCTATCGCTAAAGCGACGCTTGGCAATATGAAGCAGAACCTGTTGGGCGCCTTTATCTATAACGCGCTCGGCATCCCCATCGCGGCGGGTATCCTGTGGCCGCTGACCGGCACGCTGTTAAACCCGGTAGTGGCGGGCGCGGCGATGGCGCTGTCATCCATTACTGTCGTGAGCAACGCCAACCGGCTGCTGCGCTTTACGCCGAAACCGTAATGTCAGGCCCGCTCCGGCGGGCTTTTTTGTGAATACGCGCGAAATGGCGGGTGCGCTTCGCTTACCTGTTCTGGCGTTTTATGGCGCACGCCTCTCCACGTACCTGCCCCCCGGCCCCCTCTCGTTTGCACGCGTCACGTCTGCGCGTTAGCATGGCTTTTTTACTCAGGGAAAGTGGTTATGGGCCTGTTACGTCGTCTGCGCACCTGGTTTGACAGCCTGCGTCCCGGTTATCCGTGGCCCGCAGTGGATATTACGCTGCCAGGCGGCCGCTACCTGCACCTGGTCGGCAGCATCCATATGGGCACGCCCGATATGTCGCCGCTACCCGCCCGCCTGGTGGAAAAACTAAAGCGCGCCGATGCGCTGATTGTCGAAGCCGATATCCGCGGCGACGCCTCGCCCTTCGGCGATGTGCCGCTCTGCCCGCCGCTGCGCGAGCGTCTCGACGAGGCGCTGTTCAGCCAGCTTGAAAAGCGCATCGACGACCTGGCGCTGCCGCTTTCCCGGCTGGACGACCTGCCGCTGTGGCAGGTGGCGTTGATTCTACAGGCGCACCAGGCGCAGCGCCTCGGCCTGCGGCCTGATTTCGGGATCGATTTTCAGCTGTTAAATGCGGCCGAAACGCATCAGGTAGCGGTTAAGGAGCTGGAGGGCGCGCAAAGTCAGGTAGCGCTGCTGCGCCGTTTGCCGCAGGAGGGTCTGGCGCTGCTGGAGGATACCCTGACCCACTGGCACACCAACGCGCGGCTGTTGCAGATTATGATTGGCTGGTGGATGGCGCGCCCGCCGGAAGCGGATAACGTCGCGCTGCCGAACACCTTCAGCGCCGAGCTGGGGGATATGCTGATGCAGCAGCGTAACCGGCAGTGGCACCAGTATCTGTTGACGCTGCCGCCGGGCCGCTATGTGGTGGCGGTCGGCGCACTGCATCTCTATGGTGAAGACAACCTGCCGGCGATGTTCCGCGCGCGCTAAAAAAGAAGGCCAGTATCGCTACTGGCCCGTCAAAGAGGAACTTTCATTATTGTCGTTATGCCGCCCGCGAAGCGAACGGTTGCGGCGATTGTCGCGCAATCCATACACGCTGCCAATATAATCCAGCAAGCTGATACAATTTTTTCGGACATCAACGGCGCTATGCTGCGCCGACAGACCACAGAAATGGGAAAGGAAAGATGACGCCCGCCGTGAAATTACTCGAAAAAAATAAAATACCTTTCACGCTGCACACGTATGAGCACGATCCAAACGAAACCAACTTTGGCGATGAAGTGGTGCGTAAGCTCGGGCTTAATGCAGAGCAGGTTTATAAAACGCTGCTGGTGGCGGTAAACGGTGATATGAAACAGCTGGCGGTCGCCGTGACGCCGGTTGCGACACAACTCGATTTAAAAAAGGTCGCTAAGGCGCTGGGCGCTAAGAAAGTGGAAATGGCAGACCCGATGATAGCGCAGCGCACCACCGGCTATCTGGTGGGCGGCATCAGCCCGCTTGGGCAGAAAAAGCGCCTGCCGACGCTGATAGACGCGCCAGCCCGCGACTTCCCGGCCATTTATATTTCTGGCGGCAAGCGCGGGCTGGATATCGAACTGGCGGCGGCGGATGTAGCGAAACTGCTGAGCGCGCAGTTCGCCGATATCGCCCGTCGCGACTGAGTTACTGCCAGCTCACCTCGCCTTTCGGCTCAAACGCGTTTACATCCAGCGGCGAGTTCTGCTGGATGTACTGTTTCAGCACTTCCGCATCCACAAAACCGGTGTTGACGTAGCCTGGCGTTTTATCGATGGCCGGATAGCCGTCGCCGCCGGTAGCGTTAAAGCTGAGCGTCGCCATACGGTAAGTTTTCGCCGGGTCGACCGGTTCGCCTTTGATTTTCACATCATTGAGCGTGCCGCCAGACGCCGTAAAGCTCACGTTGGCAAACTGCGGATAAGCGCCGGAATCCGGTTTTTTCTGCGCGACCGCCGTCAGGTATTCCACGACCTCTTTACCCGTCATATCGACATACACCAGCGTGTTGCCGAATGGCTGTACCTTGAGCACATCTTTATAGGTAATGTCGCCGCCCTCGATGGAATCGCGAATGCCGCCGCCGCTCATCACCGCGAAATCAGCCCCGGTGCGGGCTATCTGGGCGTTGAGAATTAAATGGCCCATGCTGGTCTGCACAAAGCGCACCTTGCTGCGGTCGCCCTCAAGACGCCCGTTAACGCTGCCGATTTTCACCATCAGCTGCGCCTGGCCCTTTTTCTGATACGGCGTCAGCAGCGAGAGCATCTGCGGGTTCTCCGGGATCTGCGGCGTGTAGAGCACGCGCTCGCTGTCGCCGTTATCCCAGGTCACTTTTTTCTTCAGGTTGACAGGAATGAGCTGATAGCGCACCAGCTTCATTTCGCCGTTGCGGAACTGGAAATCGGCGCGGCCGACATATTTGCCCCACTCATGGGCCTGCACAATCCAGGTGCCGTTCTGCTGGTCCGGCGCGCACGGGGTGCCCGGCACGTAATCGACCTGCTTTTTATTTTCCGAGGCCATGCAGACCGGATCCTGCGAGTGGCCGCCCACAATCATGGTAAGCGCCCCTGGCGGCAACGCGCGCGCCAGTTCGACATCGCCCGGCGCGTTAGAGCCGTGGTTGCCGTCATCGTAATGCCCCATATGGGTCGCGGCGATAATCACATCCGGTTTTTCAGTCTGCTGCAGCTCCTGAATTACCAGTTTGGCTTCGTCGGCAGGCTTGCGAAATTCGATATCAGTGAAAAATTCCGGATTGCCGATTTTCGCCGTGTCGTCGGTCGTAAGCCCAATCACGGCGATTTTAATGCCCTGCGGTTTGAAAATGGCCCAGGGCTTGAAAAGCCGCTCATTGGTGCTTTTCTGGTAGATATTGGCGGAGAGGAGCGGGAATTTGGCCCACTTTTGCTGCTGGCGCAGCACGCTCAGCGGGTTATCGAATTCATGGTTGCCAACGGCCATCGCGTCATAGCCAATCAGGTTCATGCCGCGAAAATCGGGCTCGGCGTCCTGGAGATCGGATTCCGGCACGCCGGTGTTGATATCACCGCCAGAGAGCAACAGCACGCTGCCGCCCTGGGCCGTGACCTCGCGGCGCACGCTGTCGACCAGCGTTTTTTGCGCCGCCAGCCCATATTCGCCATATTCGTTACGCCAGAAATGACCGTGATGATCGTTGGTGTGCAAAATGGTGATGTTATACGTTTTATCCTGCTCCCAGGCGGATGCGCCGCCGCTCAGCAGGCTAAGCCCCGCCAGCAGCGCGACAGCCAACCCTTTTCTGGCTAACCCCATGACAACTCTCCCTATCCTTAACGTGAAATGCTGAAATTACAGCGCCAGCCGAACATACTCAACTTTGTTTTCAGATTTGCGACTTTCCTCAAAACCGCACGCCAGAAGGAAGCAAAGTTTATGCCTTATTCACCAGGCGGGGTTTCAGGCCGTGGCCTGCAAAAAAGCGCCGCCCCCGACTCAATCTTTATGATTGCTATCATCTTGCAGTCATCTTTCCGTCAAAAATCCGCCATTTAACACCAAACTCTCGTTATTGAAGGGCGCCGCCTGTTTTTTCCGCCTAAAACAGGTCTTTTTACAGGGAGAATCGTGCCTTATTCTGACGACTTACCCGCATGGCATCTTGCTTTACTCAAGATAATATTGAGTTATGTCGTCACTTTGCATTTTTTTGCGCTTAATGGACGATTTCAGAAAGTTTTCGCTAATTTTCTCCTCCGCGCTGCCGAAAATTGTCATAAACTGTTACGAGTTGCACGCAAAACATCCGGTGTACCACATTCAACGAAAGGAGACGGAATGCATCACGCCACACCGCTTATCACCACACTTGTCGGTGGCCTTGTTCTGGCCTTTATTCTCGGTATGCTCGCCAACCGGCTGCGCATCTCCCCTCTGGTGGGATACCTGCTGGCGGGCGTGGTGGCCGGGCCGTTCACGCCCGGTTTTGTCGCGGATACGAAGCTCGCCCCGGAGCTGGCGGAGCTTGGCGTGATCCTGCTGATGTTCGGCGTGGGTTTGCATTTCTCTCTGAAGGATCTGATGGCGGTAAAGTCCATCGCCATACCCGGCGCGATTTTGCAGATAGCCGTGGCGACGCTGCTTGGCATGGGGCTGGCCTCCTTCCTTGACTGGTCGCTGATGACAGGCATCGTTTTCGGCCTGTGTCTTTCTACCGCCAGTACGGTGGTGCTGCTGCGCGCGCTTGAAGAGCGGCAGCTTATCGACAGCCAGCGCGGGCAGATCGCCATCGGCTGGCTTATTGTCGAAGATTTAGTCATGGTGCTGACGCTGGTGCTGCTGCCCGCCGTCGCCGGCATGCTGGAAAAAGGCAATCTCGGCCTCGCGACGCTGAGCGTCGATATGGGGATCACCCTTGGCAAGGTTATCGCCTTTATCGCGCTGATGATGCTGGTGGGTCGCCGCCTGGTGCCGTGGATCCTGGCGCGCAGCGCAGCGACCGGTTCGCGAGAACTGTTTACGCTTGCCGTGCTGGCACTGGCGCTCGGCATCGCCTTCGGCGCCGTGGAGCTGTTTGATGTCTCCTTTGCGCTCGGCGCGTTTTTCGCGGGGATGGTGCTGAATGAATCCGAGCTCAGCCATCGCGCCGCGCACGATACGCTGCCGCTGCGCGACGCTTTCGCGGTGCTGTTTTTCGTCTCGGTCGGAATGCTGTTCGACCCGATGATCCTGGTGCAGCAGCCGATGGCGGTGCTGGGCACGCTGCTGATTATCCTGTTCGGTAAGTCGCTGGCGGCCTTCATTCTGGTGAAGCTGTTCGGCCACTCACGCCGCACTGCCCTGACGATTGCGGTCAGTCTCGCGCAGATTGGCGAATTTGCGTTTATCCTGGCCGGGCTCGGCATGGCGCTGGATCTGCTGCCGCAGGACGGACAGAATCTGGTGCTGGCGGGCGCGATCCTCTCCATTATGCTTAACCCGGTGATGTTTGCTCTGCTGGAGCGCTTTCTTTCGCGCCACGACGAACTGGAGGAGCAGACGCTTGAAGAGGCGATGGAAGAAGAGCAGCAGAACCCGGTGGATGTCTGTAATCATGCGCTGCTGGTGGGCTACGGGCGCGTCGGCAGCCTGCTTGGCGAGAAGCTTATCGCCGAGGGTATTCCGCTGGTGGTGGTGGAGACCTCGCGTACCCGCGTAGAGGCGCTGCGCGAGCGTGGCGTGCGCGCGGTACTTGGCAACGCGGCTAACGAGCAGACCATGGCGCTGGCGCACCTCGACTGCGCGCGCTGGCTGCTACTGACAATCCCGAACGGCTATGAGGCAGGCGAAATCGTCGCTACCGCGCGTGAGAAGCGTCCGGATATTGAGATCATCGCCCGCGCGCATTATGACGACGAGGTGGATTACATCACCGAACGTGGCGCGAATGAGGTCGTGATGGGTGAGCGCGAAATCGCGAGCACGATGCTGCGGATGCTCGATAAACCCGAGCAGGCGCAGGAGGTGTTGAGCCACAGTTAAGGCGGTGGCGGCTGGTCAGGGTGGTTGCGCTTCGCTAACCTGCCCAGGAAATCATCACGGCGTCAATGTGGAAGGTTTTGCTCCGGCTAAAAAAAATCGGGCGCGCCGTTTCGCCGCAGGCCGGGACGCACCGGAGGGACCCGGTGCGAGGGCATGACAATACAGGGACGTATTGTCATGCCCGACCCGTGGCCGCAGGGAAAAAGGCGCGGCTTCCCCGAAGGGGCGATTTTCTGCCGGGAGCCGGGATTGCAAAGGGGGCGGCGGCGAGCCCCCTTTGCACGTTCGCGTGAGGAAGACGCACATATAAACACGGCGTTATGGCGAACGGAACGATTTCAACGACCTCGCCTATTTCCCTTAGCTCAGTCCTTGACCCACGGGGAAGAGAAGAAAACCGCTGTTCCCACCGCCAATAAAAAGGTGGGTGCGCATTCGCTCACCCACCTTACACTGAAACAGACGTCGGAGCCCCGTAGGGCGGGTAAGCGCAGCGCACCCGCCATAACGATAACAGTTAACGCTCCCAGTACGCCTCTTCGAGGCTATCCTCGCGCTCCGGCAGGCCGCGCGTCAGACGCGGAGAGTGCTGGTTAAGCACCTGATAACTCACGCGGTTTGCGTATTTACACACCTGTGCCAGCGACGAATAGGTCAGCCAGGTGTATTTATGCTTGCTGGAGTTCGGCACGTTGGTGCGGTGATAATTGTTGGCGGTAATATCATGCAGCAGCGCCGCCAGCGCGCCGTCGCCGGCGCCGTTGGTGTTCATTATCTTCTCCGGCCCGCCCATGTATGGCGCGATATGGGAGAAAATACGCAGCGGCTGTTCGCAATCTTTAAAGCGCATGGCGCGGCTGAACTCATACTGGTTGAATTCCGGGATAGCGCCCGGCAACAACGGATGCTGGGTTTTGCGTTTGCCTTCATCTTCGGTAAAGCCCGCCATATAGAGCCCCACCGGCCCGGCAGTACAGAGCACCAGATCCACCCAGTCGAGCGCTTTATTGGACGCCAGCAGCGGATCGTTTTCGCCGGTCAGCGCCTCGCCCTCTTCTTCATTCATCGCGAGAATCGATACGTGTTCTTTGAGGAAATCGCGCCACCACTGCGGGTTATCGGCAATCACATATTTGGTGCCAAGCGTCAGCACGACCGGCACGTTATGTTTTTTGGCGTAGCCAATGGCGGTCATGGTCGCTTGCGGCATCGGCTCGCCGGGCTTGCAGCGCACCAGATAGGACGTCAGCACCAGCGCCGACGCGCCTGCGATCACCGCTTCGGGAATGCTTTCCGGGCGCAGCTGGTTCATGTGGCCTGGGCTGATGGCGAACGTGCGCTCGCCCTGCTCGCTTATCAGCGTGAAGCAGCGGCCAATCGCTCCGTCCACGCCCTGCAGGTAGTTCAGATCGGTACGGCTTGAGGTGTTGCAGAGATAACGATAGGCGTAGCTGCCAATCTGCACGTTATTGCACATCACACCCAGCAGCACCGAGCGGTCATCCGCCAGCACCGAGTAGTTGTGCATGGTGTTGCCAATGGTGCCCCCGGCGAACTGGTGGGTTATCAGGTTTTCGCGCACCAGCTCCTGATACAGCGCTTCGGCGACATCGTCTTCAATGACCAGCGAATGGCCGAGGCTCAGGCCGTAGCGAGCAATAAACGCGTCATCCACGCGGGCTTCGATATCCACCAGCGTCTGGTCGATACCCACCACCCAGGAGGTGCTGACTTCGCTTTCAGGTTGAATTTGTTGCAGGAGCGGATCGCGATCGCTGACGGGAAAGTAGTGTTTGGACTTACGTTTGCCGGGAAATTTCATGGTCTTGCGTGCAGGTGGCTATTCAGGCGGGGAATGGTAGCACACTCCCCGCCCCGCATGCGATCAACGGTAACGGTCTACCAGTTCCTTCATCATCGCGATATGCGCCGGCTCGTCATTAAGCGCCGGAATATATTCATACTTTTCGCCACCCGCCTCGATGAAAATTTCCCGGTTCTGTTCGGCGATCTCCTCCAGCGTCTCCAGACAATCCGAGGAGAAGCCCGGACACATCACCTGAATATGCTTCACGCCTTTTTCACCGAGCATTTTCATGGTTTCGTCGGTATACGGCGTGAGCCACGGCTCGCGGCCAAAGCGCGACTGGAACGTCATCATCACTTTTTCCGGCGCGATGCCGAGCGCTGATACCAGCTCGCGGGTCGTATCGCGACAGCGCTGCGGGTAGTCGTCGCCTTCGTCGGCGTAGCGTTGCGGAATGCCGTGGTAGGAGAGCAGCAGCAGATCCGGCTCGCCATGTTTTTCAAACGAGCGCTGTACCGATTGCGCCAGCGCGTGAATATAGGTCGGCTCGCAGGCGTAATCACGGATAAGCGTCATTGACGGCAGTTTACGGTAGCGGGCGGTAATACGCGCCAGCTCGTCCCACACCGCCGCCACGGTGGAGCAGGAGTATTGCGGATAGAGCGCGAGGACAATGATGTGATCAACATGCTGGTCGAGCAGCTTTTGCACCGCGCTGTCGAGCGACGGCTGACCGTAGCTCATACCGAGCGCTACCGGCACATCGCCGAGCGCCGCGCTCAGGGCTTTCTCCTGACGACGGCTGTAGACCATCAGCGGCGAGCCCTCTTCCATCCAGATGGACTGATAGAGTTTCGCCACGCGCGGCGAACGCAGCGGCAGAATGACGCCGCGCAGCAGGGGCCACCAGATAAAACGCGGCACATCCACGACGCGCCGGTCGCTCAAAAACTGTTTCAGATAACGCTTTACGGCTGAAGGGGTTGGCGCCTGCGGGGTGCCGAGATTGACTAATAAAACGCCGCTTTTCACTGACTGCATCACGGTTCCTCATTGATATCCGGCGCGAGCGGAGCGACTGAAATCATCAGCCGCACCGCTGCGAATGAAAATCATTGTAACGTAAAACGAATTCACCGGAACCGATAACAGCAAAAGGCGCTAGCGGTGGTTCTCCGCCATCTGCCAGAGCGCCGCCACGTTGCGGGCCGTCACGCGCAGGTTGCGCGCGGCGTCGTCCAGCGCCTCCTCCAGCGTGACGATGCGATCGAGCACCGAGAACGCGGCGTCGATGCCGTGCTCGTGCACCACCTGATAATCGGGCGTCAGGCTGCCTGCGATCGCCACGACCGGACGCTGGAACTGCTTTGCCACCCGCGCCACGCCGACCGGCGTTTTACCGTGAATACTCTGGCTGTCGAGCCGTCCTTCGCCGGTGATAACCAGATCCGCGTCGCGCACCGCCTGCGCCAGCCCCAGCGTTTCAATCACGATATCAATGCCAGGGCGCAGTTGCGCATTGAGCATACCGAGCAGCGCAGCCCCCATGCCGCCTGCCGCGCCCGCGCCCGGCGCGCTGATGATGTTTTTGCCGGTTACCGCTTCGAGCGTGGCGCCGAAGCGGCGCAGCGCGGCGTCGAGCTGCGTCACCATGTCCGGCGTCGCGCCCTTCTGCGGCCCGAATATCGCCGACGCGCCCTTCGCGCCGCACAGCGGGTTATCGACATCACAGGCGACCGTGAAAGAAATGTGCGCCAGACGCGGATCGAGACCGGACATATCCACGCTTGCAAGCGCGGCCAGCGCCGCGCCGCCCGGCGCCAGACCGCGCTGCTGATTATCGAGAAAGCGCGCGCCCAGCGCCTGCATCATGCCCGCGCCGCCGTCGTTGGTGGCGCTGCCGCCGATGCCGATGATTATCGCCTTAACGCCGCTATCCAGTGCCGCGAGGATAAGCTCCCCGGTGCCGAAACTGGTCGTGATGCGCGGATCGCGCTGCGCGGGCGGCACCAGATGCAGGCCGGAGGCCGCCGCCATTTCGATTACCGCGGTTTCACCGTCGCCGAGCACGCCATAGAAGCCCTCCACCCGGTTGCCGAGCGGCGCCGTGACCGGCACGTGCACGATATGTCCGCCCGTCGCGGCGACCATCGCCTCGACGGTGCCCTCGCCGCCGTCCGCCATCGGCAGACGCACATAGCTGGCCTGCGGGTAGATCTCACGAAAGCCTGCCTCGATAGCCTTCGCGACATCCATAGCGCTCAGGCTTTCCTTAAATGAATCCGGGGCGATAACGATTTTTTTCAGGGTTGTCATGGTTTATTCCTTAAGCAGCCACACCCAGTACGCCGAACATCAGCGCCGACACGGTGGCAATGGTAAAGCCCACCAGCGTTTCATACGGTAAGAGTTTAAGCCGTTCATGCACGGTCATCCCGACGCTGCCGCCAGTCGCATGGAAAAAGCTCCCGTGCGGCAGGTGATCGAGCACTGTCGCGCCCGCGTGGATCATCGCCGCGCCAGCCAGACCGCTGACGCCAAGCTCCAGCAGCGTATGGCTGAACACGGCGGACGCCACGGCGGTGCCGGCGGTGGTGGAGGCCGTCGCCATTGACATTAACGTGCCCGAGAGCGGCGCCAGCAGCCAGGCGGGCAGCCCGGTATGGGTCAGCGTGTCGATCAGCACATCTTTCAGCCCGGAGTTAGCGATAATCCCCGCCAGCGCGCCGGTGCCGAGCAGCATAATCGCGACCGGCGCCATACGGCTTAAGCCAGAGATCATAAACGTGTTGCACTGACGCAAACGCCCCATCAGCAGCGCGCCTGCCAGACCGCCTGCCGGAAGCGCGATTAACGGGTCAACGGCGATGCCCGCAACAGGGCGCAGCGACAGTAAAAGAATCGCCACCAGCGGCGCGCTGATAGCCGCGGCGAAGCCAGGGCGCGGCCCGGTATTCTCGACCGGCAGCTCCTGCGCGGTGACGCGGCTGCCCTTATGGCTAAGACGGCTCGCCAGAAAACAGGCCATCGCCAGCCCCACCATGCCCGGCACTACGCCTGCGAGCATCACGGAAGTCAGCGGCACATGGAAGTTGTCCGCCGCGGCGATGGTATTGGGGTTTGGCGACATCACGTTGCCCGCTTTGCCGCCGCCAATCATGGCAAGCAGAATGGCAATACGCGAAATGCCCGCGCGCTGGGCGATAGAGAGCGCGATAGGGGCGACGGTTATTACCGCCACGTCAATAAATACGCCAACCGCCGTCAGAATAAGCGTCGCGATGGCCAGCGCCAGCAGGCTGCGTTTCTCTCCCACTTTGCGCACAATGGTTTCGGCGATGGTATGCGCCGCACCGGATTCAATCAGCACGCCAGCCAGTACGCCCGCCGCGAGAATGCGCAGCACCGCGTTAGTGATGCCCTGCGCGCCTTCAATCATCAGGCTGACCGTATGGACAAGATCGGCGCCGCCGACCAGCCCGCCTGCGAGCGCCCCTGCCAGCATGCCGTAAGCAGGCGGCACTTTACGCAGGATCAGAATAATCGCGACGACTAACGCCGTCAGCGCGCCGAGAGTGGATACCGTTGTCATTATTGTTTTCTCGTTGAGGTAAGGGTCAGGACAACATAGCGTCGCGAAGGGGAGAATGCCTGAGCGAAACCCACAAAGAACGCGCGCTTCAGTACGCCGTTGTTTGTGGGTTTCTACAAATTACGCCTGCGTGAGCATCCCGACGTAGAGCTGGAGACAATCAGATAACTGATTGATTTTAAGGCCGGTTATCGCTTCGACGCGCTGAAGCCGGTAGCGCAGAGTGTTGACGTGGATATGCAACGCGCTGGCCGTCTGCGCCTGCTCACAATTCCGGGAAAAATAGCAGCGCAGCGTCTGGCGCAGCACGCCTTTTTCATCGTGTTCCGCAAGCCTGCGCCACGGTGCGCCAAGCTCTTCCGCGCGCCAGTCGTCACCGGAATCGCACAGCAGCGCCGCCAGCGGATTTTCATCATAGAACAGCGTCTTGTGGCGCAGCTTAAGGCGGCGCGCCATCGACTGCGTGGCGCGCGCCGCGCGCAGCGAACGGGACGGCCCCGCATCGCCTGAGTAAAAGCCGCCAATAATCAGCCGCACGTTAAAACGTCCCTGCCAGAGCGCATGCAGCCGCTGCGCCTGACGTCGGTCCTGCGCCTGGCTCCACCGCCCGTTTTCAAGGCTCGCGGGGCACAGCATGACCATTTCGCTAAAGCCGGTCATGGCGAACAGCGCGTCGCGCGCTTCGCGCTCCAGCTCCGCCAGCAGTTCGCGCATCTGTTGCGGGTTACCGTCCCGCAGTTCGACAATCCAGGCGATGCGCGGCACGTCGAGCGCGACGCCAAGCCAGGCGGCCATAGATTCGCGCGCCTCGCGCTCACCGCCGCCCGCGAGCAACTGGAGCGTCAGCTCCTCACGGTAGCGCTTCTCCCACTGGTTTTGCTCAAGCAGCGCCGCCTGTTCGACCATCAGTTCGGCGGCCATTTTCACCAGCTCGCCGCTGGCGCGCACCTGCTCGGGCTCGCCCGAAATACCAATAACGCCCATCTGACGCTGGCGAAAACAGAACGGCAGGTTGATGCCAGGCCGCACGCCCTTCAGATGACGCGCGGTAGCGGCGTCTATTTCCACGACGCGGCTCTCAGCGAGCGCCAGCAGCGCGCCTTCGTGGCGCTCCATCAGCCGCTGCGGATCGCCGGAGGCGATGATAACGCCGTGGCTGTCCATCACGTTAACCGGATAGTCGATGATGCTCATGGCGCGCCGGACGATAAGCCTTGCGGTGGACTCATCCAGCAGCGGAGTCTGTCTGAACATGCGGTATTCCCTGTCTGTTAACCCGCAGACGTTATACGCCCTCAGGCGGAGAAATTTAAGGCGCAGGCGGAAAAAGCGCAGCGTAAAGGAGGGAGACAGAAAGCAAAACGCCGGGCTCGGCCCGGCGTCGGTCACGCGAATGCGGTTTAGCCGAGGATTTTTTCCAGTTCGGCGCGCACGTCGCTCACGGCTTTGGTGCCGTCGACTTTAGCGTAACGGGTGTTGCCCGCTTCCGCTTCTTTGCGGTAGTAGCCGATCAGCGGCTCGGTCATCTCATGGTATTCCACCAGACGCTTACGCACGGTTTCTTCCTGATCGTCTTTACGGGTGGTCAGCGCTTCGCCGGTCACGTCGTCTTTGCCTTCCACTTTCGGCGGATTGAATTTGATGTGGTAAACGCGACCGGAGGCGGCGTGTACGCGGCGGCCAACGATACGATCGACAATCAGTTCATCCGGCACGTCGAATTCCAGCACGTAGTCAACGTTGATGCCTGCGTCCTTCATAGCATCCGCCTGAGGAATAGTGCGCGGGAAGCCGTCCAGCAAAAAGCCGTTGCGGCAATCTTCCTGTGCGATACGCTCTTTGACCAGCGCAATAACCAGCTCGTCGGTAACCAGCTTGCCGGCGTCCATGATGTCTTTAGCCTGTTTGCCCAGCTCAGAGCCGGATTTCACTGCGGCGCGAAGCATATCACCGGTGGAGATTTGCGGAATGCCGTATTTCTCCATGATGAATTGTGCCTGAGTCCCCTTACCTGCGCCCGGAGCGCCGAGCAGAATAATACGCATTGCGTAATTCTCCATACGTTTGCATTTTCACTACGTGATTGAAGCGAAAACCATACCATTAAAGGCGCTATCCCGACAACAAACGCGGCGGATGGTGAATGGTTTCAACGGGGATTGAGGTGCAGAAAACCGGGGGCGGGGCATAAAAAAGGCGGGCACATTTACGTGTGCCCGCCTTTTTATGGGTAACGGGAGGGGGCGCGTTTTTGCGATGACGGATGCGCTAACGCTTATCCGCCCTGCGCCAATACATGCCCCCGGTGGTAAGGTGGGTAAGCGAAGCGTCCCACCTTAAGCCCCCACGGCGATCAGGAGACCAGCAGCTGGTTCATACGGCGGATAAACTGGTTCGGATCTTCCAGCGTACCGCGTTCGGCGAACAGCGCCTGGTCGAGCAGCAGTTCCACCCACTCTTTGAATTGTGTTTCGTCCTGAGTATCGGCGGTGCGTTTCACCAGCTGATGATCAGGGTTGAGTTCAAAGATGTATTTCACTTCCGGCACCGCCTGGCCCGCTGCGGCGAAGAGTTTCGCCATCTGGGTGCTCATTTCGTCGTTATCGGTAGTGACAATCGCCGGGGTATCGGTGAGACGATGCGTCAGACGCACTTCCTTCACGCGCTCGCCCAGCAGGGTTTTCACGCGCTCCACGAATGGCTCCAGCGCTTTTTCCGCTTCTTTCGCGCTTTCGTCGACTTCATCCGCCAGTTTCTCCAGCGACTCGTCGGCTTTCGCCACCGACTGGAACGCTTTGCCGTCGAACTCGGTGAGATAGCTCATCATCCACTCATCGATGCGATCGGAAAGCAGCAGCACTTCGATGCCTTTCTTACGCAGCAGCTCCAGATGCGGGCTGCTCTTCGCGGCCGCGTAACTGTCGGCGGTGATGTAGTAAATTTTCTCCTGCCCTTCCTTCATGCGGGAGACATACTCTTCCAGCGACACAGTCTGGGCGGAGGAGTCGGTATGGGTCGAGGCGAAACGCAGCAGTTTCGCGATCGCTTCCTGGTTGGCGCTGTCTTCCGCCGGGCCCTCTTTCAGCACCAGGCCAAACTGTTTCCAGAAAGTCTGGTATTTTTCAGCATCGTCTTTGGCGAGTTTATCCAGCATCTGCAACACGCGTTTGGTCAGCGCGCTGCGCAGGTTACGGGTGATGGAGCTGTCCTGGAGGATCTCACGCGAGACGTTGAGCGGCAGATCGTTAGAGTCAATCAGGCCGCGCACAAAGCGCAGGAAGTTCGGCATGAACTGCTCGGCGTCATCCATGATAAACACGCGCTGCACGTAGAGTTTCAGCCCATGCTTATGATCGCGGTTCCACATATCCCACGGTGCCTGGGAAGGAATGTACAGCAGGCTGGTGTACTCCTGCTTGCCTTCCACGCGGTTGTGGCTCCAGGTCAGCGGGTCGGTGAAATCATGGGCGATGTGCTTGTAGAACTCGTTGTACTCTTCGTCTTTGATTTCGCCTTTGCTGCGGGTCCACAGCGCCTGCGCCTTGTTGATTTTCTCCCAGGAGACAACGGTTTCGCCGTCTTTCTCTTCACGGGTTTCAATCTCGACCGGCAGCGCAATATGGTCAGAATATTTGCTGATAATCGAGCGCACGCGCCAGTCGTTTAAGAACTCATCTTCGCCTTCACGCAGATGCAGGGTGATTTCGGTGCCGCGATCCGCTTTGGAGATATCCGCAACGGTATATTCGCCTTCGCCTTCCGATTCCCAGAACACCGCTTCATCGGCGCTGGCGCCGGCCGCGCGGGTGCGAACGGTCACTTTATCCGCCACGATAAACGCGGAGTAGAAGCCCACGCCGAACTGACCGATAAGCTGGCTGTCTTTCGCCTGGTCAGAGCCCATCGATTCAAGAAACGCTTTGGTGCCCGATTTCGCAATGGTGCCGAGATGGTCTATCACTTCATCGCGCGTCATGCCGATGCCGTTATCGGCGATGGTCAGGGTGCGGTTATCTTTATCAAACGAGACGCGTACGCGCAGGTCGCCGTCGCCCTCATAGAGATCGGGGCTGGAGAGTGCACGGAAGCGCAGTTTGTCCGCCGCATCCGAGGCGTTGGAGATAAGCTCACGCAGGAAAATCTCTTTATTTGAATAGAGAGAATGGATCATCAGGTGCAGAAGCTGTTTTACCTCTGACTGAAAACCACGGGTCTCTTGTCCTTTCATAATGGTGATACCTCAACAAAACAGGCCACAGTGAACAAAAACGGTTGAGGCAGAGATGGGGATAGCGCAAAGATTTTTCAAGCGGCGGTCAACGCGGCGGGCGTTAACTGGTTAAAAGCCGCGCAACGCGGCTTTGGGCAAAAAGAGGACAGACAGGCTCAGAAGGTCATTTTGTGGCGGCCCGCCAGCGAGTGCGAGAGCGTGGTGCCGTCGACCATTTCCAGCTCGCCGCCCACGGGCACGCCATGCGCGATGCGGCTTGCGTCAACGCCATACTGGGCGCAGAGCTCGGCGATGTAATTGGCGGTCGCCTCCCCTTCCACGGTCGGGTTAGTGGCAAGAATAATCTCTTTGAGCGGCTCCGCCTCCAGACGCTGCTCCAGACGGTCAAGCCCGATGTCGTCAGGGCCGATGCCGTCGAGCGGCGACAGATGCCCCATCAGCACGAAATAGCGGCCTGAGAACTGGCCGGTCTGCTCGATGGCGTGAATATCCGCCGGGCTTTCCACCACGCAAATTTGTCCATTTTCCTGACGGCGCGGGTTGGTGCAGATATTACATTTTTCCTGCTCGGTGAAAGTGCGGCAGTCGGCGCAGTGGCCAATTTCCGACATGGCGCGGGTCAGCGCCTGAGCAAGACGCATACCGCCGCTGCGATCGCGCTGCAGCAGCGTAAACGCCATGCGCTGCGCCGATTTCGGGCCCACGCCCGGCAGGCAGCGCAGGGCTTCCATCAGTTGAGTCAGCAGAGGACTGGTCTGCATGAAGAATTCCTTAACGACGAACAAAGCGTGTAGATTACCACCTGCGCCTTCACGCACGCACGGCAAACCTCTTGTAAGAGCATAGTCCAGAGGTGACGGGCAGCGGGAAAACGAGAGCAACGAGGAAAAACGCGGGAAGCAGGACGACAGGCGAGCCCTGTCGTCCCGAAGGCATCAGAACGGCATCTTAAAGCCCGGCGGCAACTGCATACCGGAGGAAACGGAAGCCATTTTTTCTTTCTGCGTCTCTTCGATGCGGCGAGCGGCGTCGTTAAACGCAGCAGCGACCAGATCTTCCAGCATCTCTTTGTCGTCTTCGAGCAGGCTCGGATCGATCTCCACGCGACGGCAGTTGTGCGCGCCGTTGATGGTCACTTTTACGAGACCCGCGCCAGATTCGCCCGTCACTTCCAGCTGGGCGATTTCTTCCTGCATCTTCTGCATTTTTTCCTGCATCTGTTGGGCCTGTTTCATCAGGTTGCCCAGACCGCCTTTACCACCAAACATAAGCTTCTCTCTTTGCTTCAGGTCGCTGACGGCAGAGCCGACAGCGAGGCCAGGGGTTACAACAGGCAGCGACACTGCCTGTCAAAGGGGGCGAATACTCTCCTCATCCAGATCCGCGTCGAAGAAACGACGCAGCGTCTGGATATTGGCATCCGCGATAATCGATTCTCTCGCCTTTGCGAGTTTCTCTTCGTAGATAGCCTGCCGCCATTCCAGCGGCGTCCGGTGCGCCAGATTATTATCTTCAATGATAGTCAGTTCAACCGGCGCGCCGTACAAAACGCCCAGCGCGTCGGCGAGGGTTTTCTGCGCCGATGCGGAGTTCAGGTGGCGCTGAGACGGGCGCAGGTGCAGACAAATTTTCTGTCCGTCCTGCTCTTTCCATGCGTTCAGCGCGACCTGTTCCACCAGCTTCGGCACCTGCAGACGGCTGACTTCGGCAGCCCATTCGTCACGCGTAAGCGCCTCTTCCGCAAGCTTCGCGGCAAGTTCCGGCGTTTTCTCGTGCTCCAGCGCTTTTTTCAGCGCGCGCGGCGTGGCGACGGGGGCCTGCTGCGCCTGCGGCACGATGTTTTTCGCTTTCCAGCGATACGCCTCTTTTTGGGCCGGGGCGTCGTCTTTCACCACCGCAGGCCGGGACTGCACGCGCTCAGTGACGGACGCCAGCCGCTCCAGCGCGCTGTTATTCACCGGCCGCGCTGTGGCTGGCGCTGCCGGTTCATTCTTTTTTGTTTTGGCCGCTCCCTGAGCGCGCTGTAACTGGCTGCGCGCCTGTAGAAGCTGGCTAGTGGTGTCGGGAATCGTCTGCGCGGTCGGCTGAGACGGCGAAACCGGCTGAGACGGCGAAACCGGCTGAGACGACGTCTGATACTGCGGCGCGGCCTCTGTCTGCACGGGCTGCGGCGGCTGAGCCTGCGGTTGCGGGGCAGGCGTCGCGTTCACGACCGGCAGCACGGCGGCGGGCTGAACCTCACGCTCCGGCTCCGGCAGCGGCGCGCGCGGATGGAACGCCAGCGCACGCAGCATCGTCATTTCAATGCCCATCCGGCGCTCCGGCGCCCAGGGCAGCTCTTTGCGCCCGATAAGCAGCGTCTGGTAATAGAGCTGAATATCGCCCGGCGGCACTACGCGCGCGAGCTCACGCAGGCGCTGCTCCAGCGGAGCCATATCCGCGCCAAGCGCTGACGGCGACAGTTGCACCATCGCCACGCGGTGCAGCAGGCCAAGCATTTCGACCAGCAGCGCCTCCCACTCAACGCCGCGCGCCGCGGCGTCGTTAATCTGCTGCATCACGCGCTCGCCGTCGGCGGCGACCAGCGCTTCAATCAGGCTCAGCGCCTGATCGTCATCAAGCGTGCCGAGCATCGCGCCCACCGCCTGGGTGGTCACCTGTCCGTCGCCGCTGGCGATCGCCTGATCGGTCAGGCTCAGCGCGTCGCGCAGGCTGCCGTCGGCGGCGCGGGCCAGCAGTTGCAGCGCGCGCGGCTCGTGGCTGATGCCTTCCTGCGTCAGGATATGTTCAAGCTGCTGGCGGATTTGATCAAGATCCAGCGCCCGCAGATGGAATTGCAGGCAGCGGGAAAGGATAGTCACCGGCAGCTTTTGCGGATCGGTCGTCGCGAGCAGAAATTTCACATGCGCCGGCGGCTCTTCCAGCGTTTTCAGCAGCGCATTGAAGCTGTGCCGCGAAAGCATGTGCACTTCGTCAATAAGGTAAACTTTAAAGCGGCCGCGGGCTGGCGCGTACTGGACGTTGTCCAGCAGATCGCGGGTATCTTCCACTTTGGTGCGCGAGGCGGCGTCGATTTCAATAAGATCGACGAAACGCCCCTGCTCGATTTCACGGCAGTTGTCGCACACGCCACACGGAGTGGCGGTGATGCCGGTTTCACAGTTCAGCCCCTTCGCCAGAAGACGGGCGATAGAAGTCTTGCCGACGCCGCGCGTACCGGAAAACAGGTAGGCGTGGTGAATTCGGCCCAGCGATAAACCGTTCGCCAGGGCGGTGAGCACATGCTCCTGGCCGACGACGTCAGCAAAGGTTTGTGGGCGCCATTTTCGGGCTAAGACCTGATAACTCATGGGCAGGCTCTGAAACGCTTGAGTGGTGGATTCTGAAGGGGTAATGCTAACACAGCCCCACCCGATGGGCGAGGCTGCCGGGAAGAAGATCAGTGGCCCGGGAACGGCACGAGGCTGTAGCAGGTGATGCCCTGCTTGTTGAGGCGCGCTTCGCCGCCGATGTCGAACAGATTAATGATGAACGCCGCGTCGGTAACCTCGCCGCCGAGACGACGGATAAGCTTCACGGTGGCTTCAATGGTGCCGCCGGTCGCCAGCAGATCGTCGACCACCAGCACTTTATCGCCAGGCTTAATCGCGTCGACATGGATCTCCAGCTGATCGGTGCCGTACTCCAGCTCGTAGCTTTCCGCGATGGTTTCGCGCGGCAGTTTACGCGGTTTGCGCACCGGGACAAAACCCACGCCCAGCGCCAGCGCGACCGGCGCGCCGAACAGGAAACCGCGTGCTTCGGTACCGACGACTTTCGTGATACCCGCGTTTTTGTAGCGCTCCACTAACAGTTCGATGCTCAGGGCATAGGCTTTAGGGTCTTCCAGCAGGCTGGTCACGTCACGAAAGAGAATGCCCGGCTTCGGGTAATCCTGAATGCTTTTAATGCTGTTTTTAAGAAATTCAAGCTGCTGCGCAGTTGCGGTCATGGATGTATGCCTGATAAAAACGGTATTACTCACAGGGCGCCGGAGAGGATTGAAGGGAGAAGTTGTTTACCCTTTAACCAACGGCGCCTGTACTCGAAAACGCTCGAATTTACTGGCTGCGCGCGGCAATTGCAACCACCGCGGGTGCGCTTTACGGGTTTTGTTGTTTTTCATCAACGACCGGGATGCGCCACATAAACATCAACAGGCCGCCTAAGATGATGAGCAGTACGATCCGCACCCAGAAAATCTTCACCATCCACAGTGAGATAGCAAAGGTAGCGAGGATAACGAGTATCGCTCGCGGCTTCGCGCCCGGCGGCATCGCCCGGTATTGCTGCCAGTGGCGAAGATAGCCGCCAAACCAGGAGCGGTAGAGCAGCCAGTGGTGAAAACGCGGCGACGAGCGCGCGAAACACCAGGCGGCCAGCAGCAGAAACGGCGTCGTCGGCAGAAGCGGCAGCACCACGCCCAGCGTCGCCAGCACTACCGCCAGCCACCCCAGGATGAGTAAAATAGTCCTTTGCATAATCGTACTCGCGAAACCAAGTGAGTTACTGTAGCACAGCGCGCATGGCGTAACGCCCGGAGTCACATGAGAACCCCCCTATTATTGCAATCGCTTAAGGCCCGCCTCGCGGGGCTTCACGACCTGATCGGCCCGCTGGCGTCGCAGCGCCATTTCTCGCCGCGTTTTGACCGCCAGCTTTTTCCTTCTAAAAGCGAGCGGTTGGGCGATTATCTGACGCAGGCTGAAGGAACGCTGTCGCGGCTTGAGGCGGCGGTCGCGCAGAATGACGCCGCGCGCGTGGCCTGGCTTGCCGAACGGCTCGCGCTTCAAACTGAGGCGTTACGGCGCGAGGCGGCGACCGCCGCGCTGCGCCGTCACGAGAACGCGCATCTGCCCGGCGGGCGTCTGCACACAAGGCTTGCGCAATATCAGGAGTATGAACGCCGCCTGCTGGCGATGAAAGCCGGGCGCGAACGGCAGCTCGCCGCGGGCGACGACCCGCAACTGCAACGCGAAATCCAGGCGCTGGACGAACGTCTGGCGCGCTGCCGGGCCGCAGTGGCCCGCACAGAGCGTGCGCTGGAGCGCATTACGCGCTAAAACTGAATGAGGTTGAAGGAGAGAAACGATGTCGCTGGAACAAGCCCCTGATGAGGTCAAGCTCGCGGTCGATTTAATTATGCTCTTGGAAAATCATGAAATCCCGCCGCAAACGGTGCTGGCGGCGCTGGAGATCGTGCGTGATGACTATCTGCGTAAGCTGCGCGACGCCGACAGCTAACAGCCCTTCTCCCCGATACGCGAAGAAGGGCTGACGCATCAGGCTTTGGCGGCGTTCGCCTCGCCGTCGTTTTTGGCGTTACGCAGATCGCGCTTCACTTCGGTATGCATCTCGCCGTGGTTGTTATGCAGATGCACTTCAAGCTGGTTGAACGCGATATTGATATCGCTTTCACGACACAGCCTGTCGATGGTGCGGTTCAGCTCATCCACGGTATAACTGCGATCGCGCAGTTCACGCACATAAAGGCGCAGTTCGTGATCCAGCGAGCTTGGGCCAAAAGTGGTAAAGAACACCGCTGGCTCCGGATCGTGCATCACTTTCGGGTGTTCCATCGCCGCTTTCAGCAGGATCTCGCGCACCTTATCCAGATCCGATCCATACGCCACGCCGAGGCGGATCACCACGCGGGTGATCGTGTCGGTCAGCGACCAGTTGATAAGGCGCTCCGTCACAAACGCTTTGTTCGGGATAATCACCTCTTTACGGTCAAAGTCGGTGATGGTAGTGGCGCGGATGCGGATCTTGCTGACCGTGCCGGAGAACGTGCCGATGGTGACGGTATCGCCGATACGCACCGGGCGTTCGAACAGGATAATCAGGCCGGAGACGAAGTTACCGAAAATCTCCTGCAGGCCGAAACCGAGACCGACTGACAGCGCCGCCGCCAGCCATTGCAGTTTATCCCACGACACCCCAAGCGAGCCGAACACCGTCATGGCACCCGCCGCGATAATCACGTAATTCAGGATAGTCGTGATGGCGTAGGACGCGCCCTGGCGCATTTTAAGGCGCGAGAGCACCAGCACTTCCAGCAAGCCTGGCAGGTTACGAATAAGCGCCCAGGCCACCATAAACGCCACTACCGCGAACAAAATACTGCCGAGGGTGACATTTTTCATCACCGCCGCGCCCGCTTCAGTGCCGTTGTAATGCCACAGCACGATGCTGTCGAGGTAGGCGAATACGGTGATTAAATCAGACCAGATAGCCCAGAAGACCAGGCCAAACAGCGCGAACATCACCAGCATGGTAATACGCAACGTCTGCTGATTCACCTGATCGAGCGCGAGCGAGGTCTCTTCCACCGGCTCGGCCCCTTCGGCGCCCTCTTTCACCATATTCTGCCGACGCGCCACCGCGCGGCGGTAAGCGATACGGCGCGCCGCGACGCTCAGGCCACGCAGCACGGTCTGGTAGAGCAGGTTCCAGATAATCACCAGATAGACGGTATCTATCCAGCGCCCCGCGAGGCGCAGCGTGGTATAGAAATACCCCGTCGCGGTGAGCACCAGGAGCGCCACAGGCACAATGGACAGCACCGTGACCGTGACCAGCCGCATGGTGTGCGACTCTTTATCGCGCCAGCTATCGCGGCACATCGGCCATACCAGCGCGCTAATCAGCAGCAGGTTAAGGAAAATCATGGTCTGGCCGAGCACGTCGTCCATCAGATGCAACGGCGAGAGTTCCGCCAGCACCGACCAGAACAGCAGCGGCAGCAACGCCAGGCTCACCCGCACAATCTGACGGCGCCAGTGGCTGGTCAGCGTCGCAGGCATATTGAAGTGGCTCACCGCCATGCCGTCTTTTTCCAGCACGCGCCAGCAGAGGCCAAATACCAGCCAGAACATCGCCAGCTCTTTGCTGAACGCCCAGAGCAAATCGCTGATATTCAGCTGCATCACATAAACAAAAAGCCCTACCGCCAGAATAATCAGGCAGACCGGCAGCGCGCGGATCAGGTTTATCAGAATCGCTTTGGGGGTATGCAGTTGGCTGTCGTTGCGCAACTGACCGACTTCGCCCGCCAGTTTATTCAGATACTGGCGCATCCAGCTAAAACGCCAGCGGATAAGACCGGCTATCAGCAATAGCGGCAGCCCTGCCAGCAACGCTTTCAGCATGGCGGGCCAGGCTTTCTCCCAGTTAAAGGTGATTTTCATCGCCTTCACCTGGTCGTGCAGCGCCTGCGGGAAGGCTTTCACCCACTCCCAGTCCATCGGCTTGTTGCTGTTCACCCAGAAGATCTGCTGCGTGAGCATCTCCTGCAGATTGGTGCTGACGCTCATTAACTGCTGCTGATTGATCTGCAGGTTAATCGCCATCATCAGCTGGTTGCCAAGCTGTTTGTTGAGCTGATCAAGGAGTTCGCGGCGCATATCGACCACCTGCAACAGCGCGTCGTGCACGTCGTCATTGATCTCGCTCTGATGCCCTTCTTCCAGCTTCGCAACGAACGCGTCGTTCTGGAACAGCGCGTCGCGCTGCTGGTTTACTTCAAACTGTTCGAGACGCAGATCCGCGATGCGGTTGGTCATATCTTCCAGTTCGTCAGCGGAAGGCAGCGTCTGTTGCTGCTGATACAGAATGCGTGACAGCAGCAGGCTGCCTTTGAGCACCGAAATTTGTTCTTTCAGGTTACGCTCCGACTGCAACGCGCGGTCGAGCCAGTTTTTCACCCGAATATTTTGCTGTACCAGATTATTGCCGCTCTGGGTGGCGTCGATCAGGCGCTGGCTGAGCTGGTGATTCACTTCCAGCTCCTGGCGCACCAGCGGGTTGTTCTGGATGCTGGAGGCGTCTTCCGGAGCAATCGCCTCCTGGGCGGTTTTCTCGGTAATAGTAAGGCGTTTGCTGTTCACCGCCTCCTGCAACAGTTGCAGCTGATGCTCCAGCTGATTGATGTGCGCGGTGGTGTAGTCGCGCTGCTTCTGGAGCGCGTCCTGCAGCACCGTATTACCTTCGAGGCTTTTACGCTGCTGATCAATCTGCGCGTTCAGCAGCGCCTGCTGGGCCAGCATCAGCGTTTGTTGCGAAGAACGCAGCGTCTCTTCGCCGGGCGCCGTGCCGTTCAGGCGGTTGCGGATCTGCTGCAGCTCCTGCGAGGCGTTGTACATCGCGTTCTGCACCCGCTCCGGCTGGGTCTGTAGCGACACCAGCTGGCTGTTGAACGTGGCGAGATCGCCCTGCGCGGTTTGCAGGTCGTCAAGCACCGACGCGACGCGCGACTCCAGCTGGCGCAGCGACAGGTTTTTCAGCGTCTGGCGCACCACCTCGTCGCTATCCTGATTGCGCAGCGCGTTCAGGTTTTCAGTCGCCTGGCGCATTTTCTCCGGCGCCTGCAGCACCTGCTGGCGCAGTTGCACCGTCTCCTGCTTGATGCGTTCGATTTTATCCAGCGTCTCAAGCGTCGCCGTTAAATCTTCCGTCGTCAGCTTATCCTGCGCAGAGTGGTTTTTCTGTTTGCCCAGCGCATCAAGCTGCGACTGCACTTCGGCGCGCGAGGGGATCTCTCCGCTGGCGGACGCCGCCTGCGCCACGACAGGCGAAAGCGCGCCGAACATCAGCAGGACGGTCAAAAGCATGGCGGACGTCAGGCGCCGCGAAAGGGTTGTGTGCTGCATTGTCATTTGAATGAAATCATGGCCGGACCGCACGCGGAATGCCTGCGGGGATACTGGAACGGCGCAGAGAATACCACGGCTCTGGCGCATGGAATAGCGGCCCGCCGGGCTTTAAGATAAATTCAGCGAGAGGTGGCCGCAGGCGCGGCGTCGGGGGCGTGGCGCAGGGACGGACAGTACTGATACATCTCCAGTAAAATCGCCACCAGTTCACGTGCTTCTTTTTTAAGATCAAACGTCTGTGGCGCGAAGAGCCAGTTTTCCATCAAGCCGGTAATATAGCTGCGCATCAGGATCGCGGCGCGGCGGGTCTGGAGGTTTTCCGGCAACATGCCGGACTGGATGCACTGCGTCAGCGCCTGTTCGATACGGTCATAACTTTCAAAACAGAGGCTGCGGTGCGCCTGCTGAACGACAGCCATTTCTCCAACAAACTCACATTTGTGATAAATTATTTCCATCATCAGGCGGCGACGCTCTTCTGTCACCGTAGCTTCAAGTATATAAACGAGAATCTCGCGTAACACAGAGAGTGGATCGTCTGGGAATTTTGCCCGATACTCATTTTCAAGATCGCCAATGCTGGCCTCTGATGATTCCCAGATTTCACTAAATAAATCCGACTTGTTCCTGAAATGCCAGTAGATGGCGCCTCGCGTTACGCCCGCCGCCTGGGCAATGTCCGCCAGCGATGTGGCTGACACCCCCTGTTGCGAGAACAAGCGAATCGCCACATCCAGAATGTGTTGACGCGTCTCCAGGGCTTGCTGTTTGGTTTTTCGTGCCATATGTCGGTGAATTTACAGGAGTCAGATTTACATACATTTCTGTATGTATGTACCATAGCATGACGACACTATAAACGCAGCAATGGGTTTGCGGACTTTTGATCCATTGGTCATTTTTTGGAATCGGACACTCGAGGTTTAGATATGAACAAAAACAGAGGGTTCACGCCTCTGGCGGTCGTTCTGATGCTTTCAGGCAGCATAGCGCTTACAGGATGTGACGGTGAACAGGCTCAGCAACAAGCGCCCCAGGCGCCCGAAGTGGGTGTGGTGACGCTGAAAAGCGAACCTCTGCAAATCACAACTGAACTTCCTGGCCGCACCAGCGCGTATCGTGTGGCGGAAGTTCGTCCTCAGGTGAGCGGCATTATCCTCAAGCGTAATTTCGAGGAAGGCAGCGATATCAAAGCAGGCGTTTCGCTTTATCAGATCGATCCCGCGACCTATCAGGCATCTTATGAAAGCGCGAAAGGCGATCTCGCCAAAGCGCAGGCCAGCGCCAATATCGCCCAGGTGACGCTCAAGCGTTATCAGAAACTGCTCGGCACGCAGTACATCAGCCAGCAGGATTACGACAATGCGCAGGCGGAAGCCCAGCAGGCGAATGCGGCGGTCGTCGCGGCAAAAGCGGCGGTGGAAACTGCGCGTATCAACCTCGCCTATACCAAAGTGACCTCTCCTATCAGCGGCCGTATCGGCAAATCCGCCGTAACGGAAGGCGCGCTGGTGCAGAGCGGCCAGACGACGGCGCTCGCAACGGTGCAGCAGCTTGACCCTATTTATGTCGATGTGACCCAGTCCAGCAACGATTTCCTGCGTCTTAAGCAGGAGCTGGCGAGCGGACAGCTGAAGCAGGATAACGGCAAAGCGAAAGTAACGCTCTCCACCGCTGACGGCCTGAAATATTCGCAGGAAGGCACGCTCGAATTCTCCGACGTGACCGTGGATCAGACCACAGGCTCCATTACGCTGCGCGCGATTTTCCCGAACCCTGACCACACGCTGCTGCCGGGCATGTTTGTCCGCGCCCGTCTCGAAGAAGGGGTTAACCCGAACGCGATTCTGGTGCCGCAGCAGGGCGTGGCGCGCACGCCGCGCGGTGACGCGACGGTCATGGTGGTTGGCGAAGGCGACAAAGTCGAAGTGCGTCCGGTGACGGTTGGCCAGGCGATGGGCGACAAGTGGGTCGTCACCGACGGTGTGAAAGCCGGCGATCGCGTGATCGTGACCGGGTTGCAAAAAGTTCGCCCGGGCGCGCAGGTGAAAGTGCAGGAAGTGACTGAAAACCAGCAGCAACAGCAGAAATCCGGCGCCGCTGGTCAGACGCAGTCACAGCAACCGCAGTCTTGAGTTAACAGGAGCCGTTAAAACATGGCTAAGTTTTTTATCGATCGCCCCATCTTCGCATGGGTGATCGCCATCATCATCATGCTGGCAGGTGGCTTGTCCATTATGAAACTGCCCGTTGCGCAATATCCGTCGATTGCGCCGCCAGCGGTGACGGTTAACGCGACCTACCCGGGTGCGGATGCGAAAACGGTGCAGGACACCGTGACGCAGGTTATCGAACAGAACATGAACGGTATCGATGGCCTGATGTACATGTCCTCCACCAGCGACTCCTCGGGCACCGTGCAGATAACGCTGACGTTTGAATCCGGCACTGACGCGGATATCGCGCAGGTGCAGGTGCAGAACAAACTGCAGCTCGCCATGCCGCTGCTGCCGCAGGAAGTGCAGCAGCAAGGGGTCAGCGTCGAGAAATCCTCCAGTTCGTTCCTGATGGTGTTGGGTCTTATCAACACTGACGGGTCGATGACCCAGGAAGATATCGCCGACTACGCGGGCGCCAACATTAAAGATCCCATCAGCCGTACTTCCGGCGTGGGTGACGTACAGCTCTTCGGTTCGCAGTACGCGATGCGTATCTGGCTCGACCCGAATAAGCTGAACAACTTCCAGCTAACGCCCGTGGACGTTATCAGCGCCATTAAAGCGCAGAACGCCCAGGTCGCGGCCGGTCAGCTTGGCGGCACCCCGCCGGTGAAAGGCCAGCAGCTTAACGCTTCTATCATCGCGCAGACCCGTCTGACGTCCGCGGAAGAATTCAGCAAAATTCTGCTGAAGGTGAACCCGGACGGCTCGCAGGTGCGCCTGAAAGATGTGGCGAAAGTTGAGCTTGGCGGCGAAAACTACGACGTTATCGCGCGCTTCAATGGCCAGCCGGCTTCGGGTCTCGGTATTAAACTCGCGACCGGCGCCAATGCGCTGGATACCGCGGAAGCGGTACGCAAGACCATTGCGGAGCTGGAGCCGTTCTTCCCAAGCGGTCTGAAAGTGGTTTATCCGTACGACACCACGCCGTTCGTAAAAATCTCTATTTTCGAAGTGGTGAAAACGCTGGTTGAAGCGATCGTGCTGGTGTTCCTGGTCATGTACCTGTTCCTCCAGAACTTCCGCGCGACGCTGATTCCAACCATCGCGGTTCCGGTCGTTCTGCTTGGCACCTTTGCGGTACTGGCGGCGTTCGGCTACTCGATAAACACGCTCACCATGTTCGGGATGGTGCTCGCCATCGGTCTGCTGGTGGATGACGCCATCGTCGTGGTGGAAAACGTCGAGCGTGTGATGGTGGAAGAAGGACTACCGCCCAAAGAGGCGCCCCGTAAATCAATGGGTCAGATTCAGGGCGCGCTGGTGGGTATCGCGCTGGTGCTCTCGGCGGTATTTATCCCGATGGCCTTTTTCGGCGGCTCGACGGGCGCTATCTATCGTCAGTTCTCGATTACTATCGTTTCCGCGATGGTGCTGTCGGTTATCGTGGCGATGATCCTGACGCCGGCGCTGTGCGCCACCATGCTCAAGCCGGTCGCCAAAGGCGATCACGGCGAAGGCAAAAAAGGCTTCTTCGGCTGGTTTAACCGCATGTTCGACAAGAGCACGCATCACTACACCGACAGCGTAGGGAATATTCTGCGCAGCACCGGTCGTTACCTGCTGCTCTACCTGCTGATTGTCGTGGCGATGGCGTTCCTGTTTATCCGCCTGCCAACCTCCTTCCTGCCGGAAGAGGATCAGGGCGTGTTCCTGACGATGGCCCAGCTACCGGCGGGCGCCACTCAGGAGCGCACCCAGAAGGTGCTGGATGAGGTGACGAATTACTACCTCACTCAGGAGAAAGACAACGTTAACTCCGTCTTCACCGTTAACGGCTTTGGCTTCTCCGGCCGCGGTCAGAACACCGGTCTGGCGTTCGTCTCGTTGAAAAACTGGGAGGATCGTCCGGGTGCGGAAAACAAAGTTCCTGCCATTACTGGCCGTGCGATGGGGCGTTTCTCGCAGATCAAAGATGCGATGGTCTTCGCCTTTAACCTCCCGGCGATTGTGGAACTCGGTACCGCGACGGGCTTTGACTTCGAACTCATTGACCAGGGCAACCTGGGCCATGAAAAGCTGACGCAGGCGCGTAACCAGCTGCTGGGCGAAGCGGCGAAACACCCGGATCTGCTCTCGCAGGTGCGTCCGAATGGTCTGGAAGATACGCCGCAGTTCAAAATCGACATCGACCAGGAAAAAGCGCAGGCGCTGGGCGTTTCGCTGAGCGACATCAATACGACGCTGGCCTCCGCGTGGGGCGGCAGCTACGTCAACGACTTCATCGACCGCGGTCGCGTGAAGAAAGTGTATGTCATGTCGCAGGCGCAGTACCGTATGTTACCGAGCGATATCAACAACTGGTACGTGCGTGGTTCTGACGGGCAGATGGTGCCGTTCTCCGCCTTCTCGACGTCCCACTGGGAATACGGTTCGCCGCGTCTGGAGCGTTATAACGGTCTGCCGTCCATGCAGATCCAGGGCCAGGCGGTAGAAGGTAAGAGTACCGGTGAAGCGATGGCGATGATGGAAGAGATCGCCAGCAAGCTGCCGACCGGTATCGGCTACGACTGGACCGGTATGTCCTATCAGGAACGTCTGTCAGGCAACCAGGCGCCGGCGCTGTACGCCATTTCGCTTATCGTGGTGTTCCTGTGTCTGGCGGCGCTCTATGAGAGCTGGTCAATTCCGTTCTCGGTCATGCTGGTGGTTCCGCTTGGGGTTATCGGCGCGCTGCTGGCGGCATCGGTACGCGGTCTTGGCAATGACGTTTACTTCCAGGTGGGCCTGCTGACTACCATCGGCCTGTCGGCGAAGAACGCCATATTGATTGTGGAATTCGCCAAAGACCTGATGGAGAAAGAAGGCAAGGGCCTGATTGAAGCGACCCTGGAAGCCGTGCGTATGCGTCTGCGTCCTATTCTGATGACCTCACTGGCGTTTATTCTCGGCGTAATGCCGCTGGTTATCAGCTCCGGCGCAGGTTCCGGCGCGCAGAACGCGGTAGGGACCGGCGTAATGGGCGGGATGGTGACCGCGACCATTCTGGCTATCTTCTTCGTTCCGGTGTTCTTTGTGGTGGTACGCCGCCGCTTCAGCCGCAAGAATGAAGATATTGAGCATAGCCATCCGGTTGAGCACCACTAATCGGTTGAGCAACGTGAATAAGAAAGGCCGCTGATGCGGCCTTTCTTTTTGCCGGGATATTCCCCACGGGCGCATCGCCCCCTTCCGGCGTTTTTAGAATCCCGCGCAAAAAAACATCACCTCGCCTCCGTATCCCTCTTTTTTGCATTAAAAATATTTTATTGGGATTAATCCGATGCAGAAAAAGATCTTATTACAGAATATTCTTCAGGCGCGAATAAATGAAAGTTTTAAACTAAGGTAAATCTAAGACTTAAAGCTTAAGTTTTCTTTCTCAATGCGTCAGCGTTCGCTGCCAATATTGATTCGCGTAAATGTGTCGACAATGACGTGCGATTAAAAGCGAAAATGTAATTTTTCGTAATCGTGCCAGGAAAAAATCCTCAGGGTGTTTTATAGTAAAAGTAGATTAAAAATGGAGCGCGAAGCCTCCTGATACGCGTTGTGTATCTGCCCCTGCGGTGCTGTTGACTAAAAATTTTCGCTAAAAAGGGGATACGTTATGGACGAATACTCACCAAAACGGCATGATATAGCGCAGCTTAAATTTCTTTGCGAAAGCCTGTATCATGATTGCCTCGCCACGCTAGGCGAAAACCAGCATGGCTGGGTTAACGACCCCACATCCGCCGTTAACCTGCAACTGAACGATCTGATTGAGCATATTGCCAGTTTCGGTCTTAATTATAAAATTAAGCATGACGAAGATGCCGCTCTCATTGAGCAATTAGATGAATATCTGGATGATACTTTTATGCTTTTCAGCAATTACGGTATCAATGCGCAAGATTTGCAAAAATGGCGCAAGTCCGGAAACAGGCTTTTCCGGTGTTTCGTAAACGCCAGCCGGGAGAATCCTGTGAGCTTGTCTTTTTAAAAATAGAACAACCACTTAGGTGTATTATGACGACCAAACCATTAACCAAAACCGATTATTTAATGCGACTCAGACGCTGTCAGACAATTGATACGCTGGAACGTGTGATTGAAAAAAATAAATATGAATTGCCTGACAATGAACTGGCGGTATTTTATTCAGCTGCAGATCATCGTCTCGCTGAACTGACCATGAATAAGCTTTACGATAAAATCCCAACCTCTGTGTGGAAATTTGTCCGTTAATCCCCTGTTATTTTGTACGTGATTATCATCAGTGATATTGATGATGCTGGCGCCATGTTAGTGTCGAGCGATTCGGATTATGCGTGCCATACCGAACAGAGCCTCCGTTAGCATGGCCCCTCCTCCCCTCTCTTTTGTGCAGCGCCTCCCCCTCTTAAATGCAGTGAATGGTCAGCCGCGCGTTTAGTGGCTACTATCAGGCCTTACTGTTAAAGGAGTGACTTAAGCCATGAGCGAAGAAAAACGCAAAATGATTGCGGGCGAGCTGTACCTCTCGAACGACCCGGTACTGCGTGAGGACCGTCTGCGCGCCAGACATCTGTTGCATGAATACAATCACAGCGCGCCGGATGCGAAAGCGCGACGTCAGGAGATTCTGGCGACGCTGCTTGGCGCGGCGGGGAACGCGTATATCGAACCCACGTTCCGCTGCGATTACGGCTATAACATTTATCTTGGCGAAAACTTCTACGCCAATTTTGACTGCGTGATTCTGGACGTCTGTCCGGTGCGCATTGGCGATAACTGTATGCTGGCGCCCGGCGTGCACATCTATACCGCCACGCATCCGCTGGATCCGACCGAACGCAACAGCGGGCTGGAGTTCGCTAAACCGGTCACCATTGGCAATAATGTCTGGATTGGCGGGCGCGCCATCATCAACCCCGGCGTCACGCTTGGCGATAACGTCGTGGTCGGCTCTGGCGCGGTAGTGACCCATTCAGTGGAAGATAACTGCGTGGTGGCAGGCAACCCGGCGCGCGTGATCCGCCGCCTCTGAGTGCCGCTGCGGTTAACTGTTATGGTTTTTTGTTGGCCGTCTGTTACTTTTTTCGCGCGCGGCGGCCTTCTAAAATGCCCTTTCCCGCGCACGCGCGACACAGATTCTGAAGGTTTTGCATGACTGAAATCCAGCGACTGCTGACGGCCACGATTGACCAGCTCAACAAAGAAGAGAAGCGCGATAACCGTCCGCGTTTTAGCATCAGCTTTATCCGTAAGCATCCGGGGTTGTTTATCGCCATGTATCTGGGGTGGCTCGCCACCATGGCGGTGATGCTCCAGTCGGAAACGCTGGCAGGCTCGGTCTGGCTGCTGGTGGTGCTGTTTGCGCTGCTCAACGGCTTTTTCTTTTTCGATGTTAACCCGCGCTACCACTACGAAGATATCGATGTTCTGGATCTGCGCGTGTGTTACAACGGCGAGTGGTATAACACCCGCAACGTGCCGGAGAGCCTGGTGAACGAGATCCAGCATTCGCCGCGTATTACCGCCGAACAAAAAGCGCAGCTGGAGAAAATGCTGACCCGTAAAAAAGCGCTCTCCTTTTATGATATCTACTCGCTCGATAAACACGCGGGTAGCGCTAATCCGCCGGTGAACACCGCGACGGCATCTCAGGCGCACTAAAAAAATCGCCCTCTTGCGAGGGCGATGCTTACCGTCTTTTCTTCCTGCCCTGCACCGCTTTAAAACGCGGATTCGATTTGCAGATAACATACAGCCGGCCTTTGCGTCTGACTATCTGACAGTCAGGATGGCGCGCTTTCGCGCTGCGTAATGAATTCAGCACCTGCATGGTTTACGCCTTTTTATCGTTAAAGAAACGGCCAAAACGCTGCTGGAAGCGCGCGGCGCTGCCCTCGGTAGTGATGGTCTTCTGACGCCCGGTGTAATACGGGTGCGACGCTGATGACACATCAATCGTCACGTACGGGTATGTCTCGCCATCGAGTTCGATTTCACGCTCGGTTTTAATGGTCGAGCCCACTTTAAAATATTCGTTGGCGCTCGTGTCGTGGAACACCACGGTGCGGTAGTGGGGATGGATATCTGGTTTCATCATTCGCCCTTAAAGAAATGTTATAACGTAACAATATCGTAAAGCGACCGCGCTGAAATTGCAAGCGGCTGGCGTGAAGGGTCGAGCGGCAGAAATAAAAAAGCCGGCGCATCGGGCGGCCGGCTTCTCAGAGGCAAGCGCTAACTTACAGGCGGAAGCCCGCTACCACGCGGTCGAGCTGCTGCGTCTGCTCGCTCATTGAGTGAGACGCCGCCGACACTTCCTGTACCAGCGCCGCGTTCTGCTGCGTCGCGCTGTCGAGCTGGTTAATCGCCAGGTTCACCTGTGAAATCCCCGCGCTCTGTTCGCGGCTGGAGGACATTATCTCGCCCATCAGCGTGGTTACGTTGCGCACGCCGCTCAGCAGTTCATCCATCGTCGCGCCCGCCTCATTCACAAGCTTCGTGCCTGTGTCGATATTGGTGGCGGAGTTTTCGATAAGCTGTTTGATTTCACGCGCCGACTGCGCGGAGCGCTGCGCCAGGCTGCGTACCTCGGAGGCGACCACCGCAAAACCGCGGCCCTGTTCGCCCGCGCGCGCCGCTTCTACCGCGGCGTTGAGCGCCAGAATGTTCGTCTGGAACGCGATACTGTCGATTACCGCGATAATATCCACGACCTTGCCGGACGAACTCTGAATCGCGCTCATGGTGCTGACCACTTCGCGCACCACGTTGCCGCCCCGCTCCGCCACCTGGGACGCCTGATGCGCAAGCTCGTTGGCATGCGCGGCGTTATCGGCGTTCTGACGCACCGTGCTGGTGAGCTGTTCCATGGAGGCCGCCGTCTCCTCAATGGAACTCGCCTGATCTTCAGTGCGCGCGGAGAGATCCTGGTTGCCGCTTGAGATCTGCTGCGATGCCGACGAGAGCGCGCGGGCGCTGTCGCCCACCTGGCGCAGCATTTTTTGCAGATAGTCGATCACGCCGTTGAAGCTGTCGATAATCGCGTTGAATTCCGGGCTGCTGGTCGGCTCCAGGCGCTGAGTCAGATCCGCGCCGCCTGCGGAGAGACGGCTGATGTTGCGGTTAAGATCGGCCAGCTTGCCCATCAGCGAACGGATAAACAGCACCAGCACGCCCAGCAGCAGCAACATCATCGGGATCTGCACCATGCTCAGGCGCGCCAGAATGGTATCAGTCTGCGTCGTCAGCAGCGCGGTCGGCAGATCGACGGCGATAATCCACGGGCTGTTTTTGATGGACTGCAACATCACGGTGTGCGATTCGCCATCCTGGTCATACTCCTGCTCGGTTTTTTCGCCTGCGCGGAAGCGGGACAACGTGTTCTGCACCGCCTGCGCCATCGGGTCATCGCCGAGATCGGCGAGCTTTTTCAGGCTGGCGGTTTTCCCTACCTGGTTTGCGTCGCCGACAATTTTGCCGTCCGCTTCGAGAATCAGCACGCGTCCGGAAATCGCCTCGTTCATCTGTTTCGCCAGCTGGTTGAAAAAGCCCAGCGTCACGTCGATGGTCGCCACACCCCACGGCTGGCCATCTTTCGTAATCACCATCGCGCAGTTGGTGCGCGGCTGCGGGCTGGCGTCATCCTGATACGCGTTCGCCCAGGCGCACTGGCTTACGGGCGCATTCAGCCCCGCTTTATACCAGACCTGCTCGTAATAGTTCGGCGCCGCCTCAGAGTTCCAGTAGGTGTTCACTTCCAGCTGATTGCTGGCGTTGCGGGCGAAAAAGGTGCTGAATTTATTGCGCCCCGCCTCGCGTTTTTCCGGCAGCGGCCAGATGCCCCCGCCAAAGACATTCACATCCTGGTATTGATCCACCAGCGCGGGCAGCAGACGATCGATTTCATCGCTCTGCATGGTCGCGACGCTCTGCGTCACGCTGCGCATCTGCGCCTGCACGCGGTTCATCTGTTCGACGATGCTGAACGCCACGTTATCCACTTCATAACGAATAAGACGCGTCTCAGTGCGCTTAATTTCCGGCGTCACAAAAAAGTGGATCACCAGCGCGGTAATAACGCTGAGCGCCGCAAAAAAGAGACAGAGTAAAACGATAAACCTGGCTTGCGTTGTTTTTAGCATTGTTATTTACCTGGAAAGATTCAGAGGGAACTTCTTTCAGGACAACGGCAGCGCAGCGGCAAACTTGAAGGTTGAATCATTGTTAAGATTTTAACGAAAATTTAACTCATTGACGGGTAAAACAAATCCCGTTCCACCGGAAACATTTTGAAATACTTCCTTATGCGGTAGCCAGAAATCCTTTTTACCCCATGACGTTATAAATCAGAAAAGAACGATATTGGGCGCGCCGACGCTTTTCAGGCACCGTGACGTCATGGAGCCAACCTGAGGAGATCCCTATGCGCCTGCGCTGTTGTTGTGCCTGTCTGTTTGCTGATAACCGACTGTTATTTTCTTTTGCTAACGGAGCGCCCCATGAGCACAGCCTTTCCCCCAACGTTGCCAATCCTGGATCTCACCCGGCTTAATCAGGGCCCGGCCGACCGCGCCGCGTTTCTCGATCACCTGCGCTACGCCGCCCGCGACATCGGTTTTTTCTATATCGTGAATCATGGTGTCTATACCCGCCTGCTGGACGACGTTCAACACGAAGCGCGCCGGTTCTTCGCGCTGCCGGAAGACGAAAAAGCGCGGGTGGCGATGATCCATTCGCCTCACTTTCGCGGCTATAACCGCGCCGCGGCGGAGCTGACGCGCGGCAAACCGGACTGGCGCGAACAGTTTGATATTGGCGCCGAGCGCCCGGCGCTCACGCTTTCCGCGAACGCGCCGTCCTGGCGTCGTTTGCAGGGGCCGAACCTCTGGCCCGACGCCCAGCCATCGCTTAAACCGACTCTGCTGCGCTTTCAGCGCGACATGGCGCAGATGGCGCTGCGTCTGCTGCGCGCCTTCGCAGAAGCCCTGCATCTCGCGCCAGACGCGTTCGACACGCTGTATGGCGAACAGCCCAACGAGCATATCAAGCTCATCCGCTACCCCGGCCAGCAGCATACGCAAAGCGATCAGGGCGTCGGCGCGCACAAGGATTCCGGTTTTTTGAGCTTTCTGTTGCAGGATCAGCAACAGGGCCTGCAGGTGGAAGTGGCACCCGACGAGTGGATTGACGCCGCCCCGCTGCCCGGCAGCTTTGTGGTCAATATCGGCGAACTGCTGGAGCTTGCCACCAACGGCTATCTGCGCGCCACGGTGCACCGCGTCGTCTCGCCGCCAGCGGATAAAGAACGCCTTTCCATCGCCTTCTTCCTGGGCGCGCGGCTCGACGGCGTGGTGCCGGTCTATCCCCTACCGCCGGAGCTCGCCCGCGAGGCGCACGGCCCGCAAAGCGATCCGCGCAATCCACTGCTGCGCGACGTCGGCTGGAACTACTTAAAAGGCCGCCTGCGATCGCACCCCGATGTCGCCGAACGCTACTACCGCGACGTGCTGCGCGAAAGCCATGAACTGATTGCCTGACCTTCACTTGCAAAGGAAAAGACCATGAATAAGGCCACATTGACGCTGGCAGGGCTGACGCTGCTGGTAGCAACCGGCTTACAGGCTGCCGAACCGCTGCGTATCGCCGCCGATCCGGTGCCGCACGCTGAAATCCTTAACTACATTAAAACGCTCGACCCCAAACTCGATCTGAACGTGGTGGAGCTCTCCAGCGGCGTGAACGCCAACGAGTTGCTGGCGAACGGCGACGTTGACGCCAACTATTTTCAGCATCTGCCGTACCTGAAGGATCAGGAAAAAGCGCTCGGCAAAACGTTCGCGGTCGCCGCGACGGTGCATGTCGAACCCCTCGGCATCTATTCGCATAAATATAAGGATTTCAAAACCGTGCCGGAAGGCGCCACGGTAGCGGTGCCGAATAACGTAACCAACCTCAGCCGCGCGCTGTTTTTACTGCAAAAGCAGGGACTGATTACGCTTAAAGCAGGCTTTAACGATCCGGCAAGCAGCCTCGCCACGCCGAACGATATCAGGGAGAACCCGAAAAACCTGAAGATCCTCGAAATCGAATCTCCGCAGATCCCGCGCTCGCTGGATGATGTGGATCTGGCAGTGATCAACGGCAACTACGCGCTGGAAGCCGGGCTGACGCCCGCGAAAGATGCGCTGGGCCTTGAGAGCGCCGACCATAACCCGTATGCCAACCTGCTGGTGACTAACCCGACGCTGGTGAACGACCCGCGCATCAAAGCGCTGGCGAAGGATTTGCAGTCGCCGCAGGTCGCGGAATTTATCCGCCAGCACTATAACGGCTCGGTGATCCCGGTCGCGGCCCCGCAGTCATGATAACGCTGGAAGGGCTGAGCAAAACTTACGCCGGAGAGGGCCGCCCGGCGCTGGACGACGTCTCGCTCGCCATTCCCCAGGGCGCGGTTTACGGGATACTCGGGCGCAGCGGCGCGGGCAAAAGCACGCTGTTGCGCTGTCTTAATCTGCTGGAGCGGCCCACGGCGGGTCGCATCCTGATGAACGGCGCGGAGATCACGCGCCTTGACGACCGCGCGTTGCGCGAGCATCGCCAGCGCACCGCAATGGTGTTTCAGCACTTTAACCTGCTGCATGCGCGCACGGTGGCGGACAACGTGGCGGTGCCGCTGGAGATAACCGGTATGCCGCGTACTGTGCGCCGTCAGCGGGTCGGGGAATTGCTGGAGCTCGTGGGGCTTGCGGATAAAGCGAACGCGTTTCCCTCGCGCCTGTCCGGCGGACAGAAGCAGCGCGTCGGCATCGCCAGGGCGCTGGCCGCGCATCCGCAGGTGTTGCTGTGCGACGAGGCCACCAGCGCGCTGGATCCGGAAACTACTGGCTCCATCCTGGCGCTGCTTGCCGACATCAATCGCCAGCTGGGGCTGACCATCGTGCTTATCACGCATGAGCTGGAGGTGGTGAAAGCCATCTGCGATCACGCCGCGCTGCTGGAGAACGGACGGCTGGTGGAGAGCGGCAGGCTCGCGGATCTGTTAACCGCGCCGTGGTCGGTGCTGCGCCAGACGCTGGTGCGAGATAACGCCGCCTGGCAGGCATTTTTACGTCGTCACGGCGTGGAGGGCAGAATACTGTGCGAAGTCGCATGAGTTTTGACGATCTCTGGCCGCTACTGGCGCAGGGAACTCTGGAGACGCTCTATATGGTTGGGCTGGCGGCGCTCTTTACGGTGCTTATCGGCCTGCCGGTCGGCGTGATGCTGTTTATCACCCGGCGCGACGGCGTGCTCCCTCAGCCCCGGCTTAACCGTCTGCTGGGCGGGGTCATTAACATCGGGCGATCGCTGCCGTTTATCGTGCTGCTGATTGCGCTGATCCCGCTGACGCGCCTGATTATCGGCACCACGCTCGGCAGTACCGCCGCCGTAGTGCCCATTACTATCGGGGCGTTTCCCTTTTTCGCGCGCGTGGTGGAAAACGCGCTTGATGAGGTGGACAAAGGACGCGCCGAAGCGATCATCGCGATGGGCGGCAACGCCTGGCATGTGATCAGCAAAGCGCTGCTGCCGGAGGCGCTGCCTGCGCTGCTGGCAGGCGTCACGCTTACAGTGGTGATGCTGATAGGCTTTTCCTCAATGGCGGGCGTGATTGGCGGCGGCGGGCTTGGCGACCTCGCGATCCGCTACGGCTATCAGCGCTTCAATAATGAAGTGATGGCCGCCACGGTGGTGATTCTGGTGGCGCTGGTGCAGGGCGTGCAAACGCTCGGCGATCGGCTGGTGCGCCGCCTCGCGCACCGCCGCTAAGATGTATGTTCTGCGGCGCGGCCCGCGCGGCTGCGCTGCTTTCTTATTTTTTGCCTAAACCCTAAGCGAAATCAATGCGACATGCCGTCGCAAAAGCCATTATCCCCCACTACGCTAAAGGTACTCCGCACTCTTTTCTTCATTACGGGCAGGCAACCATCGTGACCATTGCAAAACTGATAAGGGTAGTAACAGCCGTGCTGTTGCTCAGCGTTCTGCTGCCCGTCGCTTTCAGTTTCTGGCTCGCCCGCCACCAGGCCGAAGAGCACTTTATGATGGAGCTCGACGCCTACACGGAACGCACGCTGATCCGCACCGACACCATTATGCAACAGGCGAAAGCGGCGCTGACGCAAATCAATCGCTTCGACGGCGAGGCATGCAGCGAGACGCATCTGCAAGCGATGCGCCGCACGTCGTTCGTGTTCCGCCACGTTCAGGAAGTGGTTTACCTGCAGGATATGACGCCGCTCTGTTCATCGCTGGTGGGCCGCAGTATCTCAAAACCGCTGCCGACGCCGACATGGGTCAGCGAATCCAGTTACCCCATCTGGTTTAGCGCGCAAAACGATCTCGGCATGCCGACGCCCATGATCATGATCGGTCGGATGCCACATATGGTTCTGATCGACCCCTACTCGTTTATCGATCTCATCCCGTTCAGCGCCTGGCCCATCAACACGACGATTATCGGGTTACAGCGCAACCGGATCCTCGCCAGCAGCAGCCCGTTTGACATCTCCGTCTGGCGTAAAGCGCGTGAAAGCGGCGCCGAAAAAATCGAGTACCGCGGCAATATTTACCTGATACGCATGAAGCCGCGCTCCGGGATTGCCGTGGTGGCCTGGGCGTCGCGGGCGCCGCAGACGGCGGAGATCCGCAAGCTCCAGCTCATCTGGCTGCCGGCCGGGATTTTAATCAGCTTGGCGGCGGCGTTTTACCTGCTGCGCCTGTTACGGCGTTTACAGTCCCCGCGCTATCGCCTGCAGGACGGCATTAACAACAATGAACTGGTGATGCACTACCAGCCGATTATTCGCCTGGCGGACGGCAAGCCCATTGGCGCCGAGGCGCTGATCCGCTGGCCCCAGCCGGACGGCAGTATGCTGACGCCGGATATTTTCATTCCGCTCGCCGAACAGACCGGGCTTATCGGCCCGCTGACGCGCCAGATTGTCTACAACGTTCTGCACGATCTCGGCGACTGGCTGCGCGCGCACCCGCAACAGCACATCTCAATTAACATTTCCGCCTTCGATCTGCATGAGCCGCAGTTCGTTGATATGTTCAGCGAGGCGCTGGCGCAGCATGGTATCCCACCGTGCCAGCTGGCGCTGGAAATTACCGAGCGCGGCTTTGCCGACCCGAGCTTAAGCGGCCCTGTGATTGAGCGGCTACGCGCGGCGGGTCATGAGATTTACATCGATGATTTCGGGACCGGTTACTCCAGCCTGAGTTATCTCGAAGATCTGAACGTCGATATCCTGAAAATCGATAAATCGTTTGTCGACGCGCTGGAGTACAAAACGGTCACGCCGCACATCATCGAAATGGCGAAAACGCTGAAGCTGGAGATGGTGGCCGAAGGCGTGGAAAACGAAAGCCAGGCGCAGTGGTTGCGCGAACACGGCGTGCAGTACGCCCAGGGCTGGCTTTACAGTAAAGCGCTGCCCGCCGAGGCATTTATCGCCTGGTGTAAAGCGCACGGCGTCAGGTAAGCGAGTGTCGCATCTCGTACTGGCGCACCGGCTGGATCCGAAAGCCGCTCTGCTCAAAAAGCGGCGCGAGGCGTTGCTCCACCGCCACCGGCGTCATCAGCCCCGGAAAGCGCTCATGCAGCAGCGATAACAGCCGCCGAGCACGCCCTTCATGCCGCGCCGCAGGCGCCACCCACAGCGCGCGCAGCTGCGGCTGGGCATAGCAGGTCGCGACAATCGCGAACGCCCGGTCATCAAGTGAAAACCCTGTTCCCGGCAGCGCCTGGGCGGTTTCGGGCGACACCAGCCACGGCAGGTCGTCCGCCTGCGCCGCGATACGGCGCGCCACCTCATGCGGATCGCACGGCATCAGCGCCTGCGTATCGACAAACGTCGCCGGGCTGTGGGCCTGAAAGCCGACCAGCGTTCTTTCGCAGGCAAACCCTACCCGCTCATATAACCCCTGCCCCGCGTCGTTGCCGACGATCACCTCAAGCGTCATGCTTTTCTCGCCGCGCTCGTGCGCTTCATCAAGCAACTGCATCATCAGCATCTTACCAACGCCTTTGCCGCGCCACGCCGGGTGAATGGCGAACGCGGCCAGGCGGCTGCGCCAGCCGCGCCGTGCAATCAATGCCAGCGCGACGATGTTATCGCCCTCAAGCCAGATGCGGCTCGCGTTCAGGCAGACATTCTCCGCGCCGAAACGTTGAGCGAAGGTGGCGCCATCCAGCTGGAACGGCACCAGATAACCATCAAAGCAGCGGCACAGCATGGCGGCCAGCGCCTCGCTGCTCCAGTGGATTGCGGGCAGCGCACGCAGTGATTCCTTATTCGACATCGCAGTTCCTCGCCAGCGGAAACTCTCAGCATAACGCAGCGCCGGAAAAAGGCGACTCAACCTTTCTCAATCGCCGCGGCGCCTGGCGCGGCGCGCTTTACGCGCTTTGCCTGAAACCACGGCAGGCAGAGCTGGATAAGCGGCCCGATTGTCAGCGCGTAAACCACCGTGCCGATGCCGAGCGAGCCGCCCATCGCCCAGCCCGCCAGCAATACCGACACTTCAATCGCGGTTCGCACGCTGCGCACCGACCAGCCGGTGCGGGCATTGATGCCGGTCATCAGACCATCGCGCGGCCCCGCGCCGAAGCCCGCGCCGATATACATGCCAGTCGCGAGCGCATTCACCACGACAGCCGCCGCCAGCAGCCCGCTGCGCACCGCCAGCGAGGAGGCTGCGGGCAACACGGCCAGCGCCGCGTCCGCCGCAAGCCCAATCATGATGACATTACTGATAGTGCCAAGCCCGGGCTTCTGGCGCAGCGGCACCCACAGCAGCAGCACCAGCGCCCCGACGCCGATAATCACCAGGCCGATATTCAGCGACAGCAACCGCGCGACGCCCAGATGAAACACGTTCCACGGATCGGTGCCGAGATCGGCCCGCACGAACATCGCGGTAGACACGCCATACAACGCAAGCCCGACATACAGCTGAAGTAAACGACGCCACATACTTTTTTCCTCGCCAGTAAATTGGCTACTACTTTAAAGCCAGCCGGCCTAAGATTAAGGTCCAGTTACAACAAAGTGGACTGCTTATGAATACGCGTCGCACCGGCGCGGCCTCGCTGCTGCGCCTGCTTGGTCGCTGGCAGCAGGAGCACGCCCGCCTGCCGGTTTATCGTCAGCTGGCGCAGGCCCTGCGGCTGGTCATTCTTGACGGGCGCCTGCCCCTCGCCAGCCGGCTGCCGGGCGAGCGTGAACTGGCGGGCGCGCTTGGCGTCAGCCGCACCACGGTCGCCAGCGCGCTGGGGCTGCTGCGCGATGAAGGCTTTTTAATAAGCCGCCACGGCGCGGGCTCCGCCATCGCTCTGCCGGCTGGCAGCGCTTCAGTGCCGACGCTAACCGGCAGCGGCGGCGCGCTCGATCTCTCCACCGCCGCGCTGAGCGCAGGCCCGGAAGTGCTGGAAGCCTGCCAGCGCGCCGTCGCGCAGCTGCCGGACT
Organism: Cronobacter muytjensii ATCC 51329; assembly: GCF_001277195.1. NCBI lineage: Bacteria > Pseudomonadati > Pseudomonadota > Gammaproteobacteria > Enterobacterales > Enterobacteriaceae > Cronobacter > Cronobacter muytjensii. The sequence continues at coordinate 2,897,910 of NZ_CP012268.1, forward strand.
ACCTTGGCCATACCGGTTACGATCCGCACGGGCTGCTGCGCCTGCGCGAAATTATCGCCGCCCGCTACAACGCGCGTGGCCTGCCTACCAGCGCCGATCAGGTGATGCTGGTCAACGGCGCGGTGAGCGGTTTCGCGCTCATCCTGCGGCTGCTGACCGGCCCCGGTGACCGGGTAGTGGTCGATAACCCCACTTACCCGCTTGCCATCGCCGCTATTCGCGGCGCGTCGTGCCGCCCGGTGCCGGTATCGCTGACCGCACAAGGATGGGACGCGGACGGGCTGGCGGCCACATTCGCCCAGACGTCGCCGCGCCTCGCGTATCTTATTCCGGATTATCACAACCCAACCGGCAGTTGCATGGACGCGGCGACCCGCGAGCGCGTGGCGGCGGCGGCGGCGGCCTGCCGTACGACGCTGGTAGTGGATGAAACCATGGTCGACCTCTGGTATGAAAACGCCCCGCCGTCGCCGCTTGCCGCATTCAGCGGGCAGGATGACGTCATTACGCTCGGGTCGGCGGGTAAAAGCTTCTGGGGCGGACTGCGGCTCGGCTGGATACGCGCCAGCGCGCGCACTATCGCCTCGCTGGTACAGATGCGCGACACGCTCGATCTCGGCTCGCCGTTACTGGAGCAACTCGCCGTCGCCACGCTTATTGAGGAGTCATCGCGCTTTTTGCCGCCGCGCCGTGCGGCGTTAAAAGCGCGCCGCGACGCCTGTCTCGACGCCATGCAACGCTATTTTCCGCAGTGGCGCAGCCCGCTGCCGCAAGGAGGATTATCGTTCTGGGTTGAGTTACCGCGCCCGCTGGCGACGCGTTTTGCCGCCAGCGCCGAAGGGCTTGGCATTCATCTTGGCGCAGGTAACCGGTTCGGCGTGGATGGCGCGTTCGAGCGTTATCTGCGTATGCCGTTTACGCTGGAGACCGAACGGCTGGAAGAGGCGTTCAGCCGGTTGCAGCCGCTCTGGCAGCAGTTAATGGAGACGCGCGCGACGACCGCCCGCGGCCTGGTGTAGGGCCTGACAGATGCCGCGCAGCGTGAATGAGGTCAGTCTGAAGCGATAGCGCCGGATGACAGCGATAACATCACCCCGGCCAGAAAAAACAGATGGCGACCCTTCCGGCTCGCCATAAAATACCGTCATCCGTGACTGCACATGTTATGAGATGGTGAGGCGTATCATTTTATTATGCGGAAGATAATGACGGCGCTTTGTAACAGCGCCGTGTCACGGAGATGATATATTAATGACGCATTCAACAAGCGGGAATTAATGCTGACGGGGAACCGGGAAGCCTTTCAGGGAAATGATAAACTCATTGCCCTCTTTTTTTATTTTGGCGCCAGCATCGCACCAGTCAGACGCAATGCGAAAAAACTCATCGCTGCCGACATCCCAGCCCAGACGGACGTGTTTTACATAGCCTGAACGCAACAGCTCGCAGGCTTCCCGATAGGTTGAAGCCGTGGTAGACAGAGGGGCGTTTTTCATTTTTTCTTCTTCAGAAGTTTACGTAGCGCTTTGATTTCTTTTACAGAAAGTGGGGAGATATCTTCTTCGGTATGCTGGCTGTCGATCTCTTCGCCGCTCACCGCGTCGTCTTCATCAGCAAGCACCAGCGCTTTAAGCAGCAGCTTTTCTGTGGCGGCGCTGAGCGTCTCACTGTTCTGCTCAGCATACTGACGAAGCTTTTCTTTGAGGTCCGTATTTATTTTTACGTTAAGCACCGCAGCAGTCATAGAAAATTCCTTTCTTTACAGATGAGAGCTATTTAATACCTTAATTGATTATTAAGATCCAGCACTAAGCTCTTTCTTATAAAAAGACGTTTCAAAAATGAGATATTCGACAAGCTATTATGACAATAAGATGACAAATAAATGACAGTTAAATGAATTTGCAAATAAAAAACAAAATATATAACGCTACGTGGCGGAAATGGATATTGCGTTTCGCGGATAAGAAAAAGTAGAGACAGATACTCTGGATAAGAGAAGAAGCAGCATGTTGTGGAGGTGGCGGCGAGAGCGCCTGAAATGGGTGGGGGCCCTGCCAGCTACATCCCGGCACACACGTCATCTGCCTTGGCTGCTTCCTTCCGGACCTGACCTGGTAAACAGAGTAGCGTTGCGGGAGAACCAACAGGGCCCCCATTGAGAGCGTCGTTAAACGCGCAGGCCGCATTATGTCTGTTGCCCCTGGCGATTGCAACCCAACGCGCGCCGGATGCCGGTTTATTGCGCAATCATGGTCAAAGGAGCGTGAAACAGGGCGTCGGCTGGCTGGGCGGTTTATCCCCGCTCGCGCGGGGAACACTGAGTATGCGGCACGCTGCCCGTAAGAGGATTACGCGATTTCCATTCATCAAAATGATATTGACCGCGCGACGTTTTCACTCATAGTTGCCCTTCTGAGCGTGCGTTCATATGCTTACAACCTGACTGACAGGAGCCCCTCATGCATAACCACGACACCTTCCCGCAACGCGTTTACCAGATTGTCGCCGCCATTCCGGAAGGGTGCGTCACAACCTATGGCGAGGTGGCGCGGCTGGCGGGTTCGCCGCGGGCGGCGCGTCAGGTAGGCGGCGTGTTAAAGCGCCTGCCGGAGGGCAGCCTTTTGCCGTGGCATCGCGTGGTGAATCGTCGGGGAGAAATTTCGCTGACCGGGCCGGATTTACAGCGTCAGCGTCAGGCATTGCTTGCAGAAGGCGTACAGGTGTCGGGAAAAGGAGAGATCGATCTGGCGCGCTACGGGTGGCGCTACTGAAAAGCGCCTCCGAAGAGGCGCTGTGGCAGGCTTAGTACGTCGTCGGCGCCGGAACGGCGGCGGACGGCGTGACCTGCGTCGGCGAGGTAGACGGTACGGTTGTGACCGCGCCGCCGCCAGCCTGTACCGGCACGGCGGTCTGCTGCACCGGCACCAGGGTCAGGTCGATTTTCTTGCCGCCATCGTTCACCGCCGGCTGTACGCGGTCGGTGATGAACACCAGCTTATCGTCAACCGTAATCGCGGCACTCAGCAGAATGCGGGCATTCGGCTGAATATCGGATGGATTAAACGGCAGTACGAAGCTGAACGGGGCCTGTTTGCCTTCTGTACGCACCACTTTCTGCGAAATGACTTTAGACGGCGCGTTCGCCTGGGTCGCGTCCGACAGGGTCACGGTCAGCACCGCATCCGGCGGCAGCGCCACTTTCTGGCGGATCCAGACTGTCCCGGACACGTTCGGCTGCTTAATCACCGGCTTCGTCGCGACGCCAGAAGTATTCGGGTTCGGCGCGGGAACGGCGATATCGGCACTTTTATCCTGCGCGCAACCAGCCAGCGCAACGGCAACGGCTAAACCACTTAACATGTGCACGAGTTTCATAGCGTTCTCCTTATTTTCGATGCACCAGTAAGCGCCTTGCACTCACCAGCGTGAGCTCTCACAACATGCTTGTCGTGCTAAGTGTGGCACATATCACTAATTTTCGCCTGGAAACGGGCCGCTATTAAGATTATTGAACCCCTCTGACCAGTTGTCTTTCTGCGTTATAATCGGCATATATCATTCGCACGGCTGTGCATTTCTCGGTATCAGAGGACCCTTTATGAGTCAGGCGCTGAGCAACTTACTGGCGTTATTAAATCTGGAAAAAATAGAAGAAGGGCTCTTTCGCGGCCAAAGCGAAGATCTCGGGTTACGGCAGGTGTTCGGCGGTCAGGTCGTCGGCCAGGCGCTTTACGCCGCCAAAGCGACTGTGCCGGAAGAGCGGCTGGTGCACTCTTTTCATAGCTATTTTCTGCGCCCCGGCGACAGCCAGAAGCCTATTGTGTATGACGTGGAAGTGTTGCGCGACGGCAACAGCTTCAGCGCCCGGCGGGTGGCGGCTATCCAGCACGGCAAGCCGATTTTCTATATGACCGCCTCGTTCCAGGCACCCGAAAGCGGCTTCGAGCATCAGAAAACCATGCCGCCTGCGCCCTCGCCTGACGGCCTGAAATCGGAAACCGATATCGCCCGCTCGCTGGCGCACCTCCTGCCGCCGCAGGCGAAAGAAAAGTTTCTGTGCGACAAACCGCTGGAAATTCGCCCGGTAGAGTTTCATAACCCGCTTAAAGGCCATGTGGCGAAGCCGGAGCGTCAGGTGTGGCTGCGCGCCAACGGCCAGATGCCGGACGATATCCGGGTGCACCAGTCGCTGCTCGGTTACGCCTCGGATTTCAATTTCCTGCCGGTGGCGTTACAGCCGCACGGCGTCGGTTTCCTGGAGCCGGGGATGCAGGTGGCGACCATCGACCATTCCATGTGGTTCCACCGCCCGGTTGATATGAACGAGTGGCTGCTTTACAGCGTGGAGAGCACGTCCGCCTCCAGCGCCCGTGGGTTTGTACGCGGCGAGTTTTATACCCAGGACGGCGTCCTTGTCGCCTCGACCGTGCAGGAAGGCGTGATGAGAAAGCGCGGGTAAGGTTGGCGCGCCGTTTGCCGAACAGCGGGTGCGCTGCGCTTAGCCGCCCAGCGAATAACCGTTTGAAGATGGGGCTCGGTGGGTAAGCGAAGCGCCCCACCCTTGCCAGACGTCACCCTTTCCAAAGCTTGCCATTTCCGGCCTCCCCCATAAAAAACAAAACCTCCCGCGCGCGGGAGGTTTTTTTATGCTCGCAATCACAACGATCAGGCGTTGTACGCGTTCTCGCCGTGGCTGTTCACGTCCAGACCTTCGCGCTCCTGCTCTTCAGAGACGCGCAGCCCAACGGTCATGTCCGCCACTTTGTAGGCGATAAACGCCACCACGCCAGACCACACCACGGTAATGGCGATACTTTCAAGCTGCACCAGCACCTGATGGCCCATCGTCACACCCTCGGCGTAACCGACGCCACCGAGCGACGTGGAGGCGAAGATACCGGTGAGGATACAACCTACGATGCCGCAGACGCCATGTACGCCGAACACATCGCACGGGTCATCAACGCGCAGCCAGCGCTTCAGCATGGTCACGCCCCACAGACCCGCAAGGCCCGCCGCGATACCGACAATCAGCGAACCGCCGACGCCGATATAACCACATGCAGGCGTCACGCCGACCAGCCCGGCGATAGCGCCGGAGCATGCGCCCAGCAGAGAAGGCTTGCCGCGCAGCGCCCATTCGCCAAACACCCAGGCAAGGATGGCCGCCGCCGTCGCAACAACGGTATTCACAAAGGCCAGACCGGCGATTTCGTTCGCGGCGCTGGCGGAGCCGGCGTTAAAGCCGAACCAGCCGAAATAGAGGATTGCGGTGCCGGTAAAGACCATCGGCAGGTTATGCGGTTTGAATGCCTCTTTGCCGAAACCGACACGTTTGCCAACCAGATACGCGCCCACCAGGCCCGCCACCGCCGCGTTAATATGCACCACGGTACCGCCCGCGAAATCCAGCGCGCCATGAGAGGCCAGCAGACCGCCGCCCCACACCATGTGCGCAATCGGCACGTAAGAGAACGTCAGCCACACCACCACGAAAATCACCACCGCCGAGAAGCGAATACGTTCCGCCAGCGCGCCGACGATAAGCCCCACGGTAATGCACGCAAACGACCCCTGGAAGGCGACGTGGATGTACTGATAGAAGCTGCCCATCAGATCCGTAATTTTGATGCCTTTCAGCATGATCCAGTCGACATTGCCGAAAAAGCTGCCGCCAGCGCCAAACGCCAGCGAATAGCCGTATACCACCCAGAGCACGCACACCAGCGCAAAAGCGACGGAGATCTGCGTCAGCATCGACAACACATTTTTCGCGCGGATCAGACCGCCGTAAAAGAGCGCAAGGCCGGGGATTGTCATAAACAGCACCAGCGCGGTGCTTATCATCATAAAGGCGTTATCGGCTTTATCCGCCACCGCAGGCGCCGCCAGCGCGAAGCCGGGCAGCAGAGCAAGCAGGCCGAAACCAGATTTGAGGGCTGTGTGTTTCATCTTTTCCATTCCTGTTACGGTTGGCCAGAAATCAGAGTGCCGCTTCGTCGGCTTCGCCGGTACGAATACGAATCACGCGTTGCAGTTCGGCGACGAAAATTTTGCCGTCGCCAATTTTACCGGTCCACGCGGCTTTGCTGACCACGTCGATCACTTCATCAAGCTGATCGTCGGCGATCGCCACGTCGATTTTTACTTTGGGCAGAAAATTCACGCTGTACTCGGCGCCGCGGTAAAGCTCGGCATGGCCCTTCTGACGCCCGAACCCTTTCACCTCAGTGACGGTAAGGCCCTGAATGCCAATGGTGGAAAGTGCTTCACGCACGTCTTCCAGTTTGAACGGTTTGATTACCACGGTAACCAGCTTCATAGATCCCCTCCAGTCAGAATTGGGTAATGCGGCAGCGATGTTGAACGGATAAAGCAAGCAGCGTGCCAGGAATGAAAAAGCGCGCGGCGGCGGCGAGGAGATGGGAAAGGAAGCGCAGCGCAGCGCGGTGCGCGGGTGCCAGAAAGCAAAAACGCACCATGCCAGTGCAGGGTGCGTTGCATTTTTGCACCACTAACGATGAGTGTTAGCAGAACGCGTTGTTTTGGTGCATCAGGCGCTGAGCGACTCCTCCTGCGCAGCGGCCTGAAGCTCTTCACCGGCCAGCTGTAGCTGATACATCTGCCAGTAACGCCCGCGCGCTTCCAGGAGCGCCTGATGGCTGCCCCGCTCCACTGCCTGACCGCGATGCAGCACCAGAATGGTGTCCGCTTCCACGATAGTCGAGAGGCGGTGCGCTATCACCACAAGGGTGGTGTGCTGGCGAATAGCGCCGAGCGCCTGCTGAATGGCCTGCTCGGTGCCGGAATCGATATTGGCGGTCGCTTCATCGAGGATCAGGATTTGCGGCGCGTCCACCAGCACGCGCGCCAGCGCCAGCAGTTGTTTCTGCCCGACCGAGAGATTATTGCCCTGCTCGCCAAGACGCGTATAAATGCCGTCGCTCATGCCGCGCGCCAGCTCCGCCAGTTGCACAGTTTCCAGCACCTCCCAGACGCGCGCTTCGTCTATCTCACGTCCAAGCGTCACGTTGGCAAAGAACGAGTCGGCCAGCACGACAGGATCCTGCTGCACCATCGCCACGCCTTTACGCAGCACGCCGTGGCTGAGCGAGGCAAGCGGGCGTCCATCAAGGCGAATTTCGCCTGCGGTCAGCGGGTAGTAGCCCATCAGCAGGCTCGCCAGCGTGCTTTTACCACTGCCGGTATGCCCGACCAGCGCCACAAAATGGCGGGACGGCACCGAAAGCGAGATATCCTTCAGCACCAGTTGATCGTCGCGATAGGCGAACGAGACATTATCCACGTCAATCGCCCCGCTTGAGAGAGGCCGCTCGTCGTGGCCGTAATTCTGCCGCGGTCTGTCCATCAGCTCGAAGACGCGCTCGCCCGCCACCAGCGCCTGCTGCAAAATAGACTGTTGCGTCGTAAGCTCAATCAGCGGCTCGTTAAGGCGGCCCAGATAGCTGATAAACGCATACAGCACGCCCACTTCAATCGTGCCAACGGACGTGAACCCAAACAGCATCAGCAGCCCGCACAGCACCAGCGCGGAAAAGAGGCTCAACAGCGGGCGCAGCAAAAACCCGTCCAGGCGCAACGTCTGCATGCGCGCCAGGTAGTGCGAATGGCTGGCAGCATTCATGCGTTCGCCAAACCGCGACTGCTGGCGAAACTGCTGAATAACATTCATACCACTGATGACTTCATTAAAGCCGTCGTTGATATCAGCAAGATATGTCCGCACCCGGCGCACAATCGGCGTGCTGTAGCGCTGGTAAATCGTCATAACAATGAGTACCGCCGGGAAAATGGTGATGGCCACCAGCGCCATGCGCCAGTCGAGGCTGAACATCGCCACCAGCATCGCGCCAATCAGCGCGGCGCTGCGCAGCACCGTCGCGACCACGGTGACATAAAGATCGCGTATCACTTCGGTATCGTTGGTGACGCGCGAAATTAACTGGCCCACCGGTTGGGTGTCGAACGCGCTGAGCGGCTGGCGCAGCGCGGCGTCCATCACATCGGTTCGCAGCTGTTGCACCACGCCGACCGCCGCCTGGTTAAACAACAGCGCCTGCCAGTAGTGCAGCCCCGCCGCGAGGATTTGCAGCAGCACATACGCGAACGCGAGCCCGGCCACGAGCCCCAGCGGCAGCTGGTTTTTCGCCACCAGGTTGTCGATGAAGTAGCTGATAAGCGCGGGCCCGGTGACTTCCGCCGCCGCCGCGACCCACAGCATGATCACTGCGCCGCCGAGCGGTTTACGCCACAGCGAGCCATAGGCCAGCAGACGCCGCAGCGTCGACCAGCTCTGTCCTGGATTACGCATTCAGCGCCTCCTCGTCATTCTCATCCGGCGCGTCATCCAGCGCCGCTTCGAGCTGCTGATAGCGATACATATCACGATACCAGCCCGGCTGCGCCGCCAGCGCCTCATGACGCCCGCGCTGCGCCACCTGTCCGTGCTGGAGCACGAGGATTTCGCTGGCCTCGGTTAACGCCGAGAGCCGGTGCGCGCTGATGATTACCGTGCGGTTTTCGCCCCACTGGCGCAGGTTATGCAGAATTTGATGTTCGGTGCGGCCATCGACGGCGGAAAGCGCGTCGTCCAGCACCAGAATTTCCGCCTCCAGCAACAGGGCGCGGGCAATCGAGATACGCTGCTTCTGTCCGCCGGAGAGCATCACGCCGCGCTCCCCGACCTGCGTCTCATACCCTTGCGGCAGGCGCAGAATATCGTCATGGACGCAGGCGAGTTTAGCCGCGCGCTCGATGTCGTCACGCGTCGCGTCGGGCTTGCCGAGCGCGATATTGCTGGCAACGGTGTCGGAGAATAAAAACGGCGTCTGGTTGACGACCGCCAGCCGGGCGCGCCATTCGTCCAGATGCAGGCGCGCGAGCGGTACGTCGTGGAACGTAATCTCGCCGGCGTCGAGATCAAAATGACGCTGAATCAACGCCAGCACGCTGGTCTTCCCGGCACCAGTCGGGCCGCAGAGCCCCAGCATCTGGCCGGGTTTGAGCGTAAACTGGACGTTTTGCAGCGTGGTGCGGGCGGCGTGCGGGTAGCGAAACTCGCGGATAGCCACGTTCAGCTCGCCACGCCCGGCGGGCAGCGCCGCCTGACCATCTTCCACCACCGGCGCCTCCGCCAGCAGCGCGCGGATACGGCTGTACGCCGCGCTGCCGCGCTCGACAATATTAAACATCCACGCCAGCGCCAGCATCGGCCAGATCATCAGGCCGAGATACATGGTGAAACTGGTGAGCTGGCCAAGCGTCAGCGTACCGTTCATGACCATCCAGCTGCCGCCGCCGATGGCCAGCAGATTCGCCATGCCGATGGCGATATAAATTGTCGGGTCGAAACGGGCGTCAACGCGCGCCACGCGCAGGTTTTTTACGCCGGTGTCGCGCGCGTCCTCGGCAAACAGCGCCGACTGCCTGTCCTCCAGCCCAAACGCTTTGATCATGCGAATGCTGGTCAGGCTCTCCTGAGTGCGGTCATTAAGTGACGAAAATGCCGCCTGCGCGGCCTTGAAACGGTGATGGAGCTTGTCGCCGTAGCGTTTGATGACAATCGCCATCACCGGCATCGGCAGCAGCGCCAGCAGCGTGAGCTGCCAGCTTATCTGGGTGCACATAACGACCAGCACCGCGCAGCCCATGACCAGCGAATCGACAAGCGTCAGCACACCTTCGCCCGCGGCAAACACCACGCGATCGACATCGTTAGTGGCGCGCGCCATAAGATCGCCGGTGCGGTGGCGCAGGTAAAATTCCGGATGCTGGCGGCTGAGCTGGCGATAGAAATCGCGCCGGAGTTCGACCGCGAGCTGATAAGACGCCCCGAACAGCAGCACGCGCCAGACATAGCGCAGCAGATAAACCACAATGGCAATCGCCACCAGCAGGCCAATCCACAGCAGCACCTGCCGGGTGGTGTAATGACCTTGAGTGACCCCATCAACAACGTAACCCACCACTTTCGGCGGCACCAGTTGCAGAATGGCGATAAGGATAAGCAGGGCAACGGCGCCGAGGTAGCGACGCCACTCCCGGCTAAAATACCAGCTTAACTGAGCAAATAATCGCACGCGAAATTCCTGATTGGTCTGATGATAAAGCGCGGGCGTCGTGGCGAGCCAGACGGTTTAGCGCTTAAGCGGCAGGGCTGTGGTGTATTTTATCTGCTCCATCGCGAAGCTCGAAGTGACATCTGACAGCCCCGGCACCCGGTTAACCAGACGTTTATAAAAGTCGTCATAGCTTTTCATATCGGCTACCTGTACCCGCATAAGGTAGTCGTATTCGCCCGCCATGCGCCAGAAACCGAGCACTTCCGGCATCTCTTCTACCACCGCGACGAACTGACTGTACCAGTCGCTGCTGTGATGCTGCGTTTTAATCAGCATAAAGGCAGTGAGGCCGAGACCGAGTTTTTGCGGATCCAGCAGCGCGACGCGCTTAATAATATAGCCCTCGTCCTCCAGCCGCCGAAGCCGCTTCCAGCAGGGCGTCGTTGTCAGATTAACGGCATCGGCGAGCGCCTGCAAAGAAAGCGTCGCGTCCTCCTGAAGCAGCGCGAGGAGTCTGCAATCAATTTTATCTAACATTCCCGCCTCCTGTAGAAAAATTTTCTCCTATAGCAGCAATCCGCAGGCTAAAAGGCAACTTATTTTCCTGAAAGATGCTTTACGCTGGGCACAAATTGATAAACCGGAACGTATCATGTCCAGCACCTGGGTTCACCACGCCATTAACGAGATCCACGCCGACGCCCGGCGCACCGCGGATACCCATTTGATCCGCTTTACCCTGCCCGCGTTTCCGGGCATCTGGTTCTATCTGAAAGACGAAAGCACGCACCCCACCGGCAGCCTTAAGCATCGCCTGGCGCGCTCGCTGTTTTTATATGGCTTATGTAACGGCTGGATCCGCGAAGGCACGCCGATTATCGAAGCTTCTTCCGGCTCGACCGCCGTCTCAGAAGCCTGGTTCGCCCGGATGCTGGGCCTGCCGTTTATCGCCGTCATGCCCGCCTGTACCGCGCGGCGCAAAGTGGAACAGATTGAGTTTTACGGCGGCCGCTGCCACTTTGTGCAGAGCGCCTGCGAGATCTACGAGACGTCCGAAACGCTCGCGCGCGAGTTGCATGGCCGCTATATGGATCAGTTCACCTTCGCCGAACGCGCGACCGACTGGCGCGGCAATAACAATATTGCCGACAGCATTTTCCGTCAGATGGCCGACGAGCCGCACCCCATCCCTGATTACATCGTGATGAGCGCCGGCACCGGCGGCACTTCCGCGACGATTGGCCGTTACCTGCGCTACCAGGGACATGCCACGCGCCTGATGGTGGTCGACCCGCAAAATTCAGTCTTTTACGATTACTGGCGCCAGCGCGACGGCGGGTTGAAAAGCGCGGTCGGCAGCCGGATTGAAGGCATTGGCCGCCCGCGCGTCGAGCCCTCTTTTATCCCCGACGTGA